>NZ_FOHU01000044.1 GCF_900111615.1 Natronincola peptidivorans | reverse complement strand
CTGTCTTTTCCTCCGCCTCGTATAAAGGTTTCCCCTTTTACGGTGACATTGTTTAGATAAACCTCTCCATCTCCAACTTCTTCAGCAATGGTCAGACTCCCTTCTATCACCTTATTTTGCAGAGTAACACCATCGGCTTTAATAATTACATCCTTTGTGATGGTTATCCTTCCGGTTTGTGGACCGTAAGTACCTGCTTCATCATAAACTATTTCTGCTGGTTCTTGCTCCTCTTTACCAACCTCAGCTGTTAATGCTTTATTAAGGGTCACTACTGCTTCTGCTCTTGTGATATTGTTGGTAGGCTTAAAGCTTTCATCTGGATAGCCCCCCATATAACCTTTAGCTGCGGCGGCTCCTACATAACCCTTTGCCCAATTGGCGATAGCACTAGCATCCGTAAAGCTATCAATTGCACTTGGGTTTTCTGGTGTATTGGTGATCTTTGACAGTACAACTGTTACCTCCTGACGGCTGATGGGATGGTTTGGTTTCATACTCCCATCTGTATAACCTCCCATATAGCCTGCTGCTACAGCTCTTGCTACTGTGCTATAATACCATTCTCCTTCTGAGACATCCTTGTAGCTTATTTCACCTCTTTCGGTGAATCCAAAGGCTTTATTTACCAGCACCATAAACTCTGCTCTTGTGATGGGATTGTTTGGTCTAAAGCTTCTATCAGGATAGCCACTAATAAAGTCATTACTTATCCAGGTTTTAATGGTTCCTTTAGCCCAGTGATTCTCAATGTCTGATGCATTTGCCCCAAAGGTTAATCCTAGGGAAGATAAAACCATACATATGGTTAATAGTAGTGCTACTTTTTTCTTCACAAATTTCTTACCCCCTTTTTTGTAGTTTTTTAAAAATCTATGTCACATTTTAAAATCTCTTTTATTCTTTTCCAACCTCCCTCCTCTATTGAATTTTTCAGCTGAATTTCCTTTAGTCGTCAAGTTTCAAGAAAATTATGTAATTTTTATAACTATAACTATATAGGATGTTTTTCTTAAATGCAATATTTTTCGACATTTTTTAATTATTTTATTGTATTTTATTTCGATTTATTTGCGTTGTGTTTTATTTGTTTTTTCGTAATTTCTCTGAACACATTTGCATTTTTATTGCACTCTATTGTATAATGGATTTAGCTTGTTGATAGGAGGGGAAAATACTAATGGATGAAATATTAAACTTTGGCTCTTATTTAAATGAACTATTGATTTCAAAGGGTATTGATAAAAAATACTTTGCTGCTGCTATGAATATCAACCGTTCCTTGCTCTATCGATTTCTCAGCAGTGAGCAGTTGCCTGATGTGGATCAATTGCATGAAATATCTGAAAAGCTTAATTTGAGAACTACCGAACAAAAAAAGCTTCAAGAGAGCTACGAGTGTACTTTATATGGCTGGGAGATTGTCACTGGCAGAAAATTGATTATAGATCTCCTTAACAGGATGGACAGTAAGATTCACCAGCAGGGTATAGACTACCAATATGCTTTCAGAACTCAGAAGCTAGCAGATGGAAATACTGGCATCCTGCCGGTAAAAAACAAGCAAGCTGTTATGAGTATGCTTTTTTCTCTATTGGATTCAATTAATGAGAGTTCAGATGTTTCCTCTGTCAAAATAATTTTGCAGTCAGAAATGAAGGATTTTGTCAACATACTTACTAAAATCTTAAGTGAAGCAACCCACAGCAAACGAGAGCTATCTATAAAACATATCATTCGCTTTAAGGACACTTTACTGAAAAAGAATAAGTTACATAATTTAAAAATCCTTAGTTCACTTTTTCCTCTGTCTTCTTTCGAAAAGACATATAGGGTATATTACTCAACAGAGAACTCGAAAACTGAAACCTATGAAACATTTTTTCCTAATTTTATCAGTATCGATTCCAAAACTGCTTTTGTCTTTTCAGAGGATTTTGAAAATGGTATTCTTTATACTGCTGAATCTTCAGAAATCATTAAGATAATGAATGAAGAGTTCACCAAAATCTGTAATGATTGTCTACCATTATTTATCAATCTGGAAACCTATGAAAGACAGTCCCTTTATATGTATGAATACGAGCACATGGTGCAGGCAAGTACCTCTTTGTTGCATCCAGAAAATGGCTTCTATACTTTTCCTGCTGATATCATAAGGAAAAAAGAAAAGGAACATACTGCTCCAAAAGGAGTAGCGCAATTGCTTTTAAAAAGAATAGAGCTCTTTCACCAGCGGTTGCAGAAAAGTAAAGCCCTTGAAATTGTTTCCCTGGCAGGTCTTAAAAGCTTTGCAGAAACCGGCGAGCTGAAAATATACAAGGGCATTAAATTTAGTAAAAGTGAACGAATTAGGATATTAAATAATCTTTTAAAATTTGTAAAAGAACAAGAAAATTATTCTCTTTACATCATGAAGGAGAATAACATCTTTTATGACTCTGACTTCGCTGTTTACACCATTGGGAGTGAGTTGCTTTATATTGTACCTTCTTACACTGAGTTTAAAGTATCAGATAATATCATCATCAGAGATAGAGGAATTGTAGAAAGTTTTTCAGATTTTATGCAATCAAGCTTTACAGCTGAAAACAGTATTGTTGATAGAAATGAGGTTGCTACTGTTATTTCAGATATTATTGATACTTTGCAATAGTTTTTTATTAAAAAGAAAAGCCCTCTAAGATAAAATATCTCAAGAGGGCTTTATCATGATTCTATTAAAGAATATTTTCAATAAAGAATGTTTTTATTTTTTCTTCTAAAGGCGCCTCATAGGTGGATTCCATAAGGTCCATCAGCCAATTTAGACCTGGCATAGCATGGACAGCATCAGGCGTCACATCTAATGCCTCTTGGATAATCTCCAAAGCATCCTTGCCTTCCCACTCCTTCGCCAGAGGGTTTTCTATGGTATAGGGATCAATATAGTAGTATCCTTTTAAACCTACTATAAATCCTCTCTGGTGATTCTCATCTAGTTCAGGAGCATTATATACGAATTCAATGATATCTCCATTTACCATCCTTAATCTATTATCGTTGTCAAATTCTCCAATGATGGATTTTACATCCTCTTCTCCATTGAAGACCGCTGTCTCTGGCTCCAGTTCTATAATGCTTGTAATATGATTTTCCGAATAATCAATGGCTATCTGATGGATTTCGTAGAAACCAAAACCTGAGCTTAGACGAACTTTTATTTCACTGGCTGGATCTTTAATAGCACTAAGATCCAATAGAACAAGGAATTCTTCAAGCAAATGCATTCCCGCCTTTATTTCCCCTTGTTTCACCCATTCATCACCATCCCATAGTTCTACTCTCAAGTTAACCAAACTGACAAAATCAAGAAGTTTGTCTTTGTAGGATGGTGTTTCCAGTACGCTTTCAATCCACCACATATTATTTGTCCCATCAATTTTGTCGATAATGAAAGAGCCTAACTGGTTAATCAACCCCGTCTTCTGAGTAGCAATCATCAATTTAGCTTCATTACCAATATCTTGAGGTTTGTTAAAGGTGACATCATATGTTTCTACATATTTACCCGTATCTACTATATTCCCTTTAGAGCCCACCAATTCACCTTCTTTAGTTACCTCCTCTAACCTGCTGGTTCCACTAGAATCGATAAACTCAATAGGTGCAATTCTATTCTTGATGGTATGAGGATTTCCATAGATATCTGCCATAACCTCTTGTATACCTTCATCAGCTGGATAATCCACTGCAATTAATTGGAAATCATTTACAAAGGATTTCTCTTCTAATTCTTCCACTATTCTTACGTAGTATTTGTCATCCACTGCCCTTAAATGACGGAGGGTTCCATAGGAAGTGGTTTCCAGTGCTCTATTTACTGCAAAAGGTATAGCTTCATGCTCAAAATGAAATTTATCACCATTATAAGAATATACAAAAGGACAAGAGTGTGATTCCTCCTCAACAATCGTGACTGAATTACTTTCTACTGTGCCTGTGTAATATCCTATGCCTGTAACCACTACTCTTAGTTTATCTCCTATTGCAACTGGGTCTTCTATAATATATAGCCCTAAAGTAGCACCATTAATATCAATCCAGTCGCCTTCTCCTCCAATCTGATACTGCCATTGATATGCTACTGTTGCTCCTGCTGTTACTCCTTCTGGAGTTATGATTACAGGTGTTATTAGAGAACCTATCATTTGATCAAAGAGTAAAATAGCTTCTGTCACTATGCCTTTATATACCATCACATCTACTTCTAATGATTTTGTACTATTGACCAAAGCATCTTTGTCCAAACTAATTGTTCCTATGCCCGTACTTGTGAGACTTCCATATACTGCTGCTGTTACTGTAGAATGATTTATTCTATCTACATCACCTAGGCTTAATCCCTTAAAAACCCCACCAAGTGATATATGCTCTCTGCAAACTGCTTCTGTAACTGTATCCTTTTCTAGTGTTAATGTAAAGATTTGGCCAAAATTATTGTCTGGTATTACTTGTGCTGGTGACACCTTCATCTCTAGCTCATTTACTATTACATTTGCTTTTAGTGAATTTACACTATTGACTAAGGCTTTTTTGTCTAGGGTAATTGTTCCTATTCCTCCACTGGTCAGCCTGCCATATACTGCTGCCGTTACTGTAGAATGATTTATTCTGTCTACATCACCTAGGTTTAAACCTGTAAAGACGCCCCCAAGTGTAATATCTTCTGTATAAACAGCTTGTGTGACTGTATGATTTTCTATGGTTAGTGTGAAGGTTTGATTAAAATCATAGCTTGCCGTTACTTGTGCTGGTGATATCTTTATGGCAGTTACAGCCCTGCTACTGCTTCTTTCCCTACCGCTAGTTGGCAATATTATTCTTTCTGGTGCTTTTTCAAAAATAGTATTTCTTACTTCTTTTCCTGATGCTTCTTTTATAGTTCCTTCACCTTCTACTTCTATCCTTGCATCTGCCACTAGCTTGGTGATGGTAGTATCATTTCCCAGGCTTACTAGGGTTCCACTTACACCTTCTTTTACTACAACTTCCTCTATATTGGTTTCTCCTTGAGTTACTATATTTACA
>NZ_FOHU01000016.1 GCF_900111615.1 Natronincola peptidivorans | reverse complement strand
GATAATCTTGCATTTGAAACTTTAGAATTCTAGGGAGCTTATCAATCTTTAACTTCTGGTACTTAGGACTATTAGAGTCTTCAAAATTCAATTGGCGTAAAGGGATGTTTCTAGAGACAAAGATTAAAAGTGTATAAAGTTCTTTTTGTAGATATTGAATATATAGTACTAAATAAGATATAATGGAGTTCACAATGACCACCCTTTCTTTATTAATTGTGAGCTGGGAACTTCAATTATATCAAGAAATGGGGGGGCATTGTTTTTTTATACAAAAAAACTTTGAAACCTTTAAAATATAATGATTAGTTAGTAAAAAAAGAGTGTCAAACTTGACACTACGTATTGAATTAAAGGAGTGATAAAATGAATAAATTCAAAGTAGCAATTTGTCAAATGCTTGTTACAGATAATAAAGAAGAAAATCTATCGAAGGCAGAGGAAATGATTAGAGAGGCCAAAAGAGAGGCGGCAGAAGTAATCATACTACCGGAAATATTTAATTGTCCATATAATAATGAGTATATGGTAGAAATGGCGGAGGATTATCCAGGAAAAACAACGGATATGCTCTCCAGCTTAGCTAGAGAATTACAAGTATACATTATTGGGGGATCTATCCCAGAAAAAGCAGGGGATAAGGTTTATAATACTTCCTTTACCTTCAACAAAAATGGGGAGCTAATCGGCACCCATAGAAAAATGCATTTATTTGATATCGACATTGAAGGAAAGATTACCTTCAAGGAATCTGATATTGTAGGGTATGGAGAGGAAGTAACCGTTGTGGAAACAGAGTATTGCAAGATAGGGGTTGCCATCTGTTATGACATGAGGTTTCCAGAGCTAATGCGGTTATTGGCATTAAAAGGAGCAGAGGTGATTGTGGTGCCAGCTGCTTTTAATACTACTACTGGTCCTGCCCATTGGCATGAGACCATCAAAGTAAGGGCAGTGGACAATCAAGTATATTTTGTGGCGGCTTCTCCTGCAAGAAATATGGCGTCTACCTATCATGCCTATGGCTATTCCACCATTATCAACCCATGGGGAGATGTAGTTGCCAGCACCAAAGAAACTGAGGCTATTGTTTATGGGGAGATTGATTTAGATTATGTAAAAAAAGTAAGACAGGAGCTGCCTTTATTAAAGCATCGAAGAACAGACCTTTATACATTAGAAGAATTATAAAACCTATTGACAACTAAACGGAGGGATAAAAGGATGAATTATGGTGAGGTACTAAATAACGCAAAAACTATTATTGGAAAGAAATGCAGAGTATGCAAAGAATGTAATGGAATAGCATGTAAAGGTGAGGTTCCAGGGGTAGGTGGAAAAGGAACCGGGCTAGCTTTTATACGAAACCGCGAAAAAATTAATCAAGTAAAGCTGCATTTAGATACCATTGTACCAGAAGATAAAATCGATACTTCCATAGAACTTTTTGGTAGGACTTTAAAATATCCTATCCTTGCTGCTCCAATAGGTGGCCTGGAGATGAACTATGGTACAGCCCAATTAGATGATTTTACCTACTCACAAGCTATTGTTGGGGGCTGTAAAGATGCTGGTGTTATAGGTTTGACGGCAGATGGTGTAAAGGACGCATTTTTTCAAGATCCACTAAAGGCTGTGGGTGAAAATGAAGGTTGGGGTATACCAACCATCAAACCATGGAAAAATGATGAAATTCTTAAAAAAATTAGTCAAGCGGAGGAAAAACAGGTGCCAGCAATAGCCATTGATATTGATGCGGCGGGCCTGGTGATCTTAGCCATGCTGGGAAAACCCGTTACAAGAAAATCTGTGGATGAATTAAAGGAGATTACCTCTGCTACAAAGCTGCCGGTGATACTAAAGGGGGTTATGACAGTAGAAGGTGCAAAAAAAGCATTGGAAGCAGGAGCCTACGGCATCGTAGTATCCAATCATGGCGGCAGAGTGTTAGACCATACCTTGGCAACGATAGAAGTATTGCCCCAGATAGCGGAAGCAGTAAAGGGGAAAATGAAGATCTTCATTGATGGAGGCTTTAGAGATGGGGTGGATATATTTAAAGCCTTAGCTTTAGGAGCAGATGCAGTGCTAATCGGAAGACCCTATGCTGTGGCTGCCTATGGAGGTGGCAGGGAAGGGGTAGAGCTCTATACCCAAAAGGTGGGTCAGGAGTTAAAAGAAACCATGATTATGACAGGATGTAATGAAATACAAGATATTGGCAAGCACTGTGTAAGCTATAGTTTCTAAAGGGGCTCCTCCTTGGTAAATCTTACAACCCTATAATCCATATACACCATTTTTCATTTATGCTAAAATTTTTAGGATGAAAGAAGAAAGGTTGGTGTATATGAAATTACAATGGAACAAACTATCCATTAGTGTATTGATTATGACTTTGGTATTAATCGTATTTGCTTCAGTACAGATAGCCAATACTCCCAGTACAGTGATCCAGGGTACTGCAATGGAGGTAGAAGAGGATCTTCATGATGATGAAGAAATAGCCGGTGAAATACAAGAAGATCAAGAGGAATACTTATTTGAGGAAGACGAATTACAAGAAGATACAAATGCTATGATTACTGAGGAAAACAAAGCCTCCTCTGTGACTACTGATGTTGCATCAGAAAACATTCATGAAGCTAATAACAGCGTAAATAATCAACAAAAAACTGCAGTTACAGTAGATAGATCTCCTATTACTGGAGAAAGATATACTGTAAAGGCAGGAGATACACTGTTTTTAGTTGCTGAAAGAGCCAAGCTTTCTTTAACAGAACTGAAGAATATTAACAATATTCATAATGACACCATTTATGTTGGGCAAGTACTGCAAACAAAATCAACACCGCAGGCTAGAAATGTGGCAGCAGTTACTCCTAGTCAACCAGTTTCAAGGGGTGGACAAAGAGAGGATGATATCTATTGGTTAAGTCGAATCATCCATGCAGAGGCACAAGGGGAACCCTACCAAGGAAAAGTAGCAGTTGGAAATGTAGTGCTTAATAGAGTAAGAAGCAGCAAGTTCCCTAATACCATCTATGGTGTGATATTTGATAGACAGGAAGGGTTTATCCAGTTTTCCCCTGTCATCGATGGAACGATTTATAATACACCAAATAGAGATAGTATCCAAGCTGCTACAGAGGCACTAAATGGAGTAAGACCTGTGGGAGATGCACTTTACTTTTTAAATCCAAGAAAAGCAACAAATTTCTGGATAGTTGGCAATAGAAAATATATGTTGACTATTGGAGATCATGATTTTTATTATTAAATTAAGTCAAATAATGCAGAAAGAAATTAAGATTGTCATTCTGAGCCCTAGTGAAGAATCTTAGTATTTGAAAGGCTTTAAAGATTCTTCATTACACTTCGTTACATTCAGAATGACTACAATCTGAGGTTTTTGCATCGACAAAGAAGCGGGGATTAATGACTCCCCGCTTCTTGTATTTTTTGTAGAATATTATTAGCTTGCCTCTTGTTCATTATGAAGATAATCCAATAATATGGTTTTTACATCTCCAACTAAGTAAAGAGAGCCTGTAAAAATGGTTATTTCATCCATGGCAGTGTTTTGTATGCCGTAGACAACTGCCTCTTCTAGAGAAGAAATTACAGCTGTTTCTTTACCAAAGAGAAGGGTGTTTTTACTGAGTTCTTCTGGTTCCATAGCTCGATGACTGTTAGGACGAGTAAAGACTACCTTATTGCACAGAGGAACCAAAGTGTTTAGAACTCCCTCAACATCTTTATCCTCTAGCATACCAATAACCATATTAATTTTTCTATTGCTAAAATATTGTTCGATAGCAGATTTTAAGACGCCTGCCCCTTGCAGATTATGGGCACCATCAATAAAGATAAAGGGTGCTTGGTGCAACAGCTCAAGCCTTCCACCCCAAAAATTATTATATAAGCCTTTATAGATACTATCATCTGCAATAGTTATCAGCTGATGATTTCTTAAGACCATTAATGTAAGGGCAGCTAATGAAGCATTGTATATCTGGTGCTTGCCCAGCATTCTAATTTTCACATGATCTAAGCTGCCGATGGAGCTGTTTAAATCAAATATTTGTTCCCATATATCCATTTGGAGCAATTCTACATTGTCCTCCTGCAGAGAGTAGACTTTAGCATTATTTTTTTCAGCTGTTGCTTGAATCACTTCCGCTACTGCTGTTTCCTGCCAATGGTATACCACCAAGCCATTGGGTTTAATAATACCGGCCTTATGGGCTGCGATTTTTCTGATATCTGATCCCAGTACATCAATGTGATCTACACCAATGGGAGTAATAACAGATGCTAGAGATGCTTTGATAATATTGGTAGCATCATTTAAACCACCTAAACCTACTTCTAAAATTACATAATCTATCTTTTCTTTAGCATAATATATAAAGGCCATTAAAGTCATTATGTCAAATAAAGCAGGAGGGTTCAAACCATCATCCATAAGGGGTAAAATCTTTTCTGATACCAAGGTAGCTATTGCAGCAAAGTCTTCCTGTGAAATATTGACACCATTAATTCTAATCCTGTCTGTAAAGCATTGAAGATGGGGAGAGGTAAAAAGACCAACACGATATCCTTCAGCTGCCAGCATGCTATGCAGAAAAGATGAGGTAGACCCTTTACCATTTGTTCCAGCAACATGGATAATTTTTAATTTTTCCTGGGGATTTCCTAAAAGATGCAAAATTTTTTCCATGCTTTCTAAGGGTAATTTTCCTCCTAAAGCATGAGTTTTTTCGATAAACTGAATGGCCTCCCAAAAGTTCAACCAACACTCCTCCTAATCAATGTAATTTGTTTTTTAATAACAGATTAATTATACAACCAAAGAAGCACCTATACAATAGGGAAATTTAGAGAAATGTGGGGGTTTACAAATATTTTTTTCGACAAGAAAAAAACCAATAAAATAGATAGCTTTCATCATAAGTTTATAATAAAATAAATATATAAATTGTGAGATATATATTAGTTTTTGGGTAAACATATTGTAGAGAAAATAACAATAAAATTATTTTAAGGAGGTTTTATACTATGCCAAGCTTTCCAAACCCATTTAGCGGCAATGTACCAAGAAAAATATCAAAGGAAGAATTAATTCAAGCGGTGAGATTGGATATCGCAGGAGAATTGGAAGCCATCTTTGTTTACGATGCTCATGTTCAAGCAACTGATGATCCAAGAGCAAAAAAAATACTAGCTGATATCCGAGATGAAGAAAAAGCACATGTTGGAGAATTAATGGAGTTATTAAGAATTCTAGATCCTAAGGAAGGAGAATTCTTTGAAGAGGGTGTAGAAGAGGTAAAAGAATTAATGGCAGAGCTGGGAGAAGAAGAAGGACAGATTCCAGAGGAAAAGAAGGATAAATTAATAAAAACTGTAGGCAGTTTAATAGAAAAATAGTAAGGAGGGAATATAATGGATTATTTGCTTAGAGATGATGCACCATTTAGTGATGAAGTATGGGAAAAAATTGATGAAAAAGTTGTAAAAACAGCTACAGAACAACTAGTTGGTAGAAAAATACTACATATTTATGGACCATTAGGCGCTGGAGTGCAAAGCATTCACTTAGATACCATGAACTATCAAGAAGAAGGAGAATTAGATCTTTTTGGTGATACTGAAACCTGTGAAATAGCAGGTGAAAACAGAAAATTTGCCGCTATTCCTATGATTTATAAGGATTTATCTATTTCCTGGAGAGATGTTGAAACCAGTAAACAACTGGGATTGCCCCTTGATTTATCTCCTGTGGCAGCAGCAGCGGCGGCTTGTGCAAAAAAAGAAGATAGCTTTATTTTTAATGGAAGCAAGGAGCTTGACTATCCAGGTCTTTTAAATGTAAAGGGAAGACAGGTGATAAAAAAGCAGGATTGGTCAAAGGATGCCAACCCTTTTAATGACGTAGCAAAAGGCATCGAGAAGCTAGTAGCAAAGGGTGTTTATGGTCCTTACGCTTTAGTAGCAAGTCCTGACCTATATACAAAAATGCAAAGGCTTCAGGAAGGTACTGGTATATTGGAGATCACAAGAGTCAAGGAGCTTATCGATGGAAAAGTATATGCTTCTCCAGTAATGCCAGCCAATACAGCAGTATTAGTAGCGATGGCACCACAAAATATGGATTTAGTTATTGGGCAGGACATGGCAACTGCATATGTAGGTCCTGAGCAATTGAACCATAAAATGAGAGTATTAGAAACTGTAATGCTAAGAATCAAGAGACCAGCAGCTATTGTTACCTTCGAATAAAAAGATTTTATAAATCCAAGAGTTGGAAATAATGTTTAAATTATAACGGACCTAGGGGAACTAGGTCCGTTATAATTCTCTCAGATTGTATACAAAATTCTAAAAATCAAGTTGACAGGATATGCATTCATATGTTACACTACTTTCAATATCAAAAAAGCAATTCAAATACTGAATTGAAACAACCAAGATCATAAGAACAACTGAAATAGATTTTTTATTAATAAATAGAGGTGCACCGAAGAAGAGTATAGGGTAGGTGTCAAGAGGGAAACCCTCAATACTACCTATAGAAAGGCTGACGTGCCGAAATCATTAAATAGTTATCGATTTAATGGTTGGGGGTTTGGTGAATAACTAAACAACTGTCATGGGAAAACTAATCCATGGAGTGCTATTTGTTAATTGCGATAAGCTTTGATAAAAAAGTAGTATTTTTTTGCAAATACTATAATGCCTATCTTTGTATTGCATTAACAAACTCCTAGGATGAACCTAGGGGTTTTTTATTTATCTTGAAATCATGATAAAATATAACGAAATAACGAATATATGGAGGGGGAATAATAAAATGGGTTTATCAATTGGTGTAGTAGGTGCCACAGGTGCAGTAGGACGTAAGATGCTGGAGATATTAAAAGAAAGAAATGTAGCCATCGACAAATTGAGGGTTTTTGCCTCTGCTAGAACAGCTGGAGAAAAGCTAGATTTTAATGGGCAAGAGGTGACAGTAGAACTGTTAACAGAGGATGTAATGAAGGATCAGTTTGACTATTTATTGTTTTCAGCTGGGGGAAGTGTTTCAGAGAAATACGCTCCTATCGCAGCAGAAGCTGGCAACATTGTTATCGATAATTCCTCACAATGGAGAATGACAGAAGGGGTTCCATTAATCGTACCAGAGGTGAATGCCCATGTATTAAAGGGCTATCAAGGAATCATTGCAAATCCAAACTGCTCCACAATACAAATGATGGTGGCTTTAGCTCCTTTGCATAGACAATATGGTATCAAAAAGATTGTAGTATCCACCTATCAAGCCGTCTCTGGAAGTGGACATAAAGCTATCGTGGAGCTGGCAGAGCAAATAAAGGATGAAGCTTATCCAAGCAATGTATATCCTAAACGAATCGCTGCTAACTGTATTCCTCATATAGATGTATTTAATGAAAATGGTTTTACAAAAGAAGAATTAAAAATGGTTTTTGAGACACAAAAAATACTGGAGGATAATACTATAGAAGTAAACGCTACTACCGTGAGAATACCAGTATATTATGGACATAGTGAATCTATTTATCTAGAGTTGAAGGAAGCTCCTGGAATAGAAGAGGTCAAAGCATTACTTGAAGAAGCACCGGGTGTTGTTGTTATGGATAATCCAGAAAATAATCACTACCCAACACCACTTGAGGTTGCTGATACTGATGATACTTATGTAGGAAGAATAAGAAAGGATTTATATAATCCTAACGCATTATCCCTATGGGTAGTGGCAGATAATCTAAGAAAAGGCGCAGCTACCAATGCTGTTCAAATTATAGAAGCAATAGAAAGCATGAAATAATTTAAAACCTTTTATTAAGCAGCGATTTGAATGATCATAATAAGAAGGAGGCAGAAATATGTTTAATGGTTCAGGTGTTGCAATCATCACACCCTTTAAGGGAGGTAAAGTTGACTTCGAAGCCTTTGAAAGAGTGATTGACTTTCAGGTGGAAAATGGCACACAAGCATTAGTTGTACTAGGTACTACAGGGGAAGCATCAACCCATAGCTATGAAGAAAGAGAAGCAGTAATCAAAACTGCTATTGCAAAAAATAACAAAAGAGTGCCGGTTATTGTGGGAACAGGCTCTAATAGCACAGATGTAGCTATAAAATATACAAAGCAGGCAGAAGCTCTAGGAGCTGATGGGATATTATTAGTAACACCCTATTACAACAAATGCACACAAAAAGGGTTAATCCAGCATTATACAGAAATCGCAAAAGTCACATCCCTACCAGTCATACTTTATAATGTACCCGGGAGAACGGGGGTTAACATTGATCCTCAGACAGTAGCGGAGCTGGCAAAGGTGCCAAATATCATAGGAATCAAAGAAGCCAGCGGAAACATGACCCATATTCTAGAAACCAAAAGACTGGTACCAGAAGATTTTAAGATCTGGTCTGGGAATGATGACAATATCCTACCGATTTATTCTTGCGGAGGACATGGTGTCATATCAGTAATGGCAAATGTAGTTCCTAAAGAAACACAGGCCATGTGTGAAGCTTTTGAATCAGGAAATGTACAGGAGGCCATTGGTCTACAGGTGGCATATAAAAAGTTTATTAATTTGTTGTTTGTG
This sequence comes from Natronincola peptidivorans, assembly GCF_900111615.1. GTDB lineage: Bacteria > Bacillota > Clostridia > Peptostreptococcales > Natronincolaceae > Natronincola_A > Natronincola_A peptidivorans. Next base: position 58,711 of record NZ_FOHU01000016.1, on the reverse strand, counting down.
GAAGTAAATCCTATTCCTGTAAAGGCAGCATTAGCTGAAATGGGTTATATCGAAAACGAATTGAGACTTCCTTTAACTCCTATGGAAACAGAAACTAAACAAAAGCTAGTAGAGGAAATGAAGCGATTACAAATCATTTAGGAGGTAAGGACGGAATGAATCTATTAATATCGGGTATTAGTGGCAGAATGGGACAAATGCTGTTTAAGCTGGCAACAGAGGATGTCTATTGGAATACAGTAGAGGGTGTGGATTTAAACAGGAAGCTGGATGATATTGTTGTAAAACCTGATGTAGTGATTGATTTTACCCATCCAACTGCTATAAAAGATATATTAAATTATAGTGTAGAAAATCATATACCTATGGTGATAGGAACAACAGGGTTTGAAGCAAAGGAGAAGCAGCTAATAGAAGAAGCATCAAAAACCATTCCCATCCTACAGGCTACCAACATGTCCTTAGGAATGAATTTAGTTTTTTCTTTAGTAGAGCAGGTTGCTGCTGTTTTAAAGGGAAAAGCTGATATAGAAGTCATAGAGAGTCATCATAACAGAAAGATGGATGCTCCATCAGGCAGTGCTGTTACCATCGTAGAATCCATAGAAAAAGGGTTAGGGGAAACAAGAAAGCATGCCCATGGAAGACAGGGACAATGCCCTAGAGAAAAGGGAGAAATAGGCATACATGCCATAAGAGGCGGTAACATCGTGGGAATTCATGAAGCAAGCTTTATCAATGATTTGGAAACAGTAAAAATCACTCATGAGGCCCATGATCGAGCTGTTTTTGCAGAAGGAGCATTGGAGGCAGCTAAATATCTCATTGGAAAACCAAATGGTATGTATAATATGAAGGATGTATTAAATCTAAAATAATAACAATACAGTCCAAACTGCCTTTGGGAAAAAGGCAGTTTGGTATTCTGTCTAGGATAATCATGAAGCAAATTTGAGACAATAAGAGAACAAAATAAATCACAGGAGGATAAGAAAACATGGATGCTAGAGAAATCATACAATATATCAAGGATAGTGAGAAAAAAACACCGGTAAAGGTTTATGTAAAGGGACAATTAAGTGAGATCGATTGGAGTAAATGGGAAATCAAAAGCTTTATCACTGGTGATACAGGAGTAATATTTGGTGAGTGGAAGGTAATATCTCGATTATTAGAGGAAGTAAAAAATAAAATCGAAGACTTTGTACTAGAAAATGATAGAAGAAATTCAGCCATACCTTTACTGGATATGAAGGAGATACCTGCTAGAATTGAGCCCGGGGCTATCATCCGTGAAAAGGTAGAAATTCATAAAAATGCTGTTATTATGATGGGGGCTGTTATCAATATAGGAGCTATCATAGGTGAAGGTACCATGATTGATATGAATGTTGTTGTTGGAGGAAGAGGAATCATCGGCAAAAACTGTCATATTGGTGCTGGTGCTGTAGTAGCTGGCGTGGTAGAACCGCCATCAGCAACACCTGTTACTATTGAAGATGATGTAGTTATAGGAGCTAATGCAGTGATTTTAGAAGGTGTTAGGATTGGCAAGGGTTCTGTAGTGGCAGCTGGAGCCGTTGTGACTACAGATGTACCAGAAAATGTTGTGGTGGCAGGAACACCAGCTAAGGTGATAAAAGAGATCGATGATAAAACGAAATCAAAAACTGAAATTGTTCAAGAGCTTCGTGATCTATTGGAGGCATAGCAAGAAATGAAGATTGTAGTACAAAAATATGGGGGCTCCTCTGTAGCAACAACAGAAAAAATTAAAAAAGTAGCCAATAAGATTATTAAGAAAAGAGAAGAAGGCTATCATGTGGTGGTAATCGTATCAGCTATGGGTAAAACCACCGATGAGTTGATATCCTTAGCAAAGGAAATCACGGATTATCCTGTACCCAGAGAAATGGACATGCTTTTGACAACGGGTGAGCAGATTTCCATAGCATTATTATCTATAGCTCTAAATGCTCAAGGGTATTCAGCTGTATCCTTTACTGGTTCACAGTTAAACATACAAACAACCTCAATACATCAAAAAGCAAGAATCAAAGATATCGAAGCTTCTAAGCTGTTAAAGGCCCTGGAAGAGGATAAAATCGTAGTAGCAGCAGGTTTTCAGGGTGTTACAGAGGACAATGAATATACTACCTTGGGCCGTGGTGGCAGCGATACCTCTGCAGTGGCCTTGGCAGCAAAAATTGGGGCAAGCTGTGAAATCTACACAGATGTTGATGGTATCTATACAATGGACCCAAGGAAATTGAAAAAAGCAAAAAAGATTAATAAAATCAATTATGAGGAAATGATGGAAATGGCCAGCCTAGGGGCGGGAGTAATGCATTACCGCGCTGTGGAGCTAGCCCATAAATACCATATACCTATCTATGTTGCTTCCACCTTTTCTGATGAAAAAGGAACAATTATAACAAATGGAGGAGACGCTTCAATGGAAGAAACCTTAATTACCGGGATGGCTTCAAGCTTAGAGGATATACAGGTTACATTATTAAACCTCCCATCCTCAACCACTAGCTTATATAGATTATTTGGGGAACTAGGAGAAGAAGAAGTCAATGTAGATATGATTTCCCAAATGCTGACAGAGGACAATAAAATGAATGTTAGTTTTACTATCCCAAAAACTGATCTCCATGCAGCAGAAGAAATCGTTGAAAAATGGAGACAAGAAGATACCAGTATCCAGTGGGAGGTCAACACAGATATTGCAAAAATATCCGTTGTAGGATTGGGGATGCGCTCTCATTCAGGGGTAGCAGCTAAAGTGTTTGAGCTTATGGCAAAAAATGATATTGAGATCAAAATGGTGACAACATCAGAGATCAAAATCACATGGGTGGTTGATCAAAAAGATGAATTAAAAGCCATTGAATTAATAGGTAAAGGATTTGAATTGGAGAGGGAAGAATGATGACGGATTGGATGACACTGGACCAAAAATATATCTTACCTACCTATGGCAGAATGCCCATTGTGGTAAAGAAAGCGGAGGGTATGTATATCATAGACGAAAATGATGATAAGTATTTAGATTTGTTTTCAGGTTTAGCGGTGAATGTGTTAGGACATTGTCATCCTCAGCTTTTAGAGGAAATGCAGTATCAAAGCAGTCAGTTTGGACATATCTCCAACTTCTTCTATAATAAACCAGCAATAGCATTAGCAGAAAAGCTTGTAAAGGCAACCTTTGAAGGAAAAATATATTTTGCCAACTCTGGAGCAGAAAGCACTGAGGCCGCCTTGAAATATATACACAAGTATAGTAAGGACAAAAACACAAAGGGCGTGGTAGTATTTAAAAATAGCTTCCATGGAAGAACATTAGGGGCTTTGAAGCTAACCAGAATGGAAAAGGTACAACAGGATTTTCCTACACCTGATTTCCCTGTATATGAATTAGAAAAAGAAGATTTAGCACAACTAGAAAAAGTATTTCAACAGCATGCTCCAGCGGCATTATTATTTGAGCCTGTCTTTGGCTCAGGGGGTGTGCAGGTTGTCTCTACAGAATTTATAGAGGGAGCTAGAGCTCTATGTGATGCATACGATGTACTACTTTGTATGGACGAAATACAAACAGGTATAGGGAGAACTGGAAAGATGTTTGCCTATCAGCATACCAGTATTACCCCCGACATCCTATTATTTGCAAAGGGTGTGGGAGGAGGCTTATCCCTAGGAGGAATACTGGTGGCAGAAAAAATAGCTGATTATTTTAAGCCTGGAGACCATGGTACTACCTTTGCTCCAAACTCTATAGCCTCAGCTTTAGGCAGTAAGACAATAGAAATACTTCAAGAGGGTATATTAGAAAAGTCAGAGGAAATGAGTCAATATCTAAGAGGAGAACTGCAACGGTTGAAGGAGGACTATCCTGAAATCATAGGTGAGATACGTGGTAAAGGTCTTATGATTGGTGTAGTTATACTAAAAAATCATGAAGTATTAAACAACGAGTTTGTAAAAAGAGGTATTTTGGTGAATGTAACAAATGTGAATATCTTAAGACTGCTTCCATCTTTAATCATCAACAAAGAAGAGATTGACACATTTATTGATAGCTTTACAGATATAATAAAGGATTGGTAAAAAAGAATGGACCCCTAGAGGGTCCTTTAGACTGTTGAAAAACCTCCATCTTCTTCGTTGCTTCAAAAACCCAGCACCTTTACGTATTACGTATACGCTGCAGTCGCTGGGTTTTCTTACGCCTCGAGGGTCTTTCCTAAGCGGTGTTACAATCTAGCATTCAATTAAAACTCATCAAAGTAAATCATTTCTTCTTTAAATCCTTTTTCTACTAAAGCTTCAATGGTAGATTTTATCATAGGAGCACCGCCACAAAGATAAGCTTCCTTGTTTTCCCCCTCCTCAAGGTACTTTTCTATCAAATCAGTAACCCTACCTTCTTCACCCTCCCATTGGTCCTCCTCAGTAGCTCTGGACAATACAGGGACAAATTTAAATCGGGGAAGGGATTCCTCAAACATTTCCATTTCATCCAGCATGAATAAATCCTCTCTTGTTCTAGCACCAAAATAGAAAACAGTGTTTCTATCAATCTCCTTGTGGAGCATTTCATAGAGAATGCTTCTGATGGGAGCCATACCTGTACTTACTGCCACCAGCACTGCATCTTTATCTGAATCATTTAAATAAAAATCTCCAAAGGGACCGTTAAAGGAAACTTCATCACCCTCTGATAAATGCTTATGGACATAGGTAGTAACAATGCCGTCAGGAACATAACCAATGATCAAATCAATAGAATTAGTCTCTGTAGTAGATGAAGCAATAGAGTAAGCCCTATATACCTCATCAGGATTTCCAGGGTATGGAGGTGCCAGCAACTGAACGTACTGTCCTGCTAAAAACTCTATTTCTTGTCCATCAGTAATTTTAAGCTTTAAGAATCGGATGTTAGGTGTGAGGTCCTTTGCCGTCTCTACTACTGCTGTGTACTTTTTAGCATGTAATAGATCCTCAGGTATCTCAATGTACATATCCTCCTTCACCTTCACCTGACAGGTTAAACGAATGTTATTTTCAACATCCTCTTCAGTTAAGTAAGAAAGCTCTGTTGGCAGCACTGGACCTGCACCCTCATTGATTTTACACTTACAGTAGCCACAGCTGCCTTTACCTCCACAGGCAGAGGGGAGATAGATGTCATGCTCTGTCAAAGAGGATAAGAGGCTGCTGCCGCCCTCCACCACCAGTTCTTCATCCTTATTCACAATAATTTTACATTCTCCATAATCTGCAATATAAGCATCGGCAAAGGTTAGTAAAAACGCCAATAGGGTGGCAATCCCTGTGATGATCAGTACTGTAATTAATATCGTCGACATCAGCTCACCTCCTATTGAATGTTTACAATGCCGGAGAACCCAATAAAGGCTAAAGCCATAAGTCCTGTGATGATTAAAGTAATGCCCGCCCCTTGAAGGCCTTTAGGGACAGGAGCATTTTTTATCTTTTGTCGAATGCCAGCCATAGCCACGATTGCCAGCATCCATCCTAGACCCGAACCGATACCAAAGGCGATGGATTGTAAAAAGCTATAGCTGCGAATAACCATAAACAAGGAAACACCCAAAATAGCACAATTCACAGTAATTAATGGAAGAAAAATACCTAGAGAATAATACAAAGTAGGCAGATATCTTTCAACAATCATTTCAACAATCTGCACAAAGGCAGCTATAGTGATAATGAAAACGATAAAACGAAGATATTCCAGCTGATAGGGTATCAAAATATAATGATAAATTAGATAGTTGATAACACTAGTACCTGTTAATACAAAGGTAACTGCCTGACCTATTCCCAAAGAAGTTTTTATTTCCTTTGAGACTGCTATAAAGGAGCACATTCCTAAGAAATTGGCCAGGATCATATTACTAGTAAAAATGGAAGCCATTAGTATGGTGATAGGATGAATATTTTCCATTATTTAGCACCTCCCATAGATGGTTTTTCTTCCGATTCTTTTGGAACATAGTAGTTGGCTACCCAAATGAGGATACCCAGCATAAAGAAGGCACCAGGAGGCATAATCATAAAGATCCAATTGACCCACCAATCGCCAAAGACAGTATAACCAAAAACAGTTCCAAATCCAAGTAACTCTCTAAAGAAAGCAATAATAAGTAAAACTGATGCATAACCGACACCAGAGGCTACCCCATCGAGAAAGGAAGGCAAAGGAGGATTACTTTGCGCAAAAGCCTCACATCGACCCATAATAATACAATTGGTAATAATTAAACCAACATAAGGCCCTAGGGCCTCACTCATGTCGGGCATATAGGCCTTTAAAACGATATCAACAATAATAACATAGGCAGAGATGATAAGGGTCTGTACCATCATACGGATGTGCTTAGGGGTAAACTGTCTAATAATAGACACCGTTAAACTGGAAAAGGAAGCCACAAAAATCAATCCTAAACCCATGATAAAGGAGTTTGTCATAAGATTTGTAACAGCCAGTGCGGAACAAATTCCCAGCATCTGTCGATAAATAGGGTTATCTTTAAGAATTCCTAAAGAAAAGATCTCTTTGGTTTTTCTAGTCATTCTCTAACTCCCCCTTTACCTCTGATATATAGATGGATAAATTATTATTTAAAATTCTTCTAACAGCGTTGGAGGTTCCTGTAGCACCAGAGATAGAATCCACCTGACCGTCGGGGTCAGGATTATATACGATAAAATCATCTTCCTTATCCAGATCCAGTGTTATATTTCTAAACTGCTCTTTAAAAGAGTCTTCATCAATCCTACCTCCAAGACCTGGGGTCTCATTATGGGATAAAAAATCTATCCCTAAAACCTCTTGAAAATCAGGAGTGACTGCAATAATTGCCTTTAACTCCCCCCATACAGCATCACCTTCAATAGGCAAAAGATAGCCTATCAATTCATCATCTTTGTAGCCTTCATAGATGGTTTTATCACTTACCGTAATCTCTTGAACATGATCGTCATAGAGACTGTTGATTTCTTCAGCATTTTTATCAGATGTATCTATATCCAATGCATAGAGGAAGGCCTTTCGCTCCCTTAGCTGGTTATTCATCTGTATCCTATCAATGGTTGCCTCATTAATGGTGGCTAGAACACCTGTATAAATGATGGTAAGCACCATCATAAATGCTATAGGCTTAAAGCTAAACTTTTTCATCAGCAGCCACCTGCCTTTTGTTAGATTTCATATACTTTATACCTTCATCCATGATAGGGACAAAGGTATTCATAATAAGCACTGCAAAAGCTGCACCACCTACAAAAATACCAAAGGTTCTTATTGCAACTGTGATCATACCAATCAGTAGGCCATAGATCCATTTCGCTTCATCTGTTTTGGGGGCAGTGATGGGCTCAGTTACAAAAAAGATGGATAAAAATATAAAGCCCCCGGAAAACAAAGCATACGTAGGATTGGCAACACCAGGTACATTCAATAATTGTAATAGACTACTTAAGGCAACAAAGCCTATAATAGGAGATGCCATTAGCTGCCAATCAGCAGTTTTTGTGTAAACAAGATAAATAGCAGCAATCAATATCAAAAGAGCGCTGGTTTCTCCTGAAGAGCCTGAAACACCTCCCAAGAACAATTGATGGATGGAAAAAATATCAGCATTTTGATTGAGGGCAGCTAAAGGAGTAGCTTTCGTAATGGAGTCCATAGCAGGGGTCATATAGCTAGCAAATCCACCAGGAAATCCTGAAGCTACCAAATTCCAACGGGCAGTCAGATATTCAGGAAAACACACATATAGAAAGGTTCTCCCCACTAAAGCAGGATTAAAAACATTTCTTCCAAATCCACCAAACACTTCTTTCGCAAACATAACACCAAAAACGATACCAAGAATAGCCACCCAGAAGGGGGTAGATACAGGTAAAGTCAAAGTAAAAAGCATACTAGTAACAATAACTGCTTCTGTTATTGGTTTGTTCAGCCTTTTTTCAAATAGATACTCTGTGAGGATGCCACAAAGAGTAACAACCGTCATTAAAACTAATGTCCTCCAACCAAAAAAATAAACAGCCCCTAAGGTAATAGGAATTAAACTATAAATTACTTTTCGCATCATAGGCTGTTTTAAAAACAATCTTTTTGATTTTTCCACAGGTTAGACCTCCTTCACCTAAAACTTCTATTTTACCTTTTACCCAAAGGATAGAGATAAAAACAAAAGCAGCCCACTTTATATTTTATGAAAAGCCCTTGTTAAAGATGAATGTGGATATTTTATAAGCACTATGCACATCTAGGGAGGCGGTCATTCTGAGGATAGTGAAGAATCTAACAACTACAGTGATAGATTTTAATATTTCAATTATATTCTAGTTGCAAAACCTATAGAAAATATGCTATAATAACTCTCACATGGGCAATTAACTCAGCTGGTAGAGTGTCTCCTTGACGTGGAGGAAGTCAGCGGTTCGAGTCCGTTATTGCCCACCAAGTCAGAATTGGTAATTTGCGCGAATGTTGGACACTTTTTGCACCAATGTTGGACATTTTGCACCAATGTTGGACATTTTGTGCGAATGTTGGACAATTTTAACAAGAAAGAAAAGGGGGTAGTTGTTATTTACAACTATTCCCTTTTCTTTTTTTATAAAATAATTAATAGATGGAGAGATTATATGAAGCAAATAGATGTATGTAAACAAAAAGAACTATGGAATAAGACCCTTCCAGTACTTTCAAATCCTTTTCAAGGAGAAAGTTTAATAGGATATCTATTTAGACTAGCTTTTATTAATGGACTTTCTCCAAATGCAATTATCAAAGAGGTACTTCCTGAAAAATACTTACGATATAATTCAGACCCTTATAAAATAGCTGAGATTGAATCAAATATTGATATATCAAAGGTTACTGAAATTACAGGTATTACCCAGGATTATATAAATAATATTAGCGTAAATGGCATCCGTAAAAAGCTATATAAATATAATAATCGACATACAAAAAATGCTTTCAAAATATCTTTAATGAAATTCTGCCCCATTTGCATTAAAGAATGGAAAATCCCCGTTTTGTTTTTGTTTAATGAAGTGAATACTTGTCTTATTCATGGAGCAAAGCTGATATATAAATGCAGATGCAAAAGAACAACTGATCTTTTCAAGGTAAGCCAACCATTAAAATGCTCCAATAAAAAGTGTAGTGCTTCATATAGAGAGTCATACCAAAAACAAGATTATGGAATAATTAAAAATCAATCTTTTGTACAAAGTATATTTACTAATTTTATTAATGAAGATATAAATTTAGTTAACAAAAACGAAAAAATCGTTAAAAGCTTATTTAGAAAGATGATTTTTCTACAGAAGTTTAAATATGAAGATATTAATCATATTCAGAACTTTTTTTCGTTTTATATGGACATAAAAATGCCAATACCATATCAGAATTATAGATGGCATAATATTCTAAAATTTTCTGAAATTATATCAAAGATGGAGGAGTTTAGATTCACAGCATATGAATTTTCAACTCTTAAGGTTCCTGAAGTGGAAAATTTCCAGTGTAAAATCTTAAATGTAGCTATTGACGGAGAAAAAGAGTTATTTAGCAATTATAAACAAATTGATTCTATATGCATTTTAGAAAAGTTTAATTACTTAGTTATGCAATTAGATTTATTTGAAAAACATAAAATAGATTATCCACATAAATCTTATCTTTACAATCAATTTTCTTATGGTATAAAAATTAAGGGGAAAATAAAAGTAGTATGTAATGAAATTACAGTATTTTATGAGTTTGAATTAGTTCCTCACGTATATTACGGTTTAAAGCGAGTTCATACATTAAAAATATAATTGATAAATGTTATATTAAATTATTGGTAATAATATAAAATTATAACAATTATGGTAGGTGTAGATATGAATAAAGGTCTTTCTATTTTTAAGCTAGCGAATAAATCAATAAAAGGATGGTTTCCAACTTCAAGAAGTATAAGCGTACATATACCTTTTGTTAGCACTATAGAAGAAAAGTTTTTATATTATGCTGAGTATCGTTCAGACGTATTAAATATTGAAAGGGCTGATATAGATGATGCTTTTTCTGAGTCATATAATCTGCCAAAGAATAATTTAGTGCCAATTGAAATTCCTTATGAAGTGAATGACAAAAGACATAATTACTACCCAGATTTTCTTTTAACACTTCACGATGGAAGAACAATCATTGCTGAGATTGGAAAAAGAGAAGATAAAATAACAAATATAGGTTTATCTAAAGCGGTAGCAGCAATTGATTATTGTGAAGAAAGGAACTGGGAATATTGGCTTATCTTTGATGAAAATATTATTTCTAAAACTCATTACGATAATTTGATACTATTGAAATCATATGATAAGTCTATGTATAGAAACCAAGAGATTGAAAGCAAAATTGTGGCAATATTTCAGGATAACCAGCTTGTTTCTATAGAAGATATTGTAAGACTTATAGCTAGCAAATTTTCTGCAAAAGAAGTTGAAATGTGTGTTTATGAGTTTGTTAATCGCTTGACTAAAGAGAGAAGGTTAAAGTTTGATATTGAAAATGAAGAATTAAAAAGAATGAGTAAAATAGGAATTAATTCAAAAGATCAATTCCTATACTTAACTAGAAATATTCATTTGACATATTCAGAAATATTAGAAATGCATAATAATAATGATACTGATAACGAGTCTCAGATTGAAAAAACTGATGTTAGAAATAGTTTTATTGACAATGAATTTCTAAATGAAGAAAAGAAAGAAGAATTTTTCAAAAAACGTGCAGCAGTTTTAGAAGCTATATCTTCACATAGGAAATTATCAATATCACAAATAGCAAAAAACTTTAATTTATCAAGATCTAATCTATATAATTTAATAAATAAATACTTAACCTATGGTGAAAAGGCTCTCATATCTTACTGGGAATATAATGGGCCAAAGACTTTTATAAGAGAAGATGTAGTAAATGAGATAAGAAAAATACATAAAAAAAATGCAAGCTGGAAAGCTATGCAAATTTATGAGTCCGATGAGTTAAGAAAAGCAATAATAACCCTTGGAAAGAAAACAAATACAATGATACCTTTGCCATCTTATGACCAATTATACAGATTATTAAAAAAGTTAGAACAAGATTCAGATTTATTAACTTCAAAGGGGAGAAAAAAATCCTCCAAGAGAAAGATGACAACCCATGGAAGATGGGTTGATTCTATAGCTTCACCATTAGATCAAGTACAAGTAGATGCCAACTGGTTGGATATAAAAATTGTCACATCAGACAAACAAGATGTAGCTGGAAAAATATGGTCAGTAGTATTGATTGATGTAAAAACTGCCAATACATTAGGATATTCTTTTTCATTAAAAGAACCTATTGAAGAAGATTACATGAGGGCACTAAAATGTTGCATGGAACCCAAAGATTCTATTGTCAGTCATTATAATTGCGAAAATGAATGGCCAAGCACAGGAATTCCAAGGAAAATTTTAAGTGATAATGGAAAAATATTTATTTCAAAACGAGCTACGGATGTACTTGTAAAACGTTTTGGTATTACTGAAGAAATTGCACCTCCAGGTACCCCTGATATAAAAGGTGCTATAGAGGCACTATTTACGTGGACTTTAAGAAGGCTTACTTCGAGGTTACCTGGATATTCAAAGGGCCGAGATCCAAAAGAGCTTGAAAAGGAAGTGCTGAAAGCAGGGATTACTTTAGCTGATTTTGAAGAAGCATTTGTGCAAGCGATAGTAGATAGTTATCATCAAGAATATGATGATTTAAGGAAACATACAAGGTACAATTTATGGATGCTAGAAGAGAAAAATAATAAACTGATGGTACCACAATGGCTTGGTAGTAAAGATGAGCTAAAGCTTTTATTAATGAAAGAAGAAAAAAGTAGGAAAGTAAATACAAAAGGCATTTCATTTGGCAATAGATGGTATCAAAATATAACAATGATGGGAAATATAGTAGATCAAAGGGTTAATATAAGATATGATAAGCAGGATATTTCTGTAATATATGTATATCTTCAAGATGGAACATATTATTGTGAGGCATATAGCCAAGAACTTCTTGGAACTCGATTAAGCATATGGGAAGATAAGGTTCTAAAAAAAGATTCTGAGAAACTAAAAAAAATAAGCAATAAAAAAGCAAGGGCTAATCATAATCGAATTATAAGTAATACAAAAAAGATTAAAAAATCTACTCTAAAAGAAAAAGATGCTCAATTTATTGAACAACAGAGATTATATAATAATCAAGATATTCATATTGAAAAGGTGCAAAAGGTATTATCGCAACAACGATTAAATGAAGATATAAATGAAATTTGTGATATAAAACCTGTAGATGTTAATATTGATAAATCTTCATTAAAAAAATTACACGTAAGGAAATTTTAAAATAAGGGTGTTAGAATGATTAACAACATTAATATAATTGACACGAATAGCAACATAGATGAAGAAATAGAGATTAAATTATTAGACATATATAAATATACATTCATTGAAACTGCATTTTCCCAGCGATTTCAAGACTTTATTAATGAAGTTAGGTTAAAGAAAAAGTGGGCAATTGTTGGTGCACATTCAAGAAATGGTAAAAGCTGGTGTATAAAAGATTTAGTTAAAAATAGTGGTGCAATAAAAGAATATAATGGCATAACACGCATACCAGTTCTTGCAATTAGATCACCTGAGAGTAATAATGCAAGTGATATAATTTCTTCATTATGTAGATGCTTTGGCACTCTTCCAAAATCAAATAATTCTGTTTTAAAAAAATGGCTTATCGATAATATCCCCAACTTTGGGGTTGAACAGCTGATTATAGATGATGCTCATGAATTAAATATACATCATTTCAAATTTATCAAGTGGTTAACCGACACACTAGAATTGGAAAAAAATTATTATATTAGTGTTGTATTAAGTAGCATACTTAGTGGTAATCAAATTAGTGTATGGAGTAAAATTATGAATACTAGAAGTGAAGATTGGATGCAGCAATTCTACGAAAGATTTGCTTTGTTTCGTGTGGTACAAGGTCATACTCCTCAGGAAGTAGCCGAGGTATTATATGTATATGATGAGTTATATAAACCTTTCTTATCTCAAATTAATTTAATACAGTGGTCTGATACTATATTTGCTTGGCTTACCCACCCTGATCTCGACGTCCATAATTGTAGAAGAGTTGCCATGGAGCATCTAGCAAAACTAATATATGAATCTGTTAGAGTAGCTTCTATACAAAAAATGAATGAAATTCCAATAGATTTGTTAAATTATATAGCAAAATTACATTTAATTAATAGAAATAAGTTATATTCTACAGAGAATGAACCAGTATATAAAAAGGGAAATACTCATAAAGGTAATCCACAAGAAGCTAATGCTTAATTAAGGACTAGATGTCTAATTGTTTTTTCGTTTATATATTCTTCTAAGAAAAAAACTTGCCTCATTACCTATAAGCTCGTGAGACCATTTTTTAAAATCCTCTTTTTGCTTTTGAGCATATTCCTCTAGGATAGCAATAAGACCGAGACGGTCAGCAAAATAACTTTTTCCTATGGGAATACCTGATGTTTTAAATGCTCCTGTCAAAGTGATAGGAACTCTTTGTTTAATCATATCGTTACAAGTGTTTTTTAACTTTTCTTGCCAAATACTGATTCGGCTACGTGCTCTTTCAATATCATATACTCGTAAACCTGGGTTATAATCATAACTTTGGATAATATCATTGCCAATAAATCTTGTACCACAGACCTTGCAATACCTTTCAGTAATGACCTCATCAGATTTTAAAGTCTTATTTCCATAGTGTTTTACGTTTCCCTTATCCTTTTGATTATAATATTTACAATAAATATTAGGACATTTCCAAACAGACTTCTCCTCTGCTTTAAAATGGACAGATTGTATCTTCTGTGCATTATAAGCAAATTCAAGATCTCTAAATTCCCTTACGGTACAATTAAAAAAATATAGCATTTCAGCAATTTTAGATATGGACAAATTTGATAACCCATGACCATTTTTAGTTAGCGAGATTTCATAGCCCAGCATATTCTTTATCTGCTTTGTTGGTATTTCATTTAAATTAGCCAAGTACTGCAACCTGTTTTCAAATCCAGCCTTTATATCTTCATGGTCATGAATAAGACTAATATTGTCATGCAGGAGGCTATTATATATATTGTTATAGAATAGCTGTTTTTTATAGGTAGCATTTTTCACATCAGCTTTGACAATAGGAAGAGTTGCATAAGGGGTACAACAATAAGGACAACAGTAGGAATCAGATTCAATAGAAAATATTTTCACTTGATTACCACATAGACATTTGTGATGGAGCAAAGTATTGTGTTTAAAACAAATAGAAATGTTATTAAAGACATGTACTAAAGGTAAATTTTTTTCAGCTATACAATTGGGACAAATTTTAAAAAATGGAGAGTAGCCGATTAGCTTTGGATATATATTATCCACCCTAAATATTTTCTTAATAACAGGTATTAGTGTCAATTTAAGCATGTCATCAATTCCCAAATTGATTAGTTCACAGAGTTTTGGTAGGTTTAGGACTGTAGCCACTGTAAATAACCCTGGGCGATTAAGAGATACCCGGCCAGTGTTATGATTTTTTATTATATCCAAAATAGACCCAGGAGAAAAATTATTAATTGAATCTAGCTTTAGTAAGTAACTATAGAGACTTTCATCATCATTGGGAATTGCTAAACGAGGTAATGTATTTTGCCAAATATTCAAATTACTTTTGATATGTACAGATTGAGTTTCAGCTATTTTTTTCATCATTTTCTTTCCTTTCTTTAGTTTAGTCTTTATCTATAAACACCAAGAGCTACCCCTTAACTCATACTTATTTTCCCAAAGAAACAACATTTTCAATGATCTATTGTTAGTGGTAATTATTTGAAAACAGAGATTGATTGGAATAAGTTGCAAATAAGTTGATGAAATTTGGAGGAATTTACAATTTTTAGTAGAAATAATAAGAAAAGTAGTAGAATTGTTGTGCTTAAATATCCCGAATAGATATTGAGCTAAAAGCTTAGTAGAGAAAGAGATAAGTAATATTAGCGAACTTGAGTTCATAAACATCTTACCACTGCAAGGGATTTGTGAACTTAATGTCGCTAATTGAAAAGTTATAGGAAATAGGCGTTCTGGGCATCTTTTACAGGTTTATTCGAGACTAAGAAAAGCAAAAGAAAATAGCTATAGGGGGTATATATATTATGGAACTAAAAGAATTCATAGAAGATGAAGATTTTATAAGTAAAATGAGCAAGGCGTTTGCAGATTTGAGAGCAGATTTTGAATTAGACTTACATGATACTGAAGAGAAAATTAGAGAGCTTAGAAGTACACATGTAGATTATAAAAATAATCTAGATAGTTTAGTTTCATGCTCAACGGTATCAAGCGGAGTAATTTCTGGATTAAGAGGAACTGGTAAAACTCATTTGTTTTTATTAGCTAGGGATAGAATAAACGGTGATTATGAAAATTGCAAGGTTTTGTGTGTTTACTTGAATGTGAAAAGATTACACTTACCTGAGGATTATAATCAGGAGATATTTAATAGAGTTTTTAGTATATATTTATATGATAACATAGCAAAGCAATTAGTAGGGTTTTTAAAGAATTTAAAAGAAGAACGTATCATAAATAAAATATTGTCAATATTCGATAACGATAAAAGAAAATTATATAAAAACATTGAGAATACTATTGTAAAAATATCTGAGTTTAAAAATATAGTAAAGAATGGTACCAATAAGTTAGAAGAATTATCTATTGGCAACATTAATATAGATGAATCTAATAGAGAGTTAATAGAAATAAAAAATTCAATACTAACAAAATTAAGCCTTTCTGACCTGGAAGTCGGTAATTCGTTAGATATCAGCATGTTAGAAGAATTATCAAGAAATATGGCTAAAGGAAATACTTATATTAATTTTCTAAACATTTATGATGTTAGGCAACAGTTAATTGAGATTAAAGAACTGCTAAAACTTAGATCTATTACTTTTTATGTAGATGAATGGGAAAAACTGTATAGAATAAAAAGTGCACAGGAGTTTTTATCATTCTATATTGATAAAATTAATGATACTCCTTTTTATTTTTGGATAGGAGTAGTACCTAATAGAGGAGGATTACATCACTTGCAAAAAGGTGCAGATCTCCAACACGAGATTAATTTGGATAAAAACCTAAAGATTGAATTATCTAGCCAAGACAAGGAAGAGTGTATTGCTTATTACAAGAAATTCATTAATCAAAGACTAAAGTATTACTTTAAAGAATTAGGCATTAGTTACACCATATTAATTGATAAAACAAAAAAACTCGAAATGTTGATACTTGGAAGTATGGGAATACCAAGAGATTTTGGAACAATTCTACTGGATTGTTGGGTAGAATTTAAGGAGTACAGGTTAAGTAAATTAATTCAAGGAAGGCCAAATAAATATATAACAGAAAGTATGATTATCAAAGCTATAAGAAATGATGGTGAAAAAAAAATAAGCAACATTAGTGATAATATAGCTGTTATGCAAGTTTGGAGGGACTTAGAAAACTTTGCAACTAACAAAAAATCTAGCCATATATGTATTGAGACAAGCCGCGATAATATTGAAATATTATCAAAAGAGTATTTTTCAGAATTGATATACCATAGGTTATTACATTTTAGGAAGGGGCATGTTCCACCAAAAGATAAAGAAATAAAAAACAAATTAGCTGTCTATGCATTAAGTTATTCTTGTACTTATGACTTACATCAGAAGGATAAGTTGTTTAGCTTTGTTACAGAATATGAGACTATACATGATAAAGTAAGACGATATATCTATAACCCCAAAGCAATATCTAATTATATTGATATTAAAGAGGGAGAAATAATACTATGCAAAAGTGAAGGATGTAGACAAGAGATAAATTTACATAAAATGAAACATGCAGTGAGTTCAAATGAGTGCCCATTTTGTGGGAGCAAGTTGTTTAACCACTAGAACTCTCTTAGAAGGAGCAGAAAAGCTGAATTTCAATGCACCTACTTCCTATAACAATGCATTGCCGGCTCCGCTGTGCTACGACCCAAACCTTTTCGATGGGAGACAAGCTCCGCCAAGAAGTATTCCTTTGGGGTCCAGCTCAAAGGCTTCGGCAATGCGAGACGTTAGTGCGCCAAGCAAAGCTTGGCATTTCTTGCAGGGTGGAAGTCCCTGTTGGGCAAGGTCTAACCAACCACCCATACCGAGTGTTGCACCGAAACTGGTAACAGTTAGGTGAAGCGTACACAGGGAACCATATAGACCACAGGGGAGACCGTAATCCCTGAAGCATATTGAGCCTCGTAAACGCTAAAGCAGATGGCGACATGTTTAACGTCATGGAAGCCAATACAGAGAGGTCGTTAAAGGTGAGACTTCCGAGGATCTGTCGGGGTCCAAGAACGTGGTATGTATGGAGAGAGATGTCAGGAACTTGGGAGGATCCTGTTGCTCCTGATAATACAGGTAGGTCTATCCAATCGAAAAAGAGGACGACCAATGTACACAGGAATTCGGATTAACTCATAGTACTCTGAGGTTGGGAGAGCCAGCTACATGGGGAAGGAGTTAACAGATATATGCAACCCGCAAAGGAAACATTATCCGGACTGCAGGACTGGAGGAAATAATGCAAACCTCACTGCGGGGAATAACAAGAAAAGCAAAACAAGAAAGAGACTATCGTTTTGGTAACCTATATGGACTACTGGATAAGAATGCTTTGTATATTGCATGGAAAGAAATTAACAAGAAAGCATCAGCAGGAGTGGATAAGGTAACAGCAAAGGAATTTGAGAAGAACCTTGACCAAAATCTGAATGAGCTATTAGAGGATTTAAAGAAAAAGACGTACAAAGCAAGACTGGTAAAAAGAGTTAATATACCAAAGGGAAATGGAAAAACACGCCCCCTAGGAATACCGACAATAAGAGATAAAATAATACAAAGAGCAGTAGCTAACATATTAGAAGCAATATACCAGTCAGATTTCCTAAAGAGTAGTTATGGATACAGACCAGGAATAGGACCACAAAGAGCGGTGACAGAACTCACAAAAGAAATACAAGGGAAATACAGCTACATAGTAGAAGCCGACATAAAAGGATATTTCAACAACATAGACCATGAATGGTTAATGGAAATGCTAAAGCTTAGAATAAAAGACAAGACATTCTTAAAACTGATAAAGAAATGGCTAAAAGCAGGGATAATGGAGACAGAAGGAAAAATAATACACCCACAGACAGGTTGTCCACAGGGCGGAGTAGTAAGTCCAGTTTTAGCCAACATATATCTACACTACGCATTAGATTTATGGTTTGAAAAAATAGTAAAGCCAAGAAGTGAAGGAGAAGCATATATATGCCGCTTCGCTGATGACTTTATATGCGCCTTTAGATACAAGAAAGATGCAGAAAAGTTTTATAGTGCATTAGGAAAAAGGCTTGGAAAATTTAAGCTGGAACTAGCAGAAGAAAAGACAAAGATAATAAGCTTTACAAGATTTAGAAAACATGAAAATACCAGCTTCGAATTTCTTGGATTCGAATACCGATGGAAAGAATCACATAAAGGAAAAGACATAATAGTCAGAAGAACTAGTCGGGATAAATTGAGAAAATCAATAAAAGCCTTTACTAAGTGGTGTAAGGAGAATCGTAATAATCGAATAAAGAGAATAGTAGATAAACTAAATATCAAGCTAAGAGGATACTTCAACTACTATGGAGTCATAGGAAATAGTAAAGGAATAAACGAGTTCTATAATATAGCCATAAAAATACTATATAAATGGCTAAACCGCAGAAGCCAAAGGAGAAGCTTTAACTGGGATGAGTTCAAAGAAAAGATGAAGTGGTATGGGCTGATAAAACCCAGAATAACAGAAACATCAGATAACCAATTAAGGTTTGAAGACTGTTTTGCTTGATTACGGAAGTGAATATATCTGAAGAGCCCGGTGCGGTAGTTCCGCACGCCGGGATCTGTGCGGGGTGCGTCGGGTAATCGACGCGTCTACCGTGACCATGAAAGTTGGAAAAAATTTAGTGCTTTTTCGGAGGTTGAAAAAGATTGAAAAGATTTTATAAGTTCTTTATACATTTTATAGTAATAGTACAGTCAATGTTAATTTATCAACTTTACTATTATCACAGCTATACTAAAGAGACAATACATTACTGGATTAACTTACCATATAAATTTACAAAAAGATCTTATATGAGTCTATATGTTAGATATGGAGAGATAAAGACTTATCTTATTAATAATGATCTTTTATTAAGCAATCGGCAGTTTGCTATTTTAATTTGGGCGACTGTTATCGGTGTAATATTGTTAAAAGAAAAGAAAATAAGGAAATCATTTTTACAAGTTCTTAAAACTTTCTTTTCAAAAAAATTGCTAATATTGTGGTTGTTAGCACTTGCTTACAATATGATAATTATCTATTTTATGTGGAAACAAGGATTTTGGAATATTAGTCACTTTAAAGTAACTATATTGTGGATGCTATTTATTGGCTATATTATGCTGTTTAATGCAATAGGTGTTGCTAAAGATAATAGATATTTTTTGAAATTGATACTTCAAAACCTAAAGGTTACAATACTATTCGAATTTATTTTGAACTTATATTCATTTTCCTTGGTTACAGAGTTAATTATAGTTCCAGTGACAGTGTTCATTTCAATGATGGTAGCAGTAACTGAACATAAAAACAAAGAAGATTATCAAAAAATAGCATCTTTTTTAAACACTATATTGTTTTTCGTCGGAGCTTGGATGATGTGGAATTCAATAAGCCAAATAATCGCTCAGTTCAATAATTTGAATTTGGAGAGATTAATAGTTTTGTTATCAATGGGATCAATACTAAGTATATTGTTTATCCCCTTTGTAATTATTGTAGCTGTTGTTTCTGCTTATGAATGTCTTTTTATCCCAATATCTTTCAAAAAAGTAATTAAAGAAGATATTAAAAAATATCTTTACTTTCAAATAGTCTTAGCATGTGGTTTCGATGTCAAGAAAATTAAGAATTTTATCAGTGATAGCAACGTACTACTTAGTTCCATGAGCAACAAAGAAGACGTTAATAGCTTCATTAAAGCATATAAACTTAGACAAAAAGAGGGAAACAACCTTCATCTAACAAGCCATTCCCACAAGGGTGCAAGAAGAACCGTCAGGTAGAAAGTCTCTGTAGGCACCGTCATGAAGCAGATCAAGTTGGTCAGGTTCAGGGAAGCCACAGATGCAAGGACGTTCAAATTGTTTGCAAAAGATTGAACCATCCTAGGGCGCTTTTAGTAAAATTAGACTTTGAAGTTTTGAGGAGAGTTATTTGTAAGCTATAATCGTAGACATGAAGAGTATTTAAATTAGGAAAATCATGGGAAGTTGAGTTAATATAGATTGATAGAAATGCGTGGTAAAAATTAATATTAAAGAGTTGATTTATAGATAATGGAAAAAGGAGGCATTAGATATGTCAAATCATCAGGCTTCAGAACAAATGATGGGATATTTGTATCAAGTTAGATATGCACTTAATCTTTTGCTCAAGAATCGTGATGAACAAGCTCAGATAAGCATTGAAAAATTTGATGATATTGCATTTAGTGACGAGGATGATTCACGAGTATTAATTCAACTTAAGCACCATATAAAGCATTATGGAGATTTAACAGATAGCAGTACCGATATGTGGAGAACATTAAAAGTATGGATTGATGCAATAAAAAAATCTCCTGAATTACTTAAAACAACTAACTTTATTATTATTACAACAGCATCTGCACCAGAAAAAACAGCAGCTTATTATCTTAAGAATCATAAAGATAGAGATATTGAATTGGCGTATCAGTTATTAATTAAAGTATGCGAAGAATCTAAGAATAAAAAGCACACTACATACTATAATGCCTTTTATACTTTGGATGAGAGAGTAGCAAAACGATTATTAGCCAATGCTATTGTGGTTGATGGAAGCAGTAACATAGTTGATGTGGAGAGTGAAATTAAGCGAGAAATCCGATATAGTTGTTTACCTAAATATGAAGATTTAATTTGTGAGCGTTTAGAGGGATGGTGGTTTAAAAAAGTTATTGAAGCCCTATGCTCTGATGATCCGATTTACGTTACACAGAGTCAAGTTCGTTCTTACATTGTGTTAGTTAGCCAAGAATATAACCCTGACAACCTACCTATTGACATAATAGATTTTGGAAAATTAAATTTAGATGATTTGCCTCCTAATGACAGAGTTTTTTACGAACAATTAGAATTAATTAGCATGGGAAGTAATCGTGTACGAATGGCACTAAGAGATTATTATCGTGCTTTCAAGCAGCGTGCGAGTTGGGTTAGAAATGACTTGCTGTATGTTAATGAACTAGATGATTATGAAAGAAGGCTTATTGATGAATGGGAGCATTGTTTTTATACTATGCAAGATAATTTGGACGAATATGGTGATCAGATTACTGAAGATATAAAAGTGAAAAGCGGAAAAGATCTATTTTCTGATATACAGAAAAAAGATATAAGAATAAGAGAAAAATGCAGTGAAGCTTTTGTAATGCGAGGGAGTTATCACATTTTGGCAAACCAACTGAAAATAGGATGGCATACGGATTTCTATGAACGTCTTAAGTGTTTATTAATATTGAGGTGATACTAAATGAGAGAGTGGAACAACCGTTCAAAAGAAGTAGCTTATTTACTTAATCCAGCTTTCTGTGGAAGAATTATATATAGCACAATAAAAACATATGGAGATATAACTCATAGAGCATTTTCATTTCCTTTGATTTATTTAATATTGCCATTAGTTCTTCATAAAAGCACAAGAGAATTGATTAACAGTAGAACTCAAATGTTAGTATGGTTACAACGCTATCCTGAAGCTTTAATTGACTTTCCAAAACGAGCAAAGGAATTAGTTTTGATTACAAATGAAGCTGTTGAATTACTATTGCAGTCAGGACTAGTACAGTTAACTAACAATGGTGAATTAGAAATTGTTCACACAATAAAAGCTCTCAGTAAAACAAAATACACCAATGATGAAGTAAAAGATTGTATAAACAAAAGTGAACATATAGCTAAATGGTTTGCAGCGACTGGAAAAGCTGAAACTATATTTATTAGTATGGGGGTAAAGCCATGATGCAAATAAAAGAAATTGTTATATATGGACTTAATGGGAAGGTGCGACGTTTGTCATTTAAATTGGGAACAGTAAATATTATAACAGGAAAATCTAAATCTGGAAAATCAGCTATTGGAGATATTATAGATTATTGTCTTGGTGGAGACTCTTGTAATATTGCAGATGGTGTTATTCGGGAAAATGTAGCATGGTATGGTTTATTACTTCAGTTTAAAAATGAAAGAGTGTTTCTCGCGCGTAAAAATCCAGATCCAGGACAACAATCAACAGGTCGTTGTTATATTGAAATAGGAAAAGAACTTGAAGCCCCAGAAAAATGTGATTTTGTGGCAAATAAAAACGTCGCAGGATTAGAAGAAACTCTATCATCTAGAGTTGGAATCTTAGAAAATTTACATACCCCACCTGATGGACAAAGTAGGAATGCACTATCGGCAAATATACGACATGCACTATACTATTGCTTTCAAAATCAAGATGAAATAGCTGCTAAGAATTTTCTTTTTCATAAGCAATCAGATGATTTTATTACACAAGCAATTAAAGATACACTTCCTTATTTTCTAGGCATAGTGAATGAAGAAGCATTAGCCTTGGAAAATGAAAAAAGCATATTAAAGCGACGCTTAGTTATTGAAAAACGTAGACTTGAAGAAAATAGAGTTTTACACGGTGGAGGAATGGAGCGGGCTATTTCTCTTATTTCTGAAGCAAAGCAAGTAGGAATTATAGATTATAGAGCAGATATAGATTATGATAACTATAACGCACTATATACTCTGCTTTCAACTATTGAAGAGTGGACTCCTAACAGTACGCATGAGGTTGGAATGGATAGGCTTAGTTATTTGCAAAGCATATTAGAAGAACGGAAACGTGATTTAGAAGAGTTAGAATTGAACATTTCAAGTGCAAAATCTTTTGCTGGAGAAACAACAGGATTTGCTGATGAGGTTTCACATCAAAAAATGCGTTTGGAGTCAATTGGATTGTTTGAAAAAATGGATTTTAGAGTAGGTGTTTGTCCACTCTGTTCAGGAGAGTTAACAAATCCATTGCCGGAAGTAGAAATGATAAAAACAGCTATTAGTAATTTGGATAAAAATATAGAAAGTGTTACTCGTGAAAGACCTAAATTAAGAAATTTCATTGATAGTTTGGAACTGGACAGACAAAAACTTAGAGAAGAAATTATAAACTTAAAAGCTGAAATAGATGGTATTTATATTCAAAACAAAGAAGCAGAACGAGTGAAAGACTTAAATTCCAGACGTGCAAGAGTGATTGGGAGGATTAGCTTATGGTTAGAGAGTGTTCAAAAGGATACTGAGTCTGGAAATAAAGAAATGCAAATAAAAGAACTAGAAAAACGGATTGCTGAAATAGATGAACTTTTAGATAAAGATACTTTGTATGAAAGGCGTCAATCTGCATTGTCTCGCATTTCAGTTGATATGAGTGAATGGGCAAAAAAATTAAACTTAGAGCATAGCGATAATCCTTATCGATTAGACCTGAATAAAGTTACAGTTGTCGTTGATAAGGCTGAACGTCCAGTTCCATTAAAACAACTAGGTAGTGGATCTAACTGGGTTGGTGTTCATCTAATAACATATTTTGCACTACATAAATATTTTATAAATGCTAATAGACCAGTCCCTCGATTTATTTTTTTTGATCAACCATCACAAGTATACTTCCCTTCTGAACTTGATGAAAAAAATACAGATTGGAGTATGGTGTATGACCTTTATGATTTTATTATTGAAAGAGTAAATGATTTTAAAGGTAATCTTCAAGTCATAATTGTCGATCATGCCGATCTGAAAGATGGAAAATTCCGCCAATTAATTACAGAGGATTGGTGGCATGAAAATAATCTAATACCGGAGAATTGGTACAAGTAATTAATTAAGCTAAGGAGCGTAGAAAAGGCAGAATAACCAATTAATTAACTTTCCATTATACATATGAGGTATAAACCAACAAGAATGACTTTGCAGGTTTTAAGAGGTCGTAATTTATGATGACCTTTGAATACGGAGGCAACAACTTCATTTAGCAAGCCATTCCTACAAGGGTACAAGAAGCAACGTCAGGAAGAGAGTTTCTGTATGCACCGTCACGAAGTAGGGTCAGCACCACACCTTCTCATTAGGTGACAAGCACCGCCAAGGGGGTATTCCTTTAGGGTCCAGTTCAAAGGCGTCGGGAATGGCAGAGACGTTATCTGAAATAATCAATACTATCATGAAAGAAGTTGGTTTTAATGTTTAAAAAATATAAGTCAATACTTACGTTAAGTATTATTATTGTTCTTTTGCCAATAATAATTAATTTTATTTTATTAATTAAAACACCAATTCCCGTAGCAGAGAACAATGACTGGATAAGTTTTTTTGGAGGATATATAGGTGGAGTAACGACTCTTCTTGGGGTTTGGTTTACAATTGATTATTATCGCAAGAAAGATGAAGAAGAAAGAAATAAAGCAGATGAAAAAGCCAGATTGAGTCTTATGCCATATTTTAAGGTGGTCAATTTGGATAGCCTTCCACAATATTATAAGGAGGTGTTCTTTTCCTGTATAGATTCAACTGGTATGATGACTACATTAACAAGCCCGTTTATGATCAAAAATGTCGGTCTAGGAACAGCAGTAGATGTTAATTTCCTATATTTAACCAACTTTGATTGGAATGCAGACTCTCTAAGATTAACTTTGGCTGTAAAGGATGAAGAACATATTGAGCTTAATATCCAGATTCCAGAGGATGGTATTGGAGGTAATACCTTATGGTTAACTATCAATTATGCAGATTTGCTTGGAAATAAATATGAACAAGCAATTTCACTCAGAATAAATTTAAGTGTACAAGTTGAAAGATATTACATAGCAGTTGTTGGGACGTTACCTCCAAGGCTATTGGAAAAATCCTAGAACAATATAATTACCTGGCATAACACGTCTGTTCTCACTTGCGAGTCCGGAGTAGCATATGTATGTTGACCAACTTAAGTTTGAGGAACGTCTCATATATTCTAGCATCAAGAATAATAAGCTAAATTAAGCACTCTACTTGGAGGTAGGCATGAAATATACTATTATAATTGAAGAAAATAATAAGTTATTTCAAATATCAAAATTGCTTTTTATGAATTGTGGTGGGTTTTCTGTATTTTCTCCTTATCATAATGCTAATACAGGATTGTTAGGTAAGTATAGAGTTGATTATACAAAGAAATCATTTTCGCTAGAGTGCATTAACTATAAGACATACTCAGCAAAGAATAAAGCAAAGCTATCATTTCATGGTGATGGTTTCATTCAATTTTCTTCAGTAGTTGAAGGTACTATTATATCTGGCAAAAAAGAAGACGGTAGTTTTAAAGGTCTAGGCATCCAACGATCTACATTAAAAAATATTCTTACAACTGGACCAATTTGTAGTATGACTATATGGGGTTTAGATGATTATAAATTGTTTACAAAAAAAAGGAAAAAGGATACCATTATCTTAGCAGAACAAGACATGAATTATCGGCACTGTGATGAAGAAAAGTGGAATGCTTATGTAATTGAAATCACTCAATTTCCTAAACTCTTATTTAAAAAAATCGAGTATGTAAGGGATAATCCTACAATAATATTGAGACATCATAATTACGAAAAACCCAACACCATTTTTTTTCACAGAGTTATTCCTTATAAGAATAATGAATATTTTCTTGGAATACTTATCAGTAAGATTAAGGGTAAATTCAAATCAAAATCAGGGTTTGTAGTTCATAGTCCTAGTGAGATGCTTAATGAACGTTTAGGTGATTGCTTAATAGGAGTTTACCCGATTGATAATAATTTGATAAAAAATATAACCCAATCATTAGACTATCAGTTATAATTAATTCATACTTCTTTAGTTATTATTTTTGGTAATGAATGTCCAACATTAAAGCAATATTTCATTGCACCAATGTTGGACACCCCTAGTATTTTAAGGCATTCTATTTCAAAAAGTGTCCAACATTCCTGCAAGTTACCACAGAATATAATTGCAAAAAAAACTAGTTGGAGGAAATCTGACTAGGTTTTTTGTTTTTCCAAAGACACATCATTTTCAATGATGTTTTGAAACTGTTGAAAAAGTTAGATAATGAAAAAAATTAAGGTTGTCATTCTGAGTCTTAGGGAAGAATCTAGCATTTGAAAGGCTTTGAAGATTCTTCATTACACTTCGTTCCATAGATTGACAAGAATTTGAGGCTTTTTCAACAACCTGGATAGATCACTTTCAATGATGCATTGTCAGTAGTAATAGTTTAAAAGCAGAGATCAATTGGAATAAATTTCAAATAAAATGATGGAAGTTGGAGGGATTTACAATATTTAGTAGAAATATATAAAAATAGTAGTAGAATTGTTAGTGCTTAATGGTCCTAAATAGATATTGTTAGAATCGGTTATTATCTCCCATGAGTACATTTTTGTAAAAGTAGAATTAATTTTATAATAACATCAAGAAATAAGGTTAAAAACTTAAATAAATAATGTAGTTACACAATTAGGGAATATAATATTAACAGCAGAGGATATATCGTCAAATAGAGTATCTAATTTGGAATACTAGGAAAAAGTGAAGTATCAATTAGCAGTTAAAAATGATACAAAATAGTGGTTTATACAAGAGGATTAAAAAGGAGGTAAGTATATTGCAAGATTTTGTTAAAGCTGCATTTCCGTGGGTTGTTATGGGAGTATTTGTTGCAATTGTCACTGCACATATGAGCTCAAAGGAAAAATAGAAGATATTATCTAAGTTGTTAGAAGAAATTTAACATATCTGAATTAACTCTTAACGATCTGATTTTAGGAAAGTTACTAAAAGCATCAAAAAATCTTAGAAGAATTTATAGGGGATTTGATGTAATACAAGGATTATCAACAAGCGATACCACATCTAATAAATATAAAGAAGAAGCGATAGAGCATTTAATACATATACTTAGAGCAGAAATGAATTCTAAACGAATAGTAGCAATATGTTTAAAGATATTGAGCATTGTAAGGAATTATACTTCTCATGATATTGATAGTAATTTTTATGTTTTTCAAGATAGTAAGTATGCTATTGAAATGTATATGATTATCCTGAATTGTTATTTGATAGCCTATAAACTTGTATATTGAAAGATAAGATTTGAGGTGTTCCCATCCGTGGTCGCATCTGACTCAGCACGGAGCATGGTCCAACACCTAACAGTGCATTGTGTGAGTTTTGCAAGTCATAGTTTGCTTATCAGTGAAAGTCTGGTCATGGTAATTGGCAGAGAGCCGTTTAGCAAGCACCCCCAAGGGGTAATCTTTTTGAGTCCAGTTCCAAGATGATGGGAATATGACCCCGCTAGGTTACATACCGCTGACGGGGATAATGCTGGGAATGTATTATGGAGGAAAGCAAAGATGGAGATAAGAAAAGCAACGATTGAGGATGTTAAGGATAATAGTCGTATTCATGCTTTAAGCTGGAAGTTTGCATATAAAGGGATCATTCCTCAAGCCTTCTTAGATGAGCTAAAAGAGGACTATTGGGAATCAACATTTGTTGAATGGATAAAGGACAATGGTTTAACTGCACAGATTTTACTTGAAAAGGGCAAGCCAATTGGCTGTGTTGCATATGGAAAATCTAGGGATAAGTCTCTGCCAGATTGGGGAGAGATTGTCTCTCTTTATTTGTTGCCTGAATATTACGGGAAGGAGTATGGTAATAAGCTGTTGCAATTTGCGTTATCAGATTTAGAAGAATCGGGTTATGAAAGCATCTTCTTATGGGTACTAAAGGACAATCAACGGGCAAGAGGCTTCTATGAAAAAAATGGGCTGAGATGCAAGAATGATGAATATCTTTTAGAAATCATGGGACAGCAGCTTATTGATGTACGATATGTATATTCTTTTAACAGCTGTTCCAAATGATGATGAAATGAATCAATAATATCATAGTATATACAATCTGGATGTTTGAGACAACGAGACAGCATATAACAGAGACTTAGCAGACAGCGGAAAGTGGATTTAAAGGGAAATTCTGACGTCATTAATCCTCAGACCGTTATATGCAGTGCCACAGAATTAACGGGTGTCCATGGGCGGGCTATGAAGATTAGCTTGTAGTGATTTCATATTGGTATAATATTGTGATTTACATATTATTTACATTTTGTAGAGGAGGAAAAACTAAGTGAAGAAATTTTGTTGGATTGTTGTAATTGTTTTTGTAGTAATAGCATTCATGTTTACTTTATCGAGGTATGGGTGGAGGATATTTGGTTTTTCCATGTGTAATTCTCCAAATTCGCTTTATGCTGAGACTGTTTCTGTTGAGAATGGCTCAGTTCGTATTAAGGGAGGAATAGGAAGTAGTGCACCTGCTTATGTAGGACATATTTATGAGATAGAGGATAACAACCTTTACATAGGCGTAAAGCATAATACACTATTGGGATTTATAAATCGTTGGGGCAATTTTGATATAACGATATCAGTAGATAATACATATATTGAAAATGTTTATTTTAAAGACAGCAACAGCGAGAAACTGATATGGAATGTCGATGAGGGGATTATCAGAGCTATTCCTCAAACAACACAAAGTAAAGATGGTGCAACCGAAGATGATGAAATGAATCAATAATATCATAGTATATATAATCTGGATGTTTTAGATAAAGGGAAGGCATATTAAGAGAGACTTAGTAGATACCGGGAAAAAAGGTTTCAAGGAAAGTCCGACATCGCTTCTGATGAATTGTGTGCTGCAACAGAGCATAAATTATATGCTGTTTTATTATTTAAAAGGGAGGCGATTTCTTGTGAACTTTATAAAACCAATAATAGCATTGCAAGGGTTATATTATCTTTATATAGGTTGGCGTTACTTACGCAGTTTTTTATCTACAAAAGAAATTATATATTTATATCCTTCTACATCGATTATTTTTGGTGCAATATTATTCTTCTCAGCTATAAAGTTGCAAGATAAAAAATTAATTCATTACTATAATATAATTGTTGTATACTGTGTGTTGATTATTATTAGAACTGTCAGTGGCATTAATTATTTAAGATCTAATGGAGTTGATTCAGGGACATTCATAGGATTAATAGTTGGGAATGCATTAATGGTAGGGTTGTGCTATTATGTTTACAAAGAAAAAAATGAAGTAATCGATATTAAAGATAATTCCTTATAACCAAATTATAGAAACCTAACTAAGGCAATTTATAGCTCATCTGCTACATATTATTTATTTTAGTAGTCACAGATGAAGTAGCAGAAAATTATGATTGTTATATAAGTTTTATTCATATTTGATTCATAAAATACAACCAAATGAGAGGTGGTTTTTTGAAAAAAAGTATAAGCTTATTAACATCTATTTTTGTTTTAGTAATTTTAATTGCTTGTTCTAGAAGTGTTGTTACATCCAATGATTTTATTGAAAATCCTGAAAAGGTGGATAAGATTTTAGTAACTACTAAAGGGACTATGTTTCCAAATGAAATCGATGACATCGAAACAATTAATAAAATTGTAGATATGATTATGGATATTGAAGTTGAAAAATTTTCCGAAGAAAAAGCAAAAGAATGGATAGAAAGTACACAACACGATGTGAAATATTATATTTTATTAATGGGTGAGTATGGTGCGAACAATTTTTACTTTGTTAATGATGGATCAATAGTCTTTCCAAACATTGAAAATGTATTAGCCCCCACAAAGTCCTACATCACTACTGAAAAACAAATTGAAAGTTTAAATAAGTTAGATGAAATAATTAACAAAATTGCATCAGAATATACTAATTTATCTGGAGTTGTAATGGAATTGTATAGTGTCGCTTCAATGATTCCTATGATAGAAGATATGAAAAGTCTTAATGAAATGGTAACAGAAATAGATGATATTATTGAAAAATTAAATGACGAAAAAGTTCAGCATTTTTCTAAAGAGGCAGAAGAGCATATAGAAAAATTGATTATTTCAACTGGTAAGATAATAGAGTATCACAGGCAGTTTATCGAGATATTTAAAGAACCTGGGTATTCAACTAAAGCTACAGAGATACATGAGCAGACCTTAGGTGAAGTTACAAACTTAGCTGAACTAGTAAGGGAATATGCAGGTATTTATAGTGAGTTTAAAAGTTCCAGTTCTTAACTAAAGTAAGTTTGTATTTAATTAATGATATAGTATATATTTTCTATTTAATAAGACATGTTTTGTTAACACCTATAAGATTTTTAAAATATTGGTGAAATAATTTCTATTTAAGGCGTAACAGATGGATGATGTGTCATTAATCAGGCGGTCAAAGACCGCCCCTACACATTGACAATATGCAATTGTATCGACCAATAACTGGCGACCACAGGTCGCCCGAATATGTAATATATTACGCATGATCCATCTCATGTGCTAATACCTTCATATCAATTGTAACAAGAACTGATATAATTATCAAAGTAAAAGGCAATGCTTTAAAAACCTTTTCATCTAAAACAATGGGTATAAGTATCAATGGCTTTTTTAGTCCCTTTATACTATTGCCGCATATATTGTTTAAAGTAAAAGGTTTCTATAACAATCGCTGGAGAATTAACTACCGCAATGTTTATTATAGAATCAAAACAAATTACAAATAAAATGATGGAGGTTAGAGGAATTTGTAATATTTAGTAGAAATAATTAAGATAAGTAGTAGAATTATTACTGCTTAAAGGTCCTAAATAGATGCTAGGTTAAATAATTAACAAAGATAGGAAACAGTGTAAAAAAACTGGAGGTTTTTCATAAGAAAAATCGATTTTTTTGTGTAAATTATTAGAAGAAATATAGTAATTATATAATATGATTAGAGTTTAAAAGATGAATGGAGTATATGGCATTATTTAGATTGCAGCATATAAATATATTTCAAATAATGATTTATATGACAATAGTATAACTAAAAAGGGAGGACTAAAGTCTATGAAACAAAAGAAGGTAAAAAAAATATTAGCTCTTTTACTAACCCTTGCAATGATGTTAAGCCTTCAAGGGTGTACCTCTGAAGAAGAATCATCAATTTATGCAGTACAATTAGTAGCTAATCCAACAGGAGGGGGATGGACGGACGGCACGGCACTCTACGAGCCAGAGGATACAGTAACAATAGAAGCGGGAGCCTATGAAGGGTACGAGTTTGTGAATTGGACTATAGATGGAGTAGAGTTTAGTGATTCTTCAACCTACAGTTTTACAATGGGAAGGGAAGATATAAACATAGCTGCCAACTTTGTAGATGTAGCAAAAGATAGGGGTGACGAAACAGGTTATGAGGTTTCAATCATTGGTGCACCTTTTAGTGCATCTGCCTATATAGGTGAAGGATTCTATGAAGAAGGAGAAATGGCAACAGTAGCTATTTGCACCAATTCACTATATGAAGCGTATATGTTCATAGGTTGGTCATACACTGGAAATAAAGAGGATATAGTGGAACTGTGTGATGTATGGGAGTTTCCTATGCCAGATTCCCAGCTAACCTTATATGCACATTTTATGGAAAAAGATAATTACTATTCTGGTTATGATAATGAGATAGATGAAATATGGTCTATATCATGGGCTTTAAAGGGAAATACAGTAAGATCGTCTAACCCTGTTATTGAAATAGACTGGGTTCGTGATCAAGATGGAAATGATATATTGCCGATGATTTTAGCAAACTTCGATAAAGAGATTCATAATATACAGGTATGTTATAGAACAGAAGATGAAGGAAAACCCCATACATTAGCTGTGTTTTTAAGAAAAGATGGTTTTCTTGAACTTGCCAAATGGGATGGTGCAGTGGTACCTATAACTGCTGAGGAAGCTGGAGAGTACCTCTTAAGTTTTACATACAAAGGCATTTATTCTGATAATGAAAATAAAATTTCTATTGTAAACTGAAGATGTTACGCTTTCTACTAATTTAAAAATGTGACACAATATGCTCTTTAGAATGTTGCAGGTAGAAGGTTGGCGGAATGATATAGTTTTTATAGGAAAGCAGATAACTATGGGACTATCAATAGCAAATGCTAATTTAAAGCTTTTTTGTATTTTGATTTTAGGCTATTAGTATTTACCAAAATAAAAAAGGAGTGTATTAATTTATGAACAATGAGAAAATAAATAAACAATCACCATCAATCGATGAATGGCTCAAAGAAGCAAAGGCTGATCCGGCGGCTTTGCAGGAAGGGATGTTTTTAGTGCATAATGGCGTTGTACGCCAAACCCCCAAAGCCAAGGTGCGCCAAGGAATTGATGATGGTTCGATGGTTAAGGGAATGGAATTCTCGTATGATGCAGCAAAGGTTGATGCTGCAATTGCTGAAACCTATAAGATGGAGGGTATCTTCCATGTCAGGGTTTGGCTTAATGAAGGTCAGCTTGAACTTGGTGACGACATAATGTATGTGCTGATAGGGGGCGACATCAGACCACATGTTATTGATGCCCTACAATTTCTGGTTGAAAAGATTAAAAGTGAATGTGTTACTGAAATTGAACAAAAATAGCGTACTAACTATATTGTAGAGAGGTTGGCTTATAACGTCCACTGGTTCTAAGGATGTAAGGTATCGGATAACAATATAGTAGCTATATACTTTTTAAAATCATATGCAGCTAGTATTTTTCTTATATTATATTTATGAAAGCCCAATCTACAATAGATTTAGTATAAAATAGGGTCCTTCTATGAGAGGATGGATAGAAATGAATACAGAAGGAATTGTTTTAGGGTCAACCTTTATGTTACTGGTAGGGAGTATAATTTTTGTAGTTATTACAGATTTACCAAGAAGACTTAGGCTATTGGCAAAGGGATCACTTATCTTAGGGGCTAGTATGTTGATATTTAGTACTATTGGTAGTTATTATTTCCCCCAGCTTTACATTGATACAATAGGGCGAGTCTTATACTATGTCTTAATTCACTTAGGAATTATGACAATTCTATATGGAAAAATTTATATAAGGTTTGAAGACATAAAGTATAAAGATTCTAAATGGAAACCAACTAATAATCAACCTTTATATATTTATATTATAACCTTCTTAATTATTCAAATGCTGGGTTATGGTCTAAATATTGATGTTTTGAAGGTGGTAGTACTAACAGAAAATGCTGCTCGAAGTACTTTTCCTGGAGTTCCACTTTTAATGTCCTTAATAGCAGGGGGGACTGTTTACTATAATGGTCTTCGTCAGAAGAACTCTAATTGAAAAAGACAGCAATTCAGATCTCACATAGTCGATATCACTGGGTGCCAAACACTGTCAAAAGGCAATCCTTTTGAGTCCAATTCCAAGGTGATGGGAATAGGACCTCGATAGACTGCAATTTAAATTTGTGCACATTTCAAACTATGCATAAAGCTATAGCATAAAATATCTTTTCAGCTTTTCTTCTAATTGGTTGATACTAATAAATCTAGCTTCACGTATTAGTTCCTTACCATCAATATAAAAAAGTATACATGGAAAAGTGAATATACTAAAAGCTCCCTTTGTCTCTGGATACTTATCAGCCTCTATTTTGCCACAATTGATCTGGGGATATAGCTTCAAGAGGGTTTTAATTTTAGGTAATAAATCTTCGCATACACCACAATTATTTAGAGAAAAGTATAACATAGTGTATTTATTTTCCTTTACAAAGCGATGAATAGCTTCTATATCTCTAAAATTTTCCATATTATTTCCTCCTATCCGATATATATTTTTTCGGGAAATCTTATAAAGACGCTGTGAAGCAACGATTTGGTAGGGAGCGACCTCTGTGTCGTTCCATGCTGATAAATACCAATCCTAATGTGGAACGTAACAAGGGGCGTGCCTATGATAGTAAAGAATGATTTTTCTGCGTCTTTTTCGTCTTACATACTAATACCTACATGTCGATTGTAACAAGAACTGACACAATTATCAAAATAAAGCACTATATTTTAAAAACCTTCTTATCCAAAACAGTGGGTATAAATATCAATGTGATTTTTTAAGGCCATTTATACTATTATCGGCGTATATTGTTCAAAACAAAAAAATCTCTTTTTGACTTAGGCGGCATTGCCTTCAACTTAGTCATTGCTGCAATAGTTTTTGGAGCAATATATTATTCAGTCTATGACTTTCTTTTGACTGGAAAAATCACATCATTGGTGCATATACTTTTAAAAGTGTAGGGTGCGTGGATTATGGATTTTTCTAAATGGTCTTAAAAGGAGGATCTCATTACTCAATGCTAAAAATAATTTACGAGTATTTTTTTATTCTTATGTCTAACGTGATGTAACAACCGTAGGGAAATAATATAACTGTATACAGGGAGGCAGAATCATGGAAAATAAGATCCCCAATATTTATAAATTGGAAATAGTAGAAGTCGTTAGAGAAAGTTTATCTCTATATAAGAACAATTATAAGCTTTTACTAAAAATATCACTACTTAGTTTTCTCATCTCTGTGATTAGAACTGTATTATTATATGCTAGGACCATTTTTGTACCTAGTACGTCATATTTCATAACTCTCGCTATAGCTCTGCCAATAGGTCTTCTGTTACTTTATTTTGAGATGAAGTTGAAGGTAACAATGTATATTTCCATTTCAAATTGTTACAGTGGAAAGTTCATCACATTTAGGGAAGCATTTGTAAGGGCGAAGGAGAGGGTCTATTCTTTTATTGGAATAAGTATTGTTTTTGGACTGATTATATTACCCATAGCATTGATTGGATCAGGGATATTCCTTTCTATAGAAGCCAGGCTATTAAAGTATTTAATACTATTGATATTTGCAATACCTCTTATATACCTTGGAATAAAATATCAATTTGCACCACTAGCTACCGTTATGGAAGAAGGAAATGAAAATTACTTTACACTCAGTGAAAGGCTTGTTCAAAATAATTTTTGGAGGATAGCATTATTAATGATCCCTATGGTAGCTATAGGAAACCTGCCAAATCTTTTCACTTCAAATCTAAATCCATGGGTAAAGTCACTAAGCCTCTTGTATCAAAATACTATTAGTTTATCCAGTGATTTAGTTTATGTATTTATATCTCCTGCTATTGCCTGCATAATCGTAGTGTTGTATTTGACATTAAGAAAAAAAGCAGCATATAAGCAAGTGTAAAATATATATAAAGCTTGTATAAAAATAGTTAAAGGAGCTGAAATAATTATGAAGATAGTAGAGATTATTAATCAGTTTATACCAGAGAAATTGCTATATGCTGGACTAATCCTAGGTGTAGTTGGATTATTCATAATAGGCTTAAAATATGGAGATTTCACTATTATAGTAGGTACAGTGGCCGCTCTTATTGCTATGTTCAAATATGGAGTATGGATTAGCCAAAAGAAAAATTAGAAAAAATAAGGAGAATGAACATGATTAGAGAAATGAGAAGAAAAGATAGGGAACTGCAAAAAGATGAAGCTTTAGAAATTTTAGATAAAAGCCTTTATGGTGTTCTGTCAACTGTAAGTGAAGACGGATTTCCTTATGGTGTGCCCATAAACCATATTTACATTGATGGTTCAATATATTTTCATTGTGCCGTAGAAGGACATAAATTAGATAATATAAAGAACAATGATAAAGTATCTTTTTGTGTAGTAGGGGAAGCTGAAGTTTTGCCTGATAAATTTAGTACAAAATATCAGAGCGTAATTGTATTTGGAAGGGCAATGGAAGTTCCTGATGATGAAAAGAATATGGTTCTTTTAGAAATACTAAATAAGTATTCACCAGATTATATTGAAGAAGGAAAAGAGCATATTCAAAAGAGAGGTAAAGCTAGTAAAGTAATAAGAATAAAGATTGAACATATTTCTGGTAAGGCAAGACGGTAGTGCATAGCAATGAGAGAGAAACTTATAGATAAAGTACTACATGGCAGGTTGGGAACTGAAAATCAAATATTTGTTGCCCCATGTGAGGCTTTAAAGAGGTATGTTGCAAAGTATACAATCACTTTTGAAAGCAGGGGTGTTGCTTCGGATACCTTAACCTTGATTCCTGATGCAAGTGGATGCTTGATATTCACTTTTAATGGTGCTGCATTCACAAGCTTGCTATGGGGAACAACTACAAAAACATCTATCGTAAAGAATGATTTAAATGATCACCCAATGCAGTTATTTATAGAATTTCTACCTGGTGGACTTTATTTTTTAACCGGTATAAATCAATCTGATTTAGCGAATAGACAAATACCGTTAACCCAAATAAATAGTCAATTACACTCACTTATTTTAGATGTCTTTGAAGGTGCTAAAAATCTGAATGATTTTATTGATAGAGTGAATAGGGTTTTGCTATCCTATATACAAAAAAGACCTTATCCACAAGTGTTGCTTTCAGTATTAGAGAGTATAAAAGGAAGCAAAGGCTGTTTATCTGTGAAGGAATTGGCAGAAATACAGCGCTATAGTCAGAGACATTTAAATCGTATTGCCAATGATTATCTGGGGGCCAGCTTAAAAACTGTATCAAATATTATTAGGATTCAAAATGTATTACTGGAGATGAGTGGTGGGGATTGCTCATATACTGATATAGGACAAGTATCAGGGTTTTACGATCAAGCACATTTTATTCATACCTTTAAGTCCATATGCGGCAAGTCACCTAAGGAGTTTATGAAAACATGTCCGAATTTTACAATGAATAGCAGTATCTTTGATATATACTAAAAGTACAATTTTTAGTAAAGGGGAGAAATATAATGAAATTTGGTGGTCCATTACTTGCGGTAAAAGACATTGAGGCATCTAAAAAGTTTTACATTGAGGTGTTAAAGCAAAAAATAGTTTTTGATATAGGTCCTCATGTTGGATTTGAAGGGATGTTTTCTCTTCAAGAAGGCTATGCTGAGCTAGTTGGTTTTGACAAAAATGAAATGCTCCAATGCCCAAAAAATTTCCAGTTGTACTTTGAAGAAGAGGATTTAGATAGCTTTATAGAGCATCTGGGAAAATATGCTGACATTAAATATCTCCATCATGTGAAGGAGTATAGCTGGGGACAACGGGTGGTACGCTTCTTTGATCCTGATATGCATATAATTGAGGTGGCTGAAAGCATGGAAATCGTTGTAAAGCGCTTCCTAAAGCAGGGGTTATCCGTTGAAGAGACAGCTGAGAGAACCATGTTTCCTATTGATTTTGTTAAAAGCTGTATATAATTCACCTAAATTTAAGAACATGACAATTGAAGGGAAAATATCTTAAAGAATTGTCAATGGTATTAAAAAAGAAATAACCACTTATTTTGTCGGTGGTTATTTCTTTTTTGGAGTTTTGCTGCAAAACTTAAGTTATAATACATTTTCTTGGTACCTATCTAATGGGGTGAGGATTAAAGCGGATAGATAGTTATTTAGTTTATCTATAATATAATAGAAATAGTATGATTTAAGAGGACCTTAGCATCATTATGTAGAAAGTTATTATCATGTACAAGATGGATTATGTTCAATAATGATTTTGTAGGGAACGACCTCTGTGTCGTTCCATGGTGATAAATACAAATCCTAATGCGGAAGGCCACAGGGGGCCTTCCCTACGATGGCAAATAATGTTTTTACTGTGTTTTTTATTTTTGAGACGAATTAGATGTAAAAAAACTACCTTAAAGACTAGTGCCTTCATTGAAGAATTTAATAAAATTGACATCATAAGGAGCGATATTATGTTTAAACTAGATAAAATTAAACGATTTATGCCGTTCATAATGGGGATTATAATTTATCAGGTGGTAACAAAGGTTTTAAATTTCCTTGATAAAAATACAGGAGTTATTAGATTCACTGCTTTTGCAATAGCATTAATATTATATGGCATAGCAGTGGGGCTATATGAGAGGAAGCAATCATAATATCTTTTTAGCAACATAAAACTGTAGCAAAAATCAATGCAAAACCAATAGAAAAAAGAAAGAAAAATTTAATGAAGGGTGGGAAGGAATTACTTAAAGGAGAATGGAATATCTCCTAGGTTGAAACAAATATTTATTTAATCCGTCATTATAAAGAGGGTAGAGAAAATATTATAGAAGTTGACTGGTATGAAGCTAATATAAAATCTATGTAAGACTGCAGAATTTCGACGATGCCTAAAGGCTATATACTATCTAAGGAAGTGAAACATGGGTAAAAAATATAAGAAAACTAGAATCCTCCTTACTGCAGCTATTATTGTTTTAATCCTATCTTTATTTTTTGTATGGCAGAATAATGCTATAACTACAACCAAGATTGATTACAGTAATACTAAAATACCGAATGAATTCAATGGATACAGGATTGTTCATATTTCGGATCTACATAATAAAAAGTTTGGAAAAAATCAGGAAGGTTTATTAAAGAAGGTTGAAGCAGCTTCTCCTGACATCATTGTTGTCACAGGGGACTTGATTGACAGAAGAAAGTATGACCTTGAAACTGCAATGGAATTTATAGATGGTGCAATGAAAATTGCTCCTATCTACTATGTTTCAGGAAATCACGAAGCATGGTCTGGTGAATATGAAAATATTAGCCAGAGACTGCAAAACAGTGATGTACAGATACTTGATGATACTAAAGTTAACTTGATAAAAGACGGGGCAATGATAGAGATATTAGGCTTATCGGATCCAGATTTTTTGACATCTAGCTATATGGAAAGCACGAACACATCTAAATTAGAAGAGCATCTGGCAGGCCTAGCAGATGATTCAGTTTTTCAAATTTTACTTTCCCATAGACCAGAGCTTTTTGACCTATATGCAGATGAAAATATAGACATCATTTTTTCAGGGCATGCCCATGGAGGGCAATTTAGAATCCCTTTTATTGGAGGACTAGTAGCACCAGAACAAGGACTGTTTCCTAAGTACACAAGTGGTGTCCATATACAAAAGCAATCAACCATGATTGTCAGTAGAGGCCTTGGTAATAGTATAATTCCTGTTAGAATCTTTAACAGACCGGAGATTGTGGTGGTTACTTTGCAGATGTAAAATCCGTCATTAACAGGCGGTCAAAGACCGCCTCTACACAATGACAATATGCAATTGTAGGGGAGACCTGTGGTCTCCTGTGTGTCGTTCCATGCTGACAAATATAAACCATAATTCGGAAGGCCACAGGGGGCCTTCCCTACGATGGTAAAGAACGATTTTTCTGCCCCTTACATCTTATGCAACGGTTGATAGCTTTTGTAGTAATTATATTTTTGTTATTTCTTTGGGGTTGTTCCAGTGATAAGAATTTAGTAAGTGATGGAGAAGTAATTGTGATTAAATAGTCATGGCAACTGCTATTCTTTATGATAATCTTCCTTTACATATCTTCAAACATTCAGAACATCCTTTAATAGCATAAGGAAGGCAGCGAAAGGTATGGAATTTATTGTTTTCAAAAGCTTTTGCTGGACATGAACTGATACATTGCTGGCAATCTATACAATGCTGTTGGTGATCTTGTGTTGGTCTAGCTTTAGGAGAAGTTATTTCTAGAGGTGCATCAGTAAAAATGGCAGCAAAAAGAAGACCTGCTCCATGCTCTTTATTTACGATAATACCGTTTCTGCCCCAGTCCCCGAGTCCAGCCGAAACAGCAAGAGGACGGAAATCACCATATAATGACCAAATGGTTTTATATTCAGCTTTATAACCCTGAGACTTTAAAGTCTTAGCGATTACATCCTGAACATGTATGCTTGTAGCAGAAGTTTTGCCCAGTAGCTTTGAAATACTTAGAGGATGTTTAAAAAACCAAGTATCTGTGAAAGAGAAACCAAGTATAATTACTGGTTCAACTCTTCTTATTTTTGTAAAGCCGGCCAACAATGCTCCTGCATCTAAAGCTTGTTTTTTTATATAGTAGGTTAGATCATCATGTATTTTCATGAAACCTCCTGTTTAAACGAATTTGTATTATTTTATAATACTGTGTTGATTAAGAAATAAACGTTTTACTGAATTTTAAACCTACTCATTTCTATGGATAAGATATTAATGTCATTTTTATTATTTGTTTTGTATATAACTCTATACATTATCTGAAGGTCTAATCAAGTATTAGGAAATCCCATTAGTGGAGGTAGTGAATACATAGTCAAAGGGTGGCATATAACAGAGGCTTAGCTGACAGCGGTAAACGATTATATAGAGGATGTATTATGGAGGAAAGCAAAGATGAAGATAAGAAAAGCAACGATTGAGGATGTTAATGATATTAGTCGTATTCATGCTTTAAGCTGGAAGTTTGCATATAGAGGGATCATCCCTCAAGCCTTCTTAGATGAGCTCAAAGAGGATTACTGGGAAGCAGCATTTGTAGCTTGGATAAAAGATAATGTTTTAACTACACAGATTTTAGTTGAAAAGGGTAAGGCAATTGGCTGTGTTGCATATGGAAAATCTAGGGATAAGTCTCTGCCAGATTGGGGAGAGATTGTTTCTCTTTATTTGTTGCCAGAATATTTCGGGAAGGATTATGGTAATAAGCTATTGCATTCTGCGTTAGCAGATTTAAAAGAATCGGGTTATGAAAGCATCTTCTTATGGGTACTAAAGGATAATCAACGGGCAAGAGGCTTCTATGAAAAAAATGGGATGGGATGCAACAATGATGAATATGTTTTAGAAATCATGGGGCAGCAGCTTATTGATGTACGATATGTGTATGCTTTTAACAGCATAAATACAAATCCTAATGCGTAAGGCCACAGGGGCATGCCCGGCAATGGTAAATAATGATTTTTCAAGGTAATCATCAAAATTATTTATTTAACACATAAAGTAAAGTCCAAGGGATAGCATCAGCAAGAAAATGGATTATTATTGCTGGTATTAATCCATTTTTATAATAAACATGTGCCAGTATTGCTCCATAGATAATAGCAAAAGTATTAATACCTCCATGCATTAATCCAAATAAAAATGACGATATAATTATACCCACTATCACAGATTTCTTTGCCGAAACAATTACTATATTTGCTAAGTATGTCACTATGGTAAAAATGAAGAGTCTAAAAAGTATTTCTTCATGCAATCCAGCCCTCAGTGAAAGTAAAATGACTTCTTTATAATTTGAGAAATCAAGCCAGGGAACAGTTGATATCAAATCTTGGTTTAAATAATACATCAAAGTATTGGGAATAATTATGGCTAAGCCTAGAGTAATAAGGGTAACCAATTGCCTTCTTAAAGATATACTAGCATCTCTATTCCACCATAAAGGGAAACCAATTTTTGATATTAAGTATTTGCCTATAAACCCTGCTATTATAATAATGACAGCATCAGTTAAAAGTTTTCCAATAATGTTTTCATTAAGCTTGTCTTGAATAAATGATGTCAATCCTATATTTATAATTGAAATACTCAATGCAACAAAAATTATATCCAAATTCCAAAGTGGTTTTTTAACCTGCATATACCT
Organism: Natronincola peptidivorans; assembly: GCF_900111615.1. Taxonomy (GTDB): domain Bacteria; phylum Bacillota; class Clostridia; order Peptostreptococcales; family Natronincolaceae; genus Natronincola_A; species Natronincola_A peptidivorans. The sequence continues at coordinate 16,822 of NZ_FOHU01000016.1, read as the reverse complement.
TACCTCCACTCAAGCTTCTTTATGGATAATGCATCTAATTCGTCAAAAAATATGATGTGAAATAACAATTTTGTAGGGAACAACCCCTGTGTTGTTCCATGCTGATAAATACCAATCCTAATGCGGAAGGCCATAGGGGGCTTTACCTATGATGGTAAATAATGATTTTTCTGTGTCTTACATCGTATGTACTAATACCTATATGTCAATTGTAACAAGAACTGATACAATTATCAAAATAAAGCACTATATTTTTAGAGCATTTTTACCAAAAACAGTAAAGATTTCTGTTGACAATATTGTTAACCAGGTTTACAATACTTATATGGATAGAGAAAAATTAAATGAAATGCTAACAACTAAATATGCTCAATATGCCGATATCCTTGAAAAAAGTCTGAAGTTTATTAATGTTTATAATGAGTATGAACGTAAACCTAAAAGCTTTGGAACAGATGAGCTTTACTATAGCTTGGAAATACATACAATACATGCTATCGGAAAAAATGCAGAAATGAATGTTACTGAGATTGCAGACTGGCATGGCATTTCAAAAAGTGCTACTTCAAAGGTATTAAACAAGCTAGAAAAAAAGGGGGCAGTACATAGATATAAAGCACCCAATAATAAGAAGGAGGTATTGTTTGGATTAACTGAGAAGGGGAAAAAGGCATTTTATGGGCACATTGAGGATCATATTAAATTTAAAAAGGAAATTTTTCAGAAATTTGATAGTATCTCCGATGAAAAATTGAAGAACTTTGAAGAAGTACTGTTGTCTTTAATAGAGTTTGGACAAAATCAGGAATAATCATTTATCACATTGTTAACCAGGTTAACAATGTTCTAATAACTCACTAAAAGAATCATTAAATAAACCAAAGGGGGAACTGCTAGATGATTGAAAAAAATATTTTTATCGAGAAGCAGGATGGGAAAAAAATATTTGTAAATATTTTTGAGAAGGATAAAAAAGCGCCTAATGTTATTTATATACAAACACCTATAGCTTCTGTTGTGGAATTAAAAGAGTGTTATTATCACTTAAGCAAATATGGCCTTAATGTATTTGCCCTTGATCTATCAGGAATAGGGAAAAGTGAAGGTGCGGTTAAGGATTTTGATATAAAGACAATTGGCGAAGATATTGATGCTTGTGTTGAATACATAAAAAGGGAGTATAATGATGTTATTCACTTGTTTGGAGGAACTGGTACAGGTGGAATTTTAGCACAACACTACATATCTGGAGATAATTCCTTAAAGAGCTTTGCTCAATTTGGATTGGCGATACATAAGGATATCTCCCCCATGATAAACCCTATTGTTGGAAAAGCAATCTATTTAGTAACACCTGTTATAAAAAAAGTAATCCCAAATTTAAACATAAAAATGAAACCCAATAAATTTAGCGGAAAAAATGCAGATAAAGAAAATCAGTGGTACAAGGAAGTAACGAAGAAAGGTATTATGGACATCAATATTAGCGTTTTACATACATTACTAAAAATTTTCATCTCTGATACTAGTAACCTCAAGGAAAAGCCATCTTGTCCAGTGTTAGTATTTGCACCGAAGCATGATCGATATTTTCCAATGTCATATATGGAAAAATACTATAACTGGTTAAAGGAACCTAAGAAAATTCATGTAATAGACGACGCTCACCTGTCTTTTATTTGGCATTCAGAGGAAATATGTGAGGCTGCAAGCAAGTGGTTTTTACAACACTCAGGTAATGATTAGGATTTTATTTAATATATGGATAAGCTAGTCCAAGTAGCTGAGGGACTTAAAGAGGAAGTAATGGATCATCACCACCTTTGTACTTTTGATCCAGTACTTCCCATCTATCAGTTAAATCTTCTGTCTCTAACCATGATGCTCCTCCTTTTGATAATAATCTGTTACATACTTCTTATTTATTTCGTCTTAGATGGATCATGCGTAATATATTACATATTCGGGCGACCGCAGGTCGCTCCTACATGGTGCGTGGTGCCCCTATCTGTTGTGTGGTATCGTATATTGTAGGGGCGGTCTTTGACCGCCTGATTAATGGCACATCATCTTTTTAATACGAATTAGATCAACAACATAAAACAGGGGGTGGAGATCATATGAATGCTAAAAACAAGAAAGCAAAACTGGTCATTATAAGCAGGATAGTTATTTCATTAATTTGTATTACTTTTATAATATTATACTTCATGGATAGAGCTAGAGAGACCTATTATTACATAGGAAATGCATTTTTAGGTCTAATAATCTTCTCATTTGGAATTGATGAAGGAATAATGAAAAAAAATAAAAAAGCTTATATTTACTTGGCTATAGGGCTGTTTATCTCGGCATATTCAATATTAAGGATAGTTTGATGTAGCGTATAAATTATCTAGCTTTTAAAAAACTAAATCTTTTTACTACATAGCAACCGCCAGTTGCCCAAGATATACATCAAAGTTGGTAGGATTTATATTGGTTGTCAGGTATAATGATAATTAACCTTTAAGATGATTTTAATACAGAGAGGATGATTATATGCAGCTTGGCGATAAACTACGTACCCTTCGAAAAAAACAGGGCCTCTCCCAAGAAGATTTGGCAGAGAGATTACATGTATCCCGACAGTCCATCTCCAAATGGGAATCCGGGCAATCCACTCCAGAGATACAAAAGATCCTTCTTCTTTGTGATCTTTTTGAGATTAGTGCGGATGCACTTTTAAGAGATCAAGATAGTTCTTCCGATAATCCTTCTTCTATAAAAAACACCCAAGATCCTTTTCTTCAATGGATGAAAAGACACCAAAGAGAACTAGCTATTATCCTTGCTTTCTTCTTTTTTGTATCTATTATGCTTAATATGCAAGCCCGCTCTACAATACAGAATTATCAGTGGAGCACCACATGGGTCAGAGATCGTATTTATGTCAGTTTTTTCGATGAACTTCATCGATACCAAAACCACATCAATGATTATTTCAATCAGGAGGATACTTTAGATCCTCATGACCTTAAGATACAATCAGATAGAATGTTCCAGATGGCGAATAATCATGTTGGGCTGGACAGGGGCAATAAGAAGGGTGCTTCTTCTATTCTTATTGGAATTTCCAATTCTGCCCAATGGGTCTCAGATGCTTTGGAGGATCAAGAGTCTCTTACCACCAATGAATTGCAGCGGATTCAGGAATTTCTCCTATTACTGGAAGAAATTCTCCTGTTAGAAGAATCTTATCGAGAAAAGCTTCGAACTCATGGAGAGAACATCAAAAGTACTGATACCTATGAAGCTTTGTATTCTAAAGTGATGGAAATGCTCCTGCTTACTTTCCTTTATGGATTAGAAGCGGATCAGGTTCGGTTATAGTAAAGAGCAGATTGCTTTGAAAATAAACTATAGTAGAGATAGGAGATATAGAGATGATTGAAACGAAGGGGCTTTATATAATGGATGCAACAGAAGACGATATTGAAAGCATTATTGATTTGGAAAGCCATAAGGACAATCGGGATTTCGTGTGGATTGGTACATATGAGGAGCATAAGGCTGAGATTGAAGATGAAAGCCATTTGGTTTTTGTATTTAGGCGAAGAGAAGATTATTTCATTGTAGGGTATGCCTTAATCAGAGTAGATTTCAAATCTGAAGTCTTTGAATTACGAAGAATTATTGTTTCTCATAAAGGATTAGGCTATGGAAGGGAAGCTATGACAGCATTATTAAAATACGCATTTGAAGAGATGAATATGAACCGTTTTTGGTTGGATGTATATCCTCATAATAGGATAGGTATTCAGCTTTATGAAAATCTTGGGCTGAAGCGTGAGGGCGTCTTAAGGCAGAGCTATAAATCAGAAAGAGGCTACATGGATCAAATCATATATTCTATGCTGAGAAGCGAATATTTTAAAAAGTAGTAGCTGCTACAATCCATGAAACAAATGTATGATTTTTACGTCTATATTTATGTAGGCGATTCAATAGTATGAGAAAGGGGCAGGCTTGAATCATTTATATATCCATTTATAATTAGAGACACCTCCCGGTAGAGGTGCCTTTAAGATTACTTAATAATTAACTGTTGTCCAACATATAGTTGATTAGCATTTGCAATATTATTGTTCTTAATAATGGAATCCATTGTAACACCATAAAGCTGTGAAATCGTCCAAATGCTTTCTCCCGCTACAACAGTATGGGTTTTGGTTTGAATAGTTTCCTTTGATGGAATAAGAATTTTTTGTCCTACATAGATCATATTTTGATTGGTAATTCCATTTAAATCAGCAATCTCCTGCAGACTTACCTGATGTGCTGCAGCAATCTTTGAGAGAGTGTCTCCAGCCTTAACAACATATTCAATTGTTGTTGGTACAGGCACCGATGGTGCTGGTGAAATAGGCTCTCCAGATTTTGTAGGAATCATTAAAACTTGTCCAACATAAATCATATTGGGATTCGTAATCCCATTTAGACTAACAATCGCCTCTACAGTTACCTGTTGGCTTGCAGCAATTTTTGCGAGAGTATCCCCAGCCTTAACAACATATTCAATTGTTGCTGGTGTAGGCACCGATGGTGATGGTGAAACGGGCTGTACTGGTGTTGATGGCACCTTTAAAGGCTGTCCAATATAAATCATATTAGGGTCAGCTATTTTATTAACCATAGCTAGATAATCAGCTGTTGTATGAAACCTTGCTGCAATCTTACTTAGGGTATCACCCCTTTGAACATAGTAGGTATCATATACCTTGGGATCTTCAGGAATTACATCCTTAGGGTTTTCCTGTTGGCCTATAAAATTAAGAGTCTGAATACCAGCTTTGTCAGCTATAATAAGACGATTTCCTACAATCATCATTGGCATATAGCCCCTATTACCATAAGGAAGCTCCTGAAGCTTTTCTCCCGTATGAATATCATAGATTTTAATTTTTTGACTGTTTTCTAAAATAACCAAGTTATTGGTTAATAACACAGGAGTTCTGCTTATGGCAATCTGTGTACTATTGATAGCATCTGCATACAGTGTCTTCCAATTTTCTCTGCCAGTATAGATATTTAAGGAAATTAGATTACCTCGGTTATCTAAAAAGTTGACAGAACTATTGCTGACACTTACTACGCCAATATTATTTGAAAATGAAAAACGATTTTCCAGCTGATATTCCCAAACAAGTCTTCCAGTTTCAGCATTAAATGCTCTTACAGAATTTTTGCCGCCTGATGGAGATACATCCAAGAATACCATTCCATTTTCATAAACTGGATATCCTGAAGATGGAGAGAGATTAGGATGAATTGGTGCTACCCATTGAACAAATGAGGTTTTTTGATCAATTGCATATAGGTTTGTTGTCATGGTCATCTGATTGTTAATAAAGAAAAAGATTTTTCCATTCCCAACTGTTAAGCGATTTGGAACTGGAGTGTGATCTCCTAAGGAGTAAGACCATTTATTTTCACCAGTCATGTAGTCTACTGCAATAATTCTATTGTTCTTTAGAGGATATCTAGTAAAATCATCATAGGAACCATAAAAAACCTTATCTCCATCCACCGCCAGTTCTCCAAATTCTTCATTAGTGGATGAAGCAATCATCCATCTAACTGTATATTGATGACCTCGATTTTCTAGGGCATAGATTTTATTTACTGTTGAAATATAAACCATATCTCCAGCAGTTACTACCCTGATAATTTCCTTAGAATCGTCAGTAACAAACTCCCATTGAATGGTGTTACTCTTTAAATCTATTGCATAAAACTGCCCAGGCTGACTTAAATGAGTGGCATATAATGTATCGCCCTCAATAGCTCTAGGCATATTTCCTGCCACAATTGTATTGTGTTCGACGAACAAGTTCCCCTGAATTGTGATGGGTGAAAAGTGTGAATTTGTTCCTCCACCATGGGTTGGCCAGCTAGTAGAATTTCCATGTACTACTAAAGGGACCATGCCTAAGGTGAAAATTAATAAGATAGACATAATTACATGAATTTTTTTTGATTTCAAATGAAATCTCCTCTCCTGATATAAATTAAATCACTCCATATAAAACTAACAGGTTTACATAAAGTAAGCAATGATTAATTATTGGTAAGTGCACAACTCAATAGTATAATCAATGAAACAACTATACATCCATTGAAAATACTTGGTTTAAGAGGATGAATTAAGGGGACAGTTCTAGTGGTCCGCTTACGCCTTTGAGCAAGGTACTAGAAATCAGTTAACAAAACATGAGGAAAACTGTATAATGGTTTTATATGCTATGCCTATACAGGTATCGCCATAGCATATAAAACCATTAAGCCTGAAACATATTTAGGATTTATTCGTCTTTATTTATATAATGAGATTTTAATAGTATCTTTTAAAATATTTTTTGTGAAAGGTGATATGATGAAAAAGCTAAGGGTGGGTATAGTATTTGTGATGGTCATTTTCTTGTTGGTTTCTAGTATAGGTTATGCCAATTCAGGACCTGTTTTTTGGCAGGGGTATCCAGCTTCGGATATCATGCTGATTGATGAGAATTCTTCTATTGAGGTGCAAAGTGAAGAGCTCATTTTCGATTTTTCTGATAGTGATGATTTTTCCTATACAATAGGTGGGAGGGTTACTGCAACCTATCAGATGGTTAATCCAACAGATGAACATTTATCAGTAAAAATGGCCTTTCCTTTCATAGGAAGACTGGATAACTCTTTATTGGAGGAAATCACCATAACTGCTGACGATGATATCTTACCCTATGAACTATATATAGGAGATGTGGTGAACAGCTATGGCAATTCTCGGCAGGAGGAAAAAGAAGCCAGCTTTGATTTTGCCAATATTATAAAGACCATTACAAATGAACCCTATGAAGCAAAAAGCTTTAAAGAAAATGAAAAGGGGAAGCTTTATTTAATAGAAGTAAAGCCTACTACTGACCAAGAGATAAATTTTGCTGTTGATTTCAGCTTTGATTTTGAAGAAACCAAAATAATTACATATGGCTTCAATCGATATGAACGAAAAGATCATGAAACAAGGATCGCCTCCTGGTGCAGACAACCCCAGGTTCTAGAAATTTTTGTTTTAGGGGAAGATATTGATCTTAGCATCAATGGTTATATAGATGGAGAGTTAAAGAAGAAGACTGACCTATTCACTTATCATATCTCTACAGAAGAGGTGGAATTAAGAAAATACTTGATGGAGTATACCCATAATCATTCTCTAGAACAAAAGCATCCTATGATATCTGAGACCCAATTATATAACCTCTATGCCAAATCTTTAGATAACCATTTTACACGGAATATGGGTTATATTTCTGAGCATGATCTCAAGGGGCAGGAGTATTATATGAGGGTCTTTACCCTTGTTTATACTGTTGATTTTTCCGAGAAGGATGAAAAAGAAGTAAGTGTAAGCTATAGAGCATCAGGAACCATGGATAGAAGGCAAACGGCAAAGCCTCTATATACATTTGACTATATTTTAAACCCTGCTAAAAACTGGAGTGACTTTAAGAACCTAGGCATTACCATTATGCCGCCTAAGGAGGCACCGTATATTGTTGATAGTAATATTGAATTAGTTAAAGGAGACAATAACCTATATACCGCCAGTTTAGCTGATTTGCCAGAAGAGGATCTATCATTTACCTTCTATGAAAATGAGGAGATTACATTATTGGATATGGCTGCAGGAAGTTTATATAGCAGCTTTGGCTATCTTACCCCCCTTGTATTAGGGGCAGTTGTATTATTCCTTGCTGCTAGTGGGATTATGGGCATACGGACATTTAAAAGAAAAAAACGCAAACAATAGGGATGTAATGAAGGAAACCATTTTAAATAGAACAAACATCTTCATGTAAAGGAATTGATAGTATGAATATATTTAATATATATGCCATTTTCACCATATTGATTATTTCTATGATTGGAAAGTTCCTCTATAGCAATAGGAGAAGTAGATTTCATCTATTAGGATTTGGAAGCTTCTGTCAGACGTCTGCAATCCTAGTAACCGTTATATATGGATTGATGAACGATCATGCACTTGTTTATGTTAGTGAGCCTTATGATGAGATTTGGTACATCCTAACCCTCAACCTTTATGCTGCTTTAATCAACCTAGGATTTCAGCTATATACCAGATTTAAATTCAATGAACAATAAATAGTGCTATTGATGCTGAGGAAATGGGATGTCTGGTAAAGTAGCTTTGTAAATTATATTTTAATTGGACTAAAAATGTATTTATTGTTTTGGCTGAAAGCGTTAAAAATAGTTGCAAATAATTAACAGTTTAATACTCCTTTTTTATATAAGATGAAGTTAGATGAATTATACGACATAGCTTATATTCCACCTAAATTAACCATTTATATATGTACACTTCTTTGCTTATAATTATAATAAAGTGGAATTAAGGTGATGTTATGTTTTCATGGATATTTGAGATTATTTTGATGGCGATCGTGGAAGCAATTATTAAACTTATAATCTTTCTAATAATTAATCCCTTTATGTGGATTTATAAAACTTTGTTCAACTTCAAAAACAAGTTTTGAAGTTAACTATTAAGCATTATCTTATTAATACGAAGCATAAGCTTGCTAGCTAGGCAACTTTATGCTTCATTTTTATCTTGACAATTCAATGATGCAATAAAAAAAGAGGAAAAAGTGTCACAAAATCAAAAGTGATTACGTTATAAGGGTGAAAATCGATTTTCAATGAAAGTGTCAATGAAGAAGGGAGCTAAGTTATGAATGAGTATGATCTAGATAATAGCTTCGTCACAGGCGAAGAAGAGGCATTACGTTGTGCTATAGAACGATATGGCCAGCCCCTTCTAAGGTATTGTCATAATATCCTGTGTGATTATACAGAGGCTCAGGATGCTGTACAGGTCACCTTTATTAAGGCCTATAACAAAAGAAAAAGCTTTAAAAAGGGAACCTCCCTTTCCTCATGGCTCTACCGGATTGCGTACAGGACTTCTATTGATATGGTGAGGAAGAGAAAAAGGCTATTCTTTATTCCTAAAAAACAAAATAAAGAAGAAGATCAAGGCTGTGATTTTATAGCAGAAGACTTAAAGGCAGCACTTTCTAGTCTATCGCCGGAGGATCGTGCCTTAGTATTTAGCAGGGCAATAGATGAAAAAAGCTATGCGGATTTAGAAGACATTTATCAGGTTCCAACCATTACATTACGGAAGCGTTACCAAAGAGCTAAGACAAAGCTAGCAAAAATCTTAAAAGAAAATAATTCCTATTATTCAAGATTGGAGGAAAGATAATGAAGTATGATTCTGATGAAAGAATTATCCAAAATGCTTTAAATAGCATTCATACCCCCCAGCATGATATAATGGCCAATATAAAAAGTGAAATTCAACCATCAAAATCTTCAATGAACTATAAAAAAGTGGTTACAATTACTTTAGCAGCTGTATTCTGTTTCATGCTATCCATCGGTGTTGCCGCAACCAATATTCCAGCAGTAAACAATATCTTATATGTGATTAGTCCTGAAATTGCATCGATGCTTCAGCCCATCAATGCCACCAGTGAGGATCAAGGAATTAGAATGGAAGTAATCGGTGCCATCAATGATGATGAAATGGCGGTTGTTTATGTAACCATGCAGGATTTAACGGGAGATAGAATTGATGAAAGCTTGGATCTCTATGACTATTCAATTCGTGGAGCAAGGGCCTTTACCCATGAAGTGGTAGATTATGATAAAGAAAGTAATATTGCCACTATAAGAATACAGGGTAATGGTGGTAAAGAATTAAATGGTAAGAGGGTACAATTCAGCATAGCTTCCTTCCTTAGCCATAAAGAGTGGTTTGATGCAGTTGATACATCCATCAATCCTTTGGAGGTGAAGAATGTAACCATTGCAAAAACTATACCCTTCAATCTAGATGGTGCAGGAGGCGGTGGAATGTTACTGCCAGAATTGAAAGAACAAGGAATAAAAACAATCAATCTTTTAAAAACAGATGAAATGGAGCGATTTTTACCAGGGATAGATTTCATGCATATTTCCAATATAGGGTATATAGATGGACGTCTTCACATTCAAACCAAATGGAGGGAAGATTCCATAGATGATCATGGTTTTTTCTACCTTGTAGATGCTTTAGGAAATAGACTAGAAACTGATAATTCAAATCTTTATTTTGATATAGACAGAAGGGGAAAAACAAAATTTGGTAGAAGATATGTTGAATATATCTATGATGTAGAAAATCTTGATTTAGATGGAGTACAGCTAAAGGGATATTTCGTAACCAATGGTAAGTATGTGAAAGGAAACTGGAGAACCTCCTTCGTCATGGAATCGGTTGTAGAGGAAAAGAAAGCTGAATCCTTTATTGAGTTTGATACATGGACAGCTAATTATATTTCTGTATCACCTTTAGGGGTAACAATAGCAGGTATTGCTGAAGAGATTAATTTAGATAATATAACCATTGAGGTCTATATGCTTGATGGTAGCATCAAGACATTTGATTCAGTCGTAGCTTGTAGAGAGAATAAAGAGGCAAGGATAAAGTTTATCACCACAATGCCTTTAGAGGTTTCAGAGGTTGATTATGTAACTGTTAATGGAAAGGTTGTTGTGTTTAAGTAGTATATAATTATAGCAGTTTTAAAGATAGAATAACCACTGTTTTTTCCCATGCAAAAACAGATGAAAAGTGCCAGTGAAAATTAGTGCAAAAATTTGATATAGGTAATATATAACAAAGGCAATACTCAAATTTCAATAAAGGGATTATTGATAAGGGTATAGAAGTATATTGTTAGGTATCGGATGAAAACTATGCAACAAAATAGGTATACTTAGCTATTGATTTGTAAATTATTTTGAACTTAAAAAGGGGATGGAGATTCTATGCAAAATATTTTCACGATAATTATATTGAGCACAGCTATTTTGTTAAATGTAATCATGGTAAGAAGAAAGGGAAGTTCTTCATTTTTAAATGTTATTGCAATTGTTGTATGTGCTCTTGCTTTAGTAGTCAGATTAATGCGATAAATAACTAAAGAACTGATTTACACTTGTCTTACATTGTAATAATAAAATACTATTTGTATTTCACAATATCTATTTAAGACGAATTAGATAAATTATCTGTAATATTATTAAATTTATTAGCAGTATTTTACTAGGAGGTAGGATATGGAGGAGATATTATTTACTGAGGGGTTTATAGTACTATTCATACTTTTGTCTATGCTAATTCACTCCATTTATATTAGAAAACAGTTGGGTAGATTAGAATATAGGGTTTTTACTATATTTCAAAGCTTAGGAATACTTATCGTTGTATCCATAATGGTTTTTAGTATGGGATCTACTACCCATTATTATCTAACTTCTTACTTCAGAAGCTATGATACAACTTATCTAATATTGATTATTAGAGATATTCAAGCTATTGCCTACAAGCTATTATTTATTTACTCGCTATTTAGAAATGGAGAAATTAGAGAAAAAGGTATATATGCTAATTTCAGCGTATTAAAATGGCAGGATATAAAGTATTTTACTATAAAGACTGAAGAGATAATGGAAGTGACTACTAATAAAAAATCTGTTTTTAGCAAGAAGGATAAAATAGTTAAGTGGGAAGTTGATAACAAAGAAAAAATCGATATATTAAAGGGTTTGTTGAATGAACATACCCAACAAAATGATGATATTTTAGCTTAAAATGGTTTTTAAATATGGTGGGATAGTAGGTGTTATTCCTTGCATTCTCAGATGTTATAGATGAAAAGTGCGTCATTATCAGGCGGTCAAAGACCGCCCCTACACATTGACAATATGCAATTGTAGGGGAGACCTGTGGTCTCCTGTGTGTCGTTCCATGCTGACAAATACTAACCCTAATGCGGAAGGCCACAGGGGGATTTCCCTACGATGGTAAATCATGATTTTTCTGGTTTTTTTTATTTTTTTGATGCTTTTATATAAAGTCTGTTTCAAAAATAGGATATTTTATTTGTACACCCATGATAATTTAAAGGACTATAGGATTTAATGGAGAAAAGTATAGTAATAATATCATGCTGAAAAAAATAGGATGAAACTATACCAAAAAAATAAAGATGGAGGGGAATACATGATGATGAATGAGATTAAAACTCGTAGGAGCATTAGAAAATATAAAGATAAACCAGTTGAGGATGAAAAAATTATACAATTAATCGAAAGTGCAAGACTGGCTCCATCTGGTCATAATACTCAGCCCTGGCATTTCATTATAGTGAAATCAGAATCTACTAAACGAGAATTGGCGGAGGTATCTCATAATCAAAAGTGGATGACATCAGCTCCTGTCTTTATTGTTTGTGTAGCAGATATCCGGGCTAGGGTGAAGGAGGATGGTGGATTATTTATCTATGAAAAAAGTCCGCAAAAAGATCTAAAGCAGATTATTCGAGATACAGCTATTGCTACTCAACACATAGTACTTGAAGCCGAAAACTTAGCTTTGGGAACCTGTTGGGTTGCTTGGTTTATTCAAGAAGAAATAAGGCCAATACTAAAGATTCCAGCTGATAAATATGTCGTTGCTATCCTTACTGTAGGTTATCCTGATGAAGCACCAGAAGCCCGCCCTAGAAAAAAGCTGGAGGAAATAATCCATTATGAAAAATGGTAGGAAGACGATAGCATCATAGAAATCATTAAAAATTTTCACATAGGAGGAGATAATCATGAAGGTAGTAGCATTTAATGGAAGTCCTCGTAAGGATGGAAATACAGAGATTCTTATTAAACATGCTTTTAAAAAGCTAGAAGAAGAAGGTATCCAATGTGAGTTGGTGAACCTAGCCGGGCAAACCATAAGAGGCTGTACAGCATGTATGCAATGCAGAAAAAACTTAGATAAACGATGTGTCATTGAAACAGATATAGTCAATGATTGTATTGAGAAAATGTTAGAAGCTGATGGTATCATAATAGGCTCTCCCACTTATTTTGCAACCTTAACAGCTGAAGCTAAGGCTTTAATAGATCGGGCTGGTTATGTAGCAAAGGGGAACAATAATTTGTTGAAAAGAAAAGTTGGTGCAGCAGTTGTATCTGTTCGAAGGGCTGGAGCGTTGAATGTATTTCAAGCCATCAATAACTTTTACCTAATCAATGAAATGATCATCCCCGGATCAATCTATTGGAATATGGGGATCGGAAAAGACATAGGGGATGTAGAATCTGATGAAGAAGGCTTTTTGACCATGGAGAAACTAGGAGAAAATATGGCATGGTTATTGAAGAAAATAAAGGCATGATTTTTATATAAAATCTTTTAAGAAAGAGAGGGATTACCATTAAAATTGAGCATATAGCTTTGTGGACAAAAGACCTTGAAGGTTTAAAGCAGTTCTATGTAGAATATTTTGAGGGAATCGCTGGGAATAAGTACGTAAACACAAAGAAAAATTTTACTTCCTACTTTATTAGCTTTGCATCAGGAGCACGGCTTGAAATTATGGAGATGCCAACAATTCCTGCAAATACAAATGATGTAGAAGAACAGTATATCGGTCTTATCCACATTGCTTTTTCTGTTGGCAGCAAGGAGAAGGTAGGCAGTCTGACGGAAAGACTGAGAAATGCAGGTTATAAGGTTATAAGTGAACCTAGATATACAGGAGATGGGTATTATGAGAGTTGTGTGTTAGACCCTGAGGGCAATCGTATTGAGATAACTATATAAATTTTAAAAAAAATTATTATTTTTTTAGCTAGAATTAGCTAGAAGGAGTAGAAACAAATGAAAAAAACCAACGCAGTAAGAATTTTGGATAAACATAAGATATCCTATGAATTATTAGAATATGAAGTAGATGAAACAGATTTAAGTGCAGATCATGCAGCAAAGAAAGCAGGAGTACCTTTAGAAAGAGTATTCAAAACCCTAGTAGCTAGAGGGGATAAAACTGGAGTCATGGTGGCCTGCATACCTGGAGGGGCTGAACTAAACTTAAAAAAAATAGCTGGTATCAGCAGAGATAAAAAAGTAGAGCTAGTTCCTTTAAAGGAAGTGCAGCAGCTGACAGGCTATATCCGAGGCGGCGTATCGCCTATAGGCATGAAAAAAAGCTACCCAACCTATATTGATGATAGTGCATTACGATTCGATAGCATTATGATTAGTGCAGGCATGAGAGGTTGTCAAATCAAGATAAGGCCTGAGGATTTGCTAAAGACAGTATCAGGGGCTTTTGTTGAAATAGCAAATATAGAATAATGATTAGCAAAGGACAAAAATATAAACAAAGTTTTTGTCCTTTTTTGATTCAACAAAAAAGCAGAAAAAGTTTTAATAAAAAAAAGATTTAATGAAACTTTTTACGATAATAATCGTCTAACTATTTGAATAGAATAAAATGGGTATATAGAAATTATTAGAAAAATTAAAGGGGTATAGAAAAATGAAGAAATTATTTTTGCTTATTTTCATCACCACACTATTTCTTACTGGGTGTTCACAAATAAATAATAGAACGTATACATACATTGATGTGCCAGAAGAAATTAATTTATACTACAGAGGAGACATTGTAAATATTCAGAAGAATACTGAAAAATATGATATTATACTTTCCTTTATTAACAAAACGATTGCTGATACAGAGCCCATGGGAATCATGAAATCTGTCAGAATCATACCGGATGAAGAAAAAATTAAAACCACAGGCTATGCGTTAGAGCTAATATACGAGAAAACCACCCATAACCAATTGATGATTGATGGTAGAAAACAAGTGGTGCGCTTTGACAAAGTGTTAATACCCTTAGATAACAATATTATCTTTATTGGCGGTGAGGAGGGCTATTCATCAAAAGCATTAACGATATCCTTTATACCAAAGGAATTTGTAGCTACTCTGTTGGATTACAAAAATATGTAAAGCAAAAAATAATAGAAGGTTAGTAAAAAAAGATTTTTACTAACCTTCTATTTATGTTTTTTGACGAAATTGCTTTTTTAAGTTCACTATACAATCATCTTCACTAGCATAACCTAAAATAATATCCTCTGCCAATGCACGACAGGATGGAGAACCACATGCACCACAATCTATTTGTGGCAAGGTTTTTACAACCTCTTCGATCAGACTTAGCTTTTCTATAGCTTTAGAAAGATCTGAATCTAGCTTAATAGAGTACAAAGGATGAATTTTTTCAGTAAATAAAAAGTCTTCCGCAGTCATATCAAGCAGATCTGGTGTATAGGCAGATTGGGTTTCTGCTAATCGTCTTATACGATTCCTAGCTACAAAAGAATTTTCTACTGTTAAACTGCCTCCTACACAACCATTGGTACAGGCCTGACACTCTAAAAAGCTTAAGCCCTGAATTTTTTGATTTTCAATCTCCTCTAAAACATTCATAACGTTTTCAATACCATCAATAGCAAGATATTCTTTGATGCCTAAAGCTTTGCTTTGGCCTTCCACCCTGGCCCAATCTATTCCCTTACCAATAGGATATAAATTGTCTGTATCGTCGTTGGCCTCCTGCAAATTTTTACTGATCATTAGAAACATTGATTTTATTGAGATGGCGCCATTGACGTGGGTGGCTTTTGTGCCAATAGGCATCTTAAAGCTGAATATACGTGCAGTACATGGTGAAATATAAAATATACCTATCTCTTCTTTAGGAATATTTAATGTTTCAATAGCTTTTTTTCGAGCCTTAGCAGCAGCTATTTCAACAGGTGAATCAATAGGTAAAATATGTTTAATCAAAGCATGAAAGCGAAGCTGTATTAATCTTATGATAGCTGGACATGATGAAGATATAATAGGAAATTTCTCAGAGGCCGAGATGTGCTCTTTAGTATAGTTGGTGATAAGATTACTACCATGAGATACCTCGTACACATCATGAAAACCATATTTTTTTATACTGGCAATTATTTGTGGAGGTGTAACTTCTTCATGAAACTGACCATATAATACTGGATCGATTAATGCAATTCTATAGGGATAGCGAAAGATATATTCTAAATCATGGGTAACACCACTAAAGGCATTAAAAGGACAAATATTAATGCAATTTCCACAGTTAATACACTTACTATCTATGATTTTTGCCTTACCATCCTTTACACGAATTGCTTCTGTTGGACATCGTTTTATACAATTAGTACATCCAGTGCATTTGGAAGGATCTAAGGATATTGCATGGATTAAAGAATGCATAACAATTCCTCCTAGGGATATAATAAACATTAGTTATTTATAAAGATTATTATCTGAATATCTTTAGATACCTTCTATTATACAACGAAAAAATAGAAAATTAAAATGTTTTTCATCACTAATTATTTATTTTTTAGCAGCAGAGCTAATGAATTAGGAAATTGCTGCTTAAAAGATAAATAATTCTAAAAAAACATCTTAAAAACTAAAGTAAAGATAGTGTAAAGTAGGTTATGAAAACTAAGAAACAAAATTTTACAACATGATTTGTGGGGGGAGTACCTTCTTAAAAGAAGAAAACATCAAAAAAATAGATTGATGATACCACAAATAATGCTCTGGAACCCACAGCATTGATGGTGAAACGATGAAGTTTAGCAAAAGTGCAAAGGCACATTTAAGGGGAAGGTTGGTTTTGTTGTGAGAGGATGGTTTGTTGCCCTAAGTAGATCAGTAGCTGCCATTTGCCCGGCATATTATCGGCATTTGTCAGCATATCGACTTCGTTTAAAGGACGCTTCCACTCATGAAGCTTGTGAGGACGAAGAAAGTTATAGTAA
>NZ_FOHU01000038.1 GCF_900111615.1 Natronincola peptidivorans | reverse complement strand
CTCGACTTGCATGTGTTAGGCACGCCGCCAGCGTTCATCCTGAGCCAGGATCAAACTCTTAATAAAAAAATTGAATTTCTGGGTTCTATCTTTAATCTCTTAAAGATAGATGCTTTTTTGCTGGCTTAATATCTATACTGTTTAATTTTCAAAGACCTTTTTTCTTGCGCCGCCGCTTTTGGCGACTTTATTAATATATCATATCTATTACATTATGTCAACACTTTTTTTGTTTCTTTTTTTTGTTCTTCTTATACTTCTCTTTTTTCCTGCCTTTTAAAGTGTTTTCTTTGCTGGCTTTTTCTTCTTACCCTGCGCCCCTTCCTCAGCGGCGACTTTTACTACTATATCAAATTTGCATTTGCTTGTCAACAAGATTTATTATGGAATATTTTTCTTTCCTGTCTTGACGACAAGTATTACTATACCATATCAATAGTAGAATGTCAAACCTTTATGAGCTTCTATTATGTGTAATTTTCTATTATTCTTTTTACTCTCTATTTAGGTTACTACACCAATAAAAACAAAGGATTAGGCTTTTGCCTAATCCTATTCTCGATCCTATTCTTGATTCTCTTCCTCATCCTTATGTTTGTGAAGTGGTTTCATGGTTGGAAACAGGATAACATCTCTTATAGATGGTGAATTAGTAATGAGCATCAACAATCTATCTATCCCTATCCCTAATCCGCCTGTAGGAGGCAGCCCTACCTCTAAGGCATTTAGGAAGTCTTCATCTAATGGATGAGCTTCCTCATCTCCAGCTTCTTTTTGAGCTAGCTGTTCAACAAACCTTTCTCTTTGATCTATAGGGTCGTTTAACTCAGAGAAAGCATTGGCTATTTCCCATGTATTAATGAAGGCTTCGAATCGATTGGTTATCTCAGGATTATCTGGATTTCTCTTGGCCAGTGGAGAAACTTCTACAGGATGTCCTGTAATAAAGGTTGGTTGTATCAAATGCTTTTCTGCATATTCTTCAAACACTTCACTGATGATGTGTCCTTTTTTCATCTCCGCTGTTACTTCTATTCCTAACTTCTTTGCTGCTTCCTTAGCTTCTTCGTCGGTTTTCATTTCATTAAAATCTATCCCTGCATATTGTTTACAGGCATCCACCATGGATAATCTTTTCCAAGGAGGTGTTAAATCTATGTCTTTTCCTTGATACTGTATTTTAGTAGTACCTAGAGCCTTTTCTGCCACATAAGCCACTACATTCTCTGTAATCTCCATCATATCATTATAATCAGCATAGGCTTCATATAGCTCAATAGATGTAAACTCTGGATTATGTTTGATGGACATTCCTTCATTTCTGAAGATTCTTCCTATCTCATACACTCTATCAAAACCACCTACAATCAGTCGTTTTAAGTGAAGCTCTGTAGCAATTCTTAAGTACATATTAATATCTAAAGTATTATGATGGGTAACAAATGGTCTTGCATTTGCTCCCCCAGCAATAGTATCTAAGATAGGGGTTTCTACTTCTAAGTAACCTCTATTGTCTAAGAACTCCCGAATAGCCTTAATAGCTTTTGTTCTTACTGTAAAAGTCTTTCTCACATCTTCATTAATAATTAAATCAACATATCTTTGTCTATATCTTAGATCTGGGTCCTTAAGACCATGCCATTTATCTGGTAATACTTGAAGAGATTTTGTCAGCAAACGGACTTCAAAAGCCTTTACAGATATCTCGCCCTTCTTTGTTTTAAAAATATCACCCTTTATCTCTATGATATCTCCCATGTCGTATTCAACAAATAGTCGATAGGCTTCTTCTCCAATAGCATCCTCTCTTACATAGGCTTGAATCCTTCCATCCTTGTCCTGTATGTTGATAAAACTAGCCTTCCCATGGCCCCTTTTAGCCATAATTCTTCCCGCTATCGTTACGCTTTCACCCTCTAATGCTTCAAAATTATCTACTATTTCCTTACTATAATGAGTTACATATACCTTTTCAATCTTGAAGGGATCTTTTCCTATATCTTTTAAATGGCTTAGTTTATCTCTACGTATTCTTAGAAGCTCATTTAAACTTTTTTCCTCATCATGCATCTTCGTCATTGGTTTCTCCGCCCTTCTATAAATAAATGTACTGCTTTTATTAACTTTCGATTCCTTTTTCTATATTTAATACTTCATATTTTGTGATCCCATCAGGGATTTGAACCTCTACAATCTCCCCAATTTTTTTTCCTAATAATGCTCTTCCTACTGGAGACTCATTGGATATCTTTAATTCATAAGGATCTGCTTCTGCTGAACCTACTATCGTATATTCTACGATTTCATCAAACTCCATATCTTTTACCTGTACAGTGGTGCCTATACTCACTCGGTCTAAGGTTATATCATCTTCATCAATTACTCTTGCTTTTTTTAACATACCCTCTAGCTTCATAATTCTCTCTTCAACCTGCGCCTGCTCATTTTTTGCTTCATCGTATTCTGAGTTTTCACTAATATCTCCAAAGGCGATTGCTTGTTTAATGCGTTCTGCTACTTCTTTTCTTCTAACAGTTTTTAGCTGTTCTAACTCGTCTTCTATTTTTTTTAGCCCTTTCATGGTTAATACAACTTCTTTTTCTGTCATACTTACCTCTCTCCTTCATGAATAGTATTTATTCAACCTATTGTGCTATTAATTATTTTGCTATTTATCTGCAGCTATAGGCAAAATCAAGCTTGTTTTACCTTGTTGGAAATTATTTGTAAAAACAATCATTAGAGTTAGCATTAGTCTAAAGCTATAGATATAAAGATTTCTAATGCTTCCAAGGACTCCAAAGCCGCAGATAATAAATATGTATGATGTATTTTGATAATATATGTGCTTATACTTAATTTATGCTTGTTATACTATGGTAATTTTATCCTCATAACATCATAATAGCACTGCCTTTTTTTACAGTGCTTTCCAATTAACTATATTTGTAGATATTATAAGCTAGCATTTTTTAATTGTCAAGCTAAATTCAAGACCAATTTCCTAATTGCTTATCATAAAAAGCAGTCTCTAGGCTATTACATATTTGATTGGGGTTGTAAATATTCTATTCTTGGTTTAAAATCTAGAACATCAATCACTTCTCCATAGCTTTTGTATTTCCCTTCCTTCATAACAGCAACAATTAAGGCTTCTATCAAATTGGTGCCAAAAGACCTATCACCAAATTGAGGTGTTGTGGTTATCAGCATAGAAACTCCTTTTTCTTTTAAGGCTATAATATCTGCCTTTGTTACTGTATTGGTAATGATTATTTTTTCTTTCATTTCTTTAGGCATATACCTTTTGATGTAATGATAATCTCCAGCTATTATATCAGCTTCCTGATAGTATTTTTGTAATTTAGTAACTTTACTTTCGTTTTGTTTTGTCCCCGTTGGATATAACATCTCAAAAGGCAGCTGACATACTAATGGAGCAGCAAGTTTTGCAATAAGTTGTATATGCCTTAATGAATAGATAGGTAAATCTAATCCTAAAGCAAAAACAATGTCTCCAATAATAAGCTTACCTTTATATTGAGCAATAGCTTCAGCCATACCAAAACGATCTAAGACACAGGTAAGTAATGTAACCTTTTCATTAAAATCTACAATATTTTTTTCCTGCAGCTCTTTCATTACTCTTCTTTCTAAGGTATTCTTCAACCCTGAGCCATCCAGTATAGGAGTAATTTTTGCAGCTCTTTTTAATGGCAATGCTTCTCGGATTGTATATCTCTTACCTCCTGCCCATAAATATAAATCAATACCTCCCATTCCTAGAGCATCTACCTTCCCATCCTGGGCTTCTATCAATGCTATAGCTTCTTTAATACTTCCATCTGTTCCTATTCTTTCTACAAGGAATTTCTCTCCCAGCACCTCTATCTCTACAGAATGATTTCTATTAGAGCTTCCTAGACTTACGCTGACAATTCTTTTCATCTTTAGCAACTCTCCCTACTACCTCATAATCTATCTCTATTATTAACCTTTATGCTAGAGTTATACGATTTTTGTAAGGTTTCATTTTATGAAAACGGGTCATCATAACAAGCCTAGCTTCTATTGTTCATAAGTTTCTAGATACTTCATTAAAGTATCTTTCATTTCCTCTATAGTTTTTGTTGTATTAATGATATGCCGTATCTCTGCAGAATTTTTAAAACCTTTCAAATACCATGCAATATGCTTCCGCATTTCTCGAGCAGCTATATACTCCCCCTTATAATGAATCAGCTTACCCATATGCCTAAAAATCGTTATTATGATTTCTTTTAAAGAAGGCTTTGGTAAAATTTCTCCTGTTTTTACATAATGATTTATTCTTTCAAATAGAAATGGATTTCCCTGAGCCCCTCTACCAATCATAACAGCATCACATTTTGTTGCTTTAAATATCTGGATAGCGTCCTCAACTGTGAATATATCGCCATTTCCTATGACAGGAATGCTGACCTCCCCTTTTACCTGACGTATGATATCCCAATCAGCTTTGCCAGAATAAAACTGTTCTCTTGTTCTGCCGTGGACAGCTATAGCCTTTGCACCATTGTTTTCTATGATTTTTGCTATTTCCACTGCATTGACATTTTTATCGTCCCAACCCTTTCGGATTTTTACCGTTACTGGCTTTATTGATGCCTTCACAACAGCCTTTACTACTTCTCCTACCAGCTTAGGATTTCTCATCAATGCACTTCCGTCTCCATTCTTTACTATTTTAGGCGTAGGGCACCCCATATTGATGTCTAGAATGATGTTTTCTCTATCATTTAAGCTATAGGCTGCTTTCGCCATAATATCAGGCTCTGAACCAAAAATTTGTAAGGCTACTGGTTTTTCTTTTTCTTCTATATGTAATAATTCCTGAGTTTTTCTATCATTATAATAAAGGCCTTTTGCACTAACCATTTCTGTATAAACCATACCACAGTTCATTTCTTTACAGATTAAACGAAAGGCTAAATCCGTTACCCCAGCCATAGGAGCAAGAAAAACATTATTAGCTAAGACTTTATCTCCAATCTTCATTGTTACTACCTCCTTACCATTATTACCTCTTCTATATTAATAAATTTTTCTTCCTAATACAAATATTTTCTCCCTATAGCTATAGATAAGCAACCCCATGATTAAATGAATAATGCTAAGCGGTACATTTGCAGAACATGACTATAACGCCCAGTGAATGTAGATGAGAAATACGTTAAGCAATCTGTATGTTTGAGGGTAGCCAGGTTGCAGATTGTAGGATTTTTCATCGAAGTGAGCTATAGGAGTTATTCATGGGCGAAACCGTAACGTGTGTATTATTTATTTAAACTCAAAATTGCTTATCTATATTAGCTCTCTAAATTAAAACTTACTTCATACACCTATAGTATGAACTTAATCAACAAGAAAAAAACAACCCTCTCACTTATAAGAAAGGGTTGTACTTGCCTTATACAATTTACTATCGCTTTACAACAACAGCTGTACCCATACCTCCACCGATACATAGGGTTGCAAGTCCATAGGTTGCATTTCGTTTTGCCATTTCATGTAATAAAGTTACTAGGATTCTAGCTCCGCTGGCACCCACTGGATGACCTATTGCAATAGCTCCTCCATTCACATTTACCTTTTCATCATCCCATTTCAATTCTTTTGCCACTGATAATGCTTGAGCCGCAAAAGCCTCATTGGCCTCAATTAAATCCATGTCCTCTATTGTTAGTCCAGCCTTCTCTAATGCCTTTTTAGAGGCTGGTACAGGCCCGATTCCCATGATAGAAGGCTCTACCCCTGCATTACTATAAGCTGTTAAGGTAGCTAAAGGCTGAATGCCAAGTTCCTCTGCTTTTTCCTTAGACATAATCACTAAAGCAGCAGCACCATCATTGATCCCTGAAGCATTTCCAGCAGTAACAGTTCCGTCCTTTTTAAAGGCTGGTCTTAGCTTTCCTAGTTTTTCTTTCGTTACTCCTGCTTTTGGGTATTCATCTGTATCAAATACAATTGGATCACCTTTACGCTGAGGAATCTCTACTGGCACTATTTCGTCTTTAAATTTACCTTCTGCAATAGCCTTTTCTGCTTTGTTTTGACTTGCAGTAGCAAAGGCATCCTGTTCTTCTCTAGAAACACCATACTTTTCCGCAAGATTTTCAGCTGTTATTCCCATGTGATAACCATTAAAAGCATCCGTCAATGCATCATATACCATGGAGTCTACAACACTGCTATCTCCCATTTTTAATCCCCATCTGGATTTTGGTAGTAAGTAAGGCGCCTGACTCATATTTTCTGTGCCTCCAGCCACTACAATGTCATTATCTCCTGCAATAATGGTTTGAGCAGCCATAGATACCGTACGCAATCCAGAACCACACAGCATATTAATGGTGGTAGCAGGCACCTCCACTGGAATCCCCGCTTTAACAGAAGCTTGTCTTGCTACCCCTTGCCCTGCTCCTGCCTGTAGGATACATCCCATATATACCTCATCTACTTGACTCTCCTTGATGCCAGCTCTTTTAAGTGCTTCTTTGATAGCTATAGCGCCTAGGTCTACTGCTGAAACACCGGCTAATGATCCACCAAAGCTTCCTACAGGTGTCCTAACAGCACTAGCAATAACAATTTCTTTCATAAATAATATCCTCCTTTTAATAACTTTTTCGATTATTAATTGGTTGATGATGATGAAAAATCCATAAATAATCTATACAGATATTATATCAATAATTTCTTTCTAAGTAAAATAAAGCCTAAGGATTTCTCTTGCCACTATCTGACTACTAAAACCCCTGGCTCTTCTTCGTCATTTTAAAAAACTCAGCTGCAATATCGTGGGGGCAATATGCCCTCTGGATTGCAACTGAGTTATATATATACATTGTGATTACTGAGTTTTCTTAAATCTAAGATCCCCCAAGACCTTTTTGACAATCTGCCTTCTTATAGTCTTTGCATTCTGTCTTCTCTATTTCTTTCATAAATAATCCTTAGTCCTTCTAAGGTTAAAATCTTATCTACTATATGGATATGCTTTGTCTCGCTAGCGATTAATGCAGCAAGTCCTCCAGTAGCAATTACCTTTATGTCCTGGCTTTTTAATTCCTTTGTCATCTTTTTTATAATGTATTCAACTAAACCCACGTAGCCGTAGATAATTCCTGATTGCATACTGTTGACGGTATTTTTACAAATAACCCTTCCCGGCTTTACAAGTTCTACTCTTGGTAACTTAGCTGCCCTCTGAAACAACGCATCACTAGAAATCTTCATTCCAGGAGCAATGGTACCTCCTAAGTATTCCCCTTTTGTAGAAATAGCACAAAAGGTAGTGGCAGTACCAAAGTCCACAATGATTAAAGGCCCTTTGTATTTTTCAAAAGCAGCAACTGCATTCACAATCCTATCTGCCCCCACCTGCCTAGGATTATCGTATTTTATATTCATCCCTGTTTTTACACCTGGCCCTACCACTAAGGGTTCAATCTTAAATATTTTTCTAACGGAGTTTTCCAAAGAGTGCATAATATTAGGTACAACAGAGGATATGATTACATCCCCTACCTCTTGTATACTTCTATTGCTAAACTGAAATAATTGGTGCAGTAAAATACCATATTCATCGGAGGATTTTTCCTTATCCGTAGCAATGCGCCAGGAATCTACTAATTCCTCCTCTCGATACAAGCCTAACACTATATTGGTATTACCTACATCAATAACTAATATCATCTGTTCACCTTCTTAGTATTTATGGTTAACTTGTCTTAACAAAGTTCTTTGTAGCTTTCACAACTGCATATACGATAAAGGCAGAAACTATTATTTCTGTCGTCCCATTGATAGCAGCGATTCCCAATACTGCTTCTAATGGCAAATAGCCCCTTAAATAAATCATCGTCAGCACTCCAATGGTATTGGTGGCTGTTCCTACTATTGCAGCTGCAATTGAGTTTTTAAAAAGTCTGTAGGTATAAAAACTCATGATACCAATCAATAATCTTGGTAGAATCGCTATAAGAGGATCTGCAAAAAATGGAGTGGTAGCCCTTAGAAAGCTGCTTACACCAAATATCATCCCTACAAAGGTACCAACCATTGGTCCCCCTAGTATAGCCCCAATAATAACCGGTATATGCATGGTGGTAGCGTTTATCCCTAAGAAAGGAATAGGAATATAACCGATAGGTGTCATGCTTAATGCTACTGAAAAACCACCCAACATACCTGCAACTGCCATCTTTCTCGTAGAAAGCTTTCTACTACTGCCTAAAGTCGCACCTGCCTTTACTTCCTTACTGCAAATTGACATAAATAGCACCTCCGTTCCAGCTCATTACGATGCCGGACAAATTTAATGTTTTTGTAAATCTCGTGCCACAGTCTAACTCAGTTTAGATATTAGCTGTTTTACTGTACTATTGTACCAATTTCTTTTTGCTTTTTCAACCATTATTCTATTATAAAAGAAGATTGTTTTTATCTATCTAAATGTATCCTTCTTTTCCTCTAATGGATACCTCCCCTGAAATCAATAGCTCTTCTTCACCATCCTCATACCTTACCTTTAAGCAGCCTTCATCATTGATTTCTTCAACAATTGCATAACATTCTTGGTTTCCTTTTATGATGCGAACAGACTTTCCTAGCACAGCTGAGTAGTTTCTAATAATAGATAAGGTTTCATCTAATTTTCCTTCCATTATATAATGACAATATAGGGCTTCAAATTTACTAAGCAAATCAAGGATTAAGGTTTTCCTATCCACTTTTTCGCCCTTTTCAATAGCCAAAGAGGTAGCAACATCTTTAAACTCCTTTGGGAAGCTTAGATTGTTAGCATTAATCCCTATCCCAACAATCAAATAGTCAATCTGATTTAGCTCTCCTGCCATCTCTGTCAATATACCACAAACCTTTTTACCATGAACCACGATGTCATTAGGCCACTTTATGTATGCCTCCAATGCCGTTACATCCCTTATGGCCTGACATGCTGCCGCTGCTGCTATTTGCGTCATTTTCATGCCTTCAGTAGGTGGGATTTCTGGTTTCAGTAGAATGGACATCCAGATGCCTTCTCCTTTAGGAGAAATCCAATTCCTCCCAAGTCTTCCTCTGCCTCCTGACTGTTCTTCACTAATAATAATGGTGCCATGGGGAGTATCCTTAGCAATTCTTTTGCTATAATTGTTGGTAGAATCTATGGTATCAAAGTATATGATCCTACTGCCTATCTCCTTTGTAGATAAATCATTTTTTAATGCTTCTGGTATCAGTTTTCCATCAGATTCTATCAATTTATAGCCTTTTTTCTGTGTGGTCTCTATCATATACCCTTCTTTTTTTAAACTATTCATATGCTTCCAAATGGCGGTACGGGACACTTTAAACTTTTCTTTTAAATCTTCACCGGAAACATACTCTCCTCTTTTTTCATAAAGCTCCTTTAATACCTTCTCCTTCAATCTCTACACCTCCTACTCCTTGAATTTCTATTCTAAAATCCTTTGTAAATGATTTCAATTGTACAAAACCTATAAATTCTCTATAGAGTGCTAAAGGAGGATGTATTGGATACATCCTCCTTATTTATAGTATATCAAATTTTAAAGCTTTAACTAAAACATGGACAAAAGTACACCTGCTGCTACCGCTGATCCAATAACACCAGAAACATTTGGTCCCATAGCATGCATTAGTAGGAAATTGCTAGGATTTTCTTTTTGACCAACCGTTTGAGAAACCCTTGCCGCCATGGGCACAGCTGATACTCCAGCAGATCCAATCAACGGATTAATAGCATTTCCTCCCAGCATCTTGTTCATTAGTTTGCCTAATAAAACACCAGCTGCAGTGCCTACAGCAAAGGCAATAACACCAAGCACAATAATCTGAATAGTATCTAGCTTCAAGAAATGTTCTGCTTGAGCTGTAGCACCTACACTGAGACCTAGTAGGATAGTTACTATATTAATTAATTCATTTTGTGCTGTTTTAGAAATACGATCTGTAACGCCGGATTCTTTAATTAAGTTACCAAACATCAGCATACCTACCAATGGGGTAGCCGATGGAAGTAATAAGGATACTACAATAGTAACTAAGATTGGGAAAAGAACCTTCTCCTGCTTTGATACAACCCTTAATTGCTGCATCTTAATAACTCTTTCTTCCTTGGTAGTGAGAGCCTTCATAATTGGCGGTTGAATAATCGGTACTAAGGCCATATAGGCATAAGCAGCCACTGCAATAGGTCCTAATAAATGAGGCGCCAACTGTGATGTAAGGAAAATTGCTGTAGGACCATCCGCTCCTCCAATAATAGCGATGGACCCCGCCTCTTGCCCTGTAAAGCCCAACATAATGGCTCCTATAAAGGTGAAAAAGATGCCAAACTGTGCTGCTGCTCCTAAAAACAAGCTTTTAGGATTTGCAATAAGTGGTCCAAAGTCTGTCATGGCTCCAACCCCTAAGAAAATCAGTGGTGGAAAAACTCCCAAACTAACTCCTTGATAAAAATAGTAAAGCAACCCGCCTTCTCCCATAACACCGCTCAAAGGTAGGTTCGTCATTAAAGCACCAAAGCCGATAGGTACCAGCAATAGTGGCTCAAATTTTTTGGCGATAGCTAAGTATAGCAGTACACAAGCAACTGCAATCATGACAAGCTGTTGCCAGGTCATATTAGGTATACCAGTATTCCCAAAAAAGTCTATAAGTACTTCAATCATCTGTGCATCTCCTTTCAATGAATTTTGATGTTATTTACTTTAAAGATACCAATACATCTCCACCATTTACAGATGCACCTTCAGCTACATGCAGGGATGCTACAACACCATCAGCTGGAGCATAGATTTCATTTTCCATTTTCATGGCTTCTAATATAATTAATACTTCTCCCTCTTTCACTTCCTGGCCTTCCTTTACTAGCACCTTCCATACATTGCCTGGCAGAGGAGCTTCTACAGTAGTGGCTCCTGCCGCTGGAGCCGCCTTTGGCGCTGAAGCCGCTGGTTTTGGTGCTGCCGCAGGCTTTGGTGCTGCCGCTGGGGCTGCTGCAGGTCTTGGAGCCGGAGCTGCTCCATCCTTAATCTCTTCTACTTCTACTTCATAACTCACACCATTAACACTTATATTAAACTTTTTCATTGTATATTTCCTCCTTAATACGTAGTGGTTTTTATAGCATTACTCTATTCTATTCACCTGTTGCATACGTCCTAACTTATTCCAAGCTGGTGTTGTATCAGGTACACGAATAATATTTCTAACAACAATATTATGGGTAGAGGTGTGAAGGCTTGCGGCTATAGCAGCGGTAATAACAGCCACTAATTGTGTATCATCCACTTCCTCTTCCTCTTGTGCTTCTTCTACTTTAACAGGTCCAGCCGATACTTCAGCTTTTTTTGCAACAGAAGCCTTATTTTTGTCCTCTGCACCGTGCAGTACTTTCTCTAAAACAGTAATAATCACAAATAGCAATAATAAAGCTAAGAACACAATGGCTATACCAAATATAGCGACCTGAATACTGCCCAGCATTTTTTCACCCATTGACATATTTTGCAGATCTGAAGCTACCTTCATTCTTTCCATTAAACTCATCGATTGATCACCTCTTTTTTAATTCCCGTCCTATTATACTGGTAAATTGCCATGCTTTTTAGGTGGTCTTGTTTCTCTTTTACTAGCCAGCATATTGAAAGCATCTATTAATCTAGGTCTAGTAGCAGATGGCTCAATAACATCATCTACATAACCTCTCTCTGCCGCTTTATACGGCGTAGCAAATTCTGCTTTATAGTTTTCAATAATTTCTGCTCTAGCCGCTTGTGGATCATCTGCATCAGCTATTTCTTTTCTAAAGATGATATTAGCAGCTCCCTCTGGTCCCATAACAGCAATCTCAGCCGTTGGCCATGCTAATACTGTATCAGCTCCTAATTCTTTACAGCACATAGCGATATAGGCACCGCCATAAGCTTTTCTTAATATTAGCGTAACCAACGGTACTGTAGCTTCACTATAGGCATAAAGCATTTTAGCTCCATGTCGAATGATTCCACCGTATTCTTGGTTTGTACCAGGCAAGAAACCAGGAACATCTACTAAAGTAAGTATCGGTACATTAAAAGCATCACAGGTCCTAATAAATCTTCCAGCCTTATCAGAAGCATTGATATCTAAACAGCCTGCCAACACTTTTGGCTGATTAGCAATGATTCCAACAGATTGGCCATTTAACCGAATAAAGCCTGTAATCATATTGGTTGCATAATAAGGTTGTACCTCATAAAAATCTCCGTCATCTGCAAGGTGTGTAATAACAGTCTTCATATCATATGGTTTATTTGGGCTTTCCGGAATAATATCATCTAGTTCTGGAATAATTTTGTTGATATCATCCTCAGTATCGAAAATTGGCGCCGTTTCCATGTTGTTGGATGGTAAAAAGCTAAGTAATCTTCTAATTTCTGCAATGCAAGCCTCATCATTAGGAGCAACAAAGTGGGCAACACCACTGGTACGGTTGTGAGTCATAGCTCCCCCTAGTGCTTCTGAGGTTACTTCTTCACCTGTTACTGTTTTTATTACCTGTGGTCCTGTGATAAACATTTGACTTGTTTTGTCCACCATAAAGATAAAATCTGTTAATGCCGGCGAGTAAACTGCTCCTCCTGCACAAGGTCCCATGATAGCTGTAATTTGTGGTACTACACCTGATGCAATAGTGTTACGGTAGAAGATATTAGCATATCCTGATAATGCATCTACTCCCTCTTGAATTCTGGCACCACCAGAATCATTTATTCCAACGATAGGAGCACCCATTTTTAGTGCTAAATCTTGAATTTTCGAAATCTTCTGTGCATGCATTTGTCCAAGAGATCCTCCAACTACTGTGAAATCTTGAGCATAAGCATATACAATTCTACCGTCTACCATACCATAGCCAGTTACAACACCTTCTCCAGGCGTTTCAACTTTTTCCATACCAAAGTTTGTGCATCGATGCTTTACAAAAGCATCAATCTCTACAAAGGTCTCTTCATCAAATAATAGATTAATTCTCTCTCTTGCTGTCAGTTTGCCTTTTTCATGCTGTGCAGCAATCCTTTTTTCTCCCCCGCCTAATTGGATTTTTTCTTTCCGTTGGCGAAGATCTTCTAGTTTGTTGACCGTCATAATTCACCCTCCCACTGAAATTACATGTTGTAAAACTTCACATGTAGTATTATAACATAAAATTTTTAATTTTGTTACCTTTCACTTAATTCTATTAGAACGCCATTTGTGCTCTTTGGATGACAAAATGCTATTTTTGCTCCCCCAGCACCATATCTAGGTTTTTCATCAATCATCCTTATCCCTTTTGCCTTCATTTCCTCAATAGCTTCTTCAATATTGTCTACTCTAAAGGCTATATGCTGTATGCCTTCCCCCTTCTTTTCAATAAACTTTGCAATAGGTCCGTCTTCCTCTGTTGACTCCAACAGCTCTACTTCAGTATCCCCTACAGGTAAAAAAGCTACTTTTACTTTTTGCTCCTCAACCACCTCTGTTCCAATACATTCTAAACCTAGTATATCCTGGTAAAATTTTAGTGTCTCATCAAGATTTTTTACAGCAATACCAATATGGTCAATCTTTCCTGTTTTCATCCTAATACCTCCTTATTTATTCTCGTAGTGTCAAGTTTGACACTCTTTTTTTACTAACTAATCATTATATTTTAAAGGTTTCAAAGTTTTTTTGTATAAAAAAACAATGCCCCCCCATTTCTTGATATAATTGAAGTTCCCAGCTCACAATTAATAAAGAAAGGGTGGTCATTGTGAACTCCATTATATCTTATTTAGTACTATATATTCAATATCTACAAAAAGAACTTTATACACTTTTAATCTTTGTCTCTAGAAACATCCCTTTACGCCAATTGAATTTTGAAGACTCTAATAGTCCTAAGTACCAGAAGTTAAAGATTGATAAGCTCCCTAGAAT
>NZ_FOHU01000043.1 GCF_900111615.1 Natronincola peptidivorans | reverse complement strand
GATAATCTTGCATTTGAAACTTTAGAATTCTAGGGAGCTTATCAATCTTTAACTTCTGGTACTTAGGACTATTAGAGTCTTCAAAATTCAATTGGCGTAAAGGGATGTTTCTAGAGACAAAGATTAAAAGTGTATAAAGTTCTTTTTGTAGATATTGAATATATAGTACTAAATAAGATATAATGGAGTTCACAATGACCACCCTTTCTTTATTAATTGTGAGCTGGGAACTTCAATTATATCAAGAAATGGGGGGGCATTGTTTTTTTATACAAAAAAACTTTGAAACCTTTAAAATATAATGATTAGTTAGTAAAAAAAGAGTGTCAAACTTGACACTACGTACAAAGAAGGGAGGGGCAAAATATGTATCACATTGAAGTAAAACTATTTAATACACCTGAAGTATTAATGAAACAAAAGAAGGTGCTTTTTCCTTTTAGAAAAGCAGAGGCACTTTTTTATTATTTGATAGTAAATAAGGAGGCCTCTAGAGATGAGCTAGTTCATTTACTATGGGGAGATATAGAGGAAACTACAGCAAGGAAAAATCTACGAAATGCAATATATAAAATTAAAAAGGCGTTTGGTTTAGAAGTATTAGTTTCGCCAAAAAAATCTATTGTCATGTTAAACCCTGAATTTATTTTCAATAGTGATGTGGAGAACTTTATTAAAAATGATAATCCGCTACAAGCCTATAAGGGGCTTTTTCTAAAAGGATTCTTTGTCAAGGATGGAGAGAGTTTTGAAGAATGGATGTACTTAAAAAGAGAGGAATTCAGAGAAAGATACGTAAAAATAATATATGAAATAGTAACCAATCATAATCATAAGCAGGACAGATCTATCGAGATATATGGACGACAATTAATTGAGGCAGATGAATTTGATGAGAGAGCATACCGAATTCTAATGAAGTATTATTCAGAAACTGGAGCATCTAATAAAGCTATTGCTTTATATAATAAGTTGAAGACTGCTTTAGAAAATGAGCTGGGAGTCCTACCAGAGAACCTAACTACTGGTTTATATAATGAAATTGTTATGATGAGAGAACAACCAGAGAAGAAAAAAAATTATAATTCCTTATCTTTTTATGGTAGAAAAAAAGAATTAGAAGCAATAAAGCATTTTTATAGACAGTTTAATACATTAGAAGAAACTAGAGGAGTTCTTATTCAAGGAGAAGCAGGAATAGGAAAAACTAAGCTGAAGGAAATATTTCTTCAACAGATAGAAAAAAAAGATACATATATAATAGAATCCAATTGCTATCAAGCAGAAAAAGAGTATTTGCTGAAACCATGGAATCCTGTATTTTCAAGACTAATAGATATCATTATTGAGAATGAAATTCAGTTTCCAGATATGTGGATTAACAGTATTGCATGTTTATTTCCTGCCTTTGCTAGACTTAATAATGCAAAGTCCAATCCTCTTCTAGTAAAAGAAGATATCTTGCAATACCACATGGCTGCGGAAGTAATTATTGAAGTGCTATCTATGATTACTATAAACAAAAAAATCATTTTAGTTTTTGAAGATTTACAGTGGATGGACGATATGAGTTGGCAACTTTTAAAAAGCATACTACAATCTAAAAAAGGCATAAAGATATTCTTTATTGGAACTGCTAGAGAAGGCTATGAACTTGAAATAGATGAATGGCTAGTACATTTAGTAAAGGAAGATAAACTAGATAAAATTACATTAAGACGCTTTACCAATAAAGAAGTTGGAGAGTTTATTCAATTGTCACTACCTAAGCTATCAATATCAGATGAAGGATTAAAAGAGATATATGAAGATACTGAAGGCAATACTTTCTTTTTAGTTGAATATATAAATAGTATCCAAGGTAGTGATACCTGGGGTAGAATCTCTTCAAAAACACAGGATATATTAAAAAGCAGATTTATTGATATAACGGAAGAAGGCATAAAAATATTAAATCTATTATCTCTATTCTTTCATCGGGTACCAATTGACATACTATGGGATATAACAGGAAAAGACGCAGTTGAGATTATGGATATACTAGAGGAGATACAAAGAAAAGGGATAATAAGGGAGATTGTGGAGTCGGATAAAGTCAGTGTTGAATTTACACACCATAAGCTAAGAGAATTTATTTATAATCGTCAATCCTTTACACGAAGGAAACTTCTTCATAATAAAGTTGGAAAAGTACTTGAAGGAAGATTAAAGAAGGATTATAGTGACAGACTACTTTACTCTACGTTAGCTTATCATTTTAAAGAGGCAGGTAATTTTGAATCGGCTTTGCAATACAGCATACAAAATCTTAATATATATCTTGATTATTGCCATGAGCTTTTTCCTACTATGGTGGACATGCCACAAGAGCCTGATAGTGTTTTTGCTATTAGTGATCTGCAGATATTGAAGCACTTTGAGATGATAGAAGAAATGATGATTAAGGGTGATAATACCATAGAAAAAATAGAGCTAATAAACAGCAGACAGGCTTTTCTACATATGAAGGGCAGGTATTTAATACGCTTAGGGGAATATAAAGAAGGGGTAAAGTATATTCACCAGCTATTAGAGTATGCAGAAGGGTACAAGAATAGTGACTACGCCTTAAAGGGATATCTTCAAATGATATATTATGGTATTCAGACGCATCAAACGGAGCTTATGAGAGAGTATATTCAGCTTGCTCAGAGGATTGCTGTGGAGAAAAAGCTTTTTGATATTAAAGGTGTCCTTACTAGACTTTTAGGATTAAATAAGATGATGATAGGTGAATATAAAGAGGCAGAAAAACTAATGATAGAATCTATCAATCATTTCTCTAAAAACAAAGAATTAAGTCAGAAATATGCAATGAATATTGCCGCCTGCTATAATTATTTAGGTGAACTCAGGCGGTATAAAAAGGAATTCAAATGTGCCTTAATTTATTATGATAAAGCAATAAAAATATGTAAAGAAAGCAAGGTTTACAGATCCTTGAGTTTTTTTAGCACTTGTGCAGGACAAGCTGCCATGGATATGGATAGTTATACAGAGGCCTTAAATTACTTTCATGAAGCAGTAAAATACTACAATAGATATGACTTAGTATGGAGGCGTTCCGTAGCAGAAGGCTATCTAGCGTTGCTAATGGTGATGAAAGGTGAAGTTTCTACTGCTATAGAACACTTAGAATATGCTGAGGAATATGCGGATAAAATGCAAAGCCCTTACGAATATGGACTTATCATGAGAGTAAAGGCAGAAATAAAGGATAAAATGCAGCAACATAAAGAGCTAGAAGAGGTTTTAAAAGAGAAACTAGACAAAAAAGTTGAAGAGTATTGCAACATTGGATTAGGTTACCTTCAACAATTTAATTATTCCTATGAAGCTGACCACCTTAAAGCTCTGTTAAGGAAAGATAGCAAATAAACTTACACCATCCCTAAATCATGTAAATTGTATATCAAATAAGAATAAATTAATATAACCAATTTGAGAGTTAAAAAAAACCCACGTTAGACGAGGGTTTTTTATTATGTTTTGTGAAGTCTATGATTAGCTCTTTTCTACTAGTTCTATATAATCGTAGAAAAAGCTTTGTTGTATTCTCTCTTTACAGAGGATAGCTCCTCTAAAAATAAAGGGATAGAAGGATTTAAGTTGTTTTTTTTCCAAGCAATCATCAGCTCATCCTCTACTTTTTCTCCTTCAATATCAATAAATCGAAGACTGGAACTTGAATGAAGCTTTAAACTTTTTGGTAAAATAGCTATGCCCATTCCTGCATCAACCAGCAGTAGCACAGTATGTAAAAGCTTAGGCTCACTAACTATATTAGGATAAAAACCACTGTTGGCACACATAAGCAAAGTTTTATTAAAGCCTTGTGGAGACTCTTGTCTGCTAACGGTGATAAACCGCTCTTTAGACAAGTCTGAAATTTGAACGCTGGCCTGACTTGCTAAGGCATGCTCACAATGCATTACTACAGATATGGTTTCTGTGAATACGCTTTTCTTTTTTATACCACCAATGTTATCAAGTCCAAATGAAAGGGTAAATACAATATCTAATTCACCGGTTTTTAAGGCTTCAATGAGCATTCCATGATTAAACTGATTTAAATGTAAATCTATCTTTGGATAATCGCGACGGAACTGTCTAATTAAATAAGGTAAAAAAACTCTTTCACTATATCCAAGAAAACCAATATTTAAGCTGCCTATAATACCTAGTTCCGCCTGACGAGTCTTTTCAATAGCTTCTTCAGACTTAGTTACAATGCTAATTGCTTCTCTAAGAAGCACACTACCAGCGCTGGTTAGTCTAACTGAACGTTTATTCCTTTCAAATAACTGGACCCCTATTTTTTTTTCTAAATCTGCAATCTGTTGACTAACAGCTGATTGTGCAACAAAAAGATGCTTAGCTGCTTCAGTAAAATTTAAGTGTTCAGCAACAGCAATGAAATAACGTAATTGTCTTATATCCAAAGCTATTCCTCCAATTCCAATATTTAGGATTAATTATACATATTAATAATAACACTTCTGTCTATTTCAATCAATATTAATCATTTTTACTTATTACTGAAATAGCATTCCCATATTTCACAATGGAGCTAATATTCTGTATTCTATAATTAAGAAGAAATTTTAATACTTAAAAATTTTTAGAGCTAAAAATATTTAGGTTTTATCCATAGTATCAC
The DNA here is from genome assembly GCF_900111615.1 of Natronincola peptidivorans. Lineage (GTDB taxonomy): Bacteria > Bacillota > Clostridia > Peptostreptococcales > Natronincolaceae > Natronincola_A > Natronincola_A peptidivorans. Next base: position 442 of record NZ_FOHU01000043.1, on the reverse strand, counting down.
AGTACTTATAGAATTTTATAGCGAAGTAAAGCTGTAATAAGGATACAATATAATATTCCCTAAAGGAATTATTAGTAATCTATTATAAAAATTAGATAGTGTAAAGTAGGTTATGAAAACTAAGAAACAAAATTTTACAACATGATTTGTGGGGGGAGTACCTTCTTAAAAGAAGAAAACATCAAAAAAATAGATTGATGATACCACAAATAATGCTCTGGAACCCACAGCATTGATGGTGAAACGATGAAGTTTAGCAAAAGTGCAAAGGCACATTTAAGGGGAAGGTTGGTTTTGTTGTGAGAGGATGGTTTGTTGCCCTAAGTAGATCAGTAGCTGCCATTTGCCCGGCATATTATCGGCATTTGTCAGCATATCGACTTCGTTTAAAGGACGCTTCCACTCATGAAGCTTGTGAGGACGAAGAAAGTTATAGTAAGCG
>NZ_FOHU01000023.1 GCF_900111615.1 Natronincola peptidivorans | reverse complement strand
ACTTCTCTTTTTTCCTGCCTTTTAAAGTGTTTTCTTTGCTGGCTTTTTCTTCTTACCCTGCGCCCCTTCCTCAGCGGCGACTTTTACTACTATATCAAATTTGGTCTCTGTTGTCAAAGGCTTTTTATATGGTGTTTCTTGGAAAATAATTATACCATTGTTTTGTTAAATTCTTTTTTTAATTTCTCAATTATTTTCTTTTCCATACGAGATACTGTCATTTGAGAAACCTCTAATTGTTTCGCTACTTCTATTTGTGTTTTCCCATCAAAAAATCTATCTCTTAATACTTTTATCTCTACTTCGTTTAATTTCTCCATTGCTTTTGCTATAAAGTCTGAGTTTTCAATGTTATCGAAGTTTTTATCCTTCTCCCCTATTAGATCGATCATTTGTATGTCCTTATCTTCCCCATCATTATCATAGGTTAAATCTAAAGACTTAGGGGTATATACTTGACTTGCCTCCATAGCTTCTATTACTTCTTCTTCTGAGCACTGTAAATATTCAGCTATATCTTTTATTTTTGGTGTTCTTTGAAGGTTTTGTTGTAAAGTTACTTTTGCAGAATTAATCTTTTTTGACAGTTCTTGAATTCTTCTCGGTACTCGGATAGCCCATCCTTTATCTCTAAAATACTTTTTAATTTCTCCTATAATAGTAGGTGTAGCAAAACTAGAAAATTCAAAACCTCTATCTAAATCAAATCTCTCGATTGCATAAATTAAACCCAAAGATGCTACTTGATAAATGTCTTCGTATTCAATACCTTTATTTAAGAATTTTTTTGATAATATTTCTCCTATATATAGGTATCTATTTACTAATTCATTTCTTATTTCTATACTTTTTGTTTCTTTGTATGCTTGAAATAGTTCTTTTTCCGTCATTTCCTTTAGGGATTTATTTATATCGAAAGATACTTCAGAAGCCTTAGCTAAGTTTTTCATTAAATATCATCCCCCACATATTTTGTCATTTTTATAATTGTGCCCTTTCCATTATTAGATAGTATTTCAACTTCATCCATCAATGATCTTATAATAAATACGCCCAGCCCTCCTTCTCTAGGGTCTTCTAACACTGGTGGTTTGATGTTTTGAGATAAACAGCCTTTTCCATTATCCGATACAGATATAACTAATTTTTCTTCATCAGACAAAAACTCAATACTAAAATTGTTCTCCTCCTGGCAAATACCATGAGTGATTGCATTGGTACAGGCTTCTGATATAGCAACTTTTATATCTTCCATTTTTTCGATATCAAAGCCCATTCTGTTAGCGATCCCTGTTACGGTTAATCTTATGACACCAACATACTCTGGTTTATTAGGTACAGATAATTTTATTAAATCTTTACTTTTGTTATTCATACTCATCTGCTCCTTTATATTTAACATATTTATTAAACTCACCCCTCTATTATGAAAATTTTATCTAAACCTGTTATGTTTAACAATTTCTTTATGTTTGGTTTTATGTTTAAAAATATAATGTTTTTATTTTCTTCTTTTAATTTTTTTAAAACCCCTATTAGTACACCTAATCCTGTACTGTCTATATACTCTAATTTTCCTGCATCAATCTTTATACTTTCTTTCTTTTCTTCTAGCATTTTTATAAAGGTTTCCTTTAATTTTCCTGCGGTATAAATATCAACTTCTCCATCTAGTTGTATCTTCCATGTTTTACTTACCTCATCATAGTTCTTATTTATCATTAGTGACATAAGCTTCCCCCCTTAAAAAAATTATAAAATTTTTTATGCTTAAATACTTACATTAATTTATTATAACAAATCTTTTACCTTTGTACCATCCCACAATATACTAGACAAAAATGCAAAGGTATGGTGAACATACCTTTGCGACATTGAATATGGGGGTTGAAGTAAAAAGCTTTCGGCTTCTATTCTATTTTTTCCCCACCTATAGTGTTTCTAAACATTTTTTTAATAATTCTATTCATCTTCTTTATTCTTCTTTTTCTTCACTTTCTTTTACTTCATGTTTTGGTACTTGAGCAATAGATACAATGCTTTTATTTTCATCTGTTCTCATTAAAGTTACACCTTTTGTATTTCTGCCCATTTTAGAAATATTGTCTACATTTAGCCTTATGACTATCCCATCATTGCTTATCAGTAATATTTCTTCTTCATCTGTAACCACTTTAGCTCCAACTAGTAGGCCTGATTTATCGGTGGTATTGTAGGTCTTTATTCCTTTACCACCTCTAGATTGTAATCTATATTGACTTAAATCAGTTCTTTTCCCAAAGCCTTTTTCACTTACAACCAAGACATCTTTACTATCCTCTGCTACTTCCATAGCTACTAATTTATCTTCTTCTGATAAATTAATACCTCTTACTCCCATAGCACCTCTACCCATATCTCTAACATCATCTTCTTTGAAGCGTATCGCCATTCCTTTAGCAGTAATCATAATGATTTCTTCTTCAGTATCCGTTAGCTTTACACCTATAAGCTCGTCATCTTCTCTAATACTTATGGCAATTAACCCGCTTCTTCTGGTATTTTCAAATTGATTTAATTGAGTCTTCTTGATGATACCATTTTTTGTTGCCATCATTAGATATTGTGACTTCCATTCTCTTCCCACTGGTATGGTTGCAGCAATATGCTCATTTGCTTCTAATTGTAATAGGTTTACAATAGCTGTTCCCTTTGCTTGTCTTTTCGCTTCTGGTAGCTCATAAACATTTAGTTTATATACCTTTCCTTTGTTTGTAAAAAATAATAAATAATCATGGGTGGAGGTTATAATCAATTTTTCTACAAAATCTTCTTCTCGAGTCGTAACAGCAGCTATACCTTTTCCACCTCTTCTTTGGCTTTTATAAGTGTCTATAGGTAATCGCTTTACATAACCAAAATGTGTTAATGTGATAACCACATCTTCTTCATCAATCATATCTTCTATATTGATTTCCTCTGCATCAAAAGTTATTTCGGTTCTTCTATGATCAGCATATTTTTCTTTGATTTCTACTAGTTCTTCTTTAATAATATTTAATACTAATGCTTCACTAGCCAATATTTCTCTTAATTCCTTGATTAATTTCATTGTTTCTTCATAATCTTCTTCAATTTTTTCTCTTTCTAGTCCAGTCAAACGACGCAGTCTCATATCTAAAATAGCTTGAGCCTGTCTTTCTGATAAATGGAAGTTTTCCATTAAACCTGTTTTTGCAATTTGGTCAGTTTTAGAGGATCTTATTAGTTTAATCACTTCATCTAAATGATCTAAAGCAATTTTTAAGCCTTCTAAAATATGGGCTTTTGCCTCAGCTTTATCTAAGTCAAATTTTGTTCTTCTTATAATAATATCTTTTTGATGATCAATATAATGCTTTAGTATTTCATGAAGGTTTAAAACCTTTGGCTGTCCATTAACTAAAGCAATATTGATTATACTGAAAGTATCTTCCATTTGAGAGTGTTTGTAAAGCTTGTTTAATACCACATTAGCATTGGCATCCCTTTTAAGCTCTATAACAATACGCATGCCAGTACGATCACTTTCATCTCTCAAGTCTGAAATACCTTCTATTTTCTTATCCCTTACTAAATCAGCTATTTTTTCTATCAATCTTGCTTTGTTTACTTGGTAAGGTATTTCTGTAACAATAATTTGCTGTCTTCCTTTTTGTGTTTCTTCTATGGTTGCTTTTGCCCTTACCCTTACTTTTCCTCTACCGGTTCTATAGGCTTGTTTAATACCTTCTTTTCCTAAGATAGAAGCACCTGTAGGAAAATCTGGTCCCTTAATAACTTCCATTATTTCTTCTATTCCCGCTTCAGGTTGATCTATAAGAGTAATAACACCATCTATTACCTCTCCTAAATTATGGGGAGGAATAGATGTAGCCATTCCTACTGCTATACCATTAGAACCATTTACCAATAAATTAGGATATTTACTAGGCAACACAGAAGGCTCCTCTAATGTTTCATCAAAGTTAGGAGTAAAATCAACCGTGTTTTTTTGAATGTCCCTAATCATTTCCATAGCAATTTTTGAAAGTCTAGCTTCTGTATAACGCATAGCAGCAGCGCTATCTCCATCAACTGAACCAAAGTTTCCGTGGCCGTCCACCAATAGGTATCTAGTAGAAAAATCCTGTGCCATTCTTACCATAGCATCATAAACTGCTGTGTCTCCATGAGGATGATATTTACCTAAAACATCCCCAACAATACGGGCTGACTTTCTATGAGGTTTATCTGGAGTAGTGTTTAACTCAATCATAGCATATAAGATTCTTCTATGAACCGGTTTTAGTCCATCCCTTACGTCAGGAAGAGCTCTTCCCACAATAACACTCATGGCATAGTCCATATAAGATTTTTTCATTTCATCAGCTATACCTATAGGGACAATTTTATTATTTTCTTCTGTCATTTGTCATTCCCCCTATATATCCAAATTTGTAACGTATTTTGCATTTTCTTCAATAAATTCTCTTCTGGGCTCCACTTTATCTCCCATCAAAGTAATAAATATTTCATCCGCTGCTGCTGCGTCCTCTATTGTTACCTGAAGCAATGTTCTATGCTCTGGATTCATAGTAGTTTCCCATAATTGATCTGGATTCATTTCTCCAAGTCCTTTATATCTTTGAATATCTGCTTTCGTTTCTCTTCCAATTTCATCTAATATTTTATTTAACTCTTTGTCTGAGTAAGCATAATACTCTGACTTGCCTTTCTTTATTTTATATAAAGGTGGTTGAGCAGCATAAATATGACCAAGCTCTACCAATGGTTTCATATATCTGAAGAAGAAGGTTAATAACAAGGTTCTAATATGAGCACCGTCTACATCGGCATCTGTCATGATGACAATTTTATGATATCGTAATTTTTCTATATCAAACTCATCACCTATTCCAGTACCAAAAGCAGTAATCATAGCTCTTATTTCATTATAATTTAGTATTTTATCTAATCGTGCCTTCTCAACATTTAAAATTTTTCCTCTTAAAGGTAGAATAGCTTGTGTAGCTCTATCTCTCCCTTGTTTTGCACTACCTCCAGCAGAATCTCCCTCTACTAGGTAAATTTCGCTTAATGCAGGATCTTTCTCAGAACAATCAGCTAATTTTCCTGGTAGGGTAGTGTTTTCTAAGGCGCCTTTTCTTCTCGTTAATTCTCTAGCTTTTTTAGCAGCTTCTCTAGCCCTTTGGGCCCTTAAACCTTTTTCTACAATTTGTTTTGCTTCTACAGGGTTTTCTTCTAAAAAACTATCCAAAAACTCTCCTGTAAGAGATTCTACTAATCCTCTCATTTCACTGTTACCTAGTTTGGTTTTTGTTTGTCCTTCAAATTGAGGATCTTCTAATTTTACAGAAATAATAGCAGTTAACCCTTCTCTTATATCTTCTCCCAATAGATTAACGTCTTTTTCCTTTAAAAACCCATTTTTTCTCGCATAATCATTAATGACTCTTGTTAATGAAGATTTAAAGCCACTTAAATGTGTTCCACCCTCTTGGGTATTTATATTATTTGCGTAACTAAAAATATTTTCTGTATAGGCATCTGTATATTGCATAGCTATTTCTACAATACTTCCATTTTTTTCTTTCTCAAAATAAATAATTTTTTCATGTAAGGCTTGTCTATTTTTATTTAAGTAGTTAATAAATTCTTTAATTCCACCACTATAATAAAAACTTTTTTCTTTTTCTTCCTCTTCTCTTTTGTCCTTTAATATTATTTTTATACTTTTATTTAAAAAGGCAAGTTCCCTTAAACGATACTCTAATGTATCAAAACGATAAATTAATTCATCAAAGATTTCTACATCAGGTTTAAAATACATTGTTGTACCAGTTTCATTTGTCTCTCCTACAACCTCTACTTCTTGTAAAGCAGTTCCTCTTTCGTATTTTTGATAGTAAATCTTACCATTTCTTCTAATTTCTACTTCAAGATATTCTGATAATGCATTTACAACTGAAATTCCTACACCATGTAATCCTCCTGATACTTTATAACCCCCACCGCCAAACTTACCTCCAGCATGCAATACGGTTAATACGGTTTCTAGTGTTGATTTTCCTGTTTGAGGATGTATATCTACAGGAATTCCACGTCCATTGTCAGTTACTTTGATAGAGTTATCTTCATTTATAATAACCTCTATTGTATCGCAATAGCCTGCCAAAGCCTCATCTATACTATTATCAACTACTTCGTAAACAAGATGATGTAATCCTCTGGAGCTTGTACTTCCAATATACATACCTGGACGTTTTCTAACAGGCTCTAATCCTTCCAACACTTGAATTTGTTCAGCATTATACTCTTGAATTTTGTCGTTTATTTTATTTTCCATTTCTTAACCTCCTACTTAGAACAAAATAATCCTCTTAATAAAATAAGATTACTTTTGTTGAAACATCTTTATTTGAACTATAATTATTTGTAAAAATAAGGTTTAATCCAAAAAAAATTTCTATTTATTATTGAATTATAACTAGTATTATTTTGAGGATGTAGTGCTTCATCTCCCTATTCTGTAAGAAGCAGTAGGTTTAGCAATACACCAAAGATAAATATATATAACTATGTATATTCTTATATAAATATAAAAAAATACTACTATATTAACTATCCACTAGATCATTAGGTAGAGCTTTAATAAAACCAGCTCTTTTTTGTAATGTTAATGTAGAAATAGGAGATTGATAAATAGTAATTTTATGGTTACCTTTATTAGACTTGCTTTTATTTTCTACTCTTTCTACAATAATAAAGGACCTAGGTTCCTCTTGAGATATCGTTTCGATAAAACCTTCTTCCTCACATACTTTTAAAAATTCTTTACTATATTTAGACTTTAAAGTGGATTCCATATCTAATATAGCTATGATATCCTTTACATTAACAACAAATTCTCCGCCGAGATGAAGAAACATTTTATTATCTGTTCCTCCCTTCTTCCATTATTTGTTTAATCCCATTATTCTATTATAACCTTTCTTTCCTTTGAATAAAAGATATTACTATTTTTTTGGAGAGATTATGCTAATTTCTCCATTTACTACTTCAAACAAGGTGTATTCTTTATCATTATTTATGTTTAATGGTTCTATATTGGTGGTGGTAATAAAGGTTTGGATGTTTTTTAAATTATGAATTAAATAATTTTGTCTCTTGGCATCTAACTCACTCATGACATCGTCCAGTAATAAAATTGGATATTCTCCTACTTCTCCTTTCATTAGTTCCAGCTCTGCTAATTTTAATGAAAGGACTGATGTTCTTTGTTGTCCCTGAGAACCAAAGTTTTTAACCTCTAATCCATTTATTTTAAAAATTAAATCATCTCTATGTGGTCCTACTAATGTTAAACCTCTTCTTATCTCTACATCTTGTAATTCTTTTAATTTTTTTAAAAAATTTACTTTAATATCTTTTAATTCTTCATCATCTTTAACTTTAACATTACTTTCATATTGAACCTCTAATGACTCAGATCCTTCAGTTATTTTTCTGTGCATTAATTTTGCTAATATAGCTATACGCTTAATAAAATTTCTACGATAAATCATTAAAGAAGCACCTTGATTCGTTAACTGTTCATTCCATATCTCTATATTTATTTTATTACCTTTATAATTTTTTAATAATTTATTTCTTTGCTGCAATATTTTATTATATTGAGTTAAAGTGTAATAATATTTAGGTGATATCTGGGATATGTCATTATTGATAAACCTTCTTCTTTCGTTAGGCCCTTCTTTTATTATTTTTAAATCCTCAGGTGAAAACAAAACTACATTTAGGTTCCCTAATAAATCTCCATATTTTATTAAAGGAACCTTATTTATTTTTATCTTTTTGTTAACTTCTTTACTTAATAGTATTTCTATTTCTACTTTATCAGTTATTTTACGTACTTTAACTTTAATATAAGCATTTTCTTTTAACATTTTAATCATTTCTTGATCTTTATTGGTTCTAAAGGATTTACCTATGGCACCTACATAGATAGCTTCTAATATATTAGTTTTTCCTTGTGCATTTTCTCCCACGATTACATTAAGTTTAGGATGAAATTGTAGTTGAAGCTCTTTATAATTTCTTTGGTTAATCAACTTTAATTCTTCTACAATCATTATGATAAGCCTCCTGTTTTTCACCCTTGTCTCGTCCTTTATTATAATTAAACAACTTTAATCTGTATATCTTCTACTTCAACAACATCTCCAACTCTAATTTTTTTACCTCTTTGGGTTGTTATTTTATTATTAACATTAACTTCACCATTAACGATGAGGATTTTAGCATGACCCCCACTATCTACAACTTCAGTTATTTTTAGTAATTGGTCTAGTTTTATATATTCACCTTCTAACTTAAATTCCTTTAACATTTTTGTTCCTCCTTGTTTTTTACAAAATAGTAACCCAGCATTTTATGCTGGGCTTAAACTAGTCGGCAGATAATCTTACTGGTAAAATTAAATAAGTGTAATTATCATTTGATACAGGCTTTAATATACCTGGACTTAAATTGGTGGTAAACTCTAAATAAACTTCCTCATCTTCAACAATTTTTAAAGCATCAATAAAATATTTAGAATTAAAAGCTATTTCTATAGCTTCACCTTCAAGATCTATATAAACATCTTCTTGAACTTTACCTAACTCCGAATTTGAAGTAATGTTTAACCTGTTTTCATCAACTACAAATTTCACTAAATTATTTTTACCTTCTCTCGCTAATAGAGAGGCTCTCTCTATACTGTCTAATAAACTTTTCGTCTTTACTTTTATTTTTGATTTGTATTCCTTCGGTAATATTTGTTTGTAGTTAATAAACTCACCTTCCAGTAGTCTAGATATTAGCTTTGTGTTACCGATAGTAAATAGTCCATGATTTTCTGTTAAAGTAATATGTATATTTTCTTCTTCGGAAATAATACGATTTATTTCACTTAAGGTTTTGGCGGGAATAATAACTTTATTGTCAATAGGTCCTTGTATTTTGCCTTTCCTTAAAGCTAATCTATATCCATCTAAGGCTACCATATTTAAGGTATCCTCCTCTATTTCCATTAAAACCCCTGTTAATACTGGTCTTGATTCGTCATGAGAAGTAGCAAATACTGTTTGTTTTATCATGTTTTTAAATAAATCTTCAGTTATTTCATAGGAATACTCTTCTTCAATGGTCGGCAGCTCTGGAAAATCTTCTGGATTATGGGAAATTATATTGAATTCACTATTTTCACATTTTATATAGAGATGATTATCTTCTTTTAAAGCAATTTCTACTTCTGCATCTGGTAATTTCTTTATAATTTCACTAAATAATCTTGCATCTATAACAACTGATCCTTCTTCATAAGTATTGACTTCTAGTACATGTTCTATCCCTATTTCTAAATCTGTAGCAACTAATTTTAAATGGCTATTAAAGACTTCTAAATAAATACCTTTTAATATGGGTAGAGTTGTCTTAGATGAGACTGCTTTTTGAACGATATTAATGCTATTCACTAATGTTTTTTGTTGGCACGAAAATCGCATTTGTGGATATCCTCCTTCTCTAAAATAGATATAATTAATAAAAAAATATAGTAGTAATAGTAGTAGGGCCTGTTAATTTGTGGATAAGGGAGTTAAACAATATAAATTATCGATTATCCACATGTGGAAAGAATGTTAAAAGTATGTAACATTTTGTCCACATATTCAATAAAAATAAAAACTTTTATAAGTTATTAAAAATTATACACATTTTGCTGTTGATGGTAGACCTTATTTAAACGCCTTTTAATTCTTTTATAATTTTTTCTATTTTTTCCTTTAAATGAAGGTCATTTTTAATCTCATTAGAAATTTTTTCATGAGCATGCATTACTGTTGTATGATCCCTGCCTCCAAATTCTTCTCCTATTTTAGGAAGAGATAAATCTGTTAATTCTCTAGTGATATACATAGCTATTTGGCGAGGATATGCAATAGCCCTTGTCCTTTTTTTAGAATCTATATCCTCTAATTTAACACCAAAAGCATTTGAGATTACCTCTTTTATAAGAGGTATATTTAATTGTCTTGCCTTAGAAGAAAAAATTTCCTTTAAAGCCTCACTGGCTAGGTCTATGGTTACATCACTATTGGTGAGGGAGGAATAAGCAACAATACGGATAAGAGCTCCTTCTAATTCTCTAATATTGGATTGAATTTTTTTAGCAATAAAAAGCATTACTTCATCAGGAACATCTATATTTTCCATTTGTGCTTTTTTCCTTAAAATAGCAGTTCTTGTTTCAAAATCTGGTTGTTGTATATCGGTAATAAGACCCCATTCAAACCTAGTTCTTAAACGATCTTCAAGGGTAGGTATGTCTTTTGGGGGCCTATCACTAGAAATAATAAGCTGTTTATTAGACTCATGTAGAGCATTAAAGGTATGAAAAAATTCCTCCTGCGTACTTTCTTTACCAGCAATAAACTGAATATCATCGATTAAAAGAACATCTACATTACGATATTTATTTCTAAACTCTACATTTCTATCATCTCGTATAGAATTAATCAATTCATTTGTAAAGGTTTCAGAAGATACATAAGCAACCTTTGTATTAGGGTTATTTTGTAATATATAATGGCCAATAGCGTTCATTAAATGGGTTTTACCTAAACCAACGCCTCCATATATGAAAAGAGGGTTATAGGCTTTAGCAGGAGATTCAGCTACTGCAACACAGGCTGCATGAGCAAATCTATTACTATTTCCTATTACAAAGGTATCAAAAGTATATTTTGGATTTAATTGAAGGTTAGAAAGGCTTTCTACAGAGGATTTAGAAGCACGTCTGTTGCTTTTATCTAAGGTTTTTATGTTGTCTTCTGTAGGTATTATTATTTTAATCGTGTATTGTTTATCTGTAATCTGTTTAATAGCATTGCTTATCAGCGTGATATAACGAGTATTCAAAATATCTTTAATAAAATCATTAGGTGTACCTAAAATGATTTTATCATTTTCTAATGAAATAGGTTCTATTGCTTTAATCCAGGTGTTAAAGCTCACTTCGGTTAATTCTGTTTTGATTAAAAGAAGTGTTTTTTCCCAAATAGTAGGTAGATGATCCTTCATAATAATAAAAATCCCCCTGTTTAATTTTTTATCTTTCAGTGTATTAGCAAAAGTTCACTCTAGACAAATTAGAAATTAAGCAATACATCTTTGAAGTAAATTAAATTACAATTTAGTATTAAAAAAACCCTTTTGATATAAGTTTTATGTAAATAAAGGTAGTCATAAAAAAGTTATCCCACAAATTATCCACAACAAAAACAAAAACTAGAGAAATTTCTCTAAAAAATAAGTAATAAAATTTATCAACATGGTTATTAATAAAGATGTGGATAAATAAGTAAAAAAGCGTTTTCCTATATTATATATAGACTTATTAACAATATCAACAACTATTTTTGACACAGGAAAAAATAGTAAAATAGTTATATAGAAATTAAAGTTAAAGAAAAGGATCACTTTATACACAACAATATCCACAAACTGTGAATAAGTGAGGAAATTGTGATTGTTTTTATAAAGATTATCAACAAGCAAAGATATAATATCAATTTTATAAAAAAGCTTCAACAGGTTTATTAAAATTATCCACATAGTTATAGCTTGTTAATATTTTTATTCACAAGCTACTGTCAAGCATTTTTCTTGACACATTTTATCAATACCGTTATAATTTATTTTGTAGTATGTTCAAAAATAAACTGCTGAACCTATGATTATTAACCAAAATGATTATATAGGAGTACTTATGAAGTACTTGAAGGGGGTGGACTTGTGAAAAGAACCTATCAGCCAAAAAAAAGACAGAGAAGTAAAGAACATGGTTTTAGAAAGAGAATGAGGACTAAAAATGGTAGAAATGTATTGAAAAGTCGTAGATTAAAAGGCAGAAAGAGATTAACAGCATAAGGCCGCACTATGTGGCCTTTTTCTGTAGTTAGGTTTTGTGTTTTAAAAAAGGTTTTAATAGTTAAGCTGTTGAAAAAGTCAAAGAGTGCAATAAGAAAGCAAGATTATTACTTTGTTACATTGAGAAGGACAAGAACCTAAGACTTTTTCAACAAACTCAGTTTTTGGTTACGTAGATAAAGTAGGGGGAGGATGAATTGGAGGAAAAATAAATGAAGGCTGCCAATAGATTAAGAAAGAATGAAGATTTCCGTATTGTGTATAAAGAAGGTAATTCTATGGCTAATAAGCTGTTGATTTTGTATATCAAGAAGAATAATCTAGACTATAACCGGGCAGGCTTCACAGTTTCCAAAAAGATAGGAAAAAGTGTTATTAGAAGTAAAGTGAAAAGAAAAATCAGAGAAAGCTATCGATTAAATGATGAGGGTATAAAAAAAGGATATGATATAGTATTTATAGCAAGGCAGGGGTGTAATGAAGCTACCTATCAAGAAATAGAAAGTGCCTTACTTCATTTATTAAAAAAAAAGAATTTATTAAAAAAAGCGTGAAGGATATTGTTTGATTTGGAGAGAATACTATGTCTAAGGCTTGTATAAGAATTTTATCCTTTTATAGGAAATGGATTTCTCCTTTAAAAAAACCATCCTGTAGGTTTTATCCAAGTTGTTCTCAATACAGTATTGAAGCATATGAAGCTTATGGTTTTTTCAAAGGAACATATTTAACGTTAAAGAGAATATTAAGGTGCCACCCCTTTCATCCAGGGGGTTATGATCCTTTAAAAAAATAATAAATATTTAGGGGGTTTTGAGTTTGAACGCTATTGCACAACCGTTAGGCGCATTATTGAGGTTGATATATCAATTAATAGGAAATTATGGATTGTCTATTATTATCTTTACAGTTATAGTTAAGCTGATAATGGTTCCTTTAACCATTAAGCAAACAAAATCCATGAAGAAAATGCAGGAAATACAACCTAAAATTAAAGAAATACAGGAAAAATATAAAAATGATAAAGAAAAATTGAATACAAAAACGATGGAATTATATAAAGAGCATAATGTCAATCCCTTTGGAGGATGTTTACCTTTATTAATTCAATTTCCAATCATTATTGGTTTATTTACAGTGTTAAGAGCTCCCGAAAACTATGGTTTTGCACAAGAAGTAGTAGATGCAAGCTTTCTATGGCTACCAAGCCTGTCAGCAGCCGATCCATGGATACTACCTTTATTAGCAGGGGCAACCACTTATTTATCTAGTGTTACCATGGCTACCCCAAACAAAAAAGATCCAACACAAAATATGCTAAAGTATTTCTTCCCAGTAATGATTTTCTGGTGGGGAAGAAGTTTTCCAGCAGGATTAACATTATATTGGGTAATAAGTAACTTATTTCAAGCGATACAACAAATTGTTATTAACAAACCCTATTCTAATTTAAAGGAGGGTTCAAATTAATGACAAAGGTAATAGAAACCACAGGAAAAACAATTGAAGAGGCTATACAGTCAGGATTAAAAGAGTTAGAAAAGACTAGAGATCAAGTAGAAGTAAAGATTTTAGAAATACCCACTAAAGGATTTTTAGGTTTTATTGGTACAAAGATGGCAAAAGTTAGACTTACTGTTATTGACCGTCCAGAAGAAGAAGTAAAAGTTTTTTTAAAGGATTTATTTAAAGGAATGGAATTAGAAGTACAAATGGAATTTGAATTATCAAAAGACACATTAAATATATACCTAGAAGGACCGAATATGGGCGTTATTATTGGTAGAAGAGGACAAACCTTAGATGCTGTACAATACCTAGCAAGCTTAGTGGTTAATAAAAATAGAGATGAGTACTTAAAGGTATTTGTAGATACAGAGAACTATAGGAAAAAAAGAGAAGAAACATTAATAAGATTAGCTAATAAAATGGCTAGAAAAGTAAAAAAGATTGGGAAAACTATTGTTTTAGAGCCCATGAATCCTTATGAAAGAAGGATCATTCATTCAACCCTACAGGGGAACCCCTTCGTACAAACCTATAGTGAAGGAGAGGAACCCTATAGAAAAATTGCTATCACAGTGAAAAAATAAACCCAGTTTAATACTGGGTTTCCTTTTTTCATTTTTTATAGGAATAGAAAGTAAATTTTGTTTCTGTATTACTGTATGAAAATTTTGGTATAATAAATAATAGTTGAAAAATAAACTTTTAAGGCATAAAGCCATAGATTAAAGAGGTGAAAAAATGGTTTACATAGATGATACCATAGCTGCTATAGCCACGGCACCAGGAGAAGCAGGAATAGGTATTGTAAGAATTAGCGGGGAAAAAGCAATAAACATCATAGATGAAATATTTCAATCAAAGCAAGGAAAAAAATTAAGCCAGTATCCTGTAAGAAGGATGACCTATGGGTATATTTTTAATCCTGACAAGAAAGAAAAAATAGATGAGGTTTTGGTTCATTATACAAAGGCGCCTTATACCTATACCAAAGAAGATATTGTAGAAATCAACTGTCATGGTGGATTTATTCCTGTGAAAAAGATATTGGAATTGGTTTTAAAAAAAGGAGCTAGGGCAGCAGATCCGGGAGAATTTACAAAAAGAGCCTTTTTAAATGGACGAATTGATTTGGCACAGGCAGAAGCTGTAATGGATTTGATTAGTGCTAAAACTGATAAAGGTTTCGATGTGGCATTAGATCAACTAGAAGGTTTTTTATCCAAAAAAGTAAGTGCAACAAGAAAAAAGCTGCTGGATATGTTAGCCCATATAGAGGTTTCTATTGATTTTTCTGAAGAAGATATTGATGAAGTAACCCTAGAGTATTTATTACATAAAAGTGAAGAAGTAGAAAAAGAAATAGAAAACCTTTTAAAGACTGCAGAAGCAGGGAAAATATTAAGGGAAGGGTTAAATACTGTCATTGTAGGCAAGCCCAATGTTGGTAAATCCTCTTTATTAAACGCTCTTTTAAGAGAAGCTAGAGCTATTGTTACAGAGGTACCAGGAACAACCAGAGATGTTATAGAGGAGCATTTAAATATAAGAGGAATTCCTATAAAAATCATAGATACTGCTGGAATAAGAGAAACTGAAGACATTGTTGAAAAAATTGGCGTAGAGAAGTCTAAGGAATTCTTTAATAAGGCAGATTTGGTTATTTTTATGCTGGACATTTCTACCCCATTAACAAGAGAAGATTTACAAATATTAGAGTTAACAAAAGATAAGAAAACCCTTATCCTTATAAACAAAACAGATTTACCTCAAAAAGCAGATTTAGACAAAGTAAAGGAAATAGCAGTCAATAAAAAAATGATAAAAATTTCCCTAGTAGAAGAAAAAGGACTAGAGGCAGTGGAAGATGCATTAGAGGATTTGGTATATACAGGAGAGGTTAAAGCAAAGGATAGATTGTTGGTAACCAATGTTAGACATAAAAACTCTTTAGAAAGAGCGTTAGCAAGCATTCAGGATGGGGTGTCAGCCATCAAGAAAAAGATGCCATTAGACTTTGTTGAAGTAGATGTAAAAAATACGTGGGAAGCATTAGGAGAAATTACGGGTGATACCGTAGCAGAGGATATTATTGATCATATATTTAAAAACTTTTGTATAGGAAAGTAAACGATATATAGACGAAAATGAAAAGGTTGCACTTTTGAAAGTGTACATCTGTATAAAGCTAGAGTTTATTGGAGGTAGAGGAAATGGATATAGGATATAATGCAGGGAATTATGACATTGTGGTGGTAGGGGCTGGTCATGCTGGTTGTGAAGCTGCTCTTGCTGCTTCAAGGATGGGATATAAAACATTAATGTTAACATTAACCTTAGACGCTATTGCTATATTACCTTGTAATCCTTCTATTGGAGGAACGGGTAAAGGGCATCTAGTTAGAGAGATAGATGCGTTAGGTGGTGAAATGGGGAAAAATATAGATAAAGCTTTTATCCAAAGCAAAATGTTAAATACCGCTAAAGGACCGGCAGTACATTCCCTAAGAGCTCAAGCAGATAAAATAAAGTATCATATAGAAATGAAAAAAACTTTGGAAAATCAAAACAATTTACTAATAAAACAAGGAGAAGTTATTGATTTAATCACTAGAGAGGATAAGGTTCAAGGTATAGTAACCAGGACAGGGGCTGTGTATTATAGCAAGGCGGTTATTTTAGCCACAGGAGTTTACTTAAAGGGAAGAGTATATCTTGGTGAAGTAAACTATGAATCAGGACCAAATGGACTTTTCCCAGCTAATTATCTTTCAGAGAAGCTAAAAGAACTTGGCTGTAATATGCGAAGATTTAAAACGGGAACCCCTGCCAGGATACATAAGGATACCATTGATTTTTCTAAAATGTCTATTCATGCAGGAGACGAAGAAGTGATACCTTTTTCTTTTTTAAATGATGAGTTAAAAATAGACCAACAGCCTTGTTGGTTAACCAGAACAACTGCAGAAACACAAAAAGTAATAAAGGAGAACATTAACCGTTCTGCTATGTATAGGGGAGATATGGAAAGCGTTGGACCAAGATATTGTCCTTCTATTGAAGATAAAATAGTAAGGTTTCACGAGAAACCTTCCCATCAATTATTTATTGAGCCAGAGGGATTAGATACAAAAGAAATGTACTTACAAGGGATGTCTACAAGTTTACCAGAAGAAGTGCAGGAAGCAATGATCAAAACGGTTATAGGTTTAGAAAATGCTAAAATTATGCGGCCAGCCTATGCCATTGAATATGATTGTATTGATCCAACCCAATTAAAGCCTTCTTTAGAAACAAAACATATCAACAACCTTTTTTGTGCAGGCCAATTTAATGGATCTTCGGGCTATGAAGAAGCAGCAGCCCAGGGTTTAATGGCAGCAATTAATGCTGTACGAAAGCTTCAAGAGAAGGAGCCATTTGTATTGGATAGATCAGAGGCATATATAGGCGTGCTGATTGATGATTTAGTTACAAAAGGAACCAATGAGCCCTATCGAATGATGACCTCAAGAGCAGAGTATAGGTTAGTTTTAAGACAAGACAATGCAGACTTAAGACTAACAACAAAAGGCTATGAAATAGGATTAGTAACAGAGGAAAGATATAATAAATATTTAAATAAAAAACAGCAGATAGAAAAAGAAATGGAAAGATTAAAGAAAACGACTGTTTCACCAGAAAAAGCAAATCCTATTTTAGAAGAAATAGACAGCACTCCTATCAAAACAGGAATAGCTTTGTATGATTTATTAAAAAGGCCAGAGGTTTCTTACAAAGAGATCCTAGCTATTGATGAAAATAAGCCTAAGGATTTATCGAAGGATGCTGAAAAACAATGTGAAATTGTTATAAAATATGAAGGTTATATAGATAAACAATTAAAACAAATTGATCAATTTAAAAAACTGGAAAAGAAAAAGCTTAGCGAGGAAATAAATTATAGTGATATAGAGGGATTGCGACTAGAGGCAAGACAAAAACTTAATAGTATCAAACCACTTTCTGTAGGACAGGCTTCTAGGATATCAGGAGTTTCCCCTGCTGATATTTCTGTGCTATTAATCTACTTAGAACAAAAAAGAAGAAAGAAGGGGGGGCAATAATAAACAATGGAAATAAATAAGCTTTTAATGGAAGGCAGCAGTCAACTAGGTGTAAAAATAGAGGAAGAACAAACAAAAAAATTTATAAAATACAAAGAGTTATTATTAGAATGGAATCAAAAAATGAATCTTACTGCCATAGAGGAAGAAAGAGAAGTTATAATAAAGCACTTTTTAGACTCTATATCCTGTGTACAAGTAAACCAGTTAGAAAACAAAGGAAGAATGATCGATGTAGGTACGGGGGCGGGCTTTCCAGGGATACCACTTAAAGTTATTTTTCCAAAGTTAAAGTTAACGTTGCTAGATTCCTTAAACAAAAGGATTAACTTTTTAAAAGAGGTTTGTCTTCAATTAGAATTAACAGAGGTAGAGTTTGTCCATGGAAGGGCGGAGGATTATGGACAAAATAAAGCCTATAGAGAAAACTATGAATACGCTATAGCAAGGGCTGTAGCTCCTCTGAACATTCTAGCAGAGTATTGTCTTCCTTTTGTAAAAATAGGGGGATATTTCATTTGTCAAAAAGGGAAAGCGCTAGAAGATGAGCTAATAGAAGGAGAGAAAGCAGTAAAAATACTGGGAGGAAAAATAGTAGATAAAAAGGATATAACCTTACCCTTTAGTGATATTACACACAATATTTTAGTAATAGAGAAAATAAAACAAACCTCGACAAAATATCCTAGAAAAGCAGGTAAACCTTCCAAAAACCCTATAAAATAGCTTTAACAATAATTTTTTGTAAAACGAAAATAAGATTTTTTTAAAATTAACAGAAGGAGTAGAAGTCTTTGTATAGAAATAATAATACAATGGAATTTCCTTAAGAAAAGAGGGATTAGGATGAGTAATGCTGAAAAAAGAGTTCTTGAGATAACGATAGATTCTGTTATTTCCAATCCTTATCAACCTAGACGAAGCTTTTCTCAAGCCAGTCTTCAAGAGTTAAGTCAATCAATTAAAGCCTATGGAGTACTACAACCCATTAGCGTGAGACAAATAGGGGAAGGAAAATATGAGTTAATAGCAGGGGAAAGAAGAGTAAAAGCTGCAAAGCTTGCCAAACTAGAAACAATACCTGCTATAGTTAACAATCAGTTTAATGATAAAGATTCAGCTGTTTTAGCTATTATAGAAAATCTTCAAAGAGAGGATTTAAATTTTATAGAAGAAGCTCAAGGGTATGCTAATTTAATCGAGGATCATGGGTTAACCCAACAGGAGTTAGCTATACGCATAGGCAAAAACCAATCTACTGTTGCAAACAAACTGAGGATCTTAAGGTTAAAGGATGAAATAAAACAAAAATTATTAGAGCACAATTTAACTGAAAGACATGCTCGAGCACTATTAAAGCTTCCAGATGATGAGTTGAGGGCTTTAGCGATAGATAAGATTATTAAGAATGATTATAATGTAAAGAAAACAGAAGAGTTTATTCAAATGATGATAGAGGAAATAACAGCAGAGAAAGAACCTAAAAGTAAACAAAAAATAAAAAGCTTTATGAATTATAAGATTTACATTAACACGATAAAGCAAGCTTATGAAGCTATTAAAGATAAACAAGAGAGGGCTGAATTTAAACAAGTAGATAAAGGAGATTTTATTGAAGTAACGTTAAAAATACCTAAAGGGTAATGTTGAAAATAAAAACAACGTATAAAAGATTACTAGAGGAAATTTAGTAATCTTTTTTTATATAATAGCAAAGTGCTACTTTACTATTATATAAAAACAGGGGTTGTAGGGTATGAAATCCCCTGCCCGCATTCAGGAAGGTGCTTTTTTAAATTTTATTAAATAAGGTTAAAAAACCAATAACAATAAAAGCTAACCCAGCTGCTGTTTGCAAATAATGGGGAGGAATATATTTCATCAAAAAAGTTCCAGCAAAGACACCAACAAAAGAGCTAAGGATTAAAGCTAAAGATGCTCCAATAAAAACAGGCCATATGGATTTGCTTTGGGTGGCTAAAAGCATAGTTTGAAGCTGTGTTTTATCTCCTAGCTCTGCCACAAAAACAATAAAAAAGGTTGTTAAAATCATACGCAACATAGTGAAACCTCCTTACAATCTTTTGCAAAAAAGAATAGCTGTTGATTTTTCTTTTGTCATCATAAATCATTATATTCTTAAAAAAAACTTATTATTAGTAAAATCCTTAGAAAGTTTTTTTAAAAAATAAAAGGGAAAAAGAAAAATTATTAGAAATTTAATAATATACAAAAGCGACTTAAGTGTAGTAGAAAAGGAGGCAAAGTAAAATGGGTAAAGTGATAGCGATTTTTAATCAAAAGGGAGGGGTTGGAAAAACAACAACAAATGTTAATTTGAGTGCATGTATAGCCAGCAAAGGCAAAAAGGTATGTGTCATAGATATTGATCCTCAAGGAAACACCACCAGCGGGTTTGGAGTAGATAAAAGTCAACTAGAATACAGTATTTATGATGTAATGATAGATGAGGTAGATATTAAAGATGCTGTTATCAAAACAGAATATGAAAATATTGATTTAATACCTTCAAGCAATGAATTAGCCGGAGCAGAAATAGAGCTGGTGTCTACTACAGATAGAGAAAAAAAACTAAGAAGCGCTATTAATACAATTAGAGGAGATTATGACTATATTTTTGTAGATTGTCCACCTTCATTAGGATTATTAACCATTAACTCTCTTTCAGCAGTTGACACTGTATTGATTCCTATTCAATGCGAATATTATGCACTAGAAGGAGTAAGTCAATTAATGAACACAATTCAATTAGTAAAACAAAACATAAATCCCGACCTAGAAATACAAGGGGTGGTATTAAGCATGTTTGATGGTAGAACAAATCTATCAATACAAGTAGTGGATGAAGTAAAAAACTACTTTAAAGGAAAGGTTTATGCCACCATCATACCCAGAAACGTAAGGTTAGCAGAGGCTCCAAGCTATGGACAGCCCATTATTTACTATGACAACAAATCCAAAGGAGCGGAGGCTTATCTAGAATTGGCTGAGGAATTTATAGATTTGGAAGAGGATGTGATATAAATGGCAAAGGCAAACAAGAAAAAGGGGTTAGGAAAAGGACTTCAAGCCTTAATTCCTCAACTAAACACAATGGAGGTTGTAGAAGAAATTTTTAATGAAAACAGCATACAAAATATTAACATTAACAAAATTTCTCCTAATGAAAATCAACCTAGAAAAAGCTTTAAAAAGGAAGCCCTTGAAGAATTGGCAAATTCTATAAAAGCGCAAGGGTTAATCCAACCCATTATTGTAATTGAAAAAGAAAAAGGCTTTATGATTATCGCTGGAGAAAGACGATGGAGAGCTGCTAGAGAAGCAGGATTAAAAGAAATCCCTTGTATCATTAGAAACCACAACAAGCAGCAACTAATGGAGATCGCCCTTATTGAAAACATTCAAAGAGAAGATCTTAATATTATGGAAGAAGCTAAGGCTTATAAATATTTAATAGATACCTATAAAATAACCCAGGATCAATTGGCAGAGGCGATAGGGAAAAGCAGGCCTTATATAGCTAACATTCTAAGGTTGTTACAATTAGATGCGCGGGTTGTAGATATGATTAAAGAAGAAAAAATAACTGCTGGCCATGGCAGAGCTTTGTTAAGCCTTGAAGCAACAGAACAACAATACCAGGTAGCCCTAATGGTAGAAAAAGAGAAAATGAATGTAAGACAAGTTGAAGAACATGTCCGATGCTTATTAAAACCCAAAAAGAAAGAAAAGGAAAAGAAAAGAGAAAAAGATTTTATTTTGGCAAAAATAGAGGAAGACTTAAAAAGCTTTTTTGGTACAAAGGTAAATGTTTCAAAGGGGAGAAAAAAAGGAAAAATAGAAATAGAATACTATAACGACCAGGACTTAGAAAGAATTTTAAGTTTATTTGAGACAAATATTTAAAGTTTCACGTGAAACTTCACCGTATAGAACGAGACTTAACGGAGAGGATTAGTGCTCTTATTAAATTTTAACTGAAGCTATATAAAGGATGAGGTGCTTAGTCTGATGCTACAGAGGAAGATTAAGTGCTATAATTAAAGAAAAAAACTTACTAAAAAACATTAAACATGGAACGCATGAAATGCGTTCCATGTGTTTTAGATTTTAATAAAGTCAAACAAAAAACCTAAAGCGTCCTGTATAGAAAAAATCTTTTCAAAAATAAAAACGATAAAAATTTTCTATAGTAACATACTAAAGAGATAACATAGCAAAGACAATAGAATATGTTATAATAGATAATGAAATTTATACCTAGTCACAAAGGGGAGATTTTTATGATATATTTAGACAATGCAGCTACAACTTTTCCAAAACCAGAGATGGTTTATGAAGCTGTTTTGAACAACATGAAAAACTATGGTGCTAATCCTGGGCGATCGGGGCATAAGCTTGCTCTTGAAGCAGGGAGAGTGATTTTCAAAGGAAGAGAAATGGTTTGTAGGCTGTTCAATATAGACGACCCTATGCAAGTAATTTTTACTTGTAATGCAACGGAGGCTTTAAATCTTGCTATCAAAGGTGTTTTAGAAGAAGGAGACCATGTTATCACCACCAGCATGGAGCACAACTCTGTTATGAGACCCATAAAATCCTTAGAAAATAATGGTGTAGAGAACACTGTTATACAATGCGATGAGGCAGGGGGGCTTAATCCAAGGCTGATAGAGAGAGCAATTAAAGAAAACACAAAGCTAATTGTTGTTACGCATGCCTCTAATGTGACGGGAACCATCATGCCAATTGAAGAAATTGGGGAAATTGCAAAGAGAAAAAATGTATTGTTTTTAGTAGACGCTGCTCAAACGGCAGGAGTATATGACATAGATGTAAAAAACATGAATATTGATTTATTAGCTACAGCTGGACACAAGGGATTAATGGGGCCTCAAGGGACAGGGATCTTATTTATTGGAGAAGGAGTAGAAGTAAAGCACTTTAAAGAAGGTGGCACTGGAAGTAAGTCACAGGAGTTAACACAACCATTAATGCTGCCTGACAGATATGAGAGCGGCACTCCTAACACCCCTGGAATAGCTGGCTTAACAGCAGGGATTGAATTTATCCTAAAGGAAGGGTTAGATAAAATTAGAAAGCACGAGGAAGAAATCACCAGCTGCTTTCTTGAAGGAGTGAAAAACATTCCCGGCATAATTATTTATGGGAAACAGGATGCAACAAAACAGGCGGCAGTTGTTTCTATCAATATAGGTGAAGAGGATTCTTCTGAAATAGGTTATGTTTTGGATAAGGTTTTTGATGTTGGAATAAGACCAGGCCTTCACTGCGCTCCTATGGCCCACAAGACGATAGGGACTCTTGAGCAAGGAACTGTGAGGTTTAGTTTTGGATATTTTACCACAAAAGAAGAGGTGAAGATAGCGATAGAAGCAATAAGAAACATAAAGGAAGAGGTAATATAAAAAAGAAAAACAAAAAAATTAAATATAGATGTACAATCTAAGAAGTTAAAATATACATTTTTTTATTTGCTATAATTAGGTATACAATGATGGATCGTAAATTTGATAAACACAGGCCTGCGGTTTCACCAATGGATGATGTCTACAATCCATTCCAATGAAAAACACTAAAATTTGCAAACTCACTGCATTCAAACATACGAATTTCTTAACGTATTTTTCATTTCCATGAATCGGACACCATGGCTATTGTCTGCAAATGCAGCCCTTTAGTGTATCAAAATTAAGCTTAGCAATATCCAAACAAATCTTAGTATAATGATAGCTTTCGATTTGTATATCTATAAAAATCCAACACTTAAGCTTACTTAAAATATGTTGAGGTGATTGGATTTTTTTCTTGTTCTTTAGCTTTAAAAAAACAAGAAACACTATTTAAGAAGGATATAAAAATAAAGGCTAAAGAGGGAAAAATTACATCAGTATATTTTAATGGGTTTAGAAGGGAAACAATCAAAGGTTGTAGAATATAAAATGTGATATTTGATTGTATCAACAAAAAATAAGAACTAGTTTATAAAAACAAAGAAAGAAGTCAGGGAAGGGAGAAATTGTATGCAAGAGGTTTTGTCTATTATAGACGCGTATTCTTTAACTTTTATTTTTACTGGTTTAGTAATGAACTTATTTCTAATTATTTTACTAGCAATAAACTACAGCATGACAGCTAATTTAAAAGATAAATACAAGCGATTGGTTAAAGGTACAAGTGGAAAAAACATAGAAAATGTACTAATGGAGCATATTGCTAAAGTAGAAGAAGTACAGGAGGATTTTAAGGAGCTTTATTCCAAATTAGACATATTAGAAAATCGAATAAGCTTCTCCATTCAAAAAGTAGGTATTGTCCGATATAACGCATTTCAAGATGTAGGAAGTGATTTGAGTTATTCCATAGCTTTGTTAGATAACAATGATACTGGAATCATTTTAACAGGAATTCATGGAAGAGCAGAAACCATCTCATATGCTAAACCTGTTAAAGAAGGACAATCAAATTACAACCTTTCTGTTGAAGAGATTCAAGCCTTAGAAAGAGCTAAATCTAACGATCTAGATAATGTTAAAATAAAAGGCGCTAGAGGAAAAAAAGACAATGGGTAGGTGGAGCAATTGTCCTATTTATTTATAATTAATCCTATTGCAGGAAAAAACAAAGGGGCAAAGATACTACCAATAATAAAAGAAGTTTTAGATAAAAGAAAGGTCGCCTATGAACTAATAGAAACCACCAAAGCTGGAGAGGCTGAAAAAATTGCTAAAGAAGCTGTAAGCAAAAAACACGCTGTTATTGTGGCAGTAGGTGGAGATGGCACCATTCATGAGGTTTTAAATGGGATGATTGGCAGCAATAAGGCATTAGGAATAATTCCTGCTGGTACCGGTAACGATTTAAGCAGGACATTAAAGCTTCCAGAAAATCCAGAGAGTGCCCTAGAGTTAATTTTAGAAGGAAAAACCAAAAAAATTGATTTAGGAAAAATAGGAGAAAAACATTTTATTAACTTTGCCAGCGTAGGGCTTGATGCGGTTATAGCCTCTGAGGCCAACAATATAAAGCGGTGGATCGCTGGAAAAGGAGCCTATATACTAGCAGCTTTAAAAGGAATAAGTACTTTTAAAAGCAGAAAGGTGCAATTTGTTATAGATGACAAAATAATGCTAGAAGAGGTAATGATGATTACTGTTTGCAATGGTGTTTTTTACGGTGGAGGAATGAAGGTTGCGCCAGAAGCAGATTTAGAGGATGGACTTTTTGATGTATATGTTATAAAAGCCATGAACAAACTTAAACTGTTGTTGTTGTTTCCTACAATATACATGGGCAAGCATGTAAAATATCAAGAGGTAAGTTTTTATCGAGCAAAAACCGTAACTATTTTCTCGGATAAACAAATACAAATCAATGCTGATGGTGAAATTATAGAGAACAAACCATTAGTATTTGAAATTTTACATCGAAGCTTAGAGATTATTATTGGATAGCTTTAAATATACTAAAGGATTTTGTTTTTATAGAAAGGAACCCAAGTTATTGCATATAATAGTTAATGCTATACTTCATTAATACAGTATAGATAGAGCTTAAATAAAAAACAAAAAATTGAGAATGAAAAAACACCTTTTTGGAATAATAAGCCAAGGAGGTGTCTTTATTGAAAAGAATAGCGATACAAGATAATTTGACAGAGATTAAAACGGCATTACAGGAAAAAGGTTATGAACTTGTTAGCTTTCAAGATCAAGGAAGGATAGATGCTATTGTATACCTTGACGATTACTCAGGAATAAAGAATCTAAATGATACAGGTGAAACAAATAATTATGGTTCTATTTTAATCAATGCAAATAATAAATCTATAGAGGAAATACAATACATTATAGAAAACAGGAGATATGGAAGCTTATTTGGTTAAAAAAAACACTTTTAAACCCAGCTGACTACGCAAATCTAGTCCTGCTACGTTGGTTGGTTTTTTTATTGAAAAAAATTAATTCTATGAAAGTAGTTTTTCTTTATGCATTTTCCAGACAGAGAACTTAATCCCCTCTGCAATGGTGTCAGCCATCTTCATTACCAGTTGAAGCCTTGTGTTTTGAAGAATCATATACTCCATATAACCCCCTAAATTAACAATGCCCATAATATGGAGATCACCAACAGAGGGTAATTGTTTATTAACTCCGGCACCAGGAGTTAAAGGGCCTTCTCCCACAGTTATATAACCAACTCTGTCAACCCTGCCTAAGCAAGCATCGATAGCTATAATAAAAGGATTTACACATGTGTCCTGGATAGTATCTATTTGTTCTTGTAGATTTTTTGCGTGAACAGGCTTATCTAAAGTACCATAAACATAGATGTCGGGATGTCTAGATAATGGCCTTACTAACTTGTGTCCAACTAAAGGACCTAAGGCATCTCCTGTAGAGCGATCAGTTCCTATACACAAAAAAACCAGCTCGCTATAGGAGGAAAAATAATACTTTTCAATATACTTAGAAAAAATACTGCTAAAGCTTAGTGAGGCCATACTGGTGTTGATATCGATAGAGCTAGCTGTCTTTGAAAGAGATAAAGACATAAGGGTTCCTCCTTAAGTGAAAGAGATTTTATGAACAAATCCTTGATATTAAATAAACTTTATTTACTAATAAAGCTTTCCCCAAAATTCTTTGTTCAATACAATTTATTAAGAATACCCCCTATATATGAAAAAATATATTAATCTTAGGGGGGATTTTATGAAAGGATTAAAATCTATTTGTACCATAGCAAGTGTATATATTGGTACAGTTATAGGAGCAGGATTTGCTTCAGGTCAAGAAATATTACAATTTTTTGGAAAACATGGCAAATCAGGAGTGTTGGGAATAGGTTTTTCAACACTGATTCTAGTTGTTGTAGCAGTTAGAACCTTAGAGACGGTTTATAGAAAAAAAATCAGAAGTTTTGAAGATTACGGCCGAAGATATTTTCACAAAAAGGTTTTTAATGGGTTTAACCTATTGGTAGCTTTTTTACTATTGGTGGGGTATTTTGTTATGTTGGCAGGCAGTGGTGCTGTTATTAAAGAAAACTTTCAAATACCAGCTATTTATGGAATATTAATTATGTCTGTATTTTGTTTTTCTGTTTTTACCTTTGGCATTGATGGTGTTGCAAAAGCAAATAATATTGTTGTTCCTTTTTTACTAGGTGTTGTTTTTTTTGTGTCTCTTTCGGTTCTTATAAAAAACAAGCTCCTATTTAGCAATCTGCATGGAAAATCCTTTGTAGCTTTAAAAGGCATAAACACTTTAAAACTAGAGGGTGGTTTAATTGATTTTTTCTTGCTAAACTTGGGATGGGTAAAGTCTTCATTATTATATGCAGCACATAATAGTATAGGAGCCATTATCGTAATAACCTCCCTATTACCCTATATTCATAATGCTAAGGCGGCTAAATGGGGCGGAGTATTAGGAGGTTTAGGTTTGGGTTTTGTGGCATTATTAATCTTATTAAGCTTGTTATTACTATATACAGATATTGTAGGCCTAGAGGTGCCCATGGTGGCGATAGCACATTCTTTGAGTGAAACACATAAAAAAATATATAGCGTTGTTTTGTTATTAGCCATGTTTACCACGGCGATAGCAAACGGCTATGGGTGTATATTAAGATTTTCCTACATAATGAAATTAAGAGAAGGGTGGGCAAGAATTTTGGTTTGTTGCTTATCAATCCCCTTGGCTACTTTAGGTTTTAAAAATTTGGTTTCTTTTTTCTATCCCTTATTTGGATATGTTGGATTTTTATTTATAGGGGTTTTTGTTCTAAAAACTAATAATAACTAAGGCTCCTCTAGTAAGTTGAAGATGGTTATTACTATCTTAAAATGGAAAAAGGAGATTTTGCTTCTTTGAGGAATATAGATAAGATAGAAACAATTGTTTCCCGTGAAACAGGAGGTGCTGAATGAATAAAAACAAAAGAAAAACGATACTAATACTTATGATAATTATGTTGATTTTAATTGGACCCAAGCTAATAAACGCTGCAAGAAAGACAATTTCAACTGTAGAAAAAGAAATCTACTTGATAAAAGAAATAGAAACAGATTATCAAGGAGTGGTTACTTATAAAAAAATGGAGGAGGGCATTCTTCAATATTGGGATGGAATTTTAGCCTTCTATGATTTAGCAGGCATTCAAAAATGGCATATATTTTTAGGAATAACCAATCCCATGATAAAAACAAACTCAAACAATATATATGTTGTAGATAACAGCAAAAATCAGTTGTTGAGGATAGGAAAAAATGGAGAAATTATTTATAGATATGCCTCAGAGGAAGCTTTAAAGAACTTTGAGGTTTGTGAAGAAAACTACGTGATTCTACAATATCCAGAAAAAAACAAGCTTACTAAGCTGACGATTTTGAATCAAGAGGGAAGGGAACATAGCAACTTTTCATTAACTGAGGGAGCGGTTATCAGTCTAGCCATATCAAAAAAGCACGACTTTGTGGCTGTTAACACATTAAAATCAAACAACACAATAGAAAGCAGCCTGCTAACCTATGACACCAAAGGTCAATTAATAGGCTCAACAAGTTTAAAAGATCAATTAGTACTAGGCTTCTTATATGATTCCAAGGGGAATCTAATTGCTGTTAAGGAAGAAGAGGTATTAAGCATCAATAAAACAAACAAAATTTTATGGAACACTTTTGTTGACAGGACAAAGCTTTTTAAGGAGCAACCATTCAGACATATAACCTTTTATAGTGGAGAAAGTGGAAAAAATCCATTAATCCATACAAAAGGAGGAGAAAAAGTAAAAATAATACAATACAATGGAAACGTGGTTGGAGAAACAACAACAGAGGAATCAATTTTAGGGATAGATGTAAATGAGAAAGCTATAGCCGCCTACTCTCTTAGAACCATCTACCTATTGGATGAAAGAGGTATTGTTGAAATGGAACACAAATATTCTAGCGATATAGAAGAGGTTTTTATTTTTTCTAAGGAACACGTAGTAGTTGTTACAAAAGGAAAGGTAGCCTTTATGAGAATCATAGAAAGATGAGGAGAGGGTTTTGTATATGATGTGGTTTGATTTGTTAATGGTAGTGATTGTGGTTTTAAGCAGTATTGGAGGCTATAGAAAAGGCTTCATTCTAACAATGTTTAGTTTCGGCAGCTATATCATTGCTTTCTTTGTTGCTAAGGTTTACCATCTACAGCTTGCCGCTTGGATTAGAAGCACCCCTACTCTTATGGAGGGTATACAAAACTTTATAGGGAAAAACATAAACTTAGATTTTCTACAAATAGATGAATTGAAAGAGGGGGCTTTTATAAAGCTGCCGGTATTTTTAGAGGAATATATATTAAAGGAAATTCCTGTAGAAGCTTACGCGCAACAAACAATAGAGGTTCTAAAGGGGCAGGTGGTAAATACGATGCTTACTTTTTTTATCAATACCATTAGTATGATTATTTTATTTGTATTAGCAAGAACCATTATATTGATTATAGGTCATTTAGCAAACGAAGTTTTTGAGTTGCCTGTATTAAACACAGTAAACGGCTTAGCTGGAGGCGTGTTGGGCTTTGCTAGAGGATTTGCAATTATCCTTATATTTGTACTAATTATGATACCAATAGCCATGGCCAATTTAGAGGGATTTGTTGCCAAAGGCATGCAAGAATCCAATATGCTGCCCATTTTTTCTCAACACCTTCTTTCTTATTTATCCATCAGTGTAGGACTAAGACCTCTAATTGCTTAAGGGATAAAAAAAGTACTTCACTGTGGAAATAAACTGAGCTACAACCTAGAGAGAAAAAACCTTAAAAGCAAGTAATGGTTTTATTTGAATGGTTGAAGGTAAGGATATATGATATAATAATAAATGCTGGTACAGAAAAAAGTTTTTAAAACAAAGGATCATAAACTCTTGATATAATGAAGGTGATTTTTATGGCATATAAAGCACTATATAGAAAATTTCGGCCTCAAGTTTTTGAGGATGTCGTAGGACAAAATCCTATAACAACTACATTAAAAAACCAAATAAAAGCTAAAAGCATATCTCATGCATATCTGTTTTCTGGAACAAGAGGTACAGGTAAAACCTCCACGGCAAAAATTTTTGCAAGAGCAGTAAATTGTCTACAGCCAGAAGACTTTAATCCTTGTAATCAGTGTGAAGTATGCAAAGGAATTTTGACAGAAAGCATTATGGATGTAGTAGAGATCGACGCAGCCTCTAATAACGGTGTGGACCATATAAGAGAACTAAGAGAAAATGTGAAATACCCACCTTCAAAAGGAAGCTATAAAATTTATATCATTGATGAAGTCCATATGCTTAGTACTGGGGCCTTCAATGCTCTTTTAAAGACATTAGAAGAACCTCCTAATCATGTGATATTTATTCTTGCTACTACAGATCCACAAAAGCTACCGGCTACTATTTTATCTAGGTGTCAAAGATATGATTTTAAAGGCGTTACCACAAAGGCAATCATAGAAAGATTAAAGGAAATATGTTCAAAGCTAGAGGTTGACGCAGAGGAAGAGGCATTAAGAATAATAGCTATCAATGCTGGAGGGGCCTTAAGGGATGCATTAAGCATTCTAGAGCAATGTATATCCTTTACGGATGGAAAGCTTACAGAAGAGGAAGTAATAGATACACTAGGACTGGTTAACCACCAAATGATTTTTTCGTTAGTAGAGGCAATTGCTAAAAAAAACACATCTGAGGCTATTCATTTAATTCAAAAGATTGTTGGAGAAGGAAAGGATGTACAGCAGTTAATAAAGGAGTTAGTCTATCATTTTAGAAATTTAATGATGGCAAAAATCAATGTAGAGCTGGAAGAGCTATTAAGTCTCTCTAAGGAAGTTTTAGAGAAGCTGCAGCAGCAAAGCAAATCTTTTAGCATCAATGGAATTAAAGAAGCTATAAATATCTTATCTGAGTTAGAAGGAAAGGCAAAATATGCTGCTCAACCAAAAATTTTGTTGGAGGTAGCAGCAGTATCCTTATGTATAGAAAAACAAGAAGAAAATGTAGATTCTTTAATAGAAAGAGTACTTCAATTAGAAAAAAAAATAGCATCAGGAAAAAGTGCCTTTAAAGAAACCAGCTTAAGAGAAACATATAGTACAAATATAGTAGAAAACCCTGTTAAAAAAATCAAAACTGTAGAAAAGGCCGCTGAAGAAGAATCTTTGGGTCCAGAAAAAACGGAAAAAGAAGAGATAGAATCTTCAAAGGAAGAGGCTTTAGATTTTTCTGCTTTAAAGGATGGATGGCAGGAAGTAAAGGACTTTATAAAAAGGGATAAAAAAGCTCAAGTTGAAGCAATGCTGAAGGAAGGGAATATAGAAGGAATAAAAGGAAACAGGTTGATCATTAGCTTTAAAGATGGTTATGGGTTCCATAGAGAGACCCTTGACAAAGAAAAAAACAAAGAATATATTGCTAGTATTATAAAAAAAGTTACAGGACAAAATCCAAAACTATCTTTTGTAATGGAGTATGAAATAAATGAAAAACAAAAAAATAATGATGAAGAAATTATCATTGAGAAATTAAAAAAGGTACTACCAGAAGGTCTTCTTGAAATTGTAGATGAATAATTTATAATAGAGGGCCCAAGATATAATAACTAGAAATAATTAAAATAGAAGGAGGAATAAAATATGGGTAAAAAAGGTTTCCAAGGAATGGGTGGAATGCCTAATATGAATAACATGATTAAACAAGCACAAAAAATGCAAAAGCAAATGGAAGAGATGCAGGCAGAGGTTGAGAAAAAGGAAGTGGAAGCTAGCGCTGGTGGTGGAGCCGTTATAGTAAAAATGACTGGAAAAAAAGAAATTATCAGCATAGATATTAAACCAGAGGTAGTAGATCCAGATGATGTGGAAATGTTACAGGATTTAGTAATGGCTGCGGTAAATGAAGCCATACGTTCTGCTGAAGAAATGGTAAGTAAAGAGATGTCAAAAGTAACGGGCAACATGAACTTACCTGGAATGTTTTAACCATTTGAAAGAAACTATATGATAGTGTAAAGTAGGTTATGAAAACTAAGAAACAAAATTTTACAACATGATTTGTGGGGGGAGTACCTTCTTAAAAGAAGAAAACATCAAAAAAATAGATTGATGATACCACAAATAATGCTCTGGAACCCACAGCATTGATGGTGAAACGATGAAGTTTAGCAAAAGTGCAAAGGCACATTTAAGGGGAAGGTTGGTTTTGTTGTGAGAGGATGGTTTGTTGCCCTAAGTAGATCAGTAGCTGCCATTTGCCCGGCATATTATCGGCATTTGTCAGCATATCGACTTCGTTTAAAGGACGCTTCCACTCATGAAGCTTGTG
>NZ_FOHU01000042.1 GCF_900111615.1 Natronincola peptidivorans | reverse complement strand
CCATTGACTTGGATCCATAACTATCTACTTTATCCATTATTATTTCTTTATAGTCATCTAGCTTGCTTTTTACTTCTCTTGATTTCCTAGCTACATCTCCAGAATTATTAATATATTTCTCTACTGTCCTCCTATCACAATTAAACCTTCTAGCTAGTTCACTTTTATTCAATAATTCAGCCTCCTCTCTCAACAGTCTTATCTGATTAGACACATCTTTTCGCATAATATTTCCCCTATCTTTTTTGAAAATATTATACTAAAAAATGTACAAATCTGTGTATTTTGAGATTAGAATTTTTGGCTAATTTGATTATATAATTTACAAGGTGCAAACCAGTGGCAAAATGAACTGATAAGTGCAGATCACATAGAAAGATATGTATATGACAACAATGGCTTAGAATTCATAGAGCAACTGCCACAGGCAAGTATGGGCAGTGAAGAAACCTTGTCTGATTTTCTCGCCTTTGCAAAGAAAAATTATCCTGCCAAGAAAACAGGCTTTATCCTATGGAATCATGGTGGCGGTAGCGTCACTGGTGCGGCAGCGGATGAAAATTATGGTGGAGATAGCCTTACTTTAGATGAAATGTACAATGCTTTTGCTTCAAATTATGAGCTGTCAGAGGAAAACCCACCCTTTGAGCTCATTGGCTTTGACGCTTGCCTAATGGCCACAGTAGATGTAGCCTATACTTTTAATGACATTGGTAAATATCTTGTTGCCTCACAGGAGTTTGAGCCAGGCAATGGGTGGTATTACACAGGCTTTTTAGATGCCTTAGGTAAAAATCCAAGGATGGATGGTTTGGAACTTGGAAAAATAATATGTGACACTTATGTGGAAGGGTGTAAGATGGTAGGTACTGCCGATGACATAACCCTATCTGTAATAAACCTTTCAAAGGTTTCAGAGCTTCTAACAGCCTATGAAGATTTTGGTAAGGAGGCACTGGCAAATGCCTGTATCGACCCTGGCTTTTTCTCTCATTTTGCTAGAATTGCAGTTGCAACGGTAAATTACGGCGGAAATACAAAGGAACAGGGCTTTACCAATATGGTAGATCTTGGGCACCTTGCAAGAAAATCTGGCCAAATACTTTCAGAAACCTCAAACATAGTGCTGGCATCTCTTGAGAACTGTGTGGAATATAAGGTAAGCGATCCATATCGAAAAGACGCAACAGGTCTTTCTTGCTACTATTCCTACAATGGAGATATCGATGATTTTAATGCCTATACAAATTTAGGTGTAGGACAAGCCTTTAAGCATTATTATTCATATGGTTTAACAGGTGAATTATCAGAAGATGGTATGCAATATTTATTAGCAATGAATTATGAAAGCCTACCACTACTGGAAACACTTGAGGATCAAGGATGGGAAAATCATCCTTTAGAGGTTGACGATGAGGGCGTGGCAATTCTGACTCTTGGAAAAAAGGCAATGGATGTTTTAAGCAGCATTTATTTTCATCTATACTATGTGGATTACGAGGCAGATATCATGCTCCACTTAGGGAGTGATAATGAGATGATTGCTGATTGGGAAAAGGGTGTATTCAAAGACAATTTCCGTGGCGTTTGGGGTGGAATAGATGGAGAACTTGTTTACATGGAGCTGTCTTACGAGGGCGACGAGTATAATTTATATGCTGTACCTATTTTATTAAATGGCGAAGAATATACCTTAAGTGTGATTTATGATTTTGAAAAAGCAGGATATGAGATACAGGGTGCAAGAAAATCCCTTGATGAAAACGGTATGGCTGACAAAAATCTACGTAACCTTGTAGAGGGCGATGTTATTACACCTATTCACTATACTTTCATGACAATTTACGGTGATGATGATGAGCTTATTCCTTTTGAGGGAGGAAAAATCATAGTTAGCAGAAATACATCCTTTGAAGAAATTGAGCTTGGTGATGGTGTCTTTTTACAAATGTTTGGAATGAGTGATATGCAGGGAAATACAGTTTATTCTGAAGTTGTTACATTTGAGATTGAAAACGGTGTGATTTCGACGTCGATAGGGTTTAATTAAATCAGTGGTAAATTAAATTTAGAAGGTAGATAGGTATATAAAAAACAATTTTATTAGCAACGTTGGTAATGGTATGTACACTATATATTGGCTTCATAAAACCTTAATGCAAGCAACGGGAATAAGGATTATATTGATTTTTGCATTACAATTCTTTTATTTAAAAACTATCCATTTTTATTATAAAATATACATTGCACATACCATATACTGTTAATGGTTTTTTTCTAGCTTTGAAAAAGATATAATGTTAGGGAGGAAGTTAGGGGAGGGAAATTAATGAACTATAAATTATTAGCTACAGACATGGATGGCACATTATTGATGGACAACAAATCATTGTCCCAACAAAATATCGATGCTTTAAGAAGAGTAAAGGAGAAGGATATTGAAATAGCTATCTGTACCGGCAGACCTTATAATAGTGTGGAACCTTATTTAAGGCAGTTGAATTTTGATTGTTGGGTCATCACAAGCAATGGATCAGTTATTAGAGATAAAGAAGGAAAAATTATTTCTGTTATCTATATGAAATCTGAAGCACTAAAAAAAGCAATTGAAATATTGGAAGAAGAAAAAATATATTATCATATATCAGATGAAAAATATACTTATATCAGAAATCAATTACAGAGAGTAAAATTTCTAAGAAAGGTTATATTTCAAACCAGTGCTACCTATTGGAAAGCATGGTTTTTATCCCTATGGATAGTTTTATTTGATAAAAATTATAAGAAAGTAGACTTTTCTACTTTTACAAGGAATAATAGGAATGCCACCAATATCTTTATCTACTCAGAAGATACGAAACAGCTGCAAGCTATAAAAGAAAAATTAGAAAAGATAAAGGGTGTTGATGTAACTAGCTCTGGACAAAACAACATTGAGGTGCTGGATAATGATGCTACGAAAGGGAAGTCTTTAGAGGGATTAGCAAAACTATTAAATATTACAAAAAAGGAAATCATAGCAGTAGGAGATAATTTTAATGATTTATCTATGATACAGTATGCAGGCTTAGGGGTAGCCATGAAAAACGCTGAAAAAGAAGTGTTGGAAAACGCTGATTGGATAACTAAAACTAATGAGGAGCATGGTATTGATTATTTAGTTAGAAAAATTATTGAAGTCCCTAAAAAGAGTATGGAAATATAATAGGAAGATTTGTTTCCTCCAGAATCAACGGTACAATTCAAAGGAAAAACGGTACAATTTGATCTTAAAAAAATATTGTATCGCAATTGATTGTATTGTATAATGTCTATAATGACAATTGATGCTACATAAATTTGGAGGAGGAAGTATAATGAATCAAAAAATAGCTTTAAACAGAAATGAAAATACTACGTTAAAGGAAACTAGCAAGACGAAAGATTTAGTGCTTACTGGGTTACTAACAGCATTGGTATTTATCGCCACAAAATTTATTAATTTTCAATTACCTTTTTCTATTCACGGGGGACTGATTCATTTAGGCAACACCATGCTATTTGCAGCAGCCATTGTTTTCGGTGGAAAAAAGGGAGCGATATCCGGTGCCTTTGGAATGGGATTATTTGACCTGGTTTCAGGTTGGGCAGTATGGGCTCCGTTTACTTTTATCATTAGAGGTGTAATGGGTTGGGTTATTGGAACCGTCGCTAATGGAAAAGGAAGAAATGGAGACAGTTTCCGATGGAATATCATTGCTATTCTGATAGGGAGTGTATGGATGATTGCTGGATACTATGTTGCAGAGGTCATCATCTATGGTAATTGGTATACTCCTATAACGGCAATACCTGGAGATATAACACAGATTGTGATTGGGATCATTTTAGGATTACCTTTAGTTACAGCCTTAAAGAAAAGCAAAATGATGTAAATTGATAATACAGGGAGTGGTATAAATGAAAAAACCTCTAATCATGACGCCAGGACCCACCTACGTAAATGAAGAGGTAAGAAGAGCATTATCTAGAGAGATTACAAACCCAGATTTAGACCTAGAGTTTTATGAGTTCTATAAGGAAACCTGTAATCGGATAAAAAAGCTGCTAAAGACAGAAAATGATGTACTGATTTTAAGCGGAGAAGGTATATTGGGCCTAGAGGCTGCTTGTGCCTCCTTGATCGAACCGGGAGACCGGGTGCTGGTGATTGACAATGGTATCTTCGGCAGTGGATTTGGCGATTTTGTAAAGATGTATGGGGGAGAGGTAGAAGTTTTTCAATCGGATTATGAGAGGGCCATCGATGTTGAAAGGCTTGAAGCCTTTTTAGAGAAGGACCATGATTTTAAGCTGGCGACTTTAGTCCATTGCGAAACTCCTTCGGGGATTACCAATCCTGTAGATAAGATCTGCCCCTTGCTAAAAAAATATGGCATTTTATCTGTAGTGGATTCTGTTTCAGCTGTTGGAGGAGAAAGCCTCCAAACAGATGAATGGCAGATGGATATGGTGTTAGGAGGCTCCCAAAAAGTTTTATCAGCCCCGCCAGGCTTGACCTTTCTAAGCATCAGTGAAGCAGCCTGGGATAAAGTACTAAATCGAAAAGCGCCTATTACGGGGTATTACTGTAACCTCTCCGTATGGAAGGATTGGTATAGCAAGAAATGGTTTCCCTATACCCAACCCATCAGTGACATCTATGCCTTAAGGGCAGCGGTGGATATACTGTTTAAGGATGATAAGGCTTTAGAAAGGCATAAAAATATTGCTGAGGCTGTAAGAAAAAGCTTAACAGCAGCAGGTTTAAAGCTCTATCCTAAGGATGGCTATTCCAACACAGTAACCACCTTCATGGTGCCAGAGGGAACAGTATTTAAGGATATCTATGAAGAGATGCTGAAGGAGCAAGGGGTTATGATAGCTGGCGCCTTTGGATTCCTCAAGGAGAAGGTAATTAGAATCGGACATATGGGAGAAAATTGTTATGAGGAGAAGATATACATTACTTTAAAAGCTTTGGATGAAACATTGAGAAAGCTGCGAGTAGATTTAAAGGCGGAGCTACATAGAGTGTTTATTGAAAACATATAAAAATTAAACATTTTGAAAAATATAACGGTTAGAAACGGTAGAAAATGTATAACAAGAGATTATTTCTTAAAAAAGTATGCTGTGTAAAAATAGCATACTTTTTTCATCTCTTTTTTTATATACAATCTAAATCTATTATAAATGATAGAGCAAAAAAATCTAAAGATGTCCAAAACTATTTCGCAAAAACAATCGACTATAGCATAAAAAAATTATAATTAAATATCGAAAAAACAATGTAGGAATGTCGAAAATTATTGCACCAAAAGAAAACATCCTATATAGTAGAGTTATAAAAATTACATAATTTTCTAACATTGGCATAATTCTCTTTAAAAGTTCATTGATTAAAAACAACTGGGCTGAAGAATTCAATTGAGGGAAGTGACGGTTGAAAAATATAAAGGAAAAGGCAGTTTATAGAGTTGGCATAGATGCTTCAAAAAACTACCAAAGAAAAGGGGGCAAGAAATTTGTGAAGAAAAAAGTAGCATTACTATTAATTGCATGTATGGTTGTATCTTCCCTAGGATTAACCTTTGGGGCAAATGCATCAGATATTGAGAATCACTGGGCTAAAGAAACCATTAAAACCTGGATAAGTAATGACTTTATTAGAGGCTATCCTGATGGCAGCTTTAGACCAAACAATCCCATCACAAGAGCAGAGTTTATGGTGCTGGTAAATAAAGCCTTTGGATTCACCGAAAGGGCTGAAATAAGCTATAAAGATGTCTCAGAAGGAGAATGGTATTATAGCACAGTAGCAAGAGCGGTAGCAGCAGGCTATATAGGTGGCTATACAGATGGCAGTATGAAGCCAAACCATCCCATCAGCCGTCAGGAGGTAACAGTTGTCCTATCAAAGATCACCAATGCACCACAAAACCCAAGTGCAATTGATAACTTTACGGATGCCAGTGCTATCGCCAATTGGGCCAA
>NZ_FOHU01000027.1 GCF_900111615.1 Natronincola peptidivorans | reverse complement strand
ACTTCTCTTTTTTCCTGCCTTTTAAAGTGTTTTCTTTGCTGGCTTTTTCTTCTTACCCTGCGCCCCTTCCTCAGCGGCGACTTTTACTACTATACCAAATTTACTTTTCTTTGTCAAAGATTTTTTAGCAAAATCCCTGTGGTTTTTTATGGTAATAATTTTCTTACCTTTATATATATTTAAATTTTGTTTCTAAGAAAGTCGATCAATATAGTTTTGCAGCACTGCTCCTTCATCGGGATTACATTTAAACATCCTAGTATCTTCGTTTTGAAAGTTTTTTAGATGTACTGTAAAAAGATTGTCCCTCTTATCTACTTCATATAATATGCATCTATAGCCTTCATCATACAAGTTTTTGAAGTTTTTAATAACAGGTGAGTCAAAATCCCCGTACATAGCATCAACCCTTTCTGTTTATATATGGTTTAAACATATAAATAGATTCACCAATTTTTTTAACTTTATTCATGAATACTTAATTTTAGATTTTCTTTTTTATCACCTATGCCTCTAGGGTTGTCCTTATTTTATCTCTACAAAATTTTATTGGTTTTTTTTCGCTCCTTAAACAGGTCTAATGCCTTGAAATGGCATGTTTTTTATAATTATAATTAATTAAATTTTCAGTTTTTTTATAGTATTTTGTTGACTTATTAACATTTTTTTACTATAATATAAATAAGTGAAGTATCTCTTCTTAAAATAAGCATGGAAAAATGTATAATTATTCACTTCTATGAATGTTTATGCTTTGTGTGGCTCTTGTTGCTTCCACTTCCTGGAATCAACCCTTTGCAATCATTGGATTTTATCCTATTCATTATTTTTACTCAACCAAATACTTTTAATCAAGACTCTACTTATTTTTAAACTGTTTCTACGTATTCTTTACTACGTATATTTATCCTGCTATTAAAACTTTTCGTTTTATAGTTTCTGTTTTATTCTACATGAATCGATTCTGTATTTGACTAAGGGGTAATTTATCGGTTGTTATTTGGAAAATTTTGTAACTTTTTGGTTTTTAATGTTATTTCTATTCGTTTATGATGGACTATCTTTTTTATATATTCTATAATGCAAAAATGCAAAAAGGAGGTTGCTACTTTGGAAAATCTAAAAATGGAGCTGAATGTAGTAGAAAATGATCTTTTGTTAGTGGACAGTAAAGTTTTTAAAAGTCAATTAAAGGTTAGAAAGGCTCAGCCAAAAGACGTACAAGGAATTTATAATGTGGCTTATACTGTAGGTAAGAGCAAAAAAGATTCTACTCAAGGGTTTTTAATGGATGATTATTCTTCGGACCCGAAATATTTTCAAAAAAAAATATTGGAGAACATATTAAAGCTAGAACATTTTTATATTGCAGAAACCATTAATAATAAGGTAGTTGGCTTTTTAATGGCTTATACAAAGGATCTTTGGCTAGAACACGATCCAAATTGGATAAAAGAAGTTAATTGGCATCCTAGCTTTGATATGAAAAGACTTGATAACTTTGTTGTCATTGATAAAACAGCTATTTATGCACCTCTCACTGGTCGTGGGATTGGTAGCCGCCTGTATAAAAGTCTAATCTCTGATATTTTATCTAAAGGGATTCACAATATATTTGCTGAAACCATTATTAATCCAGTCCCTAATTTTGCTTCTTTATCCTTTAGAGAAA
The DNA here is from genome assembly GCF_900111615.1 of Natronincola peptidivorans. GTDB lineage: Bacteria > Bacillota > Clostridia > Peptostreptococcales > Natronincolaceae > Natronincola_A > Natronincola_A peptidivorans. Next base: position 23,404 of record NZ_FOHU01000027.1, on the reverse strand, counting down.
AACAAAATTATATTTTAGCAGGAACTCGATATTATGAAGCTTACAAAGACACTGTTTACACAGATTTAATTTATTATAAATCTGTATAAGATGGCTTCAAAAAAAGAATAAAATTCTTCTTAAATGCTATTGATTTAAGAAGAATTTTTTTAATTAATAGGACTCTTTCTGCATTGTAGCCAGTACCTTCATAAATAAGTTAAAGGTTTTTTGTCTCTCTTCTTCTTCTAAGGGCTTAGGTTTTTTTTTATGACCACCTATCTTTCTTGTCTTTCCAGCCTTAGCAGTTTTCATATATTCATCTATATAGATAATTCTATTTTTATTCAAATTAACCACTTCTCCTAATGATGTTTTTGTTTCTATACTCATTATACTTTTCGATTTGTTTTATTAAATTCCTTCTTTTATTCATTTATACATTAAAAAATTTTACCACTTTTATTTTTTAGTGTCGATCATTTGGTTCTATTTTTTCTTCTAAGGGAACTTCTCCTTCATCATCTATTGTATTCTTTATTGTTGCAATCGATGCTACTACTGATTGAAGTTCATCTACTACACTTAATTCTTCTCCAAATTCCATGTCTGCTATTTTTAGTATGTCTCCCGGTTTAAAATGTGTAATATCAAATTCAATCTTTTTTGGAATGTTTCCAGCTGAGCACTCAATTTCTAATTCTTTTAACTGTTGCTGCACCACAACGCCACTTTTTTCTACAAAAGCCTTTCCTCTAAGTATTACTGGTATGGATACATGAATCTTTTCATCGGCTTTTACCTGTTGAAAATCTAAGTGGATAATTTGCTTTGTTACTGGATTTCTTTGTATTTCTTTAATATAGGTGGTGTAGGTTTCACCCCCTATATTTAATTCTATTAAAGATTTATCTTCCCCTTGTCTTAATAAAGAATCTAGATCAGTTTTGTTCACCTGTATAGGTAATGTGTTGATTTTTTTTCCATAAATTACTGCTGGAATATAACCAGCATCTCTTAATCGATGATTGACATTTCCCCCAACATCACTTCTTATGTTGCTTTCAATAGAACTTATCAAAATAAAGCCCTCCTCTTGGTTATTTTCTTAAATCCATTATTTCCAAAACCATGCATTTTATTCAAAAAACAGAAGAGTGACCCAATGTATTATTGGATCACTCTTTCATATTAATATTATTTTAGATTTCTAATAACTCTTCACTTTCTTCTTCTTCCTCTTCCTCTTGCTTAGAAGCGTGAACTATTGTTGCTACTACGCTGTTGATATCGTCTAAAATCTCAATATTTTCATCTGAAGCAATGTTTAAGTCTTCTAATGTCAAGTTGTCTTGTTCTTTTAGTTTACTTGCATCTACCTCTACTTTTTCTGGAAGATATCTAGGATACGTTTGAATCTCTACTTCATTTAACTGTACCTGCAATATCTCGCTGGAGGACTCTACCTTTTCTTTGTTCATCAGATAAATTGGTACTGTTAGTCTTATCTTTTCGTTTTCATCTAAGGTTTGTAAGTCTACATGCAGCAAAGTATTCTTTACCATGTTTTTTTGAACTTCTTTTATAATAGCGAATGTCTTTTTTCCGTCTAAGTCTAGTCCTATCTTTGAGCTGGTTCCGTATCTAGATAAAAGCTTTTCTATTTCCTTTGCCTTTAAATAGATGGATTGTGTATCCTTTCCTTTAGAATATACTACCCCAGGAACTGTTCCTTCTCTTCTTTGTTTACTCATTTTATTTTTTCCAGTTGCATTTCTTAAATCACCTTTTAGCATTGGTGTAGCCATATAATATTCTCCCCTTTCAAATGAAGTGATATTTTTGGTCTTATTACTATTAAAACAAAAAATTTGGAAAATTTCAAATAATTCCTGTGTTTTTTTTAATTATTTTCTTTGTTTTTCTCTCTATTGCTTGAAAAACAGCAAAAAATCTTCTCAAGGAAGATTTTTTTCATTCTCTTATTAATCAAGGGATTTTAACACCCTATTGGTTACATCCTTCAGTTTCTTTTCACCCACACCTTCATCAATAGCTACAAATACTGATTTTACTTCTCCCAATCCTTCATCATAATAATAAGAATAACCATAGGAGATAAACCCCTCTGGAATTAGGTCTTCAATAAAAACAATGTTTTCATCTGCTAGTGCCAGTAGCTCTTCTATTATTTCTTCTTCTGTTAGGGTTTCTCCTGTTGCTGGTAGGTCTAATTGTTCCTTTAGTCCTTCAGCCTCTTGTATTATTTGATAGACTAATACATCCTCTCTTTTAGATCCTTTTGTTATATCCTTTACTGCTTTAAATTGGAATTCATTGATTATCTCTTTTAAAATCTCTTCACTATCTATCATCTTATCTCCTACCAATACATAACTCATAGCTTCATCTCCTTTGTATTTTCCGTCCTTCCCCTTTATCAATAATATTTGTAAAATTTTTTCTGTATTATTCCAATCTATAATAAAAATATTCTATTTTTCTCTCTGAGTTCCTGCTATTTTCTAACTATTTATTGCTGCAATCACGGAGGTAATGGGTATTGTCATAATCAACCCAATACTGCCGCATAATGATCTTATAATTTCTGAAGCGATATACTGGGAATTAACAATATCATTAAGGCTCATATTGCTAAAAATAAAGATTAACAAAAGCGGTAGAGATGTACCAACATAGGCGAGAATTAATGTATTGGTCATGGTTGCCATAATGTCTCGGCCTACAGAAAGACCGGAAAAAAATAAAGATCTTATTGGAATTCTAGGTGTCTTGCTTTTTATCTCATAGATAACAGAGGTTATGGTCATACTGACGTCCATTACTGCCCCTAGGGCACCAATAATAATACCACTGTATAAAAGCCCTCTGTAGTCTATATTATAGGTTGAGTAAGCAACAAGAATTTCCAGCATTTCATCAGAAATACCAGTAAGGTATGTTTTGTTACCGAAATATATTGCTAATACAGCTGAGGTTACGGTTCCTCCAATGGTTCCCAAAATTGCGCTTAGGCTTTTTCTTGTGAATCCACTTATAAGAACAAAGCTAGTAATCACTATGATAGAACTCGCAAGAAAGGTAGCTATAATAAAATCATGTCCTCCTATTATTAGGGGGATAAATATGTAAACGATACATAGGGCAGTGATTACTAGAGCGATAAAAGAGCGTATTCCTTTAAAGCCTCCAAAAATCACCAAAAGAATAACAAATAGACCAAAGAGTATTTTTAAATAAAAATCCCTAACAACGTCATTAAAACTTACTGCCACCAGTTGATTATTTTCTATTTGTATACTTAGAAATACCTTCATGTTTTTTTCCAGCTGAATATTATATCTAGAGCCTTCTATCAGTGGATGCCTAAATTGAACAATGCCTTCTTGAAAGGGCCCGTCTAAAAGTTTTGCTTTAACAATCTGAACCTGAATTTCTTCTTGTATAGTATTTTCCTCTACAACAACAGCCCTGACTCTTTGATAGTCGTACTCTCCCCCTTCATTACTTGCAAAGACAGAACAACTGAATAAAAGTAAAAATATTATTACTATAGTTGCTTTTTTAGCTAACATTCTTTATCCCCCTAGTTGAAACCATAATAATTATTTCTCTCAAAGGCTCATAAAATATATATATTATTGTCCTGAGAAATTTATTATTGAAAGAAGAAAAAGAGCATTTATTTGTCAAAAAATAAAAATAAGGAAGCAGCTTAAATCACTACTTCCTTGTTATTTTTATCTAGTCTACTGTATATGGTAGTAAAGCCATATGTCTAGCTCTTTTAATTGCTATTGTTAAATCTCTTTGATGAATGGAACAGTTTCCTGAAATTCTTCTAGGTAATATTTTACCTCTTTCGGTAATATATTTTTTTAGTTTTTGTATTTCTTTATAATCAATTCGATTATTTTTATCTGCACAAAAAGCACAAACTTTTTTCTTTGTTCTACGCTTTCTTCTATTATTTACCATTCTACTCCCTCCTTCTTTTTAGAATGGAACGCCATCTTCATCATCATCTATAGCTTGAAAATCATCTAAGTCAATATCAGCATTTCCAAAGTCGTCCGTTTTATCTGCTGATTTGTTATTGTTACTATTGTTATTTGTTTTGTTTTCTTTGTTGCCCCATTCCAAAAACTCTACTCGATTTGCTACGATTTCTGTAACATATCTTTTATCACCTGCTTGGGTTTCATAGGATCTAGACTGTAATCTTCCTTCTACCCCTACTAAACTTCCTTTAGATAAGTAGTTTGCACAGTTTTCAGCAGATTTTTCCCATACAACGATGTTAAAAAAGTCTGCTTCATTTGTTTTGGAAAAAGGTTTATTTACTGCAATACTAAAGGTGGCTACGGCTTTTCCGCTTGCAGTAAAACGCAATTCAGGGTCTCTTGCAAGACGTCCAATTAAAGCAACAATATTCATAAAAACACCACCTGTTTTTTATAATTATTCTTCAATTCTAGTAATCATATGACGAATTACTTCATCAGCGATTTTTAGATTTCTGTCTAACTCTTTAGGATTATCTGGGTTTGTTGTGAAGTGTACTAATACATAGTATCCTTCTTTGATTTTATCGATTTCATAGGCTAATTTTCTTAATCCCCATTCATCAACATTTTCAACTTCCCCATCAGTTTCAATAATTCCTTTGAACTTGTCTAAAAGCTGATTTCTTTTCTCTTCCTCTGTGTCTGGTGCAAAAACACAAAGCAATTCATATTTATTCATAATTTCACCTCCCTCTGGACTTGAGCGGCCCTGTTCTTACAGGGCAGAGAAATGATTTTCTCACGTCTAAACATTATATCACTATCGTTAATGTTTTGCAAATATTTTTTCTATCTATAGGGAATTCTATTCAATAAGAAACTTTTTTTATTTTCTTGTATAGTTTCTATTATTATGGGTTATCCTATAACTAGATAGCCCCCACAATACAACATTTTATTCATCCCAATCTCCCCCTTACAAAATAAGCGAGTGGTATTTATACCACTCGCGATTTTTTTTGCTTTTTTTCTTCACTTTTTTTCACTATAGCATTTCTTTAAGTACACGTCCCAATCTTTCTATTCCTATTTGTATTTTTTCTTCACTCATATTGGAATAATTCAATCTTAAGGTGTTTTCATTTCCTCCATTAGGGAAAAAGGAGCCGCCTGGTACAAAGGCAACATTTACTTCTATGGCTTTTTCTAAGACTTTTCTTGCATCTACCTCCGCTGGAAGCTCTACCCATGTAAATAAGCCGCCTTCAGGATAGGTATATTTTAGATTTTGTGGGAAATGCAGCTTAATCCCTTCCATCATAATGTTTCTACGCTTTCTATAAACGTCTTTTATTTTTTCAATATGCTGGTCTAAATCATAGATATCTAAAAATTTATTGATCTCTCTTTGGGCCATAGTATTGGTTTGAAGATCTGCCCCTTGTTTTACAAAAATATATTTTTCTAATAAATCTTTTTCTGCTAAAGTCCAACCAACCCTTAGACCTGGACAGAAGGTTTTTGAAAAAGTCCCTAGAAAAACAACTCTTCCCTCTGTATCAAAGGATTTTACTGCTGGTGGTCTTGTTCCTTCAAACCTTAATTCTCCATATGGATTATCCTCTATCACAGGAACATCATATTTATTGGCCAATTCTATTAATTTTTTTCTTCGCTCCACTGACCATGTTTTCCCTGTAGGATTTTGAAAGTCTGGAATAACATAAATAAACTTTACCTTTTTCTTTGTAGAAAGAACCTTTTCCAATTCTTCCATGTCCATTCCTTCATCGTCTGTTGTAACCTCAACAAATTCCGGCAAATAGCCTTTAAAAGCATTAATAGCACCTAGATAGCTAGGGCTTTCACAAACCACAAGATCTCCTTCATCTAAAAAGATTTTTCCAGTAAAATCTAGTCCCTGTTGAGAGCCGCTTGTGATTAAAATGTCCTCGGCAACTGCTTTTATTCCTATTGTCTCCATCCTTTTGGCTATCTTTTCTCTTAACGGTGTGTACCCTTCTGTAGGGCTATATTGCAGCGCCTGCATACCACTCTCTTCTAGCACTTCCTCAGCTACCCTCTTCATTTCTTCTACAGGAAATAATTCTGGGGCTGGTAATCCTCCAGCAAAAGAGATTATCTCCGGCTTCTCTGTAAGCTTTAATAATTCTCTTATTTCTGAAGCCTTTAGATTGTCCATCCTTTTCGCAAATTTTATGGTCATAAAAAGCACCTCCAATTGTTATTTTTTTACTATGAATAAGGATAAAATTAATAAACTCATCAAAGTATATTATAACATTTTTGGAGGCAAACCAACGCTTTTTTTCTTATTTTTTTGTAAGTGGTTTAAAAATTTTTTAATCTTTTTTGCTGGTAACTTTTTTTATTCTTTTCTCTAGGTTGGCTCTTTCTATCCATAGCTGCCTTTCGCAGGCTATACATTTTATCCTAAAGTCTGCTCCTGTTCGCAAAATCAAAAAGGTTTTATTGCCACAGGGGTGCTGTTTTTTTAACTCTACTATATCCCCCACCTTTAAATCCATTGGCATAAGCTACACACCTACCTTTTCTTTTGTTGTTAAGCGTCTTTGTTAATAACAACCCTTCTTGGATAAGGAATCTCTATTCCTTCTTTGTCAAATGCTTGTTTAAAGGATTTTCTCATTAATCTTTCTGTTGCCCATTGCTCCATTGGTTCAGTTTTAGCTATAACAGAGATAACTACATCAGAATCCCCTAAGTCTGTTACTCCTAATACAATTGGTCCCTCCAGAATATTGTTGTTTTCTTCCTTTAATTTTTCACTAACCTCTGTCAACACCTGGATAGCCTTGTCTATATCTTCTTCATAAGCAATAGACATATTGACCCATGCCCTCATTTTTCCTGTACTTTTGTTGGTTACCTTTTTTATTTCTCCGTTTGGCAGGATATGTAGGTCCCCATTAAAATCTCTTATTTTTGTTACCCTCAGAGCCATCTCTTCTATGATACCGCCGACACCATCTATTTCTACATAATCTCCTACGGCGAATTGATCTTCAAATAATATAAAAAATCCAGTAATTACGTCTCGAACAAGGTTTTGTGCTCCAAAACCGAAGGCTAATCCTCCTATTCCTGCTGTGGCAATCAAAGCTCCCACCTCTACTCCAAAGGATTTAATGATGGAGGTAAAAGCAATAAAATAAATGAGATATTTTACAATGCTTTTAATCAACCCATTCATGGTTTCCATTCGAGCAGGATCCACTTTTAGTTTTAAGCTTTTTTGAGATTGAAAAAATCTATTGCTTACAGAGTGGATGATTTTTATGCTGATTTTGGCTATAAACAAAATAAGTATAATGTTAATAATTAGGCCTAGTATTTTTGTCAGTTGTTCAGGATTTCTTAAAAATTCCATTGTTTCTTGTAACGACGTTTCTATGCGATTCATAAAAGTTCCCATTTTAATATCTCCTTAATTTATTTGTTTTACTGTCTTTTCATTGGTTGTCCTTTTAATTTCATAGATCCCCTTGATCTTTATATTGCTTTCTTCTATATCTTTTTTGATATACCCTAATGATTCCTCGTTAAACCTAATAGACAGCCCACAGCTGGCGGTAATCTCTCTTGGTGTAGGTATTGTATCAAATTGATAGTTTTTTTCCTTTAACATTTTTTCTGCAGCTATTGCATAATGTGTTGATTCAAATACTATCACGTATATGTCTTGAACTCTCATAATGTCCTCCCCATTAAAGCTTGATGGTGTTTTTTGCATTGTTGAGCTTTTCCACAATGGTATACATATTACCAATGCCTCCTACCACTAGCTTGTTTTTTACTTTAAAATAGTCTAGGCAGGTGCCACAGGATATTATTTCTACACCATTTGCTTCAAGGTTTCTTAAATGCTCTATTACTTCCGATCCTTCCACCACTAAGTTGACACCACTATTTAAAAATAGTATTGCTTTTGGAAAAGGTGTTACTTCTGTTAGTGTGTAGATATATCCCTTCATCAAAACCTTTCCTAGTTCTTCAGAACCTTCTCCAAACCTGTCTTTTGAGATCAAAATAACTAAATCCTTTTTAGGCAAAGAATCACATTCTAGGTCTATTGCCGGTGCTTTTTCTATGCTATGATCTTTAAATATATCGATATAATAAGCCCCTTGATTTTTTTGAATGTCTATTTTACACTCCATGCTTTTTGCTAGCTTTGATATATTTTCCTTTGCAACTTCGTTGTCAACAATGGTGGTTACTTTTCCAGTATTAATGGCCTCTAATGCCTTTTTTGTATGAATAACTGGCAGTGGACAGTTTAATCCCCTAGCATCTACTTCTTTATACATTTTCATTCCTCCATATATAAATTTTTACTTATTCTTGTGGTTGCCTGCTTTAAGTATACCAATTGATAAATTTATCTTCAATCTATTGTGCCCAACCTGCTATAGAATTTTTCTATTTGTTTTATATGAATGATTGAAATATGTAATGATATAAATAAAAAAACACGAGAGGTTTTCTCATGTTCTTGTATATCTATATTTAAGCTGTGCACCTCTCTTCGACATACCATCATAGGCGTTACCTAAGCAGTTAGCTCAAATTAGGCCGCCCTACGGCACATGAAAGGGATCACTTACCGTTGCTTCCTTCCGGACCTGGCGGAGTTCATGACTTCTCATTGCGTAGGACCCAACTCTCATCACCACTTACTTAAGCCAGCCCTACAATGAATATGCCTCTAAGAGGACTTCAACCCTGCTATAGCGGATTGCAGGTTACAGGACACCGCTACCTTCCCGTCTAGCACAGCAAACTTAAAAACTTTTTAATGGCGGAGAGAGCGGGACTTGAACCCGCGGGGCCTTTCAGCCTTACACGCTTTCCAGGCGTGCTCCTTAGCCACTCGGTCACCTCTCCATTGTCATTTATTGTTATTTCGTTTGCTATCTCTTAAGGTTTTAAAAAAAGCTTTCATGATGCTGGAGCATTCTTCCTCCAATACACCTGTTGTTATTTCCACTTTATGATTGAAATGTCCTTGATTAAAAAGATTTATCACTGAACCACATGCTCCTGCTTTAGGGTCCATTGCTCCAATCACAACTCTATCTATTCTACTCTGTAAAATAGCTCCTGCACACATAGGACAGGGTTCTATTGTAACATAAAGAACACTCTCTGTCAATCTCCAGCCACCGGCCTTTTTACAGGCTTTCTGTATGGAAATGATTTCCGCATGAGCGGTTGCATCCTTTAGACTTTCTCTCAAATTATGACCTGTAGCAACAACTTCATCTTTTCGTACCACAATGGCACCGATAGGTACTTCCCCTTTTTTATAGGCTTTTTTTGCTTCTTCAAGGGCTAGTTGCATATAGTAGGTATCCACCTGCTTTTACCTCCAACCTATCTGTTAAACTAAAAGCATTGTAGCTTTTTTCCTGCTGTTTAAAGCTTTTTTTGTTGCTATGCCGTTGCTTTACAGAATTATATTATAGATAAATTATATGCTTATGTCAAGGCATATATTTTTCCAATAGATTATAGAATTTCTTTGTTGCTTTCTATCTCTTTTTTTCTTGAAAGCTTAAAGTCCTGCAAACTATCTTTGCAAGACTTTTCAATTTGTAAAAATGGTGTTCCCGGCGGGAGTCGAACCCACGGCCTACTGCTTAGGAGGCAGTTGCTCTATCCTGCTGAGCTACGGAAACATATCAAGTTCATTCTATCAAAATGTTAGCTTCTAGTTTTTTTACAATGAATACTTTAACATAAATATTTAAAAAAAGCAAGGCTGAAGGGAGAGCTGATCCCCCCTTCTCAACCTCTTTTGCAAGCTTCTTTTTGCTTCTTTTCATTTCTTGTGACACTGTATTCTTTCCTTTATTTTACTATCATCTGTATTCGATAGATTTCTAATCCTACTTTTTTGTTATTTTTTCCTTGTTTCCCATATATTTTCTTAGTACTTCTGGTATCACAACTGTTCCATCCTGTTGCTGAAGGTTTTCTAAGATAGCTGCTAGAGCTCTTCCTACTGCCAAACCTGATCCGTTTAAGGTGTGAACATACTCTACTTTTTTTGTTTCTTTTGTTCTATATCGAATGTTTGCTCTTCTGGCTTGAAAATCTTCAAAGTTACTGCAGGAGGATATTTCTACATATCGATTGTAGCTAGGCATCCAAACCTCAATATCATATTTAAAGGTAGCAGTGAAGCCTAAATCCCCGGTACAGATTTTTACTACTCTATAGGGCAATCCTAGTAATTGTAATACTTTTTCTGCATCGCTGGTTAGTTTTTCTAATTCTTTGTAGGACTCTTCCGGTGTGGTAAATTTTACTAACTCTACTTTATTAAACTGATGCTGTCGAATCAACCCTCTTGTATCTCTTCCAGCTGCTCCTGCTTCAGAACGAAAGCAAGGGGTATAGGATGCATAATAAACCGGCAGCACTTCTTCGTTTAAAATTTCATCCCTATGAATATTGGTTACTGGCACCTCTGCAGTAGGGATCAAAAAGTAATCTTTTTGTGGTATTTTAAAAACATCTTCTTCAAACTTTGGCAGTTGACCTGTTCCCGTTAAGCTGTCTCTATTTACCATAAAGGGAGGCATTACTTCTGTATAGCCATGCTCCTCTATATGTAAGTCCAGCATAAAGTTGATCAAAGCTCTCTCAAGTCTTGCCCCTAAACCTTTATATAGTGTAAATCTAGAGCCAGTAATCTTTGAAGCACTCTCAAAATCCAGGATGCCTAAATCTGTTCCTATATCCCAATGGGCCTTTATTTCAAAGTCAAATTTTCTTGTTTCTCCCCATTTTCTTACTTCTACATTATCATCATCCGTCTCTCCCTGCGGTACATCTGGGTGAGGAACATTAGGAATTCTTAAAAGAAGATAGTTCATTTTTTCTTCTATCTCCTTTACTTCATTATCCAATTCTTTAATGGTATTTGCTAGCTCCTTCATTTCCTTCATAATTTCTGCTGTATCTTTGCCTTCCTTTTTTAGCTTCGGTATTTCCTTTGATACTGTTTTTTGTTGGTTTTTCATTTGCTCAACCTGTTGTAAAACTTCTCTTCTTTTTTCATCTAATTCAACTACTTGATCTAAGTCAAATCCTTTTTCTCCTCTTCGATTCATAGCTGCTTTTATGTTATCCAAATCTGCTCTAATTTTTTTAATATCTAACATATTTTTTCCTCCTTCATAAAAATAAAGTATTCCATGAACAAACTTGACTTCGTCAATTTGTTTTCGCTAGGGAACCCTAGGTTCCCTTCGACGACGACAAAGTCGTCTGAGCACCCTCCTGAATGCGACAGAGGGGAATCCCCTCTGCACTCCCCATGTCTAGTAAATCGGAAACCATAATTTCCTAGACATCAAAAAAGCCTCCATCCCAGTAAAGGGACGGAAGCATTTATTCCGCGTTGCCACCCTAGTTGGTTAGTCTATACTAACCCCCTCAATGCATAATAACGGTTGCAAACCGATGGTACCTACTGTTTTTCAGCACATGGCTCCAAGATGGATTCAACAGTTTGCTTTATCGGTTCTCACCTGCCACCGACTCTCTTAAAAAGCTACCTGTTTACTTGTTCTCTTCCTAACCTTTTATTATATTTTTACATAAGTTTACCATAGTTTTCATGGGTTTTCAATGGGTTTTTGTTATTATGTATCTTTTATGGAGTTTTATGTATAATCTCTTGCTTTTTTTTCACTATGCATTCTATAGGTTATAATATTTCACCAAATGGCAATAATTTACCTATAACAGGGATGTAATTTTTCTTTGCCTTCCTAATAATATGTTTAACTTTGGTAAGGGGGTATACCTATGGAAAGAATTAATGAAGTGGATTTAATAGGACAAATAAGCGATATGAAAAATATTGACTATCGAAATACCTTAGCTATCGCCACATTGATAGAGGTTTTAATTGAAAAAAATATCATCACCCGTCAGGAGTTTTCTAAAAAAGCACAACGGATGGACAATATGTCTTTAGAAGAACTAAAACAGCTAAGAACTAGATTTTAATACCAGCTCTTTTTTATAAAAGGCCACCCTTTACTTTTCTCAAAGGGTGGCCTTTTAACTTATTGATTTCTTGTTTCATTCTCCAGTTGTCTCAATGCTTCTTCTAATTCGTTGATATATCTTCCATACTCTGCCCAGTTTCCTTCCTGTGAAGATCTGTTGGCATTTTCAAAAGCTTGATTAGCTCTTTGAATAAGACTTTCTATATCCTGTATAATTTCCTCTGCTGGGATTTGTGGTCTTTCCTCTCCCGCTTCTCCTTCTTCAGTGTCTTCCCTTGGTTCAGCTGGAGCTGGGGTCTTTCTGCCAAAAATCCTTTCCAAAGCTAGGTCTAGGGTCTCTTCCATAATAATCTGGTCTCTATAAGCAACGATTACCATTTTTACCTCTGGTAAGCTATCCTGTGAGGCTGCCCGGATATACAAAGGTTCCACATACAGCAAGGACTCTTCTATTGGAATCACTAGAAGATTTCCTCGAATCACGGAAGAACCTCCTTCACCCCAAAGGGTCAAGTTTTGTGATATAGTAGAATCTCCGTCGATTCTATTTTCAATCTGCATTGGTCCATAGATGTTTCTATCCTTTGGCAGCTGATATAAAACTAACTCTCCATAGTTGTCTCCGTCACTCCTGGCCATCAACAGGGCAATCATATTAGGTAGTCGATTGGGTGTATAAGGTACCGAAAGAACAAATTCTTCCTTTTCCTCTCCCGGCAGCTTCATAATCATATACTGAGATTCTATCTCTTGTTGGTTTTGGAAATATCTTTCTTGGGCTATTTTCCAAACATCTTCTTCTGTATAAAAGATAGAAGGATTGGTGATGTGGTATAGCTCATATACCTCAGCCTGGATATCAAATAGCACCTGTGGATAACGAATATGATTTCTTAATCCCTCTGGCATTTCCTCTAAGTCTTTAAATAGCGTAGGAAATATATTGTTATAGGTGTTGATAACTGGATCTTCTTGATCAGAGATATAATAATCTACATCTCCATTGTATGCATCCACAACAACCTTTACAGAGTTTCTAATATAGTTGTTCCTACCTCCCATGTAAGGAGTAGCGTAGGGATAGTTGCTGGTAATAGTGTACCCATCAATGATCCAGAAAAGCCTGCCTTCATGAATAACGATATAAGGGTCCTCATCATAATAAATAAATGGTGCTATTTTGTTGATTCTTTCCATCACATTTCTGTGCCTTACAATTCTACTCTCTGAAGTGAGGGCATTTGAAATCAGCATTCTAAAGTTTCTCTCCTGTAGGGTGTACAGTAGTTTATTTATACCACTTAAGGGTGTGCCAGCGGTTCCTTCATAGATAGTTTCCGCATTTACATCTCCCCCCAGTGGATAATCAAATTCTTTTTCCTTTGTATTAACAATAATATACTCATCCGTTAGTTCTCCAAAATATATTTCTGGTCTTTCTATGTCGATATCAATAGTGCTTACTGGAGGAATATTTCTTATCAAAAGCTCTGGCTGACCTTCACTGGTGACAGCATTTACTGGTGAGAGGGCCACTCCATAGCCATGAGTATATTTTAGATGTTGATTAATCCAGGTTCTAGCATTTTCACTTAATCTGTTAAGGTCTAGCTCTCTAGGGGCTAAGAACACTTGGGTATACTGGCCATTTATAGTGTATCTATCAATATCTACATCTACAAATCGATAATAGGGCCTTATAGCCTGAAGCTGATTATAGGATTCTATCGTAGGTCTATAATCATTGATTCGAATATTTGCGATTGTTTCTTTATTGTTCTCTAAATCCTCTAGTGTTAAGTTGTTTTGTACGTCAAAATCCTTAACGGTTACATTCTGCAGCCCATAAGCTTTTCTTGTGAAGCTAATGTTGTTCTCTATATAAGGTGTTTCCTTTGCAATAACATTGGGTTCCACCACTAGTCTTTCCACGGCAAAGCCTACAACATTACCTAAAATAGTAACCAGAATCAACGTAGCTGGTACCAACAAGGCCTTTTTCCAAGCTTTTTTAGCGTAGCCATAGATCAAAGCTGCTGCTGAAAATAAAGCAATTACCATTTGAAGTCTATATAGTAATAAGCTTACATGGATATCTGTGTACCCAGCTCCATAGACAGCTCCCGTAGTAGAGTATAGTAGGTTATAGGCTCCAAGATAAAAATTTGCCGCCATAATAATGAAAAGCATAAACCCAATCATGGTTAATTGTTTTATTCCTAATTTAGTGATGTTTTTTATAAGGTTTTTGTTCCATTTCATTTCTTCTTCAGATTCATAATGGGTAGGTTGCTTTACAAAAAACATAACAATATAGAATATAAAGGTTACCATAGCTAGAGCCACCAACAATCCTACTAATGTTCCCAACAGCTCCTGCAATACTGGTAGTTTAAAAATATAAAAAGAAATATCTTTGTTAAATAGAGGATCCACTATGTTAAAGGATTCTGCATGAAAATAATTCAAGAGATAGAACCATAGTTTTCCTGCTATTGAAGTAGCTGTAGTGAATCCTAGAAAAATAGACGGTAGGATTAAAATTTTGTTTATTCTCTTTTCCAGCTTACCCACTTCGTAAACCTGTATTTTTTTGTAGTAATCTTTCTTTAAGATAATGAGGTAAATATAAAAAAGCACTGTAGAAACAATAAAAATGGGGATACCTAGTGTAAACTGGGTTTTTAATTTTGTTAAAAAAACTTCTGTATAACCCAATTCAGTAAACCATTGATAATCTACCACGAAACTTATTATTTGTCTAAAAAACCCAAGAAAGATAAAAAAACCAATAAAAACAAAAGCTATAAATAGCTTTTTGCTATTTTTCAAAATCATCACACTCCTTATTGTATAAGCTCTTTTTTTGTAGGTTGCTTATGTAGCTTGATTTTTATAAATATTAAATGAAAACCTTCCTATAGTATATGCTGTATCTATTATACTATGGGAAGGTTTATTTGACAAACTATTGACTTAGTTTCATATCTCCTGATTTTATCCATCCTTTTTTTCTCATATATTCAGCAATCACTAAGGTGACAACAGCTGGAAGAATAAAATGTAGTATTACTACCCTTATCAGTACCGTGGAGGCGGGGTTGCCATTTTCTGTAACCATTTTGGCAAAGGTTCCAAACTGTCCTACTAAACCACTGGTACCCATCCCTGCTCCTATGCTATTGTTTTCCATTTGGAATAGTGTCGTGGCCAGTGGTCCTAGGATAGCACTAGCTAAGGTAGGTGGAATCCATATAAGAGGATTCTTTATGATGTTAGGTACCTGAAGCATACTAGTTCCTAGTCCTTGGGCAATCAACCCTCCAAATCCATTTTCCTTATAACTGGCTACTGCAAAGCCTATCATTTGTGTTGCACAGCCCACAACTGCAGCTCCCGCAGCTAGGCCGTCTAGCCCTAAGGAGATAGCCAAAGCAGCACTACTGATGGGTAGTGTTAAAATCATCCCCATTAATGCAGCCACCAAAATCCCCATAGGAATGGGATGAATTACAGTAAGACTATTTATGATTTCTCCTAGTCCCCTCATCATGGCAGCTACTGCTGGTCCAATAAGATTTCCTGCAAGACCTCCTGCAATGATAGTAAGGGCTGGAACTAAAACAATGTCTACTTTTGTTTTACCCGCCACCAGCTTTGCTATCTCTGCTCCAATCAAAGCTGCTACAAAAGCCCCCACTGGTTCTCCAGTCTTTATTCCATAGGCTCCCGCCTCTGTTAAAAATATGGTGTTTGCTCCAATGGCTCCTGTAGCGATGGAGGCAAGTATACCTAAAGAAGGAGCGCCCACAGCAAAGGCTACTCCAGCCCCTATAGCTGGCCCCATTAAAAATTGAGCCATTTGTCCAAAGGATATCAAGGCAGGTATATTTGCTTGTTCTCCTATTTGTTTTAGTATCAACCCTATGATTAACGATGAGAATAACCCTAAAGCCATACCGTTTAAAGCCTTAGTAAAATACTCTCTTGTAGAAGTTTTTTCTCCATTAATTTTCATTTCTATGACCTCTCTCTATTATTGTAATTGTATAATAATTATTTTGTTTTTATACTTTGGATTAGGAGCATCTTATTTGTCTTGGTTTTTAGCCCTAAACCCCTAGCTGTAGATACCTTTCCTAGTACCCTTACTTCAAAACAGTATTTTATTATTAGACTATGTTAAAGACAGATGTTGATATTATTATAAATGAAATCATGACAAGATACTGAGTGATTGTCACTCTGAGCATAGCGAAGAGTCTTAGATCCTTCGGTTCCCTCAGGATGACAAATCCCAAGAATTAATAGAATGCTAAAATCAACACTAGTGTTTAACAGAGCCTTTTATTAAAAAGGTTTTTATTATTATCTACTCTTTAGCTTGTTTTTAACATTGTGTCTAGGGGTTTCAATGCCTTAATACTAAGTTCTTTACTAATAAGGATTTCTTTTTCCTCCTTTAATAGGGAAAAATACACATCTTTTAGTGTTGTTTTCTTCATGTTGAAACAAACTAATGCTGGGGATAATAAATGAAACTTTTTATCTGGATTGTTTTTCCTTAGTCTGTGTAAAACCCCCATCTCAGTGCCTATAATAAAGGATTTACTTTGGTTTTCATTGACATAGCTAATGATTTCTGAGGAACCTCCCACAAAATCAGCTTTTTTTACAACTTCAGACCCACATTTAGGATGTACCAATAATAGAGCCTCTGGATGTTGTTTTCTGCCGGCTTCTACCTCTCTTTCCTTCACAGGGTAATGAGCATTGCAGAGGTTCTGCCATATATTTATTTGTTTTTCAGGTAATTGCCTTGCAATGTACTCACCTAAGTTCTTGTCAGAAATAAAGAGGATTTTATCTGAAGAGAGACTGCCAACAACACTTAAAGCATTTGCCGTTGTACAACAAATGTCACTTTCTGCTTTTATGTCTACTGGTGAATTTATATAAGAAACCACAGGGATGCTTGGGTTTTTCTTTTTAAATTTCCTTAGATTTTCTATGTCTAACCTATCTGCCATAGGACAAACTGCATCACTTACGGGTATCAGCACTTTTTTATCCCAGGCAAGAATTTTTATGCTTTCTGCCAAGGTGGATACTCCATTTAAAATTACTGTTTTTGCATTGCTTTTAACAGCAGCTTGACATAGCTCTAGAGAATCTCCTACAAAATCAGCTATATCCTGTATTTCTGGTATTTGATAGTTATGGGTCAATATAACAGCATTTTTCTCCTTTCTCAATCGATTTATTTCCTGTATCATTTCTTGATCTGTCATTATTTTATCTATCCTTTCTAAAATCAAAAATCACCTTGCAAAATTCATGTGTTTTTACAGGTGTCTTGTCACCCGATAACAAAAAATATATCACATTATTCTTCATTTATCAAGTAACCTTTTTCCGTAAGGGTTTCTTTCATTATTTCATAGTTTTTTTCATCTGTAACTTCTATCGTATGGATATGAATTCCATCTGTCAAGGTTGAAAGAGGTTCTGCTTGTTCTTCTCTTATCTTTTTTAAAAATTCCTCTAATTCTTTTTTGTAGCCGATATCTAAAATCCCTTTTATTTCTCCATAGATGGGATGTTCTACAATTACATCTACCACCCTAACACCATGATCTATCATTATCTCTAGCTCTTCCTTCATCTCTTCATAGCTAGTATGCTTTGAAACTATTGTCTTTAATTTTTTTGTTTTATCATTTTTTATTATTACATATCCTTGAGGGGTAGCTATAATATCTCTCCCCTCTGCTCTTAACAGGGCTATATCTTGAACAATCACCTGTCTAGATACGTTGAAAATTTTTGCTAGATCTGTTCCCTTTAATGATTTGTTTTCTTCTGTTAATTTCAAGAGAATAGCTTCTCTTCTCTCCTTGCTGTTCATTCTTTTCACCTCTCTTTTTCATGCTATCACTATTTTAACACACTTCTTTTTCACGTGAAACAAAAACTCCCAACAATATTTTAGTTAGGAGTTTTTGTGTTAGGTTTTATTTTGAAGATGGATGTTGACATTTTTTAAGATTTAGCAATTACTCTTGTTTATGCTGTCATGTTTTTTTTTGCTTTATAGTGTTTATACTTCTAGTGCTATACTGTCATCTATTTCGCCTTCTGTTCTAGCTACTGCCACAGCACAGGCTGCATCTCCAGTAATGTTAGCAACAACTCGACCCATGTTTAGGATACGGTCGATTCCTGCCAATAAACCAATTGCTTCTAATGGTAGTCCTACTGTTGTTAGAACGATGGTTAGCATTACTAGCCCTGAGCCTGGCACACCCGCAGTTCCAATAGATGCTAATGTTGCTGCCAGCATAATCATCAATTGTTGAACAATCGTTAACTCTATTCCAAAAATTTGTGCAGCAAAGATTGCAGCGATAGCTTGATAGATAGCTGTTCCATCCATATTGATAACTGCGCCAAAAGGAACTACAAAGTTTCCAACCTTTTCACTTACACCTAAGCTTTTAACATTTTTTAAGGTAACAGGTATAGCAGCAACACTACTACAGGTAGCAAATACAAATAAAGCTGCTTCTCTAATAGCCTTTAAAAATCGTATAGGGCTTATTTTTCCTACCATCCAACTTAAACCAATAGCTTGAACTACAACAATGTGAATAACAACAGCGATATATAGAGAAATAATTACTTTTGCAAAAGGTATTAAAATAGCTAATCCATGATTTCCTACTACTGTTGCCATTAAGCCTACTACACCATATGGTGTAAATTTTAAAACAATAGCGGTAATTTCCTTCATGGTATCAGAAAACCCTTGGAAAAAACTAATAACAATTTTCCCTTTTTCTCCTATTCTAGTTAGAGCAAATCCAAACATTAAAGCAAAGAAAATAATTTGTAATAGATTCATTTCTGTTAAAGCTTGGAACGGATTTCGAGGAATAATATTAACTAAAGTATCAAGAATACCAGGAATTTCTGGCGCTGCAGCTGCCGCCTCTGTTTGAAGGTTTACACCTATTCCTACCTGGAATAGATTTGCCATTACTAATCCAATTCCTATAGCAGCGGCTGTAGTACACATATAAATCCCCACTGTTTTGACGCCAATTCGACCTAATTTTTTGTAGTCCCCTATCTCTGCCGCTGCACAAATCAACAAAGAAAGAACCAGCGGTGCTACTACCATGGTTA
The DNA here is from genome assembly GCF_900111615.1 of Natronincola peptidivorans. Lineage (GTDB taxonomy): Bacteria > Bacillota > Clostridia > Peptostreptococcales > Natronincolaceae > Natronincola_A > Natronincola_A peptidivorans. Next base: position 4,140 of record NZ_FOHU01000027.1, on the reverse strand, counting down.
GTAGTCTAATTAGAATTGTTCCTAAGGTGTTTAGTATTGCTGCTGATGGTCCAAAAATTAATCCAATAATAATACCTAAAATAAAACCAATAGCGATTTGATTTAGTAAACCAAGACGCCTCCAAGATGATAAAACACTCATAAAAATAGCCTCCTTTTATTTTTTCTTGTATTTTTCAATGCCTTCCTTATGAAGAATCCTTCCTTCTGTATCAATCCCTACAATTACTTTAAAATCTTCTACATATAATCTTTTGATGGATTCTGTCCCTAAATCTTGATAAGCCACTTCTTCTGCTTCCTTTACTTGTCTTGCTATGATAGCAGAAGCTCCCCCTATACCTAATAAATATACTGCTTTATGTTTTTTCATTAAGGGTGGTATATAATCAGAGCGATCTCCTTTTCCTATCATTGCCATTAATCCTTTTTGTACTAGAGGCTCTACATAAGGGTCCATTCTAACGCTAGTGGTAGGCCCTACTGGTCCAATAACACTGCCTGGAGCCGCAGGACATGGTCCAGCATAAAAAATGATTTCATTTTCTATATCTATTGGAAGCTTTTCTCCCTTTTCTAAAGCTTCTACCATTCTTTTATGGGCTGCATCTCTGGCAGTATAGATATTTCCTGTTAATTCTAACACATCACCTATTTTTAAGCTTTCTACAAGCTCTTTTGTCAATGGAAGCTGCACCTTCATCGTTATTTCCCTCCTATTCATTATATTGTAATGGCAGCATGTCTACTGGCATGACATTGTATGTTTACAGCTACTGGTAAGCTAGCAATATGACAAGGATAAGCTTCTATATGAACGTCTAAAGCAGTTACTAGTCCACCTAATCCTAGAGGTCCTATTCCTAAATCGTTTATAGCAACCTTTAAATCCTTTTCTAACGCCTTTAAGTGCTCCTGCGGACTTTCATCCCCTACAGGTCTTTGTAGCGCTTTTTTTGCTAACCAAGCTGCGTAATCCATTGTTCCACCAATACCAACCCCAACAATTAATGGAGGACAGGCTTTACCACCTGCTAACTCAATTGTTTCCAAAACAAATTTCTTAATACCTTCTATACCATCTGCTGGTGTTAGCATTTGAAGACGACTCATGTTTTCACTACCAGCACCTTTCGGCATTACTGTTATTTTTACTTGATTTCCTGGGACAATCTCTGTTTTTATGATAGCAGGTGTATTATCCCCTGTGTTTTCTCTTATAATAGGATCCTTCACAACTGATTTTCTTAGATATCCTTCCTTATATCCTTGTCTTACACCCTCATTGATAGCTTCCTTTAATGGTCTTCCTTCCCACGCTACCTCTTGACCAATTTCCATATGCACTACTGTTACGCCCGTATCCTGACAACAGGCTACTTGTTTTTCTTTTGCATATTCTGCATTTTCAATTAGTGCATCCAATATTTCTTTCCCTAGTTTAGATTCTTCTTCCTTCAAAGAAGTTTTTAATGTTTCTATAAAATCACTATCTAGTTCATAGCAAGCCTTTTTGCATAATTCTTTTATAATAGAAACGATTTCATCTGTGTTTATTATCCTCATATAATTGCCTCCTTCGTTTATTGACTCGCCTCTTATATAAAGCAATTTTTATACCAAATATCAAAAGATGATCATTACTTTTTAAAAATAAAAAAGCAAAAAAATTTAGAAAGGCTAATTTTCAACCTTTCTTCTAATGATTTTTTGTTTCTTTTAATTTTCTTTTTTTTCTTAATATAAAAAACTTTTGTGCTTTTGTTTTGTTTTGTGTTTCATTTGTTTTATGGTTTTGTTTCATGAAACATTTTTGTTACATATTGTTTTTTAACCATCTCCAAAGAGTACTTCTACTAACACCTAAAATTTTTGCAGCTTTTGTTTTGTTGTGACCAACAGCTTCTAATGCTTTTTCTATCTCTTCCTTGGAAGGTGTGGCTGTTTCTTGAGGAAGGGCTATTTGGTCTTTAGGTGTTTCCTTTCTATAGGATTCTTTTCTAAAAAGTCTTTTATTCTCTTCTAAAAAAGCTTCTATTAGTCTATGATCTATTATTTTACTTGTTGTAACAATGGAAATTCTTTCCAATAAATTTCTTAGTTCTCGCACATTTCCTGGCCAAGTATGCTTTAATAAAACCTGTAGGGCTTCTTCTGAGAGAACTAACTCTCTATTATATTCTTCTAAAAACTTGTTGGCCAATATTTCTATATCCTCTAATCTTTCTACCAATGGTGGCAGGTGTAATCTTAAAATATTAATCCTAAAAAATAAATCCTCTCTAAATTTGCTTTCATTGACATAGTGTACTAAATCTCTATTGGTGGCCGCCACCACCCTTACATCTATTGGTATAAATTTGTCATCTCCTAATCTCATAACGCTTTTTTCCTGCAAAACTCTTAGGAGTCTTCCTTGTAAAGGAAGGGGGATCTCACTAATTTCATCTAAAAAAATCGTTCCTTTATGAGCCAACTCAAAAAGACCTGGTTTTCCAGTTTTTCTAGCTCCTGTAAAAGCTCCTTCAACATAACCAAACAACTCACTTTCTAATAAACTTTCTGGCAGAGAAGCACAATTTACTGCTACAAAAGGTCCTTTTTTTCTATAGCTGGCATTATGAATGCTCTGAGAAAAAATCTCTTTTCCTGTACCAGATTCTCCGGTTAGCAGTATGGTGGAATCTGTTTTAGCAAATTTTTCTGCAAATTCTTTGGCTTTTCTTATTTTTACGCTATAGCCATCAATCTGTTTTAAGGTATGCTTTGCATAAAGTCCAGCAGTATAAAACTTACGTATTTTTGTTTCTGCTTCCTGTAAAATGTTTATATCCTGAAAAATTGCAACGGCTCCTACCGTTTCCTGATGCACTATTATTGGTATTCTATTATAAATAATCGTAGTAGCTCCGATGGTGGTAATGTCATTGATACCTTCTTTCCCCTGCTCCATTACCTCCATTAAGTTTATTAGACTTGGAGATTTATCTTTTAAATGTTTGCCTATGGTATCCTCAATCTTACAATTCATTAGTTTAGCAGCAGTGGCATTCATAAGGGTGATTATGCCTTTTTCATTAACTGCTAAAAAACCATCCCTAGCATAATCGAAAATAGCTTGTATTTCCTCAGCTCTTTGTCTTTCTTTTAATAAAGTATTTAGTAATGCCTCTGCTTCAAGGTAAGCATGTTCTATCGCCTGTGGTCCTGTTTCTAGAAAAACAGATTTCATTTCAAGCTCTTTAGCAATCTTATGCTGTAAAGAACCTCCTACAATGACCTCTGCCCCTTCTTCCTTCGCCTTTAGAACTGCTTCATAAGTATCTTCTTCTGTTTCAACATACATTTGTTGTAGTTCAATATTTAATAATGGATTAAAGGTTTCTAGTCCTTTTAATAGGTTAAAAAAACCAATGATAACAATTTTATTACCTATTTTACTTGCTTTTATAATGGCTCTCGCTATATCCTCTGCAGTTATAGGTATTTCTACAACAGGAACATTTAGTTGTTTTCTAATGTTTAAAGCTGTTCCCCCTCTAGATATAATGATTTGCACACCTCTATTAATTAAAATCTCCGCTTTTTTTACCCCTAGCTCAATATGACCTACCTCTATCTCTACCTCTGCTTTCTTCTCCTGAAAAACTTTTTGTGCCATTCCTACCATATTTTCATTCGGAGCAATATAACCAATCAGCGCCATAAAAAATCCTCCCCGATTCCTAAGAAAGTTTTAAATAAGTACCTCTATTTTACCAGTGCTGTTGAAGTTCTTCAAGGATATGCAAAAACTAAAAAAACTTCTACATGTTGTTGTAGAAGTTTTTTCTATGTCGCAACGACCTACTCTCCCAGGCAGCTTCCCGCCAAGTACCATCAGCGCTGAAGGGCTTAACTTCTGTGTTCGGGATGGGAACAGGTGTGACCCCTTCGCTATTGTCACGACATATTTGAAGGCAATGATAAATGTTAAATGTAAAATCAAAGTCAAAACCTTTGTTTTTTAAAGCTTTTATGCTTTTCATTTTCCATTCTTCATTTTTCATTCCTAAATTCCAATGGAATTTAAGATATGTTCCCTCAAAACTAAGCAATGTTAAGTTTTTTAAAGCAAAGTATCACAATTTTTTTGGTCAA
>NZ_FOHU01000039.1 GCF_900111615.1 Natronincola peptidivorans | reverse complement strand
CGTAGAACATCCCTTTGGAACGATAAAGAGGGGGTTAGGTATGACGTATTTTCTGACAAAAGGTATGCAGTCAGTAAAAGCGGAGATTTCTTTTGCTTTTTTAGCCTATAATATAAAACGCGCAATAAATATACTAGGAGTAAAGGAAATAATAAGGAGACTAACGGGTAAAACAGCCTCTAGTAGCCTCCAATTTTATAGATTCCCAATGTTGATTGAAAATATTAGCTAATCTAGTATGAAAAAATTTAAAATGTTTATGGAATAATAACCCATTATTACGCGGTCTGCCGTCCCCGTGTGTTTTATTCTATCCTATGTTTTATTCTATCCTATCAAATTTATATATGAAAAAATATCTCTTGCATGAATCGACGTTTTTTTGTCATGAAATGACATGCGACATTTTTCGTCATAAAATGACTATCTTAAAATAGTCATTTTATGGTATAATTCATATGTAAACTCATACTATTAGGAGTGTTTTTATGTTGAGAATAGCTATTTGCGATGATACCATAGGCGATCTTTCAAACATGGTTTCTATTATAAACGATTATAAAGCTTTGCAAAGGGATAAATATAAAATTGAATATACAGCTTTTAATAGTGCTGTGGATTTAATTGCAGCAATGGAGAGAGGGGAGCAATATGAGCTGGTGCTACTGGATATTCTAATGCCTTTTATAACGGGTATGGATGCAGCGAAAGAAATACGGCAGTTTAATCAAGATGTTAAAATCATCTTTTTGACCTCTTCTACCGAGTTTGCAGTTGAGGCGTATTCAGTAGGTGCTTATTATTATGCTATAAAGCCTATTTGGAAGGAGAAGCTTTTTATCCTTTTAGATAAGGTGATTTCTGAAATGGAAACCACTTTAGGAAAAAGTTTTTTAATAAAAAGCAATACAGGGCTCACCAGAGTTTTTATAAATAGGTTAGAGTTTGCTGAAGTTAATGGTAGGACTATACTGTATCATTTAACAAATGGGTCAGTTATAGAAGCTACTGGATCTATGACTGAACTTGAAAAGCTTCTCTCTGATAATGTGTGCTTTATCAAGCCTCATCGTTCTTATATCATCAATATGGAGCATATAGACACCCTAAGCCAAAGGGAAGTCAAAATGCAGTCCCTTGCCCTAGTCCCTATATCAAAAGCTAATTATCCCATTGTAAAGTTAGCTTATATAAACTTTTCATTTAAAGAGTAAGTGACTTTCGAAAATATCTAAACTGATTATTTACAATAGAACCCTAAAAACGAGCCTTGGCTCGCTTTTATTTGCCCAACCCATTGACCTATGAGCTTAATAAAGAACACCCCCTGCTACAATTTCAACAGAGGGCGCCCTATACTTTATCAATAAGTCTTTGCCTATCTTATGCTGAACACGTTCGCAATCTAATCGCTCTTGACGCTATTTAGTATAACCAATACTTGTATCTATCGTAATTGTATTTGTTACGCCATTCCAGCCAACTCCGAAATCGAACACCTTTGCCAAATCACCCAACTTGAAATAGTTGTTGCCTCCGATATTGTAAGCCATAAATGGTGTTTCCTTACCGTCTACGTAGACTTTTGATGTGGTAGTGGTAGCGGTTTTGGCCTTGCCGTCACCTTTTGAAAGCTCGCTGCCCGTAGCGGTGTATGCATTTCCGCTGGTAAGGGTGATGGCCTTTGTCGCATTGTCATAACCTACTGCAAACTGCTTGCCCGTACCCGATACTACTTTTGCAAGGTCGCGGAGCTTAAAGTAGTTGTTTCCGGCAATGTTATACGCCTCAAAAGAGACATTTTTGCCGTCCACCAACACTTTAGATGCAGTCGGTGCCGCTTTTATTTCCGGAGTTGGAGCCACTTTTATTTCCGGAGTTTGAGCCGCACTATTAGAAAGCAGGACGTTAGAGAGAACTTTTACGGGCGTTGTCTGATTTGTCTTTGTGCCGTTTCCGACCGAAGCATACTCATTAAATCCCCAGGTGTATAAGTCTCCGTTTTTGGTTAGTGCTGAAGATACACTATCGATTATTGATGCCGACACAACATTAGAAAGTACTTTTACCGGCACCTTTTGCTTTATGCCCCAATTAAGTGGGTCACTACCCATGCCACCTTCACCGTTTCCAATTTGCCCGTGTAAATTGTTCCCCCATGTATAGAGGTCTCCGTTCTTTGTAACAGCAGCAGGGTTACTGCCTAATTCATTCGTAAAAGATGCAACATTGGAAAGAACTTTAAACGGTGTGGCTTGAGATCTAAATGATTCGTTGCCAATTTGAAAATCCCCGCCTTCGCCCCAGCAGTACAGATCGCCGTTTGTGGTGATAGCCGCGGTGTTCGTATGTGAAGCTGTTACGGATACGACATTTGATAGAACTTTTACGGGTGTCGTTTGGCTATCTTCTGGAAATTGCTTGCCGTTTCCAACTTGACCCATTTCGGTGTATCCCCAGCCGTAGAGATCTCCGTTGGTCGTGATAGCCAAAGTAGTGCTGCTCGTAAACACGGATACAACATCAGAAAGTACTTTCACAGGCGTTGTCTGATGTGTCCTTGTGCCGGTTCCGACTTGACCAAACCAATTGGTTCCCCATGTATAAAGGTCTCCATTCGTTGTAATGGCGGCACCATGACCTTCATTTGATGGAAGAGATGCAACGTTAGAAAGAATCTTAACAGGTGTTTTTTGTACTTCACCATCACCACTCTTCCCATTACCAACCTGTCCATAGTCATTTCTTCCCCATGTATAGAGGTCTCCATTTGTAGCGACTGCTGCAATCATACCCCAGTTATTTGTTCCTTTGCTCATTGCTACTGATGCAATATTTGAGAGCACTTTTTTAGGTGTGCTTTGGATTTCTTCTTGCCCACTTTTTCCATTACCAAGTTGTCCATACTGATTCCTTCCCCATGTATAAAGGTCTCCATTTGTAGTTATTGCGGCAACAGAATAACCATCCGACGTAACCGAAGCAACATTGGAAAGCACTTTAAACGGATTTCTCTGTGTTTCAAACCTTCCACTGCTTCCATTGCCAGCTTGCCCATAAACGTTGCCTCCCCATACATAGAGATCTTTGCTTGTCGTAATTGCAACTGCTAATCCCATTGATCCATTTGTCGAAGCGAACTCAACATTAGAAAGTACTTTTTGGGGCTCTAATATACCAGTTCTACCTTCAGCGCCCCAGAAGTAAAGGTCTTTATTTGCTGTAATAACAACAGCAGCATACCCTACTGATACTGAGTTATTTTCTGCTGTTGTAGATGCGGCAGCGACGGGTGCGAGTGTGACGCAAAGGAGCAGAACCAAGATAAGTGATAATAATCGTTTTTTCATATTTATTCCTCCTAAAATTTTTTTTATTGGGTAACAGAGTGTAATGATATTGACATGGAATGTTATTTTCACGTCATGAAATGCATCTTATAAAATAACTCTCATCTTAAAAACGCCATCTTCAGCAGAAAAGGAATATAGACCGCTATATTTTTGCACGATAGCTACTATGCTTTTTGTTCCAAAGCCGTGGTTTTCTTCTGCACTGATGGGTATATCCTCTGCGAATTTCACCTCCCCGCTAAAGTTGTTTATAACTTGAATAAACAGTTTGTCATTTTTATACTTACAACTAATGCTTATCCTCCTATCATTGATCTCTTTAATATTCCTGCTGGCATTGATCGCGTTTTCTAAAGCATTAGCCATGATAATGCACAAATCCATTTCAGACACTTCACAGCCCTGGGGAATATATACTTGAGTCTCTACCATTATCTTTTCATGATTGGCCTTATTGATGTAGGAGGATAAGATCAAGTTCACTGTTGTATTTTCACAAAATTTTATTGTCACTGTATCCTCAAGATTTGTTTCGATTTCCGTAATATATTTTTTTATTTCTGCAAATTTGTTCTCAGCCAAATAACCATTTAGCAGGTTCAAATGATGACGTAGGTCATGGCGATAGATCATTGTATTTTCCTCTGCTTCTTTCATCGTTTCACAGCGTTCCTGTAAGGCAGACACCTGCATTGCTAAGATATTCTGTTCATTTTGCAAAACAAACTGTTCTCTGGTTTGTTTAAAAAAACGTAAAATTAACACATAGGCTGCAATAATCAATATCGCAACTAGCGAGTCAAGCCATAATATGGGTTCTTCTCTCACCAGCTCCACGTCATACCTTCCAAGTAAATAGGTAAATGCATTGTACGAAAGAGGTATTAAGCAAAACGTTACCCAGCCTTTTTTTGTATTGCGCAGCATATAGAGAAATAAGGGACGAAAATATTTGTACACTATAAATGTCATGGGTAGATACATGACTATGCAAACAACATTTATTATTACGTCATTGTAGCCAAAGATTGCTGAAACAATATGCCCTAGCAACATGGGGGGCGAAGATAAAACGATGACCGTCAAAAGAACAAATAAGAGTTTTATTCCTTTATATTTGGAAATAAACCAAAATGCTATAAATAACGGCACCTGTACAAAAACAGGGTAGAGAATCATAAAGCCTTTATAACCCAAACTAGACCAAACAAAAGCACCACAGGCCAAAAAGAGGATCATAACGAGCGCCATCATTTTGGTACCCTTTTTTCGCTTTACCTCCAAGTCCAAAAGCATGCACATCAAGGTGATACTATAACCAAGGGTAATAATAAATTCCATCAAATCCATCATAGTCTGCTTCCTCCGTACTACCAAAAGTCAATTATGAGGAGCAAAAGCTCAGGTCTCTTACCTGGAACCTTTGTTCTTTATAATGCTTCTATTTTACTACACTAGTTGGAAACCACATTACCTGATTTTTCCCTTTATCTCCCACAGTGGTGTTGTGTTGCTTTCCTTTATACCTGTGAAGCTATACCCCCAAATTTCTTTGCCTTATAGCTTCTTTGGTCGTCAATTCCACTCTAGTTACTCTAAGGGAACAGAAACCGCTTCCTTATAAGCCTCTAGATCTTGAATTAACTCATCAAGATCTGCACTCAATGCATCGACATCAATGTATTTTGCCTGTTCTGGGTCTTCAATGAGGGTTTTAATTATTTCAATTTCGTCGGCAATCCCATTATGTATTTCAAGAAATTCTGCATCATCTAACCAACCATTTGCCTCCACAAGCTTTGCTGCCTCATTAAAAATATCCGCAGCCTGATTATACTTTTCTATAACCTCTGTAAGGTCCGGACTACTGTCGCTTAAGGAAACAGAAACCGCTTCCTTATAAGCCTCTAGATCTTGAATTAACCCATCAAGATCTGCACTCATTGCATCGGCATCAATGTTTTTTGCCTGTTCTGGGTCTTCAATGAGGGTTTTAATTTTTTCAATTTCGTCGGCAAGCCCATTATGTATTTCAAGAAATTCTGCATCATCTAACCAACCATTTGACTCCACAAGCATTGCTGCCTCATTAAAGACATCCGCAGCCTGATTATACTTTTCCGTAACCTCTGTAAGGTCTGGACCGCTACCGCCACATCCGACGAGCAGACCAACTGATAAAACAAGTATAAGTAAAATCGAAATAATTTTTTTCATATTTTTTTCCTCCACAATAGTTTTATTTTCAGTGCAATTGATAACGTATTATCTTTTGTTTTATACTTAAGTTTATTACCTAAATTCCCTTCAACTTAAATAACTATCAGAGGATTATCGTGTTCCGCCGCCGCTACCGCCACCACTAAATCCACCGCCACCACCAAAGGAACTCCTTCCGCCACTACCTGATGAACGTGCTGTTTGTGATGCATGATAGGATGCTTTGGTGTATCTGTGTACAAGCAGATAATGATACCTTGCCTTGTCGCTATAGTGTGTTGCGTCGGGATAAACCTTTTTAAATTGTTCTATCACCTTATCCGCAATGCCTAAGAGTGTGGCAAAGGTAAGGTAATCCTGCCAAATAACGCTTTCTGCAATTGACCTTTCACCAATAAGTGAGAATTCAAGGAGATATTTTTTAAAGCCCATAGTGTTTAAGAGTAAGTTTTCTCCCGCCTGTGAAAGTCCAAGAGGCTTTGCTTTTTTTGAGGTATCATAGCAATCAATATGTATTAAAGTATTTTTGCCCTCTTGTTTTGCAGCTTTTATAATCCTCATGATAGCTTTATGATTTTTTCTGCAATAGCTTTCAAGCTCATTCTCCTGTAAAATCTGGTCGCTACCGCTTGCTAAAACTAGTAAATCATATAGCATCTTTGCCGTTACTCCTGTAAACTGTGGTGGATGCATAAGCTTTAGAGAAATGTTCTCTTTTTCTTTTCCAAAAAAACCAACAGTTTTTTCACTCATAGGCTCAAGACAACCTGCGTTAATCAACATTAAAAATGCTGAACCAATAAGGTTTCCGTCATCTTTTGTTTGATCAAAATCCTTTGCTAAAACAAAGGTAGCTTCTAAATTTCCTTCAATAGGTGCTTCTCTAAAATAATCTGCATTTTTATAAAGGGTGCGTATTTTCTTTTTGGGTCTCCTTATTCGTCTCACAAAATAGATAATAATAGCGAAAGGAAAAACAGCAATCACCATTCCCAAAACCAACTCAAAAAAACTAGGCGCCTCCTGAGGCAGTTCAGAAGAATTTTCACCCGTCCCTGTGCCATAATCGTAATCACTACCCTTAAATGCCTGTGCTTTTACAGATTCAAATGACTTGTTCACCACTCTTGTGGGATTAATCAAACCTTTGTTGAGCTGTAACATAATAATTACGCTATCAGTACCAGAGGACAAGGGTTTTTTTGTATAAGCTACCACATTACCATTTTCAAAATTGATTTCCCCATCAAAGCCAAAAGCCCATATTCCGCCATTATTTTCATCTAGTTTTATTCCATTATGCATTGTGATTTTCACCGTTACATCCGTGGGCAGTGTTCCCATTCCAGAATTGATAAACTGGAAATTAAAACCGTCAAAATCCTCATACCCACCAACAAGATTATTTATTTTGTACTCAATGGCATAGCGTTTTTCACCATATTCACTAATTCCCCAGCAAAGTTCATAGCCCTTATTGGTTTTTACCATGCCGTATTTTCCTGCTTTTTCATCAAAGCCGGCTTCTACATCCCAGTCTTCAATGTAAGTATAGACGCCACTTTCATCTGAAACAAGAAACTCGGATATGCTCATTCCATTTAAATTTTCTATAGGAATATAGCCCTCTGTGCCTTCATTAAAATTGCAGTTCCATGTTTGGGTGATATATGCAGAGCCATCCTCATAAATGACAACATCAACATTAATGTCAGATACATTGTTTACTGCCAAGGCGCCTTGGGTCATTAAAGCAAGAAACAAAAATACACAAAATATAGTAGAAATAAATTTTTTTACCATAGACTACCTCCATTTTTCACTGTCATTTACTTCATATTTGGCATCGTTGCTTTTTCGTCCACTGCCTCTAAATAAGCACCCTTTGAAAAGCCAAGAGCACCTGCAATCATCGATGCAGGGAACATACGAATGGCACGATTTAACTTTGTCACACTATCATTGTAAATCAGCCTGCTGGTACGCACCATGTTTTCATATTGATTGACAGCATCCATTGTTTTTATGTAGGTCTGATCAGCCTTTAAATCAGGATAATTTTCTGCCACCGCCATAATTTTTCCCATAGCCTCTATAATCATATTTTCCTGTTTTTTCACTTCGTCCGGGGAAGAATCTTTTGTAATAGAGCGTCTTGCTTTAATGGTATCTGTTATAGTTTTGTATTCGTGAGCGGCATACCCTTTGGTTAAATCCAAAAGGGAAGTTAGGGCATCCCATCGTGAAGATAGCTGAACACCAATTTGTGACATAGCATTACTAATGTTTTCATCCAATACCACAAAGGAACGCTGCACTGAAATTATCCAAAAAATAAGTACTACAATAATGATTCCAAACGTAATTAAATAAAGTATAAGTTTTCCTCCAATTCTATTTTTAATTATTTAGTTTTGCTCTGATTATATAAACAAACCCTATTTTTTTCACTTCTAATTTGTTGTATAAGGTTCTGAAACGATGATCAAATACTCATGCCATACTGTAATCAATTCATCAATCATAGTGATAAGCATATCAATATACTCTTCATCCATGCTGTCGGGAATTGTTAGGTCGCCGCTAACAATTTCTAAAAACTCAAGTACTGCCTCTAGCTCTGAATTGAGCTCCTCATCATTTTCCCAGCCATTTACGAAGGCTGTATATGATGTTTCATTTACGATATCAACCAATTCGTCGTGCATTTCTGTTAGAGCTAAAATTCCGACTGCTTTACCTGTCAATGCTACGGCATCTTCTTCTGCCTTTAGTTCTGCCTTTGTTTCTGCGATTGCCTCTTTGGTAGCGGCAATTAGCGTGTTCATGACTTCTGCCAGTTCCACAGTATCTTTATCGGTATACCCACCCTGATCAAGAAAATCTTGATGTGTCGTTTTTATATCGTTTATACTCGCTGTTACTGCATCAACAATTGCCTGAAACTCTGCCGCATATTCACCCTCTAATAATCCATTATCCTTATACAGGTTAAAAAGATCATCAGCTAATTTGTCTGCTTCGTCAACTTTTGCCTGCATTAGGGCATTGTTTTTACTGTTATCAGGTCCACCACAGGCAACAAGGGTAAACAACATAACCATCACCATAATAAGTAAAAATATTTTTTTCATAGTCCACATTCTCCTTTAGATTATATTTTGATATTAATAATTCCTATTACTATCCTATCAAATTTATCTATAAAAAAATGTCCCTTGCATGAATCGACGTTTTTTTGTCATGAAATGACTATCTTAAAATAGTCCTTTTGCAAAAGACACACAGGGACAGGTACCTTAATAGGCACGGTTTTATCCTGAGAGAAAATTCCTAATACAAACTTAATATCTAGTACTTGGCTATCTGTAAGATATTCTGTATAACTACTCGATTTTGTCTATCATTATCGTCTTCAAAATATCTTGTCGGTTAATCCCTCTTATCATTATATGATATATGCTACTTTTACTTTTTTTCTTGCTGTTCTTGGAATTGGTTCCACCTACCAACAACATAATGTACCTATCCACTTGTTTTCTAGAGCCTAAATTTACTTCTAATTTATTTTTCTGTATTTGCCTTAGCATATTATACTGCCTCAGAAAAATCGTATCGCAATGTTTGCTACCAGACAAGTCCCTGTCCCCTCTCGTCTGTCACACACCAGACATCTTGAGTTAGACAACTACGTTTAAAATCATCAACTCGTTGTTCCCATAACTCTCTGTTCTTTGCATAGTTCATAAAAAAATGCACCTCCTATGAGATGCATTTTCTACTATTACTAAACTGATTAAAAGGTGTCCATTATTTGACGCTTACGGTATCTACTTCTTTAGACAGGTAGCCATCCCAAAAAGAAACCCCCAGGTGCCAATTGCCACCATCCTTTGCCACCGCAAGCCAAAAAAGAAACCCCCAGCCCCTTAAGAGCTGAACTGCCCCCTGTCAAGTAGACAGTGGAAATAATAAAAACACAATTAAGCGACTAGACGCCTATATTCCATTGGGCTCTGGTCGTTTAATTTTTCTTGTAATCTCTCATAATTATAGAAATACATGTACTCGTTAATAGCATCATTTAACTCTTCAAAAGTTTTATAGCTTTTTAAATAATACTTTTCGCATTTTATTATTCCAAAGAATCCTTCCATCGGACCATTATCGATGCACTTTCCAACCCTAGACATACTCTGGGTTATTTTAGCTTCATCTAGTTTCTTCTTAAATTGCTTAGACGTATATTGAAATCCTC
>NZ_FOHU01000033.1 GCF_900111615.1 Natronincola peptidivorans | reverse complement strand
CCCATGGTCAACATGTCCTATTGTCCCGATGTTTACATGGGGCTTATTTCTTTCAAATTTTGCTTTTGCCATTTTCTTCTCCTCCTTGTTTTTAAAGTATTTAAGTAGATTCACTTTTATTTTATAGTAAATACACTATATTAAAGTTGCTTTGTTTAAAGGTTTTGGATAGCAGATAACTTGTTTTGTATCTACCATCCAAGAATAATTGTTATTGTTTTCCTGCAATTATTTTTTCTGCTACACTAGTAGGCACTTGTTCGTAATGACTAAAATGCATAGAGTAGTTGGCTCGGCCCTGTGATTTTGAACGTAGATCTGTAGCATATCCAAACATCTCTGATAATGGAACATGACACTTAATAACTTGTGCTCCACCTGTTCTTGGTTCCATTCCTTGGATTTTACCACGTCTAGAGTTTAAGTCACCCATCACATCACCCATATATTCTTCAGGGGTTACTACTTCCACCTTCATATATGGTTCTAAAAGTGCAGGTTTACCTTTTTTCATACCATCTTTAAAGGCCATAGAACCAGCAATCTTAAAGGCCATTTCTGAAGAGTCTACTTCATGATAGGAGCCATCATATAACTCTACTTTCATGTCAACTGCTTCATACCCAGCTAATATGCCATTTTTCATTGCTTCTTGGATACCGGCATCAACAGCAGGAATATACTCTTTAGGTATGGCTCCCCCAACAATTTTGTTGTCAAAGGCATATCCTTGTCCAGGCTCCTGTGGTATAAGTCGAATTTTTACATGACCATATTGTCCACGTCCACCAGACTGACGTGCATATTTCCCTTCAATATCAACCGCTTGAGTAATCGTCTCTTTATAAGCAACCTGAGGTTTACCTACATTTGCTTCTACCTTAAATTCCCTCATCATTCTATCTACAATGATTTCAAGATGGAGCTCTCCCATACCTTCGATAATGGTTTGCCCTGTCTCTTCATCTGTATAGGTTCTAAAGGTTGGATCCTCTTCAGCAAGCTTTTGTAGTGCAATACTCATTTTTTCTTGACCAGCTTTTGTTTTTGGTTCAATAGCTACAGAAATAACTGGCTCTGGGAATTCCATCGACTCTAGGACAACAACATGATTAGGGTCACATAATGTGTCACCAGTAGTTGTATCTTTCAGTCCTACAGCTGCTGCAATATCACCAGCATAAACTTCTGTGATTTCTTCTCTTGTATTTGCATGCATTTGTAGAATACGACCGATTCTTTCCTTTTTACCCTTTGTTGAGTTTAGGATATAAGAACCAGACTCAAGCTTTCCCGAGTAAACTCTAAAAAAAGCTAGTTTGCCTACATATGGGTCTGCCATAATCTTAAAGGCTAAGGCTGCAAAAGGTTCACTGTCGTCTGCATGTCTTTCTATTTCTTCTTCAGTATCAGCAGACACACCTTTGATAGCAGGGATATCTAGTGGTGAAGGCATATAAGCTATAATAGCATCCAATAACCGTTGTACCCCTTTGTTTTTATAGGAAGATCCACATAACACAGGTGTCATTTGGGTAGCAATTGTACCTCTTCTAATACCAGCTACAATTTCTTCTTCAGTTATTTCTTCACCTTCAAGATATCGCATCATTAGCTCTTCGTCTGTTTCTGCTACTGCCTCTACAAGTATTTCTCTATATTCATTTGCTACATCTTGCATTTCTTCAGGAATATCAACCATTTCAAAATCTTGGCCAAGATCATCCTTGTACATAACAGCATTCATTTTTACTAAGTCAATAATTCCTTTAAATTTGTCTTCAGCACCTATTGGTAATTGAATAGGTATAGCATTAGCGCCTAATCTTTCCTTCATCATTTTAATGCCTTGAAAGAAATCAGCACCTAAAATATCCATTTTGTTTACAAAAGCCATTCTTGGTACTTTATATTTATCTGCCTGTCTCCAAACAGTCTCGGATTGAGGTTCAACCCCACCTTTGGCACAAAATACAGCTACAGAACCATCCAGTACTCTTAATGATCTTTCCACCTCAACAGTGAAGTCCACGTGTCCTGGTGTGTCTATGATGTTGATTCTATGATCTTCCCATTGACAGGTGGTTGCTGCTGAAGTAATAGTGATACCTCTTTCTTTTTCTTGCTCCATCCAATCCATTTGTGATGCACCCTCATGGGTTTCACCTAATTTTCTTATTCTGCCAGCGTAAAACAATATTCTCTCTGTAGTTGTTGTTTTACCAGCATCGATATGGGCCATAATGCCTATATTTCTTGTTTTTTCTAGTGGAAACTGCCTTGCCACTGTCCTCCTCCTTCCATAGGAAACGAAAACATTTACGTTGTTTTTTGATAGCTAACTTACATTAGCATAACCAAAAACTACTATTTTAAACACATGATTACCATCTGTAATGTGCAAATGCTTTGTTTGCTTCAGCCATTTTATGTGTATCTTCTCTTTTCTTAACAGATGCACCAGTATTATTAGCAGCATCCATAATTTCTTTGGCTAGCTTTTCTTCCATTCTTTTCTCGCCTCTTTTTCTTGTGTAACCAACTAACCATCTAATGCCCAGAGTTTCTCTTCTCTCTGCTCTTACCTCAATTGGTACCTGGTAGTTTGCACCACCCACACGTCTTGCCTTTACTTCCAAGATTGGCATGATGTTGTTCATAGCCTTTTCAAAAACCTCAAGTGCTTCTTCACCTGTTTTGTCTTTGATTATATCAAAAGCATTGTACACAATTGCTTGCGCAGTTCCTTTTTTACCATCTAACATAATGCCATTGATTAGTTTTGTAACAACCTTGCTTCCATACATAGGATCTGGTAACACTTCTCTTTTTGGAACATTTCCTTTTCTTGGCACTTTTCTTCCCTCCTCAATGAATAAAATTGTTCATCGGTACTCGACAACCAATTATCAGATTGTCGTCGTGCGTTTTTACAATGTATTATATACATACTCGCTCCGACGTCCTCTATTTTTTCTTAGGTCTCTTGGCACCATATTTTGATCTTGCTTGCATTCTGTTCACTACACCAGCTGTATCTAGTGTTCCTCTTACAATGTGGTATCTAACCCCTGGTAAGTCTTTTACCCTTCCACCTCTGATTAAAACAACACTATGTTCTTGAAGGTTATGACCAATTCCTGGAATATAAGCTGTTACCTCGATACCATTTGTAAGTCTTACCCTAGCTACTTTTCTTAAAGCTGAGTTAGGCTTTTTTGGTGTAACGGTTTTAACAGAAGTACATACTCCTCTTTTTTGTGGCGAGCTCTTATCAGTAGCTGTTCTTCTTAAGGAGTTGAAACCTTTTTGTAGCGCAGGAGCTGTTGATTTCTCTTCAACTTCTTTTCTACCTTTTCGTACTAATTGGCTAATTGTTGGCATCTTTTGCACCTCCCTCCAGTGAAAAGCTTTAAACATAGAAAAACACCTATCTATTGCGAGATAAAATGTCTTTGCCTAAGTTAGTAATAATTTGTTAGTTACTTCAGGATTGCTGCAGCTGCTGCACTAACATCAATTCCACAGGCTTTTCCAAGTTTTTTCATAGAATCAACATAAAGGATTTCTACCTCTTTTTTATTCGCAGCATCCTTTAGCTTTTCAAGTAAAAATGCTTCTGCATCCTGGGCTAAATATAGGGTCTTTACTTTATCTTGATTCAATGCCTTATTGGTTTGTTTAACACCAATAACTTTGTTCGTTTGTTGCAAAGCCTCTAACATAAAAGCATCCTCCCTTTTTAAAGGTCTGGGAGATTGGACAATCTCCCAGCTATAACTTCGTCATAAAAAAGGTCAACTTTTTAAGCATTTTCTATTATTATACACCCTTGTGTATAACGCACTTTAATATTCTAACACTTGTTAATAATAGTGTCAACTACTTCTTTGTTAACATCTATTAATGATTTTTCTATGTTCTATTCCACTTCGTCTTCTAGGATGTTTTCTTCAATTTCATCTTCTGTATTTAGAGCTATATTTTTATACTTTTTCATTCCTGTTCCAGCAGGAATCAATTTTCCAATAATTACATTCTCTTTTAGGCCAATAAGGTAATCTTCTTTGCCTTTGATGGCCGCCTCTGTTAGAACTCTAGTTGTCTCCTGGAAGGAAGCAGCTGACAGGAAGGATTCTGTTGCCAAGGATGCTTTTGTAATACCTAATAATGTCACGATATAACTTGCTTCCTTGAGGTCTTCCGCTTTAGCTTTTTCATTCACTTCCTTTAATGTAAAGATACTTTCTAAAGCTCCCGGTAGTAAATCAGTGTCTCCAGCATCTTCAACCTTTGCTTTACTAATCATTTGTCTTACAATTACCTCGATATGCTTGTCATTGATATCAACACCTTGCATACGATAAACCCTTTGCACTTCTTTAATGATGTAGTTTTCTACCCCTTCTACACCTTTTATTTTTAAGATATCATGGGGGTTAATAGAGCCCTCAGTAATCTCGTCCCCTGCTTCAATAGTTTGACCTTGCTTAACTTTTACTCTTGAGCTGTATGGGATTTCATATTTCTTTTCTTCAGTTTCATCCCTTACAATAACTTCTCGTTTTTTTCTAGACTCTACTACTTCAACAGTCCCGCCTATTTCACTGATGATTGCTAATCCTTTTGGTTTTCTTGCTTCAAACAATTCTTCAACCCTCGGTAAACCTTGAGTGATATCAGCACCAGCAACTCCACCAGTATGGAAGGTTCTCATGGTAAGCTGTGTTCCAGGTTCTCCAATGGATTGAGCTGCTATAATCCCTACAGCTTCTCCCACTTGAACAGGGCCTCCAGTTGCTAAGTTCCTACCATAGCAAGTAGCACAGACTCCATGTCTTGTTTTGCAGTTTAATATTGTTCGAATCTTTATTTTTTCCATCCCTGCTGCAATAATTCTTTCAGCTTCTTCTTCTAAAATGCTTTGATTTTTAGCTACCATTACTTCACCAGTTTCTGGGTGCAAGATATCTTCTAATGCATGTCTGCCTACTAATCTATCATATAATTCTTCGATTACCTCATTGCCATCCTTAAAAGCAGCTACAGTAGCTCCTACTTCTGTACCACAATCTAGTTCTCGAATAATTACATCCTGACTGACATCCACCAGACGTCTTGTCAGATATCCTGAGTCAGCGGTTCTAAGAGCTGTATCTGCTAACCCTTTTCTAGCTCCATGGGTAGAAATAAAGTACTCTAATACAGTTAACCCTTCTCGGAAGTTAGATTTGATTGGCATTTCTACTGTATGGCCAGTAGCATTAGCCATTAATCCCCGCATTCCTCCTAGCTGTCTAATCTGGTTTTTGCTACCTCTCACTCCGGAGTGGGCCATAATAAATACGTTATTTAATCTGTCTAAATTGTTCATCAATGCATCTGTTACTTTTTCTGTAGTCTCAGTCCAGGTTTCAATAACCTTTTCATATCTTTCTTCATCAGAAATAAGACCTCTTCTAAAAGCTTTTTCATATTTATCAACCTTTTCCTCCGCTTCAGAAATCAGCTGAATCTTTTCATCCGGTACTTCCATATCTGCTATCCCTATGGTAACAGCACCCTTTGTTGAATACTTAAAGCCCATTTGCTTTACATAGTCAAGCATAATAGCAGTCTCAGTATTGCCATGCTTTCTAAAGCACTTTCCTATTACTTTACCTAAAGCTGATTTGTCGCATAGAAAATCAACTTCCAGGGAATATAAATCCTTTGTACGATCTACAAAGCCTAGGTCCTGAGGTATCTTTTCATTGAAGATAAATCTACCAACTGTGCTTTCAATTAGTCGACCTGTATCTTCTTTGTTTAACTTCATTCTAACCTTTACTCTAGCATGTAGATCTACCACACCTGTATCATAAGCCATAAGCATCTCTTCAAAATCTTTGAAGACCATGCCCTCACCTTTAACTCCTTCCACTTCGATGGTAAGATAGTAACTACCTAACACCATATCCTGCGTAGGCGTAGTAATCGGCTGCCCATCCTTTGGTGCTAAAATGTTATTAGGAGACAGCATTAAAAATCTAGCTTCAGCCTGAGCTTCTACGGATAATGGTACATGTACTGCCATTTGGTCACCGTCAAAGTCAGCATTATACGCTGTACATACTAGTGGATGCAATTTTATTGCTTTTCCTTCCACTAGAACTGGTTCAAAGGCTTGAATCCCTAATCTATGCAAGGTAGGTGCTCTATTTAGAAGTACCGGATGCTCTTTAATGACTTCCTCTAACACATCCCAAACTTCTGGTTTCACCTTTTCTACCATTCTTTTAGCGCTTTTTATATTATGCGCAAAATTGTTCTCTACTAATTTTTTCATTACAAAAGGCTTAAATAGCTCTAAAGCCATCTTTTTGGGTAAGCCGCATTGATAAAACTTTAGCTCAGGGCCTACTACGATAACGGAGCGGCCTGAATAATCTACACGTTTTCCTAAAAGATTTTGTCTAAAACGCCCCTGTTTTCCCTTTAACATATCTGAAAGTGATTTTAGTGGTCTGTTTCCAGGTCCTGTTACAGGTTTACCTCTTCTGCCATTATCAATTAAGGCATCTACCGCCTCTTGGAGCATTCTTTTTTCATTTCTAACAATAATATCTGGGGCTCCTAAATCCAACAATCTTTTTAAACGATTGTTTCGATTAATCACTCTTCTATACAAATCATTTAGATCTGAAGTAGCAAATCTTCCGCCATCTAACTGTACCATGGGTCTCAAGTCTGGTGGTATAACAGGAACTACATCTAGAATCATCCACTCGGGTTTATTCCCGGATTGTCTAAAAGCTTCTATAACTTCTAGCCTTCTAATAGTCCTTACTCTTTTTTGCCCAGTACTTTCCTTTAGCTTGTGTTTCATTTCCTTTGATAATTCTTCAAGATTAATCGTAGAAAGTATTTCTTTAATAGCTTCTGCTCCCATGGCAGCTTTAAAGCTGTATCCATATTTTTCTAAAGCTTCGCTATATTCTTTTTCAGTTAATATTTGTTTTTCTGTTAATGGCGTTTCTCCAGGTTCAACCACAATATACGCTGCAAAATAAAGAACTTTTTCTAAGGATCTTGGGGACATGTCTAAAAGTAGCCCCATTCTGCTAGGTATCCCTTTAAAATACCAAATGTGCGATACTGAGGCAGCCAGCTCTATGTGTCCCATTCTTTCTCTTCTTACTTTAGATTTTGTTACTTCTACTCCGCAACGATCACAAACAACCCCTTTGTATCGTACACGTTTATATTTCCCGCAATGACATTCCCAATCCTTCGTAGGTCCAAAAATCTTTTCGCAGAACAAACCTTCTTTTTCAGGTTTTAAGGTCCTGTAGTTAATGGTTTCAGGTTTTTTTACTTCTCCCTTTGACCACTGTCTAATTTTTTCAGGGGATGCCAGAGAAATCTTAATAGATTCAAAATTATTTAATTCGTACAAGGAGTTTCTCTCCCTTCTCTATAGTCTAATAACTATAATATACTTTCTATTATTCAATTATTTTTTTCTAATCATCATAGCTGTCATATTTATCATCGTCGTCATCTAAGTATTCATCTTTAAATCCAGCTTTGTGAAATTGCTCTTCATTTTCTATAATATAATCTTCATCTAACTCTATCTCTTCTTCTTGATCTGCATCAGCTTCTTCAGTGGTATCAGCATCTTCGTCATCCTCTTTGGAGGGATAAGGAAAATCTCCGCCTTCCATACCTAGTTCACTAGCATCATCATCTACTGACTCCTTGATTTCGATCTCTTTATCTTCCTCCAGTAACACTTTTACATTAAGACATAAACTCTGTAACTCTTTAATCAATACCTTGAAGGACTCAGGCACTCCTGGTTCTGGTATGTTTTCACCCTTCACAATGCATTCATAGGTTTTAACACGACCTACAACATCATCAGATTTTACAGTGAGAATCTCTTGTAGGGTATGAGCAGCACCATAAGCCTCTAATGCCCAAACCTCCATCTCTCCAAAACGTTGTCCACCAAA
This sequence comes from Natronincola peptidivorans, assembly GCF_900111615.1. Classification (GTDB taxonomy): domain Bacteria; phylum Bacillota; class Clostridia; order Peptostreptococcales; family Natronincolaceae; genus Natronincola_A; species Natronincola_A peptidivorans. Next base: position 7,614 of record NZ_FOHU01000033.1, on the reverse strand, counting down.
TTGAGCTTTTCCTCCTAATGGCTGCTGTGTAACCAAAGAGTAAGGGCCAGTGCTTCTAGCATGGATTTTGTCATCTACTAAATGATGTAGTTTCAGCATATACATATATCCTACAGTAACTGGATTGTCAAAAGCATCTCCTGTTCTTCCATCATACAGGGTTAACTTTCCGCTTCTAGGATAGCCAGCCTCCTCTAGAGCATCCATGATGTCTATCTCATTAGCGCCGTCAAATACTGGTGTAGCAACCTTCCAGCCTAGCATTTTTGCTGCTAAGCCTAAATGCACCTCCAGGACCTGGCCTATATTCATACGAGATGGCACACCTAATGGGTTCAATACAATCTCTAAAGGTGTCCCATCCTCTAGGAATGGCATATCCTCTTGAGGAAGAACTCTAGAGATAACGCCTTTGTTCCCATGTCGGCCAGCCATTTTGTCACCTACGTTTATTTTTCTCTTTTTGGCGATATAAACTCTCACCAATTCATTCACTCCTGGTGGCAGTTCATCTCCGTTTTCTCTGGTAAATACTTTTATGTCTACTATAATCCCGGATTCGCCATGCGGAACCTTCAAGGATGTATCTCTAACCTCTCTAGCTTTTTCTCCGAAAATAGCTCTTAGTAGTCTTTCTTCAGCTGTTAATTCTGTTTCTCCTTTTGGAGTCACTTTTCCAACTAATATATCTCCTGATTGCACTTCTGCTCCTATACGAATAACGCCTCTCTCGTCTAGGTCCTTCAATGCATCCTCTCCAACATTTGGTATGTCGCGAGTGATTTCTTCAGGTCCTAACTTTGTATCTCTAGCATCCGCTTCATATTCTTCAATATGAATGGAGGTCAATGCATCTTCTTCTACTAGTTTTTCATTGATAAGAATAGCATCCTCGTAATTATATCCTTCCCAAGTCATAAATCCTACAAGACAATTTCTACCTAAAGCAATTTCTCCTTCATCAGTAGACGGTCCATCAGCAATAACTTCTCCTGCTGCTATCATTTCACCTTTACTTACAATAGGTTTTTGATTAATGCAAGTTCCCTGATTTGAACGTTTAAATTTCAATAATTTATATCTATCTTTTTGACCATCTTCTCTTTTAATGATGACTTCATTGGCACTAACTCTATCAACAACTCCAGCATGTTTTGCTGTCACAACCACGCCTGAATCCTTTGCCGCTTTATACTCCATTCCTGTACCTATTATAGGTGCATCGGTAATCATTAATGGCACCGCTTGTCTCTGCATGTTGGACCCCATTAACGCACGGTTAGCATCATCATTCTCAAGAAAAGGAATCATAGCGGTAGCTACAGAAACCACCTGCTTTGGTGATACGTCCATATAGTCTACTTCATTATATGGTACAACATCTATTCCACCAAACTTTGTTCTAACAGTTACTCTTTTGTTGGCAAATTTCCCCTCTTCGTCTAGTGGTTCATTGGCCTGAGCAATGATAAATAAATCTTCTTCATCCGCTGTTAGGTATTCTATATCACTGGTAACAACCATTCTCTTTCTGTCTACTTTTCTATAAGGCGCTTCAATAAAGCCATACTCATTTACTCTAGCGTAGGAACTTAGAGAGTTAATCAGTCCAATATTAGGCCCTTCAGGAGTTTCTATTGGACACATTCTACCATAATGAGAATGATGAACGTCCCTCACCTCAAAGCCTGCTCGTTCTCTAGAAAGACCGCCTGGTCCAAGGGCAGAAAGTCGGCGTTTATGAGTTAACTCTGCTAGAGGATTGGTTTGGTCCATAAATTGAGATAACTGAGAGCTACCAAAAAACTCTTTAATGGATGCAGCCACAGGACGTATATTGATCAAGGCTTGAGGCGTAACTAATTCGACGTCTTGAATTGTCATTCTTTCTTTAACAACTCTCTCCATCCGTGACAAGCCTATTCTAAATTGATTTTGTAGAAGCTCACCAACTGAACGTAGTCTCCTATTTCCTAGGTGATCTATATCATCAATGTTTCCTGTATCATGAACTAGATTGAAAATGTAATTAATAGATGCAATAATATCTGCGATAATAACATGCTTAGGTATTAATTCTCTTCTTCTTTCTTTTATCGCTTCTTTTATTTCTTCTTCAGTCTTAAATGTATCTAGTATTTCTTTTAGTAATGGGTAATATACCTTTGCTTTTATCTTGAGATCATCTATATTGAAAGTCACATGCTGTCTTATATCAACAAAATGATTCCCTAATACTTTGGTTGTATTCTGTTCTTCTCCTTGGATCAAAACTTCATTAACCCCAGCATTTTCAATGGACAAAGAAATCTCCCTATCTATTTTTTGTCCTTCCTCCGCAAGAATTTCACCAGTCCTTGGATCAACAATGTTCTCTGCGGCTTTTTTGTTTAAGATTCTGTTAGCTAGAGAAAGTTTTTTGTTTAACTTATATCTTCCTACTTTGGCTAAATCATATCTTTTCGGATCAAAAAATAAAGAATTTAACAACGATGTGGCACTCTCAACAGTTGGTGGTTCACCAGGTCGTAGTCTCTTGTAGATTTCCAATAACGCCTCATCAGTGTTTTTCGTATTGTCTTTATCTAGTGTAGCTAAAAGTCTTTCATCTTCTCCAAGCAAATCTTTAATTTGTTGGTCACTTCCATAACCCAAGGCTCTTAGCAGCACGGTAACTGGTTGTTTACGGGTACGATCTATTCTAACAGAAATGATATCATTAGAATCTGTTTCATATTCTAACCATGCACCCCTATTAGGAATCACCGTTGCTGAAAAAAGTGGTTTACCAGTTTTGTCGAATTCTCTGTTGTAATATACACCAGGAGAACGTACTAGCTGGCTGACAATAACCCTTTCGGCACCATTAATAATAAAGGTACCAGTGTCTGTCATGATAGGGAAATCTCCCATAAATACTTCTTGCTCTTTTACTTCCCCAGTTTCTTTGTTGATCAGTCTAACCTTTACTTTTAAAGGGGCTGCATAGGTAACATCCCTTTCTTTTGACTCTCCAACATCATACTTAGCGTTTTCGTCTAATGAGTAATCTACAAATTCTAAAATTAGATTGCCAGTGTAATCTTCTATTGGGGAAATATCATTGAATACTTCTTTTAGACCTTCTTCTAGAAACCATTGATAAGACTCCTTCTGAAGCTCGATGAGATTAGGCACGTCAATAACTTCGTTGATTTGAGAATAGCTCATTCTAACTTTTTTACCAACTTCGACAGGATGTGGCATATTAATATTCACTCCTTGTAATAAAAGTAAATAATACAATTAAGCATAGCATTTGATGCAAAAAACAGTTTTATCCATTAAGTCAAAAGCAGAAAAAGCGCATTTTGACTTTTTTTAACATTTCACTATATAATACTATTGACATACATTTGTGTTTTTATACAATTTTTACAATTAAATACATTACTGCAATATATAATTCTATCACAACGTTTTAAGTTTTGTCAATATTTACTTTTATTTCTATTTTTTGTGTTTTGAAATCTGTTAAGATTAAGGTTGAGGCCAAGCACATTCTTATTTCTTATCCTCAACCTTAACCTTAACTGTTGTTACTCAACAAAAAAATATATAACAAAGCCTACTGGATTGAAAAATAATCATATATGGGCTTTGTTGAAATCCATTGTTAAAGTTATGAAGCCATCTTTTTATAAAAAATCGACACAATGTCCTATTTATTATAAAAAGGTACTTCAATAATTGAAGTCCCTTTTTATAATTGATAAAAGAATAAAACTTATTTTACTTCTACTGATGCTCCAGCTTCTTCTAGCTTAGCTTTGATTGCATCAGCTTCGTCTTTAGCTACACCTTCTTTAATAGCTTTTGGAGCATTATCTACTACTTCTTTAGCTTCTTTTAATCCTAATCCAGTGATTTCTCTAACTACTTTGATAACACCAATCTTAGAAGAACCAGCATTGTTTAAGATTACGTCGAATTCTGTCTTCTCTTCTTCTGCTGCTCCACCTGCTGCTGCTCCACCTACTACTACTGGGGCTGCTGCTGATACTCCAAACTTTTCTTCTGCAGCTTTAACTAACTCATTTAACTCTAATACCTTCATATTTTCAATCGCTTCTAAAATTTGCTCGATTGTCATTTTTAAGCACCTCCGAATTTTTTTTATAATATTTTTAAAATGTGTTTATAGATTTACGCTTCTTCTTCTGCTTTTTTATCCGCAATTGCTTGAACTAAGTATGCAAAATTGGAAATTGGAGCTTTTAAGCTACCAAGAAGCTTAGCGATAAGAACTTCTCTTGCAGGTACATCAGCAAGCTCTTTAAGCTTATCTTCGTTGTAAAAAGTTCCCTCAACTACGCCTACTTTTAATTCTAATTTTTTATGGGTCTTTGCGAATTCGTTAGCAATTTTTGCTGGAGCGATAGGATCGTCATAGCTAAAAGCTATGGCATTTGGTCCTACCAATTCCTTCACTAATTCTTCCATCCCAGCATTTTCAGCAGCTCTTCTAGTTAAAGTATTTTTATATACTTTATATTCAACCCCTGCTTCTCTAAATTTATTTCTTAGCTCTGTAACTTCCTCTACTTTTAAACCTCTATAGTGAACCACAACTGCCGCTGTAGAGTTTTGAAATTTCTCAGTAATTTCTGCTACAACCTCTTTTTTCATTTCAACAGCCTTTGACATCCGGATGTCCACCTCCTTTACATTTATAGGCACTGTATTTACTTCCACCGATATATTAAAAAGACCTCTTCATCAATAGACAAGAGGTCTTTGTTAACTTCAACTATACAGAAAACACTTAATGTGTTTACAATTGTAAGTTTTATTTATACAAAACCTCGGTAGGATATTAAGCAGTGCACCTACTGTCTACGGCAAATATTCATTTTAACAGCGTGTATAATTCTATCAGTAGTTCTGATTTATGTCAATACTTATAATGAATTTTATTCAGTGATTTTATTAGGACTTAACTTTACACTCGGCCCCATTGTGCTGGTTATAGCAACACTTTTTAGGTATTGTCCCTTAGCAGCTGCAGGCTTTGCTTTTACGATAGCTCCTAATATTGTTTTTAAATTATCCACTAATTTTTCTTCTTCAAAGGAAATTTTTCCGATTGGCACATGAATAATATTGGTTTTATCTAATCGATATTCAACCTTACCTGCTTTAATTTCCTTTACTGCTCTTTCTAAGTCAAATGTAACTGTTCCTGACTTTGGATTTGGCATTAATCCTTTTGGCCCTAAAACTCTACCTAATCTACCTACCACACCCATCATGTCAGGTGTAGCTACTACAACATCAAAATCAAACCAGTTCTCACCTTGGATTTTTGCTACCAAATCATCTGCTCCTACATAATCTGCGCCAGCTTTTTCTGCTTCAGCAGCTTTTTCACCTTTTGCAAATACAAGTACCTTCACTTCTTTGCCTGTACCATGAGGCAAAACAATTGCTCCTCTAACTTGTTGATCCGCATGTCTAGAGTCTACTCCTAGCTTTACATGCAGTTCAACCGTTTCGTCAAACTTAGCTGTTGACGCTTTTTTTACTAATTCTATTCCTTCTTGCAAATCATAAAATTTTGTTCTATCAATTAACTTACTAGCTTCTTGATATTTTTTACCTCTTTTTGGCATTTTACTTCCTCCTTGTGGTATTATCGGTTATTTGTGAGAACCTCCCACTGATTGTTTAAGCTTCTACTTCTATACCCATACTTCTTGCAGTTCCAGCGATCATTTCCATTGCTGCTTCTACAGTATTAGCGTTTAGATCAGGCATTTTAAGTTCAGCTATTTCTTTTAGCTTGTCTCTAGAAATTTTAGCTACTTTTTTCTTGTTTGGTTCCCCAGATGCCTTGTCAATTCCCACTGCTTTTTTGATTAATACTGCAGCTGGTGGTGTCTTTGTGATAAAAGTAAAGGATCTATCTTGATATACAGAAATAACAACTGGGATTATTAATCCAGCTTGATCAGCAGTCTTTGCATTAAACTCTTTACAGAAACCCATAATATTCACACCATGTTGTCCTAGAGCTGGTCCAACCGGTGGTGCCGGGGTCGCTTTACCTGCAGGTATTTGTAGTTTAATTTGACCTACTACTTTTTTTGCCATGTTTTCCACCTCCTTACCCTTGTGGTGCTAATGCTTCAAGGTTGTTTTTATTATTACATTTGTTCAACCTGTGAAAACTCTAGTTCTACAGGTGTCTCTCTTCCGAACATTGAAATAAGAACTTTAAAGGTTTCTTTCTCTAGATTTACATGTTCAATCGTACCTATAAAGCTTTCAAATGGTCCTGAGATCACTCTGACGGCATCGCCAACCTTCATGTTTATTTCATGACGGACTTCTTCTACACCCATCGTCCTGATTTCTGCATCCGTTAATGGAATAGGCTTAGAGCTAGGTCCAACAAACCCAGTAACGCCTCGGGTGTTTCTGACGATATACCAGGTTTCATCTGTCATTTGCATTTTTATCATTACATAACCAGGAAATAGTTTCGTCTCTTTTATTTTCTTTTTGCCATTTTTTATTTCCACTTTTTCTTCAGTAGGTACTTTTACTTCTAATATAAAGTCTTCCATACCTCTATTGACAACCATTTTTTCAATATTTACTTTTACTTTGTTTTCATAACCAGAATAAGTATGAACAACATACCATTTTGCATCTTGGGACATGTATAAGGAGCACCTATCTTACTTTCTGATAGATTACTCTCCCCTCCTTTTAAACTTAGTAAGCGTTCTAACATTCTTATCTAATGATTAGATTTAATCCTGCACCAAAAAATGTATCTAACGCCCATAGTAAAATTGTTGCCAACACACAAGATACTATAACAACTCCTGTATGATTCTTTAATTCTGCTCTATTGGGCCAGTTCACTTTTTTTAGTTCAGACCTTACTCCTTTAAAATATTTCCCAAGATTTTTACTTCTAGCGTTTGTATTTGCTTGGGTAGTCATTGCGACTTCACATCCTTTTCCCAAAATTTATTATTTGGTTTCTTTGTGAGCTGTATGGGTCTTGCAAAACTTGCAATACTTTTTCATTTCCATACGATCAGGATTATTTTTTTTGTTTTTTGTTGAGTTATAATTTCTTTGCTTGCATTCTGTACATGCTAATGTGATTTTTACACGCACTGGTTACACCTCCCGTAGAGCACAACCCTTATAGGATCTATTTATTTTTATAAGTATAAGGCATAGATTTCTTCCATTATACAATCGTTACCTAATAAAATCTATCATATTTTGATTTTCATGTCAACGAAAAAAATCTTATTAAGCAAGGGAATTCTTATAAAAGATCTTAACTATATTCATTATGCCCATTTCTTTAAGAATTTTGCATTGTATTCATTATTAAGTACTAAGGACTAGGCTGACCCTAGTCCTTAGACTGCTGACCTCTATCTTCTTGGTTACTTTAAGTATATAGTAACTGTGCTACTGACTTAGGCTTTAATAGCTTCGTCTAGTTTAACCTTATTCAATAATAGAAGCAACTACTCCAGCACCTACAGTTCTTCCACCTTCACGGATAGCGAATCTTAAGCCTTCTTCTGTAGCGATTGGGCTGAT
>NZ_FOHU01000031.1 GCF_900111615.1 Natronincola peptidivorans | reverse complement strand
GCTTAACTCCCCAGCCTCTGTCATAACATCCTGTAATCTGTCCAACCCTTCCTCTGTTAATACTGGATTTGGTGTCCAAGCGTCGATAGAACGGTATCTTTCAACAACGTTGATAAGGATATCTAAATCAGCATCTGGGAAGTGGGGCTGTAGAGATTTAGCAACTGTTTCTGCATCATTTTCTGCAACCCATAACATTCCTTTATAAATGGCATTTGTAAAGCTTTGAATAATTTCAGGATTTTCTTCTAAATAGCTTTCTTTAGCTGAGTAAGCTGTGTAAGGTATATATCCACTTTCTTCACCAACGGAGGCCACTACATAGCCTACACCATCCTTTTCGATCATGGAAGCGGTAGGTTCAAATAATGTAGTATAGTCCGCCTCACCAGCAGCAAAAGCACCTGCCATTACACCAAATTGCACATCTGTTCTTACATTCAAATCCTCCCCTGGCATAAGGTCATTATTTTTCAGAACATACTCTAGGGTCATATTAGGCATACCACCCTTACGACCTCCTAGTATCTCTTTTCCTCTTAGGTCTTCAAAGGTAAAGCTTGGGTTAGGTTCTCTTGCTACGATAAAGGAACCATCTCTTTGGGTTAATTGAGCAAAATTAACTGCATAGTCCTCTTTGCCTTGACTGTATACGTAGACAGAAGCCTCAGGTCCCATAAAACCAATTTCTACCTGGTCGCTGAGAAGAGCCGCCATAACCTTATCGGCACCTTGGCCATCAATCAGTTCAACTTCTAACCCTTCTTCTTCAAAGAATCCCTCTGTAATGGCTACATACTGTGGAGCATAAAATACTGAGTGTGTAACCTCCATTACTGTAATTTTTGTTAGACCTGACTTAGTACCACTACAGCCTGATAAAGACAAGGAAACTATCATAAGTACAACAATGATAACACTTGTAAGTTTTAGATGCTTCATAAAAATCCCTCCAATTTATAATAAAAAACAGCCTCTGTTTCATTATATTCATCCACAAAAAATGTGTGATATACTAAGAAAACTTTGTTGCAGCCATAAGAGAAATACCTCACCCCTATTACAAAATAAGTATAGGATGTAAAGAATACACATAAAATTAAATATAGTATATTGGAGGGGAGAATATGTCTTTAAATATCAAGGTTTGCAGCAGCAAAAACAGATACGGCTATATCAGAGGTGAGATAGATAATTTTTATTGGTATGCTCTAGTTCATCGAGATGAGGTGGATTTTGGTATTAACCCTAACAGCTTAGATGCTGGTAACGGCAGGGTATCAAGACTGTGTGTATATAAAGATATCCCTATGTATAACTATACCAAACGACTAATCTATGCTAATTATAAAAGACAATGGGAGGTATTTAATGGTGGATATGAAGAAATGATTAGAAACCTTGTAGAATACCTTGACAGAAGATACTCTATTAAAGTAGTAAAATAGTGAATATTTACTACAATTAGGAAGTGATAAGGAGAGTTGAAGGTATTTTGATATTCTATATGAGTGTGATATAATAAGCTGAATACAAAAAACTCATAAGACCTAGACGATGATGAGTGACCATGAGGAAAAGAGGTGCTATATGAATTTACCCAATATAATCACAGTGATAAGATTTTTTTTGATTCCAATATTTGTTGCCGTCTTTTTTTCCCCTATGGATAATAATTTTAGATATTCAGCCTATATTTTCATTTTCGCAGGCTTTACAGATGCATTAGATGGTTATATTGCTAGAAAATACAATTTAGTAACCAAATGGGGACAGGTGATGGATCCATTAGCAGATAAACTTATGCAGTTGACAGTCCTGATTTGTTTTACAATAAAAAATATAGTGCCTATATGGGTAATTATCATAGTAGGTATTAAAGAAGTATGCCTTATCGTTGGTGGAGCATTCTTATACACCAAAAAAGAAAAAATTGTAATACCCGCCAATAGATATGGGAAATTAGCCACGATAGTATTCTATATAGCAATTTTATCAGTAGCATTTGGATTTTCCTATGGAAGATATCTAGTGTATTTAGCAATTATTGTAGCTGCTTATGCATTTGTTCACTATTTTAGGATAGGATTAAAGGCAGTAAAGGAATATAATATGGAGAAAACCCTTGACAAATCCTACTAATTGGTTATAATAAACATAATTTCACTTATAATAAAATAGACAAAAGCAGTGAAGAAGAGGAGTAGATACCTATCCCTTTAAGAGAGAAAAACCCATGGCTGCAAGGTTTTTCAGGGCAATAGCTATCGAAGGTAGCTTTGGAGCTTCTGCATTGAAGTAGTAGTAGATGCAGACGGTGGAGAATCGTTAGATTGATGAGAGCCTGTTGATGATTCAACAGGAATTAAGGTGGTACCGCGAATAGACCCTTCGTCCTTATGATTAGGATGAAGGGTTTTTTAAATTTTTTGTGAGAATACTAGGGGTGATGTATATGTTTCAGATGGGTTTGTTGCTGGTACTATTAGGTGCAGTTTTGGTATATGGTACTGGTATCATTAGTAAAATTTTTAAGGTAACTACAACCAAAGGTATTTTGATACTAAAGATTGGTGGTCTTTTGTTAGCCATTATGGGAGCAGTATTATTGTTTTATAACGAGGTTCCTGAAAAACTAGAATTCTTAAGAATTATAAGATTTTAAGGAGGAAAAGAAAATGTTAAACAATTTACCGAAAAACTATGATCCAAAGGATTTTGAAGATCGCATTTATCAGCATTGGATGGAGAAGGATTATTTTAGAGCTGAAGTCAATCCTGAGAAAAAATCATACTCTATTGTTTTACCTCCACCTAATATAACAGGGCAGCTGCATTTAGGTCATGCATTGGATCAGACACTACAGGATGTACTGATACGATTTAAGAGAATGCAGGGCCATGAAGCATTATGGTTGCCAGGTACAGACCATGCAAGTATAGCCACAGAGGTAAAGGTAGTAGAAAAGATTAAAAAGGAAGAGGGTTTATCAAAACAAGAGGTTGGCAGAGATGGATTCTTAGATCGAGCATGGCAATGGCGAGACGAATATGGACGGGTAATTGTAGACCAAATGAAAAAGCTAGGGAACTCCTGTGACTGGTCCAGAGAAAGGTTTACCATGGATGAAGGCTGTAACAATGCCGTTACAGAAGTCTTTATTCAGCTTTATGAAAAAGGATTGATTTATAGAGGGAACAGAATCATCAACTGGTGTCCTGACTGCAAGACTTCCTTATCGGATGCAGAGGTAGAGCATGAAGAGAAAAACGGGTTCTTCTGGCATGTCAATTATCCAATAAAGGATTCAGATGAATTTATAGAGATTGCTACCACTAGACCTGAAACCATGCTGGGGGATACTGCTATAGCGGTACATCCTGAGGATGAAAGGTTTAGTCACTTGATTGGGAAAACTGCTATTCTTCCTTTGATGGATAGAGAAATTCCCATCATAGCAGATGATTATGTAGATCCAGCCTTTGGAACAGGAGCAGTAAAGATTACCCCTGCTCATGATCCAAACGATTTTGAGGTGGGCTTAAGACATAATTTACCCCAGATAAATGTAATGAAGGAAAACGCCAGTATCAATGCCAATGGTGGAAAGTATGAAGGCATGGGTAGATATGAAGCTAGAAAACAAATCGTGAAGGATTTAGAAGAGCTAGGGTTATTGGTACATACCAAGGAAAGAGCCCATAGTGTAGGCCAATGCTACCGTTGTGATACAGTAGTGGAGCCCATTACATCCGACCAATGGTTTGTAAAAATGGAGCCTCTAGCAGGGCCTGCTATTGAGGCAGTAAAAAACAGTAAGATTAAATTCGTTCCTCAAAGATTTGACAAGATTTATCTCCATTGGTTAGAAAACATCAAAGATTGGTGTATTTCAAGACAGCTATGGTGGGGACACCGTATACCAGCCTATTATTGTCAGGACTGCGGTGAATTAGTGGTAACAAGGGAAGCACCATCAAAATGTGGGAAATGCAGCAGCAGTGATTTTAAACAGGATGAGGATGTTTTGGATACATGGTTTAGCTCAGCCCTATGGCCGTTTTCTACCTTAGGATGGCCAGAAAAAACAAAGGAGCTAGAATATTTCTATCCCACCGATGTGCTTGTAACTGGGTACGACATTATTTTCTTCTGGGTTGTGCGCATGGCCTTCTCAGGCATCGAGTTTATGGAGGATATTCCTTTTAAACATGTATTTGTGCATGGTTTAGTAAGGGATGCAGAGGGAAGAAAAATGAGTAAATCCTTAGGGAATGGCGTAGATCCATTAGAGGTGATTGATGAATATGGCGCCGATGCTTTAAGGTATACCTTGATTGCAGGTAATTCCCCGGGAAATGACATTCGCTTTCAAATTGAGAGAATCGAAGCCAGCAGAAACTTTGCAAATAAATTGTGGAATGCCACACGATTTGTTTTAATGAACTTAGATGAAAGAAAGATTACCTTTGATGAGGTGAAAGACAACTTAAATACAGCAGACCATTGGATTATCTCTAGACTAAACGAAGTTAGCAAAGAAATCACTGACAACATGGAGAAATTTGAGCTGGGATTAGCACTGCAAAAGATATATGATTTCACCTGGAATGAGTACTGTGATTGGTATATTGAGCTAACAAAAACAAGATTGTATGGTGAGGATTTAGAAAGAAAAGCAGCAGCGCAGTATACTCTTACCTATGTATTAGAAAATATCTTAAAGCTATTACATCCGTTTATGCCATTTATTACTGAAGAAATCTGGCAAAGCATACCAAACACAGGGGAAAGCGTAATGGTATCTCAATGGCCAAAATATAAAGAAGATGAAAGAAATCATCAAGCAGAAGAAAAAATGAACCTAATCATGGAGGCCATCAAAAATATCCGAAATATAAGGGCAGAGATGAATGTGGCTCCTTCACGAAGAGCAAAGCTGATGGTATTTACTTCCAAAGAAGAGATGCAAACCATTATTGAAGAAGGTAAACAGTACTTTACAGCGCTGGCAGGTATATCTGAAATAGAATTTGCTCAAAATAAAGCATCCATTCCGTCAGATGCAGTTTCAACTGTGGTTCAGGGAGCAGAGTTATTCTTACCTTTAGAAGACTTGATTGATATTGAAAAGGAAATTGAACGACTAGAAAAGGAGAAAGCAAAGCTACAGGGAGAAATCAAAAGAGTGGAAGGAAAACTCTCTAATGAAGGCTTTACAAAAAAAGCTCCTCCTCATTTGATCCAAGAGGAACGACAAAAAGGTGAAAAGTATCAGGAAATGCTGGATATAGTACTAGAAAGACTGGAAACACTGAAAAACAAATAGTATCACCACTGAATAATTAAAGCAAGCCATCATGAAGCTATTGATCTCAATGATGGCTTGTTTTTGTATGAAGAACATTTTATCCCTGTTGGTTCATTACTATACCTGTAAGATGTTTATCCAATGGATTCTCATAGCCCTCCTGCAAGCCCTCCTTTGGCAAATATTTTATGCTTTTAAAGGCTTTGTAAAGCTTAAAAATCATCCCTTGAATAGGCTCAAATAAAAATTTTAAGGGCTCTTGAGTTTCCCTGATGATTTCTATAAAGGTTTCCTCCTGGATGGTCATATAGTAGTCTTCATCAACATCGATAGCAATATTGGTAAGGGAGGTTTTAAAGACATCTATAATAGCAGCTATATCCTTTGCATTCGTTGTATTCATGGTCTTATCTAGAATCTTCAAGGATTTAAAGGCGGTGTTATACTTCTCTATAAGATTTTTGATGTGTATGACGATATCTTCATCCCCTTGCTCAAGGATTTCGACGGCCTCTTCAAATCTTCTATGGTCATGGTAAAAGCTCTTAAACTCTTTTTTCAGCTCCTCCAGCTTTTTATAAAATATATCAGAGGCTAGGGTGTAGTTTGAAGAATAATGCCCAGCTGAATTACTGATTTTTTCAACAGGCTTTACTGAATCCACTGCTTCATTTTTTTCAACCCTTTTCACTCTATTGACATAACTGGTCTGTACTCTTTTATTGGCAACAGATGAAACCCTTGTAGTTTTAGACATGACCTTCGCCTCCTTTAAAATAATTTATTCATAAAATTATGGATTATACAATATATATCGGTAAAAATCTTTTATTATCTTAAATAATACCCCTACAATATCATAACTAACTTAGAAAACAATAAACAAAACAAGCTGTTGACTTAGTCATCCACAGCCACCATTATTGACAATAGACGTTTTTCTGCTATGATGAAATTATGCAGATTTTCGAGAGAGGTATGAAAATGAATGGAGGAGCAGTATGAATTATCAGCAGGCAATCCATTATATTGAGAGTACTTATATTTATGGCAGCAAGCCAGGATTAGATACTATACAGAGTTTATTAAAGCTATTAGGAAATCCTCAAAAAGATTTAAAAATTATCCATGTGGCAGGGACAAATGGAAAGGGTTCAACCTCTTCCTTTATCCATAGTGTTTTAAAAACAGCAGGGTATAAGGTAGGTCTATATACTTCTCCCTACATAGTAGAATTTACAGAATGCATACAAATCAACGGAGAAAAAATCCATGAAGAAAGATTAGCAGCCAATATAGCCACTGTAAAGGAAAAGATAGAATTCATGCTGAAGGAAGGGGAAAATCATCCTACAGCCTTTGAAATTGAGACGGCTATTGCCTTATGGTATTTTGCCCAGGATAATGTGGACTTTGCAATAGTGGAGGTGGGGATGGGGGGAAGACTAGATGCCACCAATGTAGTTGATACACCACTGTTATCAGTTATTACACCTATTGATTATGATCATATGGGGTTTTTAGGGAATACATTAGAGGAGATAGCCTTTGAAAAAGCTGGGATAATAAAAGAAAACAGCTATGTAGTTTCTCATCCTCAACAGGCTGAAGCAATGGAGGTTATAAAAAGTGTTTCAAAAGAAAGAAAAAGCAAGTTAATCATAACCAGCTATGAAAACCTAGATATTCAACACAGTACAATAGAAGAACAGCAGTTTTCTGTAGAGGTTTTGGGCAATATCTATGAGAATATAAGGATATCCTTAGCAGGAACCCACCAAATATATAACTGCTGCATGGCATTAACTGCATTAGAGGCATTAAAAAAATATCATGCTATTGATATTAGTCAAGAAGCCATTTATAAAGGATTATACCATAACAAATGGATTGGAAGATTAGAGGTAATAAATAAAAATCCTTTAACTATTATAGATGGAGCTCATAATCTACAGGGTGCCAAGGCATTACAGAAAAGTGTAGAGGCTCTTTTAAAGGAGTACGGCGTTACCTTTGTGGTGGGGATGTTAAAGGATAAGGATATAAAAGGGGTACTAAAGCATCTTATTCCTCTGATGGATCGGATTATCGTTACAAAGCCTAACAATCCTAGAGCTATGGAGGCAGAGGATTTAGCCAAGGAGCTAGCCGACTTTGGAAAGGATATTTATGTATGCAAAACTGTTAGGGAAGCAGTAAATAAGGCTTATGAGATTACAGAAGCCTCTGATGCAGTTTTAGTTGCAGGCTCACTATATCTATTAGGAGAGGCTAGAAGCGTCATCCTAGGTAATCAATCAGCAAATAAAAAAAATTAAAGGTAAAAATATAGGCTCGTTGTTACAGAGTCCCCCTTAATTCTTTGTTACCATTAGGCAACAAGAAATTAAGGGGATTTTTGTATTATAGAAGATTTAGCATACCATGATAAATACTAACAGCATTTGCCCGCCAGTTATCACACATCTCTTTAGCTCGTTGGGAGCTATCTACATTCATTTTTAAATCAATGATGGGAAGGTCGTTATCTAGTATCGATAACCTTACCATATACATTTCTTCAGAAAGCTTTATATAGTCTGCTTTAATTTCTCTTTTTTCCTCAAAAACATTCTCTTTTTCATGAATTAAACTGTTAATTTCATCTTTTTGAGACTGTGGAATACGATTAATAAAATAGTTTAAGGTGCTGCGGCCTTTTTCTGTAATAGTAATGAATTGAGTATGCTGTTTTTCTTCTTCAAGAATAAACCCAGATTCCTTTAATTCTGATAGAAACTGTTGCAGCATAAAATAATTCATCATATCATTTTCTAAAACAAATTGAGTAATTTGTGAGTTGGTTAAAGGTGGTTGAATCTTATCTAATATATATAATACAAGCAACTTCTTTTCTGCCAATTGCTGTGATGTATTAACAAACATTGTACATACCTCCTATTATATTTCCTAATACTATATTACTGTATTTTATAAAATTTTAAAAGGGACAAATAATAGGGTTTGAAAATTATTCAGTTTGTTTTAAAAAGCACATGGAACAATTTGACATTTTATCAATGCATGAATACAACAGCTTTTGAGGAAAATAATTTTATACATACTATAAAGGGAGGCAATGACTTATGACAGTTGGTTCTCAAGTAAAACAAACCCTGGCTAGCTTAAAGGGAGCCCAAGGAACATTGAGAATGTATGCTCTACAAGCACAGGATGAAAAGGAAAAAAATGCTTATACTGAAGCCTTAGAAACTACCAATGATGTTATAAAGGACTTAGAGAATAGACTAAAGACTTTAGAATTTGAAGAACCTCAATTTAAGGGATATTAAGTGAGGTGGATAATATGAAGGAATGGATGGAAATACTTATTAGATCTTTAGGATTGTTTTTTTTGGCATTTTTCTTTGTAAGAATTATGGGTAAAAAACATCCTGGCAAAATGTCAACCTTTCAGCTTGTTAATTACATCGTCATAGCCATACTGACTGCCCTGATTGCAGCAAAGGTGATTCCAAGCTTTCGCTTAGGACTGGTTGCTCTAGCGGTATGGATTTTTATGCCTATGCTCATGGACTTCTTAGCCATAAAGAGCAAAATATTACATGGTTTAATACATGGCAAAGAGACAGTTGTAATTAAAAAGGGTAAGATTATGGAGGAGAACCTAAAAAAAGCAAAGCTGACAGGTGAAGAGCTGATAAGAGAGCTAAGAGCCAAAAATGCTTTTAGTTTAGCAGATGTTGAATTTGCTGTACTAGAGAATACAGGCGAAGTAAATGTTGTAATGAAAAATGATAAAAAGCCTGTTACAGCCCATGATCTCGGGCAAAAAGTTGCCCCTCAAACAGAGCCACAAACCATTATCCTAGACGGAAATATTCTATATGATGCTCTAAACAATTTTGGACTAAACGAAGGTTGGGTAAAAACCCAGCTTAAGGGCATGGGGGTAGATTTAACCAATGTATTCATTGGACAGGTAGACAGCAGTGGAGATTTATATATAGATTTATTTGATGATATGATTCAGCTGCCACAACCTACTGTAAAGGAAATGCTCTATGCAAGCATCGAAAAAAGCCAAGCAGATTTTATGAAATATGCCCTGGAGACAAAGGATGAAAAAGCTAAAAAGATGTATGCAGACAATGCAAGGAAACTAGAAACACTGATGAAGGAATTAGAAACTTATTTATTACATTAGAGGTGATAAAAAATGTCTAGACAAAAGTATAAAAAGGCCACACCTACACAACAGCAGTATCAAATTTTTGCAAAGGACAGAGAGCCTAAAAGGCCAGTAGTAAGCAACTGTTTGAAAGCATTTTTAGTAGGTGGCATCATATGTACCATAGGACAAGCACTTCAAATGATGTACATAGAGTACTTTAATTTTGATGAGACAAATGCTGGTAATCCTACAGTAGCCACATTGATCATTTTTTCAGTGCTATTAACTGGCTTCGGAGTATATGATCATATAGCTCAGTGGGCTGGTGCTGGGACGGCTGTTCCAATCACAGGTTTTGCCAACACAGTAACATCAGCTTCCATCGAACATCGAAGCGAAGGATATGTATTAGGTGTAGGAGGAAATATGTTTAAAATCGCTGGACCAGTTATTGTATATGGCGTATTTTCTGCATTTGTTGTGGCCCTTATAAAGATTATCATAAAAGAATTAGGTGGGATATAAATGCTTAAAGGACATCAATCCTGGGTCTTTGAATCAAAGCCCGTTATAATAGCTTCAGCCGCTGTAGGGGGTCCTTTTGAAGGAAATGGTGCTCTTTCAGAGGACTTTGATATTTTGCATTCAGATATATGGTTAGGACAGGATAGCTTTGAAAAGGCAGAGAGAAAATTGCTGGAGGAAGCCTGCCAAAAAGCCATTGATAAGGCTGGAATGAAAAAAGAAGATATTCAATTTCTATTAAGTGGTGACTTAATGAACCAAATCACTCCCAGCAGCTTCGCAGCACGAACTTTAGGAATGCCCTATCTAGGAATTTTCGGTGCATGCTCTAGCTCTATGGAGGGATTGGCTCTGGCCAGCTTGATGATAGATAGCAAATTTGCAAAAAATGCTTTAGCGGCTGCCTCTAGTCACAATGCAGCTGCCGAAAAACAATTTCGATATCCAACAGAATATGGTGCACAAAAACCCCCAACAGCTCAATGGACAGTGACGGGAGCAGGAGCAGCAGTAGTAGCTGAAGAAGGAGATGGACCGAAAGTAACTAGAGCAACTATAGGAAGAGTTGTTGATATGGGGATTTCGGATCCCTTTAATATGGGAGCTGCTATGGCACCAGCAGCAGTAGATACCATTGAAGCACATTTTCGTGATTTCAACATTGATCCTAGCTACTATGACATTATTGCTACAGGAGATTTAGGAGCAGTTGGGCATAGAATTGCAGGGGATTTATTAATAGAGCATGGAATGAAAATACCAAAAAAAATATTTACCGATTGCGGATTATTAATTTATACAGAAGAACAGCCAACCTTGGCAGGCGCCAGTGGATGTGCGTGCTCTGCCACTGTAACCTATGGTCATTTTATGAGGCGAATGAAAAAGGGTGAGCTAAAGAAAATTCTAATTGTTGCCACTGGAGCCCTGTTATCTCCTATGTCCTACCAGCAAAAAGAAAGTATACCCTGTATAGCACATGCAGTAGCAATTGAGATGTAAAAAGGAGGTGCAGAATCTTGGAAAAATTTATATGGGCATTCATCGTAGGAGGAGGAATCTGTGTTATTGGACAAATAATGATGGATGTATTTAGATTAACACCTGCCCATACCATGACGACATTGGTTGTATCAGGGGCTGTATTGGGTGGACTTGGGCTGTATGAACCCTTAATCAAGTTTGCAGGAGCAGGAGCCTTTGTACCTATTAGCAGCTTTGGAAACTCACTATTTAAGGGAGCGATGATGGAATATGATAGAAACGGAATCGTGGGAGTATTAACAGGTATATTTGAAGTCACTAGTGCTGGTATATCTTCTGCAATTATTTTTGGTTTCATAGCGGCTCTGATTTTTAAACCTAAAGGCTGATATAAAGAAGTTAACAGAAAATATGAACTCTAATTCATATGTAGATGAGAGGAGGTGAAGAAATGACAGTAGGTACACAAATGCAACAAGCAATTGCAGGTGTTCAAAGTGCAGCGGCTACAATGAAAACTTTTTCCTTAGAAACTCAGGATCAAAATGCTAAGAAGGACTTTGAACAAATAGCCCAGGATCTTGAAAATGCCCTGCAAACACTACAACAGAGACAAAAGTATATTGAGCAGCAAGAACCACAATTTAAGCAACAATGATGTGTTGGTAATTATTTCTTTATATAAGAATAAAAAAGGAGATGCTAAACCTTATTAGCATCTCCTTTTTTATTCTTATATTAAATTACTTGCCACTCATACTTCTTTCAGCTTGCTCGATTAATTTTTTAACCATAGTTCCGCCAACATAACCATTTTGACGAGAAGTTAGATTTCCTTTATCAGTTGTTTCATAGTTTGTTAAACCTAGTTCGTTAGCAATCTCAGTCTTCATTTGATTAAGAGCTTGTCGAGCTTCTGGAACAACGATTCTATTATTATTTCTTGAAGCCATTCTTTTCTCCTCCTCATATGATTTTTTTCAACATCGATATTGATGTTGTAGTAATAATTTAACCATTTCATTAAAGAAATATGTTAGCAGGTTTTAGAAAGCCTATATAATTATGGTAAAATTTTTTAATGTTTTAAAATAGCAACTTTGATATAATGAAGGTGAGGAGGATGTGTTATGAATAAACAGTTGCAATTAAAGGAAAAACTTATGGATTTAGGAGTTGCAGATGTTGGGTATGCTCAGTTGGAGGATTTACTGCCAGCAGAGTTTAAGCACTTAAAGAGTGGCATTTCCTTTGGCATCCGACTATCTGACCAAGTGGTTAGTGATATAGATATAGAAGATGGACCTACACCTACTTATTTTCATCATTATAGAACAGTAAATACCTTCATTGACCAAATAAGCTATCAAATAACCAATCAACTACAGCAATGGGGCCATCTAGCTATGGCAATTCCTGCATCTCAATCCATCAATAACACAGGATGGAACTATAGAGGATTGTTTCAACATCGTACTGCAGCTACCCGAGGAGGTATTGGTTGGATTGGAAAAAGTGGCTGTCTTGTAACAGAAGCCTTTGGTCCAAGGGTACGATTAGGAACAATTTTGACGGATATGGAATTCCAATATGACGAACCTATTATATCCTCTCGGTGTGGAGAATGTAATCTATGTGTAAAAGCTTGTCCAGCAGAAGCGTTGAAGGGTGCTTCTTGGTCTGCAGGGATGGAAAGAGAAAAAATACTTGATCCTCAATTATGCAGTGAGCATATGAAAAAACAATATAAGCATATAGGCAGAGGAGCAGTTTGTGGTATATGTATTAAAACCTGTCCAAAAGGAAATCAAGTCTTAAAAAGATAGGAGGGTGGTATTTCACCACCCTAAGTTAGCTTTCTTTTGATAGGAGTTTTTACATCCTTTCTAGAACCATGATCATGACCACTTTCCAGCTGTGACTTTTGAGACTTGGCTTCACGATGGAAATGACGTTCCTCGTACTTATAGATATCAGCGTCTTGTTCTCTAATATTTCCTTTTATATTGGTCCAATGACTTTTTCTGATGGACATAAAATCACCTCATTCATAGTTTTAACTATTTTATAAAAATCATGTTAACAATGTTTTTCTAAATAAAGAAAAAATTCTCATCATTATATGGCTAAAGCTTTATAGGAATGAAATCTTTTTTTATGATTTGTTAAAAAAATTCAACAAAGGAGGAGACAGCATGAAAAAGAATATTTTTATTATTATAGTACTTATACTTACCTTATTGCTAGCAGCCTGCAGTACAGATAATTCTCTACCAACAGAGACTGAGGCAGAAGAGATAGTAGAGGAAGTGTCAGCTGAAGAAGAAGAAAAAGAGGAAGAAGCTGAGGACTTACCAGAAGAGATAGACTTAGCGGTGATTCAGCCTAATGAGGCAGGAGAAATCATGGTGTTGATGTACCATCATATTACCGAACCAGAGGCAGAATGGTCAAGAACGCCAGATAATTTTAGAAGAGACTTACAAAATCTTTATGATAATGGGTATCGACCTATTAGCTTAGTGGATTATACTACAGGAAATATCACTACAGAGGCTGGCTATACGCCAGTAGTTTTCACCTTTGATGATGGCAATCAAAACAACTTTAATATGATTGAGGATGATAATGGAGAGTGGGTCATTGATCCCGACAGTGCAGTAGGTATTTTGGTAGACTTCCATGAAAAACATCCAGATTTTCCTTTAGAGGCAACCTTTTTTATTAATGGCGGCACCCCCTTTGGACAAGCAGAGTGGGTGGAGTACAAGCTAAATTATATCGTAGACAACGGTATGGATATCGGGAATCATACCTATACCCATATCAACTTTACCAATGCTTCAGCAGATAAAATTCAAGAGGAGCTGGGGCGATTAAATAGCATGGTAAAGCAATATCTGCCAGATTATGAAGTCAACACACTAGCATTACCCTTTGGCTCAAAGCCAAAGAACACTGATTTGTACCGTTATGTTATAGAAGGTGAATACCAAGGAGAAAACTATCATCATATAGCCATATTAGAAGTAGGCTGGGACCCGTATAGATCTCCCTTCCACAAAGACTTTGACGGCACCCGTATCAGAAGGGTCAGGGCCAGTGAAACCAAGGTAGACGGTGTAGGAATGTATGATTGGATGAGGGCTTTAGACAGCGGCAGTAGACTACGTTATATCAGTGATGGTGACCCTAACACAGTTACTGTTCCAGAAAAATATAGAGATAGACTGCCAGAGGAAATCGAAGGGAAAATCATTAGAACCTATACATTAGATTAAAGAAGTGATACTAATTATAAAAATATATAAGTAGATAAATAACTTATAGATTAAAGCCTATATCTTCAATTACTAAGTAAAACAAGATATAGGCTAATTTTTTTTGACTATGAAAAACCCATTGTTGATTTTTATAGGATTTTGCAGTGACTTGGTGCAATTAAACTATACTAAAACTTCAAAGGTTTTTTATGGACTGTGTAGAATGATATAATTACATATAAGATGTAAAATGTGCAGCAATCGGGCGACCACAGGTCGCCCGAATATGTAATATATTACGCATGATCTTTCTAAATCGTCACAGATGAAAAAGGCGTGAGAATACTCCGAGTTAAAATTTAGATAGATTGTAAGGTGAGTAGAATAATATAGTGAATCAGAGGTGATTTTAACTTATGAAAAAATATATAGTAGTTCTAATTATCTTAATTTCTATTGTCCTTGGTGGATGTAATAAAGAGCTAGAGTGGAATGAATTTACTTGGGTTGATTATTCTTTTGGCAATCAACATATTTATAAAGCAGCAATATTCATTCCTTTTAAATTTAATGGAGCAGATGAAAGGTATTATGTTCAACTGGATACAGGAGCCACAACATTCTTAAATGGTAATTCCTTTAAAGATATAAAAGCAAATTATGAAATATTAGCAAAGCAAAACCAACAACCATCAGTAATAGCTATGGATGGAATCTTAGCTAATTATGAATTTCAACACAAATACTTTGGCATAAGGCAAGACTATGGACCAACACTAGAACAATTGGAAAAAGCTGAATATAAAAAGATTGGCAACCTAGGTCTTTCCTTCTTTAAGGAAAGGATTTTAATTATAAATTTTCCTGAAGAAAGATTTGCTATTGTAAAGGGAGAAGAAGATATTCCAGAATATATAAAAGAAAACAGCACTTTTTTAGATATAGATATTAGAAATAACAAGTTATTTTTAGATGTCAAAATAGGAGATAGAAACTTAACTTTAGCTTACGATACAGGAGCTAGTTTTTTTGATGTTGTAACAACAGAAACGGTTTGGACTCATTTGATAGAATCTGAGGAGAATCAAGCAGACAAAATAATTCAAGGACCTTCATTTGACAATATGGCACAGTTAAAAGGTACAAGTGCAGCAAATGACTTACAAATCGGAGGGTTGACTATTGAAAAGCCAACGGTTTATTATGAGGACTCTGGGCTGATGAACCTTAATTTTGAGGAGTATCCCTATGAGATAGATGGAATAATTGGCAATGCATTATTCTATGATGACTATATTTTAACAATAGATTTAATAAATAATAAATTTGGAATTATGGAAGTTGATATAGAAGGATAGGTATATCAGATAGCAGAGGTTTAGCAGGTATGGTGAGAGAAGGATTTAGTGAAAACTCGACATCCCTAAGTGCAAGACCATAATATACCATTGCTACCAAGAAGAAATAGTAATTCTAGAAAAAAGTAGTAAAGTAAGATATATCTGATGATAGAGTGGAAGTAAATATTATTAAATATTAGGAGGAATAGTTATGAAGAAGCAACTGAAATACTTTATGGCAGCAATTGCTATAATAATATTAAGTACCCCTTTAGGGCGAATAACGGTTAGAACAATATACTATAATGCCAATTTAGCTAATGAGTATACATCTATATTAAATGGATTCATACATTCATTTATGTTAATCGGCGCACTAATATTCATTAAGGGATTAGTAAATACAGTAATAAATGATAAAAGGAGCAAGTTGTAAAGTTTTACGATATTGATAATGAAGCCTAAGGTAGTTTCATATCATCTTCTTGATATGTATCAGATGAAAAAGACGCCAGAATGACAACGCCCAAAGTTAAATTTAGATTCTTTCGAAGATAGAATAGAAGCATTTAATAAAAGATGGGGGTATTTTCATGGGAAAAAAGATTATGATATTGATTGCAATATTTATGGTATTGATAGTAATAACAGCTTGTTCAGTTAATGAAGAAGAGCACAATGAGTATGCAGATGAATATATTAATTTTAACTACCCAGCAGATTGGGATTTGCGGGTTAATGAGTCCCAGAATTATAAGCAGATTTTCTTTGAAGAGAATGCTGATTTTCACTTTGTAGTGGAAGTAGAAGAAATCAAAGAGGTGAAAAACAACGATAAACTAAGAGAAAAAATAGAAAAGGAGTTATCGGGAGGATATAAACTTGCAGAGGAAACGATATCAATTGGAATTATTTCTTATAAAGAAACTAGCATAGGAGGAGAATGGGCGAAAGAACTAAGCTTAGAAATCAACTTAGTTAATAATGAAATAGAGCAACTGTATGGACTTTTAGATAGGGGACTTCTTCATTTTAATGAGATAAAAGCATATTTAGAGGAATATACAGGAGTCGAAGATTTCATTAACGAAATAAAATATAATCCTGAAAAACTAGTTGAGCTTAAAGCTATCTTGTCGATACTTGAGGTTGACAGTGAGAAGGAAAAGAGTCATACAATGTTTGCTAATGCTATGATTAATAATATCAATCATTTTATTCGCGAAGATAATAGTTCGATATATAGACAATATAGCATAATATCACACAAAGAAAATGTCAGACTCAACATATTTTTTCAGAGTCATGAAGAAGATATAAAAAGAAAAGGAATTATTAAGCAGATAGTGGAATCCATAACATTTACTAATGATGATAAATAATTTAGTTACACATCATCTTTTAAAGACGATTTAGAAATATTTAAAAGGAGACTGGTTATGAAAAGTTTAATGAAAAAGATACTTTTTGTTGTATTGGGTTGTTGTATATTCATTTTGTTTGCAGGGTGCGCAGCTACAGATGTAACTAATGAGTCGTTGGAATCTACAGAGATTTATAATAAGTCTTTAGAGGCTGTAAAAGTCGCTAATTCTTATGATTTTGAGATAGCACAGAAAGAATTTATACAAATGCCTCTACCTCCAATGTCTCAAGAAGGAGACTATATTTTAGATGAAGAATTATTTTCTATTGAAGAATGGGAAACAGAGACTTTTATCACGGGTAAATTAAGACAACAGCCTTTATCCTTAGAAATGATTACGAAAATCAATGTGCTTGACCAGCAGGATGTAGACTTAGATTCAGACAGCAACAGGATAGAATTAAAAAAATATATACTGGAGGGGAAACAATACTCCTATTTCTCACACTGGGGTGTTTGGGCTGTTCAAGACCTTAGAGAAATCGATATAGATTGGGAGAACCTTGAAAATATAAATAAACAATCAAATCCTATGTATTTTCTAAACCTATTAGAGAATGGTTTAGCTAGAGAAGCTGTATTAGAAACAGACCAGCAGCACTACATACTGTCTCTGGAAAACAATGAAGATGAATTAATAAGAAAAATAATGAAGGATATCTTAGGTGATGATGGCAAGCTTTCTGAAGCCAGTTATAAAATCTGGATTGATAAAGAGGCTTACCTTCCAGAAAAGTCCAATTTCAAATATAAACTTGCCACTGACATTGGTGAGTCCACTAGAATAACAATACATGAATCAGAAATCTATTACAGTAATTTTGGAGCTGTTGATAAAATTGCAATTCCAGATGAGGCAAAAAATGCAGTAAACATGGAGGAGCTATTGGAGGGTAATATCTAGGATTTAAAAATGAGAATATAAAAGTAAGAATATAAAAATGAAAGCAAGCAATAGACAATCATCAAAGGAGCTAAAAGCAGGAAGAGGCTATAGAGTAAAATTAAGGGTTTTTGATGACAAACAAAACGTCAGACCGCGTAATAATGGGTTATTATTCCAT
>NZ_FOHU01000004.1 GCF_900111615.1 Natronincola peptidivorans | reverse complement strand
AAAGCGGCCTGGTAGTTCAGTTGGTTAGAATGCCAGCCTGTCACGCTGGAGGTCGAGGGTTCGAGTCCCTTCCAGGTCGCCATTTAAATAATGTGAGAAAGACAAAGGCTGAGAAGCCAAGACAATAGCATGCTGGTGTAGCTCAATTGGCAGAGCAGCTGATTTGTAATCAGCAGGTTGCGGGTTCGAGTCCCATCACCAGCTCCATTTAAAACTGGTGGGGTTCCCGAGTGGCCAAAGGGGGCAGACTGTAAATCTGTTGTCGACGACTTCGAAGGTTCGAATCCTTCTCCCACCACCATATAATTACACGCGGGTGTGGCGGAATTGGCAGACGCACTAGACTTAGGATCTAGCGGGCGACCGTGGGGGTTCAAGTCCCTCCACCCGCACCACAAAATAGAAAAAGACAATGATTTGTAAAAATCATTGTCTTTTTTTGTCGTCTTTTACCTGATGATTTTAAGTATAAGGAAGACTACTTATGGAAAATCTTATATAAGAAAGCAGTTTATGTAATTAGTGAAAAAGCACAAGATGGGGTGATAATCATGGAAAAATATCTTTATAAGAAAAATAAAAATATTCTTAAGCTTGAAGAAGCATTGCTACTAGATGCCAAAAAGGCTCATCTTCATTATAAATCCTATATCAATCCACAGCTTGCAAATCTTTTAAGTTTGTTGGGTTTGAGTAAAAACTTTGTAAAAGCACAGAACACTAAAGTATGGGATGAGGAAGGACAAGAATATATAGATTTTTTAGGAGCTTATGGAGCTTTAAACATAGGCCATAATAATCAGCATGTCATCAATAAAATGGAAAAAATAAAAGAGCTGCCAAATCTATTGCAAACGGCAATAAATCCAATAACGACAGTATTAGCAAAAAATTTAGAAGCAATAACTCCTGAAAACTTAATATATACTTTCTTCTGCAATAGTGGAGCTGAAGCTGTAGAAGGTGCATTAAAGCTAGCAAAAATTGCTACAGGAAAGTCTAGAATCCTTTACTGTACAGGCTCTTTTCATGGAAAATCAATGGGAGCATTATCTGTGACAGGTAGAGATAAATATAAAAAGTATTTTCAGCCATTAGTACCTCTATCTGAAGAAGTGCCTTATGGTGATTTACAATCATTGAAGGGTGTCTTAGAAAAATATGATGATATAGCAGCCTTTATTGTAGAACCTATACAGGGAGAGGGGGGCATTATTGTTCCGCCCAAAGGGTACCTTAAAGGCGTTGAGAGATTGTGTAAGGAGCAGGGTGTATTATTGATAGCTGATGAGGTTCAAACAGGTTTTGGAAGAACTGGATATTGGTTTGCCTGTGATGAGGAAATGATAGCTCCAGATATATTATGTATGGCAAAGTCCTTAGGAGGAGGTATTATGCCTATTGGAGCTTACATTACAACAGAGGAAGTATGGAGCAAAAGCTATGGCAGTATGGAAAAATGCTTATTGCATACATCTACCTTTGGTGGAAATACATGGGCATCAGCGGCAGGGATCGCTACTATTGAATATATAGACCAGTATAACTTGGATGTAGAAGCTAAAGCAAAAGGGGAGTATTTTATTAATAAGCTTGAATCTTTAAGAGTTATGTATCCCCTATTAAAGGAAGTAAGAGGCAAAGGTTTAATGATAGGTTTAGAGTTTGAAACCATAAAGGATAATAGATTTTTCAATAAGCTTGTAAAGGGCAATGCAGCAGATACTTTAGAAGAATATACAGGAGGACTAATAGCAACTGAACTATTAAATCAACATAGAATTATTACTGCTTATACTTTAAATAATCCAAATGTCATAAGAATTGAACCACCTTTAACCATAACCTACGACGAAATTGATTATTTTGTTAAATCATTAAATACTATTCTAAATAAATACAAAGGCGTAACGGAGTTAGTAATGAATAATTTCAAAAATATATTTCAATCTATTTTAAGGAGATAAACCAATGGAGAAATTTGCCTTCGTCATTCATCCCATAGGGATTGATGATATATACAGAAAATATAAATCACTAAAAATTTTACCAAAATTTTTAGTAGAAAAAATAGCCAGTAACATTTCCCCTTCACAGGTTTCACATATTACTAATGTCACAAGTCAATACAATGAAGCAGAAGGTTGGTTTATAGGCGTTCCTATGACAACAAAAATGATGATGACTTTGGAAACAAAGCAGGTACTGAATAAGGTCATTGAGGCAGGAAGAATTGCTGAAAAACTAGGAGCTAAAATAATGGGCTTAGGAGCATATACCTCAGTTGTTGGAGATGCTGGAATTACAATAGCAAACAACTCAAATATAGCTGTTACTACAGGAAACACCTACACAGTTGCAGCAGCATATGAAGCCATCAAGGAAGCTTCAAGATTATTAGGAAGAAGTATAGAAGAAAGCCAAGTGGCAGTTATAGGAGCTAATGGGTCTATAGGCAAGGTATCTGCAGAGTTAGTTTGTAGAAATGGAAAAAAAGTCACATTGATAGGAAGAAATCTAAGGAAATTGCAGGAGCTAAAGACAACATTAAATGCTAAATATCCAAAGGTACATATTGATTATACAATAGATATTAAAGAAGGAGTAGCTGAAGCAGATGCAGTTATAACTGTAACCAGCAGCATCGATGAAGTAATCTATCCAGAATATATTAAATCGGGTGCTATTATTTGTGATGTTGCAAGACCAAGAGATGTATCAAAAAGGGTACAGGAGAAAAGAAAAGATGTTTTGGTGATTGAGGGAGGCGTGATTGAAGTACCCAAAGAGGTAGAATTTAACTTTAATTTTGGTTTTCCACCTAGATTAGCCTATGCATGTATGGCTGAAACCATGATACTGGCACTAGAGAAAAAGCATGAAAATTTTAGCTTAGGTAGGGAAATACATATAGAGAAAGTTGATGAGATCAATAGATTAGCAGATAAGCACGGTTTTAGATTGGCGGGACTTAGGAGTTTTGAAAGAGTAATAGATGAAAAATACCTTGAAGAGGTAAGAAAGAACATGAAAAAAGCTGAAGAAGTCAAATAAATGGGAGGGGAAAACATTTCCCCTCCCAAACAGTTGAAAAGCATTATCTTTGCAATGATATTTCATACGCTATATTACTTGTTTATCACTTTTATGTTTGTTTTCTTGCTCAAACTTCATAATAGAGCGTATTTTTAAAGGAAGAGCAAATAGGTTAATAAAACCTTCAGCATCTTTTTGGTTATATACATCATCTTCTCCAAAGGTAACAAATTCTTCGTTATATAGAGAGTATTGTGATGTAGAAGCAACAGATGTACAGGTTCCTTTAAATAACTTTAATTTTACAGATCCTGTCACATATTGCTGAGTACTATCAACAAATTGATCTAATGCTTCTTTTAATGGTGTAAACCAAAGACCATCATATACTAACTGAGCGTACTTTTCAGAAATACCTTTTTTAAAGTTCATGGTTGCTCTATCTAAAGTTAATTTTTCTAGAGATTTATGAGCTTGGAATAATAATGTACCACCAGGAGTTTCATATACCCCACGGGATTTCATGCCAACAAGTCGATTTTCTACGATATCAATAATTCCAACACCATGAGCCCCAGCGATTGTGTTTAGCTTTTCAATCATATCCACTGGATTATATTTTACGCCATCCACTGCTACAGGTACGCCAGCTTCAAATTGAATTTCTACATAGCCTGGAGTATTAGGAGCATCCTCTGGTGCCACACACATTTTATAAATATTGGTTTCATGTTGATTCCAGGTATCCTCTAGATTGCCACCCTCATGACTCATGTGCCAAATGTTGCTATCACGGCTGTAGATATCTTTTTTTGTTACTGGGATAGGAATATTGTTTTTGGCAGCATAATCAATACAATCTTCTCTTGACTTTAAATCCCATATACGCCAAGGTGCAATAATTTTCAGATAAGGATTTAAGGCTTTAATAGTAGCTTCAAAACGAACCTGATCATTACCTTTTCCAGTAGCTCCATGAGCAATTGCTACAGCACCTTCTGCTTCAGCGATTTCTACTAGTTTTTTCGCAATTAGCGGTCGAGCGAAGGAAGTTCCTAATAAGTAGTCATCCTCGTATACTGCCCCTGCTTTAAGAGTAGGGAAAATATAATCAGTAACAAATTCTTCCTTAACATCTAATACATATGCTTTTATTGCACCAGTAGATAATGCTTTTTTCTTTATAGCAGGAAAGTCATCTTCTTGACCAACATTAACACAGACAGCAATGACTTCATATTGATAAGTATTTTCTAACCATTTTAAGATAACTGATGTATCTAGCCCTCCAGAATATGCTAATACAACCTTTTCTTTATTCATCTTGAATCCCTCCATAATCATTCATTCTTATAAATATAATTATAAGCAATAACGTATAAATATGCAAGTATTTTTTTAATAAATATACAAAGATTATTCATAAATATTTACAAGGGTCAATTAGCGACGCTATTGTCTATTTATTGCGGAAATACGATGAAATTATTTAGTAGAAAAAGGTGATAATATTAAAAAAAATTGAATAAATATGACAAAAAAAGAAAAAAAGGAAGAAAAACTACCTTCCTAATGAATCCAATGTCATAGATAAATTTTATTGTTCTCTAATTCGTATATGGTTACGTATTTTTACTACACCCTCAATACCTGTTGCTATCTCCTTCGCTAACTCAATATCTTGGTAGTTATCTAAAGCTCCGGATAATGTAACCTCTCCCTTTGAAACTCTTCGGGTTATATCTCTATAATCCAATGGAGACTTACTGTATTCTTGAAGAATTTTATTTCTAATAGCCTCATCTGTATATTTTCCATAGGTATCTATATTGATATTGTTTACAACATCCTTCACCCCCCTCACCTTCGATGCCAGATCCATTGCATCGTGGCAACTTTTTAAGGTGTTTACATGACCCATAAGGTTGACAACACCTCTTTCAACCTTTGCACCTATACCCGGTGGTTCAGAAAAGCTATCCTGTAGCTTGTCTAATACTTCCTTCTCTATATGCTTATCGTTAAAATTACTATCCATTGCAATAGTGATCTTATTTTCAATTTTTCTTACACCAGGTATCCGAAGAGCAACCTTTTCAGCAAATTTTTTTTCAGCTAAAACATCCACCATACCAGACATATGAACATAGCCGTCTTTACAAAATACGTTGATATCCATAGCACTTGCCTGCATTTTTTCCTCCAGTTGATCCTTTATATAATCCACTATCAACTGATCTTTCGTGGGAATTTTATCATCAATGATTATATTTTTTCGCTTGCTGTTTACTTTTTTTCCCATAGACCTCTTCCTTTCCTAATAATC
This sequence comes from Natronincola peptidivorans, assembly GCF_900111615.1. Classification (GTDB taxonomy): domain Bacteria; phylum Bacillota; class Clostridia; order Peptostreptococcales; family Natronincolaceae; genus Natronincola_A; species Natronincola_A peptidivorans. The sequence continues at coordinate 291,452 of NZ_FOHU01000004.1, read as the reverse complement.
TTATCATTAGTTTATCTCAATTTATTTAAATTATGTTTCTTATTAATAATTTCTACAGTATTATAGCTAGAAACCTGCTTTTTTGACTATACTGAGTATAAGGACTACCTTTAGATAGTTCTTATATTTATCCTTCAGTATACTGCTAAGACTCCCGCTTCCAAAAGCCAGAGATCAAGAACTACATCCTCCAAGTAAATCCGGCTGCAATTCAATGGGAGTAAAAACTCCCTATGAATAAAGTCTCATTTTATAATGGCTATTTAAAAAAATCTACAAAAGCTCTATAATAAAAGAGTACTAAAATAAAAATAACCACATGAAAAAATTTATAGAAAATATAATTTCCTTTAGAGAAATAGAAGGGTTTTTCCTTTTTCATATGGAAATATAGGTTATTATCTAGTATATTGTAATATTATAGAAAAATTGAAGAATCCATAAGAGGTGTTTTACATGCAGAATTTAATAGAGATTATGAGAAATGTTAGAATGACAGATTTAGTAGACATGGTTATTGTAGCTTTTGTATTTTATAAACTATACATGCTGATTAGAGAAACTAGGGCAGAACAATTAATTAAAGGAATTGTTGTGCTTCTACTGGCAACACAGCTTAGTGATTGGCTGCAATTGCATGCTATAAATTGGATTTTAAGAAATACCATGACAGTAGGATTAATAGCTTTACTAATTGTATTTCAACCTGAGCTAAGAAGGGCTCTTGAATATATCGGAAGAACCAAGTTTCTTACTAAATCTATTATTGATATCGAGCATGAAGAAATTAGTATGATGATTAATGAAATCGTGGAGGCTGCTGCTTCTTTATCGCGACAAAAAATAGGAGCTCTTATGGTGGTGGAAAAGGACACAGGTTTAAATGAAGTGGTGGAAACAGGAACCCCTATCAATGGCAGGATATCTACTGGACTACTAATAAATATTTTTATGCCTAACACACCATTGCATGATGGCGCTGTTGTTGTTAGAAAAAATATAGTCCTTGCTGCAGGCTGCTTTTTGCCTCTAACGGAAAACAATCATCTCAGCAAAGATTTAGGAACAAGGCATAGGGCTGCTATTGGTGTGACAGAAAGATCGGACTCTATTGTTGTGATTGTATCAGAAGAAACGGGCGCTATTTCTATTGCCGAAAATGGAAAGTTAACAAGATTTTTAGACACCACAACCTTAAGATCAATACTTACCAATAGTTTTAAAGCTACTGAAAACAAACAATGGCAATTCTTAAAAATGAAATGGAGGCATAAAAAATGAATAAATTCAATCGTAGTAATTTAACCCCCAAAATAATTTCTATTTTTTTTGCCTTAACTATATGGATCTATGTTATGAGTGAAATAAATCCTAGGATCACAAGAGATGAACAAAATGTCCCTGTTGAATTTATTAACATAGAGGAAATGAGACAAGCTGGATTTGTAATAAAAGGAGAAGCTGATGAAACCATCAGAGTTCGAATAACAGGAAGAAGAGATGAAGTTCATAGAATAGCAAGAGGTCAAATAGAAGTTAAGGCGGATATACTTGGGTACCGACCGGGGGTTAATAACATTCCGCTAGAGGTTTCAGTACCTGGAGAAGTTGAGGTTGATTTCAATCCTAAGCTTATTAGAATTGAATTAGAAGAAATCATCAGCAGACAAAAACCTGTAAATGTCAACATCGAAGGAACCCCCCGTAGAGGTTATGTCTTAGGAGAACTGGATTATCAGCCTACAGCTGTTTGGGTGGAGGGGCCAGAAAGCTTAGTAAATGCAGTGGAAGTAGTACAAGCCAACATAAAGCTTTCGGAGGAGTTTGAAAACATTAACACTCGATATCCTTTAAAACCAATAAACAGTCGAGGAGAAGAAATACCAAATGTTAGTTTGCAAACAGCTTATGTCAATATAAATATACCTATAGATCAACTGAAAACAGTAAGTGTTAACCCAGTAGTAGAAACAATGCCAGCAGCAGGCTATGAAATAAGCAGTATTTCTGTTGAACCAACTACTATTAATATAAGAGGACAGCAGGAGATTGTTAATCTCATAGAATACATCAATACCGAAACGATAGTCATTGATAACATTGATGAAAATATAAGTAGAAGGATAGCACTAGACTTGCCAGAGGGTATAACAGTCATCGACACCCCTGAGGTTACACTGAGTATAGAGGTAGATCCTATAGTAGAGAGAAACTTCGAGATAGCGAGGGAGGATATAGAATTTAGAAATGTGGCAGCAGGAGTTGAAGTGGATAAAAGCGAAATACCAGCAGTGCTTCAGGTAAGGATATCAGCAACGGAAACGCTATTAGATACTGTGGAGGCAGCGGCAATAAATATTGTCATCAACATGGAAGGCTTAGAGCAGAATCAATACACCATAGAGCCTGTGGTGGAGATGCCCTTCTTAGTGGAAAGAAGAGCTAAGCAGATTCAGTTGATACCACAATCTGTTAATGTAAAAGTTGTATCTATAGATAATGAGACGTAATCACTAACCCAAGCTGTGCCTAATAAGGAAGGTGTATTTCATGAAAAGGCAGGAACTAGATGTTATTTTAAAAAGCACCAATGATGGCGTAATCGCTATAGATGATCAAGGTAGAATTACTCTCTTTAATCGGTCGGCAGAAAGGATCACAGGTTTCCTAGAAAAACAGGTACTAGGAATGTCGGTAAAGGAGGTAGTTAACAGCACCCGTTTACCTTATATATTAAAAACAGGAGAATCAGAATTAAACCAAAAACAACCACTAGGAAATACGACGATTATAACTAGTCGAATGCCAGTAAAGGATGAAGACGGAAAAGTAATTGGAGCTGTAGCAATCTTTAGAGATATAAGTGAAGTGATGGATTTAACCCATCAAATCTATAAGCTAAAGGAGATGCAGAGTCTTTTAGAGGGAATTTTTCATTCAACCCAGGATGCTATCTCAGTATGCAATGAAAAAGGGATTGGTGTGTTAATCAATCCTGCCTATACAAGAGTTACTGGACTTACAGAAAAGGATATCATTGGCCAGTCTGTTACAGCAGATATAGCAGAGGGGGATAGTATTCATTTACAAGTATTGAAAACAAAAAAACCAGTAAAAAATGCAAGGCTGAAGCTAGGACCTCAAAAGAAGGAAGTGTTGGTTCATGCAGCACCTATCATTGTGGATGGTGAGTTAAAGGGAAGTGTTGGGGTACTACACGACTTGACAGAAATAAAAAACCTAACGGATGAATTAATGACGGCAAAACAAATCATAAGGAATCTAGAGGCAAAATACCTTTTCGAGGATATCATTGCAGAGGATGAAGGGATGCTGGCAGCTCTAGAAAAAGCAAAGCAAGCAGCAGTTACACCAGCTACGGTGCTTTTGAGAGGAGAGAGTGGGACGGGAAAAGAATTATTTGCCCACGCAATTCATAATTTATCCCAGAGAAGATATAATCAATTTGTAAGGGTAAACTGTGCTGCTATTAATGAAAGTTTATTAGAAAGTGAACTATTTGGTTATATAGAGGGAGCCTTCACAGGTGCTACAAAAGGCGGCAAAAGAGGTTTATTTGAAGAAGCCCATGGAGGAACAATTTTTCTGGATGAAATATCAGAAATCCCTATTAGCACACAGGCGAAGCTGTTGAGGGTAATACAAGAAAGAGAAATAGTTAGAGTTGGGAGTACGAAAGCCATAAGCATCAATGTAAGAATCATTGCTGCCACCAATGTAGATTTGGAGAATGCTGTAAAAGAAGGCAGGTTTAGAGAGGATTTATACTATCGATTGAATGTAATTCCTATTATCATACCACCCTTGAGAAAAAGAAAGAAGGACCTACATCCTCTAGTGCTGCATTTGATCAGTAAATATAATCAAGAGTATGGAAGAAATGTAGAGGACATAACAAAAGAAGCCTTAGAAGGATTACTAGCCTATGACTGGCCTGGGAACATAAGAGAGTTACAAAACTATATAGGAAGAGCCTTTATAAATATGAAATATAATCAAAAAATTATCCAGGAGGAACACTTACCAAAATTCATTGATAGGGCTAATGACTTTTCGGAGAGAAACAGTATCAATAAGGTAGAAGAAAGTGCTAGTGGAAACCAAAGCTTAAAGGCTGTAGTAGAGCAGGTGGAAAAAAATCATATAATGGAAGCTCTAAATAAATATCACGGCAATAGAACAATGGCGGCAAAGGCTTTAGAAATATCTGTAAGAAATCTATATTATAAAATGGAGAAATATCACATAGAAATAAAATGAAAAAAATTGCACACATTCGTGCAATTTTTTTCATGCAAAAAATTGCACGCTGGAGGCTTGCTTTACGCATAAAAGAAGTATGAGGCCTGAAGAAAAATAGAATGGTTGCAATTTCAACTCCGAAAAAAACATGTCGAAATCATTTAAACTGGCATAGCTTTTGCAGTTAAACAGATAATAATAAGTATAAAAAAATACGGGGTGATAAGCATTGAGAGAATACGTATTAGTTATCAATCCTGGATCTACCTCCACAAAGGTTGGATTATTTAAAGAGGAAGAAAGCGTTTATGAAGCAAAGCTAAATCATTCTCCACAGGAGCTAGAAAAATTTAATAAGATAACAGAGCAGTATGAATTAAGAAAACAAATCATCTTACAGTGGCTAAATGAGATTGATATTAAAACAGCAGAGATTAAGGCTGTAGTAGGCAGAGGAGGGTTGTTACGTCCAATGCCGGGAGGAACCTATAAGGTTACGGAAGCAATGATAAAGGATTTGAACCTAGGCTTTCAAGGAGAGCACGCTTCCAACCTAGGGGGTATTATTGCAAAGGCTATAGCAGATGCAGAAGGAATAGAGGCATATATCGTAGATCCTGTTGCGGTAGATGAATTTGAGAATGTTGCGAGGGTTTCTGGCATACCTGAAATACAAAGACGCTCCCTGGGCCATGCGTTGAACATAAAGGCAGTTGGCCATAGAGTAGCGGCTGATTTAAACAAAGAATTTCAGGAAGTGAATTTGGTAGTAGCTCATCTGGGGGGTGGCATCTCAGTAGCTCCTGTGAAAAAGGGTAAGTTAGTGGACTATAATAATGCCAATGAAATGGGACCTTTTTCACCAGAAAGAGCAGGCGGTGTGCCTATAGGAGACTTAGCAAAGCTATGCTTTTCAGGAAAATACACTCATGCTGAAATCAAAGGGAAGCTAAGAGGAAAAGGCGGCTTAACCGGTTACTTAAGAACAAACAATGCTATAGAGGTAGAAGAAAGAATAGAAACAGGGGATGAAAAGGCAAAGCTAGTTTATGATGCTATGTGCTATCAAATAGCAAAAGAAATAGGTGCAATGGCAACAGTGCTGGATGGTAAAGTAGATGCTGTAGTTTTGACAGGAGGCATAGCCTATTCCAACTATGTAACAAAGACCATTGCAGAAAGCGTAAGCTTTATCGCACCTGTAATGATACACCCTGGTGAAGATGAAATGAAGGCCTTGAATGAGGGTGTACTTCGAGTAACTACAGGGAATGAGAGATTTAAAATCTATGAAGAAGAGGTGAATATCAATGATTAGGAACTTTGCAGAGGTTATGACAATAGCTAGAGAAAGAGGACCTAAGATCGTATCTGTTGCCTGTGCCGAGGATGTAGAAGTACTAATGGCAGTAAATGAAGCGAAAAAAGAAGGCATCGCCGATGCAATATTAGTAGGGAATCAAGAAAAGATTGCAGCTATTGCAGCTGAGAAAAATATCGATTTAAACCAATTTGAAGTAATTGACATCAAGGATATGACAGCGGCTTCCAGAAAGGCAGTTGAGTTAGTTTCCAGTGGTAAAGCCCATATGGTAATGAAGGGCTTAGTGGATACCTCTATTATCCTTAAAGCAGTATTGGATGGAGAAATAGGATTGAGAACTGGAAATGTTTTAAGTCATGTATCCGTATTTGATGTGAACGGCTATGATAGACTCTTCTTTGTTTCTGACGCTGCTATGAACATAGCTCCAGACTTACAGGCAAAAAAGCAAATTACTGAAAATGTTGTTCAAGTAGCACATGCTTTAGACATTGAAGAACCTAAGGTTGCAGTAATCTGTGCAAAGGAAAAAGCAAATCCTAAAATGCCCGATACCATGGATGCAGCAGCCCTACAAGAAATGAATGAAAAAGGAGAGCTTAAGGGATGTTTAGTAGGAGGGCCGTTTGCCTTAGATAACGCAGTATCAGTAGAGGCAGCAAAGATTAAAGGGATTGACCATCCTGTGGCAGGATATGCTGATATACTACTGGCGCCAGATATTGAAGCAGGAAATGTACTATACAAATCCATGGTATATTTTGCAGGAGCCAAAAATGCCGGTATTATTATAGGCGCTAAGGCACCTATTGTATTGACATCAAGAGCCGACAGTGAGGAATCCAAGCTATATTCTATAGCATTAGGGGTTTTATGTGCGGCAAAATTATTCTAGTGAAAGGTGGAAATGAAAGTGAGTGAAGTTTACAGAATATTAGCCATCAATCCTGGATCAACATCAACAAAAATAGCCATTTTTGATAATGAGAAACCAGTGTTTGAAGAGGTATTAAGGCATTCAACTGAAGAAATAAATAAATATGAAACGATATTTGATCAATATGAGTTCAGAAAAAATGTTATCCTGGAAACCCTCAATGAAAAAGGGATAAACATCCAAAAACTTGCTGCTGTAGTAGGTCGAGGGGGATTATTGAAGCCTATTGCAGGAGGTACCTATGAAGTAGATGGGAAAATGTTGGAGGACTTGAAAAAAGGTGTATTGGGTCAGCATGCATCAAATCTTGGGGGAGTATTAGCCTATGAAATTGCATCACAGCTAAACATTCCTCCCTTTATCGTAGACCCCGTGGTGGTAGATGAAATGAATGATATCGCAAGGATTTCAGGAATGCCAGAGTTGGAAAGGAAAAGTATTTTTCATGCCCTAAACCAAAAAGCAGTAGCTAGACGAGCTGCAAAGGATCAAGGAGGAAGCTATACAGAATTTAACTTTATCGTAGCCCACTTAGGTGGTGGCGTATCTGTTGGAGCTCATGAAAAAGGCAAGGTAGTTGATGTAAACAATGCATTGGATGGAGAAGGTCCTTTTTCACCTGAAAGGTCAGGAGGTTTACCAGCTGGAGATTTTGCAAAGCTATGCTTCTCTGGAAAATATAGCCACGATGAGATTAAGAAAAAGCTAGTTGGGCAAGGAGGCTTAGTGGCTTATCTTGGTACAAATGATGGTAGAGAAGTAGTAAAGATGATAGAGGCTGGAGATGAAAAGGCAGAAATCATTTATCGAGGAATGGCCTATCAGGTAGCCAAGGAAATAGGAGCTGCTGCAGCTGTGCTAAAAGGCAAAGTAGATGCTATTATCTTAACTGGTGGTATTGCCTACGATAAAATGTTTACAGGCTGGATTCAAGAAAAGGTATCCTTTATCAGTGAAGTATTAGTATATCCTGGTGAAGATGAAATGATTGCACTAACAGAAGGGGCTTTAAGGGTCCTAAGGAAAGAAGAAGAAGCACAGAGATATCAGTAAAAACTCTGGCACTAACCCTTAGTGGCGGAGATACAATACTCTAAAGTAATAGTGGAATACGATAGAGGGCAGATTTATTTATAGATTTTTGGCAGCCACATATAGAGTGAAAAAGGTGATGTTTATGCTAACAGATCATAGAATCAGAATAATCATTGGTCATTATGGAAGTGGTAAAACAGAATTTGCAGTAAATTATGCTATCTGTCTAGCCAAAGAGGATAAAAAGGTTGCATTGGCTGATTTAGATATAGTGAATCCATATTTCCGAAGCAGAGAAAAAGAAAACACATTAAAAGAATATGGTGTGAAGGTAATAGCCAGCTATATCAAAGGGTCAGGATCAGATCTACCAGCAGTCACAGGAGATGTCTTAGGGCCACTACAGGATAAAAGCTATGCTGTAGTATTGGATGTAGGGGGAGATTCTGTAGGAGCTAGAGCTTTGGCTCGATACAAAGAGTATTGGGATCCAAGGGATTATGATATGTTTTGTGTAGTGAATGCTAATCGAGCTGAGACATCAAACATAGAAGGTGTGATACAGCACATCAAGGCGATTGAAACCACTTCAGGAGCCAAGGTAACAGGATTAATCAACAACACCCATTTATTAAACTATACGACGGTGGAAGAGGTTTTAAAGGGACAGGAGCTTTGTACAGAAGTGGGAAAAGCTCTAAAGATTCCTATCAAATATATTTGTGCTCTTCAGGAGGTAGCTGAGAAGCTTCCTAATAACCTAGAGGGTACAATCTTACCCATCAAAATGATGATGAGAGAAAATTGGATGTAAACATATTGAATAGTTTAGGAGGTTTGACAATGGCAAAGGCAAAGGGAAAAGTAAGATTTACTGAAGAACGCTGTAAAGGCTGTGAGCTATGTACAACTGTTTGTCCCGTAGATATTGTTAAAATGGATAAGAAAAGAATCAATGTAAAAGGCTACCATCCAGCAACTGTAGATGAAATGGACAAATGTATTGGCTGTGCCAACTGTGCAACTATTTGTCCAGATTTAGTAATCGAAGTTGAGAGAGAGAAATAGATCATAAACTGTGAGGAGGGAATAAAATGGCTAGAATATTAATGAAGGGAAACGAGGCAATAGGAGCAGCTGCTATTAAAGCAGGATGCAGATATTTCTTCGGATATCCAATTACTCCACAAAATGAGCTGCCAGAGTTTATGTCAAAGGAGATGCCGAAGGTAGACGGAGTATATGTACAGGCAGAATCAGAGGTAGCAGCCATCAATATGGTATATGGTGCAGCAGGAACAGGGGCAAGGGTTATGACTTCATCTTCATCACCAGGAATTGCCTTAAAACAAGAAGGTATTACCTATATCGCAGGAGCTGAGCTACCATGTGTTATTGTAAATATCAGTAGAGGGGGCCCTGGATTAGGCGGCATTCAACCATCACAGGCCGACTATTTCCAATCAACAAGAGGTGGTGGGAATGGTGATTACAGATTGTTGGTATATGCACCTGCCAGCCTTCAAGAGGCAGTAGAATTAGTTGCTGAAGCCTTTGATGCTGCTGATTATTATAGAAATCCCGTGATGGTTTTAGCAGATGGAATGATTGGACAAATGATGGAGCCTGTAGAGTTCAAGGAGCCTGCTACAAAGCGAGAATTACCTCCAAAGGATTGGGCAACAACAGGAACCAATGGAAAGCGAAAGCCAAATATTATTAATTCACTTGCACTAGATCCTCAAGAATTAGAGTATCACAATATCAAGCTGGATAAAAAATATAAAGAAATGGAAGCAAATGAAGTAAGGTATGAGAAGTACAAGATAGAAGATGCAGAGGTAGTATTGGTTGCCTATGGTACAACAGCAAGAATTGCTAAAAATGCTGTAGATGCACTTGAAAAAGAAGGAATCAAAGTAGGATTAATCAGACCCATTACCCTATGGCCATTCCCATATAAAGCCTTCAAAGAAATCCCAGCTACTACAAAAGCCTTATTAAGCGTGGAGATGAGTATGGGACAAATGATTGACGACATAAAAATCGCTATAGAAGGAAGACTTCCTGTAGAATTTTATGGAAGAGCTGGAGGAATGATTCCTACACCTGAAGCTATTATAGCCAAAATAAAGGAAATTTTAGGGGGTGCAAAATAATGGCAGTTGTATTTGAAAAAACACAAGGTTTAACAGATAAACAATTTCATTATTGTCCAGGATGTACCCATGGTGTTATCCATAGATTGGTTGGAGAAGTATTGGAAGAATTAGGTGTGGTAGGAAAAACTGTGGGGGTTGCACCAGTAGGTTGCTCCGTGTTAGCCTATGACTACTTTAATTGTGATATGCATGAAGCATCCCATGGTAGAGCACCGGCTGTAGCTACTGGCATCAAAAGAGTACTGCCAGAGCATGTAGTCTTTACCTACCAAGGAGATGGAGACTTGGCCTCCATCGGAACAGCAGAAATTATTCATGCAGCCCATAGAAGCGAAAAATTCACTACCATTTTTGTCAATAATGCTATTTATGGTATGACAGGTGGACAGATGGCACCAACTACCTTGATCGGACAGAGAACTACAACTTCTCAGGATGGAAGAGATCAAGCTATAACTGGTATGCCGTTAAAAATATCTGAAATGATGGCTACTATTGATGGCGCTGTATTTGTAGAGAGGGTATCCGTACACGATGTACCTCATATAAGAAAGGCGAAAAAGGCTATCAAAAAAGCCTTTGAAATACAATTAGAAGGCAAAGGTTTTGGTATCGTTGAAGTATTATCTACTTGTCCTACAAACTGGGGTATAACACCAGTAGATTCATTAAAGTGGTTGGAAGAAAACATGATTCCTTACTACCCATTAGGAAACTTCCGTACACCAGAGGAGGGAAAATAATATGGCAACAGAAAAGATTATTATGGCAGGATTTGGTGGTCAAGGAGTTATGTCTATGGGGCAGCTTCTAACCTACTCAGGGATGATTGAAGATAAACAAGTATCTTGGTTACCCTCCTATGGACCTGAGATGCGTGGAGGAACAGCCAATTGTTCAGTTATTGTTTCTGACAATCTAATAGGGTCACCTATCATTACAGAAGATGCTACAGCCATTATCGTAATGAACCTACCCTCGCTACTAAAATTTGAAAAAAACCTTAGAGCTGGTGGCAAGGCATTAATCAATAGCTCTTTGATTGAGAAAAAAGCGGATAGAGATGATGTAGAGGCTTATTATATTCCAGCTAATGAAATTGCTAATGAGATAGGCAATGCAAGAGTTGCAAATATGGTAATGCTGGGAGCTTATCTTGAGCTTACTAAAATAGTATCTGTAGATGCAGTGGTAGAAGCTTTTAAAAAGGTTTATGGAGCTACAAAAGAGCATCTTATCCCATTAAACAAAGAAGCTCTTGAAAGAGGAGCCGCGGTAGTAAGAGGATAATATACCTAAAAAATCTAGACATTAGAATTCACATAATGATAAAGATGAGTGAAAAATAAAAATCACCCCTTCAATAAAAAAGGGGTGATTTTTATGGCTACAACATTAGACCTGGGACATTGGCATCCATAATTCTTTGTAAAATCATACTTAGATGTCTTCGTTCCTCCTTTAGAGCTGCCTTTATTACATTCTCTTCAGCTAATTCTGGGTCTAGTGCAGCTAACTCTGTTAAAAATAGTATAGTATCTCGCTCCAGCTTCTCTGCAATCAATAAAGCTTCTCTTTTTGACCACATTTTTTTCATTTTATCTACCTGCTGATGATCGTTAATAAAAAAGTTAGTAGATAATAAAAGCTCTAAGAAGTCCGCTTCCTCCGCAGCAATACTGCATTGTTTTGTTTCAGGAAGCTTAGCCATAAGTTCTTTGTATACCCTTTCATGCTCAAGCTCATCCTGCGCCAGCTTGAAAAACATATTCTTTGCCTCATTATCCTTCATAGCATGTGCAGCCTCCAAATAGAACTCATGGCCCCTACGCTCTAATGTTATAAGAACTTGCAAAATTTTACAGGAATCAAAAGTAATTGACATCTTTACCATCCTTTCTTTTTTTGATATAATTACCCTTAATTCATTAATAAAAACAATTATCAGAATTTTTTGATGAAATGTACAATGAAAAATAACAATATAACACGTAAAACGTAAATTTATACATTTTAATCAATGATTCATACATCTTGGGATTTTTTTATCATGAAGGCTTTAAAAATTTGTAAAATAAATTAACAGGAAGAATACGTTTTCAAACTTAATGAGTAAAGGGTGAAGGGATGAATACAGAAAAATATTTAGAGGGTATAGAACAAAAATTATCCAGATATTTTGATATAGAAAAAGCTTATAAATATAAAAACATAGATTTTGAAATGTTTGCAAAATCCTTTGTTAGAAACGAAAGGTATTTTGCTAGTAAGAAGTTCACTATCTATGCCTATGAAAGCAACGAAAATATCTTTATCAAATGTATTTCTAGGCTTGATGAAGCAACTCTATTACAAATAAAAGATCATTTAAAAAGTGCTACAGAAGACTATGTCAAGCCCCATAGTGAGCATATGTCCACCATTATAACTGGGATTGTAGTCGTAGAGAATGGTATAGAAGAGCATCTTAAGAAAATGATTCAAAAGTATAATTACTTGCGAAGCTTCGCCTTTGGCTTTAAGGGCTGGGTATATATCCGACTAATTGTGGTTGACCTCAAAAAAGGAGAAGTGTTAACCAATAGAAGAGGAAAGGAGGTAAAGAAGTTTTACGAAATTTCGTAAAAACTAAGTAAAATTAATTTAAAAAAGGAGGAATATCATGAACTCATTAGTATTAATACTTATTTCAATCGTATGTTTTTTAATTGCGTATGTGACCTATGGCGCATGGCTGGCAAAACAATGGGGAGTAGATGACACAAGAAAAACACCTGCCCATACTAAAGGAGACGGAGTAGACTATGTACCTGCAAAAGCACCAGTACTTTTAGGTCATCACTTTGCATCGATTGCAGGAGCAGGACCAATCAGTGGACCTATTGCTGCAGCCATCTTTGGTTGGGTGCCAGTATTACTTTGGATCATTGTTGGTAGTATTTTCTTTGGAGGGGTACAGGACTATGGTTCCTTATTTGCTTCTGTAAGACATGATGGTAAGTCTATCGGAGAAGTTATAGAGATCAACATGGGAAAAACAGGTAAAAAGCTATTTGGTGCTTTTGCTTGGTTAACCCTATTATTGGTTATAGCTGCTTTTACAAACATTGTTGCAAACACTTTTGTAAGTGTACCAGAAGCGGCAATGGCATCTGTTTTATTTATTATCCTAGCGATTGGATTCGGCTTCGGTGTTCATAGAAGAGGTGTATCCTTAGGAATAGGTAGTGTAATCGGGGTTATTCTATTGTTTATCTGTATAGCACTAGGAAATATGTTCCCATTAGTATTAAGCAGGAATGTATGGATTACAATTCTATTAGGCTATATTTTTATAGCATCTGTTACACCTGTATGGATTTTATTACAGCCTAGAGATTATCTAAACTCTTTCTTATTATATGCAATGATGGCTGGGGCAGTACTAGGTCTATTGATTGCAAGACCAGCTATCCAATTAGCACCTGTTACTAGCTTTAATGTTGGTGGACAATGGTTATTCCCAATGCTGTTTGTAACTGTTGCCTGTGGAGCTATCTCTGGATTCCACTCCTTAGTCGGATCAGGAACAACAACAAAGCAGTTAGATAAAGAAAGTGACGCAAAGCTTATTGGTTATGGTAGTATGTTAATAGAAGGGGTATTAGCAACAGTAGCTATTATCACAGCTGCTTATGTTGGCGCAGACAAGCTAACTGCTTTATTAGCAGATGGTGGTCCTGTAAATGTATTTTCTGATGGTATAGGTACTTTTATGACTAGCTTTGGCATTCCTTTCACAGTAGGTAAATCCTTCGTAGCTTTAGCGGTATCAGCCTTTGCTTTAACAAGCTTAGATACTGGAACAAGATTAGGAAGATTCATCCTGCAAGAGTTTGTAAGTGAGGGAGGAAAAACTTCTAACCATCCATTTGCAAATATGTATGTAGCTACAGCACTGACAGTTGTACTTGGAGGTGCATTAGCAGTAACAAGCTGGTCAAGAATATGGCCGGTATTCGGTTCAGCTAACCAATTACTAGCAGCATTAGCATTAATGGCAGTAGCTGTATGGTTAAAGAAAACCGGTAAAAATCATAAGATGTTTGTTATCCCTACAGTATTTATGTTTGCTGTAACTCTGCTGGCATTAGTATTCTTAATTCAATCTAACTTAGCTGCTGGAAACTGGATTTTAGTATTATTCCCAGTATTGTTATTCATACTAGCAATCATACTAGCTTACCAAGGATATAAAATTCTAACCTCAGTGGAAGTAGAAGAATCTACAAAAGCATAAGAATCACACAATGCTATTTAAAGAAGGATACTTTGCTATCCTTCTTTTTTCATGGTTTTTTTCCTTTATTGTGCATAAACTATAGATATGATAAAATAAAGAATAGTCTATATGGAAGGGAGTTTAATTGATGGGGAAACTATTTGGCACAGATGGTGTGAGAGGAATTGCGAATAATGAACTGACACCAGAATTAGCTTATCAATTGGGAAGAATAGGAGCATATGTACTCTTAAAAGGAAAAATACAAGGGAAGGTTGTCATAGGAAAGGATACTAGGATTTCTGGGGATCTCTTAGAATCAGCAATGACAGCTGGATTTTTGTCGATGGGCATCGATGTAGTAAGTCTAGGCATACTACCTACCCCAGCAGTAGCTTATCTAACAAGGTCTTTAAAGGCTGATTGTGGCGTAGTGATATCAGCATCTCATAATCCTGCAGAATACAATGGTATCAAGTTTTTTAATCATCAAGGATATAAATTGCCAGATGAAACTGAAGAAGAGATTGAGGATTATATACTTCAGAACAAAACTGTAGATATCCGACCAGAAGGTAGTGCTATAGGAAGATATACCATCTTGGAAGAGGCTGATAGAAAATATATGGATTATTTAAAGACCACTATTCAATGTGACTTTAATGGGTTAAAAATCGCTGTAGATGGTGCTAATGGTGCTGCTTACCAGGTAGCTCCTCAGCTGTTAAAGGAACTTGGAGCTGAGGTGCATATGATTTATGATACACCTAATGGGATTAATATCAATGATCATTGTGGATCAACCCATCCGGAAGCTCTGCAGGAGCTAGTACAAAAAACACAAGCAGATCTTGGTGTTGCCTTTGATGGGGATGCAGATCGATTAATTGCTGTAGATGAAAAGTATCAAATTGTCGATGGAGATCATATAATGAATATATGTGGTGTTCATCTAAAGAAACATAATAAGCTTAAAAAAGATACGATTGTGACTACTGTTATGAGCAATATAGGCTTGGATATTGCTATGAAGGAAGAAAATTGTCATGTAGTAAAGACAAAGGTGGGGGACAGATATGTATTGGAGGAAATGATTGATAAAGGATATTCCCTCGGGGGAGAGCAATCAGGTCATATTATTTTCTTAGATTATAATACTACAGGAGATGGTCTTTTGACAGCTCTGCAGTTAATTGCTACTGTAAAGGAAGAGAAGAAAAAACTATCTGAGCTTGCAGCCATGATGACCTCGTATCCGCAAGTATTAGTAAATGCAAAGGTGAAAAATGAAAACAAGGAAGCCTATCTAAAGGATGAAGCAATTATGTCGGAAATCAATAAGATAGAAGACAAGCTGGCGGGTGAAGGAAGAGTATTAATTCGACCCTCAGGGACAGAACCTTTAGTGAGGGTAATGTTGGAGGGTAAAGACCAAGAACAGCTAAACAAATTGGCTTCAGAATTAGCAAGACTTATAGAATCAAAGTTAAGCTAACATCTTTTGGGGTTAGTAGTGAAGCCAGCCCCAAATAAAAATTTAAAAGGGGGAATGCTGATGGGGACCATTATTAAAAACTAAATAAAAAAGCGCCTGAACTTAGACTTTAAATGAAAGTCTAAGTTGACGAGGGACAGGGTTTATCGAATGTTCGGCGGATGCCCTGCGGTGTATTCACCACCGATAATGGACCTACAAACCTACTAAGTGATTAGTAAAACAAAATGGTCTTGGTGAAGGTCTGCAAAATATTTTTTGATTATATTTTGGAGGCTTAGTTTGCTATTGTCTCTGGCTCTGTACTAAATAAAAGGTGTTTTTAAAATATACGCAATGGTAGAGTATGGACTTAGCAATAATATTTTATTAAGGCATACTGATTATAAATACAAAAATATCGTAAACAATAAGAAGGATTCATGGCGAAACGAGCATCAAGTATATCAGATGAGGAGAGGATAAAATGCAGTTACAGGTAGTAAAGGATTATGATGCCCTAAGTAAAAAAGCAGCGCACATATTAGCTAGTCAAATTATTTTGAAACCTAAAAGTATCTTAGGATTAGCAACAGGCTCTACCCCAATTGGAACTTATAGGGAGCTAATTAATATGCACAAAGAAGGCATGATAAACTTTTCAGAGGTAGTAACCTTTAATCTTGATGAGTATTATGGATTGGATGTCCAAGACCAGCAAAGCTATCATTATTTTATGAACCAACATTTTTTTAATGATATAGACATAGTCAAAGAAAACATTTATATACCCAATGGGAAAGCAGTAGATGTAGATGCAGAATGCCAAAGATATGAAAAAAGTATCAAGGAAGCTGGAGGCATCGATCTTCAATTGCTAGGGATTGGACAGAACGGGCATATAGGCTTTAATGAGCCAGATGTAAAGTTTGAGGCATCAACGCATCTAGTAAATCTGGACCTAGATACAATAAAAGCAAATGCTAGGTTTTTTGATTCAATAGATGAAGTGCCAGATCAAGCCATTAGTATGGGAGTAAAAACCATACTGAGCTCAAAAAAAATACTTCTTTTGGCAAGCGGCAAAAATAAAGCCGAAGCCATATATAAGATGGTTAAAGGGAAGATTACCCCTAAACTACCTGCATCAGTACTGCAACTGCATCCCGATGTTGTTGTAATTGCAGATGAAGCAGCAGCAGCTTTGTTATAGAGTCTATAGAATATAAATAGGTTTTTACATTTTATGAAAATCTGCCACAGATCCTATTAATTGTTGCATGTACTTCACTAAAGCATTCCACTCATTACTTTATGGAGTACAGAGCCTTGTTCATTTCTAAGTTTATCCTCAAAGAAGGAAATGATATTTTAGTGCCTTTATGTATAGAATATAGAAAAGAACAAAACAATTGATCTTGAAGGGAGAAAATACTATGTGTGGAATTGTTGGATATATAGGAGATAAGAAAGCAGTCCCTATTTTAATAGAAGGATTAGAAAAATTGGAATACAGAGGATACGATTCAGCGGGAATAGCAGTTCATCATCAAGGAGAGATACATGTTAGAAAATATAAAGGAAGGTTAAGTGTTTTAGCAAAGCATGTGAACCAAGAGACCCTAACAAGTTTTGTAGGCATTGGGCATACGAGATGGGCAACTCACGGAGAACCGTCGGATAGGAATGCACATCCCCATACCAGTGTGGCAGGAAATATAGCCGTCATCCATAACGGCATCATAGAAAACTACATGAAAATCAAGGAATGGTTAATCCAAGAAAAGGGAATCACCTTCAAATCAGAAACTGATACAGAGGTAATCGCCCATCTCATTGATCAATACTATGATGGAGATTTATTGCAAGCAGTATATAAGGCTATATCCAAAATGGAGGGGGCTTATGCCATAGGTGTAATTTGCAAAGAAGAACCAGAAAAAATTGTGGCTGTGCGAAAAGACAGTCCCCTTATTGTTGGTTTAGGAGAAGGAGAAAATTTTATTGCATCTGATATTCCAGCCCTTTTAAAATATACAAAAAAAATGCATTTGATCGAGAATGATGAGGTTGTTTTATTAACCAAAGATGAAGTGAAAATCTATAACGAGCTTGGTCAAGAAATGAATAGAGATGTTTTTCATGTTACCTGGGATGCGGAGGCAGCAGAAAAAGAGGGATATCAGCATTTTATGATCAAGGAAATCAATGAACAGCCTAAGGGTGTATCAGAGACATTAATGAGAAGATTAGATAAAGAAGATCATATCGTACTGGATGGTATTGAGCTGACGAAAGAGGATTTAACCCATATCAACAAAATTTATATTGTAGCCTGCGGTACTGCATACCATGCCGGATTAGTTGGCAGATATCTTATTGAAAAATTTGCTAAAATACCAGTAGAGGTGGATATTTCATCTGAATTTAGATATCGTGATCCATTTGTGGATGAGAACACTTTGTTTATCGCTATCAGTCAATCAGGTGAGACTTTAGATACATTAGCTGCCTTAAGAGAAGCCAAAAGAAAGGGTGCTAGGATTCTATCAGTAGTAAATGTAGTAGGAAGCTCTGTAGCTAGAGAGTCTCATGATGTATTTTACACTTGGGCAGGCCCAGAAATCGCTGTAGCTTCTACCAAGGCTTACACTACTCAATTGATTGCTATGTATCTAATTGCGTTGCATATGGCCAAAACAACAGATGTTATTTGTGATGAATACTATCAAAAGGTAATTGGAGAACTAAAAATCTTACCAGAAAAGATAGAAAGAATCCTCGGGGATATCGATAGAATTCAACATCTAGCAGATGCACAGTTTAATAACGAAAGTGTCTTTTTTATGGGTAGAGGAGTAGATGTGAATGTAGCCCATGAAGGCTCTCTAAAGCTGAAGGAGATTTCCTATATCAATTCCTTTGCTATTGCAGCAGGAGAACTAAAGCATGGGACCATTGCCTTGATAGAAGATGGAACCTTAGTAGTAGCCCTAGCTACTCAAGACCGCCTTTATGAAAAAATGCTTTCCAACATACAGGAGGTACGTGCCAGAGGAGCTTATGTCGTAGCAGTGGCTAAGGAAGGCAATAAAGAAATAGAAAAAACTGCAGATGTAGTATTATATATTCCTGATACTATGGATGAGCTAACTCCAGTATTGAGTGCTGTGCCACTACAATTGTTTGCATATTTTATCGCTGTAGCAAGAGGGTGTGACGTAGATAAGCCAAAAAATTTAGCAAAATCCGTAACGGTGGAGTAGCGTGATAACAAGCGCGAAAATTCTGCGTATTAAGATTAGGACATTTATAGTTATAATTTATCTTAATTAAGACATTTTAAATTATAAAAATAGGTTATTTTAATACTTTTTTATGACATTTGAAGTTATAAATAACAGATTGACAACAGTATTGTCAAATTAAAAAAGATATTGATAAAAAATAAAGATGAATTCAAGGAAATACCCCGCTTGTGTAATTGGAAAGTATTATGCCAAACAAACGGGGTATATTTATCTTTAGTTTAAATGGGACCAAAACTCTTTATAACTAAAGCAACAGAAGACCCAGAGCGATGATACATCCTGAATAAATAAGGTCAACTAAACAGAAGCCCATAATATCTCTAGCACCTAAACCAGCAATACCTAAGGCTGGCAATGCCCAGAAAGGTTGAATCATATTGGTCCAAGCATCTCCCCATGCTATTGCAGTTGCAGTTTTGGCTACATCTACACCCAATTCTATACTAGCTGGCATCATGATAGGACCTTGGACTGCCCACTGACCGCCTCCAGAAGGAACGAAGAAGTTAACGATACCAGCACTTAGGAAGGTAAACAATGGGAAGGTAGTTTCATTAGAGATGCCTACAAACCAATTAGATATACTACCTGCTAAAGAGATACCTTCGGCGTTAATCCCTACCATCATTCCCATGATTCCAGCATAAAAAGGAAACTGTATCAAAATCCCAGAACATCCTTTAACAGCATTAGCAGCTGCATCTACAAACCTTCTAGGTGTTCCATGGAGAATAATCCCAGAAAATAAGAAAATGAAGTTAACAATATTCAAATCTAGATTAAAACCTTTTGTAGCAAAGTGATAAATAATAACCACGACCCCCATAGCACCTATGAGCATAGATATGAGTTTACTGTTTTCAAGCTTATCGGAAAAGGTTTTTACTTCATAGCTGGTAGGCTTCTCATCCTCTAATTTTGCAGGATCCACTACTACCGTTTCCTCTAGGCTTTTAGGCAACATGGCTTTATTAACTAATGGCAAAGTACAGATTAAAAAAACTGATATAACTAAATTGGTTGGAGAAAAGATAGTTACAGCTGTGGGAATGACATTACCAGTTATCTGTTCAGCAAAATTGTTTGGATGACCAACGCTGGCAACAGTTAATTGAATAGATGCTGATAGACCAGCATGCCACACTAAAAATCCTGAATACGCACTGGCAATAAGAAGCCTATAATCTACATTTTTTACCTGTTTTGCGATTTCTCTAGCAAGTAACGCCCCTACAACAAGACCAAATCCCCAATTAATCCAACAGGCCACAGCAGAAGAAAAGCTAACCAACATGATAGCTTGAGCTGGGGTCTTGGATATACTGGCAACTCTTTTTAAGGTTTTTTTAATCACAGGTGCATTTGCTAAAGTATGGCCCGTTACTAACACCAAAGCCATTTGCATTGAAAAAGCTAATAAATTCCAAAAACCACTGTTCCAATGATTCAACATGCTAAGTGGAGTTTGATTGGTTAAGCCCATTCCTAGTAAAAAAACAATAAATGTCAATATGACAGCAAAGATAAAAGGATCAGGCAAATATTTTTGAACCAATTTCACTGAGATATTTGTTAATTTTTTAAACATTTATATTCCCCCTTTAAGTTAGATTTCGAATACATTAAAAAAATATTAACGTATTAACAAACATAACTTTCAAGAAGAATTTAATGTTAAAGGTGTACTCTCTAGCATATTTGCCACCTCCTATGAAAAACAAAATGTGTTTGTTAAAAAAATATCAGAAATAGAAAGGTGTTGATGTAACAGTATATGCTATAATTTTCACTAAAATGTAGAAAGATGAGTTTACTCAGTATGAAATTGAGATTTAAGATATTTATCTAAATCTATAAAAAACCTAAAACCAGAAGGATAAATAATAGCATTAAAGGAAAATTTATATTACAATAAGACTAATAGAATATATACAATAAAGAATGGAGGAGAAGATATATGTTGTCAGAAAAAATAGTAAGCAATTTAAGCAGGTCCTCTTGGATAAGAGCAATGTTTGAAGAAGGAGCCAAGCTTACAGCAAAGTATGGTGCAGATAAGGTTTATGATTTTAGTTTAGGGAACCCCTATGCAGAACCACCTGAAGAGGTAACTGAATCTTTAAAAAAATATGTATTAAGTGACGAAAAAGGATTACATAGATATATGAATAATGCAGGCTTCCCAGACGTTAGAGAAAAGATAGCCAAGTCTTTAGAAAAAAAGAGTGGTATTGAACTGACACAGCAGCATGTAGTTATGACTGTTGGTGCTGCCGGAGGCTTAAACGTCGTGCTAAAATCTCTTCTTAATCCAGGAGAAGAAGTCATTGTCTTTGCACCATATTTTGTGGAATATGGCTTTTACGCAGATAACCATGGAGGAAAGGCCGTTATTGTTCCGCCGGATTTGTCCACCCTAGAGCCAGATATAAAGGCTTTTGAGGCTGCTATCACATCAAAAACAAAGGCAGTTATTATCAACAATCCCAACAATCCTACTGGCGTTATCTATCGGCAGGAAAAGCTAAAGACTATGGCAGAAATTATTGAAAGGAAAGAAAAGGAATATAATACAAGCATATTTGTCATCTCTGATGAGCCTTATGGAGAAATTGTCTATGACCATGTTGAGGTGCCAAGCATCCTTTCTATTTTCAAAAATGGGATTATTGTCAATTCCTTTAGTAAATCTCTAGGCTTAGCAGGTGAAAGAATTGGTTATATTGCTGTTAGTAGCAAAATAGAAAAGGTAGATGTACTGATTAATGCCTTAACCTTCTGTAATCGTACTTTGGGTTTTGTTAATGCCCCAGGATTGTTCCAAAAAGTAGTGGGAGATGCGCTAGAGGCAAAGGTGGATGTAGAGGCCTATAAAAAGAGAAGGGATTTTCTATATGATCACTTGTCAGACCTTGGATTTCAGTGTATAAAGCCACAGGGAGCATTTTATCTTTTCCCTAAAGCTCTGATAGAGGATGATATAGAGTTTGTTAAGAGAGCATTGAAATATAATTTATTATTAGTACCAGGAAGCGGCTTTGGATGCCCTGGATTCTTTAGAATTTCTTATTGTGTACAATTTGAAATGATTGAGAATTCTATTGATGCCTTTACCAAGCTGGCAGAAGAATTCAAATAAAGAAATTTTACTGTAGCAATTAAAGGGAGGAACTTTATCAAATGGCAAGAGCATATAATTTTTCTGCAGGACCAGCGATACTACCGGAATCGGTTTTAAGGGAAGCTGCAGAAGAAATGTTGGATTATAAAGGAACGGGTATGTCTGTAATGGAGATGAGTCATCGCTCTAAGGTTTTTGAAGAAATTATTGAGAATGCTGAGAAAACCTTAAGAGAATTAATGGGTATTCCTAATAATTATAAGGTACTGTTCCTACAGGGGGGAGCATCTCAGCAATTTGCAATGATTCCCATGAATTTGATGAAAAACAGGGTAGCTGATTATGTCAACACAGGGCAATGGACCAAAAGAGCAATAGCTGAAGCAAGGATGTATGGAGAAGTAAATATCATCGCTTCCTCTGAGGATAGAACCTTTTCCTATATACCAGAAGTAAAGGATTTGAAAATCTCTGACGATGCAGATTATGTTTACATTTGCCATAACAACACCGTCTATGGAACCAAGTATAATCAGATCCCGGAAATAGGGGATAAAATACTAGTAGCAGATATGTCATCAGATATTTTGTCAGAGCCAGTGGGTGTAGAGAAATATGGATTAATTTTTGCTGGAGTTCAGAAAAATGTGGGACCGGCAGGAGTAGTTGTTGTTATCATCCGTGAGGATCTGATTACAGAGGATGTGTTGTCAGGAACTCCAACTATGCTGCGATACAAGATTCATGCAGATAATCAATCCCTCTATAATACACCTCCAGCCTATGGTATCTATATATGCGGCAAGGTATTTAAATGGATTAAGGATATAGGCGGCTTGGAAGCTATGAAAAAGATAAATCAGGAAAAGGCTGGTATAGTCTATGATTTCCTTGATAAAAGCAGGATGTTTAAAGGTACAGTGGTAAAGAAGGATCGTTCTTTGATGAATGTAACCTTTGTAACGGATTCGCAGGAGCTAGATGCAAAGTTTGTAAAGGAAGCTAAAGCAGAAGGATTTGAAAACCTTAAAGGCCACAGAACTGTTGGAGGTATGAGGGCCAGTATATACAATGCAATGCCATTAGAGGGAGTTAAGGCTTTAGTGAGTTTCATGCAGAAATTTGAAGAGGAAAATAGGAAGTAAGTATTTATAGAAAAGCTCCTTGTAGATTCCAATAGAGAATGCAGAAGGTGTATTTAAACTAAGAACAGTAGAAGAAATACAAAATTATATTAAAGCAAATATGTGAGCATTAAGATTATTTTAGCGATAGCCTTGAATATAGAATAAAACAATAGGTATTTACTGATAAAAGAAACATTAGAGAAATAATATAAAGCATTTTAACCTTAGGAGGATAATAGGAGAAATTCTATAATCCTCCTAAGGTTTTTTGTAAACATACATTGAGGATGTTATAATAAGGGGATAGTTTGGAAGAATATTGCTTGACTACTTATATTTTTACTGTTAAAGAGGGAATGGTTTGGGTAAATATAGCCTGTAGGAAAAGATGGGAAAATTGTAAGCAAAGGAGGATTCTATGGAGAGTTTACTTTATAGTTTTTTAGCAGGTATTTCTACCTCATTAGGCGTAATTATTTTAATTATTTTTGGTAAGCCCAGTGAAAAGGTTTTAGCAACCTTATTAGGCTTTGCTGGAGGTATTATGCTGGCTATTTCTGTTTTTGAGTTGATGCCAGAAGCAGTTGATCTAGGTTCTATGACAAGTACTTTAATTGGATTTATTCTTGGAGCAGGGATGATGTATTTATTAGACAAGGTACTGCCTCACTCCCATCTGTCGGAAAGTGATGATTTAGTGATAGAGAATCCAGAAAGATTTAAGGAGACAAGTAATCCGATGCTAAGAACAGGATATCTTATTCTTTTTGGCATTGCATTACATAATCTACCAGAGGGGTTAGCCATAGGGGCAGGATTGGAAGCTAGTCCAGAATTAGGTCTTTTTATCGCTGTGGCAATTGCTCTTCATAATATTCCAGAGGGTTTAGCCATGGCAGGTCCATTAAAAGCAGGGGGTCTTTCTTCCTTGAAAATCTTTTTATTCACGCTGGTGGCAGGTTTAATGACGCCTCTAGGAGCTGCTATAGGATTGATTTTTTTCAGCATATCTCCAGTATTTGTAGGGGGCTCTCTTGCATTCGCCGCAGGAGCTATGATTTATATTGTCAATGATGAACTCATTCCACAGGCAAACTCTATGCACGATCATTTAGGCAATGCTGGTTTAATTGCTGGTCTCTTATTAGGCTTTGTTCTATTATAAAGATATAGTTATATGCAGACCAATTCAGCAGAAAATCAATAGAAACAAATTCTATAGACAAGAAGAATAGCGAGAGCTATTCTTTTTTGTGCTTTGAAAGAGATAATGAAGAAAAAATACTTGTCGAAATATGTAGAAAAATAAGAGGAGATATTTAAAGGTGTCCCACCTTGTCATGTTGAATTCTTATAATAAGGTTTATTTATTGAAAGTGAATATTATTAAAAATATTTTGAAAATTTATTTAATGGTCTAATGATCTATTTCTGATACAATAGGAGGGACGCTATGTATTATAGTTCTTTGGAGGAGTTGCAGAGTGGATTCACAAAAATAGAGGAAGCTAAGCTATTATTGTTTATTGGGGAAGAAACATCTGAGGAAGAAATTTCAAATCTGTTTTCTTTTTTAAATCAGCAGGATGTAGATTATATGGGTGGAATCTTTCCAGGGGTAATCTATCAAGATACATCCTACGAAAAGGGCTTTGTTATAAAGAATATCTATAATGTTGTGTTTGCTCAGATATTTCCCCTTAACTCAGAAGCTGTAGTGCTACCAGCACTACAAAATAAAGACATCAGTTCTTTAGTGTTATTAGATGGATTATCCCCTTATATAAATAAGTTCTTAAAACTTCTATTTACCAATTATACAGATACAGTAAAATATTTTGGAGGTGGGACAGGCTCAATAAAATTAGAGCAAAAACCATCAGTGTTTTGCAATGGTAAGCTATGTCAAGATTCTGCCGTAGTTGTATTATTTAATAAAGAGGTAGAGATTTACACAGAGCATGGCTGGGAAATCATGGAGGGGCCTCATGTCATAACTGCTGCCAATGAAAATATTCTTGAGGAAATAAACTGGAGGAATGGGTTAGATTTTTACCAGGAGGTAATATATGACAAAATAGGTCAACAGCTAACTAAAGATAATTTCTTTGATATCATAAAGGGATTTCCATTAGGAATAGAATCTGAAGATAGCTTCATTGTTAGAGATCCTTTGGCAATCGTAGATGATAAAAAAATTCTCTGCGTGTCAGATATCCCTAATAATAGTAATGCTTACATATTAAAAGGAGATAAATCTAGTTTATTAGAAAGCTCTAATAAACTATGCATAGATAATAGGAAATCCAACAGCTTTTTATTTGATTGTGTGTCGAGAGCCCTTTTTCTAGAAGAAGATTTGCATACTGAATTGCAAAATGTGTCTAATAAAACGCCGAATGAGGTTGTGGGTGCATTAACCATAGGAGAAATAGCATCAACTAAAAAAGGAAAATTAGAGTTTTTGAATAAAACATTAGTATACTGCGAAATTGACTAGAGCAGGAGGCGAAATCGTGAGAAAAAACATTGACACTATTGATAGAAGGACAAACATTTTATTGATAGCTTCTTCGATTGTTCTAAGACGGGAAATCAGCAATATTTTATTAAAGAACTACGAAAAAACTTGGCTTACTAACAATCTAAAGGACGGAGAAAAAATCTTTTATGAGTATAAGGACACAATCAATCTACTTATTTTATGTGTCCCATTAAAAGAAAAAAATAGCTATATGGAGTTTGTTGCCAACTTAAAAGCCCTGAGATGTGACCTAGAAGTGTATATCATAGCAAAAGAATTGGATACTGCTTCTATTATTGAAATAACAAATCTAGGTATATCGAAACTAATGATAGAGCCATTTGATAGAGATGGGTTCGCAAAGGATGTAAAAAGTATTGCAGAAAAAATAGAAAACCATAGGTTGTTTGAAGGAGATCTCAGTACTTATGAAGACCCTATAACAAAACTACCTAATAAACTTAGGTTAATGAAGGATATCAAGGAGGATGAAAGCTATTATTTAATGGTTTTTAATGTAGATGGCTTCAGACAAATACATAATTGCTATGGCGTTGAGGCAGCAGACTTTGTTTCCTTTACGATAGCTCAGATTTTATCAAAATACGAAATAAACCCTTCCTTTAGATTATATAAGATACAAATCGATGAGTATGCACTACTAATCACCTGCAAATATAGCCGGTTAGACTATGAAGCATTATCTATTAGAATTGCCAATGAGTTAACGCAGACAGCCAATATTTTTGAAGGCAGAGAAATATATTATAATGTTTCTGTGGGTACTTCCACTTCAGAATTTGGAAATAAAGAGCTGGTGAGAAATGCAGGGGTAGCTTTAACAACAGCTAAATCAAAAAAGTCTATAATCACAACATATGATCCTTCCATAGAAGACCATGAAAACAATAAGGCTGTATTTTGGCTAAAAGAGCTGAAACATGCAATTAAAAATAATCAGGTGATCTTATATTATCAGCCCATCATATCCAGTGTAACGGGAGAGATCGTAGAGGTTGAAGCTCTTATGAGGATTAAGAAGGAAGATGGTAGTTTATATATGCCAAATGAATTTATTCATGTTTCCAAAGAGATAAAAGTATATAATCAGCTGACAAAAATTGTAATAAATAAAGCTGTTGATTTTATCAAAGACCATCATTGCAGGATATCCATCAATCTATCCTTTGAAGATATTATAAACGAAGAAACCAAAAGCTTTATACTAGATAAGCTTAAAGAAGAAGTTAAAATACGAGATAAGATAAGCTTTGAATTAACTGAATCAGAAAGTGTCACCAATTATACAATGGTATCTAATTTTATTAATGATATCACTAAATTAGGAAGTGAAGTAGCCATTGATGATTTTGGGGCAGGGTATTCAAATTATTACAGCTTGCTAAAATTGAACATCAATTACTTAAAAATCGATGGCAGTCTCATAAAAAACATAATAACAGATAAATATGCTCAGGCAATTGTAAAATCTATTGTAAATCTAACAAAGGAGCTAGGTATAAAAACAGTAGCAGAATTTGTAAGCAGTGAAGAAATACTCATCTACGTAAAAGAACTTGGGATTGATTATTTTCAAGGTTATTATATAAGCCCTCCTTTAACTGAGAGTCAACTGGTGAGTCTACTAAAAAACAAGCAAAACTACTTAAGTGAAATCTATAATCAAAGAGAAACAGCAACACAAACAAATATCTATGATTTAGCGGAAATTAGGATGACCAAAGGTAAGAAAACTTAAGAAATAGTATAACAAAAAAATCATTAGAATCAAAGGTTTGCTAGACGGACCTTTGATTTTTTACGATAAAAAACCTTTTAGATAGATAGATTAAAAAGATAAAGATATGGGTATCACTCATAATACAATCAAGGATACTTAAGAATAATAATAAAATCAATGGAGAGAATATCTTTATAAAAACCAAGATTTAGAGGAGGGAAAGTATGAATAAAGATTTTTATGCATCTGTGAAGGATCGCAGATCTATATATGGTATTGGCAAGGAATTTGTTGTATCTGATGAAAGGATTCAGGAAGTGGTGAATCATGCAGTATTGCATACGCCTTCTGCTTTTAACTCTCAAAGTGGAAGAGTAGTAGTGCTATTAGGAGAGGAACATAACAAGCTATGGGATATTACAAAGGAAGCTTTAAGAGAGGTAGTTCCTCCAGCCAGCTTTCCAAAGACAGAAGAAAAAATTGATAGTTTCCGCAGTGGATATGGATCTATTTTATTTTTTGAAGATCAAAAGATAGTAACAGGACTGCAAGAGCAGTTTGCACTTTATAAGGATAATTTCCCAATTTGGTCTCAACAATCCTCTGGTATGCTGCAGTATGTGATATGGACAGCATTAGAAATCGAAGGATTTGGTGCTTCCCTACAACACTATAATCCTCTTATCGATGAAGCAGTGCAAAAACAGTGGAATATACCCAATAATTGGAAATTAGCTGCACAAATGCCCTTTGGAAAGCCCGTTGTTGACGCTGGGGATAAAGAGTTTCAACCACTAGAAGAAAGAGTGAAAATCTTTAAGTAAATCACAAAAAAAGCCATGCTTTGCATGGTTTTTTTTTTAAGCCTTTTTTGAAATGGTTAAAGGATATCTGTGGTATAATACAATATATATGTACATAATAAAGAAATCAAGGGGTGGAAAGGAATGAAAACTTTTAGATACACAATAACAGAAGAAGACTTATTTGAAAATATTATTACTGATGAAAACCTAATACTAAATCATGTAATACTAAAGGCAGGGAAGCAATTCCCAAAACATAATACCGATGCTATTGTTTATATGATCGTGGTAAAGGGGACGATTACTTTGAAGGCATTAGATTTAGATGCTAAAACTTTTTCAAAAGGGGAGATAATCCACGTTCCTTACGATGTACCCAGTGAGCTTGCTAATCTCACTGATGAACCAGCAGAGCTTTTTGTAGTGAAAATTAGACCTGAATAGAAAGTAGACATTAAGCATAAAAGTAGAAGAACCTTGAACTCATAAAAGATTTTTCTGCTTTCACTAGACATAAAAGGGGAATTCTGGCTATTTTATGATACAATAAATTAATTGCGCCAAAATGAATATAAATATATAAAAAGCAATATTTTACAAATAATGTTTCTATAGAAGGAGAAAAATAATCTAAGTGGAATAAGATAATAAATAGGATTATGTTGGAAAAATCATAAGGGAGGATTTTCATGAATTCTACAAACAATCAAAATACAATAAAAGACGTATCAAATAGAAAATATTCCTTTGGAGAGGAACTAGCAAACTGCATTACTCATGGGGTAGGTATTGTTTTCAGCATTGTAATTTTAACCATTCTATTGGTGTATGCTATTTGGCAAAGAAGTGCTATTGCCATTGTAGGGTTTAGTATCTATGGCTTTTGTTCGATAGTGCTGTATAGTTCATCAACACTTTACCATAGCTTTCAAAAAGAAAAGATTAAAAAGATTTTTAGAGCATTTGATCATTCTTCCATATTTTTATTTATTGCAGGCACCTACACTCCAGTGGCATTAATGGCTATGGAAGGCTATTGGAGGATTGGTATACTAGCTACTGTGTGGGGAATAGCCATCATTGGTATACTATTTAAAATATTTACCTTTAACAGCTTTGATAAATATAAGGCTATATCGTTATTATTATACATTGCAATGGGTTGGATTGTGGTTGTGGCTATTAAACCTATGCTTCAGTCAATGCCATCAGGTTTTTTTATATGGCTTTTGGCGGGAGGGCTGGCCTATACTATAGGCACTATATTTTATGCCATTAAAAAAATACCTTATAATCACGCCATCTGGCACTTGTTTGTGTTGGGGGGCAGTGTTTTACACTTTTTAGGAATTTTCCGTTATCTTGCTTTGTAAATGAGGGATTTCTTATACTATGCAACTATTTAGAGGAGTTAGTAGAGCTTATCTGTAAAGCTTCTTCTAACTCTTTTGTGTGGTTGTTTTAAAAAAATAAAGAAAAAAAGATAGAGAAGGAGGCAGCATGATGGCAGTTTTAGTGTGCGGAGGAGCAGGTTACATTGGTTCTCATTGTGTTTATGCTTTGATTAATAGAAAGGAAGAAGTAATTGTTGTAGATAATCTGCAAACAGGGCATCAGGATGCACTTCATAAGGAGGCAAAATTTTACCAAGGAGATATCCGTGATCAAAGATTTTTAGACAAAGTATTTATGGAAAATACTATAGATGCCGTCATACATTTTGCAGCAAATTCTTTAGTAGGAGTCAGTGTAAAGGAGCCCTTAGCTTATTACAATAATAATGTATATGGTTCCCAGGTTCTACTAGAAGTAATGAATAAGCATCGGGTAGATAAAATTGTTTTTTCTTCTACAGCAGCAACCTATGGGGAGCCTGAAACCATGCCTATTTTAGAAGCAGACAAAACAGAACCCACCAATCCCTATGGAGAGACAAAACTGGCGGTTGAGAAAATGATGAAGTGGGCAGATGAAGCTTATGGTATAAAATTTATTTCCCTTAGATATTTTAACGTAGCTGGAGCTCAAGAAAACGGGATAATCGGAGAGGATCACCAACCAGAAACCCATCTAATTCCATTGATTTTGCAGGTTCCTTTAAACAAGAGAGATCATATCACAGTTTTTGGCGAAGATTATGACACCCATGATGGTACCTGTATTAGAGATTATATCCATGTAGTAGATTTAGTAGATGCTCATATATTAGCATTAGAAAAATTGAAAGAAGGCGGAAAAAGTGATATCTATAACCTAGGAAACGGAGAAGGGTTCTCTGTAAAGGAAATGATAGAAGCAGCTAGAAGGGTTACAGGACATCCTATACCAGCAGTCATAGGGGAAAGAAGAACAGGAGATCCATCAAAGCTTATTGCCTCCAGTAAAAAGGCTAAGGATCAATTAGGATGGAAACCAAAATTTACAAAAATAGAGGATATTATCGCCTCTGCATGGAATTGGCATAAAAACAATCCCAACGGATTTCAAAGGTAAGAGATTGACAAGGAAGGTGATAGCATGTATTCAATAAGTAAAGGCTTCAGTATAGAAGATAAGGAAGTAGTATTGATAAGCCTAAAAAACAAAAACAATATGGAGGTAAAACTGCTAAACTACGGAGCAACCATAGTGGAATTATTAGTGCCGGATAGAAACGGTGTTATAGAAAATGTTGTTTTAACCTTTGACAATCTGCAGGACTATATGGAAAATCCTCCTTATTTTGGCGCTACCCTAGGAAGAACCTCAGGGCGTATTGGTGATGGGAGATTTTATTTAAAGGGTAAGACCTATCAGTTAAAGAAAAACTTTCAAGAGAATCACGGTCATGGCGGAGAAAAAGGATTTAGCCATAAGGTATGGCAGTATAATCTAGCAGAAGAAAAAGGTAAAACTATAGCTAAATTTTCCTATAATAGTAGAGGGATGGAGGAAAACTATCCTGGAAATCTAGAGGTAGAGGTTACATACACCCTGACAGAGGATAATCAGTTGTCGATTGAATATCTAGCAGATACCGATGAGACCACCCTATGCAACCTAACTAACCATGCTTATTTTAATTTATCCGGCAATTATAACAGAAAGGTGACAGAGCAACAGCTGAAAATCAATAGCCATAAGTTTATAGAACTAAATAAAAATATGATTCCCACAGGAAGAATCATAGATGTAGAAGACACCCCTATGGATTTTAGGGAGCTTAAATTGATAGGACAGGATATTGAAGCAGACGATCCACAGCTATTATTAGCAAATGGATATGATCATCCATGGCTGGTAGAAAAGGGTGACAATCAGGTTGAAATGATGGATGAAGTTAGTGGAAGAAAAATGACCATTAGTACAACCTATCCCAGTATAGTCATTTATAGCTATAACTACCCTAATAACGAAAAATTAAAATATGATAAAATAGGAAGTAAATATGATGGCATTTGTTTTGAAGCGCAATATGAACCTGATGGGATTAACCACACCAACTTAAGCTCTGCAATTTTAGAGAGAGGGGAAAAATACTTAGAAAAAATCATATTGGCTTTTTCTACCATTTAACTTACTAAAAATAGCTTAAGAAAACCTAGACTATAAATAAGCTTTCACAAATTGAAGGTACTGAAAAACCGGTCATCACAACATATGTTGAAGGACCGGTTTTTGAATGCAAAGAAGATACCAGTTGGTTCAGTTGGGCCTAGAGAAGCTTTTTTACTTCCTCCAATGCCTGATTATAATCTGGTTGATTGGTAACCTCTGGTACATATTCTACATAACGGACGATGTTGTCTTTATCAAGAATCACCACACCTCTAGTCAGCAGTCTTAATTCCTCAATAAGAAAACCATAATTTTCACCAAAGGAAGCATTTCTATGATCCGATAAAGTTTTCAACTGTTCTACAGCCTTTGCAGCACAATAACGATCAAGGGCAAAAGGCAAGTCCATACTAATGGTTACAATAGTTACCTCCTTCAGTTTAGCAGCTTCATCATTAAAATGCATGGTTTGTAGGTCACATACTCCAGTATCAATAGAGGGTACAACACTGATGAGCTTTACACCGCTGCCAAGATCATTTAAAGAATAAGACTTCAATTCCTTTGTCACAACGGAAAAATCCGGTGCCTTATCTCCAACTTTTATTTCTTTACCTACAAGAGTCAGAGGATTTCCCTTCATAGTGATAACGTCTGTTCGCTTTTCCACAAATATTTCTCCTTTCTTTCCATTTACAATATAATAGCTTTTATATAATATACCCTAAAAATCTTTTCTTTCTCATATATTCACAATTTAGTAGTGGGGATTAAAATAGTTTTTGTTTATCTATTAAAAATCCAGGGTAGGTTACTAAATAATAGAGAAATAATGTATGACATTA
The DNA here is from genome assembly GCF_900111615.1 of Natronincola peptidivorans. GTDB lineage: Bacteria > Bacillota > Clostridia > Peptostreptococcales > Natronincolaceae > Natronincola_A > Natronincola_A peptidivorans. Next base: position 258,984 of record NZ_FOHU01000004.1, on the reverse strand, counting down.
GAAGATTTTATGAAAAAATATAGGATAAGGGGGAATTTATTTGTTTACTAGAGAAACATTGGATCAGCTATTAAGTAAGGGAAAGGACAAGAATCTTTCCTTATATTTATCTACTGGGTTCCAAGAAAAAGACCCTCAGCAAGGAAAAATTAAGCTTAAGAATTTACTGAAGGAAGGGGAATCACAGCTGCTTAAGCAGGGGGTTAAAAAGTCTCAATTAAAGAAATATACAGGCTCTATAGAAAAATTAATAGAGGATACAAAGTTTTGGAACAACGAAAGCAAAGGGATTGCAATCTTTGCAACAGAGGAAGACTTTCAATACTATAGCATGCCTGTAGACTTTGCAAGCAGGGCTTTTGTAACGGATGAATTATATATCCAGCCGCTTTTCCCTGTTTTTCAAAGAAACGGACAATTTTATATTCTAGCCATTAGCCAAAACGATTTGAGATTGCTGCATTGTACTAGAGATGATGTGAGAGAAATAAAGCTAGAGAATGTCCCAACTAGTATCCATGAGACCCTGCAATATGATGTGGTGGAAAAGCAAATACAATTTTCTACCAAAACCCCAAGTAATATTGATGGTAAAAGATCTGCTGTTTTTCATGGACAAGGCTTTGGCATGGAGGATGAAAAGGTAAATATCCTAAGATATTGTCAGGAGATAGATGCTGGATTATCTAAGCAGCTGATAAATGAGAATATACCTTTAATTCTAGCAGGAGTACAATACCTATTCCCTATTTATAAGGAGGCAAATAAGCTGCCAAACCTATTGGATGAAGGTATTATTGGTAATCCTGAAGAATTTTCTAACAAGGAATTACAAAAGAAAGGGTGGAGTATTATAGAGCCCTACTTTAAAAAAGAAGAAATGGAAGCAATAGCAAAGTACAACAACCTCCTTGGCACAGGGAAATCATCTAATGATATTCATGAGATTGTTTCTGCTGCCTACAATCAGAAGATTGAAGCACTACTAGTAACCAAAGGTAAAGAGGTATGGGGATGCTATGATAAAGAAAATAATAGCGTGGAACTACATCCTGAAGAGATAGACAATAGTCAAGAGCTATTAAATTTTGCTGCTATTCATACCTTTACAAATGGTGGCAAGGTATACGTGATAGAAAGAGAAGAGATGCCAGAAAATACTTTGTATTTAGCCATCTTTAGATATTAAGCATGCAAATTAAATAAACTAATAATAAAGGATTGAGGAAGTAGGTGCAATGATCATCTTCCTCAATCCTTTGATACGATTATTCACATAAGGGTGGTTGATCCACTCTTTCTTCTATTAGTTTTATAGCCATTTCTTCTGCTATGACCTGGCACTTTTCAAACTCTTCTTCCTTAGGAGAAGACTTAGCCTCCACAGATTCCCCAAGTTTTTCCCATTTAATTCTTTCAGCAAATTGGTTTAGATTAGAAACACCGCCACCGCTCCAGGAAGCAGTACCAAAAATCCCAAGATACCTGTTTTTAAGTTGAGAGTTTTCTATTTTATGTAGAACTGTTTCCATGGCAGGGAACAAGCCGGTGTTATAGGCACAGCTTCCTAGAATAACCCCTTTAAACCTCCAGATATCACTGATGATGTAGGAAACATGGGTTTTAGAGGCATCATAAATTCTGATATTTTTTATTCCCTTCTCCGCTAGTTTTCTGGCAATAAAATCAGCCATTTTCTGTGTATTACCGTACATGGAGCCATAAACAATCACCACACCCTCCTCTGTAGCAGACCTAGACCACCTATCATAGTAATCAATAATACAGGAGGGATTTGATCTCCATACAGGACCATGAGTGGGAGCCACTACCTTGGTGTCGATATCAGCATCCTTCAGCTTCTTTAAAGCTTTTTGGACCATAGCACCATATTTACCTACGATATTGGAATAATATCGCCTAATTTCATTTGTATAAAACTCTAGGTTTACTTCATCATCAAAGACCCCGCCATCTAATGTACCAAAGCCTCCAAAGGCATCACCAGAAAAAAGTACTTTTTTTGTGGTTTCAAAGGTCATCATGGTTTCAGGCCAATGAACCATGGGAGTCAAATAAAACTGAAGCTTATGCTGACCCAAGTCCAAGATGTCTCCGTCATCGATGATGTAATAATTTTTCATTTTACCATAAAAATTTTCAAGGAACTCAAAGGTTTTCTTGTTGCCAACAATCATTACATCAGGATATTTCTCCTTTACAGCTTTTATGGCGCCGGAATGATCGGGCTCCATATGATTAATAATCAAGTAATCTACAGTTCTACCTCCAATAATGCTTTCAATCTTTTCTATAAAAGCATCCATTTTAGTATTCTTTACGGTATCAATGACAGCTACTTTTTCGTCATTGATGAGATAAGAATTGTAAGAGACACCTTTATCCAAAGGCCATAGATTTTCAAATAAATAGGTTTCTCTGTCATTCACACCAATAAAATGAATAGCTTCCGTTATTTTGACTGTATTAATCATTTCCATCCCTCCTGAGATTTTATCTGAAATAGTTAAGTTAATTTTAGCTTCTCCTATATGCTATAGCTTAAGTTTAACAATATTTTACTATTATATCAAATAATAATTCAAAAAACTTTAGAGGAATAGATGTTTAATGTCTAGGGACATAAGGGTATTTATGTAGATAATTACAAAAACGTTATTGGAGGGAATAAGATGTTGGATAAAGAATTGGATATCATAAAACAAGCAATCCTCAATGAAGTAGAGGGTTTCCAATTTTACCAAATGGCTGCTAAACAAGCACACTCAAAGGAGAGCAAAGAGGCTTTTCTAGAATTAGCAGAAGAAGAGTTAAAGCATGCAGATTATTTAAGATTATTGTTTGATAGCATTAAAACCGGTGGAAAGGATGACATGAGATTAGCATTTATATCGAATCCACCTTCACCAAACCTTTATCAATGGAAAAAAGAGGAGGCCCAATATGCCAACCTAGCTATGTCAGTATTTGGTATAGGGATGCAGCTAGAGCAAGCTTCCATTGATTTTTATGAGAAAGCTAAAGAGAATACAGAAATAGAAGTAGCAAAGGAGCTTTATGAAGTTCTTTTGAAATGGGAACGAGTACACTTAGAGGAGTTTACGAAGCAATATAATATTTATAAAGAGGATTGGTGGAGTCAGCAAGGGTTTTCTCCCTTTTAAAAAAATATTTTTCAACTATTGCCCACTATTAGAAAAAATCTAATAGTGGGACTTTTTATGGTTATTTTTGTTAGAGGAGGAGTCCTCTTATATTTTAAAGGTATTTCTAAGGATGTGTAGAAATAATAATTAGTAGAAAAATCAAAGAAATATTGTGTATGATTTTCCCGCAATGGTGTTGTAGAAGGCCGATCAATCAAAATAATAAAGGGGAGATAAAGCAATGCCATATTTTAAATTTCAAGGAAAAAATATATATTTTGAAGATCAAGGCAGTGGAGAAGCTCTAATCCTACTACCAGGGAACACATCCTCTTCTGCGGCCCACAAGAGTGAGATAGAGCATTTTTCACAAAAATTTAGAGTGATCTGTCCTGATTATCTTGGGTATGGTAGATCTGATAGGATGAAGGAATTACCGAGAGATTTTTGGTGGGCAAATGCAGAAATGATAGTATCACTATTAAAACATCTTGATACAGAAGTATATTATTGTATAGGTACAAGTGGTGGAGGTATCATTGCTTTAAATATAGCTATCCTAGAACCCAATAAGGTTTTAGGAGTGGTTGCTGACAGCATCCCAGGAATATATTTAAGCGTTGAAGATGTAGGTAGAATTATAGAGGATAGAGAGAAAAAAATATTAGAGGAGTCAATCTTTTGGAAGCTTGCCCATGGAGAGGATTGGGAAGAAATTATCAGGCAGGATAATGAGATATTGCTAATCAATGCTAGAAAGAATGAAAGACTAAATAAAGGAAATTTAAGTGAAATAGTATCACCAATATTGTTTACTGCTAGTATTAAAGATAGCTTGATTGAAGCTATAGAAGAAAAAGTTATTCATACAGCAAAACAAACAAAGGATTGGAAAATAGTATTTTACTCAAACGGTGAACATCCTGTGATGTGGAGCAAAGCAACGGAGTTTCGTCAAGAGGTAGAAAAGTTCATTTCATTAGTTAAGAATCACAAAAGTATAGCCCCTACTTTAGCGGCGATACTAGAAGAGGGATAGTAAAATCTAATGTTGTGTAAGTATATTGAGAAAATAACAGAAAAATGCTATACTAATTTACAGAGAAAGCCAGCATTTTCTTTATATATTTTTCAAGTAATAAAAGAGTATAAAGATAATGGCATAGGTGACATAGAAGGGAGCTAAAGAAATGAAAGAAAAAGAAATAAAGGCATATGGAGTTTTAGAGGAATTGGAGATACCATATGTTCAATATACCCACCCCCCAGTTGCTACCATAGCTGCTATTGAAGAATTAGAGCAACGAATAGAGGTGATGCACTTTAAAAACCTATTTCTAAGAAATTCTAAGGGAGATAAGCATTACCTAGTACTGGTGGACAGTTCTAAAAAAGCCAATACCAAGCTGATTGCTAGACAAATTGGCAGCACTAGATTAAGTTTTGCCTCTGATGAAAGATTGGAACGCTGTTTAGGGTTAGAGCCAGGAGCTGTATCTCCAATGGGGCTAATCAATGATAAAAACAAGGAAGTAGAGGTGCTGATTGATAAAGATTTAGCTTCTAATGAAAAAGTTACTCTACATCCTAATGTCAATACTGCCAGTGTAACCATAACCTATAAAGATTTGGAGAGATTTCTACAACGTTGTGGAAATAGAACACAGTATGTAGAAATACCATAAATAAGGTAAAAGATTGCATCGGCTGTAGTGGCAGGTGCTTTTTTTATCAAAAAGGAGGACCTTATGAAGGATGCAGAGATAAATAATAAGGGAGAGGAAAATCATAAACTTACCTTTGAGGAAGTAATAACTGGTATAACTTGGCTGATGGGTACATTAGCCTTTATAACCTTTCTGACAGAAAGCTATGGGTGGTTTTTCTATACATTCTTTAGTATTACCTTTATTAGTGGATTTTTGGTAAAACCCTGTATTATCTTGATAAGGGAGAGTAAAACAAGACTTATCTCCTTTAGAGAGATGACGTTTTTAAGCTTTAAAATCTTTGCTTTATGCTTGGGCTTAGCATCTGGCTATATAGTTTTTGTTTCACCTTTGTACGATCTGTTTTGGAGCTATTGGGGGTTACTGACCTTCTTTGTCCTGCTGTTCATAATCAGCATTATTGAAAGAATAGGAAAAGAAGAAGAGGGAGAAGAAAAAGAAGAGCAAGGTAGAAAAACAACCCTTGCAAAGCTTAAAAAAGTCGCCTATTTTGTTTTTTCTGTAGTAATAGCGCTCCCCAATATTCACCAGATGTACACCCCTAGCCAAGTGGTTGCTCTGCAGGAGGTTGCTGCCCCTAAAACAATCAATGTATATGAGATGGATCAGATACAGGAGTCCAATAGAAGGGGCATGTTAGGATACCGGCAGGAGGTAGATTATTCTATAGAGGAAGAGGCAATTATCTATAGCTTGATAGAAGAGATGGAGGGATCAGTTCTAGAGAATCTCCGATATATAAGGGAGCTCAACTATTCAAAAATGAAGCAGATGGAAACACCCTATTTTTACTTAGACTTTTATTACGAAGAGAGCAGCCAGTATCCACAAATAAGAAAAGGAGAAAAGGATGTGGATAAAGCTAGATATATAACAAGAGTTATTATTTATCCAAATAAACGAGCATATATACAGCTATCTTCTAGAGAAAGAAGGATTTTTGAAATCTTTCCTATAGATTTAAGCGACGATATAATAGAGGCTTTAGTAAGCTTTGATTTATAAAGGAACCATTTGATAGGAGGAAAAAGATTGTTAGGTTATACATTTAAAACAGCAACAGAAGAGGATATCCCAAAACTACTGGAAATCTATAATCATTATGTTCTAAATACTACAGCAACTTTTCATGTAAAGGCTTTAACCCAGGGAGAGATGAGGGATATAGTTTTATTTGAGGATCCAAAATATCAAACCTTAGTTATTATGGAGGGTGAAGATATTATTGGCTATGTTATATTAGGACAGCACAAGAGACGAGAAGCCTATGATACCACTGGAGAAGTATCAGTGTATCTCAGCCCTAATTTGGTAGGAAGAGGTGTGGGCAGCATGGCCTTAAGGGAAATCGAAGCATTTGCCAAGATAAAAAGCTTCCACGTTTTAACCGCCACTATATGTGCAACTAACCAGAAAAGCATAAAGCTATTTGAAAGAAATGGTTATGTGAAATGTGCCCATTACAAAGAAGTTGGAAAAAAGTTTGACAAATGGTTGGACAGTGTTGTTTATCAGAAAATACTAGATGCATAGTAAAAGAAGGGGGTAGGTTTGATAAATTGGCAAAGAAAAGTCAATTTATCAAGCTGGGCCATTTATTTATAAATATTTTTTTCTTTATACACTTTAATATAGAATTTTATTATATATACTTATTTGCAAAGGTTTCTTGGACCAGTCACCCCAAAATCATCCCTAGGATGATTATTTTTTTGCCTAAAATCATCCTAGGGGTGATTACCTTTGTGATGAAAATATATACAATTTAGTAAAGATAGTTTTTCACTATACCAAAGCTTCAAAAAGATCTACAGTTTGAATACTCATGGCTTTATTCCCAGGTATGAAAATTGGAGATTCTTTTATAAAGCTCTATCAAAAAAAATAAGGAGGTTTTAACAATGACAGATCCGAAAAATAACAGTCACACAGTAGAGAGTAGTACAATCACATCATTTGACCAAGAAGATATTCAAAAGAACAAAACCATGGCAGGGCTTGCCTATATCATCTTCTTTTTACCATTATTAGCCTGCCCTGACTCCAAATTTGGAAGATATCATGCAAATCAAGGATTATTATTGCTGATTTTAGGTCTTGCTGGAAGCTTTGTTTTAGGCATGATACCTATTATCGGATGGCTAATCCTGCCTTTATTCTCCATATTTGTATTAGTGTTAGGTATTATAGGACTTATTAATGGATTTAATGGGAAGGTTAAGGAGCTGCCTATTATAGGTAAGTTTAGACTATTGAAGTAGAGAGTATCTAACTAAAACTCAATAACCATTGAAAAACTAGGGGTAAAGACAGATAAACAAATCTGTCACCCCTAGCAAGGTTTGTTAAAAAAAGGAAAGAGAGATGTTAATTATGGGAAAGAGAATAATTGCTATTTTACTAAGTGCTCTTGTGGTACTGTCTTTAGGAGGCTGCAGTGTTAAGAAAAATCTTAATGAGAAAATAGCAGAAAAGGTAACAGAGAGTGTTTTAGAAAAAGTTGCTGGTGATGATGTAGACATAGATATAGATATCAAAGACGGAGGGATAGCAATAAAGGGAGAGGATGGTGAAGAGATTAGTTTTGGCAGTAGTAAATGGCCCGACGGTGGAGCAGCAGATAGTATACCCATCTTTAATAAAGGCAACATAATCTCAGTAATAAATTCAAATGCATCTTGCATGATTATATTAGAAGAGGTTGAAGAAGAAGATTATAAGAAATATGTAGTAGAATTAAAGGATGCAGGCTTTACCAATGATGTTACAGAGTTTTCTGGAGATATGGGTCTAGGCTATTTTGCAAGCCTGGATGAGCACACCTTAATTAGTACAATGTATGCTCCTGACAACAAAGCCCTTAGTATAACTATCGAAGTAAAAAAATAGAAATAAAGCTTAAGGAGAAAAGGTTATGACTTTTTTTAATAATTTAGGGAAAAAAATTGGTTCCGCAGCAGAGGCAACTGCCAACAAAGCAAAGGAAGTAGCAGAAGTAACAAAGTTAAACGCTAAAATAACTGAAGAAGAAAAGCAGATAGAAAAACTCTATACAGAAATTGGGAAAGCGATATTTAAAAGTGACAAGGAAAATCCGGAATCTCCAGTAGCAGAATTATGCGACAAGGTTTTATCAGCCCAAAGGAATATCCAGCAGTTAAAGGAGAAAATTGAAGAGATAAAAGTTTCTAAAGAAAAGGAACCAGAAGAAGCTGAATAAGAAAAATAAGGGTAAGGCTTAACAAATTGACAAAACAAAATGTCGATTTGTTAAGCCTTATCTTTAATTATGAAGGGTCCAAAAAATACTTCTTACACCTTTCCACCAGTTAGGATCTTCGGCATATCGACGGTTTATCCAGAAGAATGGGTCCATATAGGGTGGCAGATCAGACAAACTGGTATAAATGGTTCTAGAAGCTATCTCTGCGGAATGCTTTAGAGTAGTATTATATCGTTCCCAGCTGCCATAGACATTAAAAGGGTTATTTACCATCATGGTGCTATAGGGATGATCCTCTGGGACAAAGGCTTGCTCATGTCCAACGATAGCAAATAGAAGCAGTGGGTGCAAATCAAATTCCTTAGCGGTATCCATAATTTGAGAAAAATAAGGTTCATTTCTCAAAAGAGAGTTTCTTGAGGTTAAATATTCTTTAAGTCCTTCTTGGTCTATAGCATGATAATGCAAATAATCAGGAATATTTCTGTTGGGTATCTTATGCCGCAGTAAAACATAGGCTGGCAGCGAAGGTGTATCGATACTTTTTTCCATGGGTGCTATAGTTGTGGGTTGAGAAGGAGCACTACTAAAAGTGAAAAACAGGGATAAGGTAATAATGGCTAAGCCAATCCAAATAGTCCACAGAGGAGCAAAACTGTTTTTTTCAGTTAATGGAGGACTATCTGCTAGACTTGTATTTTTATTAAAATTATCTTCATAATACTTATGCAACAAGTCCTGTGGCAGAGGATTTTGAATTCTATCATTAATCCACTTCCTAAGGTTTTGATAAAAAACATCACAAGGGGTTCTATCAGCAATAACCGCTTCAAAAAACCTATCGGCATAAAGGTCTTCTTTATTCTCTAGAAGAATTTTTTCCACAAAAAAGTGAACTAATCCCTCCTCATTCTCCATCTTCAGCTCAGCCAAATCTCTATTTACCACATGAGCAATGGAGTCTCTTAGAATAGCTTCTTTTTTTTCATCTTCTAGGGACCCATATTTTTTATCAATGTAGCTTTTAAAGCTGTCAACATCTTTTTGGGTCAGTATTTTCTTTTCCTTCAATTCCTTTAGGAAATCCATCATAGAAAAGCCACCACTTTTTTTCCATTATTATATAATAATAACATATTTTTTAGAAAGAAGGCATAATTTGAAAATATTTTAATAGCTTTATTGACATTATTACAGAAGTATCATTAAAATATAAACATATAATTATAAGGAAACTTAAGAGGTGGTAACTAGTGTCAAAATATTTATTGCATGTTATTACAATATTTTTATTGCTTATTTCTTATTATAAAGATTCAAAGAAAACTAGAATGGCATTAAAGAAAGCATGGAAAGCCTTCGAAAATATTTTACCAGAGTTTTTAGGGGTAATTATGCTGGTGGGAATTTTGCTTTCCTTAGTAAACCCTGAATTTATATCTAGTATAGTGGGAGAAAAATCTGGATGGTTAGGGGTAATACTATCTGCTATAGTAGGAGCTGTCACACTTATTCCCGGGTTTGTAGCTTTTCCTACTGCAGCACTTCTTTTGAAAAGTGGAGCAGGCTATATGCAGATAGGGGCATTTATCTCTACTCTAATGATGGTGGGTGTAGTAACTGCTCCTGTAGAGATAAAATATTTTGGCAAAAAACTTACTGTAGCAAGAAATATCATGGCATTTTTCTTTTCTTTTCTTGTGGCTTATATCATAGGTAAGGTGGTGGGAGGAATATGAAACTATTAAAGAGGTATAGATTTTTTCTTATCACTGTAATCGTTACTGTAATTATTACTATTGTTAATCAAAGCTTTGGGATAAGGGCAATGGGTGTGGTAGGGTATAGTTTTATGGAAATGATTGTTATCATTCCACCTATATTTATCCTTTTAGGGCTTTTAGATATATGGATACCTAGAGAAATAATGATGAAATATATGGGAGAAGACTCAGGGGTGAAGGGAATCATCCTTGCCATATTAATAGGCTCGGCAGCGGCTGGCCCCCTTTATGGCGCTTTTCCTGTAGCAGCTGTTTTTATGAAAAAAGGGGTAAAATTTACGAATGTCCTTATTTTTATTGGCGCTTGGTCTACTACGAAGATACCTATGTTTCTATTCGAAATGACCTCATTGGGAGCAGGATTTGCAATAACTAGGCTATTAGTTAATATTCCTGGCATTATTATTATTGCGTATGTATTATCAACATTAATTTCTACAGATGAGATAAAAGAAATATATAAAAATGCTGAGAATCTATAGAGTAAATGGAAGGAAAAAAAGAAGATTTGCTGAATACTTAATATATAGAAATGCTTATTTAAAGGAGGAAAAAAATGGACAACTTAATGCAGGCTTTTAGCTTTGAATTACCCACTAGAATTGAATATGGTATAGGCTCTGTACATCAACTAGGGGAGGAACTAAAAAAATTAAAGGTTAATAAGGTTATGATTGTTACAGATGAAGGAATAGTAAAGGCAGGGCTTATTGAAAAAACAGTAGCTTCTCTAAAGCAATATGCTATAAAATATGAAATTTTTCAAGGTGTGGAAGCGAATCCAAAGGACTATAATGTGGAAAAGGGGGCAGCTGTTGCTCAATGCTTTGGAGCAGAAGGTTTGATAGCAGTAGGAGGAGGAAGCCCTATAGATTGCGCTAAATCCATTGCTGTTTTGGTTAGTCATGATGGAGACAAAATTAAAAGCTTCGAAGGAAAAACTGCTGTAACGAAGCCAACCATACCTTTGATAGCCATACCCACCACGGCTGGCAGCGGTAGTGAGGTGACCTTTTCTTCCGTCATTACAGACACAAAAAATAACTATAAGATGACAGTGAAAAGCCCTTTAATCGCCCCTAAAATTGCTTTGGTGGACCCTGAGATGACCATCAGTATGCCTCCACAGGTTACTGCAGCAACTGGGGTAGATGCTTTAACCCATGCCATCGAAGGCTATACTGTAAAGGTGGCAGAGCCCATTAGTGATGCTGTAGCGCTTTATGCTATAGAATTAATAAGCAAATATTTAAAAACCGCTGTTTTTCAAGGAGAGGATATAGAAGCTAGAGCGGGAATGCTAATGGGAAGCCTATTGGCAGGGATGGCTTTTAGTCATGCAGATGTAGCTTCAGTCCATTGTATGGCAGAGTCCTTGGGAAGTGTTTATGATGCACCTCATGGCGCTTGCAATGCCATTCTTTTACCGTATGTGATGGAGTATAATATGGAATACTGCCAAGAAAGATATGCCAATGTAGCAAAGGCTATGGGGGCAAGCTATAGTAATGTGGAGGAAGGAGCCCAAAAGGCAGTAGAAATGGTGAAACAATTAGCCAACGATGTAAAACTACCTTCCTTTAAAAGTTTAGGAGTGGAGGAAAAGGATTTTGATATCCTGGCAGAAATGTCTGCAAAAAACATTTCAACTGAAAGCAATCCTCGTCCTATGACGAAAGAAGATTACTTAGAGGTTTTTATTAGAGCATATAGAGATAAATAAAGAATTGTAGAACACATGATAGGCTGCCAACAAGCTATCATGTGTTTTTCTATTCTGTTGCAAGGATAGATGTTTATACAAAAACCAAGAAATATAACATACTAAGGTTTAAAGTTGCCATTTAGTGAAGAAAATACAATAGAAGAGCTATTATAATTATATTTTATTTTTCTAACTATTAAAATATCTTATATGATAGAATAGAACTATAAAGCCTGAACCATTTTTTGGATATTTTAATAAAAAGGGGAATTGAAGGATGAAAACAATTGGGATTATTGGTGGAGTCACCTGGAAATCTTCATTAGAGTATTATAGATTAATGAATGAAATAACAAAAGTAAAATTAGGAGGCTTGCACTCCTGTAAAATTATAATGTATTCAGTAGATTTTTATGAGATAGAAAAACTCCAACGCGGTGGAGAGTGGGACAAGGTGGCAGAAAGAATCATAGGTATAATGAAAAAACTAGAGAATGCTGGAGCAGAGTTATTAGTAATAGCTTCCAATACTATACATATAATTGCTGAAGATGTAGAAAAAAATAGCAAGATACCTTTTCTCCATATCATTGATCCAACAGCCAAAGAAATTTCGAGGAGAGGTATTAGAAAGGTGGGATTGCTAGGAACCAAGGCAACCATGGAGGAAAATTTTTATAAAGAAAGATTGAAAAAGAAGTTTGACATTGAAACGATTATTCCTTCTGAATATGATAGGGAGGTCCTGCAGCACATTATCTTCAATGAGTTGGCAGTTGGGATTATTAATGAGATTTCTCGGAGAAGATTAAAAAGGATTATAGAAAATCTAATGATGAAGGGTATAGAAGGGATTATTTTAGGCTGTACAGAGCTGCCATTATTAGTTAATGAAAAAGAGGATACTTTTTTATTTAATTCTACTCTACTACATGCAAAAGCAGCAGTGGAAATGGCATTAGAGGAACAGTAGAGACAAGTTTCAATAGCAGAGAGGAGTAGCTTATGATAGAAGTAGCAGCAGCTATCATTGTGGACCAAGAGGGAAGAATACTAATTGCCAAGAGGAAAGAAGGCCAAAAAAGAGGCGGTCTATGGGAATTCCCAGGAGGCAAAATAGAAGTAGGGGAAACACCAGAAAAATGTTTGAAAAGAGAATTAAAAGAGGAAATGAATATAGATATTAAGGTAAATGAATATTTCGGAGAAAACATTTATGCTTATGAAGATATTACCATAAAGCTATTAGCATATTATGCAGAAATCCTAAAGGGCAGCATCCAATTAAAGGATCACGACACCTATAAATGGGTAAAATCCAAGAGCCTAGGTAATTACGCATTTGCAGCGGCGGATGTACAGTTTGTGAAGGAGCTGATAAAGGTAGAACTATAGTCATCTACCTTTAATTTTATTAATGGAATATACTTAAGTATATTCTTTTTTAAGTAACCCAAAAAACCGACCAATATCGTATAATTATGATGAGGAGGGATCGTAGTGACAAAACTTCTCAATCTTTTCAAAAAGAAAAGAAAGGTTGAAGATAGAGTAATAGGCATTCAACAGGGAGAATTACAAGAAAGAGAAAAACTAATACAAGAATACATTCCTTTTATCACAAAGATCATTAGTAATCAGCTAGGTAGGTATATAGAGATAGAAAATGATGATGTTTTTAGTATTGGCCTTATGGCATTTAATGAGTCTATAGATAAGTATGATGAAACCAAAGGTAAATTTTTAACCTTTGCAGCAGTAGTGATTAGAAATAGAGTGATTGATGAATTTAGAAGAGAATCAAAGAAAGCCTCGACAGTTCAGCTTCCTGTTGAAGGAGATGATGGTTATGAAACTACTGGGTTGGCTATAGACAGCTTTGAAAACCAAATGGAATTAAAAATGGATATGGCAGCATTAGTAGAAAAAATGAAATCCTTTGGGGTCTCCCTAGATGACTTAGTCAAAGATGCCCCTAAACATAAAAATACTCGAAACACCTCAATCAAAATAGGGAAATATGTATACCAACAAGAAAATCTTAGAGAAAAATTTATTCAAAGAAAGCACTTACCTATAAAGGAATTGGTGGAGGATTTACATACAACCAAAAAAGTTATTCAAGGAAATAGAAAATTTATTATTGCAGTAATATTGATACTAGATAGTGATTTAGATACATTAAAACGTTATATCATTCATGCAGAGAGGGGGGAGAAGGGTGAAATATAAAGGATGCATCATGGAGATAAGAAATAACAGTATGATGGTGATGACGACTGAGTGCAGCTTTCATGAAATAGAAAAAAGGCAATACGCTCAGGAGGGAATGGAGATTGAGTTTCACAAAAAAGAAATCATTAATGATAAGAAAAGCTTCCTTTCTACTTTTTACCTAGCAGCAGCTGCTATTCTCTTGCTTATCTTAACCTCTGCCTATGGGTTTCAATATTGGAGCACAATAAATCAATCGATGGCTTTAATCACCATTGATATTAATCCTAGCCTGCAACTGGAAATTAATCATAAAAATCAGGTATTAAAGGCTCATCCTCTTAATGAAGAAGCAAAAACCTTCCCTCTACAAGCTTTAAAGAAGAAGTCTTTGAAGGAAGCCTTTAAAATAGTGCTAAGGGAGGCTAAAGAAAAGGGATATATGGTGGAGGAGGAAGAAAACTATATTCTAGTAACTTCGGTGCTGTTAAGACAAGATGCTCCTGAGGCTTTAGACTTAGAGAGAATTATTGAAAAAATAAAGGATACTGCAGAATCAGAGGCATCTATAGCAGGGGAAGAAATACAAGTTATCACAATGCAAGCCAGTAAAGAGACTTTACAAAAAGCTATAGAGGATAATATTTCTGTAGGCAAATTAAACATATATAAAGAGACTAAAGAATATAGTGAGGAGGAAATATCCTCAAGAGGTATTCAAGACATGAAGATAAAGGAGTTAATACAACTAAAGAAAGCTCATCCAGTGTTTGACCAGCATCCTGGAGAAAAGGAAAATAAAAAGGATACAGGGGGAGTAGAAAAAAACCATCCAGTGTTTGACCAGCATCCTGGAGAAAAGGAAAATAAAAAGGATACAGGGGGAGTAGAAAAAAGCCATCCAGTATTTGAACAGCATCCCAGTGAGAAGGAAGATAAAAAAGATGTAGGCGAAGTAGAAAAGAAACACCCAGTATTTGAACAGCATCCCAGTGAGAAGGAAAATAAAAAAGATACAGAGGAAGCAGAAAAAAACCATCCAGTATTTGAACAACATCCTGGTAAAAAGAAAGACAATAATAGATAAGAGAAAAAAGGACAAAAAAGTGCAAATAATGCACTTTTTTTCTTTAGTCAATAAAACTTAGATATTGAAGGAATAAATCTATAGTACATGTTTTATGAAAACGTTAACAATAAATCATTCAATTAAAAAAATTTATATACAATTCAAATAACTATTGATTACTACATAAAGACGTGATAAAATATCAGTTAAAACATAAAAGAGAAAAATTTAAAAGATTCAAAAAAAAGAAAAATTTAAAACTTTAATTTCATTTATTATTGTGAAAGAAAAAAAGGGAGTGATTGTTAGATGTCGGACCAGCATGGATTTCCTCAAAGGCAGGGGCTTTATGACCCCAGTATGGAAAAAGAAAATTGTGGTGTGGGATTTATAGCCAATGTCAAAGGACAGAAATCTCATTACATTCTTCAGCAGGGCTTGGAGATTTTGAGGAAGCTAAAGCATCGTGGTGCTGTGGGAGCAGACGCTAGCACTGGAGATGGAGCCGGAATACTTGTACAAATTCCTCATGATTTTTTAAAGAAGGAAACAGAGAAAATGGAGATAGTTCTACCAGAGCCTGGGGAATATGCTGTAGGTATGCTGTTTTTACCAAGGGAACCAAATGCCCGATTGTTTTGTGAAGGCGTATTTGAAAGAATAGTAAGGCAGGAAAAACAAAGATTAATCGGATGGAGAGAAGTACCAGTAGATGAAAAGGAATGTGGAAATTCTGCTAGAGCAACTAGACCTGTTGTATGTCAAGTTTTTATTGCTAGAGACAATCAGTCGATGGATGTCTTTGAAAAAAAGTTGCTTATTATTCGAAAGTGTATACAGAATGCAATCCATGATATGAATAGGCCGTATACGGATGCATTTTATATATGTAGTTTGTCAACAGAAACCCTTGTCTATAAGGGACAAATATTAGGATATAAGCTATCAGATTTTTATGTGGACTTAAAGGAGAAATCCTTTAAAACTGCTCTTGCTATTGTTCATGAAAGATATAGCACCAATACATTTCCCTCCTGGAAGCTTGCACATCCCTTCCGCTATATTGCCCATAATGGTGAAATAAATACCATAAGAGGTAATGTCAACTGGATGAAGGCAAGGGAAGGGGTAATGGAGTCAAAGGTTTTTGGGGATAACTTTAAAAAAATCTTACCGGTAATTGAAGAGGGAGGAAGTGATTCCTCCAGCTTAGATAATATATTTGAGTTATTTGTAGCAAATGGTCACCCTTTAGAGCATGTCATGATGCTATTGATACCAGAGGCGTGGCAGGCAGACATGGGCATGGACCCTCAAAAAAGAGGGTTTTATCAGTATCACGCTAGAATGATGGAGTCATGGGACGGGCCAGCAACTATTATATTTACTGATGGCAAAAAAATTGGAGCAACCTTAGATAGAAATGGATTACGTCCAGCTCGCTATCTAATAACAAAGGACGATTTATTTATCATGGCGTCAGAAACTGGAGTTATAGAGGTGAGGCCGGATAACATATTAAAAAAGGGCAGCTTAAAGCCTAGTGAAATGATTATGTTGGATATTAAAGAAGGAAAAATTTCTACTGATGAAGAGATTAAAAGACCCATTGTGGCAAAGGAGGATTATGCTGCTTGGATTTCTGAAAATAAAATGAGCCTAGATGATTTTGAGGATTATGGAGAGCTTAGAAGAATGAATAAAGACATATTGATTAGAAATCAAAGGGTCTTTGGCTATACACAGGAGGAACTGAATCACATCCTTGCCAATATGGTAAAGGAAAAAGAAGAACCAATAAGTGCTATGGGAGCAGATATACCAATCGCTGTATTATCTGATCGTCCGCAATTATTATTTAATTATTTTAAACAAAAATTTGCCCAGGTTACCAATCCACCTATTGATCCTATTAGAGAAAAATCAGTCATGTCCTTGATTCAGTTTATTGGCAGATATGGACAATTATTGGATGAGGTAGAAATAAAAAGGAAAAAGCCTTTTATCCAACTAGAGCAGCCTGTCTTAAAAAATCGTGATTTAGAAAAGCTTAGACATATGCATAATGAAGATTTTAAAGCAGTTACCTTACCTATCACCTTTGAAATTGATAAAGGGGAAAATGGTCTTAAGGAAGCTTTGGATTATCTTTGCAAACGGGCAGTAGAAAACATCAAACAAGGATATAACATTTTAATTTTAAGTGATAGAAACATTGACTGGTACAATGCACCTATTCCAAGTCTATTGGCCTTGGGCGCATTGCATCATTACTTGATTAGGGAGAAAATGAGAACGCAAGTAGATATTATTATGGAATGTGGAGATGCAAGAGATGTCATGCATATGGCTTTATTAGTAGGATATGGTGCAAAAGCTATTAATCCTTACATGGCCTTTGAGTCTATTTGGCATATGGTAAAGGAAGGAAAAAACCTTCAAGACATAGAGGTAGAGGAAGCCTATAACAATTATTGTGATGCTATTAAACATGGGTTATTAAAAATAATTTCGAAGATGGGGATTTCCACCCTGCAAAGCTACCATGGTGCACAAATTTTTGAAGTTTTGGGAATACAGGGAAAAAT
Source organism: Natronincola peptidivorans (assembly GCF_900111615.1). Taxonomy (GTDB): domain Bacteria; phylum Bacillota; class Clostridia; order Peptostreptococcales; family Natronincolaceae; genus Natronincola_A; species Natronincola_A peptidivorans. Next base: position 241,504 of record NZ_FOHU01000004.1, on the reverse strand, counting down.
AATTGAAGAATATTTTACAGGTACCCCCTGTAGATTATCAGGTATAGGATTGGATATTATAGCAAAAGAAGTGGTAATGCGTCATACCTGTGGTAATAATGGGTTTCAAACTATTAAAGAGAAATTAGATCCAGGGGGAGAGTTCTTTTGGAGAGAGGGAGGAGAACAGCATATTATTACTCCTAAAAGAATGGAAACCCTTCAAAGAGCATGTAGAACAAAAAATGAAAGTGCCTATAGAGCTTTTGTTGAAGATATAAACGGAGATGGAGAACGGTTTACAAATATTCGAAGTCTATTAAAATTTAAAAATAGAGCAGCTATTAGTATTAATGAGGTTGAGCCCCTTGAAGAAATCTTAAAAAGATTTACTACTGGCGCTATTTCCTTTGGATCTATTAGCAGAGAATCTCATGAAACAATGGCAATAGCTATGAACAGATTGGGAGGGAAAAGTAATAGTGGAGAAGGCGGCGAGGATGCTAGAAGATATTACTCTGATATCAATGGCAATGTCCGAAAAAGTGCAGTAAAACAAATAGCTTCAGGAAGGTTTGGGGTTACAACAGATTATCTTGTCAACTGTGAAGAAATTCAAATCAAGATGGGGCAAGGTGCAAAGCCAGGAGAAGGAGGGCACTTACCAGGAAATAAGGTAACAGAAGAAATTGCTACTGTACGTCATTCCTTACCAGGAATTGACCTGATTTCTCCTCCGCCTCATCACGATATCTATTCCATAGAGGATTTAGCACAGCTTATTTTCGATCTGAAGAATGCTAATGAAGATGCTGCCATTAGCGTGAAGCTTGTAGCAGAGGCTGGGATAGGGACCATTGCCGCTGGAGTAGTAAAAGGCTATGCCGATACTGTCCTTATTAGTGGCGGCGATGGTGGAACAGGTGCAGCACCTATCAGCTCCATGAAGTATGCAGGCATCCCTTGGGAGCTAGGGCTGGCAGAAACCCAACAAACATTGCTATTAAACAATCTAAGAAGCCGTGTTACCCTGCAGGTGGATGGAAAGATGACAACAGGAAGAGATGTGGTAGTAGCTGCCTTCTTGGGAGCTGAAGAGTATGGTTTTTCTACAGCTGCTTTAATTGCCAGTGGATGTATTATGTGTAGAAAATGTCATTTAAATCAATGTCCAGTAGGCATAGCTACACAAGATCCTAGGCTGAGACAGAAGTTTAAAGGAAAACCAGAGGATATTATTAACTATTTTACCTTTGTAGCCCAAGAGGTAAGAGAAATTATGGCGGAGCTAGGCTTTAAAAAAATGGAGGAAATGATAGGTAGAGTAGATATGCTTGAGATTAAAGAGCTACAAAACCACAAAGCAAAAGACTTAGATCTCAGCACCATTATTTATAGACCTGAGCTTCCTTCGAGAATTGAGGGTAGATGTACCATGAAGCAGCATCATCCAACGGACAATGTGTTGGATAAGCATCTAATAGTAGCTGCAAAGGAAGCTATAACAAAGCGTGTTTCTATAAAAAGCACCTTCCCCATATATAATACTGATCGTGCAGTGGGCACTATGCTAAGTGGAATGATTGCAAAACAATATGGGGAAAAGGGATTAACGGAGGATACCATACAATTCAAATTCGAAGGCTCAGCAGGCCAAAGCTTTGGAGCCTTTGCAGCAAATGGTTTAACGCTGCATCTTGAAGGGGATGCAAATGATTATCTAGGAAAAGGATTATCCGGTGGTAAAATCATTGTAACCCCACCAAAGGACAGCACCCTAGATGCTAGTGAAAATGTTATAGCTGGTAATACACTGCTTTATGGAGCTACCTCAGGAGAAGCATATATTTCTGGTATTGCTGGAGAAAGGTTTGCTGTAAGAAACAGTGGTGCTACAGCAGTTGTGGAGGGAATTGGGAACCATGGATGCCAGTATATGACCGATGGAATTGTAGTGATTTTAGGAAAAACTGGTAAGAACTTTGCTGCTGGAATGAGTGGCGGTATTGCTTATGTCTTAGGTGAAAAAAATGATTTAATAAATAAGGTTAATCAAGAGAGAGTAGATATACAAGCATTAGCTGATAATGAGGATATAAGTATTTTAAAGGATTTAATTAAAAAGCATTATGGTTATACCAATAGCAAAAAAGCTAAAAAGATATTAGACCGTTGGAATGAATATGTAAAAATGATTTACAAGATAAGCTCTCCAGCTTATAGAGAAATACTCAAAAAGAAAGATTTAAATACAGCATAAGAGAATAGCAGAGTAGTCCATTGGTGACTAGTCTGCTATTTTTTTCAAAGACCTACCCAAAAAATACCATTATTTACGTAATACTATGATAGAACATATCAAGGAGGTTATAATTAATGAAAAGAAAACTAGCAAGTATGTTGGTATTACTGATGGTATTGAGCTTTAGTTTATCTGCAGCAGCAGCTTTTGTGCCACCGGGTTTAGCAAAAAAAGGAGGTCTACCTCCAGGGATACAAAAAAGATTTCTAGATGGGATAATAGTAGAAGAAGATAAAGACCAAGAGGAAGATCAAGAGATCATCAGCAAAGGCTATAGTGCTACAATAGAAAGGATAGATGTAAATAACAGAAGGATTATGATAGAAGAAGGGACTGCTTATCTATACTTATTAGTAGATAAGGATGCAAAAATAGAATTAGATGAAAAAACTAGTAAGTTTGAGGATCTAAGGGTAAAGGATGAGGTTTATTTAAAGCTGAATAAGGAAAATACAGTGATAGAGATAACAGGAAAAAGTATTGGTGAAAGAGAAAGCATTATTAGAGAAGCAGTGGTGAAAACCATAGATTATCGAAGAAGAGAAATAACTCTGCAACATAACAATAGGGAAGCTTTATATGAGGTACATCAAGATGCTGTTATAGAAATCAATGGAATCAAAAAAGAATGGAGAGATATAGAAGTAGGGATGAAGGTGGATGTGAAGGTAAAGGAAGGTGTTATTTCTGAGATAAAGGCAGTGAATAAAATAACTAGATATGAAGGAAGGCTAATCTCAAAATACACGGGTACTAATCCTACCATTACACTGCGAATCAATAATGAGGATAGAGAATTCAATGTAAAAAGGGATGTTGATTTATCTAAGCTTGGAGTGGGAAGTATAGTGGTTATCCAAGTAGAAAATAATGTAGTTATAAGAGCTGCAGAAAAATAGTAATAATGAAATAATCCCCAGCATAGAGCTGGGGATTATTTTTATATAAAAATAAAAAAATTACAAAAAAAGACTTGACAGCTTTATGTATAAAAAATATAATATGTTTCAATAATAAATTTAACAATAATTGCGAAAATTAAAATTACAAAGACGATGATAAGAAGAGTAGATATGTGTGATAGTTAAAGCGAGTTGGTGATGGTGAGAGACCAATATGAAGACCATATTGAAAAACATCTTTGAGTTTCTAACCGAAATCCCATTGGGAAAGTAGACTTAGACGGCACCAAACCGTTAACCCTTGGACAGCATCGAGTAAACAATGATTTATTCCGTGTTGATGGAGCTGAACTAATTTATTAGTTAATTTGGGTGGTACCGCGAGATAACCTTTCGTCCCTTGTATAGGAGATGAAGGGTTTTTTTATTTTTCTTTTTTATTTTCAATTTTTAAGAAAAGGAGTGGCAAAGATGAAAAGGATATTGGTAGATGAACTAGTTGAAGGAATGGATAGTTTAGTTTTGTTAAGAGGATGGATTCATAAAATTAAAAGCTTTGGTAAATTTGCCTTTGTTTTCCTAAGAGATAAGACAGGGGTTGTACAGCTGGTGATGGAGGAAGAAGAAATTCTGAGTCAACTAAAACTGGAAATGTCTGTAGAAGTAAAGGGCGTACCGGTAAAAAATGAAAAAGCTCCTGGGGGCATAGAAATACAAGTGAAGGAAATAGAAATTATAGGGAAAACCTATTATGATTTATTACCCTTCAGTATCAATGAAAAAAAAGTCAAGGCTACCTTGGAGACAGAGCTGGATTATCGCTATATTAGCTTAAGGAGGCCGGATAGAAGAGCAGTTTTTAAAGTGCAGGAGGAAATTGTGGCGGCCTTTAAGCAGTATTTCAAAGGAGAGGGGTTTCATGAAATACATACCCCAAAGATTATTGCCTCAGGAACTGAGGGAGGCTCAGAGATGTTTACAGTCAACTATTTTGACCGGAGAGCCTTTTTAGCACAAAGTCCTCAGTTTTACAAGCAAATGATGGCAGGGGCGGGATTTGAATCAGTATTTGAAGTGGGGCATGCCTATAGAGCCGAGCTGCATAATACATGGCGGCATCTAAATGAATATGTCAGCTTAGATATTGAAACTGCCTTCATAAAGGATGAAAATGATTTGATGGAACTGGAAACAGGCTTTCTAAAGGACCTTATTCAACACTTGAAGGAAACCTGTGGAAAGGAACTGGAGATGTATGGCATTACCTTGCCAGAAATAAAAGAAATACCTAAAATCCCATTAGCTGAAGCACAGAGAATTCTACTAGAAGAGTACGACAAAAAGTCTCCAGCTGGTAATATCGATGCAGAAGGAGAAATCTTATTCTCTCAATATATCCAAGAGGAATATAAAAGCGATTTTGTGTTTCTTACAAAGTATCCAGCATCCAAAAGACCAGTATACACCATGCCAGACCAGCAGTGTGAGGGAGCTACCAGAAGCTTTGACTTGATTTACAAAGGATTAGAGATCACTACTGGAGGTCAAAGAATACATGACTATGAAATGCTGAGGGATAATATGATTAGATTTCAACTAAATCCTGAAGATTTCGGGTTTTACTTAGACAGCTTTCGATATGGAATGCCTCCCCATGGCGGTTTTGCTATAGGACTGGAGAGACTTACTATGAAGCTGTTGGAGTTAGAGAACATAAGGGCTGCTACTTTATTACCAAGGGACATGAACAGAATGATACCATAGGAGGGATTGAGAATGAAGGTAACCATTGAAGAGATTCAATACATTGCTAAACTAGCTAAATTAAAATTTCAGGAAGAGGAGGCAGCTGTCTTTGCCAAAGAATTTGACAGTATCCTGGCTCATTTCGAAAATATCAACAAGGAAGATTACACAGAAATAGAAAAGGGTCAATTGGAAAAACCTACATCCACCTTGAGAAAGGATGAAGAGAAATACTTTGAAGAGAAGGAAGCATTATTTCAAAATGTAAAGGGCATGAGGGAAGGCTATATAGAGCTTCCAAAGATTGTAGAATAGGAGGGATAACATGGAAATAGCAGGATTTAAAATACAAGATATACAACAAGGCTACAGGGAAGGAAAATTCTCTCCTACAGAAATAACAAAGGCTTACTTAGAGAGGATCAAAGAATTAGATAAAGGCATCCAAGCTTTTATCCACCTAAATGAAGAGGATGCTCTACTGCAGGCAAAGGACGTAGCTGAGAAGATACAAAAGAAGGAAACTGCAGGACTTTTGGAGGGCATCCCAGTTGCAGTGAAGGATAACATCTGCACCAAGGGATTAAGAACCACCTGTGGATCAAAAATGCTGGAGGATTTTATACCCCCGTATGATGCAACCCTGATAAAAAAACTGAAGGAAGCAGGTGCTATTATTATTGGGAAAACCAACATGGATGAGTTTGCCATGGGTTCTTCCACTGAAAACTCTGCTTTTGCCACTACAAAAAATCCTTGGGATACAGGAAAGGTACCGGGAGGATCTTCTGGAGGCTCTGCAGCAGCGGTGGCGGCAGGCTTTGCACCTTTAGCCATTGGTTCTGATACGGGGGGATCTATAAGGCAGCCGGCCTCCTTTTGCGGAGTGGTTGGACTGAAACCAACCTATGGATTGGTATCCAGATACGGATTGATTGCTTTTGCTTCTTCCTTAGACCAAATAGGACCCTTAACAAAAACTGTGGAGGATTGTGCCTTAAGCCTGCAGGCAATACAAGGACCAGATTCTATGGATGCCACTAGTTATAAGGAAAGAAGTGCTGAAAATTATTTAGAAGAAATTAAAGGTAATATAAAAGGATTGAAAGTAGGGGTGCCCAAGGAGTTTTTTCAAAAAGGTTTACATGGAGAAATAGCAAAAGCTATAGACAAATCAATGAAACTCTTAGAAGAGATGGGGGCAGAGCTAGAGGAATTTTCTTTACCCATCATGGATACCGCCCTCTCAGCCTATTATATTATTTCCTCTGCAGAAGCCAGTGCAAATCTAGCTAGATATGATGGTGTTCGTTATGGATATCGTTCTGAGATATTTGAGGGAATTAACGAACTGATGGTAAATAGTCGTACGGAAGCCTTTGGGAAAGAGGTGAAACGTAGGATTATGATGGGGACCTATGTTTTATCCTCAGGATACTATGATGCCTATTACAATAAGGCCATGATGCTTCGCAGAAAGATCAAGGATAGCTTTTCTAAGGCATTTGAAAACTATGATGTAATACTGAGCCCCACTTCACCAATACTACCATTTGGTATTGGAGAAAAAATGGAGGACCCCTTAGAAATGTATTTGGCGGATATCTATACCGTCAGTATCAATATTGCAGGCTTACCGGCGATATCTATACCTTGTGGGTTTAGCAACACAAAGCTGCCTATTGGGTTACAGCTGATAGGAAAGCCCTATCAAGAAAATCAACTGTTAAAGGCTGCCTATCATTTAGAGCAGCAGCTGGAGATTGATACTACAATTCCAGCCCTAAAGGAGGTGTAGTGATGGCTTTTGAAACGATAATAGGTTTAGAAATACATGTTGAGCTAGAGACAAAATCTAAAATATTTTGCACCTGCTCCACCACATTTGGAAAATCCCCTAATGAAAACACATGTCCTATTTGTACTGGAATGCCCGGTACGCTGCCGGTTTTAAACGAAGAAGCTGTTTCTCTTGCTGTCAAGGCTGGTAAGGCTTTGAATTGCACCATAAATACAGTAAACAAGTTTGATAGAAAAAACTATTTTTATCCAGATCTTCCTAAGGCCTATCAAATTTCTCAGTTTGATCTACCTATTTGCAGCAAGGGATATGTAGATATAGATTTAGATGGAAAAAGTAAAAGAATCAATATCACAAGAATACACATGGAGGAGGACGCTGGTAAACTCATCCATTTAGAAGATGAACCTATCAGTTTGGTGGATTATAATAGAACTGGAGTGCCTTTGATAGAAATTGTTACAGAACCGGATTTAAGATCTCCTGAGGAAGCAGTAGTTTTCCTAAAGGCTTTAAGAGGAATACTGAAGTATGGAGAGGTTTCTGATTGTAGAATGGAACAGGGGTCCTTGAGATGTGATGCCAATATCTCTATTAGAGAGGTAGGTTCAGACCAACTGAATACAAGGGTGGAGATTAAAAATCTTAACTCCTTTAAAGAAGTATTAAAGGCATTACAAAAAGAAGAAAAAAGACAGAGGGAGTTATACCAGTATAAGGAAGAATATAAAATCCAACAGGAAACAAGAAAATGGGATGCTGCTAAAGGGAAAACCATTCCTATGCGTTCTAAGGAAGAATCTCATGATTATCGCTATTTTCCAGAGCCTGATTTAAAGCCGATTTTTATTGAAAGAGATTTCATAGAAAAAGCAGTCAAAAACTTGCCAGAGCTTCCAGCGGAAAGAAAGAAAAGAATCATGGAGAGCTATAGCCTAAAAGAAAAACAGGTAGATATCCTTATTGGTGAAAAAGAATTAGTGGATTACTTTGAAGAAGTTCTTTCCTATGGAACAGAGGCTGTAGAAGCTGCTAACTGGATAACAATAGACCTGCTAAGAGTGTTAAAGGATATAGATGTAGAAGAAAAAGGAATACCAATAAAGGCTTCCAATCTGGCGAAATTGATAGAGCTTATAGGAAAAGGTGTGATTAGCCGTACTGCTGGTAGGGAAATATTTGATGAAATCGTCTCAACAGGAAAGACACCAGAGGAACTGGTGGAGGAAAAAGGATTAAGTCAGATTAGCAATACTGAGGAATTAGAAAAAATAGCAGAGGAAATATTAAAGGTAAATCCACAGGCAGTGGAGGACTTTCATAAGGGTAAAGGGCAGGCTTTGGGATATATTATGGGGCAAACCATGAAGGCTACAAAGGGAAAAGCCAATCCACAGCTAGTAAAAGAGATTATTGAAAAAAAATTAAAAAAATTTCAAATTTAGGGTTGCATTCTAGGTAAATATAGCATATAATCTTTAGCATATAAAAAAATATTAATTTTCGGGCAAAGGCGTCCGCATCAAAAAGGAATTTTTTATTCCTTCTGTTGTGGTCGCTTTTTTTATTTTTTTGTTTCACTTTAGGAATAATTTTAAAATATTAAAGGAGGTCATTAAGATGAAGAAAAATTACAGTAAGGAAGACATTTTAAAGCAAGCTGAGGAATTAGGAGTAGAGTTTATTCATTTACAATTCACTGATATTTTAGGAGTAATGAAGAATGTATCTATAACCATTGAGGAATTAGAAAAAGCATTAGATAACGAAATCATGTTTGATGGTTCTTCCATAGAAGGATTTGTAAGAATTGAAGAATCTGATATGTATCTTCGGCCAGATCTATCAACCTTTACAGTCTTTCCCTGGAGTGGTCCAGTCAAGGAAGCCAGATTGGTATGTGATGTCTACAGACCTGACGGCACTCCCTTTGATGGATGTCCAAGAAATGCTCTTAAAAAAGTACTCAAGGAAGCAGAAGAAATGGGCTTCATTATGAATGTAGGTCCAGAATGTGAATTCTTTTTATTTAATACTAATGAAAAAGGGGAGCCTACACTAGAAACCCATGATAATGCAGGATACTTTGATTTGGCACCTGTAGATTTAGGGGGAAATGCTAGAATAGATATGGTGGCTACATTAAAGCAAATGGGCTTTAATATAGAAGCTTCCCACCACGAAGTGGCAGAAGGACAGCATGAAATAGATTTTCAATATGCAGATGCATTGAAAACAGCTGACAATATCATGACCTTTAAAATGGTAGTAAGAATTATTGCACAGAGACATGGCTTGCACGCAACCTTCATGCCAAAGCCTAAATTCGGCATCAACGGTTCAGGAATGCATGTAAATATGTCTTTAGCAACATTAGATGGGAAAAACGCATTTTATGACGAAAGTGATCCTTTGAAGTTCTCTGAAACAGCTTATTACTATTTAGGAGGAGTATTAAAGCATGCTAAAGCATTTGCTGCTTTAACAAATCCAACTGTAAACTCCTATAAAAGACTTGTTCCAGGATACGAAGCACCGGTGTTGATTGCTTGGTCTGCCAGTAATAGAAGTCCATTAATAAGAATACCTGCAAAAAGAGGAAGCTCCACTAGAATTGAATTAAGAAACCCAGATCCATCCGCTAACCCATATCTAGCATTAGCAGCAATACTGAAGGCTGGATTAGATGGTATAAAAAATAAAATGACACCGCCACCTGCAGTAAACAGTAATGTTTATCATATGAGTGAAGAGGAAATGAAGGAAAAAGGTATTGTTGGATTACCGGGTAATTTATATGAAGCAGTAGAAGAATTACAAAAGGATGAAGTAATCAAAGAAGCATTAGGAACACATCTCTTTGAGAAATTTACAGATGCAGCCTTGGTTGAATGGAAAGAATACGCCAGCTATGTGACACAATGGGAGTTAGACAGATATTTAAGGAAATTCTAAGTAGAGAACCCAAAAAGCTTTTTAAAAAAAGAGTACCTTAATGGGGTACTCTTTTTTTAAAAAAAAGAGTATAATAAATATCAAACATTGTATCGGAATTGAGGTGGTAGTATGGACAATTATCGTATCGTGGTAGCCGATAGCGGATCCACATCTCGAAAGCAAATTTGCAATTTATTAACTCAAAAAGGCTATAGAATATATGAAGCTACCGATGGAGCTGGGGCTCTAAGAATTGCACGTAAAATACTGCCACATATAGTGTTGATTGATGTAAATATATGGGGAATTAATGCGTACGAATTAGCAAGAATTATTGAGGATGATGGCCTATCTACGGTACTTTTTATTACAGGAAGTCCAGATAAGGGATTTTATGAAGTCTTAGGAAATATGAATGTTTTTGCTTATATTACAAAACCAGTAAATGCTGCTCATTTACACCAAATTCTTGAATTCTCTTTAGCAAACCTAAAGAGAATTACTGTATTAGAGGCAAAGGTTAAAAAACTAGAAAAGACTTTATCTGCCCGTAAAAAAGTAGATAAAGCAAAAGGAATTCTTATGAAAAAAAGAAAACTGTCAGAGGATGAGGCCTATCAAATTCTCCGAAAAAAAAGCATGGACGAATGCACCACCATTGAAAAAATAGCAGAGAAAATTATTGCTTCCTCTTAATCACTCAACAAGGATAAAGAATAGTATCTATAAATTTATATAGGTTGTTGGCAAAAGCCACTTTCTTAAATAGTGAAGGTGGTTTTTGTCAGTAAACTAAGAGGAAATTAAGACGGATAAATGAAATGAACTTTTTTCTTACATAAACACTCTTATAGATAGTAAAGGAGGTTTGGGCAGGTGGAGACAATAGAACTGGTGAAAAAATCCAAAGTAGGAGACAAAGAAGCGTTGCTGCAGCTAATTATGAATAAAAAACAAGAATATTATAAGTTAGCCTATGTTTATATGCAAAACCAAGAGGATACTTTGGATGCCTTAGAGGATACAATTGTTATACTTTATAAAAAAATAAAAACTTTAAAAAAGGAAGAAGCCTTTGACAGCTGGAGTAAAACCATATTAGTAAATAGATGTAAAGACCTATTGAGAAAAAGAAAAAAGCTAATATATCTAGAGGAAAAGGAAGTCCTGGACGAGAAGGATATGATTCAAAATCGTGAGGATGCCATTGATTTAGAAAAAGCCTTAAAGAAATTAAATCCAAATCAACAGGAGGCCATCAGGCTTAGGTATTATATGGATTATGATTATGAAACCATTGCAAGACTCACAAACACTCCTTTAGGAACGGTAAAATCCAGAATTTTTAATGGCATTGAGAAATTGAAGGCAGCATTAGGAGGTGGTGTAAAATGATGGACATAGAAAAAATGCTACAGGAAAAGAAAAGAGACTATGATAGGATAGAGGCTCCAGAAGAGATGGAGGAAAGATTAAGGGGAGCATTAAGACATCAGAAACCTAGGTCTAGATGCATATGGAACAGTAGATTTATAGCAGCGGTACTAGTGCTTTTTGTCTTTGTGGGCTACCACTTTGATACCTTCGCCTATTATAGCAAAAGAATTGTTGGGTACGATGGAGTTATGTCCGACAGTTTAAAGGATTTAAATCAGATGGGTAAGGGACAGGAGATTGGAAAATCCTATACCTTTGAAAATGGTGTAGAGGTAACGCTAGATGCCATCATGGTGGACGATAATCAAATGATAGCATTTTATAAGATAAAGGATCCTAATAAAATCATGGGCCAGCATAGTCCTTTAGTAGAATTTAAAGGGTTTTTTAGAAGTTACAGAATGAGAAGTGGTATGGGAGAATATGTGGAGAATGATCATCAAGAAGAAATGATTTATAGGGCAAATTTCGAAACTCCTAGGATATGGGAGAGAAGGCTTACCTTTAAATTTAGCATAAGGAGCAATGGCCTATATCAAGAAGGAACAATCCCCTTTGTTTTAAATAGAAGCAAAGCCATGGGACACACTATAAAACAAAAAATTAAAAAGACAATAGAAATTGAAGAGATAGAGGTTAACTTTGAGAAAATAACAGCTACTCCTACTCAAACTTTAATTGAGGGAAGTATTAACAATCTGTTAGAACTGGTGAGAGAACAGATTTCAGGAGATCAAACCAGAATTGCCAGGATGAACATAAAGCTTTTGGCAGATGGCAAGGAGATAGGAAATCAAGGGGCTGGTATGAGGACAGATATGAAGGGTTATACCTTTAGCTTTTCCTTTGACCCGCTGCCACAGGATATACAGAAGCTAGAGATTCAGCTGCAAGGCTTATCAGTGGTTCGACGACCTAATATGACAATAGATTTAGCCGACAAAGGGTTACCCTATAGCATAGAATATGATAACCGAGAAATAAAAATAGAAAATATTGAAGTTATAAATGGCAATACCCATATAACAGTTGAAACAGAAGAGAGTATGTCGCTATTGGATGTGTCCTTGTCTGGGAAGGATAAAAATCTTAGGTTTATAGAAACAACTCCGTTGGATTATGATAAAAAATTAGATGGTACTATTACCTACTCAAGGATCATCACCTTTGAAGGTCAAGGGGAGGATTTACAATTAACAATAGGAAAGGTTATCTATACAGCAGAGCTGCAGGATGCTATCCTTCCTATAGAGATAAAGTGACATGGTTTCAGTAAGTCCAAACATTCGGGAAGAATCAGGAGGGGCATAGACCCTAATTGGATAATGCAAATAAAAAGGAGCGGTCTAAAAATGTAACGGGTTCACTTCAGAGGTACAAAACTAAAAATTACATTGCATTTTACAATTAAAATAACCACTCATATTGCGAGTGGTTATTTCTTTAAATTTGAACACTCTATGCAACTATAAACATAAATTAAGCCTAAAATTACATTAGGATTTGCATATGCTTTCTTAGATGTAATAAATTTATTACATAACAAAAATAGTCGCAAAAACTGATGTAAAAATAAATGTAAAAAAGAAAGAAAAACTAGCTTTGTTTCATAGTATCTTTGTAAATTTATGGTACAATTAAGACAGCTATTATGACGCACTTGATGGATCATGCGTAATATATTACATATTCGGGCGACCGCAGGTCGCCCCTACATGGTGCGTGGTGCCCCTATCTGTTGTGTGGTATCATATATTGTAGGGGCGACCTGTGGTCGCCAGTTATTGGTCGATACAATTGCATATTGTCAATGTGTAGGGGCGGTCTTTGACCGCCTGATTAATGGCACATCATCTTTTTTATACGACATAGAAATGCATCGGTTTAGTAGCAAAAACTAAGGTAAAAACATAATAAAAAATGTACTGTTATTTAACATCTAACAGTACATTTTTTATTGCAATTCTTGATGCATTTTCTTCGCTTGAACCTCTCAACTGAACCCGTTGGTAAAAATGACCACTCCTTTTTTCTCTTATTTACTTTCTCTCCACTTAGCATACAAATCATCACGTCTATCTCTTTGGGTAGTAACATCTCCACTGTCTCTGGTTTCAACCAGCTTTAATAAATCTATCTCTCCCGTTACCACCATCTCTTCTGAAGGGTCACCTTCAGCTACGATTCCTTTAGGAGGGAAATAGCTGTCACAGGGAGCCAGGATGGCAGCTACCCCATAATGACTCTGCATATAACGAACCTCAGGCATCCAGCCGGTTCCTCCAGTATGGACTACATAGACTTGATTTTCTACAGCCCGTGCTTGACAACAGTAGCGTACTCGATAAAAACCCTGTCTATCATCAGTGCTGGAGGGGCAGAAAAGAATGTTGGCCCCTAAATCCGTGGCACGTCTAGCTGTTTCAGGGAACTCCATGTCATAGCATACAATCAAGGCAACCTTGCCTGCCTCAGTATCAAATACCTTTACATCATCACCAGGGGTGATTTTCCAGCTATATTTTTCCTCTGTTGTCAAATGAATCTTCGGTTGTTTAACAAAGCTACCATCAGGGTAAAATAAATATGCACAATTATAAATATTACCTTCTACTTCAATAATATGGGTGCCCCCTACAATATATAGGTCCAGCTCCTTTGCCAGACTAGAAAATAATTCAATGTATTTTTCTGTGTAACTAGGCAAAAGCCTAATGCTTTTGTAAGGATCTGTTTCTTCCATGAAGGAAAGCAATTGAATGGTTAAGAATTCAGGAAAAACAATAAAGCGAGAATTCCAGTCCTTGGCATAATAAGCATAACCCTTAACCTGTTGTGCGAATTCTTCAAAGCTAGCTATTTTCTTCATATTATACTGTACTGCTGATATTCTTAGACGCATAAAACACACCCCTTTTTATTGCTATACTTGCAACCATGGTATCATATATATCTATACTGTGCAAATTTCAATATTTTAAGGAGGAAAAATATGTTTCGACTAGAAACTTTTGTATTATATGACAAAAAACCAAAATCAATAACCATACGAAATTATACAAAAAAGGATTTTGATGCAATTATAGAGATGGAAAGGCTCTCTTACCCTCCACCTTTTCCCCAAGAGCTTTTATGGGAGGAGGAACAACTAAGCTCCCATGTGGATGCATTTCCATTAGGCTGTCTATGTGTAGAAATGGATAAAAAGGTTGTTGGCGTGCTGACCACCATGATTATCAATTATGATCCAGATGAGCCCCATACCTGGGATGAAATCACCAATGAAGGTTATGTTAAAGGAAGTCACCAACCAAAAGGAGAAACCCTATATGTAGTGGATATCAATGTTCATCGAGATTTTAGACATTATAATATTGGTCGTGTGATGGTACAAAGCGCATATTATCTAGTAGTAAAGCTAGACTTAGATAGATTATTGGGCTGTGGGCGAATGCCAAATTATCATAAGTATGCCAAGGACTTATCTCCTGAGGAATACATAGAAAAGGTAATTGATGGAGAGATATCAGATCCTGTCATCAGCTTTATGTTTAAATGTGGCAGACGACCAGTAAAAATTCTTGCAAATTATGTAGAGGACAATAAATCACGGGATTATGCATGTCTTATGGAATGGAGAAATCCCTTTAAAAATGTACCCAAGCTGCCGCAGCAAAAGTTTTTAAAAGATATGAAGGATATAAAATAAACAAAGGGACGGGGGACAGTTCCCAAAAGGACAAAAAGGACGGGGGACGGTTCTCCGTCCCTCTACATTTTATCTAAAGCAGAAAATACGTCATTATCATTGGTAGAGGTGTTGATGTGTTTTAGATTGTGGCTTTTATCGTTTTTTTAAAAATTTAATGAAGTAAAATTATTATGTTATAATTTTCATATGATATAGCTATAAAAAATATAGCTATAAAAAATTTTTCAGGAGGATGGTATTGATGACTATTTTAAAGAATGATTGGGCTCCTTTGCTGGAGCAAGAGCTTGAAAAGCCCTATTACCTAAAGCTAAGACAATTTCTCATCCAAGAATATAATTCAAAAGTGATTTATCCTGATAAATATGATATATATAATGCCCTTCATTTCACCTCTTTTCATAACACAAAGGTTGTCATCCTTGGACAGGACCCATATCATGGACCGGGACAGGCCCATGGATTAAGCTTTTCTGTAAAGCCAGGAGTCAAGTCTCCACCATCCCTCCAGAATATATTTAAAGAGCTCCAGACGGATATAGGATGCTATATACCTAATAATGGCTATCTTGAGGCATGGGCAAAGCAGGGAGTGCTGCTGCTGAATACTGTATTAACTGTGAGGAAAGGGGAGGCCAATTCTCATAAGGGCATAGGATGGGAAGCTTTAACGGATAGAGTGATAGAGCTATTGAATGAAAGGGAAAAGCCTATGGTATTTCTACTGTGGGGAAAAAATGCTCAAGAGAAGGAAAATCTTATTAGTTCGCCACAGCATCTTATTATCAAGGCGCCACATCCAAGTCCATTTTCTGCAAATCGGGGATTTTTCGGAAGCCGGCCTTTTTCTAAAACCAATAGGTTTTTAAAGAGTATAGGAAGTGAAGAGATAGATTGGCAAATAGCCAACCTATAAAATTTGCTTAGACCTTATTATATAAAGGATTTGGGTTGGATAATGGAACATATTAGCCAGCATCTGCCATAAGCAAAATCATAGCTAGGTATAGTTAAAGTCAACTAACAGAGAAGCTATCACAAGGAGATAATCATGACAAAGCAAAAACAACCCATAAAAGAAGCTTTAAACCCATCAACAACCTTTAAGCTACAACAGAGCCTTATAGAATGGTATGAAAAAAATCACAGGAAGCTGCCTTGGAGGGAGACGAAAAATCCCTATTATATCTGGATTTCTGAAGTAATGCTACAGCAAACTAGGGTAGATACTGTAATAGATTATTATCATAGGTTTATTCAGAAATTTCCAACCATCAAAGATTTAGCAGAGGCTGAGGAAGAAGTGGTGTTAAAAGCATGGGAGGGATTAGGCTATTATAGTAGAGGTAGACGAATCCATCTAGCAGCTAAAATCATTATGGACCAACATGATGGAAGAATTCCAGAGAGATACGAGGCTATTTTAGCTTTGCCAGGAATCGGACCCTACACAGCTGGAGCCATTGCTAGTATCGCCTTCCAACAACCAGTTCCAGCAGTAGATGGAAATGTGATGAGGGTGTTTTCTAGAGTTTTTCATTTGCAAGAAGATATCACCCTCATGAGGACACAAAAACATATGCAGCAAATTGGGGAAAAGGTGGTGTCCCACAGAAACCCTTCTTTTTTTAATCAAGGATTAATGGAATTAGGAGCCCTTATCTGCACACCGAATTTTCCTAAATGTCTTGCCTGCCCCTTACTTCAGCTATGCAAAGCAAGGGCATTAGGAGTGCAGGAAAAAGTACCAGTAAAACAAAAAAAGCCTAAACAAAAAGAAAGAGTAATGGAGATGGCTTTGATATATAAGAAGGACAAGATCCTCATTACGAAACGTCCCAAGGAAGGACTTTTGGGTGACCTTTGGGGATTGCCGGGGATTGAGCAAGAGAAGGATCTAAAGGCAGGGAGGAGTATTGAGCTAGAGCTATTAGAAACCTATGCTATAAAGGTTTCTAACATTAATTATCTTCTGAAAAAAAACCATGTTTTTACTCATATAAAATGGCATATGCTACTTTATGAAATGAAGCTAGAGGAGGAAAAAGAAATAGATTACCCAGAAATAAAGTGGGTAAACAAAAATCAACTGAAATTATATCCCCTACCAACAGCATTTAAAAAAATGATCCCCTTCACAGAGTAAGATGAGATGGGTGAATAGGCTGTCTTCTTAGGATAAAAGAAGTGTCAAAAGCTGACAAAAACTGAGGCGTGTGGCTATAGCCCTATTATCAAACAATGTAAATAAATGTTGAAATATTCGAAAATTTTACATATAATGTAACTATATGAAATATATACATTATAGGACTCTTTATATTGCATGGAAAATGTAAAGATAAAATACGGTATTGGAGGGGATGGAATGAAGAGTATAAAGACAAAGTTGATTATTTATTTTTCTATTTTAATTTTAGTCATATCTGTTGTATTTGGTTTTATTTCCCTAAGGACAGTTAGTGACGTAGCTACTGAAGAGGCAAAAACAGCCGTGGAATTGTTAGCCTATGAAGGAGCACGATTAGCAGAAAGTCGTATTGAAACTCAAATAGCAACAATAGAAATGCTGGCAAGAAGATCAGAGATTCAAAGCATGGATTGGGAAATACAGCAGCCAGCATTACAAGGACATCTACGACAGCTGCAAAGAGTAAATTTCCTTGCTTTAGCAGTGGTTTATCCCGACGGTATCGCTTATTATCAGGATGGAACAACAGCAGAGTTAGGTGATAGGGAGTATGTAAGAAGAGCCTTTGAAGGGGAAGCAAATGTATCGGATTTATTGATTAGCAGAGTAACTAACCAAGCGGTAATTATGTATGCAACGCCAATACATAAGGATGGTAGAATAGAAGGTGTTTTAGTAGGACGTAGAGATGGAAATGTTATGAGCAATATTACTGACGATATGGGCTTTGGTGAAATGGGATACGCCTATATGATTAATCAAGATGGAACAGTGATTGCTCACGAAAATAGAGAAAGGGTAATGGAGCAATGGAACCCAATAGAAATGGTACAAGATGATCCTGGGTTACAATCCATGGCGCAGCAGTTTCACCAGATACTAGAAGAGAAGAGCGGAGTAGGAGGATACCAATATCAAAATAATAATCTTTATGTAGGATATGCCCCTGTAGAAGGAACTCAGTGGACATTGGTGATTACAGCTAATGAGGAGGAAGTGTTGGCGGCAATTCCAGCACTACAAAGGCAAATCATTCTTGTAGCATCTATCATCCTTCTAGTAGCTATTGTTCTATGTTACTTAATTGGAAATTCAATCACAAAACCAATTATTTCCACAATAAAGCACTCAGAAAAGATAGCTAGTCTAAACATTACTGAAGATGTTCCAAATACATTTATTAAAAGAAAAGATGAGATAGGATCCTTAGCACTAGCATTCCAGACAATTACCGATAATCTGAGGGAGTTTATAAAGCAAATAGCAGACACTTCCCAGCAAGTAGCCTCTTCTTCAGAAGCCTTAACCATAACCAGTCAACAGTCGGCTATGGCAGCGGATGAAGTAGCTAAAACCATTGAAGAAATTGCTAAAGGCGCAGGTGAGCAGGCAGAAGATACAGAAAAAGGAGTAGCTCATATTAGCCAAATAGGTGAATTGATTGAAAAAGAACAAAAGTATATAAAAGACTTAAATATCTCTACCAACGAAGTAACGAAGTTAAAGGATGAAGGCTTTGAAGTCCTAAAGGATTTAGTAGAGAAGACAAATAGCAATAGTCAATCAGCAAAGGAAGTATATAAAATTATTGTGAATACCAATGAAAGTGCAGAAAAAATAGAAAATGCAAGTGAAATGATTAGAAGTATCGCTGAGCAAACAAACTTATTGGCTTTAAATGCAGCCATCGAGGCAGCTAGGGCAGGAGAAGCTGGTAAGGGATTTGCAGTAGTTGCAGAGGAAATAAGAAAGCTGGCAGAGCAATCCAATGCATTTACTGAAGAAATCGCTGGTATAATACAGGAACTAACAGATAAAACAGAGGATGCTGTTAAAACAATGGAGGAGATGAGTAAAACAGTAGCATCACAAACAGAAAGTGTAGCAACAACTAATGCTAAATTCCAAGGAATTGACAATGCCATTGAAAAAATGAAAGAAGTGATAGTGGCCATTAACCAATCGGGGGAAACAATGGAAAATAAAAAAGGAGAAATTATTGGAGTCATTCAAAACCTATCAGCGATATCGCAAGAAAATGCAGCAGGAACAGAGGAAGCTTCAGCATCAGTAGAGGAGCAAACAGCAGCTATGGAGGAAATAGCTAGTTCAAGTGAAGCTTTAGCGGCATTGGCAGATGAAATGCAAAAAAGCATTGCTAGGTTTAAGTATTAAGAAGAAAAGTTTATAGAAAACCATACTATCCTCCACAAAGCTATAGACTATGGATAAACAAAACCTCTGAATTTTGAAATAATTCAGGGGTTATTTTTTGAATAATCTAATGTGAATAATCTAGTAAAAAAAGAAATAAGAAACTATTCTTGAGATAAAATACAAGAATAGTTTTTCTATTTTTCAAAAAAGTATAAAAATTTTATTAAAAGTGGTTTCAAAAAAATTAGAAATCTGATATAATAAACTCAAGAACTGGAAACGTTACCGGAAACGTTACCGAAGGGGTGGCTGCATATGAAGAATGTAAATATAAAGGATATTGCTCAAATGGCAGGGGTAGGTGTCAGTACTGTATCACGGGTCCTAAACAATCATCCAGATGTAAAAGAGGATACAAAGGAAAAAATATTGAGGATTATTCAGGAGCATAACTACATACCTAATAACAGTGCTAGAAACCTAAAGAGAAACAATTCTAAAAACATAGGGGTTTTGGTAAAGGGTATTTATAATCCATTTTTTTCTCAAATCCTACAGTCGATTGAAGAAAAGATACACGAAGAAGGATATTCGATGATTATTCATTATAACGATAGCGATTGTAATGAGGATGTTAATGATATCGGAGAAGCAATTGAATTGATTAAAGAAAAGAAGCTAAGGGGCTTGATTTGTCTCGGTGGTGATTATGACAACATAGATGAAGAACAGCTAGTAGATCTAGGCACCCCTATTGTTCTTGCTTCAACCAATATTGTGGAAAACGTTAACAAAGAAATTTTTTCTAGTGTTATTATCGAAAATGAAAGGGCTGCCTTTGAAGCAGTGGATTATCTATGTAGTTTAGGGCATGAGAGAATTGGAATGATTGCAACTGGGGAAGAAGATCGAAGTATAGGAACTCTAAGGATCAAAGGATATAAAAAAGCCCTAGAGGTAAATAAAATCCAGTACAAGGAAGAATGCTTAGAAATTGGAGAATATACATTCACCTCAGCTTTCACAGCTATGGATAGGCTATTAGACAAACAGCAGGATATAACGGCGGTATTTGCTACCTCTGATATTATGGCGATTGGAGCTGCAAAGGCAATACTCAGCAGAGGCTTGAGGATTCCTCAAGATATATCTATTATTGGATTTGATGGAATAGATTTTTCGGAGTTTTTTCATCCTTCTATTACTACAGTAAAACAGCCGGGTGAGGAAATGGGACGGAAAAGTGTAGAAATCTTATTCGATTTTATAAAAAAGAAAAAGAAGCATCAACATGTAGTGCTAAAAACTGAGTTATTAAAAAGAGAATCATGTTTAAGTGTGATTAGTGAAGAAAAGTATGAGGAAAAAGAAGCTGAATGCTATTAAGTAAATTCACATTTCCGGGGATTTAATAGAGAGGATAGTTATTTGTTGTAAGCTTTATCGGTTCTTTATCAGTTAGGTGATCCTAAAAGAACCGATTAAAGGGAATACAAGTATGATTATTTCAGTAAGGAGGTGGGGGCTACATAGTATGAAGTTCAGTTTGAAAGACTGAATACCAAAGATGCTTAAGAGAAGTTGTTTGACAGTAGACATGAGGATACATGGCTAAAAGTAAGGTTAGTATTGCTTTATAAAACAAACTCAAGGGGGAGAAATGTTATGAAGTTAAAAAGAAAACTAGTACTAAGTATAGCTGTAATGTTGGTCCTTTCCACATTGTTATTGGCAGCATGCTCATCAAATCAACAGGGAGCTGCAGGTGGAGAAGAAGGTCAGGAACAAGTAGAAGTAGATGTATTCCAATTTAAAGTGGAAATCGTAAAGGAATTAGATGAAGCTGCAAGGGCTTATGAGGCTGAGAATCCAAATGTAAAAATTAATATTCAAACAGTAGGAGGAGGAGACGATTATGGAGCAGCTTTAAGAGCTATTTTCCAATCAGGAAATGAACCTACAATTTTCAATATAGGCGGACCTCAAGACGTGGAAGACTGGATGAGCAAACTTGAAGATTTATCAGATCAACCATGGGTAGATTTAGCTTTGGATGGCATGTTATCTGGAGTAACTGTAGATGGTAAGGTTTATGCTCTTCCTTTTAACATAGAAGGCTATGGGCTAATTTACAATAAGGGAATCTTTGAAGCGGCAGGAATTGATGGATCTAAGGTTGTAGATTTTGCCAGCTTAGAAGATGCAGTAAAAACATTAGATGCTAAAATAAAGGCAGGAGAGCTAAAGGAGCAATATCCTTTATTAGAAGCAGTTTTCGAGTATGCTGCAAGAGAAACCTGGGTAACAGGACTGCATACCTCTAATGCTTTCTTAGGTCAAGAGTTTGATAGTTCAATTGATGCCTATAGTGCTAAAAGTATTGAATTTAAATATGCAGACCAATTAAAGCAATTGATAGATCTACAAGCTGATTACTCTTCTAGCGCCAATGCTAAGAGAAATCTAAACAACGTAGATTATACTACACAGGTTGAAGAAGGTATAGCTATTGAACGTGTTGCTATTATCCAACAGGGCAACTGGATTTATGGTGGGGTAAGGGGTGTAGACCCAGCAGTAGCAGATAACCTAGATATATTACCTATGCCAGTAGTTGGAGCAAAAGAAAATGCAATTCCTGTTGGAGTTCCTATGCATTGGTCAGTGAACAAGAATGCAGGAGATGCAGAAAAGGAAGCAGCTAAGGATTTCTTAAACTGGTTATATACTTCTGATACAGGAAAAGATTTTATAGTCAATGAATTCTATTTTATACCACCATTAAAAGGGTTTGAAAACTTAGAGCCACAAGACTCCTTAGGTAGAGCAGTTAAAAGATATGCTGAAGCAGGAAATACAACGCCATGGGTATTTATGGGCTATCCTACAGGTTGGGGAATGGAGATTTTAGGAAGCAACATTCAAAAATACTATGATGGTTCCTTTACATGGGATGAAGTAATCTCTGACGCTAAAGCCCAATGGGTGGATATGAGGTAGGTAGTAGAAGACAAACGGGGAGGGTATTCCTCCCCCTGTTTATATAGGGGAGGTCAACATGAAAAATTCCAAATTATCTTTTACCTTTTTCGTAGGACCTATTCTGCTGTCTTTTGTTGTGGTGGTTATTATACCGATATTGATGGGAATCTATTTTTCCTTTACCAACTGGAATGGCATCAATAACAATGCAGATTGGATAGGATTAAAGAACTATATAAATATATTTACTAAAGATCAAGGTTTTTTAAATGCATTTGAATTCACCGTTAAATTTGCCTTTGTATCCGTTATCACTATTAATGCTATGGGATTTGGTTTAGCACTATTGGTAACAAGAGGATTAAAAATTAGCAATTTTCTTCGGAGTATATTTTTTATGCCCAATTTAATTGGAGGACTTATTCTAGGATTTATTTGGCAGTTTATTTTCACAAGAGCATTTCATTCCTTAGGAGTAAGATGGGGTATTACCTTTCTACAAGGCTGGCTGGCAACCACCACTACAGGATTTTGGGGATTGGTAATCCTGATGTCGTGGCAGATGGCGGGATATATGATGGTTATTTATATTGCTGCCATACAAAACATACCTAAATCAATGTATGAAGCGGCAGAAATTGATGGTGCAAATAGATTGCAAACCCTCTCACATATAACGATTCCCTTAGTGGCACCAGCCTTTACAGTAGGCATCTTTTTAACCTTATCCAACTCCTTTAAGCTGTATGATCAAAATCTTTCTCTAACAGCAGGGAATCCCTATAACTCTACACAAATGCTGGCAATGAACATCTACAATACTGCCTTTACTTTTAACAATTTTGGCTTGGCCCAAGCGAAGGCGGTTGTTTTCCTAATCTCAGTGGCAGCAATTACCTTAACACAAATTTATTATAGCAAGAAAAAGGAGGTAGAAATGTAATGGAAACTAAAATGAGAGCTAAAGCTGGTAATCCTTCTTTTCCCAAAGAGATAAAACCTCATAAAAATCCCAAAAAGAAAAGTGAGTTTAAATTAGGCTTAGTAAGTATCCTTATTGCAGTACTATTTCTATCTCCTTTTTATATCGTTTTAACAAATTCTCTTAAAACCCAAAAAGGAATATTTACGAATGTTGTCAATCTTCCTTTTGGAGAACATTTTAGCAGTACCAACTATGTAGAGGCCTTCCATGAATTAAATTTTATTCGTGCCTTTGGCAATTCATTATTTATTACTGTTAGCAGTACAATCGTTATTATTATTTTTGCCTCAATGGCGGCGTGGATGCTGGTAAGGACAAAGACGAAACTTAGTACATTTTTCTTTTTTCTCTTTGCAGCTGCTATGCTGGTACCCTTCCAATCAGTTATGCTGCCCCTTATATTTATTATGGGTAGGCTAGGTTTTTTAAATCCCTATGGATTGATATTTATGTACCTCGGGTTTGGCTCTAGTCTATCGATTATTTTATATCATGGATTTATTAAGAGTATACCTGTAGAGCTAGAGGAAGCAGCAATAATCGATGGGTGCAATAAATTTCAAGTGTTTTGGCATATTATATTTCCATTATTAAAGCCTATAAACGTGACGGTAGCAATTCTAAATGCAATGTGGATTTGGAATGACTTTCTATTACCTCAATTGGTAATCAATAAACCACAATGGCATACTATTCCATTAAGAATGTTTTATTTCTTTGGACAGTATTCTAGAAGGTGGCATCTAGCTTTAGCGGGATTGGTCTTAGGGATAATCCCTATTATATTATTTTACTTCTTTGCACAAAAACACATTATTAAAGGGGTTACAGATGGTTCCATAAAATAACTAGAAAATCCACAAAAGGGTGATGTATTATGAAAACATATGAAATCAGTAGGTTAATTATGAAGTATAGAATAGGCAATCCTTTTGAAACAGATGCTGTTCTTCAAAAGGGAAGAGAATGTGATAAAGAAAATATAGAATATTTTCAAATAGAAGAAACAGAAGGCTTTCGACTTAGCTACAGGATGACTCCCCAGGATATCATATGGGGACTGGGAGAAAATCAAAAAGGGATGAATAAGCGAGGTGGGGTTTATGTATCCTACTGTACTGACGATCCCAATCATACTCCTGATAAGAAGTCCTTATATGGGGCACATAATTTCTTTGTAGTAGATGGAGAAGAAAAATTTGGAGTATTTATTGATTATCCCAGTAAAGTTACCTTTGATATTGGATTTACCCATTCGGAGTTTTTGGATATAACTGTTGAAGGTAAGGATTTTGATTTATATATATTAAAAGGGACTTCGCTAAGGGAAATCGTGCAACAGTTTTTAAGTCTGATTGGGGAAAGCTATTGTCCTCCCAAATGGGCCTTTGGCTACCAACAGAGTAGATGGAGCTATATGAATGCTGAAGAAGTTGAAAAAATTGTAGATAGCTTTTTATATTATGACATACCCTGTGATGCTGTTTACTTAGATATAGATTATATGGAAAAATTCAAGGATTTCACTGTTGATGATGCAAGCTTTCCAAATTTTGAAGGCTTTGTGAAAAAGATAAAAGACAAAGGCTTTAGATTAGTACCTATTATTGATGCAGGAGTAAAAATTGAGAAGGGCTATGATGTATATGAGGAAGGCATAGAGAAAAATTATTTTTGTGTGGATGAAAAAGGCGAAGCTTTTGTAGCTGCTGTATGGCCTGGCAGAGTTCATTTTCCAGATTTTTTAAATCCTGAGGCCAGAAGATGGTTTGGATTAAAATACAAAGGATTGATTGATTGGGGTATAGAAGGTTTTTGGAATGATATGAATGAGCCAGCTATTTTCTACACCAACAAGGAATTACATAAAGCAGTAGAAAAAGCCAAGGAGGCACAAAACCAAAATCTAGATATATATAGCTATTTTGAGCTTAGAGATGCTTTCGTAGGATTATTAAACAATTTGAAAGATTATCAGGATTTTTACCATAAGTCAGAGGGAAAACTGGTTAATCATGATAAGCTTCATAATTTATATGGTTATAACATGACTAGGGCGGCGGCAGAAGCCTTTGAGGAAATACAGCCAGATAAGAGATTCCTTATGTTTTCTAGAGCCTCCTACATAGGAGCCCATCGCTATGGGGGAATATGGACTGGTGATAATCATTCTTGGTGGGAGCATCTTTTATTAAATGTAAAAATGATGAGTTCTTTAAATATGTGCGGATTTCTTTATAGTGGTGCAGACACCGGCGGCTTTGGCGGAGATGTTAATCCTCAACTAATGATAAGATGGATGCAATTCAGCTTATTTACGCCATTATTTAGAAATCACTCTGCCATGGGTACTAGGAGACAGGAGCCCTTTGCCTTTGATGAGGGAACTTTACATATTCTTAGAAACATCATAAGGCTTAGATATGCTCTTATACCCTATATTTATTCCGAGTTTATGAGGGCTCTTCTCAATAGGGATGTATATATGGCTCCCCTTGCCTTTCACTATGATGATGAAAGATCCAGAAGAGTAGAGGATCAGCTTTTGGTTGGAGATGCCTTAATGATCACACCTATCTATGAAGAAAATGCTGGAGGTAGATACGTATGGATTCCAGAGGAGATGCTGCTTTGGAAGGCAGTGGACTATAAGAACAGAAGCTACCAGATCTATAAAAAAGGAAATGCTTATCTAGAAGCAGATATGCAGGAGACACCAATTTTTATTAGAAAAAATCATATAGTACTTTTAGGAAAGCATGGCAGCAGTGTGGAGGAGCTATGTCATGATGAATTAGAGGCGATTGCATTTGTTGATAGCAAGGCTACCTATGTTTATTACGATGACGATGGTACTACAAAGGAGTATAAAAATAGACAGTATAAGGAAGTGTTGATTGAAATAGAAAAGATAAAGAATGATTTCCAAATTACTATTATCAATAAGGGCAATGATAAACTAAAAAAAATAAGCTTTGAAATCTTAGATATACAAGGAAATATGACTAAGAAAATAGTAGAGGTTTCATAGTGAGACTAGAATTATTAAAAAGGGGAAGAGAACATGAAAAGAAGCAGCGGCATTTTAATGCATATTACGTCTCTGCCTAGTCCTTATGGTATTGGTACCTTTGGAGAAGAGGCTTATAGATTTGTAGACTTTTTGGAAGAAGCAGGACAAAAATACTGGCAGTTATTACCCATCGGAGCTACTGGTTTCGGGGATTCTCCCTATCAATCCTTCTCAAATTTTGCAGGAAATCCTTATTTTATTGACCTTGATTTTTTGGTTGAAGAGGGACTCCTAGAGAAATCAGATTTTGGAGATTTAGATTTTGGCAGTGATTCTGAAAAGGTAGATTATGAAAAGATTTTTAAAAATAAATTACCCGTTTTAAAAATTGCTTTTCATAGAGGAAAGGAAAAGTATCAAGAAGATCTTGTGATATTTAGGAAAGAAAACTTACTGTGGTTAGAAGACTATGGTCTCTACATGGCATTAAAATTTGAATTTGAATTGATATCATGGCAGGAATGGCCGGAAGCTATAAAGCTGCGTGAAAAAAACGCCATGAATTATTATAAGGAAAAATTAAGGGAAGAAATAAATTATTGGATTTTTTTACAATTCTTGTTTTTTACCCAATGGTCAAAGTTAAAGCAATATGCTAATGATAAAAACATAAAAATCATAGGAGATATACCCATCTATGTGGCAGAGGATAGTGTTGATACATGGGGAAACAGTGAAATCTTTCTTTTAGATGAAGACAAGAGACCTCTTGAGGTTGCAGGATGTCCTCCAGATGCATTTTCTAATACCGGACAATTATGGGGGAACCCAATATATCGATGGGACTTACTAGAAGCAAGAGGATTTGACTGGTGGATAGAAAGAATTAAAGGATGTATTAAGCTGTATGATATTATAAGAATCGACCATTTCAGGGGACTAGAATCCTACTGGTCTGTCCCCTATGGAGAAAAAACTGCTGTTAATGGTCGATGGGTAAAGGGACCGGGTATTAAGCTATTTGATGCTATTAAGGAAAAACTGGGCAATGTAAATATTATAGCAGAGGATCTAGGCTACTTGACACCCGAAGTGATTACCCTAAGAGAAAAAACAGGCTACCCTGGAATGAAGGTATTACAATTCGCCTTTGATACCCGGGAAGAGAGTGATTATTTGCCCCATAACTACGATAAAAATTGTGTTGTTTATACAGGAACTCATGACAATGATACCGCCAATGGATGGTTTTTAAATGGGAAAAAGGCAGATGTTGATTTTGCTCTTAGATATTTAAAACTAACGGAGGAAGATGGCTATCATTGGGGCTTTATAAGAGGCGCTTGGAGCTCAGTAGGAAATCTAGCCATAGCACAAATGCAGGATTTTCTAGGTCTGGGGAGTGAAGCTAGGATGAACATTCCCTCCACCATTGGAGGCAATTGGCTATGGAGGGTAAAAAAAGAGCAGCTTACTGAAGAATTAGCCAAGAAAATTTACACAATAACTAAACTCTATGGAAGGTAGGTACCTAGATGTTTGATAGAAGAAAATTCAAAGACAGTTTCATTAGAAATCTCAAAATAGAGTTTGGAAAAACTCTGGAGAAATCCAATAAACATGAAAAATATTATGCTGTTTCCAAAGCCATAATGGAACAAATCATTGAGGACTGGAGTGAAACAGAGGAAACCTATAAAAAAGGAAAACAGGCTTATTATCTTTCAGCAGAATTTTTAATGGGAAGGGCGCTAGGAAACAATTTGTTAAACCTAGGTATCCATAAAGAGATAGAAGAATCTCTAAAGGACCTAGACATTGATATCAATTTGATGGAAGAAATAGAAGAGGATGCTGGTTTAGGCAATGGGGGCCTAGGGAGGCTTGCAGCTTGCTTTTTAGACTCCTGTGCCACCATGAACCTACCGGTGACTGGGCATGGTCTTCGTTATCGCTATGGGATTTTCAAACAAAAATTTATAGATGGGTTTCAGGTGGAGGAAGGAGATCAATGGTTAAAACACGGTGATCCTTGGTCCATAAGACGGGTTGAAGATACTGTCATGATAGAATTTGCTGATGGAAAGGTAAGGGCAGTACCGTATGATACACCCATTATTGGGTATGAAACAAAAAATATTAATACATTAAGACTATGGGAGGCAGAAGCCTTAGAGGATTTTGATTTTCATTTATTTAATGAGCAACAATACGATGAAGCAGTGAAGGCAAAAAATCGAGCAGAAGACATATCCAGGGTGCTTTATCCTAATGATTCGAAAAAAGCAGGAAAAATTCTCAGACTCAAACAGCAATACTTTTTTGTTTCAGCTTCCCTACAGGATATGATAAGAAAGTATAAAAAAAGAGCTGGAGAGGATTTAGAAGCCTTTCCTAAATACCATGCTGTTCAATTAAATGATACTCACCCAGTTGTGGCAATACCAGAGCTAATGAGGCTATTGATTAAAGAAGGAGTAAATTGGGAAAAGGCTTGGAGGATTACGCAAGAAACCTTTGCCTATACCAATCATACCATTATGGCGGAGGCTTTAGAAAAGTGGGATGTGCAGTTATATAAAGAACTTCTACCTAAGGTCTATGAAATCATCGTGAAAATACATCAACAATTTCTTGGAGAATTGAAGGAAAAAAAATGTGCTGAGGAAACCATCAAAGAAATGCAAATCATATCTGAGGATAGAATCCATATGGCATGGTTGGCCATCTATGGAAGCCATACCATCAATGGTGTGGCAGAGCTCCATACAGAAATCCTTAAAAATCAGGAGTTAAAGGATTGGTATAAGTTATATCCCAATAAATTTCAAAATAAGACCAATGGAATTACCTTTAGAAGATGGATAGCTTTATGCAATAAAGAATTGACACAACTGATTACAGAATTAGTGGGAACAGATGAATGGATTTCTGACTCTAATAAAATAAAGGAACTGGAAAAGCATATAGAGGATGAAGCTATTTTAAAAAGATTCTTAGAAATAAAAACATTAAAGAAAAGTCAGCTAGCAGCTTATATCCTTGAAAAAGAAGATGTAAGGATCAATCCTGACTCCATCTTTGATATTCAGATTAAAAGGTTACATGAGTATAAAAGACAGCTGTTAAATGCTTTTTATATTGTAGATTTGTATTATCGTTTAAAGGAAAATCCATCACTGGATATTCTTCCTCGAACCTATATCTTTGGTGCTAAGGCCGCCCCTGGATATGTAAGAGCAAAGGCCATCATAAAATACATTAATGAAATAGCTAAGTTGGTTAATAATGATCAGGATGTTAATGATAAGATTAAGGTTGTCTTTGTAACAAACTACAACGTATCCTATGGCGAAAAACTGTTTCCAGCTGCAGATGTATCTCAACAGATATCCACCGCTGGTAAAGAAGCTTCAGGCACAGGCAATATGAAGTTTATGCTGAATGGAACACCTACCCTAGGAACATATGATGGAGCAAATGTAGAGATTGTCCAAGAGGCAGGAGAAGAAAATAATTTCATATTTGGTGCTAGAGTAGAAGAACTAGAAGCCATAAAAGATAGCTACAATCCAAAGAAATACTATGAAAGGGTTCCAGGGCTGAAGAGAGCAGTAGATACATTAATCAATGGCACTTTTGATGATGGTGGAACTGGTATGTTTCAAGAATTATTTAGTGCTCTATTAGAGGGAACTGATTGGCATCATCCAGATCATTACTTCCTTCTAAGGGATTTTCAGGAATATAGAGAGGCACAACAAAGAATTGATATAGCCTATCAAGATAGAATCAGCTGGGCCAAGAAGTGTTGGATGAACCTTGCTAATGCTGGAAAATTCAGTAGTGATAGAACAATAAAGCAGTACGCTGAAGAAATATGGAAAACAGAAGCAAAGCAGATAAAAAGCTAATTCATTCCCCCATTCCCCATAAAAATAGCGGAGAAATTTTTCTCCGCTATTAGTCTTCAATAATACCCTGCAACTCAGTAATAATTGCTCCTAACACTTGATATTTTTCATCATTGATTTCACTATCTTCTCTTGCTCTTTCAATTTCTCTTATGGATTCTATTATCTTTGCCTTCCATATCTCCATAATCATTCCTCCAAAATGTTATTTTTCATCTATTATCCTGTCCTCATCCACAGTAATTATGCAAGCTTCAAAAATCTAATAATAAATCTTAATAAATAATTAATGCTGAAAAGATAAAGGGATTTTTTCTATGTTATAGAACTTATATAATAAGGAAAAATACATATTTTTTATCAATTAAATTATGAATAAAAATATAAAGGATAGGAGACATGCTTTATGAAGGAAATCAAAAAAATAGCTATTGTTGGACTTGGAGCTATCGGCGCTATTTATGGTAGCAAATTACTTGAAATCAACCCAGACAATTTCAAGGTAATTGCCAATGAAGCTCGGGCAGCAAAATATAGTAAAGAAGGATTAAAGATAAACGGTAAAACCTATTATTTTAACTGTGTTGATCCCAAGGAGAAAACCGAAGCAGCAGATTTAATTATAGTAGCAGTGAAGCATCACCACCTCCCACAAACAATAAAGGATATAAAAAATCATGTTGGACCAGAAACCATTATCTTATCTTTAATGAATGGCATTTCTAGTGAAGAAATACTAGGAGAAGAATATGGTATGGAAAAAGTAATGTATGGAATATGTGTAGGGATTGATGCTGTAAGGACAGCAGCTGAAATCCAATGCAGTACAATGGGGGTCATACATTTTGGGGAGAAGGTAAACAAAACCTATTCTGATAGGGTAGAGGGGGTAAAACAGCTTTTTGAAAAGGCTGGTATTTCCTACAATATCCCTGAGGATATCATGAGGGCACTATGGTGGAAATTTATGGTCAATGTAGGAATAAATCAAACATCGGCAGTTTTAAAGGCTCCTTATAAAGTTTTTCAAGAGGTTAAGGAAGCTAATGAATTGATGATGGCCACCATGAAAGAGGTTATCGCCTTATCTAAAAAAGAAAGAACCAATCTGAAGGATGAAGATCTTGATAGCTTTCGGGATATTCTAAATAAGTTGGCTCCTGATGGGAAAACCTCCATGCTGCAGGATATAGAAGCCGGTAGGAAAACAGAGGTAGAGATGTTTGCAGGAACTATATGTGAGCTAGGGAAAAAGCATGGTATAGAGACACCAATGAATGAGGCATTACTAAAAATGATACAAACACTAGAAAAAATGAATGAAAAGTACTAAAATACTGAAGACGATTAAAAAAATAACGGAGCTTTATCCGTTATTTTTTTATGCAGTAAATTATCATAAGGCTTGGTCCATTTTCATATAAATGAATAATAGAAAACAAAACATGATTTTATTGCATAAAGAAGAGGTAAAGGAGCCATTAAAAAAAATGAAAAGGGGGCGCACCTCGATTTAAGCAGATGATAAATCGAGACAAAATTTGCCATGAAAAGAATTGAAGTAAAGGAAAAATGTATAAGTAGGAAAAGGGCATGATGCGGGTGACAGTAAGGGTAATGGGGAACCTGATAGGGATCATAGGATGCAATAGTTTTGTCATAAAACTAGATAAAAATGCTACGATTCATGACTTATTAAAAAAAATATCTGAGTTACATGGAGAGAAATTTAAAAAAGAAGTACTTAACCAAGAAGGTAAAGGCTTAGCACCCCGTTACAAAATACTCATTAACGGAAAAAACATTAAAACTATGGATTATTTTGATACTGTACTAGAGAACGGTCAAACTATTCATATTATGCCGCCAGTAGCAGGAGGATAAAACTAAAAAATCGGTATAAAATATCCTTAAAACCCCAAATAAAAGTTAAATTTATCTGAGAATTCTTTAACGAAAAAGGATTCTTCTTTTCATGGCACATTATTTATAATATATAAAAAATTATATTACGTATTTTTATATATTTACATTGTTTCATATACATAATAATAGGGTAGGAAAAATGAAAAAGGAGGTTTTATTATCTTTGTTGTAAAGAATCATTATAAGGTTAATGAATTAGTAGAGCTTACACAACAATTAGTAAGAATACCAAGCCATGAACATATAAAGACAAGAGAAAAAGATGTTGCAGAGTTTATATATAACTTTTGTGAGGACAATGATATAGAAGTAGAATTTCAGCCTATAACAGAAGATAGAAAAAATGTTATTGCTTATCTAAGAGGAAACGGAACAGGAAATTCTATAATGTTTAATGGGCACTTAGATACAGTACCTCCTGATAATATGAAAATACCTCCTTTAGCCGCTGAAGTGAAGGACGGATATATTTGGGGTAGAGGAACTGTTGATATGAAGGGAGCAGTAGCCTGTATACTAATGAGCATGTTAGCATTAAAAAGAGCAAAAATTGTTCCTGATGGAGATATTATTTTTACAGGTGTAATCGGAGAAGAAGGTAAGAGTGAAGGAACAGAGCATATTGTAAAATTGGACTTAAAAACGGATGCAGCTATTGTAGCCGAGCCTACAAATTATGAATATGTGGTAGGACATAGAGGGCTGGAATGGTTTGATATTTTTGTAAAAGGAAGAGCTGCTCATAGTGGAACCCCTGAGAGAGGTGTAAATGCTATAGAAAAAGCTATGGTTTTTATGCAAAAAGTAAAAGAAGTGCTTTATCCAAAGCTGAAGGAAAGACACAATGAGTTTATGGGAGAGTCTCTGATGAATTTTGGAACAATACAAGGAGGGACGGGTCAAAGTACAGTAGCGGATTGCTGTATTATAAGAATTGACAGAAGATATGTTCCAGGGGAAACAGTAGAAACCGTTATGCAGGAATACCAAGATATTATAGATTTGTTAAAAAAAGAAGATCCTACCTTTGATGCAAAAATAAGAAGAACGCCGGAAAGTGTACTAAGGTTAAACCACCCTCCACTGATAACCTCTATGAATGAACCCATCGTTTCTGTAGTACGAGAATCCTTAAAAGAAGTAATAAAAAAGGAACCCCATTTAACAACAGGTTTTGGATGGACAGACGCAGCACTGCTTTCCACCTATTTAAAAATACCTACAGTCGTTGTGGGACCAGGAGATCTTTCCTTGGCGCATACAGAAGCCGAAAGAATTGCTATAGAAGATCTAGTAAATACAGTAGAGATATATTCTCGGATTATAGATAAGTTTTGTATCAAGGATAGGATTATTGAGTGACACTAATAGGGGATGGGGTAATCATAGGATACTATTGATAGATTATATGAACATTGATGGCAAGATTATTTAAAAATGATGAAAGGAGCTGATGGGACTATATCAGCTCCTTATTGAATATTTTACAACTCTACCTTTTTATCATAAATCGCGGATGTTAAGAAGAATAGTCCAGTAGAAAACAGTAGGAGTAGAGCTAACTGCAATAGGAAGAATTCATTAAATGGTAGACTTTCCATAAACAAATGGTGATTATGCACTGTAATTTCATTTAAATGTGCATATCTCTCATTATTAAAAAATGAATTTAGTAAGAAACCATTAATTCTTCCGATTATTATATTGGTAAAAATAAAAGTGATCACAGTAATAAACCAGGAAAATCTCTTAAAAAGTTTTCCTATCATACTGCTAAAAAAAGCTATTAGAATGATTTGTATGATGCCAAAGAATAAGAGAATTACTCCTTTGATTAACACCTGCAATAGTTGATAACTGGAAAGAAAACCAAAAGCCTCTGTTATAATATCAATCCCTAAAAAAAATGAAGATAACAATGAGCCTATCAATATAGTGGCGCCACCTAAAACAATCAGTTGAGTCATAACAGCTAAAAGCTTTGAAAGGAAAATCATCTTGCCACCAATTGGTAAAGACATTATTAAGTAGATAGTATTGTTACTCCATTCACGGCTAACAGAGGTGAAGGTGCCTACAAAAATCACAAACATAACAATAAAGAAGATTGTGCTGGTTATACCGAGGATGGTAGGAGCAGGCCATCCAGTCAAAATTTTATAGCTAAAATATAGATATCCTAAAAAAACAGCAGCTAAAACCAATAGGCTTTCAAGCTTGACAGATAATAGATCCTTTTTATATATAGAGAAAAGGATACTACCATTAGATGGTTTCATGAGAATATACCTCCTTCATTATTTCTACAAGAGATGCTTGACGCTGGCATCTTAGCTCTTCTACATTGCCTTCAAGAGCAACTTGCCCTTGCCGAATAAAGATTACTTCGTCTAAAATTCCTTCTACTTCTCGAATCTCATGAGTAGTGATAAGAATGGTTTGATCTCCTGCTCTATAGTCATGGATAATGGTTTCAATAATTTTATCTCTGGTCAAAACATCAATACCAGAAAGAGGTTCATCTAGAAGAATAAGCTTAGCATTTCTAGAGAAGGAAAGTAATAGCTTAGCCTTAGCCCGCATACCCCTAGAGATCTTTTTAATTACCATAGAAGGCTGCAGCTCTAGAAATTTCATTAATTCATTATATTTATTCTCATCCCAGTCCTCGTAGAAGCTCTTAACGAAATCTGCTGCCTGTTGTATAGTCATCCAGGGATATAAATAATCTATTTCTGGCAAATAGGAAATAAAGTTTTTTGTATCCATGCTAGGTTTTTTACCATCAATAAGGATAGTACCATAATTAGGTTTATTAAGTCCTACAAGCATTTTAAGTAAAGTAGATTTTCCTGAACCATTAGGGCCTAATACACCGATAATTTTACCTTCTGGAATTGTAGTAGAAATGCTATCTAATGCAGTAGTACTTCCAAAGGTTTTTGTTACAGCTTTCAATTCTATCATTTCATTTCCTCCTTCAAATCCTTCTGATACTTTTCTACCAGTCCTAAGATTTCCTGGTCATCATAACCTAGAGACTGCATTTCGATGATAAAGCTTACTAATAAGGCGTTTGCCATTTCCTGTTGCAACTCCCTCAACAACTCCCTTCTTTCAACAATAAAGGTACCTTGACCTCGAATGGTCTCAGTTAAACCCATACCTTCCATCTCTCGATAAGCCCGCTGGACAGTATTAGGATTAACCTTTAACTGCTGTGCAAGCTCTCTTTGAGATGGAACCTTTTCACCTATTTTTAATTTATCGGTAATGATTTGCTTCTTTATATAATCAATAATTTGTAGATATATAGGTTTTCCATGATCAAAGTCCAATAGATTCACCTCCACATTATAATAGTGCACTAACAAACTAGCGCACTATTATAATACTGTTTTTCTCAGGAATTGTCAAGCAATATTTTTGTTGCTTACTAAACTTCATAGAATAGATGGATTTTATTGGGGGAATTGAGCATAATGGTTAGTTATACATCATAAGAATTTGTTTGCACTAAAATCATAGAAGAAATTTTCTATTTTTTATAAAAGCTAGAAAACCAAGGGTCTTAAATAGAATTATTTTTAAAAGGTAAAGTATAGCTTTTATAAGAAACAAATACTCTGAACAATCTGAAAATCATTGTGATGACGGCATCAGTTAAAGATGATATAATTTTATCAAATTTAGTTAGTCATAAATATCTAAGAAGGAATACACAGTGATTGCTACTTTATTGTGATATAATTAATAAGTATTATTAATTATAATAAGAGAATAGTATCGTTATATTTACTGGTAGGATAGCTTACAAAGGAGTGATTGAATGACATCCAGTAAGATACAGGCTTTAAAAAGACAAAAAGAAATAAAACATAAAAAGAAAAAAAGGCAAACTCCTTATGCTGTTTTGGCAACTACTATAGCACTTATCATATACCTTATGCTCACTAATTATCATCTTCATTTAAGTGGTTTTTGGATTATTGGTATTTTATTAGGAGTTACCATGCAGCGTTCCAGATTCTGCTTTGCTGCTAGCTTTAGAGATCCTATCATGGTGGGAAGCACCTCTCTATTAAAGGCAATTCTTATAGCTTTTATTATTTCAACCGTTGGCTTCTTTATCATACAATATAGAGCGGTGGCCTTAAATCCTGAATATCTACTAACAGAGATTCCAGGAAGGTTACAACCTGTTGGAATTCATACGGCTTTAGGAGCAATTTTATTTGGGACAGGAATGGTAGTAGCTGGAGGATGTGCATCTGGCACACTGGTAAGGATTGGAGAAGGTTATATAATGCAGTTAGTGGTACTGATGGGCTTTGTTATTGGCAGCACTCTTGGAGCGAAACATTTCTCCTTTTGGGATAGGATCTTAATATCTGAAGCTCCAACTATATATCTGCCTGATTATTTAGGATTTTTCCCTTCTCTGATTTTACAATTATTATTGCTTTGTGTCTTGTACTATATTGTTGATTGGTACGATAAAAAGAATAGTATTATGGCGACTATGTAGGAGGATGATTATGGAAGAGTACAAATTAGATTGTTTACATGAAGCATGTCCAATACCTTTACTGAAGGCATTAAAGCAGTTGGAAAAAATGGAGATTGGTGATATTTTAATTATGCATACTGATCATAATTGTTCTATTGCTAATGTAGTTGAATGGGCAGAAAAACATGGGCATCATATTGATTACATTGAGATTGCAGAAGGAGAATGGGAGATTTATATTGAGAAGGCCAGATAACCCAAAAAAGAAGGAGGAAAAACATGAAGCTGTATGATGAAATTTTCAAAAAACCATGGCCCTATTGGGTAGGCGGCATTATACTGGCAGTATTAAATGTTATTCTTTTGTGTACTACTGATTCCTTATGGAAGATCACCTCTGGATTTGTATATTGGGGAGCATTAGGGC
This sequence comes from Natronincola peptidivorans, assembly GCF_900111615.1. Taxonomy (GTDB): domain Bacteria; phylum Bacillota; class Clostridia; order Peptostreptococcales; family Natronincolaceae; genus Natronincola_A; species Natronincola_A peptidivorans. The sequence goes on along the minus strand of NZ_FOHU01000004.1, from coordinate 204,583 downwards.
TAGAAAAGCTGGGATATGATTCTGCAAACTGGTATTACTTTAGTGTATATGACAATGGATTAAATGAAGGGGAAACCTTTTTAAATAATAACTACACTGTGATTAACATTGCAGTTATTGTGGGAGCCTTATTAGCGGTTTTATGGGCCAATGAATTCAAATGGAAAAGGATCAAAAATAGAAAGCAATTCTTTTTTGCCTTAACTGGTGGAATCCTTATGGGTTATGGTGCGAGATTGAGCTTTGGATGTAATATTGGAGCGTATTTTAGTGCAATTCCATCATTTTCATTACATGGCTGGATTTTTGCTGCCTTTATGTTTGTGGGAGCCTGGATAGGCAGCAAAATATTATTTAAGTACATTTTATAAACAGTGAGAAGCATCAACTTACCAAGCAGAAAACAATAAGAGATTGACACAGAATTTTTTGTTTTGTGTCAACCTCTTATTATTTTAACAAAATCCACGATTAGAGGACATTATAAAATCAACAAAATCACTTTCGAAGCTGGCAAATTTATAATCTTCTCGATATGCTATGTAAAAGGTACTGATCATATTGACATTTTCAATCTCTATTTCTCTCAGCACTTCATCCTTTAGTTCTCTCTTAATTGTTAGTTCGGGAATAAAGGAAATACCTTTACCTGATAGAACAGAGGTTTTTATAGCTTCCATAGAATTCAATTCATAAATAATGTTTAAATCCTTCATTTCTACATTATGGGGTTTTAAATACTGTTGGATGGTTGCCCTTGTTCCAGAACCCATTTCTCTAAATATTAATGGCAGCATCTTAAGCTCATCCAGCGTAATCTTATTCTTCAACACAGGTAGGGTGGTAACAAGGATCAATCTGTCAGAAGTGATTCTTTCAAGGGTTATACCTTCTCTTTCTGTATAGTTGTGGACGATCCCTACATTGATTGTCCTATCACAGAGGTTATTCATAACCTCCTCTGAGTTGGTTATATGATAGTTGATGTCGACACATTCATGGCTCTGCTTATATATATATATACTACAGGGAAGGGCATACTCACCTACAGCTTTACAGGAGCCTATTAATAAATCCTTTTTATTGGTTTTAAGATTTTCAAGGTCACGCTCAATATTACCCTGCATAGAGAGGATGGTATTAGCATAGTCAAAAACTACTGTTCCTGCTTGCGTAAGCTCTACTCCTTTGTTACTTCTGATGAGTAGAGTGACGGCCAGCTCTTTTTCAAGAGATTGAATCTGCATACTAAGCCCTGGCTGGGTTAAATGAAGCTCTTTTGCAGCCTTAGAAATACTGTTTAGCTTAACTGTAACATAGAAAGCTCTTAAATATTGAAGGTTCATGATTTTCTCTCCCTTGGATTAGTCATGTACTTGCTAAAAGATATTTTTTAATTAGTTAATAATTATACATATTATTATAACATGAAATACCTTGGTGGGTAAATGAAATTCCCTACAAATAACAAAAAATGTTAGTTAATAAACAAACTTAAATAATTACCATTTCTTGCAAAAAGTCTTTATCGTTGATAGAAGTTGAGCTGTGATGCAATAGAATGTCACCAATTATAGCACTCAGATATTTTTATGAAACACAAATACTTATCCTTGGGGGAGTCTGGAAAGTAAAAAGAAGAAAAATGGGGATGGTTTACCTGTCATATGGCAAGTAAAGCATCCCCATGTATATGGAAAGAATGGTTAAGCTAATTTATAAGAGGAGATAAATCTACCTCATAATACTCTCCTTCAAACCAAGCAATCTTTAAGACATCATCATACAGGAGGACATTCTCAAGCATAAAATCTACTTCAAAAGAACTGGTATCATGAAGATGATTTTTAAGGGAAAAGCCATAAAAGTTTACATCAGCCTTAGTGATCCATTGATGATCCTTTAGAATAACTTCAAAGCTGGAAACTATATCATCATCAGGAGTAATTCTATTATGCTTTTGAATACTATTTTTAATAAATTCTAAATTATCAATAGGAACACTCTCCACATGATTTGCTTTTCCATCAATAAAAGTGGTATGAAGCATTTCTGCAGAAGTATAGGTGTTTAAGTCCTTCAACTGTGAATCTAAATCTTTTAGAAGTGCTTCTAATGCAGTTCCTTTATAGAGGACCCATTGCTGGCCTGCTATAGATTCTACAAAATAATCGCCATGCCAGGTTAATATTTTAGAATACCAACTCCCTTTAGGACTGTAGTTTATCCACATGGTGCCCCTATGCTCCTCACGACTATACTGTGAAGGGTCTACCACTTCTACTAATTCTAGTTGCTGAAGAGTCTCTCCAAATTCTTCTAGCAAGGTTGTTTGATTCTCAACTCTTATGCTTTTACCATAGGCAGTGGCAGATGCACCCCCATGACTTTCACTAATTACAAAACTCACCCTTGGATTTTCAAACTGAAGATTCAATCTAGTGGGGGTAGTGGCTTCAGCTTGTTTTACATAATTCACCGCCTGGATACGAAAGCTGACCATAGTGATCATAGGTAATAGCAACAAAGCCACTATCCCTATAGTATATTGTTTTCTACATTTTTTAATAGAACACTTTTCAATAAATTTAGTATAAATTAAATAGCCTATCGAAGCCGCTATAACAGCACCCATAATTCCTGTATAAAATCTTGGTAAATGTCGGTCATTAATAGGCGGCAGGGTCCATTGTAGCAGTCTCCACATAGTTCCACCAAGTATAGACAGACCTAAATAGTATCCCAATAGGGCACTTCCACATAGAGCAATCATTTTATCTATTTTAATTCTCATCTCTTTCCCTCCATGCAATCTCTGTCAAGAGTGATAGTGTTTTCTCTGATAACTGATAATGACGACGGTTTTGCATAAACATGGTACCAGTTTCTAGATCGACATGGGCAATGATTTCGCCGCCGCCCTTAAATTGCAGCAATAACTCCAGCCCTTCCTGATAATTCATAGGAGCATGAGCGTCTGACGGCGTAGTCTCAGAAAGCCCTGAAATAACCCTAAGATGCTTTTCTTCATAAAGATTGTGCTGGTCAATTTTTAGTATCCAACTAGTGCTATATTCTTGTTTTTCATAGATGATGACAGACTTGATATCCTCTAGGCCATCAATTTTATTTAATGTATGGTTATAAATACCATAAATAGCAGCAAACCAAAGGGTAAAAACAATCATACCAGAGATAATAAAGCGAATAATTCTTTTCCTTTGAAAAACTCTTTTATCACTGGTTAGATAGCCTAGCATGATACCTATAAACATAGCGATCAATGCCGGGGTGACTACCTCCACTATAAGACCTAGTATAGGATGATGGGGGAAATATCCCATGCCTCTTACAAAGTGACGATACATTAAATCCCATTGATTCAGCCTGTTTCCTGAGAAAAAGATCCCCAGCATAAACTCTGCCAGCTTATAAGGCAAGGCCATAATGGCTTTGGTAATAATAAAGCTATCAGAGGTATACTTGAGAGAAAATAAACCTATCAAAAATCCTAAGGTACCATAGGCATATATTCTTCGGATACCCTTACGGTGAGCTTTGATTTTCTCTACCAATACCTCATCATCAACTTCCACAGAGGTTTGCTGGAGCTGTAGAGAAGTATCCAACATCTGATCAAGTCTTTTCTGACAATCAATGCATATATCAATATGTTCTTCCATATGCTTCATTTCCTCTGAGGAAAGCTTTTCCTCTAAATAATTTTGCAATTGTTTTTTATGTGGACAAGGCATGTGCTATCCCTCCAATTCCTTATAAATTTTTTGAAATTCGCTTCGTGCGCGATAGATATTTACCTTGACAGTGTTCACCTTCACATCAGTGATTTCGCTAATTTCCTGATAGGATAGGTTTTGAAGCTCTCTTAAAATAATAAAGCTTTTATATTTTTCACTCATTCTATTTAAGGTTTCTTGAATCAAACGATGTTTTTCTCTATGGAGAAGATAGCTTTCAGGCACAACTGTTGCGTCATGATTTTCTCTCTCTAATAGGTTAGTGTCACAGGTCAATACTTCTCTCTTGCTTTTCCTTTTAAACTCTAGAAAGGTATTCTTTGCGATACGATAAATCCAAGTTTTAAAACTAGAACGCCCTTCAAATTTATCTATATTCAAATATACCTTCAAAAACACATCCTGACAAATCTCCTCCGCCTCTGTGTGATTTGTTGAAAGATAATAAATATAAGAAAAAATCGGTTCTTTATATTTTTGATATAATAATGTAAAATCTTTTTCCAATAGGATCTGCCCCTTTAATTTTGCTGGCCAGCAAGTATGATTCTTTAATATAGACTAAAAGCAACAAAATATGTTACAACAATACGACAAAATTAGTTTTCCATTATTTACACCATACCATAGAAAACAGAAGGAAGTCTTGAAAAAATGCTTTAACCCTATTAAAAATGGCAAAAAGGTATTATAATAATGGGTAAAAATGACAAGAGGAGGGAAAAACAATGAAATCTTATCGCAAAGAGCTGTGGTTCAATACCACCCAAAGGAGGGAATTGATTAATATCACTCCAGAAATACGAGAATGTCTGAGGGAGAGTGGCATCAAGGAGGGTTTATTACTATGTAATGCTATGCATATCACCTCTAGTGTTTTTATCAATGACGATGAAGGAGGATTACATCAGGATTTTGAAAAATTTTTGGAAAGGTTGGCTCCCGAAAAACCTCATAGTCAGTATGCCCACAATACCTATGAGGATAATGCAGATGCCCATTTAAAAAGAACTATCATGGGCAGAGAGGTAGTGGTGGCTATTACAGAAGGAAAACTAGATTTTGGCCCATGGGAGCAAATCTTTTATGGTGAGTTTGATGGGAAACGAAGAAAACGAGTTTTAGTAAAAATAATTGGAGCATAAATAAAATGATGGCTAGCTATATTATTTACAATATAGTTTTTATCATTATAATAAATGAAAAATCATTGTATAAAAGAGCTAAGTCAATCAAAAAAGAAAATAATTACCTCTATTCAATAGGGGTAATTATTTTTTCGAAAATTTTAATGTTGTTTTCCTCTTTTTGATGGAAACCCATTTTTTCTAAATAACGAGTATGTTCTTTATTACAGGAGTGACTAAGAAACCGTTGATAGCCTCTCTGTAAAAAGTATTCCTTCTGTTCTTCATAAACATATTGTCCTATCTTAAAGTCCCTATACTCTGGAATGACAAAATCCAGCTCTATTTTAAGGGTTTTTTCATCATATTTGGAGGCTATGAACAAACCAGCAGGTACAAGATTTCTAAGAATATAAAAACCTACATGATCTTTCTTTAGTGAAAAGACGGATTGAGAAAAATATTTATGAATTTCATCTTTATAAAAATCTTGAAAGTAGTGTAGATATTTAGAATCAGCATCAATCTCTAGGATTTTAAAATAATCCTTCTTTGAAGTGTAAACCTTTGTTAAGTAATAGATGTTGATAAAGACAATACAGGAGTTTACAAGACCAACCGGTAAAGCCCCTATTAAAAAACCATAGGTGGCAAACAGGAAAGAGCCTAATAAATTGATCCATCTCAGCTTTACGATGGAACTCATTAATAGAGAAATCAAAACCAAAATAGAGGCTAAATAACCTAGCCATTCTAGTAGATCAATATTCATCAACGTCACCTCTTTGATAGCATACTTGGTTCTTTAATAACTTTATTATCCACTATAAAGTATTTTACGAAAAAACTCAAATCCTTTAGGAAATAATAAAAGCATCCCTACTATCTTTTAGTATTGATATAGTAGGGATACTTATTCAAAAAAAATAATTTACTTAAGCTTTAAATGCTTTATAGGCTGTCTTCTTTGCACCACATATAGGACATTGCTCTGGAAGACCTTCTGTGGTTGTATGGCCGCAGATATCACAAACGTGGACATCACCTATATCCATATCCTTCCCCTGTCTTGCTATATCCTGAGCCTTTTGAAAGAGGGTGGCATGGACCTTTTCTGCCTCTAAAGCATAATGAAATGCTCTTTCCGCACCTTTTTCTTTTTGAAAGCGAGCGGTTTCTAGATAAACTGGGTACATCTGCTCTATCTCATGGAGTTCTCCATCGATGCCTCCTTGTAGATTTTCCACAGTGTTACCAACACCAAAAACTGCACCAGCAGGCACAGTGAAATCGCCTTTTTGATCCTTCAGCTCTCTGAAATGGTTGTCCGCATGGGCATATTCAGCATAGGCAATAGCTCTAAATAAACGTCCTATATTGGGCATCCCTTCCTTATCAGCTACATCACCCCATATAAGATAACGCATATGGGCCATGCTTTCTCCGCCATAGGCAGATCTTAAAAAATCAGCTGTCATTGCATTTTTTACTGACATGAAATATTCCTCCTAATAAATAATAATAAAATTTTCTGTAATTATTAGCTTAATTCCCTATATTTATACACAAGCAGCATAAGCTTATTTTCTAATAGGAGTTTTAAGGGGAATAGAAATAGAGGAGAAATAATTCTCCTCTATTCTCAGTATTTATCAATTTAGAAATTCACTGTTATGATGCCTGTTCCAGCTGCCGATTCTTGAACTATAATTGGTGCCTAAAATAGATGTGTTTTTCCATACCCCTTCCATGGAGCGCTTGGTGTAGTCAGTGGTATTGGCTAGTGGGATGGTAACAGTTTGTGTATATAAATCATTCCCCAGCTTAACCATATAGGTATATTGATTGGTCAAGGAAGTATAATCATAGGATTTTGTTTCATCCGTTAGGGCAAATTGATTCATGGCGTCAAGATCATATTCTGTGATGATTCTATAAATACTAACTGGCCCTATTGTAGCAGAAGACACTTGGAGGTCTGCCAATCCTATTCTTACCTCGTCTCTCTCTAATATCATATTCACATAATCCTTGATGATATCATCAAAGCTTCTTGTATCAAAGCCAGCCATCATCATTAAAGCCATGTTGTTACCGGTTTGGTAAGCAGAAACACTCTCCTGATTTCCCATACTTGGATAATAGTAATAATTATCATAATAATCATAATACCCATAGCCGCCACTATAGAAGTTATCATGGGTATGCCAGATTTTTGTTAAATCTGCCTTATAATTATATCTTTTTGTTTTAATTTCTTTAGGTTCCGTCCAATCAATCAAGCTGGTTGGGTCTAATATTTTGCCTAAATAGCTGCTTCTCTGATTGGTTAACCTAAAGGATTTCAACATGGTTTCAAAGGCTTCTCTTGTTCTGGGCTCATTATACTTTTTATCAGATATATTAGCAACTAAGCGATATTTATAGCCTCTGCCTATAACATATAGGGTATCCACCACATAAGGGTTCTTAGGGATAGTTGTATACTTGATTTTTACCCGATAGCCCTCTGCATCGCCAAGCTGTACTTTTTCCGCCTGTAATATTTCATAAACCTTGTCATTATAATTTTGCTGTAGGTCTTGTATTTCTTCTTTAGCCCACCCCTCAGCAGTTTCTGTTGGTAAGGCAGAGCTTACTAGAGAGACGGTAATTCCTTCCCTAAAGGGGAGATGGTTGTTAAAATCTAATTCCTCCTCCAGGATATCTTCATCAGTGCCATATATTTCTTCATCACTATAAACAGCTGTGAAATGCTGTACTCTAGCATTGGAGATACCTTCTTCTTTCCAATAAGGATTTACAGTAATCCTCCATCCATAGCTAGTATTATCATAAGCTCGAGGCTCGCTGACAGAATCAGAAAGCTCTTTAATATAGGGACTGTTCTCATCATAGCTTAGAACAAAGGAGGAAGTTAACTTATTAAACATTTCAGGGTTTTCTCGATAATACCTACCCTCCATGGTAACCTCTAGATTATAGATATAATCATTTTTAATATAAATACGGTTTTCTATGTAGGAGCTGAACTCTTCTGCTGCATCGTCTATAAGATAGTAATCATAAAATGGGTCCATTTTTACGATGCGAATATATTTTTCCCCTCTTTCATCCTGTTGAATATCAAAGGTAAACTCTTTTTGGGAGTAATACCAATAATAATGAAAGTCACGGGTATTCATTTGTCTGCTATATAGTATATCCTCAAGAGTATATTTTTGCTCATTTTTCATAACCTCAAGAGAAACATTAGACTGATAGCTTTCGGTATACATATCAAAATAATTAGCTCTATCGGATTTATAGACAATGGCGTCATCTGGAAGGTGCATAGACCATTTAAAGATACGACTGCCAACCTCCGTTTTCATTCTGTCTGCTTTACTGGAAAACACCTCATATAAATCAATCGATCCATCATCCTCTAATCCAAAGACATAGGAGGGGACCGATGCTATGAAAATCATTAAACATAGAAAAATAGTAATAAATCGTTTTCTTTGTTTCAATTGATTCATCTCCATTCCCATCATATTATTTTACGGACGATCTTTTAAGGTTACGTTAATATCAAAAGGTTTATTATTTCTTGAGAAGGTTAAGGTTACTTGATTACCGGGAAGATACTGTTTTAACGCTTCATTATAAGCAGCGATGGAGGAGGTTTTTATACCATCAATAGCCTCCAGCATGTCACCCTCCTGTACTTGACTGGAGGCAACTACTGCATCCTGTCGGAGAGTAACAACCCTAAGCCCTTGATTTGTTGGGATCCCCAACATGGCAGCCCAGTTTTCTTCAAACTGTATTCCGGTATAGCACCTTCTAATTCGTCCAAACTGATGATAATGATCTAAAAAATAAGAAACATTTTCAACGGGAATTGCAAAGTTCATACCAGAATAATAGACATAACCTAAGGTATTAATACCAACCAGCTTTCCGTCCATATTTACCAGAGGTCCACCACTATTGCCAGGATTGACGGAAGCATCTGTCTGAAGATAAGTATAGGTTTCATCCACAGGGCGATTGAGGCCACTGATAATCCCTCTGCTAGCACTATTTCGATATCCAAAATATAGAGGGGTACCAATAGCAATGACAGTATTACCAACCTTAACATTGTCTGGGGCTTCTAATTTTACCGGCTTTACATTACTGCGATTAATTTTAATAAGTGCTAGGTCGATCTCTTCATCTCGATACAAAAGCTGAGCCTGATAAGCTTTACCATCATACATCACCACATAAATTTCTTCCATATCTTTTACTACGTGGTTATTGGTAATGATTTTGCCATCAGAAGAGATGATTACACCAGAGCCATGCTGAAGATTGCTAGGCATTTTGGTATAAACATGATCCTGTTGTCTATAGGTCTTGTTATTACCAATGATAGCAACTACAGATTGGTTGATCTCGTCAATTACCTTTGTAATTTGTCCATCTTCCTTTTCCATCTGCAGCATTTCTTTTATAATATTCTTTATCAATCCTTCAAGATCATTACTTAACACCTCAATTGAAGCTTCATTAGAGGTTTCGGTAGCTACAGAAGGTGATTCTGCAAAACCAGCTAAGGGCTGTATCAGGATTAGGACAAAAATCATAAGAAATACAATGAACTTTTTCAAGAAAATACCTCCTATTAAATGAATTCTTTTTAAAAGACACCAACTTTATTCTATTAAAGCAATAAATGGAAAACTTACTCTGTAATTTCAATATACTCCTTAATGTGAATGATGTCAATTTCAAAAGATAAATCATTATTATATAATGTAAAGAAGCTCAGGATTATGCAAGGAATATCATTTATTTTTATCCTTCTCTAAAGTGGATAAGGCTTTAAAACACCATTTATTCTTATGCTTCATAAAATATATTAATAAGTAGAGGAGGCCTGATTATGAGTGGTTTTGATTCCAACAGTATAAAGAGTTTACCTCTGATCGTTGCTTTATTGGCAATATTAACATCAAAGGCTGTGGATGATGGAGGCAAGGTTTCCGTCATTGGAAATTGGATTTCTGTTTTTGGTGATACACTGCAGGCACTTGGAGAAACACAGGAATTTATTGAAGAACGAGAAGAAGAACGATGCAAAATCCAGAAGGAGATTGAAGAATTGAAGAGAAAATTAGAAAAGCTTAAATAGATAAAAGTACATTCCTTAATATACTGAATGTATTTTTTGTTATGGGAAATAAAGGATTCTTATAACCATTATAGAACATATCTTAAGAGAAAAAAGGAGCTATGCATAAAAAAATAAATAAATCAGAGGAGTTTATAAAATAATTTATAAGAGTGAGGAATAAAATAAACTATTACATAGAAGGGAGAAAAAATTATGAATTATAAAATCATTGGTAGCACCATGCCTTTGGTAGAAATGACCTTAAGTAGAGGAGAGGTTATAAAATGCCAAGCAGGTGCCATGAAGTGGATGGATGCAACAGTAGAAATGAAAACCAGTATGGATGGAGGCGTTGGAGGTTTTTTAAAAAGAAAAGTGATGGGTGAAAGTGGATTTATGAATTTCTTTACAGCTCAACAGGATGGAGATAGAATTGCCTTTGGACATACCTTCCCAGGACATATCATACCAGTAGATGTCAGCAAGAGATCTATTATTTGTCAAAAAAGAGCCTTTCTCTGTGCAACAGAAGGAGTAGATCTTGAGATAGCCTTTCAAAGACGATTAGGGTCAGGTTTCTTTGGGGGAGAAGGCTTTGTTATGCAAGAGTTAAAGGGTACAGGTTTAGCTTTTGTAGAAATTGACGGCGAGGCTTATGAAATGGATCTAGCAGCTGGACAATCAATCAAAGTAGAAACCGGATCAGTAGGTATGTATGAGGCAACAGTAGACATGAATATTGAGATGATTAAAGGATTCCGTAATATGCTATTTGGTGGGGAAGGAATGTTTTTAACCACTTTGACTGGGCCAGGAAAGGTATGGATTCAAACAATGCCGATCCAAAGTATGGCGGGAGAAATGTATCCGTTCTTACCAACACCATCTAAATAAAGCTTAGAAAAAATCTCTGGTTTTAATCAATAGAACAAGAGATTTTTTTCAAAAATAAATGTAAGAATCTGATATACTTTTAGTAGAGATAGTAAAGAAAATTACACAAAAAAGGCAATATACTAGGGAGAAATGCTTCATGGAGAAAAAAATCATTCATGTAGACATGGATGCTTTCTTTGCAGCAGTAGAACAACAGGATTATCCAAAACTTAAAGGCAAACCGGTGGTTGTGGGGGGAAACAGCCATCGAGGGATAGTGGCTACATGTTCCTATGAAGCTAGAAGCTATGGGATTCATTCTGCTATGCCTATCTTTATGGCAAAACAAAGGTGCCCCGATGCTGTTTATTTACCTGTAAGATATGAACGCTATAAAGAAGTATCCCGAAAGGTATTTAGTATTTTCTATAGCATCACGGATTTAGTAGAGCCCTTATCTATAGATGAGGCTTATCTCGATATAACCCACACTTCACAGGAACCAATAAAGATAGCAAGCTTTATAAAAAAAGAAGTATTGCTTCAGACAGGACTAACCCTTTCAATAGGGATTTCCTATAATAAGTTTTTAGCAAAACTTGCTTCCGATTGGAACAAGCCTAATGGCATTAAAACTATAACAAAGGACATGGTACCAGATATCTTAAAACCCTTATCCATAAAGAAGGTATATGGTATTGGTAAAAAATCAGCTGACAAATTGAATAGCATTGGCATAGACACTATAGAGGATTTAATGAGTTTGCCAGAGGAATACCTAATTCATTTTTTAGGTAAGATGGGGACGGAGATTTATCAGATGATTCGCGGTGTAGACCACCGAGAGGTGCAGGTGGGAAGAGAAGCAAAATCCATTGGGAGAGAAACAACGCTGCAGCAGGATACAAGGGATAAGAATTATCTTAAAGACATTTTACTAGCTTTTTCAAAGGATATAGGAAGATCTTTGGAAAGAAGAAATATATCAGCAAAAACCATTACCATAAAATACAAACTAAGTGACTTCTCAAGCCATACTAGAAGTAAGAGTATACATCACTATTTCCAATCTCAGCAAGCAATCTATACTTTAGCATGTGACATCCTAGAAGATATTGTTTTAGAGGAGGATTTGAGACTGATCGGTCTATCAGTCTCAAACTTCTCCCAAGAGGAAATGCAACAGCTAAGCTTTTTTGACTAAATAGAGGAAAATAATTAATCAAAAACAAGATCATAATAGCTTTTACTATTTTTCACGATATCTTCTAGTGTAGACCATATATCTTCTTTCTCAAAATCCTTTCTCCAGGCAGCAAAGCCAGCTAGATTATACTTTTCTATGATGGAGGCTTTTAAAGCAAGGGATCTTTTATCCTCCAGCCACACCCTATAGGTGCTACCTTCCTGTTGGTACTCTGCATAATACTGACCTGCAGTTTCATCCCAATGGAGCTCAGCATCATTTTTCTCAAGAATAGAAGCTATAGCTTCCATACCATAAGCCCTAGAAGAAACCTTGATGCTGCCATCTGGCTGTTTTTCCTCCTGCCAAAGCCTTGTGTAAAATGGGAGACCCAATAAAAGCTTCTCAGGAGGAATATAATCAAGACTACGCTGAATACCTCTTTCTACCCATCCAATAGAGGCAACAGAGCCGCTTCTTGGACTGGATCCCCAATGCTCATCATAGGTCATTACTGCAATATAATCTACAATAGGTGCAAGTTTTTGTCGATCATAAACCATTGACCAATTAGGACTGGTGGAAGGTATGGTTACATCAATAGATACAACAAGATTTTGCTGATGCAGCTTGTCTGTCAGCAGTTGGACAAACTCAGTTAAAGCAGTTTGATCTTTATAATAAATATTTTCAAAATCGATATTGATACCATCGAGTTGATAAATACTACTATACATAATCATTTGACGAATAAAATTTTCCTGGGCCTCTATATCTCCTAAAAATTCATGGGTCAAATCAGGATCAAAGCTATTGGTAACAAGTCCCCAGACCTTATAGCCCTTTTCATGAGCATCTTGAACATACTCAAGGACTCCTTTATTTAATACTGTACCATCGGCTTTTATTAAATCAAACCAGGTTGGAGATACAATATCTACAGCATTGATTTTTTCCTCATCCCTTCTGTCCTTTGTTCTTAAATGGACATAATCCCATACAAGACCAACTGTCTCATCAGGCTGCCACTTCTCGGGGAGAGGTGCAAAAAAATTGGAATATGAGGTGGAAACCTTACTATCCCCTAAAAGATTCACAGAGGTTTTCTCGATATAGCCTAAATACCCTTCTCCTGCTACCACTCTATAATAATTACCCTCTTCCTCATAAACCCTTATCATTACCTCCGGTTCGATTTCTACGATTTCCTTTCTAAGCATTCCTGGCTTGTCCACCAAGCTAGCAGATTTTACAGTCCTTCCTAAGTGATAAGCATCATAAGGACTATTAACCACAACAAGATCCCGATCCTCATAATAGTTTACTTCAAAGCCCATTACCTTTACTAATGATTGTAGAGGTATATAATAGACATCCTCCACAAGTCTTAGTAAAAAATTTAATCGAATATTTCCAGACTTCATATATGCATCTAATGACTTCTCAGTAAAGCTATAATAATCCTGAGGAATGTCTATATAGATACTGCTATCTTTTCTTGCAAATTCTACATCTGGAAGGATGTATTTCTTCACCAAGGCAATATCCATATAAATCTCATCCTGCTCTATCATCAGCTTTCCATCAATCTCTTGATTTCCTATAAGGATATTAGCAGTACTGTACTGGCCACCATCAGAAAAGGTGGATACGATATTCTCAGCAAAGCTGGTAATATGTTTTATCATATTATCTCTATAAAAATAACCGAAAACGGTTACAACGATAGACATCCAAAGGATAATAGATAGTGTTCTTCGTCTTCTGTTTCTCCTTTTTTCTTTTCTTATGGCTGCTCTCAAAATCTCATCCCCTTAAACATCATACTTTAACTTTATTATACAGGAAGGTATTGATGGGAGAAAGTCTTTAGAATTTTTTACAAAACTTACATCTTAATCCCTCATTCATTTGTTTTATAACGACATTTTTCCATGATTTTATGTCTAAAATGTGATATTCTTATTAGAAACACAGACAAAGAAGTAGCTAGAGGAGATTAAATTTCATTCATATAAAAACAGCCATTTTAAGCTTGTTGTTTTTAGAGAAAACATGCTATGCTAAAACTAGATAACTTTAAAAATACTTATTAATCCAGTCTTCATGAATTTCATGAAAGCAATTATACTGTTCATGAAGCTGGAGATTCACAAACAAAGGAGAGAAAAAACATGAGAGAAAGAGAAAAAGCCCTAGAATTATTAGAAAAACATCTAAAAACAGAGCATCTTACAAAACATTCTTATGCTGTAGAAGCAGTGATGAGAGCCCTTGCTAAAAGGTTAGAACCCAGTCAGGAAGAACAATGGGCAATGGCAGGACTGCTCCATGATCTAGATGCAGATTTAGTTGACTACAAAAATGGGGAAAATCATCTTCATGGTCCTAAAACTGTGGAAATTTTAAAAGAAGCAGGTATTGGAGATGAATCCATGTATCATGCCATATGCGCCCATAACAAGGAGACTGGAGTGAAAATAGAAAGCACGATGGATAGAGCTATCTATGCTGCAGACCCTATTACTGGATTTATTACTGCAATTACCCTTGTATATCCTGATAAAAAACTAAGCAGCGTAAAAGTAAAATCCATATCAAAAAGAATGAAGGAATTAAAATTTGCAGCAGGGGCAGACCGGCAGGCTATGGCATCCATTGAAAAAATAGGCATACCCTTTTCTGAATTCGCAGAGCTTTCTTTAAAGGCCATGCAGGAAATATCAGATGATTTAGGACTCTAGAAAAGCAAGGGCTTAATAACAATTCTTGAGAAGGATGAGAGGCTCATCAGTTAAAATCCTCTAATGAAGAAAAGACCTTGCCTGAGCACCCCTTCAACCGGCGAGGGGAACTCCCTCTGCACTGCCTATGTCTAGGAAATGAAAACTATAATTTCCTAGACATAAATAAATGTAGGAGATGAAGAAAATGAGGATTATGGAATCGGAAGGGATACCAATAAAGATATGGGCTACAGAAATCGACGAAGGAGCTATACAGCAAGCAATTAATTTGTCTAAGCTGACCTTTGCCTATAGCCACATAGCTTTAATGGCGGATGCTCATGAAGGCTATGGGATGCCGATAGGAGGTGTCCTAGCTACAGAGGAAATGATTATTCCCAATGCAGTAGGGGTAGATATAGGCTGTGGAGTTGTAGCGATAAAGACAGATAAACAAGAACTCAATAGGAAATCAACTGAGGAAATATTAAATAAAACAAGTCAAAGGGTTCCAATGGGCTTTAAACGCCATAAAAAACCCCAAAACTGGCAGGGCTTTAAAAAAATACCTGATAGTAGGATTATTAAACAGGAATTAACCTCAGCTAGAAAACAGCTAGGAACCTTAGGGGGCGGAAATCATTTTTGTAGTATAGAAATGGGGAGTGATGGATTTATCTGGTTGATGGTGCACTCCGGCAGTAGAAACCTTGGATTAAAGGTAGCCAATTACTACAATACTTTAGCAAAAAAACTAAATGTAAAATATAACATCGTACCCCCAAAGTATGATTTAGCATCCTTGTCTATTGATTCCCCGGAGGGAAGGGAATACTTTGCCGCCATGGAGTTTTGTCTAGCATTTGCTAGGGCAAACCGCCAAGCTATTGCTGATGCTTTTTATGACGCTTTTGCAGAGGAAACAAAATCTCAGGAGATTCTGCAGCAAATCGATATCCATCATAATTATGCAGCTATGGAAAAGCATTTTCAAAAACAAGTTGTGCTCCACAGAAAGGGTGCCACCAGCGCAAGAAAGGGAGAGCTAGGGATTATACCAGGATCTATGGGGACACCTTCTTATATCGTAGCAGGCTTAGGAAACCCAGAGAGCTTTCAGTCCTGCAGTCATGGTGCTGGGAGGGCAGTAAGCAGAAAAAAAGCAAATCAAATCATTACGGAGGAAGCCGCCAATAAAGCAATGGAGGGAATTTTATTTAAAGGCTGGCGAGGAGACTATTCAGAAGCCCCTATGGCCTATAAGGATATAGAGGAGGTCATGGCAAATCAGAAGGATTTAGTAAAACCATTGGTAAAACTGACACCTCTAGGGGTAATCAAGGGATAAAGCATCAATAGAAAGGTTTGATAACATGCAAAAGAATGAAATTGCTGTGAACTATGGAAAAGATGCAAAAAAAATGGTAAAGGAGCTATTAGCAGAGCTAAAGATGGAAAAAGGATTAAAAAAAGATGCCTCCATTGGGTTAAAGCCCAACCTGGTGGTATCAAAAAAAGCCTCCAGTGGAGCCACTACCTCCCCCGAAATCGTAGAGGGAGTTATTGAATATCTACAGGAACAAGGCTATAGCAATATCACCATTATGGAAAGCTCCTGGATCGGAGATAGCACTACAAAAGCCTTTAAGGTATGCGGCTATGAAGAAATCTCAAAAAAGTATAATGTACCTCTGCTAGATTTAAAGAAGGATAAAACAAAAACCATAAAAATCAAGGAGTTAACCTTGGAGGTATGTGCCTCTGTCCATGAAGTAGATTTTCTTATCAACCTCCCAGTACTAAAGGGGCATTGTCAAACAAGAATGACCTGTGCTCTAAAAAATATGAAGGGATGTATTCCCGATAATGAAAAGAGAAGATACCATACAATAGGCCTTCATAAGCCAATCGCTTACTTAAATAAAGCATTAAAACAGGATCTAACCATCGTAGATGGTATGATGGGGGATTTAACCTTTGAAGAGGGAGGGACCCCAGTAGAAATGGAACGTATTATTATCGGCAAGGATCCAGTACTGATAGACAGCTATGTAGCAGAGCTGATGGGATATAGCATAGAGGATGTAGATTATATCAACATAGCTGCAGAACTAGGGGTAGGCTCCACCGATGTAGCTAATGCCATCATCACAGAGTATGGTAAAGAAAATAAGAATACCATAGGGATAAAGGATTCTAATAAGGTCAGTAGACTAGCCAAACATGTGGTTCAAAAGGATGCCTGCTCAGCCTGCTATGGAAGTCTTATTCATGCGCTACAAAGGTTAGAGGATAAAGGAAAGCTAGGGAGACTGAAGGAAAAAATCTACATTGGTCAGGCTTTTCAGAAGGAAAGCTTGGAAGGACTGGGAATTGGCCTGTGCACCAAAGAATTTTCTAATAACATCATGGGCTGCCCTCCAAAGGCAAAGGACATCGTGAAATATTTGGAGGAGAAAATATGAGTACAAACAATGGAGCAAAATCAAAAAAACAGCCAGTAGCGTTATTTAACGGTACCGTCGTTACCACCAATGGAGTATATAGGATTTCGGATATCACCATTGATGAAGCAAAAGAGTTGATTAAGGAATATGGCTATATATCAGCAATAGGGCATGAAGCAACAGCAGAAGCCATGTCAGATTTATTGGAGGTATCAGTAACAATGAATCGTATCCAGTTTTATCAAGGAATAGGACAAAAAGCAATTGTTTTAAAGCTAAATATTAGACCAGCGGAGGGAGCTATACTAAATCGTCCAGAAATAGAAAGCATAGGCTACAGTTTAAAGCTGATGGAAAGGTTAGAATAAAAGCATAAAGATGATCAAACATGACATACTGCTGTCATATTACTCCTGATATAATAATATGCAAATTTGAAATATTATTTATGTTGAGGAGGATATAAGATGAAATTGGATAGTTGTGTAGCGTTTTATTATGAACAAGGACTCACTTCATCTCCAGGAGCATACCAGCATTTGCTTGATGATTTTCCTACTGACATACCTCAGCTTTGTGAAAGCATACACAAGTTTATGTTAATTGATTTATGGGTGAATATGCAGCTAGTGACAGTTCAACAAGAGTATTTAAATGATAGCAGACTAAGGAGTATTGAAGAAAAATTGAGAGAAGTAGTAAAAAGAGATGATTCCAGTTTGAAGAATTCAAGAGATTCCCAGAAGGCTTTGCTTGGCAATTGTAGAGATCTATCTCTTATGCTTTGTTCTATTTTAAGGTATCATAAGATACCTGCTCGATTGAGATCAGGATTTGCATCTTTTTTTGACCCTTTCCACAAGAAAAACTTTGATCATTGGGTTTGTGAGTATTGGAATAGATCTGAAGAACGCTGGATTATGGTAGATATATGGATGAGTCAAATTCACCTAAAAAAGGAAATGCTGCCGATTCAACTGTTTGAAGGTTTACTGAAGCTACATTACAATCCCTATGATGTAAAAGGTGAAGATTTTATGACAGGAGGAGAGGCTTGGGTCAATTGCAGGGAAAATGGACATGATCCAGAAAATTATGGCACTGAAGAAGAACATTTAAATGGAATGTGGTTTGTTAGAGATAATATGATTCGTGATCTTCTATGCCTCAATAAGCTGGAACCTCTTCCTTGGGATTGTTGGGGCATGATGGGAAAAGAAAACAGTGTAATAGCAAGAAGGGAATTAGAACATATGGATAAAATAGCAAAGCTCTTAAATACAAAAAACTTTTCAGTTTTTAATCTCCAAGAGCAATTAGAAGCTTTGCAGATAAAAGACTGTATCCTAAAATCCTTGGGTTAAAGGAGGATAGAAATTGAGTTATCGGAAATTCAAATAAAAGACAAGGGGCAGGGTAACTTTCTTTAAACAAGTTCCTGTCCCTTTGTCTGTGGAGAAGGAAAAAACATGGTAATTGTCGAAATGATAATCGAGCTATCGATAGAGGGAGACGAAGCAGGAAAGGAAATGAGATGCTTATGAGGATACAGGAAAAAATCAAGACTTGGATAGGGCTGTTAATGGATAAACCCTATCTACCTCGACAGCTTCTAGAGGCAAAGGGTCCTCTTCTTTTACACATCAGTGATACACCAGAGGAGATTTATGAATATATTGTTCGTTTAATTAAGAAGCTGCAGCCAGATTATATTATTCATACTGGTGACTTAGTGGACAATATTAAGCTGGAGGTATTACCAGAGGCAGTAGATGATTATTCAAGTGCTCTGGGGAAATTTCTTCCTCAACTGGAATCGGTGGAGGCAAAAGAAATTTATTATACCCTAGGAAATCATGATAACTCTGAAGTGGTAAGAGAGATAACAGAAAAAGGCATAGTGATGGAGGAAGGCAATATAATGGTAGAGGGGGTTTCATTATATATCAATCATTATCATATAGATAAAACTCTAGCTGGAGATTATTACTTATTTGGTCATAGTTTTGAACCCGATAGCTCCACTGATAAAAACCAAGTTAAGCTAAATGGGCTGATGGGGATTAATATCATCGATTTAACCACAAAACAAGTATATATTCTGCCTTACCCTTTTGCCACCAATCAATTTAGAAAAATGGAGAAAAGGGGAATTGGCCTTTAGGAGGAGAGGGAAATGCTTTTTTTAAGGATGGGTCCTCGGTTGATTTTTCTTAGAACTTATGGGATAGAGCAGTTAGAGGATTTTTTAAAAGAGAATCTTAACGGCAGGGAAGTGGATTTTTATCCAGGGATGGAGGAGGCATCAGAGGATAGCAGTCTAATCTTCATCACAGATCCCCATCCTATAAAAACAGAAATCAAGGATGCTAAAACAATCATCCTTATTAATCAGCCGGCCTCTATTTGTTTAGCCACTATTATTAACAGCCACGTGTCTCAATTGGTAGAGAGGGTGGAGATGGGACCCTCCTCTATGGTAATGCGTATTGCTGGGAAGGAGACTATAGTGGCGGAGCAACTGCTGGAGCTATATAATGGAAAAGACTTGTCTTTAGAAGAAGCTGTCAATGAAGGAGAACAGGGAGATACCATTTTGTTTTTGACCCATCGGCAATTATCTGAACCACTAGGTAAAAAGGATTTATTAGAGCCTCCATTACTTCTACATCAAGCCTCCTCTCAAGTCTTTAAGAAACTTAGGAATGAAGGGATACTATACATCACCCAAAGCCTAGAGGATAGGAAATGGTATGAGGTACGAGTGAATATTTATGATGTTCAAGGTAATTATGATAAGCATTATGAGCGCTTGATTCATGTGCTTTACCATTTGGAGGCGGGGATGGTATTAGAAGAGGTTTGGACTAGGGATCACGCATTAAGCCTTTTTACTGTGTTAGCTTATCAAGTTCGTTTATTTACCCTCTATAAACCTCAGGAACTTAAGGAAATATTAATTGGTCTAGAGTTTGATGAGAGCGGAAAGCGATTAGTGGATTTGGATTTGTATTATCGCAACAAAAAAATCTCTTGGGTAGATATAGATAAAGAGAAGAAAAAAAGAAACAAGATCCAGGAGGGTATAGAGAAAAGACAAGGATTATTAGAAAAGATGTCAAAAACAGCAAAAGAGAAGTTATTAGCAATAGAAAATAAAAGCAACAATTAGAGATATCTCTACAGATGACAGGACAGGAAAAAATAGGACAAAAGCTATTCTGTAGAAGTCTAGTATAAGACCAGTATAGGGAGTAATACTAGAAGGCGAATAAAGAGGGACGAGAAGCTATAGCTTAGAACTGATGACAAGATTGGTATAATACGTAGAATAACTTAGCATCTCATTAAAGAGATGCTTTTCTATTTCAAAAACAACAATTCATCTATTATTTTAGACTTTTCCCGAGTAGTTATTGTAAAAAGTTGATAATTATGTTATTTTTATGTCAAACCTATCAAAAAATATTAATACAAATATAAGAGATAGGGATAGGCACCGTAGGCATGTTTGTTTACAGAAAAATAGAGATACAGTTAATTAGTTGGCATAATAACTGAAAAATGCCACAGTTATAGGTATTGAAACTAGGAGGCAATAAGATGAAAAAACTCGTTTTACTAATATTAATGATAGTGATAATAATCGTTGGCCTAATAGGTTGTACTAATGAAGAAGAGATTTCTGCCATAGAAAATCATGTTGTTATGTATGAGGAGACATTTCAGGATATAATGGCCTTATATAGTGTTGCTTCTCCTATACTGACGGTAGAGGATGAAGAAGAATTGATTAAAACTGCAAGAGAAATACATGTCGTTATAGAAAAATTAAAGGATGAAAGTACTCATTTTTTTTCTGATGAAGCACGTGAGGTGGTAGAGCAACTGACTTTTTCCGCCGAGAAAGCATTAGAGCACCAAGAACAACTTATACAGAGTGATGATACAAGTGAATTACAACAGTCTGTAATGGAGGAAATAAGCAAGATAGCAGACTTTATGAGAGCCTATGCGATGCTTTATGAAGATTTTTTGGAGATTAGTCAATGATTTGAATGTCTTTCTCGTTTCTAAATGTTAATTTATTATTTTCATATTAAGAGAAAAATTTTAAGAGGTGTAGTTATGTGGTTTATAAGTCTAGGCGGATTCAAAGGAAAGATGAAAAGAGATACAGAAGTAATTGGAAAAATAAAATGGCATCAGATGTTTAAGCCTAACACAGAAGAATGGCTTCTAAAGAGGATAAACCCTAAGTGTGAGAACTGTAATAATAATGATTACTATATCATAGATACAACATTTTATAAGCCTCTAGGGGTTCTTCCATTAGGGAAAATAGATAAAATCATTAGAATAATATGCCCTAAATGTAAGGAAGTCATTGAACTTGACAGAGAAGAGTTTGTGTCAATAAGACCATTCATTAAAATAAATAACTTGTTTGAATCAGGCAAAATAGATGAATACCAGTATAAGTATAGACTAGAAAAAATAGAGGAGAAATACCATTGAAATACCATTGAAATACCATGATAAAGGAATGGACATATATACATAAATTATTAGCAATATATCCATTCCTTGAATATATATAACATAAATATTTATTTTCAATACAGGTTTGAGTTAAAAGGAGTCTCTAAATTAACGAAGGGGAAGTTCATAGATTTCCCCTAACCCATCAGTAATTTTAACAATAGCACTAAGGGTCCCTGAAGGCAATTCTTCTACTTCTAAATTCTGATATATGTGCATGAAATCTGTAGGATAGCCTGCCATCTGTTTCTCTAATTCTCTATGACCTTTTTCTGCAGTTTCTTCTAAAAGATCAAAATTCTTAACCAATTGACCATCTAGATACACTTCAACAAAAACAGATTCTATTTCAAGTTTGGAAATAAAGCTATCGGATAATTCATTTTGATGATAGAAGTACTTAAATCCCTCAACAAATAAATCTACGAATATCTGTGCTTTATTATCTGGTCGGGCATGAATGTTACCATGGACTTGAAATCTCTCCTTAAGGGAACGATATAATTCAACGGTTCCAAGCTCAGCCAGCCTGCTGCCTTCAGTATTTTCAGCTATAGTATCAAATTTATAGTCGCCTCGTAAAGGTAGTGTCAAGGTTTTGTCAAAATGAAGCTGGTTATCGGTATCTACTTTTATTTTTTCCCATTTATATTCAGAGGTGTTTATTTTTTCTCCCACCATTAAATATACTTCTTCATCATTTCTCAATTCATTAAACTGCCAGCTTACAATTACTTCCATATCATTTCCATCATTAGATATAGAACTTATAATATTTTTACTGCTATGCAACCATCGATTTTCTCTCTCCCAATTAGACAGAGAGTTGTTTACTGATCCATAAATACCTTGAACACCATTTTGCAAGGCGGAAATTTGATGGCTCTGGTGATTAATGGTGTTTCTAAGCTCATGAATAGTAGAGCCTTGATTAAAGGTGGTAATCAGCAGGATAATCATTAAAATTATTGTGAAAACTTCATGTTTTTTCATGGTGACACTCCTTAATGTATAAAGATATTAAATAGGTTTACAGATACTTTAATTATTCTACACAGAAGTGAAAAGACCTTTTTAATATAGGTATTGCTAAAATATACTATAAATTCGTGATCATATTATTAATACAAAAAAATATAAAATCAATGCTATGTATGAATTCAAATTTAAAAGGGCTAACTCCTTGGAATACAGGAGCTAACCCTTAGAAAAATAGTCTATTTCTTATTTTATAACGATACTAACTTGTTCTATGCAAGCATTGATTTTATGAACCATAGGTTTTTACTATAACCAGCAATATGATCTTCAAACTCTGCTACTATTCCAAAATCACCAGCTTCGTCAGCTGCGGTTCTGATTTCTGTAGCTAAGTCCTTCATTTTGTTTAAATCATCCTGAACTATTTCAAGCACCTCAGTACTGGTGAATTTATCTTTATCTAATTCTTTAATAGAAGTATTTTTTAGATAATCCGCCATCTTTGCTAAAGGCTGTTCATCTCTGGTCTTCATAAGCTCAGCTACATCATCATACTTTTCAAAGAAATCATTGTACATTGACTCAGTAAACTCATGAACTTGTATAAATTGTTTACCTACCACATTCCAATGGAGATTGTGCAGCTTCACATTTAATACAGCTAGATTAGATAGGTACTCATTTAATTTAGTATAGTCTTTCATAATAGATCCTCCTTTGTGATTTTCATTGTTAAATTGTTTTTTAACTACTTCTAAGATATACTTACCCAAGGCTTTGCCTGTTAAACATTTATCTTATTAAAATTTTTCAGTGTACAACTTTCTCTAGCAGGTTGTTTTCAGTGCTGCCATAAGGAGGGTGTATTTAGAAATGCTTAAGCATTTGGCAGAGCAGCTAAAAAGGTACAATTTGTTTAGAAACCAGTTAAAGATTTAGCATATTTCAATGGTGTGGGCAAGATATTTGGTAATACAGCTTGCTCGTCATCCAGCCTAAAAGCTTTAATCTCAGCAGCATAATTCAATTGAACCTCAAGTATCCACATTTCACCATTACCATCTATAATTAAGTCAATGGCAGCATCTCCAATATGACTTCCTTTTTCTAAAATATTTAAAACTTTAATACATAGTTTAGTAATTTCTATAATCTTTTTTACTGTCTCTTTTTCACTTAATCCATAGATTTTCATGAGGGCTTCTTCACCAGGTATAACTGCTTCTCGATTTTTTGAATTAGAAATAATGCTTCCTGATTTGGCAATTTTTGTTTCCATACCCGAGAATTTCCAATTCTTTGTTTCATCCTTTTGAATGTACACACGGAAATCTATTTTCTTTCCTTTATATTCATAGGGAATAGCCTGCTGCACAATGTATTTTTTATTTTTAACTAACCGCATACTTACTTGTTCAGCTAAAGCATTTTTTGTATGAATACGCTGTTTACTACCTGAAGGCGTAGATAATAGAAAACCTTTTTTTAATTTTTTTACATAAAGAATCCCATTTCCACCGGCAAGTGTAGTAGGTTTCATATATATAGCTGGATAAGTACGCAGCATTTTTATCAAAGACTTAATATTTACATATTGTACTGTGTTGGGTAGATGTTTAATTATTTTAGATTTCTCAGACATTTGTTTATAAAAACTCCATTTATCAGTGTTGCCATAGGGATAATTAAAGACGGTATCACCGATATGCTGCTGCAAGTGCCGGTAAATTCTTTTCTTTAGTCGAGTACGATTGAAGAAGGCGGAGGGGTACGGGAATGTTCCTGCTACAAAATCTTCCGTTTCGGGGGTATAGTAGTAGCCCTCAATCCTTCTAGTATCAATGTTGATATCAGATTGTTTGCAAAGAAATACAAGACCTTTAATACCATCATAATCGGCAAATCGAAGGAGCTGTTGTGGAGGATCATTATAGTATCTAGGTAATACTAGCAAGCCTATAACGGGTCCTGAGTGCAGATGATGATCATCCATATAATATTCGCAAGGTACTGCAGGGATTTCAAGATCATCACTAAGTTGTTTTGGTAATCGTATAACTCCATTTTTCAAGCTAGGATCGATTTGTATGGGAAAGTTTTTAGCAAAAGCACCAAAATGAAAGGTAATATAAGGAGAAGCTATATTCATCTGTTGCAAGGTAGAATTATTTAAATAGATAGAATCTTGATTAACGGTACTATCCACATAAACAGAATACAGGAAACGATCCCTAATATACTTGGCAGTCTGATCCATCTTCATTTTACTAGAACCCTTCACTAAGATTATACTATTCTTCTCCAAAGATTGCTTAATAGCTGCGTGTAATTCTACACGATGGCTAAAATGCTGGATTCTATCAGTAGGAAATCCTGCCTTTATAGCTCCCTCCATTATGCTTTTTGCAGCTTTCCCGAATGTATAAATAAGGTCTATATCATTTTTTGCTAGATATCCTCCTACATCTATATGTCCTGCCACTTCATATTCGCCTAATTCTAACATGCTGCCCAAGACTACGATTTTCTTTTTTTCTTCTCCTCTTTCAATCAGAACATCAATGGCAGTCTTTACAGACTCAGGATTGGCATTAACCGTATCATCAATTAGCATAGATGCATTGGATAAGTGATAAAAATTAAGTCTTTTTATTGGAGGTTGGTATCGCTTTAAACCTAGTTGGATTTCAATAGGTGAAAATTTAAGATGGTGGCAAACGGCAATTGCAACTAAAGCGTTATACACATTATGCAACCCATATGCAGGGATGAAAAATTCTATACTTTGTCTATCTAGTGCAACTTGAAAACATACCCCCTGGTCTACAAATCGTATATTACTTGCCTGATAATCAGCTTTATTACGAATTCCTATGGTAATAATTTTTCCGGCAAAGGTCTTTGTCTCTAATAATTTTGAATTTTCATCGTCATTGTTTAGAAGAAGTGTCCCCCTGGGATGCATATATTTTATCAGGTAAGACTTATTTTTTGCTGTTGATTCAACACTATTCCCAAAATTCCCATAATGAGCTGTTCCTATATTTGTGATTATGGAGATGTTAGGCTGTATCACATTACAATGGTTTTTCCCTACTCCTGGTCTCCCCATACCAAACTCTAATAAAACAGCTTGATAGGAAGAATCGTAGCTTTTAAGTGTTTGCTTATTTTGGAATGGTAAATTTTTATTATCAACTGTTTTAAGAACCTTCCATTTTGTTTCTAAAATTGAGAATATAATTGCCCTAGTAGTAGTTTTCCCAGAACTACCAGTGATAGCAATGGTTGGGATATCAAAAATTAAAGTGTTAGAGTCCTTGTAATAACCCCCTATATCAAATTTTTTTCTAAAATCCACAGTAGCTTTGCATATTTTTACACTAGTCCTTACATTGAAGTATCTATCTACGAAATAAATCATGAAAAAAGAGTTTGTTGATAAGATGTCTAATTATAATAATATAGTATTCCTGAAAAGTAGAAGTGTGTAGTAAACTAGCCATTAGCATGTGAAAAAGCAGAAAAAACCCTCTTCACAATTGCTTATGAAGAGGGTTTTCAAGTATTTTATAGCTAGTATTCCATGACTTCTTCCAACAGTTCCTCTGGCCTTTGAAGCCAAGGCATTTCTGGAACTGAAACGGCATCTTTGTAAACAGTAGTTTTCAAAAGATGACCTAGGTTTAGAGGATTACTTACAATAGACTGTGCTCTGAAGAATATGCTTCCCTGTGCATTTCCCGCGTTACGATTATAGTCAATTTGATTCAATATTTCATAGGGATTCCCCCAAGGTGTTTCTTCTGGCTGTGCTTTATAGGCGGCATGGCCCACATATAGATGGATGTCTCTATCTTGGACTAAATTTGACCACCAATGTAAAACTATCTCATAGGCAGCAGGTCCATAGCCAAAATACCAGTAGATCTGTGGGGCAATATAATCTAACCATCCTTCCTCCACCCAAAGCTTTGTGTCAGCATAAAGACCATCATAGCTGGTAACCCCGCCTCTTGTAGCAGAACCTAATGGATCATCAGACTGGTTTCTCCATATGGCAAAGGGACTTACACCAAACTTTACCTGCATATTTTCATTTTTGATTGAGGTATATAGGTCTTGGATGAATTCATTGACATTACTTCTTCTCCATTCCTCCTTGGTTTCCATGGGATATCTTTTAGAAATCTTATATAAAGCATCATCAGGAAAATCCAAGTCTTTTGCAGGATAGGGATAAAAATAATCATCTAAATGAACACCATCAACAGGATATTTCTCAACAACCTCCATAATACTATCTCTAACAAAGCTTCTTACCTCTGGCATACCAGGATTATAATATAACTGTCCTCTATAAGGAACAACCCAAGTGGGATTGATTCTAGCTGGGTGGGTTTTGGCTAAAGCATTTATATCTCCCTGCACACTAACTCTAAAAGGATTAAACCAAGCATGAAATTCCATATTGCGCTGATGAGTTGCTTCAATCATAAAGGCCAATGGATCATAAGCCGGGTCTTTACCCTGTATCCCAGTTAAATACTCAGACCAAGGACCATATTCAGAGGGGTAAAAGCTGTCTGCTGTTGGTTTCACCTGTACAATCACTGCGTTTAAGCCAACCTCCTGCAATTGGTCCAAAAGGGTGGTAAATTCCTTTTGCTGCTCTTCTTTTGATAATCCCTTCTTAGAGGGCCAATCTAGATTATAGACAGTAGTAACCCATGCAGCCCGAAATTCTCCTTCCTCTATTTCCTCTACATTTTCATCAATACCTAACGGGTCCATAGTATAGGAATCCTCCTGCAAGGATTCTGGCTCCCCATAGGCAGGAATGTTGCTTATGAAAAGCATAACAGCACAAACAATAAAAACACCTAAAACGCATATCATTCTTTTTTTCAATCTTATTTCCCCCTCCAGCTTTCTATGTATTCTTAATAGACGTAAAAAAGTTCCATTTGTTCTATAACTGAGATATGTTTCATAAATAATATTCGACAACAAAGCCGAGGTTTCCTGCCTTTACGGTAATTGAGATAAGTTCGTCGGACATCTTAATGGTTTATTCATTGTTGATGTGCTGATAAAATAAGGTTCAGTTTATCAAGATTTGTGAATATATGTTATAGTAAAGATAAGAGCAATTTAAATCACAGCATTAGGAGGAACGTAGATGAGGGAAACAGTTGAAAAGTATATTAAGGATTTTGTAAAAGGATATCCAGATACAAAGAATACAGAAACAAGATGGTTAGAGCCTATCATCGCCTATGCAGATGCAAAAAATGAAAGCTTTTATCAACTAAAGGAGGTTGTGACCCCTTCCCATGGATTGCCGACGGATTTTTTAGAGGATGCTAAAACCGTGATCACCTATTTTCTCCCTTTTGAGGAAGAGGTAGTTGAAAGCAATATAGAAGGCAAAGAAAGCTCAAGAACATGGGGTGTGGCCTATATAGAAACCAATCAACTGATTTTTGATTTAAATACCTATTTACATGAAAAGATACAGGAGATGGATTTTGAATCCACCATCATTCCTGCTACCCATAATTTTGATGAGGATTTATTGATTAGTGAATGGTCCCATAGGCATGTTGCCTATATAGCTGGGCTAGGCAAGTTTGGATTAAACAATATGTTAATCACAGAGAAAGGATGCTGTGGCAGGGTTGGGAGTATCGTAACCAATTTAGAAATTCCTCCCACTGAAGTAACAGAAAAAGAATTCTGTCTATACAAAGCAAAAGGAGTATGCAAGCTATGTGTATCCGGCTGTGTTAATGGAGCCTTACAGGTAGAAGGCTACGATCGACACAAATGCTATGAAATGTGCTTATACAATGACAAGCTGTCAGGTGACTTAGGTGTGACAGACGTATGCGGTAAATGCATGGTAGCGGTACCGTGTTCCTTTAAAAACCCAATGGGAAAATAATAATTAGTTAGAGAAAACCCTTTTTATAAGGGTTTTTTCTATGGATAAATACAGTTGTATTATATGGTTATAAATAAAAGAGATGGGTATTTATTTAAACAAGCTTCAAGGAAAAAAATCATGACTGAAAGAATGAAAAGGTCATATATAGCCTTTAAGCATAATAAAATTACACATAGATTATTGGAGGTGTTGAAAGTTGAAGTACAATATTCTAATTGGCGGTGAAGCTGGACAGGGAATGGATACCTTAGCAGCTTTATTGGAAAAAATATTAAAAAGACAAGGATATTATGTTTTTTCCAATAAGGATTATATGTCAAGGATTCGAGGAGGCCATAATTTTATCCAAATTCGATTTGGCACAGAAACCATTACCTCTCATCATCCTGCATTAGACGTAATCGTGGCACTGGACAAAAACACGATTGATCTCCATAAAGAAAAACTACAGGAGGAAGGGGTCATTCTTTGTGATGCAGGGATAGAGGTAGATGACAAAAGAGGCATGAGCCTGCCACTAAAGGAAATAGCAAAAGACATAGGCAATACAAAGGTTTTTGGTTCTATAGCTTTGGGGGTAGTGTTGAGGCTCTTTGGATTAGACATTAATAAAGCAGAGGAGGTATTTGAAGAAAAATTTAACCAGGAGCTAAGCAGACGAAATTTGCAGGCTTTAGAGAAGGGATATAGCCTTACAGACATAAAGTATCATCTAGATAAAGCACCAGAAGATCAACATATCTATATCAATAGCAATCAAGCCATCGCCTTAGGAGCATTAGCCGGGGGCGTAAGCTTTTACTCAGGCTATCCTATGACACCAGGCACCAGTATTATGACCTACTTATCAGGAAAGCAAGAGGATGCCAATATTGTCGTGGAGCAGGTGGAGGACGAAATAGCAGCTATCAATATGGCAATAGGGGCCTCCTATGCTGGCACAAGAGCCATGACGGGCACCTCCGGCGGGGGATTCTCCTTGATGGTGGAAGCATTGGGATTAGCAGGGATCATGGAAACACCTTTGGTAGTGGCAAATATCCAGAGACCTGGACCTGCTACTGGATTTCCTACCAGAACAGAGCAAGGAGATTTGAGCTTTGTATTAACTGCTTCTCATGGAGAGATTCCTAGAATGGTGCTTGCTGTAAGAAACGCTGAGGATGCCTTCTATCAGACTGTTCGAGCCTTGAATATAGCAGATAAGTATCAGATGCTGGTGGTCATATTGGGAGACCAGTATCTATCAGATGCAACAGAAACCATTCAGCCCTTTGATTTTAGTAATATATCTATTGATAGACACATAGCAGGGGAAGAGGCATTGCAGGACGGAGCATATAAACGATATCGCCTGACAGAGGATGGATTATCCCCAAGGATTATCCCTGGCAAGCACGAAGGGCAAGTTGTTCTAGTAGATAGTGATGAGCATAATGAAGAAGGACATATTACAGAATCTGCAGAGGTTAGAATCCAAATGGTGAATAAGCGGATGAAAAGAATGGAAGCTCTTAAGGAAGAATTAATAGAGCCAAATTATTTTGGTGTAGAAAAACCTGAAATTTTATTGTTGGGCTGGGGCTCTATGAATGGGCCATTAAATGAGGCAGTAGAAATCCTGCAGAAGGAAAACATTGATGTGGGTGCCTTGGTATTTGGTGACCTATACCCATTGCCAACAAAGCTCTTAGAAAAATACAGTGGAAACGCTGCCCAAATAATAAATGTGGAACAAAACTATACTGGACAACTGGCAAAGCTTATCCGTCAAGAGACGGGAATTCCCTGCCAGAAAAGTATACTAAAATATGATGGTAGACAAATGAGTGGATATGAAATCTATAAAAGAGTGAAAGAGGAGGTGCTATAGATGCTGGATATAAAAATGTATGATTCCAAGGATGAAATGGCTTGGTGCCCTGGTTGTGGTAACTACAGCATCTTACCAGCCATAAAGGAAGCATTAGCAGAGCTGGAGCTTAAGCCTCATCAGGTTGTAGTGGCATCAGGAATAGGGCAGGCAGCGAAACTACCTCATTATATCAATACCAATGGCTTCAATGGTCTCCATGGTAGGGCAGTACCTCCTGCCAGTGGTATTAAAATTGCTAATAAAGATCTCAAGGTAATTATTCATTCTGGAGATGGAGACAGCTATGGAGAAGGCGGCAATCATCTTATGCATGGCATAAGAAGAAACGTAGATATTACTCATTTTGTTCATGATAATCAAGTATATGGGCTGACAAAAGGACAAGGGTCTCCCACTACCGCTGAAGGGCAGAAAACAAGTATGCAGCTTGATGGTGTTAGAATACAGCAGCTTAGTCCACTGGCTTTGGCAGTGAGTTTAGACTGCAGCTTTGTAGCTAGAAGCTTTTCGGGAAATAAAAAACATCTTATTTCCATCATGAAGGAGGCTATCAATCATAAGGGCTATGCCTTGGTAGATATTTTACAGCCTTGTGTCATCTTTAATCAGGTAAATACCTTTAAATGGTATAAAGACAATGTATATTATTTAGATGAAAGCTATGACCCCACAGATAAAATAGCTGCATTTCAAAAGGCGTTAGAATGGGAGGAAGGAATACCATTAGGGGTTATTTATAAAAAAGAAAAGCCAACCTATATCGACCAAATACCTTACTTAGCTGAAGGACCTTCTCTAGTAGATAGACAATGGAAACCAGCCGAGGCAGAAAAGTATATGAAGGATTTCCTATAGGTGATTACAATAGAGACAAATTATTTTTTTAAATAATTTGTCTCTATATTTATTTTTCTCTTTCAAAATCAAAATGATAGGAGTATAATGAGATAAATATAAGAATGGGTAGGAGGGCAATGCTGCCATGGGAAAAAATGAAACGGCGGAAAATAGAAGATTTATTGGTGTTCTTTTAGTGGTAGGGGCATTCATAATTTGGGGTTTTCTACCGCTGTATTGGAAGCTGCTGCAGGCAATTCCTGCAGATGAGATTCTGGCCCATAGGATTTTATGGTCCTGTGTTTTTTTATTCTTTGTCTTACTTTATAAAAAAAGATTAGCCAGCATCAAAGAGGTTTTCGGTAATAAAAAGAATGTTGTATTGGTGACTTTATGCGCTATTACCATATCCATCAATTGGTTCTTATACATTTGGGCGGTTAACTCTAATTATCTGGTGGAGGCCAGTATGGGATACTATATTAATCCCTTAGTGGTGGTTACCTTAGCTATGGTAGTATTGAAAGAGAAGCTAAATGCATGGCAGATCACGGCGATAGCCTTAGCAGCAGTAGGAGTATTGATTATTACTCTACAGTATGGTGAGATTCCTTGGATTGCATTAACCTTAGCTGTAAGCTTCGGTCTCTATGGATTACTGAAAAAGCTTGTTCAAGTGGATTCTATTACAGGACTTATGCTTGAAACCATTATGCTAATGCCCATAGCTTTAGGCTATGTTTTGTTTAAAGAGTTTAATGGAACAGGTGCATTAACAGTGATACCTACTACTACCTTGTTGATTCTTACTTTAGCGGGAGTTGCAACGGCTACACCCCTATTGATGTTTAGTGAAGCAGCAAAAAGAGTGCCTTTATCCATGATGGGCTTTGCTCAATATATTGCACCTACCATCAGCTTATTTTTAGGAGTTTTTGTCTACAAAGAAGCATTTACTAAAGTGCATTTTTTCAGCTTTGGCTTCATATGGCTTGGGTTATTGATTTATTCTTATTCACAGGCGAAGGCATTAAGAAAGCATCATTCCAAGGAACCAGCTCATAGCTAAAGTATGCTAATAGGATACTATTTACGATATAGTGTCTTTTTTTTTGCCTAAATTAACCAGGAGAAGCATAATATACTAAAGGTATAGGGTATATTATAAAACAGAATTGTATATACAGGAGGGTTATTTTTATGATTAGTGTAACAAAGCTTCTACTAGGAACGGATAATTTTGGTGATTCTTTACGATATAGAAAAAGCAGTAAACACACTGTCCATGGTACCAGTGAAGGTTATGGGCCTGTTGTAGCATGGAATACTACAAGAAGCTGCAATCTAAAATGTATTCATTGCTATATGGATTCAGAGGCTAAAAACTATGAAGGGGAATTGACCTATGAAGAAGGCAAAAGCTTCATTGAGGACTTAGGCAGATTCAAGGTGCCAGTGTTGCTCTTTTCAGGGGGAGAGCCTTTAATGCGGGAGGATTTTTTTATGTTGGCCCAGGATGCAGTGAACAATAACATTCGTCCAACGATTTCAACCAATGGTACGTTGATCACCCGTAAAATAGCAGAAAACCTACGAAAAATTGGCATAGGCTACGTTGGGATTAGTTTGGATGGACTAAAAGAAACCAATGATAGATTCAGAGGGAAAAAAGGAGCATTTGATTTGGCTGTGCAGGGTATAGAAAACTGTGTAGCAGCAGGGCAAAGGGTAGGTCTGAGATTTACCATCAATCGCCACAACTACAAGGAACTAAGCGAAATATTTAAACTGGTAGAGGATTTACATATTGATAGAATCTGTTTTTATCACTTAGTATATTGTGGCAGAGGGCAGCAGATGATGGAGGAGGATATTTCTCATGAAGAGTCTAGAAAAGCCCTAGACTTGATTATGGAAAAAACCTTAGATTTTCATCATAGAGGATTAGATAAAGAAATCCTAACAGTCGATAATCACGCTGATGGCATATACATGTATCTAAAGCTCAGGAAAACCAACCCTAAAAGAGCAGAGGAAATATACCGGCTGATGGAGAGGAACGGGGGCAATCGCTCCGGTATGGCCTTTGCCAATGTAGATAGTCAGGGGAATGTGCATCCAGATCAGTTTACACAAAATCATACCCTTGGCAATGTTATGAAAAGAAGCTTCGGAGAAATATGGCAGGATACTACTCATCCTATACTGGGTGGACTGAAAAATAGAAAGCCTCTATTAAAGGGAAGATGCAGTAACTGCAGCTGGCTAAACCTATGCAATGGAAACTTTCGCGGCAGGGCAGAGGCTGTCACAGGAGACTTTTGGCAGTCAGATCCTGCCTGCTATCTCACAGAGGAGGAAATCGGCATGAGGAGGAATGCTGTATGATCATATCTTGGAATACCACCAATCAATGTAATATGCTTTGTAAGCATTGCTATCGAGATGCAGGAGCAAAGGTGGAGGAGGAGTTAAGCACAGAAGAAGGAAAAGATCTATTAAGGGAAATCGCTAAAGCAGGATTTAAAATAATGATTTTTAGTGGTGGTGAGCCCTTTATGAGGCAGGATATCTTTGAACTGGCGGCCTATGCCAAGGACCTAGGACTAAGACCAGTATTTGGTACCAATGGCACATTTATCACAAAGGACGTAGCAAAAAAACTTAAACATCTAGGTGTGATGGGAATAGGCATTAGTCTGGATAGTTTAGACCCTGACAAACACGATAGCCTAAGATGCTATAAAGGAGCTTGGCAGGGAGCAATTGAAGGAATGAAAAATTGTAAAGACGCAGGCCTGCCGTTTCAAATACATACAACTGTGATGGACTGGAACCAACAGGAACTGGAGGCTTTGACGGATAAAGCAGTACAACTTGGTGCGGTGGCGCATCATATTTTCTTTTTAGTTCCTACTGGAAGGGCTTCCACCATAGAAAAGGGATCCTTAAGAGCACAAGAGTATGAAGAGGTACTGCAGCGAATTATGAAAAAACAGCAGGAGACTTCTATAGAGCTGAAACCCACCTGTGCTCCTCAGTTCATGCGGATAGCAAAGGAAATGGGGATGGACCTGCGATTTCAAAGGGGCTGTTTGGCAGGAACCTCCTATTGTATCATAGGACCAAAGGGAAGGGTTCAGCCATGTGCATACCTGGATATGGAGATAGGCAATATAAGAGAAACGCCCTTCAGTGAAATTTGGAAAAACAACGAGGTGTTTAAAACTTTGAGAAGGATGGATTACAGCGGTGGCTGCGGCAGCTGCAGATACAAAAAAAGCTGCGGCGGCTGTAGAGCCAGAGCCGCTTACTATCATGATGGGGATTATATGGCTGAGGAGCCCTGGTGCTTATATCATGGAAGAGAGGGAGTAGAAGCGGTATGGACATCCTAGATAGAAGAATACTAACCCATATACAAAAAGACTTCCCCATTGATAGTAGACCCTACAAAGAGATAGGTGATAAACTGGGAATCTCAGAACAAGAAGTAATGGATAGAGTAAAGCATTTAAAAGAAACTGGAATTATTCGGAGAATAGGAGGGGTTTTTGACTCTAGGAAATTAGGCTACCATAGTACCTTATGTGCTTTACAGGTAGCAGAGGAAAACCTACAGGAGACTGCCGATAGAATCAATGCTATCCCAGGAGTAACCCATAACTATATACGAGATCATCAGTATAATATGTGGTTTACCTTAATCGGACCATCAGAAGAATATCTAGAGAAAACCTTGCAGGATATAAAGAGAGAATCACCAGTAGAAAAGATGTTGAATCTACCAGCAGTAGATTTCTTTAAAATTAATGTTCAGTTCAATCTCGAAAGCTCCAAAAAAGAAGCAGCAGAGACAAGTATATAAAACCAGTATATGAAAGATGAAAGCTGTGGAAAGAGGTGACGTAGTGGAGATAACAGACCTAGATAAAAAAATCATCAAAGAACTGCAGGAGGATTTACCTGATTCACCTGAACCCTATAAAGAGATAGCAGAAAAAATAAATATCAAAGAAGAAGAGCTTTTAGAAAAAATCCAAATGTATCTAGAAGCAGGTATCATAAGAAGATTTGGAGCAGTACTAAGGCATAGAAAAGCAGGCTTTACCGCCAATGCTATGGTGGTATGGGAGGTTGAGGCTCATAAGACAAAAGACATAGGAACACAGATGGCGGCTTTTTCAGAGGTAACCCACTGCTATGAAAGACCCACCTATCCAGCCTGGCCCTATAATCTATTTACCATGGTACACGGAGGTAGTAAAGAGGACTGCTATCAAATAGCAGATAAGCTTTCTAAAACAATAGAAGTAAAAAACTATGAACTGCTGTTTAGTAGTGAAGAGCTTAAAAAAACCAGTATGAAATATTTTTGTGAAAATTAAAAACAAAATCTCAACTGCATATCAACGGGTTCATTTCAGAGGTGCAAAACTAAAAATTACATAAGATTTTACTTTTAAAATAACTACTCATTTTGCCAGTAGTTATTTTTTTTAATTTCAACGATAAATATAATGAATAATGTAAATAGGCTCAAAAATTACATGAAAAATTGTATGCATTTTTTTTTGATGCAATGAGTTTATTATATTACTAAATAGTTGAAAAAATATGTGTAAAAATTAGGAAAAAATTGAAGCTTTCTCATAGTGTTTCTGTAAATTTTTGTTATAATTATAATAACGTAGTTAATGAATTATGTGCAGAAAAATGATTATTTGCCATCCTAGGGAAGGCAAGGTGCGCAAAAAAGGTGATTAAAATATCTAAAATAAGCATTAGAAAATAAAAAAAAAATATATGAATCATTTATAAGAGAGAGGTTAAGCAATGGCAAATTATAGAGAAATGCAATGTTCGATAGCCCTTAAGAAGTTAAAGAGAAAAATACCATTTTCATGGGATTTGAATATATATCGTGGTTGTGAGCATGGGTGTAAATATTGTTATGCCATGTATTCACATCAGTATTTAGATTCCCAGCAATATTTTAGTGATATATATGTAAAGATTAATATTATAGAGGAATTGGAAAAACAACTAAGCAGTTCTTCTTGGGAAAGAGAAGTCGTCAATATTGGGGGTGTAACAGACAGCTATCAGATTATAGAAGCACAATACAAATTGATGCCTGATATTTTGCGATTGATGATAAAATATAAAACCCCCTGTATAATTTCTACAAAATCAGATTTGATTTTGAGGGATTATGATTTAATTGCAGAGCTTGCCAACATCACCTATGTCAATGTTGCTGCAACAATTACATGTATGAATGAAGACATTCGCAGAAAGTTAGAGCCAAATGGCGTGGAATCTGTAAAAAGATTTAGAATGTTAAAAGAGTTCGCAAAAACAAATGCTTCCACGGGACTGCATTTTATGCCTATTATCCCCTATCTTACAGATGATCGAGATAATGTAAATTCTTTGTATTCTCATGCAAGAGAGTGTCAGGTGGATTATGTTCTACCAGGAACGCTTTATTTGAGAGGAAAAACAAGGGTAGTATTCTTAGATTTTATAAAACGGGAATTTCCAAATTTACATGAACCATTGCAAACGCTATACAAAACAGGTGGTGCAAGCAAGGAATATAAGGATAAACTGTATGTGATGGTAAATGAACTGAAAGCTAAATATAATCTTTCTAGCAGCTATTCAAAGCCAATGAAAGATAAACTAATGCAATCAGATAATATTCAATTATCACTTTTCAATAATAAATAATGCTGGGACATCAATCATTAGAGTATTCCCGAGACTAGCCGAGATAAAAGCAGTTCATTTTGAAGCTGAAATACAAAATTAGTGAGGAGTAGGTCATTTGAAAAAGAATATAACATATTTATCTATTTTTTTAGGTGGAATAATTGTTGCTATTTTAATGTTTTCCATAGTAAGATACTCTCCTGAATACATGTATAGGATACTAAGGTATAGAGATTCTGATGTAAATGATTATAAAATATTCCCTGAGAAAATTATACAATCCAGCATAGAACCATATTATTATGAGAGTGAAATAATGGATGGCCTAGGAGAGGAAGTAGTTCACTATAGATACAACGGCGAAGACAGAAAAGAAAAACTAAATATTTTTTTAGAAAATACAAAAACTACATCATTTATTGTTATCCATAATGACAAAGTAGTATTTGAACAGTATTATAATGGATATAGCCGAGATTCAATAAACACATCTTTTTCTTCCGTTAAATCAATCGTATCTCTTCTGATAGGGATTGCAATTGATGAAGGATTTATAAAAAACGAAAAACAATCCATTGCAGAATATATACATGAGTTTAAAAATACTCCCATGGAAGAAATAACGATAGAAGATTTGTTAATGATGAGATCAAAAATAAGGTATAAAGAAGGTTCTTTGTGGTTTGGTGACGATGCCAAGACATATTACATGCCAAATCTAAGAGAATTAGCAATGGACCATATAAGAATTGATAAAGAGTATCAAGGAAATTTTCTTTACAATAATTATCATCCTCTTTTGTTAGGCATTATTCTGGAGAGAAGTACAGGTCAGAGGGTATCCAGCTTCTTAGAAGAAAAATTGTGGAAAAAAATCGGATCAGAGTATGATGCCTCATGGAGCCTTGATAGTCATAAGAATGAGTTTGAAAAGATGGAGAGTGGGTTAAATTTTTGCAGCATAGATTTTGCTAAGATTGGAAGTATGCTTTTACATATGGGCAAATGGAATGGTGAAGATATTATTAGCGAAGATTGGATATATAAATCTACAATAGCAGAATTTCCACTTGAAGAACAAGAATATAAAAACACATTTTTAGAGAATACAGGTGCAGGATATCAATATATGTGGTACTCCATTGAGAAGAAGCAGGGGGCATATGATTACTTTGCTGCTGGGAAACATGGCCAGTTTCTCTATGTATCTCCACAAAACAATATAGTTATTTTACGAAATGGAATTGAATCAGGCAAGGTTGACTGGTGGCCTAATGTGTTAGAAAACATTACCCAAAATGTAGTGGAACTGACATATGAGGGGAGGAGAATATAAATGGAAATATTTTTGGCGGTATTCATAGCTGTTGCTGCCATAGGTTTGTTTATATATTCAGTATTTTTATTTCAAGAAAAAGGTCCCATACCTACTACTTTTTATATGTTAGCAAAACCAGAAGAGAGAAAAAGAATGAAAACCAAAGCGGAGTATCGCTTTACTGGCATAGTTATGTTGACTTTATCAGTGATATTCTTGCTTAAGGCGATAATGATTACTTTTAGCATCGCTTGGCTCAGTAAAGTGATCATAGCAATTAGCATTATTTTAGTGATTTATATACTTATTTATGCAATAAGAGAGATAATGAACCTCTAATTAAGAAAGCTAGAGACCTCATATGAAGGAATTCATTAAAAAAACAAGGTATAGGACTAGATTAAGCATACAATAAAATTAAATGATTAGCTGGAGAAAGATTTTTATTATAATGAGAATAGGAATTTTTCTCCTGTTTTTTGTTGCTAAGCTATTAAATTTTATAAAAAATGATAGAATAATAACATAAAGAAATAGAAAAGGGGCTACAAAAGATGATCAAAAATCTTCATGTGTTAGTGATAGGTGGAGGAGCGGCAGGATTGACGGCTGCTATTGCAGCTGGAAGAAACGGTGCAAAGGTTACTATTATAGAGAAACTAGATAGAGTAGGCAAAAAGATTCTAGCCACAGGAAACGGCAGATGTAATTTTACCAATATAAATATGGACCTTAAATTTTTTCATGGAGAAAATGTACGATTTGCACAGGGAATTCTACAATCCTTTGATGTAGAACAAACAATAAGCTTTTTTGAGTATTTAGGTATAGCTCATAAAATAGAAGAGGGTGGAAAGGTTTTTCCAATGTCAGATCAGGCCGCCAGTGTGTTAGATGTCTTAAGGTATGAAATTGAAGAATTAGACATTAAGGAGCAATGCAATTCTGAAGTCGTCAGTATACAAGCCAAAGACAAAGGCTTTAAGCTTATATTAAAAGATAAACAGACCATCGAGGGAGACAAGGTGATTCTAACCACAGGGGGAAAGGCCAGCCCTCAATTGGGTTCTGACGGAAATGGCTATCTATTAGCTAAGTCCTTAGGCCATAGAGTGATAGAAACCATTCCTGCCTTAGTACAGCTAAAGCTCAAAGCACCTTTTCTAAAGGCATTAAAAGGGGTAAAATTTATTGGTGAGGCGGCCATCATAGGTGAAGAGAGCATTCTTCGAAAGGAAGCAGGAGAAATCCTATTTACTGATTATGGCATTTCGGGACCACCAATATTACAGCTCAGTCGTAAGGCGGCTGAAGGATTAAAGAATAAGAAAAAGCTCTATATTCAGCTGGATATGTTCCCTCACCTACAGTGGGAGGAGCTACTGGAAATGCTGCAGATACGATTAGGCTATCAGCCTCAGAAGGCATTGGATTTTAGTTTTATTGGATTGCTAAATAAAAGACTCATACCTGTTGTTTTAAAAGAAGCTGGTATAAAAAATCCACAAAAAAAGTGTGAGACAATATCTATTGATGAAATAGAAAAGATTGTTGACCAATTAAAGCAGTGGAGAATAGAGATTGTGGATACTCAATCCTGGAGAAATGCGCAAACAACAGCTGGTGGCCTGGACGTAGAAGATATTGATGCAAAAACAATGGAATCAAAATTAATTCCAGGATTGTATTTTGCTGGTGAAATCGTAGATATTGATGGAGACTGCGGAGGATTTAACCTACAATGGGCATGGTCCTCTGGATATATTGCAGGAGAAGCTGCTACTTTATTATAAAGGATATTGAAGGGAGTATAACCGCATGATACGTGTTCCAGATATCAAACTAGCAATTAATCAATCGGAATCTGAGCTTAAAAATACAATATTAAAGAAGCTAAGGATTAGAGAAGAGGACTTAGGGGACTACAGTATTTATAAAAAATCTATTGATGCAAGAAGAAAAGATAGGGTTGCCTTTGTATATACTGTTGATGTAGAAGTGAAAAATCAAGATAAGGTGTTGAAAAGGATCAAGGATAAGAAAATTTCTTTAACGCCGGATATGGAATATAAGTATGTGAAGAAGGGTACCCATAAGCTGCAAGCTCCACCAGTTATTATAGGCACAGGCCCAGCAGGATTATTTGCAGGCTTGATACTGGCACAAATGGGATACGGACCTATTTTGCTGGAAAGAGGCAAAGATGTAGATCATAGAGCAAAGGATATCCATGTGTTTTGGGAAAAGGGACAGCTAAACACAGAATCCAATGTTCAATTTGGTGAAGGGGGAGCCGGTACTTTTTCTGATGGCAAGCTGACCACGCAGATAAAGGATATTCGATGCAGAAAGATACTGGAGGAATTGGTGAAGGCTGGAGGACCGCCAGAAATCATGTATAGCAGTAAGCCTCATATCGGCACAGATATTCTAAGAGATGTAGTAAAAAATATTAGGAAAGAGATTATTAGCCTTGGCGGGAAAGTATTGTTTGACAAAAAAGTAACAGATATTATGATACATAAGGGCTCTGTAAAGGGAGTTATTGTTAATGAGAAGGATACTATTGAGACAGATAAAGTAATATTGGCTATTGGACATAGTGCAAGAGATACATTTGAAATGCTGCATAAAAACCAAGTAGAAATTCATCAAAAACCCTTTTCTATTGGCGTAAGGATTGAGCATCCGCAAAGTCTGATAGATATTGCTCAATATGGTGAATACGCAAAGAATCCTAAGCTGGGGGCTGCAGACTACAAAATGGCTTATCATTGCAAAAATGGTGCCTCTGTCTATACTTTTTGCATGTGTCCCGGGGGCCAGGTGGTAGCGGCTGCTTCAGAAGAGGGTAGAGTTGTTACCAATGGCATGAGTGAGTATGCTAGAGATAAAGAAAATGCCAACAGCGCCTTGCTGGTAGGTGTAGACCTTAAAGATTTTGAAAGTCATTATCCTTTGGCAGGAATGCACTTTCAAAGAAAATGGGAGGAAAAAGCCTTTGTACTAGGTGGAGGGAATTATTGGGCACCAGTGCAGCTGGTGAAGGATTTTTTAAAGGACCAGCCTTCGCTGCAGCTAGGAAAGGTGCATCCCTCTTATATGCCTGGAGTTACTCCAACGGATTTAAGACAATGTCTTCCTGGGTTTGTAGCAGCGGCTATGAAGGAGGCTATTGTAGCCCTTGATAGTAAGCTCCACGGATTTCAGTTGGGGGATGCTGTTATGACAGCAATTGAAACAAGAAGTTCCTCCCCTATTCGGATACAAAGGGATAAAGGCTATGAAAGCAATATTAAAGGCTTGTATCCTACTGGAGAAGGAGCTGGTTACGCAGGAGGGATTATTTCAGCAGCAGTAGATGGTATAAAAGCAGCAGAAGCTGTAGCGGAAGGTTGTATATTTAGATAGTAAAAAATTTTAAGTTTTCAAAATTTTTTATTGATTTTTTTGCTTCTATAAGTTAAACTATAAACAAAAGGTCGGTGTCAAATAATACACAGGTGTGTTATTTGGCACATTTTGATGTAGGGAAAGGTTTATAAATTTACATAAAAATTTATAAAAATAATCCATATATCAAACGAATAACGCAGAAAAACAGACAAAGGTTTATTTCTAGCGATGTATATCATTCAGTAGAGTTTTCTGTGTATATTTTTTCGATTCAAGTGAAAAATTATACAATTTTTACAATATATGTAATGTGTTTTCTAGAAATAAAACCTCGACCTCTTTTGTTTTATTGGAAATGGTAGTTTTTAATAGCTTAAAGCAGTATTTACTAAAAGTTTTAGGTTATTTAAACTTATAAAGACAAAATAGAGAGGAGTGAAAAAAGAACAGAGTATTGTAACAAATAACAAGATAAACTGATAATAACTTTTATTAAGGGGGAGTTTTTGTGTTTAAAAAGCTATTAGCTTTGTTGATGATTGCTTTATTAGTATTTAGTTTAGTTGGTTGTGGATCAAATGATGCACCAGCAGATACAGGTAGTGATGCAGAAGAAGCAGATGCGGGCTTAGGTTTTAAAATCGGTTTAGCAACTTCAACTGTTTCTCAAAATGAAGAGGAATTCCGTGCTGCAGAGAAAATGGTAGCAAAATATGGGGCAGATGTAATCAGACACGTTACATATCCTGACAGATTTATGCAGGAACAAGAAACTACTATCGCTCAAATCGTTGCTTTAGCAGCAGATCCAGAGGTTAAAGCTATCATCGTAGTTCAAGCGGTTCCAGGAACTGCGGCAGCAATTGATAGAATCAAAGAAACTAGAGATGATATTGCATTTATAGTTGGAAACCCACATGAAGATCCAGATCTAATAACAGCTCGTGCTGATATTGTTTTAGATGTTGACCAATTAACCCGTGGTAGAAGTATTGTAGAAGATGCTCAAAAAATGGGTGCAGAAACATTTGTTCATTATTCCTTCCCAAGACATATGTCTTATGAGCTTTTATCTCAACGTAGAGATATTATGAAAAATACTGCTGCAGAGTTAGGAATGAACTTTGTAGAAGTAGATGCTCCAGATCCAACTGGTGATGCAGGTATACCTGGAACACAACAATTCATTTTAGAAGATATTCCAAGACAAGTTGCAGCTTTAGGAAAAGACACGGTTTTCTTTGGAACTAACTGTGCTATGATGGAACCAATGATTCGTTCTATTATGAATGAAGGTGCTATTTATACAGAGCAATGTTGTCCAAGTCCATACCATGCATATCCTGGAGCTTTCGGAATCGAAATTCCTGCTGATAAAGCTGGGGATGTTGATTTTATGTTAGCACAAATTAGAGCTAAGGTTGCAGAGGGTGACAACACTGGAAGAATGGCTAGCTGGGCAGTACCTGCAAGTATGGCGATGGTTGAAGCTGGTGTAGAATACGGCGTACTTTATGCACAAGGGCAAGTTGATAAATTTGACGAAGCAAAAATGGCCCAAGTTTTAGCTGAAGTAACTGGTACAGAAGTACAGGTTGAATCATTAGATGGTCTACCAAACTTCTTGATGTTTGTTGCTGGATTAGAAATATTCTAAGAAAAGTCTATAATTAATACAAAATAATAAGATGAATGGTATTGAGGTTGCCAATTGGCAACCTCAATATTTACGACATCCACCGTCAAAGGAGGGAAACACTTTGGGGACAGACTACTTATTACAAATAAAAAATGTAAGTAAAGAA
Source organism: Natronincola peptidivorans (assembly GCF_900111615.1). GTDB lineage: Bacteria > Bacillota > Clostridia > Peptostreptococcales > Natronincolaceae > Natronincola_A > Natronincola_A peptidivorans. Next base: position 160,894 of record NZ_FOHU01000004.1, on the reverse strand, counting down.
TACTCTGGTAATAGAGTACTAAAAAACGTTAATATTAATATCAAAGCTGGTGAAATCCATGGTTTAGTTGGGGAGAATGGTGCAGGAAAATCTACCTTGATGAATATCTTATTTGGTATGGAAGTCATTCACAGTACTGGAGGCTTTGAAGGAGATATCATTATTGATGGGAATGTTGCGAACCCTAAAACTCCTAAGGAATCCATGGAGCTGGGAATTGGTATGGTACATCAGGAGTTTATGTTGATTCCTGGGTTTAGTATTGCAGAGAATATTAAGTTGAATAGAGAGATTACTAAAGATAATTTATTTAGTCGTATATTAGGACCTAAGATGAAGACATTAAATTTTAAAAAAATGGGTGAGGATAGTCGACAAGCCCTTGATAAGTTAGGGATGTCTATTGATGAATGGTTACCAGTAGCGGGGCTACCCATAGGATATATGCAGTTTGTTGAGATAGCTAGAGAAATTGATAAAGAAAACTTAAAGATATTAGTATTTGATGAACCCACTGCTGTTTTGGCTGAAGCAGAGGCGGATAAATTCTTAAAGGTAGTTAGAAAGCTAGCTGATCTTGGGATTGCTATTTTATTTATTTCCCATAGGCTAGATGAGATCATAGAAATAACTGATAATATTACGGTGTTAAGGGATGGAGAGGTTGTTAGCAGTCTAATAACAAAGGATGCTGATGTTCACAAAATTGCCGAGTTAATGGTGGGCAGAAAAATAGAGAATACTAATACTGCCAAAGATATGAAGCAAGAGGATGAAGAGAAGGATTATATTTTAGAATTAAAAAATCTTTATGTAGATATGCCTGGAGAAATGGTAAAGGGATTAAATCTAAAGGTACGTAGAGGTGAAATTTTAGGCATCGGCGGTCTAGGAGGCCAAGGAAAGATTGGCGTAGCCAACGGAATCATGGGACTATATCCTACAAGAGGAGAAATATTAAGGGACGGCACTCCTTTACCACTAAATCAACCCAAAAAAGTGCTGGATTCTGGAGTGGCTTTTGTAACAGAGGATAGAAGAGGTGTAGGCCTGTTATTGGATGATTCGATAGAACATAATATTGCTATTTCAGCACTTCAAATAAAAGAAAAGTTTATTAAAAATATAGCTAGTTTTAAAATAATGAACAATAAAGAGGTAAAAGAGCATGCTTTAAATATGATAAAAGAATTGGATATTCGATGTACGGGACCAAAGCAATTAACCCGTAGGCTAAGCGGAGGAAATCAACAAAAGGTATGTATTGCTAGGGCATTGACTTTAGATCCAGATATTATCTTGGTATCAGAGCCCACTAGAGGGATTGACGTTGGAGCAAAGAAAATAGTACTTGATTTGTTAGTAAAGCTAAATCGAGAATTAGGGATGACAGTCATCATTACTTCTAGTGAATTAGCAGAGCTGCGTTCTGTTTCTGATCGCATTGCCATTATTTTTGAAGGGAAACTGGAAGGTGTGCTTTCACCTAATGATAGTGATGTTAATTATGGCTTGATGATGGCAGGGGAATATGTCAAAGAGGAGGTATCATAGTATGGAAGGCTTAAAAAACTTCGTAGATAAGGTAGGATATCCTAGACTTATTATAGGAGCATTTTTATTTATTCTATGCGTTATGGCAGCTGTGCTAGCTATTCCAGTTCCTGGTCTTATAGGAGATATTCTCACTCGTGTTGGAATGAATGGAATACTAGTGTTGGCTCTGGTACCTGCTATTCAAGCTGGTGTAGGGCTTAACTTTGCACTACCAATAGGTATTGTATGTGGATTGATAGGAGCCTTAGTTAGTATAGAATTTAAATTAGGTGGCTTTACAGGTTTTTTTACTGCATTAGTAGTAGCAATTCCTATAGCTGCAATCGTTGGATATTTTTATGGACAAATGTTAAATCGCATTAAAGGGCAGGAAATGACAGTAGGAACCTATGTAGGCTTTTCTGTTGTATCTGGAATGTGTATATTTTGGTTGTTAGCACCCTTTAGAAGCCCAGAACTAATATGGGCTGTTGGTGGTAGTGGATTGAGGGTGACCATCTCTCTCGAGTCAACTATAGATAAAGTCTTAAATGGTTTTTTAAGCTTTAATGTTGCGGGTGTTCAAATACCAACAGGTTTATTGGCATTCTTTGCATTATGCTGTATTGCGGTATGGGTGTTTGGAAAAACAAAAAGTGGAGCCATTATGAATGCTGCTGGTGCTAATGAAAAATTTGCAACAGCTACAGGTATTAATGTAAATCAACAAAGGATTTTAGGGATTGTACTATCAACAGTATTAGCTGCCATCGGGATTATTGTTTATAGCCAATCCTTTGGATTCTTACAGTTATATAATGCACCCTTAATGGCTGCATTTCCTGCAGTTGCAGCTATATTAATTGGAGGCGCCTCTATTAAAAAAGTTGCTATTTCCCATGTTATTATAGGAACCTTTTTGTTTCAAGCACTATTAGTTGTATCACTTCCTGTTATCAATATATTAGCTGATGGAAGCATGTCAGAGGTTATTCGAGCTATTGTTCAAAATGGTATTATTCTTTATGCCTTAACGAGAGAAACAGGAGGTGACCTAGCATAATGGACAATCATTTGCAAATAGAAGAAATAAAAGTGAAGAAACAAACGAATGTAGAACGCATAATGGGATTTATTGTACCAATTGTATTTATTGTTTTATGTGCAGTAGGTTATTACCTCTCTGAATTACCATTTATTTTTGTATTAAATGAAGTAATTATAAGACTTGGAAGAAACTCATTTTTAGTTATTTCTTTGATCATACCAGTTATTGCTGGAATGGGCCTAAATTTTGGGATTGTTTTAGGTGCTATGGCAGGTCAAATGGCTCTAATTTTCATTACCAATTATTCTTTAGAAGGGGCAGGTGGACTTCTCATAGCTATTTTGGTCTCTACTCCTGTAGCCATTGTATTTGGTTACTTAGTAGGTAGAGTTTTGAATAAAGCAAAAGGAAAAGAAATGATTACCAGCATGATTCTAGGCTTTTTCTCTAATGGTCTGTACCAGCTTATTTTTCTCTTATTTGCAGGAACGATTATTCCGTTCAAAAAAGAGGGATTGCTTTTATCCACTGGAATGGGGCTTAGAAATAGCGTAGACCTTGCGGGAGTACGATATGCTATGGATGATATTATAAAAATTAGACCTTACCCCGGATTAACTGTACCTGTATTCACACTTGTGGTTATAGTGCTTTTATGCTTGACCCTAACCTTTTTCCTAAAAACAAAATTAGGTCAAGAAATGCGGACAGTAGGACAGAATATGCATATCGCTCAAGTGGCGGGAATTAATGTTGATAGAACAAGAATTATTGCTATTATTATTTCCACTGTACTAGCTGCGTGGGGACAAATCATATTCTTGCAAAACATTGGTACTTTAAATACCTATGGAAGTCATGAACAGGTGGGACTTTTTGCTGTAGCATCTCTATTGATTGGAGGAGCTTCTGTTACAAAGGCTACCTACAGACAGGCATTAATGGGAACATTCATGTTCCATATGTTATTTATCATTTCTCCTATGGCGGGACAAAATTTAATGAACGACAGTCAAATCGGAGAATTCTTTAGAGTATTTGTGGCTTATGGCGTTATTGGATTGGCATTACTGCTTCATGCATGGCAGAGAAGAGGAAAAAAATAAAAATTAAAAAAATTCTTGACAAAGGATATTAGCCGTAGTAGGATATAGATTAAATATATATCACTACATATTTTAAAATGCTATGAAGGAAAATAGTAAACAGCAGGAAGGTCATAGAGAGCCAATGGTTGGTGGAAATTGGCACTGGAAGCTGTTGAATCTACTCTGGAGCAGACGGGGATGAACCCGTTCCGGTTAAATACCGTTATATCCTTAGAGGTCATGGATCATGACAAAACAAGGTGGCACCACGTGAGTATAGCTCTCGTCCTTGGCATTATGCCAAAGACGAGAGCTTTTTATTATTCAAATAATTTATTACATTAGCGGAGTAATGTAGAAAAGGGAGGAAAAGCAAATGAAGGTATTGGTAACAGAAAAAATAGCAGATAAGGGCATTGAAGCTTTAAAAAATTCTGGAATGGAAGTAGATGTAGACTTTCAGCTATGTGTTGAAAGAGAAAGATTATTGGATGTCATCAAAAATTATGATGCTATTGTGGTAAGAAGCGTTACAAAGGTAAATGAAGAATTTTATCAGCATGCCACAAACTTAAAGGTGGTGGGTAGAGCAGGAAATGGAGTAGACAATATTGAAATGGAGGGAGCTACAAAAAGAGGCATTATTGTAGTAAATACTCCTGAAGCCAATACAGTTTCTGCTGCAGAGCATTCTATTGGTTTATTGATTGCATCCTGCAGAAACATTCCTCAAGCCAACGGCTTTATCAAAAATAGAAATTGGGATCGCAGTGGCTTCAAGGGTGTAGAACTACAGGGAAAAACCCTAGGAATTGTAGGATTAGGTAGAATAGGTTCTTTGGTAGCCACAAGAATGCAATCCTTTGGTATGAAGGTAGTTGCTTATGATCCTTATATCACAGAGGAGCGCTTTAAAAAATTTGGTGTAGAGAAAAAGGAAAAACTTGAAGATTTAGTTAAGGAATCTGATTTTATATCTATTCATACTCCTAAGACAGAAGAAACCTTTGGTATGATTGGAGAAAAAGAGTTTAAGCTGGCGAAAAAGGGTGTAAGAGTTGTAAATTGTGCAAGAGGTGGCATCATCTGCGAGGATGCATTGGTAAAGGCTATGAAGGAAGGAATAGTAGCTAGTGCTGGAATAGATGTTTTAGTGGATGAACCTAATACAACTTCACCATTATTGGATATTGACAATGTTATTATCACACCGCATTTAGGTGCAGATACAGTAGAAGCACAGGACAATGTAGGGGTTACAATTGCCCATGAAGTCGTTAGTGCACTAAAGGGAGAAATGGTACCCAATGCAGTAAATCTTCCAACCCTACATCACCACGAGCTAGAATCCCTACAATCTTATTTGGAGCTGGGAGAAGTTTTAGGAAAGCTGTATCATCAGTTGGAAAGAGACGCCATCCAAAAAATAGAAGTAATTTATAGTGGGGCGGTAGCAGAAATGGAAACCTCTGTGATTACCTTAGCCATTCTAAAGGGAGTTTTTGAACCCATTTTGAAGGAAAGAGTAAACTATGTAAATGCAAGTTTAATTGCAAAAAACAGAGGAATAAGCGTGGTAGAGAGTAAAGAAACAGTAAACGGAAACTATATGAATAAAATCAGAGTAAATATTGTAACAAAGGATAAAACCTTCACCGTAGCAGGTACGATATTTGCTAAAAAGGATGCTAGGATAGTAGAAGTAAATGGCTTCGAATTTGATGTAATACCAATGCCTTATATGCTGGTGGCAAATAATCATGACAAACCAGGGATGATTGGGCAGATGGGTACATTGTTAGGGGCAAGCAAGGTAAATATTGCAACCATGCAGGTTAGTAGGAACTTTAAAGCCAAAGAAGCTATGATGTTTTTAACAGTGGATTCAGAGGTAGCTAAGGAAACCTTGAATCTAATCGGTAATATAGACGGTATCATAAAAATCAATTTTGTAAAGCTTTAAAATAGGGGGATGACAAAGAATGAAAAGATTTAAAATCGCCGTGATTCCAGGAGACGGCATAGGAAATGAAGTAACAGCTGAAGGAATAAAGGTTTTAGATGCTTTTGCAGCATATAAAGGAAATATTGGCTTTGATTATGAATTTTTCCCATGGGGATGTGAATATTATTTAAAAACAGGAAACATGATGGAGGAGGATGGACTAAAGACTTTAGAAAAGTTTGATGCCATCCTGCTAGGAGCAGTAGGTGACCCTTCTGTACCAGATCATATCTCCCTACATGGACTTCTTATAAAAATAAGACAGGGATTTAATCAATCCATCAATCTAAGACCTGTAAAGCTATTACCCGGGGCTCCATGTCCCCTGAAGGATAAAAAGCCTGAAGATATTGATTTCGTAGTGATACGAGAAAATGTTGAAGGGGAATACTCCGGAGTAGGGGGAATCCGTTTCCCCGATAGACCAGAGGAAACCGCCATACAAACCTCGGTTTTTACAAGAAAAAATACTGAGAAGATTATGGATTACGCCTTCAAGTTAGCTCAAAAGCGAAATAAATTTAATAAGGTAACCAATGTTACAAAATCCAATGCGTTAAACTACAGTATGGTATTTTGGGATAAGATTTTTCAAGAAGTTGCAGGAAACTATGAAGAGATCACCACAGAGACTACCCATGTGGATGCAGTAAGCATGTATTTTATTCAAAAACCAGAGGCATATGATGTGTTGGTGGCTTCTAACCTATTTGGAGATATCATTACGGATCTAGGGGCTGCCCTACAGGGAGGTCTTGGATTTGCCGCCAGCGGAAACTTAAACATAGAAAAAGAATATCCGTCAATGTTTGAACCAGTACATGGTTCTGCCCCAGATATCAAGGATAAAGGCATTGCCAATCCAATGGCTATGATATGGACTGCCAAGATGATGCTGGACTTTCTTTTAGAGGATTCTGATACAGAAGCCATTATCAAAGCCATCACTGAGGTATTGGTGGAGGGAAAAACCCTTACACCTGATTTGAAGGGAAATGCTAAAACCTCTGAAGTGGGAGATGCAGTGTGTGAGAAGCTAAAAAGCATCTTAGGTTAAAGGCAGGATGTAGAAAAGTTAAATCTAAGATTTTTTCAAGAGGGAGTTTATACTCCCTCTGCAATGATTATTAGGAGTGATTTGTATGGATGGCAAAAAAATACTAGACAGAGTTGGTTATGCAGCTACACTAGGCGAAAAAGACTTTATATCTGCAATTGATTTTGCAGTGAAGCATGGATTCTCCGCTATTGAAGTCAATCTAAACGTCCCAGCCTTCTTTCCTGAAAGGTACAATCAGCAGCAAAGGAAAGAAATAAAACAAAAAGTAGAGGGAGAAGGGATTGCACTAAGCTTTCATGCCCCGGAGGACATTCCCCTATATCACCTGCATCCTGTTGTAAGAAGAGCTGGATTAGAACGACTAAAGGAATGTATTGATTTCGGTGGAGAAATTGGAGGAAAAAGAATAACCTTTCACCCAGGAGCATCTGTTTGTTTTACCCAGACAGATAAAAAGATATATCTTCAGGAGATATATGCTGAGGAATTTACTACCTTATTCAAGGAAGCCTTGATAGAGTTAAGGGATCATGCAGCAGGTAAAATCATGCCATGTGTGGAAAATGTAGGAAATTTTAATGAAGATATAAGAAATGTTTTAAAGGAATTACTACCTCAAGGGAATCTCTATCTAACATGGGATATAGGGCATTCTTTTGGACAAGAGGATAACCAAAGCTTTTTCAAGGAAAATTTAGCTTATATAAGAAACTGCCATATCCATGACCATAATGGTACTCAGGATCATCAGGTGATTGGGGAGGGGAAAACAGATTTTCTTTATTATTTTGAACTTTTACAAGAAATAGACACCTCCTTTATAGTAGAGGTTCGCCCTATAGAAAAGGCTTTGATTTCTAAAGAGAATCTTAAAAGGTTACTATTATAGATATCTAATTTGAAAGATATAATTATACGATGTAGTTTCTGGAAAACCTACAGTTTTATACTTCAATTTGGATATGCTAAAGAGCTACATTTGCAGTCCCTAGCTGTGGTTTTGAGCTAGGGGCGAAACCGTAGACCTGTGCATAGCCAAATTGTGCATTGCCACTATTTGTAAATTAGAAAAATGTATAATTTAATTTCTGAGCTTGGGTATCTATAGGAAATGAATAAAGATATGAAATATAATCATTGACAACAGGAAGGAACTTATGATAACATACATTAAAATGCATAGTTATAAAACCTTTAAGTTGGTCCGGAGAGGCCAGAAAGGATGACGTGAAATGACAAGTATGTTGGTCAATGTATTTGAAGTGCTTAACGTATCTATAAATATGAAAAAAACAAGGACAATAAAAGGTTATGTTATTTAGATAATAATCTTTTTATTGTCCTTTTTGTTTTTAAATAAAGAAGAATAACACACACTATAGAGAGTATGAAGCAATGTGATAGAGCTATCAAGATAAAAAGGAGTGAGAAAATGAAGTTATTAATCAAAGGTGGCAGAATTATAGACCCCATATCCAATACAGATGAAATATTAGATCTACTCATAGAAAATAAAAAAATTATTGCTATCGAAAAAAATATAGATGCAAAAGCAGATCGAGTAATAGATGCCACAGATCACTGGGTTGTACCAGGATTAATCGATATCCATGTGCATTTAAGAGAACCTGGATTTGAAGAAAAGGAAACCATAGCAACAGGCAGTCAAAGTGCTGCAAGGGGAGGATTTACCACTATATGCTGTATGCCTAATACCAAACCCGCCATCGATAACAAAGAAAGAGTAACCTATATCATGAATAAAGCTAAAAAAGAAGCAAGTGTCAATGTTTTACCAATAGGAGCCATTACTAAAGGACAGGAAGGAAAGGAATTAGCAGCTATTGAAGAAATGCTGGAGGCAGGAGTATGTGGTATCAGTGAGGATGGGAAAACAGTCCTAAATGCTGCACTGATGAAGGAAGCTCTAAATCTGGCGGCACAATTGAAGATACCAGTTTTCTCCCATTGCGAAGATCATTTCTTAGCAGATAATGGTGCTATGAATAAAGGAAAACGCTCGAAGGAGCTAGGAATAAAAGGGATATCATCAGATGCAGAGGATATCATCACTGCCAGAGATATCTTTTTGGCTAGAAACCTAAATGTAAAGCTGCATCTCTGTCATGTCAGTACAAAAGGGGCAGTAGAAATACTTCGAGATGCTAAAAAAACAGGGAATCAGGTAACAGCGGAGGTATGCCCCCATCACTTTATTTTAACAGAGGAAGCGGTAACCAAAGAAAACACAAATACCAAAATGAATCCACCCCTAAGAACCTATCAAGATATAGAAAAAATCAAAGAAGCCTTAAAGGATGGAACAATAGAAATTATAGCAACAGATCATGCGCCTCATCATGAGAAGGATAAAAAGCTTCCTTATGAAAAAGCAGCCTTTGGTATCGTAGGATTGGAAACAGCAGTTCCTCTTACTATCACAGAGCTGGTAGAAAAGGGTGTTCTAACGCCTCTACAGATGATGGAAAAGATGAGTACCAATCCTGCTAAGCTTTTAGGCTTAGATAAAGGAGAATTGAAACTAGGAAAAACAGCAGATATCACCATCATAGACCCAAAAGACTCCTACAATATTAATGTAAAAGCCTTTGTGTCCAAAGGGAAAAATAGTCCTTTCCATGGAAAAAGCGTAAGGGGTAAAGTGAAGTATACCATTGTAGAAGGGAAGATTGTTTTAGATAATGGGGAGTTAGTATAGATGTTTGAAATGCGGCTGAAATTTTAAAATAGTGATAAAAAACTTTGAAATATTCAGGAGGTTAGGGAAATGATTGATTCATTGATTGATAAAATTGAAGCATTACAGAATCCAACAGTTGTAGGATTAGACCCTAGATTGAGTTTTGTACCTGAGCATATAAAAAAGGAAGCATATGAAGCCTATGGCAAAACTCCAAAGGCAGCTTCAGGAGCTTTTCTAAGATTTAACCAAGAAATTATTGATGCGGTACATGATCTAGTGCCGGCGGTAAAGCCACAGATAGCAATGTATGAGCAATATGGAGCAGAGGGAATACAAGCCTATATTGATACCATTCAGTATGCAAAGAAAAAAGGACTAATTATTATTGGAGATATCAAAAGAAGCGATATTGCCTCCACAGCTGAGGCTTATGCTGATGGGCATATTGGCGAAGTAAAGATAGAAGAAAAAAGCTATACTATTTATCAGGAGGACACAATAACCTTAAATCCTTACCTAGGCTCTGATTCCATCGAGCCTTATCTAGGGCATTGTAAAAACTATAGCAAGGGCCTATTTATTTTAGTGAAAACCTCCAATCCCAATAGTGGAGAAATACAGGATTTAGAGATAGAAGGTAAAAAGCTTTATGAAAGAATAGGGAAAATGGTAGATACCTGGGGAAAAGATTTAGTGGGGGAGAGAGGCTATAGCGCAATAGGAGCAGTGGTAGGTGCAACTCATCCTCAGCAGGCAGCAGAGCTTCGAAGGATTATGCCAAAAACTTATTTCTTGGTACCAGGATATGGAGCACAAGGAGCCACTGCAAAGGATTTAAAAAATTACTTTAACAAAGACGGGTTAGGGGCCATCATTAACTCTTCAAGAGGGATTATTGCAGCTCACCAAAAAGACCTATATAAAAATCAATACAAAGAAAAGGAATTCGCATTAGCAGCTAGAGCAGCAGTATTAGATATGAAAGAGGACCTACAGCAGATATTTTAGGATAAAAGAGAAGGGGGATGAAGGGATATGAAAGCAAAATTAGTCTTAGAAAATGGCAGTATCTTTGAAGGTAAAGCCTTTGGACATATCCAAGAGACAGTAGGAGAAGTGGTATTCAATACAGGGATGACGGGTTATCAGGAGATATTGACAGACCCCTCTTATTATGGGCAAATGGTTGTAATGACCTATCCTTTAATAGGAAACTATGGGATTAACCTTGAAGATATAGAATCATCCTCCCCAAAGGTAAAGGCGCTTATTGTAAGAGAGAAGGCTTCTCATCCAAGCAATTGGAGATGCGAAATGGATTTAGAAGGATATCTAAAGGAAATGAAGATTATGGGTTTTGGAGGGATTGACACTAGAGCCTTAACGAAAATCCTTAGAAATCATGGAACCATGAAGGGAATCATTGTTGTAGAGGAACCATCCCAAGAAGAAATGAAAAGAAAAATGGCAGCCTTCCATAACCATGATGCAGTCCAAAGAGTTACTACAAAACATCCTTATATTATAGAAGGAACTGGAAAGCATATAGCTATTATTGACTATGGAATTAAAGAAAATATTTTAAGATCCTTTCGTAAAAGAAACTGCAGCATGACGATTTTTCCAGCCCATGTAAAGGCTAAAGATATATTAAAGGTAAATCCTGATGGCGTCTTTCTATCTAATGGTCCTGGAGACCCTAAAGTTTTAGCAGAGGCAATCGAGACCATTAAACAATTGATAGGAAAAAAGCCTATTCTAGGAATTTGTTTAGGACATCAGCTTTTAGCACATAGCTTAGGGGGAGATACAGAAAGGTTAAAGTTTGGACATCGAGGCTGTAATCATCCTGTAAAGGACCTTATGAAGAAAAAAGTGTTTATCACCTCTCAAAACCACGGCTATGTAGTGAAAAAGGAAAGTCTGCCAGAGAATGTTGACATAACCCATGTTAACCTAAATGATGATACTGTAGAGGGAATGCAGCATAAGGAGTTACCCATCTTTAGTGTGCAGTTTCACCCTGAAGCATCACCAGGCCCTCAGGACACCGCTTATATATTTGACAGATTTATGGAGCTATTGGAAGGAGGATACAAATGCCAAGAGATTATTCAATAAAAAAAGTATTGGTGATTGGTTCAGGACCGATTATTATTGGACAGGCAGCTGAATTTGACTATGCAGGGACACAAGCCTGTAGAGCATTAAAAGAAGAAGGAATTGAAGTGGTTTTGATCAATAGTAATCCTGCTACCATTATGACAGATAAAGAAATGGCAGATAAAATCTATATTGAGCCACTGACTATTGAATTTTTGGAAAAGGTCATTGCAAAAGAAAGACCAGATAGCCTTTTGGCGGGTATGGGAGGTCAAACAGGATTAAATCTTGCGGTAGAGCTTCATGATAAAGGGATATTAGAAAAATACAATGTAAGAATCATTGGTACATCTGTAGAAGCCATTATTAAGGGAGAAGATAGAGAACTTTTTAAGCAGCTGATGGAAGATCTCCAACAGCCTATTGTAGAAAGTGAAATTATCACAAACCTGGAGGATGGCTTTCAGTTTGCCAATCGAGTAGATTACCCAGTTATTGTAAGACCAGCTTATACCCTAGGAGGTACAGGGGGCGGCATTGCTAATGACGAGCTAGAGCTAAGAGAAATCTTAGGACAAGGACTACAGATGAGTAGAGTGGGACAGGTATTATTAGAAAAGAGTATTAAAGGCTGGAAGGAAATTGAGTACGAAGTAATGCGGGATCAATATGGCAACTGTATTACAGTATGCAATATGGAAAACATTGATCCTGTGGGTGTGCATACGGGAGATAGTATTGTTGTAGCTCCCTCTCAAACCCTTTCGGATAAAGAGTATCAAATGCTAAGGACTGCTTCCATCAATATTATTAATGCTATTGAGATAGAGGGAGGCTGTAATGTGCAGTTCGCTTTAGACCCCAACAGCTTTCAGTATGCCGTGATAGAAATTAATCCGAGGGTAAGTCGTTCTTCAGCTTTAGCTTCAAAGGTAACGGGATATCCTATAGCAGCCGTCGCTGCAAAAGTTGCCTTAGGCTATGGATTAGATGAAATAAGAAATGCAGTCACGGAGAAAACCTACGCCTGCTTTGAACCAACACTGGATTATGTAGTGGTAAAAATCCCTAAATGGCCCTTTGATAAATTTCATCAGGCAAATAGAGCTTTGGGAACAAAAATGATGGCAACGGGAGAGATTATGGCTATAGGCAATAACTTCGAAGCAGCCCTGTTAAAGGGAATACGGTCTCTAGAAATAGGACAATATACATTGGAGAGAAAAATTCCACAAATTAAAACCCTTGAAGAACTGAAAAAGAAGGTGCAAATGCCGGATGATGAAAGAATATTCGATGTTGCAGAAATCCTAAGAAAAAACTATCGCATGGAAAAAGTCTGTGAAATAACAGGAATAGACAGCTTCTTTGTAGAAAAAATAAAGGGTATCGTCATGGAGGAAGAGAACTTAAAGCAAACCCCTATAGAGAAGCTGACAAAGGAATGGTTGAAAAAATTAAAGAAAAAGGGATTTTCTGATAAGGGAATAGGAGATTTGATGGGATGTAGTCCAGAGAAAATATACAATCTTCGAAAACAATGGAACATAGTAGCTACCTATAAAATGGTGGACACCTGCGGTGGAGAATTTGAAGCTGTATCTCCCTATTATTATTCCACCTATGATGAGACGGACGAAGTAGAAATTACCAATAAAAGAAAAGTCATGGTGATCGGCTCTGGACCCATCAGAATAGGACAAGGGATTGAGTTTGACTACTGCTCTGTCCACAGTGTTTTAGCTTTGCAAGCAGCAGGGATTGAAACCATCATTGTAAACAACAATCCAGAAACCGTAAGCACTGACTTTAATATATCTGACAAGCTATATTTTGAACCACTGACTGAGGAGGATGTTTTAAATATTGTAGAAAAAGAAAATCCTGATGGCGTCATTTTACAGTTTGGAGGGCAAACCGCCATCAAGCTGGCGAAATTTTTTAGACAGATGGACATACCCATTTTAGGCACAAAGCCAGAAGAAATAGATACTGCCGAAGACAGAGAAAAGTTTGATGCATTGATGGAAAGATTAAACATACCAAGACCACAGGGGAAAACAGTAATGACGATAGAAGAAGGAATTAGAGAAGCCAATGCAATAGGATATCCAGTATTAGTGAGACCCTCCTATGTACTGGGGGGTCAAGGTATGGAGATTACCTATGATGAAAAAGAATTAAAAAGATATTTAAAGGAAGCTTTTATTAGAGATAAGAAAAATCCTGTGTTAATTGATAGATATCTTACAGGAAAAGAGATAGAAGTCGACGCTATTTCTGATGGAGAGGAAATATTGATTCCAGGTATCATGGAGCACTTAGAAAGAGCAGGGGTACACTCTGGTGACAGCATATCTATTTATCCTAGTCAAAAGGTATCCCAAGAAATGAAGGAAAAAATTGTTGAATATACTAAAGACATTGCATTAGCCTTAAAAGTAAAGGGAATGATCAACATACAGTTTGTTGAATTTGAGGGTGAATTGTACGTTATTGAAGTAAATCCACGATCCAGCAGAACAGTACCCTTTATAAGTAAAGTAACGGGGGTGCCGATGGTTGCATTGGCTACAAGAATGATGTTAGGAGATCAGTTGAAGGATTTAGGTTATGGTACAGGGATATATCCTGAGGGAGAAATAGTTGCCGTCAAGGTGCCTGTTTTTTCTACAGAAAAACTGCCAATGGTAGAAATGAGTTTAGGACCAGAAATGAAATCTACTGGAGAAGTATTAGGGGTAGCTAAAACCCTTCCAGAAGCTATGTACAAGGGCTTTATAGCTGGGGGAATGAAACTTCCACAAAGAGAAGGAAAAATACTAGCCACCTTGAAGGATTATGATAAAGAAGAATTTGTAGAACTAGGGATGCGACTGCATAAAAAGGGCTATCAATTTATTGCCACAGGAGGAACAGCAGCTTACTTAAAAGAGCATGAGATACCTGCAGGAGAGATCAGAAAAATAAGTGAAGGGGTTCCAAATGTATTAGATGTTATTAGAAGCGGCAGAGTAGAGCTAGTGGTCAATACCCCTACCAAAGGCCATGATGCAAAACGAGATGGTTTTAGAATAAGGAGGACAGCTATGGAGGCTTCTGTAAATGTCTTGACCTCTCTAGATACACTAAAAGCCATGCTGGAGATTATGGAAAGCAACATTACCATTGAGGGGTTAGATGTCATAGATTTAGGAGGTACAGCATGAAAAAAAATCTAAAAGCTAGAATAACAACAAATCACGAAATTGCTCCAGGAATTTATGAGATGATTATATTGTCGAAGGAGCTTTCTTTAGAAGGATTTCCCGGGAAATTTGTAAATTTATATTTAGAGGATGGAAAGCATCTACTGCCAAGACCTATAAGCATCTGTGAAATAAACGCTAAAGAACAGGTTTTAAGGTTGATTTACGCTGTTTTAGGAAAGGGAACAAAAAAATTGTCGATGATGAAGGAAAATCAAGAGATTCATGTGCTAGGGCCATTAGGGAATGGGTTTACAGTAGAGAAGGGGACAGGAAAAAACATCGTCATTGGTGGCGGAGTTGGGGTTCCGCCGTTGCTGGAGCTGGTAAAGCAGCTTGAAGGAGCTACTGATGTCTACTTAGGATTTCGCTGCAACCCCTTTCTAGTAGAAGATTTTAAAAAATATGCTGATAATGTATATCTAGCTACAGAGGATGGTTCTGAGGGACATAAAGGGAATGTATTAGAATTATTAAAGCTCCAAAACCAAGAAGGAGACATGATTTATAGCTGTGGACCAAAGCCGATGCTGAAGGCAGTCAGTGAATGGGCAAAGAACCATAATATTGATGCTGAATTATCCTTAGAAGAAAGAATGGCCTGCGGTATAGGCGCCTGTCTTGTATGTACCTGTAAAGCAGCAGAAACTGGAGATGAAGACTGGGAATATAAGAGGGTATGCAAGGATGGTCCAGTTTTTTCAAGGGATGAGGTGATGTGGGAATGATGCGACCAAGCTTGAAGGTGAATATTGGAGGAATAGAATTAGAAAATCCCATTATGACAGCCTCGGGAACCTTTGGCAGCGGAAAAGAATATGGGGATTTTGTAGATCTAAACCGTCTAGGGGCGGTGGTAGTAAAGGGCGTTTCAAGTGTAGCGTGGAAAGGAAATCCCACTCCAAGGGTGGCAGAGACCCATGGCGGGATGTTAAATAGTGTTGGACTGCAAAATCCTGGTGTAGAGGAATTTATTAAAAAGGATATTCCTTTTCTCAGAGGATATGATACAAAGATTATTGTTAATATTGCTGGTAAAACAGTAGAGGAATACTGCGCTGTGGCAGAAAGATTATCTAAGGAAGATGTAGATATGATCGAATTAAACATCTCCTGTCCAAATGTCAAGGAAGGGGGCGTTTCCTTCGGTACAAATAGAGATATGGCGGAATATGTTACTAGAGAAGTAAAAAAATATACAAAACAGCCCCTTATTGTAAAGCTAAGTCCTAATGTAACAGATATTGTAGAAATAGCGAAGGCAGCAGTAGATGGAGGTGCTGATGCCTTATCCTTAATAAATACCCTGACGGGAATGGCCATTGATATACACAAAAGAAAGCCGATATTAGCCAATGTAGTAGGAGGGCTTTCAGGTCCAGCCATTAAGCCAGTAGCTGTGAGGATGGTCTACCAAGTGGCACAGGCTGTTAAGGTACCTATTATAGGAATGGGTGGTATTATGACAGGTGAAGATGCAGTTGAATTCATGCTGGCGGGGGCTACAGCTGTAGCAGTGGGCACAGCAAACTTTATGAACCCAACAGCTACAACAGATATATTAGAAGGAATAGAAAAGTATATGAGCCAGTATAAGATAAAGGATATTAAGGAAATTCAAGGGAGTTTAATGATATAAAACAAGGAGGAGCTTAAGATGATGAAGAAAGAAAGAGTAATAGAGATCTTAGAAAAATCAGGGGTTTTATTAAATGGACACTTTTTGTTGACCTCTGGACGTCACAGTAATCAGTACATGCAATGTGCACAGATACTACAGTATCCAGAGTATACTGAGGAAATTGCAAAAGGGTTGGCGGAAGAATTCCAACAGGATGCTATAGATGTTGTTGTAGGACCGGCTGTGGGAGGTATTATTTTTGCCTATGAAGTTGCAAGACAGTTAGGGGCAAAAAACGTATTTGCAGAAAGAGAGGACGGTAAGATGACTCTAAGGAGAGGCTTCTCTATTCCTGTTGGCGCTAGAGTTTTGGTGGCAGAGGATGTTGTAACTACAGGGGGATCTGTGAAAGAGGTTATAGAGGTCGTCAAAGGGCAAGGTGCAGAGGTGATAGGTGTAGCAGTATTAGTAGACCGAAGCAATGGTACTATTGATTTTGGTACAAAGCTCAAGGCGGCTTTAACCACAGAGGTTATTTCCTATGAAGCAGAAGAATGCCCCCTGTGTAAGGAAGGTAAAATGCCTGCTATAAAGCCAGGCAGCAGAAAGATCTAGAAATATTACTATTCATGAAGTCTCTTTGTTGGTATAATAGTATTGAGAATATAACCACAGAGGATGAGATGATGGAGATTTATTATATAGATAGAAAAACAGGAAAAAAGAAAAAGGAAACTGTGGCTGGGGATGTGTTTTTAAGGTGGATGTATGAAACACGGATAGGCAACAGTATTTTGGAAAGCATATTAAAAAAGAAGCTTTTTTCTAGCTTTTATGGGAGACTACAGGATTTACCTAACAGCAAAAGGAAAATAGCTTCCTTTGTGAAGCAGCTTGAAATCGATATGGCAGAGGCAGAGATAGAGGACTTATCTCAATATAAGAATTTTAATGAATTCTTTATTAGGAAACTAAAAAAGCACGCTAGACCCATATGTGAAGCAAAAGAGGTTTTTATTTCCCCTGCTGATGGCAGGATGCTTGCCTATGAAAATATTGATATAAAAAAGCTTATTCAAGTAAAGGGCCAGGAATACTCTTTAGAGGAACTAATACAGAACAAGGAACTGGCACAACAATATGCTGGAGGAACTTGCTTGATTGTAAGATTAAATCCTTCAGACTATCACCGTTTTCATTTTCCTGATGGAGGTATTCCTGAAGAATCTATAAAAATCGAAGGAGACTATTATTCGGTTAATCCTATAGCATTAAGAAAAAAAGCAACAATCTACTGTCAAAACAAAAGAGAAATTACTTTCTTTCAATCAGATCATTTTGAAAAAATTCTTATGATGGAGGTAGGCGCCACCTGTGTAGGTACCATTATTCAAACTTATTCACCCAAAAGGAGAGTGGAAAAAGGTGAAGAAAAAGGCTACTTTAAATTTGGAGGTTCCACTGTGATTTTGTTTCTACAAAAGGGCGTTTTAAAGATAGATGAGGACATCATAGAAAACACAAACCAAGGTATAGAAACAAAAGTAAATATGGGAGAAAAAATAGGTAGACAATTCACAAGCTGAGGATTAATTCCTTAAGCTTGTTTTCTTTTTTGGTCACGTTATTCTAGGGTCTATAGACTTACCAATAAAATTGTTGTATAATAGTACAATAAGTAACAACTAAAAAATTTTAAGCATTACAAAGAATCATGCTGAAAATTTATACAATATACATAATGCTATTAATTTTATCCTAATATATAATTATGGTGATTTACTGAAGAAATGTTTGATAAAATGAATTAATGAAAACGTCTCTAAGAAACTAATAGTAGGAAAGCATAGTTTTCATGGTAAGCAGTATAATGGAATGCAAAAAATCATTTAAGGAAAACTATGTTTTAAAATAAAGTGATCTATGGGAGGCTAACATGATTAATAAAGAAAGTATGGAGTTCTTAAAAACTGGAAGCATGGCTAAGGACAGGAATGTGTTACCAAAAGAACTATTTGAGAGAATAATAGCTAACAACTCTATTCTGATTGAAAATGCTAAAGTGTTTATGGATTATTTATTATCTTTTATGCAAGAAAAAAATTTTACGATTATATTAACAGATAAAAATGCTAACGTATTAGAAATAGTTGGCGGGGAATATATATTACAAAGATCCAAAAAAGATTTGAACTTTCTAAAAGGAGCAATACTTAACGAAAGTCTAGACGAAAAATCAGCCATTAATCTTGCTATCAAGCATAAATCCCCATCACAGGTCTGTGGTGATGAGCATCAGGAACCTAGTCATAAAAACTGGTCCTGTTATGCTGCACCTATTATGATAGAAGAAGAATTGATGGGAACTTTGTGTTTAAGTGCATATACAAAAGAACCTAATGCAAAAGCTTTAGGGATGATCATCGCATCTGCAAAGGGTATTGAGAATCAAATAAAAAATCATCTTAAAACCTTAAAGATTCAGGAGCAAATGAAGTATCAAAGTGCGATTGTAGAAAATATTTCTGAAGGCTTTTTAATGATTGATAATAAAGGAGTTGTAACTTATTTAAATGAAAAGGGTAGTAAAATACTTGGTGTCAATAAGGTAGAAAGCATAGGCAGACATATAGGAGATCTAGTTCCCTTTAAACCAATTATTCTAGAGGTTTTATCTACTGGAAAAGGCTACACTGACAGGGAGTATGTTTTAGAAAACTATAAGGGTGAAAAATTCCATTTATTAAAAACTGCAAATCCTATTAGAGACGAGAACGGTGAATTAATAGGTGTGATTGATATATTTAAGGAAATAAAGTATGTAAAAAAGATGGTTAACAGTATGCTAGGAGCCAAGGCAAGCTTTACTTTTGATGATATTGTTGGTGACAGCAGTAAAATACAGGAGAGTATCGCGATTGCAAAAAATGCTGCTCAAAGCTCATCCAACACATTGATCCTAGGAGAAAGTGGAACTGGGAAAGAATTGTTTGCCCAAGCTATACATAACCACAGTTCTCGACGAAATGGACCTTTTATCGCTATAAATTGTGCTGCAATGCCAAAAGAATTAATTGAAAGCGAATTATTCGGATATGCTGCCGGTGCATTTACTGGCGGGATAAAAGGAGGACGGCCAGGGAAATTTGAACTGGCAAATGGTGGGACAATCTTTTTAGATGAAATTGGAGATATGCCTATAAGTGTACAGGCAAAATTGTTGAGGGTGCTGCAGGATCGAAAAGTAGTTAGAGTTGGGGGAGATAATGTTTTTAAAGTAGATGTTCGTATAATTGCTGCTACCAATAAAAATTTACAAGAGGCTTGTAAGGCAAATGAATTTAGATGGGATATCTACTATCGATTAAATGTTTTAACAATCAATGTACCACCCCTCAGGAAAAGAAAGGAAGATATCGAAGTCATAACACTACATCTTATTAAAAAAATAAATAAGAGATTGGAGAAAGTGGTAACTGGAATTACTGAAAGCGCATTAAATGTACTTAAAAGTAATTCTTGGAAGGGCAATGTTCGAGAGCTTGAAAACATTTTAGAAAGAGCCATTAATGTCTGTGAAGGAAATGAAATAGATATCCAACAGCTGCCAGAAAACATTATCTCTGAACAGAGCATGATAGTGGATAATAATGAAGATTTCTTTGAGATCATGTCCTTGGAGGAAATGGAACGTAAACTAATAGAAAAAATACTGATACATTGTAAAGGGAATATTTCAAAGGCTTCCAAGGTATTGAGTGTCAGCAGAAATACACTATATAATAAGATGGAAAAATATAGATTGACCATTTAGATAAAAAATGATTTGTAGGTTCACAATAGCATTTTCAGTGATATGTTTTGTGATTGCTAAAAATACTAACAGTGTTTAAATTTTGAGCATAAAGGGAAAAGGCTTGAAATAGCAGGCAGGCTGACGATATGCTCAATATTTGAGCAGAAAAATCTATTTTATTTGCAAGAAAAGTATAATAACTAAAAAAAGCACACTGTAAAAACCTCTAAATTTTAAAAAAATTGAATACACCTGAATTGCTAAAGTGATTGAATTTCTATAAAAAAAGTTGCAAAGTGGATTTTAAATCCACTTTTTTTGTTTGATTTAAGTTTGATTGGCATGATAATTGCTTTAAACTTACTATATGTGATTAAAATATCAAAACAAACAAAATGAAGACATAAAATACAATCACTTAATTTATTGATTTTCCAATGGTTTATAATTAAAGAAAAATAATTATAACAAATCTTATTAGAAAGGTGTGAGTTTACTTTGAGTAAAAAAGAATATTCAAAGGAAATGCTTCTTCATATGTATGAAGATATGTTGAGGATCAGGAAATTTGAAACCAAATTAACAGAATGTTTTATGAAAGGCATGCTTGCAGGAAATATTCATACTTGCATTGGTCAAGAAGCTGCTGCGGTTGGTGCTTCAAAAGCATTAGAAAAAAGGGATTTCATTGCATCAACCCATCGTGGTCATGGACATTGTATTGCAAAAGGAGCAAAAACTGACAAAATGATGGCGGAGTTGTTTGGAAAAGTCACAGGATATTGCCGAGGTAAAGGCGGTTCTATGCATGTTGCAGATATTAGTTTAGGGATATTAGGTGCAAACGGCATTGTAGGTGCAGGAATACCAATCGCAACAGGGTCAGGATTAACATCAAAAATTAGAAATACTGATGAGGTTACATTAGCTTTCTTTGGTGATTCTGCATCAAACCATGGAACCTTCCATGAGTCTATTAATATGGCAGCAGCTTGGAAGCTTCCAGTGGTATATCTTTGTGAAAACAATGGATATGGTGTTTCTGTTGACATTAACACGGTAACAAATACAGATAATATTGCTGTACGTGCCAAGGCTTATGATATACCTGGAAAAACGGTGGATGGAAACGATGTTTTAGCAGTTTATGAAGCGGTGAAAGAAGCTGTTGAATATGCACGTGAAGGCAATGGTCCTTCTATTGTAGAGTGTAAAACCTATCGTATGCGAGGTCATTATGAGGGTGACCCTGCAGAGTATCGTTCTAAAGAAGTAACTGAAGAGTGGAAAAAGAAGGATCCTATCGATCGCTTTAGAACCCACTTACTTACATTGGGAATGGAAGCTGAGGAATTAGATGCAATTGAAGAAGCTATGGACAAAGAAATAGAAGCAGCTACTGAATTTGCAACTGAATCCCCATATCCAGATGCTAGTGAAGTTACATTGGATGTATATGCATCAGATAACGAAAGGAGTGTTATTCGGTGAGAACATTAAGTACCAGCAAAGCAATTAGAGAAGCATTACATGAAGAAATGCAAAGAGATGAAAATGTTATTGTTGTAGGGGAAGATTTGGGGAAAATGGGTAACCCCTTTGGTATTACACTGGGCTTTTTAGACGAATTTGGCCCTAACAGAGTAATAGAAACACCTATATGTGAATCAGGCTTCACAGGAATGGCGGTAGGCGCAGCAATGCGTGGGGTACGTCCTGTAGTTGAATTGATGTATGTAGATTTTATAGGAGTAGCAATGGATCCTGTTATGAACCAAGCAGCTAAAATGCGTTATATGACAGGTGGACAAGTGAATATACCAATGGTAGTCAGAGCACCAATGGGAGCTGGAAGACGTAACGCAGGCCAACATTCTCAGTGTTTAGAAACACTTTTTACAAATATACCAGGATTAAAGGTTGTAGCACCTTCAACAGCAGCGGATGCAAAGGGACTGTTGAAAGCTTCTATTCGAGATGAAGACCCTGTAATTTTCTTAGAGCATAAGCTACTTTACGCTGCGAAGGGCGAAATTCCTGAAGGGGAACATATAATTCCTATAGGGGAAGCAGATGTCAAGCGTGAGGGTAAGGATGTAACAATTATCACATGGTCAAGGCAGGTGTTTTTCGCACTAGAAGCGGCAAAAGAACTTGAAAAGGATGGCATAGATGTAGAGGTTATTGACCTTCGTTCCCTAGTGCCTTTAGATTGGGAAACCATTAAAAAATCCGTTTCTAAAACCCATAATGTAGTCGTAGTACAGGAGGGTAACAAGAGGAGTGGTTTTGCAGGAGAGATCTCTTCTCAAATTATGGAAGAACTATTTGATGAGCTGGATTCTCCTGTGGAGCGTGTGGCGGGGTTGAACGTGGTTCCACCATTTAGCCCGCCTTTAGAAGATGCCTTTTTCCCAAATCCAAATGACATTGTTAAAGCGGTGAAAAAAGCAGTTAATTTCAAGTTATAAGAGGAGGAATAATGATATGGCAACAGAGATTAGAATGCCTCAATTAGGCTTGACAATGACAGAAGGTGTGATTGGGGCATGGTTAAAACAGGAAGGTGATACTGTAAAAAAAGGCGATCCTATTGTACAGATCACTACAGATAAATTAAACAGTGAAATTGAAAGTGAAGTAGACGGTGTACTGCGTGTTATTTGTGCACAAGAAGGAGAGGAAATCCCTGTTCAAGGTTTGGTAGCTATTGTAGGAACAGCAGATGAAGAAATTACCATAGATACTGATACTCCTAAAGAGGAAGCGACGTCTAATGTGGAAGAAAAGGAAGAGATTATTCCTCAAATACAAGAAAAGCCGAAAGGAGGTCGGATTAAGGCCTCACCTTTAGCAAAAAAAATCGCATCAAAGAAGGGAATAGATTTAGCTAAAATTACAGGCACTGGACACGGTGGCAGAATTGTGCAAAAGGATGTTTTAGCATATGAAGAAAATGTAGTGGAAAGTCAAACACAGGAGATTCCAGAGGCATCTGAAGCACCAGCTTATATACCTAAGGAAGATGCAGATATTATCAAACCATTAACGAACATGCGTAAGGTTATTGGAAAGAGAATGACTGAAAGTAAGCATAATGCTCCTCATGTTACAATAACCACTGAGGTGAATGTGGATAAAACAATTGCCCTTAGAAGTAAGTTGAACGAGAAAAATACAGAGGTGAGGTTAAGCTATACAGATATTCTAGTAAAAATGATTGCAACTGCCCTTAGAAATATACCTATGATGAATACTTCTATCGAAGAGGATCATATTATTATCCACGATAAAATTAATATTGGTGTAGCAGTTGCCTTAGAAGAAGGATTAATTGTTCCAGTTGTAAAGGATGCTGATCGTAAAGGCTTTAAAGCCATAAGCAAAGAAGTAAAGGATCTGGCAGCCAGAGCAAAAGAAAACAATCTTTTAGGAGATGAATTGACAGGAGGAACATTTACCATCAGCAATCTTGGAAATTATGATGTAGATGCATTTACGCCAATCATTAATTTGCCTGAAAGTGCTATTTTAGGTGTTGGACGGATTGTAAAAAAACCAATTGTAAATGAAAATGATGAGATTGTTCCTGCTTCCATGATGACACTTAGTTTATCCTTTGATCATCGGATAGCAGATGGAGCATTGGCAGCAGAGTTGCTTAAAATGATTAAGGGCTACTTAGAGGACCCAGACCAAATGTATCTATAGAATAAAAGAAGACTACCGTCAAAATAAAAATAAGCCGTTATTTCTAGACAGATTTTTTAAAAAAGGGCATACAAGAGGGAATAACGGCTTTTTTAGCTATAGTCTTTCTAAAAAGAGAATCTTGTTTTCTGTTAAGGAGGATATTTTATAATGAATAATGATAAAAAAAAGATTGTTGTAATCGGTGGAGGTCCAGGAGGTTATGTGGCCGCCATAAGAGCTGCTCAACTAGGTGGAGAAGTTACATTAATAGAAAAAAAGTATTTAGGTGGTACCTGCTTAAACGTTGGGTGTATTCCTACAAAGGCCTTACTCCATACAGCAGAAATATATGAGGAAGCTAAAAACGGTGCAGAATATGGTGTGATAACAGATGTAAAGCTTGATTTTGGAAAAGCACAGGAGAGAAAAAAGGCTATAACAGAGCAACTAGTAGGCGGCGTAGAAGGGCTGCTGGCAGTAAATAAGGTAAAGATCATTCCAGGATTAGCATCATTTGTTAGTAAGGATACAATTCAAGTGAAGACAACAAAGGGTGATGTTGAAACACTAAAGGCAGATAAGTTTATCATCGCTACTGGCTCAGTACCTTTAATGCCTCCCATCCCTGGAATAGAAGCAAAGCAATGTATTGACAGCACGGGTGCCTTAGAGCTGCAGGAGGTTCCCAAATCAATGGTTATTGTTGGTGGTGGTGTAATTGGTGTTGAGATTGCAACTCTGTACAGCACTTTGGGCTGTAAGGTAACGATTATTGAAATGCAAGATGAAATATTACCAATGATGGATAAAGAGCTTGCAAAAATTCTACGTTCAATACTAGCCAAAAAGGGTGTAGATGTTTACACAGAAGCTAAGGTTGTAGCTATAAAAGATGATGGAACAGAAGCCAAAATCACAGTGGAGATGAAGGATCAGACAAGCAAAATCATTGGCGGTGAAAAAGTGTTGATCTCTGTTGGAAGAAAAATTAATACAGATGCTATTGGATTGGACGCAGCAGGGATCAAAAGTGAAAGAGGAAGGGTCATTACCAATGACAAAATGGAAACAAATATACAAGGAATTTATGCCGTTGGCGATTGCACAGAACCAATTATGTTAGCTCATGTTGCATCTGCCCAGGGTGAGATTGCAGCAGAAAATGCATTGGGACATGAAAGTACATTTGACATTAAAACAAATCCCTCTTGCGTATATACCAATCCTGAATTTGCCTCTGTAGGTTTAACGGAAGAACAGGCAAAGGAACAAGGGATAGACTATGTAGTTGGTAAATTCCCATTAATGGCAAATGGCAAGGCACTTATTATGGGTGGCGAGGAAGGAATCGTTAAAATTATTGCAGGTAAAGAGTACAAAGAAATACTAGGTGTTCACATGCTAGGACCAAGAGCAACTGACTTGATAACAGAAGGTGCTCTAGCAATAGGATTAGAGGCTACTATTGATGAAGTAATTGCTACAATTCATGCACATCCTACAGTAGGAGAAGCTGTTAGAGAAGCAGCATTGGCTGTAGATAAAAGAGCAATCCATATGCCTAATTAAATCAACTCTAGGAGTTTGAAGGGAAAAATAGGCTATTAATGATAAATGAAAGCAAGGGGGATTGGATCATGATGGATTTTACAAATAGAGTTGCTATCATTACAGGTAGTGGTTCCCCAAAAGGAATCGGCTATGCAATAGCAACAACACTTGCGAAACAAGGAGCAACGGTTATAATCGCAGATGTAAGTTTAGAAGGTGTGCATAACGTGGCAAAGACAATTAACGATGCTGGTGGAAAAGCTATAGGTATAGAGTTAGATGTCACCAACAGAAGCTCAATAGAATCCATGGTAGAAATAACCCTCAAAACATTTGGTAGAATAGATATTTTAGTAAATAACGCAGGTATTTCGCAAAAAATCACAGTTGAAGATATGACCCTTGAGGATATGACCAAGATGTTTAATGTAAATATGTTTGGATTATTTTTGTGTTCACAAGCTGTATTAAAAACTATGAAGAAACAAAAATATGGAAGAATTGTCAACATCTCATCCGTTGCAGGCAAACGAGGCGGCGGCATATTTGGTGGAGCACATTATGCAGCCTCAAAAGCTGCTGTCCTTGGCTTTTCTAAAAACTTAGCTCGTGAAGTTGCACAGGATGGAATAACGGTTAATTCAGTGGCACCAGGGCTTATCAATACTGAAATATGGAAATCTATGCCTGAAGATTTGGTAGAAACCATTATTGACGCAATACCTATGGGAAGGCCTGGTGAAACTGAAGAAGTTGCAGCAGCAGTTGCCTTTTTAGCATCAGAAGAGTCTTCCTATATTACAGGTGAAGAAATCGATATTAATGGTGGTTCACATATGGATTAATTTGTGCATAGCCACCATTAAGTTAATGAACACTTGACACTATTGCTGAAATAGATAAGGAACTATGAAAATTGTTCCTTCAAAATTCCCCATTAGAGAGGAGTTATACAACACTTGAAAAACATCGGATTTTTAGGTCTAGGAGTCATGGGACTGCCTATGGCAGTTAATATGTTAAAAAAAGGCAAGCAGTCTGTTATGGGCTTCGATATATCTGAAGAAAAAAGAACTATGTTTGAGGAAATAGGTGGAATAGCTGTAAATCATGCAGAAAAAGTCTGTAGCTCATGTGACATTATTTTCCTTTGTCTTCCCACTAATAATCTAGTAAAATCAAGTATACAGCAGATTATTGATACAGGAAGAAAAGGTACTATTATTGTAGATTTAAGTTCAACAGCCCCTAATGTGATTAGAGAAATGTATGAAAAGGCAAAGGAGTATGAGATCAGACTTATTGATTCGCCAGTCAGCGGAGGAGAAGCAGGAGCCATTGCAGCAACCCTTGCCCTTATGTGTGGGGGGGACAGAGAAATATTTGATGAAATTAAACCTTTACTTCTTTGTTTAGGAAGTTCAGTAACTTATATGGGTGCAACAGGTTGCGGTAGTATTGCAAAGCTTGCCAATAACATGATTGTTGGATGCAATATTGGAGCTATCGGTGAAAGCTTTGCCTTTGCCGCAAAAGCAGGATTGGATCCTGAAGCGCTTTTTAATGCTATAAAGGGTGGATTTGCAGGAAGTGAAGTACTAAATGCTAAGGCACCAAAAATAATTAATAGAAATTTTGAAGCAAGTGCACGAATTGCAGTGCATCAGAAAGATCTTCAAAATGCAATTCAATTGGCGGAAGAATTAGGTGTTGAAATACCTATGTCAAAAATGATTTTAAATTATATGGATCAAATGGAAGCAGAAGGTAAAATTGATGAGGACCATAGTGCTATAGCTAAAGTATATGAAAAAAATATGAAGGTAGAAATTAAGAAGCAGAATGTATAGAGTGCAACCTGAAGGAGAAATTACCAGAATTTTAAAAGTTTAGTGTTATTGGAGGGGGACTTCTATGAAGCTCAATGTTGTGAAACTTGGAGTAGTTGAATATCAGACAGCTCTTGATTTACAGTTGAAAATTAATGAATTTAATCAACAGGGAGTAATAGAGGATATTTTATTACTTTTGGAACACCCTCCTGTAATAACGATAGGGGTAAACGGAAAAAACAATAACAATATCCTAGTGAACAAAGAGTTTCTTGCGGATCAAGGGGTTGATATTCATCAAAGCAGCAGAGGTGGAGACGTAACATATCATGGCCCTGGACAAATTGTTGGTTATCCTATTATAAACTTAAATTATTTCGGTAAGGATGTCAGAGAATATGTCAGAAGATTAGAGGAAGTATTTATACAATTGCTTCAGGAAGAGTATAAGCTTCTGAGCAATAGAAGTCAAGGGCATCCAGGGATTTGGATTGGAAATGATAAAATTACTGCTCTAGGCTGCAGTGTAAAGCGATGGGTAACTATGCATGGATTTGCTTTCAATGTCAATACAAATTTAGAACACTTCCAATGGATCAATCCATGCGGCTTTACAGATAGAGGCGTGACTTCTCTCCAAAAAGAGTTAGATTGTTATCAGGATATGGAAATAGTAATGAAGCATGTTATCAAGCATTTTGCTGCTTCATTTCATTTTGACTATAAAATTCTAGAACAAGAGGCATTATTTGAAAAATTAGAAAGTCTATCTAAGCAAGATCCATTATAACAGTAAAAACTGTGAAAGAAATATACTCTATATCGAAATATAAAAATAAGGCTCTGTTAAACATTATTGCTGATTTTAGCATTCTGTTAATTCTTGGGATTTGTCATCCTGAGAGAACCGAAGGATCTAAGACTCTTTGCTATTCTCAGAGTGACAATCACTCAGTATCTCGTCATGTTTTTATTTATATAATATCAACACTTATCTTTAACATAGCCAAAAATAAAAAAGAAATTTCAACTTAGTAGCTTGTAGCAGATGTACAAAAAATGAGCAATGCTCAAAAATTGTGCATTATCTGTGTAAAGTGAAAAGATCAACTACTTGAAGAGGATTCAATATAAAAAGTGTTTATTTTTTTGGCACTTACGATATTAAGAATACGATTATTTGCAGAATGAAATCTAACAGAACATTGAAGAACCTCATAAAACCACATTTTTTCTAGGAATAATACTTGGCATGATAATTGCTATTTTAGATAGAATAGCTAACAAATTAGTACAAGCGGCAGAGGGGCAACCTGATATAGGATGGGATTATGTACATACCACAGAAAAGGAAACAAGATATATTTGAGATATTGCAAGTGACCAAGGTAGGAGAATATATCACTGCAGCTGACGATCAATAGGATCAGGTGCCATTCATAGTGTAAAAGAAATGATTTTAAGAAAAATCAGATCAATAATTTGGAGGTATATAGATATGGACTTTAAGGATAAGGTAGTGGTAATTACAGGCGGAAGTCAAGGTATAGGGAGAGCCATTGCTTTAAGCTTTGCTCGTGCTAAGGCAAAGGTTATCATAATGGATATAAATAAAGAACTAGCTGAGAAGGTCCAGGATGAAATTACAAAAGAAGGATTTGATGCCAAGGTCTATAAGCTAGATGTATCTAACGCTGAAGAAACAAAAAAGACCATTGATGAAATAACAGCAGAATATGGCAAAATTGATGTTCTTATCAACAATGCTGGAATCGTTGACACTAAACGTTTTGTAGATTCTAGCGAAAAGGATTGGGACCGTATGATTAATATAAATCTTAAAGGTGTATTCAACACATGTAGTGCTGTTTTCCCACAAATGATCGCTAGAAAGTATGGGAAAATTATTAATATTGCTTCTGTTGCTGGAAAAAGAGGCGGCGGTATATTTGGAAACACATTATACGCTGCTTCTAAAGCTGGTGTTATAGGGATGACAAAAGGATTAGCCAGAGAAGGAGGCCCCTATGGAATTAATGCAAATGCCATCTGTCCTGGGCCAACCAACACACCAATGCTTGATGATTTTACTGGTGAAAAAAGAGAAAACTTTCTTAATACTATACCTCTAAGGAGATTTGCGGACCCAGAAGATGTTGCCAATGTTGCACTATTTCTAGCTTCTGATATGGCAAAGCATATAACTGGTGAAATTACTGATGTGGATGGAGGCATAATGCTTGATTAGAAAACTATAGGGGGTCATAAAGTATGAAAAAGAAGATGTTGGCTGTAGTAAAAAAAAGTCCTGGAATAGGAGCTCAATTGGAAGAAATTGAAATACCACAGCTAGGTCCAAAAGACGTACTTGTGAGGGTGAAGGCCACTGCAATTTGTGGAACAGATTTGCATATTTATGACTGGAACACATGGGCAGAAAATGCTGGTATTCATATGCCGGTGGTTATGGGGCATGAGTTTAGTGGAGAAATTGTAGAAGTGGGGTCTCAAGTAAATGACCTTAATCCTGGGGACTATGTAGCAGGAGAAACCCACATTCCATGTGGGAAATGTTATCAATGCAATAATGGTCAACAACACATTTGTGGTAATTTGCAGATTTTTGGTGTGCATACAGATGGATGTTTTGCTGAATATACAAAGATCCCAGCCATTTGTGCCCGAAAAATCCCTAATACCATTAGTCCAGAAATAGGTGCTGTATTAGAACCTTTAGGCACTGCAATAAGATCAACTTTGGATATTGAAGTATCAGGAAAGAAAATTGCTGTTATAGGATGTGGTCCAATAGGCTTATTTGCCATTGCTTCAGCCAAAGCAATGGGTGCTTCATGTATTATCGCTATAGATGTGATGGAAGAACGACTAAAGCTATCAAAGGAGATTGGAGCCAATATAGCTATCAATCCCAAGGATATAGATGTTGTAAATGAGGTTATGGAGATTACCAATGGTGTTGGCGTTGATGGATTTATAGATGCATCAGGAAGCACACAAGCAATCAACCAAGGGTTTAAATATTTACGAAAAGGCGGAGAGGTGGCTCTTATCGGTTTACCTTCAGCCCCGATTTCTTTAGATTTAGGCCCTGATGTGGTTTTTAAAGAGGCTAAAATAATAGGAATACATGGGAGAGAAATGTTTCAGACTTGGATCAGGATGGAAAATATGCTTGAAGAAGGACTATTAAATATAAATCCTGTGATAACCCATACAATGCCTCTTGCAAAATTTGAAGATGCGATTGAATTGTTGAAAGCCGGCATTGGCAACAAAATTGTTTTAATTCCTTAAAGGGATTAAATATAAAACCATTCAAAATATGAGGAGGAGAATTTATGGTTAAGAAAAAGATAGCTTTAATTGTTGCAGTACTAATGATTTTAATGGCTGCAGTAGGTTGTTCGCAGCAAGCACCTGCTTCAGGTGGAGAAGGAAATGAAAGTGCAAGACCGCAAACCTTAAGAATGAGTATCACAGTATCAGAAAATTCAAGCTGGTATGAGGGTGCAACATTATTTGGTGAATTATTAGAAGAGAGAACAAATGGCAGATATCTTGTTGATGTTTATCCAAATGAGCAATTATCAGGTGGAGATACTGTAAGAGGTATTGAAATGGTACAATCAGGTGTTACCGATTTAGATATTCACTCAACTATTATTTGGACAGGAATAGATCCTAAATTTACAGTTGTAAACATGCCTTGGTTGATTCCTTCCTATGATGAAGCTGACGCTGCCTTATCAGGTCCAGGTAAAGAAATGCTGTTTGATTTAGCAAGGGATAAAGGTGTTGTTCCATTAGCATTAGGGGAATCAGGCTTTAGACAAGTAACAAACAATGTAAGACCAATCACAACGCCTGCAGATATGAACAACTTAAAATTAAGAGTACCAGGGATCAGAATGTATGTTGATTTATTCAGCGAATTAGGAGCTGACCCAACTGCTATGAACTTCTCAGAAGTATTTACATCCCTACAAATGGGAACCATTGATGGACAAGAAAATCCATTAGATGTTATAACCTCAGCTAGATTAGAAGAGGTTCAAAAATATATGACAATGTGGAATTATTCTTATGATACATTAATGATGACTGTAAGTGAGAATGTATGGAATTCATTAAGTGATGAAGACAAAGTAATCTTCCAAGAGGCTGCTACTGAAGCAATGGATTTCCAGAAGCAAAGAGCTAGAGAGATCAATGCAGAAAACCTAGAATATTTAAATGAATACATGGAAATTTATGAAATGACAGCAGAAGAAATTGCTGTATTTAGAGAAGCGGTACAACCAATCTATGATGCTTTTGAAAGTATCATTGGATTAGAATTACTAGAAGCATTCGGTTACGAAAAGTAGGCTATTTTTCACCTAGGCTGTTGGTTTCAACAGTCTAGGTAATTAAAAAAATAAATTTGAGGTTATAGATAACAACAAAACATTATTTTTATCTAGTTCTGATCTATAAACAATAAATGCTGACAGTATAAATATATGCTAATGATCGAAAGGGGGAGGAACTCATTGAAGTTTTTGAATAAAATCGAGGAATATTTTTTGGGTGTGAGCTTAGCCATCATGGTTATTATAAACTTTGGCAATGTATTGTCTAGATATTTCTTGCGAGCTTCTTGGTCATTTACAGAGGAAGTTGTAATTATCATATTTGTTTGGAACAGCATATTAGCTGCTGCCGTAGCTTATAAACATGGCGCCCATTTGGGGTTAAGTGTGTTGACAGACTTACTGCCTGAAAAAATGCAAAGGTATGTTGGAATATTAGGAGCATTGGCTACTACTGTCCTGATGGCAATTCTATATAAATATGGAATGGAAATGGTTAGAACTCAAATGAGATTTTCACAAGCAACTCCTGTACTAGGTATTCCATCATGGATTCCAAGTAGTGCTATTCCTATTGGGGCTTTATTTATTATCATACGTGCTATACAAAGTAGTTATATTGCTTTTAAGGAAGGGGGAAAATAAAGATGGCATTAGTATTATTTGGTATATTTACTGGATTATTGTTATTAAATATTCCCATTGCTATATCGCTGGGACTATCTACAATTCTTTCTCTAATAATATTTGATTTTCCTCTTTCCATGTTTCCTCAAATTATGTATGCTTCCATTGGTAAGTTTACGTTATTGGCGATTCCATTCTTTATTCTAGCAGGGATTATTATGGAATATGCAGGAATATCAAAACGACTGATTAAATTTGCTAACGTTTTAGTAGGACATTTCAGAGGTGGATTAGCAATAGTTACAGTAATTGTTGCTTGTTTTTTTGCAGCAATTTCAGGTTCTGGTCCAGCCACAGTTGCAGCTCTTGGAGCCATCCTTATACCTGCAATGGTGAATGCCGGATATGATAAAGGTATGTCCTCCGCACTGATTGCTTCAGCCGGGGGAATTGGAATTGTTATTCCTCCAAGTATTGCCTTTGTAGTTTATGGCGTTTTAGCGGAGGTTTCCATTGGTAGATTATTTGTGGCAGGTATTATTCCTGGCCTATTGATGGGAATTGCATTAATTCTTGCAAGTTATTATGTTATGAGAAATAATGAAAATCTAATAACTTATCCAAAAGCCACAACAAAAGAAATATTTATGGCCTTTAAAGATGCGTTTTGGGGAATTCTATCGCCAGTTATTATTCTTGGTGGAATCTATGGCGGTTTTGTCACACCTACTGAAGCAGCGGGTGTTGCTGTTGTTTATGGTTTATTTGTAGGACTGTTTATTTATAAAGAAATCAAAATAAAAGATTTAGGTGAATTACTTGTTAAAGCATCTATATCTTCTGCAACAGTACTATTTATTATAGCCAATGCCAGTGTATTTGCGTGGTTGCTGACTACCGGTAGGATTGCTACTGACATGGCGAATGCTTTGATGGGATTAACCAGCAGCACTATAGGAATATTACTTATTATGAATGTAATTTTCATTATAGCAGGTTGTTTCATCGATGCTATTTCAGCTTACTATATTCTAGTACCTATTTTATTACCAGTTATAAGAACGCTAGGGATAGATCCTGTAGTATTTGGCGTGTTCATGACGGTAAACCTAGCAATAGGGTTGGCAACGCCACCTGTAGGAATCAACCTATATGTTGCTTGTAACATTTCAAAGCTTTCATTACAGGAAATATCTAAAAAGGTACTGCCTTTTATTGTGGCAAGTATTATCGTTTTATTAATGATTACATTTATACCGCAACTTTCTTTATGGTTACCGAATTTCCTTGGTATTAGATAAGGGTTTCCAATAGTAGAATCAATACAATGTTTATCACTAAAAATAAATCACTTGAAATATGGAGGGTTAACTATGTTTATTGATGCTGAAGGTACTCAAGGCAGAGTGATTATGGCAAGATTATTACCTGGTAGTGATTTAGTAAAATCTATTGAAGAAATTTGTCGCAAAAGAGACATTGACAATGGGATCATTACCACATGCGTAGGAAGTTTAAAAGAAGCAGCATTTATATATGCACTGCCATTTGAAGGGAACTATTTTAACATGGTTTATAGCGAACCCGTATTAAAAACTGGAATATTTGAATTTTTAAATGGACAAGGTATTGTAGCTAAAAGTGAAGACGATAAATTTCAAATACATCTTCATGGAACAATAAGTGATAGTGATATGAAGGTTTACGGCTGTCACATTTTAGAAGAAGGAAATATTATCCTGGCTACAATGGAAGTCGTGATTACTGAAATAAAAGATATGAAATTGGCAAGAGAATACGATGAAAAAAGCGGTTTTTCCTTTTTCCAACCTAAGGAATTGTAGAAAAGGTAGAATGGAAGACACACCCTAGTGCTTCCTAGCATCATGATTTCATTTAGAATCAACAGTAGCTTTTAATATAGCCTAAAGCTAAAGAAGATACTATTATAAGACCTAACTACATTAAAGGGACAGCCAGCAGGTCACAAGGGTCATTGATGGAGCTGTTGGCCCAAAATTTTTGGAAAAGAAGAAAGAGTATAATGTAAACTCAGAGATGTTATTATAGGGAAAAAACGGCAAAAAAACGAAATATTATAAATGGTAGAAATATAATTAAATATTAAAACTTTTTATTTCTAAAACCGTAAGTAAATAGTTTATTTCAAAAGATATCAAAGATTGATTTAACCGGTATTATGGCATTGAAGGGTATGAAAGAAGACTTATTTACATTAGTAACACCTGTACAAAGGAGGAACATTAGTGATTGCAGCAGATGGCCTACATAGTGCACTGAGCATACTATTTATTATTCTAATAGGCTATGCTCTAACCCATATAGGAATGTTTAATCAAGAGGTATCTCGATTATTTTCCAAAATAGTAATAAATGTTTCTCTACCAGCGTTAGTATATTCAAATCTAATAAAAACCTATAGCAAAGATATGTTGATGGAATCTGGGCTAGGATTAGCAATTTCAATAATTACAATGATCCTATCCTTCATGATCGGCATGTTGGTAGGAAAATTATTAAAAATAAAAACTGAAAGAATAGGTTTATTTGCCAGCATGTTTGCCATGGGAAATACATTATTTATAGGCCTTCCTGTAAATATTTCCGTGTTTGGCCAGCAAAGCCTCCCTTATGTGTTACTATTTTATATGGGAAATACAATTATGTTTTGGACAGTGATTGTATACAGTATTAGGCAAGATAAAGAAAAGGGTATAAGAAAGCTTTTAGGTTGGGATAATGTAAAAAGAATTTTTTCACCTCCGTTGATAGCATATTTTATAGGGATGAGTGTTATTCTTTTAAATATTTCAACACCAAAATTTGTTTTTGACACATTTTCATATATAGGACAGCTGACTACGCCATTATCCTTGTTATTTATTGGTATTGTAATTTATTCAGTAAATCTAAAAGATATTGAGTTTGATTTATCTGTGGCAGCCATCATGATAGGCAGATATATAGTATCGCCACTTTTAGTGTATATATTTGTAAAGGATCTTTCAATCCCACTTTTAATGAAAAGAGTTTTTATCATGGAAGCAGCCATGCCAGTAATGACATTGATAGCAATTGTAGCTCAAGCATATGATGCAGATTATAAATATGCAACTGTTATAGCAAGCATCAGCACATTAATAAGTCTAATCGTTATTCCTATATATAGTGTTATTTTGAGCTAGAATAGAAGAAGTAACCATAAATAAGACAATAACAGCTATTCATGGATAATCTGCACAGGAGTAGAAGCTGTTTTGAGGCAGTTCATAATGTCTGTGAAAGTTGTATTGATATGGTAAAAAGGCAATCCCCCCCCTCTTAATATATATAGAGATGAACCCATGGCTTTAGCTGTGGGTTTATCTATAGAGCTATAGAGCAAAGGCTTTATAGATAAGCCCATAGAAGAAAAGGAGTAAAGCTTTGAAAAGAAAAGCTTAGCTCCATATAAAAGTAGCTGCAAGAATATATAAAATTTTGAAGAAATAGAAGAAAAAGTGAAAATTAGAGGAGTTGATTTAAACATATGATTAATGATAAGCCATCATGGTTAACAAAAAGAGTGCCAAACCAAGAAAGCCTTCATAGAATGGATCACATGCTAAAGTCCTTATCCCTTCATACAGTATGTGAAGGAGCAGATTGTCCTAATATAGGAGAATGCTTTGAAAACAAAACTGCAACTTTTATGATTTTAGGAAAAACATGCACAAGAAATTGCAGGTTTTGTGCTGTTTCCAAAGAAGCACCAGAGATATTAGATGAAAAGGAACCTCAAAACGTTGCTGCAGCAGTAAAAAAATTAGGATTAAAGCATGTAGTGATTACCTCAGTTACAAGGGATGATTTACAGGACGGAGGAGCGGAGCATTTTGTTAATACTATTAATGAAATCAGGAGCTATAATAAAGGGATTACAATAGAGGTACTAATCCCGGATTTTAATGGAAATCATAAGGCATTGACAAAAATTATTAAGGCTAAGCCTGAAATTATCAATCATAACTTAGAAACAGTTCCTTCCTTATATCATAAAGTCAGACCTGAAGCTAATTATGAAAGATCACTAAATCTTTTACAGACTGTGAAAAATATTGATGGACAAATTATTAGTAAAACAGGACTAATGTTAGGATTAGGTGAAAGAGAAGAAGAAATTTTAAAGGCAATGGAGGATTTAGTAGAAATCAATTGCGATATATTAACACTGGGTCAATACCTCCAGCCAACAAAAAAGCATATAGAAGTGGTTGAATATATAACACCAGAAAAATTTAACTACTATAAGAAGGCTGCAATGGAGAAGGGTTTTAAATATGTAGCCAGCGGTCCTTTTGTCAGAAGCTCCTATAATGCTATAGAAGCTTTAAAGGTAATCAAATAAGTCAAAAGAACAATCCTATTAATACTGTTACTATACACATAACCTTTGTAAAGATAAATTTTACTAGACAAGGTCTACGGTTTTCCTCAAAACCGTGGGTTGCAAATCCAGCTCTTATCCTATTAAAATTTAGGGACATATGCCTATGAGAATGTATATGTAGAAGTTTCTATCCACACAGTATGTTGTTGGTAGTCTAGTCTAGTAATGAGAGGTTAAAGGTAAAACTTAAATATAAAAGGAAACATGGGTTAACGATTAACAAGCTAAGGAGCACTCCTTAGCTTGTTTTTTTGCAACAGAGCATCTCGAAAACTTTACACAATATTCCATATTTTTAGCATAATATTGCAAAATTTTAACACAATATTCCAAATTTCGTAGACTTCTAAAAAAGATTGTTATATAATAGTACAATAAAAGAACATTCAAAAAATTTTCAATATTTAAAAATAGTTGTGCTAAAAATCTGTACAATATACATAAAACTTTTAATTTTATTCTAAGAAATAATTATAGATCATGAGAATAGCAAAGAATCTGACAAACTCTAGTGCTTTCTAGCAGCATGATTTTATTAAAATTAACAGTAGTTTTTAACATGACCACAATTCAAAATTAGTTATTTGTACGCTGTTTTATCGATCAATACTTAATTATTGGCATAGATGAAAACGTTTTTAAAATTTGATATGAGAAAAATATGGTTTAAATTAAAAAAAATTATTGGAGGCTAACATGATTGATAAAGAAAAGGTACAACCCTTAAAGTTTAAGGAGGAAATTACCAATAACTGTATAATGTCCAAGGAAATATTTGATGAAGTAGTAGTAGACAACTTTGTTTTAATAGAAAATGCTAAAATTTTTATGAATTACTTATTATCCTTCATGGGAGAAAGAAATTTCGTTATTATTTTAACAGATAAAAAGGGTACTGTGTTAGAAATTGTTGGGGGAGAATACATTTTACAAAAATCAAAAGAAGATTTAAATTTTGTAAAAGGAGCAATGTTGAAGGAAAGCTTGGATGGAAGGTCAGCCATTAATCTTGCTATTAAACAAAAATCCCCGGCGCAGGTATGTGGTGATGAGCATCAAAAGCCTAGTCATAAAAGCTGGTCATGCTATGCTGCACCTATTATGATCGAAGAAGAGATTAAGGGAGCAATATGCCTCAGTACATACACAAAAGAGTTCAATACAAAAGCCTTGGGGATGGTCATTGCATCCGCAAAGGGTATAGAAAATCAAATAAAGAACCATATCAAAACCTTAAAAATTCAAGAGCAGACAAAATACCAAAATGCTATCGTTGAGAATATTACTGAAGGTTTTCTGACCATCGATAAGAATGGAATCTTAACCTATATAAATGACAAAGGAAGCAGAATACTGGGTATCAACAAAGAAGAAAGCATAGGAAAACATGTTGGAGAGTTAGTTCCCTTTAAGCCGATTATTTTAGAAGTACTAGATACTGGAAAAGGTTATACAGATCGTGAATATGTTTTAGAGAACTTTAAGGGAGGTAGATACCATCTGCTTAAAACAGCTATACCTATCTGGGATGAAGACGGAGAGTTAATCGGTGTAATAGATATATTCAAAGAAATAAAATATGTAAAAAAAATGGTAAATTCTATGGTGGGGGCAAAGGCAAATTTCACCTTTGATGACATAGCTGGTAAAAGCAGTAAGCTAAGACAAAGCATAAAAACAGCAAAGAAAGCTGCTCAAAGTTCTTCCAATACATTAATCCTTGGTGAAAGTGGGACGGGCAAAGAATTGTTTGCCCAAGCTATCCATAATCGAAGTGCTAGAAGGAATGGACCATTTATTGCTATCAATTGTGCTGCGATGCCAAAAGAATTAATTGAGATCGAGTTATTTGGATATGCTTCTGGAGCCTTTACTGGCGGCATCAAGGGGGGAAGACCAGGTAAATTTGAATTAGCAAATGGGGGAACCATCTTTTTAGATGAAATTGGAGATATGCCTATAAGTGTACAAGCAAAACTTTTAAGGGTATTACAAGATAGAAAAATAGTGAGGGTAGGAGGAGATAATCTTTTTAGTGTGGACGTTAGGATTATCGCCGCCACCAACAAAAATCTTTATGAGGCTTGTAAAAATGACGAATTCAGGTGGGATATATA
Organism: Natronincola peptidivorans; assembly: GCF_900111615.1. Taxonomy (GTDB): domain Bacteria; phylum Bacillota; class Clostridia; order Peptostreptococcales; family Natronincolaceae; genus Natronincola_A; species Natronincola_A peptidivorans. The sequence goes on along the minus strand of NZ_FOHU01000004.1, from coordinate 122,042 downwards.
TTATAGGCTTAATGTATTAACCATTCACATCCCTCCTTTAAGAGAAAGACCAGAGGATATAAAGGAGATTACCCTGCATCTTATCAGGAAGGTTAATAAAAGAATTGGTAAAGCAATAAAAGGTATTAATGAAGGAGCGTTAAAGGCATTGGAAGGCAACTGTTGGAAAGGCAATGTAAGGGAACTAGAGAATGTCTTGGAGAGATCAATGAATATCTGTGATGAAGAACATATTACTATTGAAGATCTTCCCGAAGCTATTAAGCAGAAGCATAGTCAAGAAGTAGAACATGAAGGATTTCAAGAAAAGATAAAATTAATGTCTTTAGAGGAAATGGAAAAGGAGTTAATTACTGAAACATTAATGTACTGCAAAGGCAATGTTTCAAAAGCGTCTAAGATTTTAAATGTGAGTAGGAACACATTATATAACAAAATGGGAAAATATCAATTAAGCATATAACAAATAAGGTATTAAGAAAGTAGTAATATTTTACAGGAAAGGTTTTTGGTGGTTTAAGCTTCATGGATGGATAGATATATTTTATTGAAATTCAAACATTTAAAAGCGAAATCTTGACATTGTGATTTTTAAACGTGGGATTGAAGAAGATGAAAATGATTGGATCGAAATTTGCTGCCAAGATATAGCAAGTATATTTATATAACTAAAAATAAAAAATTTCAGGAGGTGCCAGCTATGTATGATAAAGCATTGCTAAAGGATTTTTACAAGACAATGGTAAGCATTCGCTACTTTGAAGAAACAATTGATGAAATGTCCTTAAAGGGAGAAATCCCTGGGTTTGTCCATCTATACATTGGAGAAGAAGCCATTGCTACAGCTGTATGCCAAAATCTAACCCATAAGGATTATATCCAAAGCACCCATAGAGGTCATGGACATACCATTGCCAAAGGGGCACAGCTTGACAGAATGATGGCGGAGCTGTTTGGCAAAAAAACTGGCTATTGCAAAGGTAAGGGCGGTTCGATGCATATAGCAGACTTTAGTGTAGGCATGCTGGGAGCGAATGGCGTTGTGGGAGGCGGCTATACTTTAGCTGTTGGAGGTGCTCTAGCAGAGCAAATGAAAGGTACCGATAATATTGCTGTAGTATTCTTTGGTGATGGAGCTTCAAATAGGGGGACATTCCATGAGGCATTAAACATGGCGGCAGTATGGAAATTACCAGTAATTTTTGTATGTGAAAATAACGAATGGGCATCAACTACTCCATATTTAACACAAACTTCAGTAAAAGACATCGCTGATCGAGCAGTAGGCTATGGAATTCCAGGAGTGATTGTAGACGGAAATGATGTTTTTGAAGTGTATGAAGCTGCTAAAACAGCAGTAGAAAGGGCTAGAAGGGGTGAAGGACCTACATTGCTTGAGGCAAAAACCTATCGAATCAAAGGGCATTTTGTGGGAGACCCAGAAATGTATAGAACAAAGGAAGAGGTTAAAGAACGATTTGACAGCAATGATCCAATTAAACGATTTGAGGATAAGGTTTTATCCTCTGGAGATATGACGGAAAGTGATCTTGAAGAAATAAGAGAAGAAATAAAATTTGAGATTGAGAAAGCTATTGACTTTGCTAAAAACAGTCCGTTTCCTGGTGTTGAAGAACTATACACTGATTTATACGTTTAGGGGGTGAGTAGGATGAGAAAAATTACATTTTCACAAGCAACTTTAGAAGCGATGCAGGAAGAAATGAGAAGGGATGAAAATGTTTTTATTTTAGGGGAAGATATTGCTAGACAGGGAGGAATCTTTGGACAATTCAAAGGCTTACCTCAAGAATTTGGTTTTGATAGAGTAAGAGACACTCCTATTTCGGAAACAGCAATTATAGGGGCAGCTATAGGAGCTGCATTAGCAGGCATGCGTCCTGTTGCGGATATGCATTTTGCAGATTTTATGGGTGTATGTATGGATGAAATATTTAATCAGATGGCTAAAATTAGATATATGTTTGGAGGCCAGGCCACTGTACCTATGGTTATAAGGGCACCAGACGGATTAGTGCGGTCGGCAGCAGCCCAACACTCACAAAGTATAGAAGCTTGGTTTTTACACATTCCTGGCATAAAAGTGGTAGCGCCGTCTAATGCTTATGATGCAAAAGGGTTATTAAAAGCAGCTATCAGAGATGATAATCCTATTATTTATTTTGAAAATAAGGATCTGTTTAGACAAGAAGGAGAAGTACCTGAGGATGAGGAAATACTAGTGCCAATAGGTAAGGCCAAAGTAGCGAAGGAAGGTAAGGATGTAACCATTGTATCCTATTCCATTATGATGCAAAATGCTTTTGAAGCAGCTGATGAATTAGCCAAAGAAGGAATCAACGCAGAAATTATCGACCTGAGGACGATATCTCCTATCGATAAAGAGACAATCTTAAATTCTGTTGCAAAAACAAAGAGATTATTGATTGCTCATGAAGCAGTAAAAATCGGAGGAGTTGGAGCAGAAATAGCTGCTATTGTTGCTGAAGAGGGACTAGATTATTTAGATGCACCTATTGTGAGGGTAGGGGCCAAGTATACCCCTGTACCATTTAGTCCAACATTGGAAGAGGCTTATCGGCCTAAAACAGAAGAAATTGTCAAAGGTATAAAAGAAATGTTATAATTTCTTTTAATAAAGTTAACCTATGCTTAAATCAAGGTAACTTTAAATTCAATTTAAGAGGAGGAGAATGTATGAAAAAGAGAATCACGTTATTACTAGTTTGTATGTTAGTAGTTTCACTGATGGCAGGATGTTCCAGTAGTCCAGAGGCTCCAGCGGGGGGAGATGCAGGAGAGGCGCCAGCAGAGCAAGGTAGTCAATTTGATGCAATGACCTTAAGAATGAGTGTAACCACTGCTGACACATCACCTTGGTACAAGGGTGCTGAAAGATTTGCAGAGTTAGTAAGTGAAAGAACTGACGGTCAAGTTACCATTAATATTTTTCCAAATGAGCAACTATCTAATGGTAATCAACCAGGAGGGATTGAGCAGTTACAAAATGGTGTAACCGATTTATCCTATCACTCCACAATTATTTATTCTGTTTTAGATCCTAAGTATTCAGTTATCTCAATGCCTTGGATTCTACCAAACAACGAAATGGTAGACGCAGCTCTAAATGGTGCACCTGGTCAAGCAATAAAAGATTTGACTAGAGAAAAAGGAATTGAGCCTTTAGCTTTTGGAGAAAACGGTTTTAGACAAGTAACCAATAGTAGAAGAGCTATTGCCTCTCCAGAAGATATGGCGGGAATGAAAATCAGAATTCCTGCAATGCAAATGTATACAGACCTATATAGAGCATTAGGAGCCGATCCTACAGTAATGAACTTTGCAGAGGTATTTACTGCATTACAACAAGGAGCCATTGATGGACAAGAAAATCCTTTAGCGATTATTGTTTCCAGTAACCTGTATGAAGTACAAGATCAAATATCTTTATGGAACTATTCCTATGATGCATTGATTTTAGGTATGAACAAAGCTAAGTTTGATTCAATGAGCCCAGAATTGCAAACGATTTTTTCAGAAGCTGCTGAAGAAGCTAGTGCATACCAAGTACAATTAAACAGAGAAGCAGAAGCTGCAAACCTTCAATTCTTAATTGATCAAGGAATGACAGTAACTGAGCTTACAGATGAACAAATCGAAGCATTTAGACAAAAAGTAATACCTGTTTATGAAGCACATGAAGAGATTATTGGTAAAGAATTAATGGATATGTTTAGATAAGATTTATTACAAAACACACAGTGGCCTGCATAGCAGGTCACTGTAATAAAGGTGGTGAGCAAAATGATTAGGATTTATGATTGGATTGAGAAAATTGCCAAATGGCTATTGATTTCTAGTTTAATAGTAATGGCAACCATCAATTTTGGTAATGTACTATCCAGAAATGTTTTTAAAGCTTCCTTTTCATTTACTGAGGAATTAACCATTGGCCTCTTTGTATTTAACACATTTATTGCTGCTGCTTTAGCTGCAAGAAAAGGGGGACATCTAGGGCTAACGATTATATTTGATAGACTTTCAGAAGCAAACCAAAGAATATTGAGTCTATTAACAGGAATTATATCATCAGGATTATTTGGATTATTAGCATATTATGGCTATCTGATGACAAAATCACAGGCGCGATATGGACAAATGTCACCTGCATTGGGCTTACCACAATGGATCTTTGGATCTGCTATCCCAATAGGTGCGGCATTATGTATGCTGGGTTTTTTAGTAGGCGGCATAGAAGCATTTAAGCAAAAGGGGGATGAATAAATGGGTTTTTCAGTGTTAACATTATTTGGGTCCTTTTTTGTACTATTATTGATGAATATCCCCATTGCTGTAGCACTTGGTTTATCTTCTATTATTAGTTTAATTGTATTTGATGTACCATTGTCAATATACTCCTTTACCATGTATTCAGCTACAGCAAAGTTTACGCTATTGGCTATTCCGTTTTTTATTCTGGCGGGGATGATTATGGAGCGAGCTGGTATTTCCAAGAGACTTATAGACTTTGCAAATAAGGCTGTAGGTCATCTAAGGGGTGGGTTAGCAATTGTATCCGTTATCACATCCTGTTTTTTTGCGGCTATTTCAGGTTCAGGACCAGCAACAGTTGCGGCATTAGGCTCTATTTTGATTCCAGCAATGGATGATGCGGGCTATGAAAAAGGAATGGCTTCAGCATTGGTAGCCTCAGCTGGGGCGATTGGTATTATTATTCCTCCTAGTATTGCATTTGTTGTCTATGGAGTTGTTGCTGAAGTATCAATAGGAAAGCTATTTATTGCGGGAATTGTTCCTGGCTTGTTGTTTGGTTTATCTTTGATTGTTGCAAGCCTAATTGTTTCTAAAAATTATGAGTTTAAGAATGTTAAGGTTGCCACACCAGCGGAGCTATGGAAGTCATTTAGAGAAGCCCTATGGGGAATTATGACACCAGTCATCATACTAGGTGGAATCTATGGAGGCATCTTTACTCCTACAGAAGCTGCAGGTGTAGCAGTATTTTATGGCTTATTCGTTGGGATTTTTATATACAAGGAACTAAAGATAAGGGATTTAGGCAAACTAATGGTGGACGCATCCATCAGTTCAGCGGTAGTTATGTTAATCGTATCCTCTGCCTCTGTTTTCGCATGGATTGTTACAACCCAAGGGATTGCTACTGGAATTGCTCAGTCGATGATGGCTATGACTACAAACAAATTTATCATTTTGATTATCATGAACATCATTTTATTAATAGCCGGCTGCTTTATTGACGCAATTAGCGCCTACTATATTTTATTACCAATATTTATACCAATCCTTAATGTAATAGGAGTAGATTTACTTCATTTCGGCATCATTATGACAGTGAACTTAGCCATAGGGCAATTTACTCCTCCAGTAGGTGTTAACCTGTATGTCGCCTGTGGCATTGCAAAAATTAGCTTAAGCAGAATATCCAGGGCGGTGATTCCATTTGTTGTTGTTTCCATAATAGCTTTGCTTTTAATTACTTACATACCATTCATATCAACCTTCCTACCATCATTATTAGGTATGTAGAATAATGGTCAGCAGCTAAGAAAAAGGGAATCACTAAGCATGTATGAAAAAGGAGGGATCATATGGCTACTTTAATACAAATGCCTAAGTTAGGATTAACTATGGTAGAGGGAACTATTACTAATTGGTTAAAAAAGGAAGGAGATTATGTAGAGAAGGGCGAAGCACTTTTCGAGGTTTCTACAGACAAAATCAGCAATGAAGTAAATAGTACTGTTGGTGGAGTTTTAAGAAAGATTTTCGTGCAAGAAGGTCAAGTCTGTGAAGTGAAAAAAAATGTAGCTATTATCGGGGAAGAAAACGAGGATATCAGCAATTATCTAGGAGAAGACATAGAGGACAATGAAGAAAATACTAAAAATGAGGCAGTTGTAGAAAAAAGCACTGCAGTTGTAAGCACAGGTGATATAAAAGCATCTCCTTTGGCAAAAAAAATAGCTAGAGACAACGGTTTAGACTTATCCATCATAACTGGAACTGGTCCTAAAGGTAGAATCGTAGAAAGAGATGTTTTAGCCCATATGGAAGCTTCAACAAAAAAAGTAAAGGCATCTCCAATGGCTGTTAAAACTGCGGAAGAATTGCAAGTAGACTTAACAGAAATCCATAAAGACACAAGAATTATGAAGGCAGATGTTTATAACTTTGTAAAAGAACAAAGCACCATAGCCTTTGGCAAACAGGAAGAAAAAAGAGTGGCTATGAATCAAATGAGAAAAGTTATTGCCAATAGAATGCATCAAAGCTGGACTACGGCACCAGCAGTTACTTATAATCTCAAGGCAGATGTAACTAACTTAAAAGAGCTTAAAGAGCAATTGTCAAATGAGCAAAAGGTTACTTACACAGATTTATTAGTAAAAATTGTGGCAAGGGCTTTAATAGAATTTCCATATCTCAATAGCTCTATCGAAAATGATGAAATAATACTAAGGAATTATGCCAATGTTGGGGTAGCGGTTGCACTGGAGGAAGGCCTTGTGGTACCAGTTGTAAAGCTTGCTGATAGTAAAGGGTTAAAAGAGATATCAACGGAAGTAAAAGAACTAGCTGAAAAAGCTAGAAGCAATGAATTAACAGAAGATGACTATACAGGTGGTACCTTTACCATAACCAATTTAGGGATGTTCGGGATGGAATCCTTCACCCCAATTATTAATCCACCGGAGGTTGGAATTTTAGGAATTAACAATATTATAGACACACCAATGGTAATAGATGGAAAAGTAGTTATAAAGCCTATGATGAACCTAAGTTTAACAGCAGATCATAGAGTAGTAGATGGAGCAGTAGGAGCACAATTCTTAGCACGTGTGAAAGAATATATAGAAAAACCAGGGAAATTACTGCTTTAGGAGGGATACTATGAGAATAGCTGTTCTTGGGGGAGGTCCTGGAGGATATGTAGCTGCCATAAGAGCAGCACAACTAGGGGCCGAAGTAACCATTATAGAGAAGGAAGCATTGGGTGGTACCTGTTTAAATGTGGGATGTATTCCTACAAAGGTATTACTTCATACTGCAGAATTATATAGTCACATGAAGGAAGTAAATGACATCGGATTAGTGGTTGAAAAAGTAGGACTAGATTGGGATAAACTACAGGAAAGAAAAAATAATGTAGTGAAGCAATTAGTAGATGGTGTAAAAGCATTATTGAATTCCAATAAAGTTAAAATAATGCATGGCAGAGGGCATTTCATTAGCAAAAATCAGTTAGAGGTTCAGCTAACGGATGAAGGAAAAGAAATCATTGATTTTGATTACGCTATTGTAGCCGTAGGATCAGAATCTACAAAAATTCCTATAGAGGGAGCAACTTTAGAGAATGTAATCAATAGTGATGAAGCGCTTTCTTTAGAGGAGATACCAAAAAGCATCTGCATTATAGGCGGAGGTGTAATAGGGACTGAATTTGCAAGTATTTATAGCAGATTAGGATCAAAAGTGACGGTAGTAGAGATGCTACCCAATATACTAAATACAATGGACCAGGAAATTGTACAATACGTAGAGCATGAATTAGAAAAGAACAAAGTAGAGATTAAAACCAACACAAAAGTAAAGGCTATAAAAGAAGACAAAGGATTATTAGAGGTTTCTATTTCTTATGATAATACAGAGACAAAAATTCAGGCAGAGAAGGTACTCATAGCTACAGGTCGAAAGCCTTCTACAGACCATGTTGGCTTAAAAGAAATAGGCATTAAGCTTAATGGTAAAGCTATTGATATTAATAAAAAAATGCAGACAAATATCAATAATATTTATGCAATTGGTGATTGTACAGGAGGTATTATGCTGGCTCATGTTGCATCAGCTCAGGGAATCGTTGCAGCGGAAACCATTATGGGAGAAGAGGCTACCATAGATTTTAAAACAATACCCTCTTGTGTATATACAAAGCCAGAGATTGCTACAGTTGGATTAACAGAAGAAGAAGCAAAAACAGCAGGATATAATGTTAAGACTGGAAAATTCCCATTTATGGCTAATGGAAAATCCCTCATCATGCAGGAAACTGAAGGAATGGTGAAGTTTGTTGCAGATGCAAAAACCGGCGAGGTCTTAGGACTACATATAGCAGGACCTAGGGCTACAGATATGATTGCTGAGGGTTCACTAGCCATCCGATTAGAAGCAACCATAGATGAGATAATAACAACCATTCATGGGCATCCTACTGTATCTGAAGCTGTTTTGGAGGCAGCTCATGATGTTTATGATAGTTGTATTCATGTGGTGAAAAGATAATTCTCCCCCCTCTTATATATAGGGATAAACCCATAGCTCTGGCTGTGGGTTTATCTATAAAACCTCAAATAGTGGTTATATAGATAAGCCCATAGAAAAAAGTCCAACTATAAATTGTCAAAAATTTATTGATAACATCGGAAACAACCTAATTTGTATGTGTTACCTCTAAAAAAGGCCTACTAAAGCAAAGGGGGAAAAACCTTGAAAAAAGTTGGTTTAATTAATCTAGACATTATGGAATACCAAAAATCACTAAAAATACAATACATGCTTGTAGACTATATAAAAAAGTGTGAAGATATAGCGGGGTTCTTTCTATTAGTAGAGCATTTTCCCGTTTTTACAGTTGGGAAAAATGGTGGCATGGAAAATCTATTGTGGTCTAAAGAATATATTGCCTCTATGGGTATAGATTTATACGAGACAGACCGAGGAGGAAATATTACTTATCATGGTCCTGGACAAATTGTTGGTTATCCTATTTTAAATCTAAAGCACTTTCATCAAGATATCCATTGGTATTTGCAACAGTTAGAGGAAACGATCATCATAACATTGAAAGATATGGGGATGTTAGCAGGTAGAAAAAATAAATATAGAGGTGTATGGGTAGGGGAGAATAAGATATGTGCTATGGGAATATCTGTGAAAAACTGGATTACCTACCATGGTTTTGCTTTGAACTATTCAGTGAATGAAGAACACTTTAGAATGATTCAACCTTGTGGTATCACTGAATTGGGTGTTGCCTCCATCAAAAAGATTAAGGAGGATGTTCAAAAAGAAGAAGTTTACCTTGGTATAAAAAATAGCTTTCAAGAATCCTTTAACTGTGAATTAGTAGAAGAAAAAATAGAAGCATTAGAGGAGCTGATTCTGACAGATGATTAAAAATAGACCCCCTTGGTTAAGGAAAAAAGCACCAAATCAAGAAAGTCTAAATGCAATGGAAAAAATGCTAAAGTCTCTATCTCTGCATACTGTATGTGAAGGGGCAGATTGTCCAAATATCGGAGAATGCTTTGAAAACCAAACTGCTACCTTTATGATTTTAGGAAAAACTTGCACCAGAAACTGTAGATTTTGTGCAGTTTCAAAAGAGTCACCAGAAAAGTTAGATGAAAAGGAACCTCAAAATGTTGCCATTGCGGTAGAAAAATTAGGATTAAAGCACGTAGTTATTACTTCCGTTACTAGAGATGATTTACTCGACGGAGGAGCTGGACATTTTGCCAAAACCATTAATGAAATTAAGAATCTGAATAAAGGCATTACAATAGAAGTGTTGATACCTGATTTTGCTGGTAATCTACAGGCATTAAAAGAAATTATTAAAGCTAAGCCTGAAATTATCAATCACAATCTAGAGACAGTTCCATCTTTATACCAACAGGTAAGGCCACAGGCGGATTATCAAAGATCTTTAAGTATATTGAAAGCTGTAAAAGATATAGACGGAAGCATAGTTATAAAAACTGGAATAATGTTGGGCTTGGGTGAAAAGGAAGAGGAAATCATAAGGGTCATGGAGGACTTAATAAAAATAAATTGTGATATTCTGACATTGGGACAATACCTACAACCAACCAAGGAACATATAGAAGTGGTTGAATACATACCACCAGAAAAATTTGATGACTATAAAGAAAGAGCATTAAATATGGGGTTTAAATATGTAGCAAGCGGTCCCTTTGTCAGAAGCTCTTATAATGCTGTAGAGGCACTAAATGTAATGAAATAAGCTAGGATAGGAACTCATTTTTTTGACAGACTATTTAAGCCTCAACACTTTCTAGGTACTGAATTCGTTATTGAAACGAATTCAGTCCTTTTAATTTGCATTTGATTCCTTTGTTACTGTATTAATCTAGATAATTTCAAGATCTTTGGAAAAATATCTTAGCGACATGAGCTCCAAGAGGTAGAGAAATTCTGATTTTAATAAGTCAAAGAAATTCTTCCTAAATGTGTTATTCAAGAAGTAGCCCTTACATGACCTACTTTAAATCATCACTTTTTTATTTAGGCTATATTTAAAGATAGATGTTGATATTATATAAATAAAATCATGATAAGATTCTGAGTGATTGTCACTCTGAGCATAGCGAAGAGTCTTAGATCCTTCGGTTCCCACAGGATGACAAATCCCAAGAACTAATAGAACTCTAAAATCAACAATAGTGTTTAACAGAGCCTTTATTTAGAGTAGGGATTGATATTGTTCCATCAGATAAGCCTTATCCAGTAGTTTTGCAATGAAAAAATATAGATAGATAATCCCTTTGTTTATAAATATACAGAGATGCCAATATAGCATAAAAAAATCTAATGCATATAAAAACAACTTATACGCTGCAAAAACTACAGACACATCCAAAAAAATATTATATAATAGCATAAACAAATGAAAAATTATAATGCTAATATTTATATTTATATCACTATTCATCTAAATTAATTCACTCATTAAGGTTAGTAGGAACAAAATATTTTATTAAAACAAGTTATACTTATGGATATTCAAATAATAAAAAGTGAGTTACTCTACAACTTATTATGGAATATCAATATGTAAATAAATCGGTGACATACCACTAGATAGAAATAACCAGCAGAGAGAATATAAGGCCATGAATATTACCATATAGACATATGCACATATGATATAAATTATTTTTATAGATATAAAAATAATTTATACACAATAAATCGTTGAGTACAACATAAGAGGTTCTTATGTTGTATAATTAGAACTTATATATAATGGAATAATTATATATTAATATATATAAGAAATTTTTATAACTATAAAAATAATTAATATGCAAGGGTTTTTTATTGTTATTTGGCACATACACTTATATTTAGTGCCATTATCCATAGTAGGAATAAAGAAATATATGTATTTTGCTGTTAATGCACTTAACATTTAATAGATTTGACAGGATCTGAGAGTCAAGATTGTGAGACAAGCCATAACAGGTTAAGTTTTCACTACTCTTTTGCTCATAAAGTTTCAACTTGAAAGGAGGTGACAGAGGGTTGGCATCAGATTAGAAGGGGGTGACAGAGTGTCAATATCTGAAGTAAGTTTAAGAGGATTAAATTACATCATGCTGTCAAGTTTGTTTTATAAGAAGATTGATCTAGAAACGATTGAAAAGTCTAAGGAAATTATTGAAGCTTCCTTATCATATTTTTTAGGGAATAACAAGGCGGCAAATCAGTTGGCTGATGTAATGGATCCTTTACTAACTGAAGAGCAAATTTTAGATTTGCAGGTAGAATTCACTAGTTTGTTTTTACTCCCTTCAGGAGTTAGACCTTATGAGTCTGTTTACAGGGGAGAGAAGTTTCAGCTAAAGCAAGAACCATGGTTGGAGGTAAAAAGATTTTATTACCAATGTGGATTCAAGCTGGATGAAAGCAGCGGCTTCCTAGAGGATCATATTTCAGCAGAATTAAATTTTATGTCACATTTGATTGAAGAGGAAAAGCATGATTTAGTACGTCGTTTTTTTAACAATCACATAGGACAATGGATGCCAAAATTGTTAGAGGACATAACAAAAAGTACAGATGCTGCCTTTTATAAAAAGGTAGCGGAGTATGCTGCTGAATTTATTGAGTCTGAGAAAAAGATACTTATCCAAAATTGTTAATTTTTTTAGGAAGGAGTGAAGCAAAGTGAGTGGTCGCGAAAGATTCAAGTTGGATCGTAGAGATTTTATTAAAACAACTGTAGGTGCTGGATTAGCTGCTGGAGTAGGCTTAGGTGTACCTAAGTTTGTTAGAGCTCAAGAACAGGATGCACTTCCTTTAAATGAGGAAAGTGCAAAGGTTGTTCCGAGTTTCTGTGGTGTTTGTAGTGGAGGCTGTGCTATACAAGCTTATGTACAGAATGGACGAGTGGTTCACTTAAAAGGTAATCCTCATGATCAGGCTGCTACAGGACGCTTATGCGTTAAAGGCTATAATACTTTAGAAACACTATATGACCCTGATAGGGTAAAACAGCCTATGAAAAGAACAAATCCAAATAAGGGAGAAAATGAAGACCCAAAATTTGTAGAAATTTCTTGGGAAGAGGCTATTGAAACGGTAGCGGAAAAATTCAATGAAATTCGCGAAGAATATGGGGGACATGCCATTAGTTTTTTCCATCGTAGTCATCCTTTTTCTGAAAGATTGGGTAGAGCCATCGGAACGCCTAACTTTATTGCCCACCAAAGTACCTGTTTTACAACTCAGGAGGCTGCTTGGCATGCTATGGTAACGGGGAGTGGAAAGCCTTGGACCTATGATCTGGAGAATACCAAGTATATTTTATCCTTTGGCTGCGATTTGCTAGGAAAGGCTAAAAATATGCATATGCAGAATGTAACGAATGCTCTTAGAAAAGGAGCAAAGCTTGTTGTGTTAGATCCTTATCAGTCTATAACAGCATCTAAAGCTCATGAGTGGATCCCTATTAAACCTGGAACTGATTTAGCCTTTACATTAGCCATGATTCATGTAATTACTCAAGAGAAACTATATGACAAGGAGTTTGTTGAAAAATACACCACTGGTATTGAAGAAGTTATAAGTTTTGCTAGAAGGTATACGCCAGAATGGGCGGAGGAACTAACGGATGTTCCTGCGGATGTAATCAGAAGAATTGCTAGAGAATTTGCTCAAACTCCTCCAGCTCATATACCAAGTCATAAGAGGGATGCAGCAGGACCAAATTATGTGAACAGTACTAAATTGGCTCAATCACAAGTGCTTTTAAACGCCCTTGTAGGGACCATAGATAGGCCAGGAGGTGCCATGCTTCCACGGAACCCAAGGTTACCTGGAATGGATGCAATATTCCCACCACCAGCGTTTCCTGATATGGTTACGAAAAGAATAGATGGATGGGATGAAGAGCCAATCATGCATACTTATTACAGAGGTAATATGGCTACAGTTGCTGATGGTATCCTAAATGAAAAACCTTATCCTGTAAAAGCAGCTTTGGTAAGGGGCTACAACACACTGACATTTCCTAATGCAAAGAGGATGACAGAGGCTTTCAAGAAATTGGATTTCTTAGTAGTATGTGAAATCATTCCTACGGAGCTAGTGCAATTGGCTGATATAGTTTTCCCAGAACCACATTTCTTAGAAACATCAAGTTTTGCAAATAGGGGATATCATTCTATGTATCCTCAGCTTGCTATAAGGTTACCAGTTAGTGAGACATCACTACACAATACAAAAGGATTTGGTTCTATTATTTTAGAGCTGGCGGATAAAATGGGCTTAGGGAGATATTTTGAAGGAGTTTCAGGTGGTAAGTTTGATGATGAGCGCCTCAAAGCAATAGGTACTAGCTGGGAAGAATTCAAGCAAAGCCCTACTGGTCTTTGGGGGGATGAACAAGCTTTAGAGCCTAGAGAAGAATTTAATACCCCTAGTGGAAAAATTGAGCTATATGCAACTGTTTTTGAAAAATATGGTTTTGACCCGCTGCCTACTTGGCAACCTAAGCTTGAAATGCCATCTGAAGAATACCCATTTTATTTTGTAATCAATAGACCAATTGTCCACAAGATGGCAGCAACTCAAAATAATAGAATAGCTCATGAAATTTCTCCAGAGAATCATGCTGTCATGAATGCTGATAAGGCAGCTGAAATGGGAATAAAAGATGGAGATGAAGTAATTGTAAAATCTAAAGTTAACGAAGTCAAACTAAAAGCAAGACTCATCCAAGGAATTAGACCTGACACCATCATGATCGAACATGGTTTTGGACACAGAAGTAAGGCTCTTAGACTTGCTGATGGAAAAGGTGCCAATGATGGAGACTTAATTCCAGATTTTAGTGTAGAAGAGTTTAAGAAATTAAGAGATCCTGGAGCGGGTGCTTGCATGACAGATGTTTGCTTAAGTATCAGGAAGGCATAACAAAAGTGGACAACCTTCAACTGTTTCATGCTATAGGAAAACGATTTACCAGTAATGCTAATCAGATTTGTTAAGGGTTTTAAAGAAAAATGAAAGGGGGCAGTAAAGCTCATGTCTTATGAAAATACAGCGATGTTAGTTGATGAGTCATTATGTACTGGATGTAATGCATGCACCGTTGTTTGTAAACAACTTTATAAGTTACCGCACGGTGTATTTAGAACAAAAATCAACAGGCTATCTTTTGGGGCATATCCTGAGGTGAAAGATTATTTTGATAAAAGAGCATGTTTTCACTGCACTGATGCCGCATGTGTAAAGGCTTGTCCCACTGGAGCATGTCAGAAGGATGAAAATGGCCTGACGATGATAAATTCAAGCCTCTGTATTACATGTAATTGGTGTGTTAACAATTGTCCATTTAATGCTGTTCAACCTGATCGTGCAAACGGTACCATTGAAAAATGCACATTATGCTCTGGTAGGATTAAAAAAGATCAGGAACCCTTCTGTGCTGAAGCGTGTACCACTAGAGCAGTTAAATTTGGTACTAGAGGAGAAATGTTGCAATTAGGCAAAAAGAGAGTTAGCGAGCTTAAAAGTCAGGGTTATACTAATGCCTATCTTTACGGTGACTATGAATTAAATGGGCTGAAGGTGTTAACGGTTTTAACAGATGAGCCTGAAAAATATAATTTGCCTCGCAATCCTAAAATTCCAATAAGTCTTCAAATTTGGAAGGGTATACCATTTAAGCCTTTAGTATTAGCGGCAGGTGGAGCTGCATTGGCATTTAATGCTCTGCACACCCGGAAAGTGAAGAACTTACAAAATAAGAATAAACAAAATAAGGGAGGGGAATAAAGTTGCTAACTATAACAATAGATGGTAAACAAATTAGCACTCCCAAGGGCACTACCATTTTGGAAGCTGCTAAAAAAGCCGGGATAGAAATACCCACCCTATGTCATCATAAGGACATTTTTCCTCCAGAAGTGCAAAAAAGCGGTGGTTGTCGGATTTGTATGGTAAAGGATGTAGCAACAGATAAAATGATACCTAGCTGTGCTGAACCAGTCACTGATGGAATGAGAATAATTTCATCCAACAAAAAGATTAAGCAGGCTAGAAGGAATATCTTAGAATCCATATTAGAGAATCATCTAATTGATTGTGACCACTGTCTGCGGCAAAAAAAATGTGAGCTTATGACACTAGCTAAAGAATTTGGTTTGGATCATATTACCTCTACTAGTGTAAAACGCTTGGTAGAAAAAATGGATATCAGCAGTGAAGGGATTAATAGAGATCCTCAAAAATGTATCCTGTGTGGTCGTTGTGTAAGAGTGTGCAGCGAAACTCAAACAGCAGATATTTTAAGCTTTAAATATGATGGATTTCCTAATCAAGTCACGCCACCATTTTCTGACGAAGTATCACCTCAATATGAAAGACAGTTGAAGGATACCGCATGTGTAGAGTGTGGTCAATGTGTTACGGTTTGCCCTACAGGAGCGTTGACAGAAAAAAGTCACGAGGAAAGAGTATGGGAAGCGCTAAAAGATCCTAATAAACATGTAGTTGCTCAGACTGCACCTGCTATTAGAGTGTCTATTGGAGAGGAGTTTGGTATTGCTCCTGGTGGAGTAAGTACAGGGCAAATGGTAGCTAGTTTGAAAAACCTAGGTTTTAATAAGGTTTTTGATACTAACTTTACTGCTGACCTGACAATCCTAGAAGAGGGTCATGAATTTATAGATAGAGTGGGCAAAGGGGAAAACTTACCTATGTTTACCTCCTGTAGTCCAGGCTGGATTAAGTTTATGGAGTATAATTACCCGGAATATTTAGATAATTTATCTACCTGCAAGTCTCCACAACAAATGTTTGGAGCATTAGCAAAATCTTATTATGCTAAAAAAGCTGGCATTGACCCTAAAGATATTTTCTCAGTTTCACTGATGCCATGTACAGCTAAAAAGTTTGAAGCTAGTCGTCCTGAAATGAGTCAATCAGGTATTCAAGATGTAGATGCAGTATTAACTACAAGAGAATTTGCTCGAATGGTGAAAAAGGCTAACATCGACTTTAAAGGCTTGGAGGAGCAAGAGTTTGATAATCCTCTCGGGGTCTCTACAGGTGCTGCAGCAATTTTTGGAACCACAGGTGGAGTTATGGAGGCTGCTCTTCGTACTGCAGTAGAAGTGATCACAGGCAAGGAATTAGGAGGAATAGAATTTCAACAGGTGAGAGGTTATGAGGGTATAAAAGAAGCTACCTTACAGGTAGGAGAGCTGGAAGTAAAAGTAGCTGTGTGCCATGGACTATCCAATGCTAGAAAACTATTAGAAATGATAAAAAATGGCGATGCTTTTTATCACTTTGTGGAAGTTATGTCTTGTCCTGGGGGTTGTATCGGAGGAGGAGGTCAACCACTGCCAGCAACTAAGGAGAAAAGACAGGCTAGAATGGATGCCATCTATGAAGTAGATAAAAACCTACCGTTGCGAAAGTCCCATGAAAATCCTGCTGTACAAGAACTGTATAAAGAGTTCTTAGGAGAACCATTAGGGAAAATGTCCCATGATCTGCTTCATACTGAATATACAGAGAGGATACAAAATAGCACCCTGCATAAAGCGATAAAAGAAGCTGGACTCTCTGACCAATTAGTGTTTCCACTAAAGCAGGGTGATGGTAAATTTGCCCGTCCAGTAGTTATAGAAGGGGAAGAAGTATCAGTAGGACAAAAAATTGCTGAGGCTAATGGCTTCTATGGACGCCATATCTATTCAGGGGTTGTAGGAAAAGTAATAAAAATCAAAGAACAAAATGATAGTAGAACAAAAAACGCTGAAAGCATCATTATTGTTCCTGGAAAGCTTCAGGAGGCTATGCTAAAGGAAGTTTCTGCTGCAGTAGACAGTGTTGAAAAAGCAGATGGGATTTCTACTGATTCTCAAGAAGTAAAAATTGAAGAACTTTCTGTTAATGAGCTAAGGGAAAAAATAGCAGGTATAGGTATATCACATCTTCCTGCCATTAGTAACACAAGAGTCAATACACCTTTATTTGAAAAGGGAATAGAATGGGAAGCTAACCATAAAGATACTCTTGTTATCAATTTAGCAGGGACAAATAATCTGGTTACCAAAGATCATCGACTGGCCTTGGAAAACATCAACCAGCTGCTGAAGGGAATAAAGGTATTGTTAAAAGCATTCAAGCTAGAAAGATGTGTAATTGCTGCATGTGCAAATGATCCTACGGTGATTAATCTATTGTCGGAAAAGGTACAGAACGACGAGATAATAGAAGTGGTTACTGTAGCAGATAAATATCCCCAAAGCAAAGAATCAATGCTGATTCAAAAAATCTTTGCTTCAGGAAAATCCATTGAAGCCTGTATGATTACAGATGTTGAAACTGTTGTAAAAATCTACAATCGTATAACTGCTGGTGTCCCCAATATTGATACGGTAATTACAGTAGATGGCTTACTGGTGAAGGACCCTAGAAACTATAGAGTAAGACTGGGAGTATCTTTAAAGTCAGTATTAATGGAAGCTGGCGTGGATCTCAACCAAATTGAGAGCCAAGGGGTTAAAATCTATCTAAGTAAAAGGGACGGACAATTAAGGGAGGCATCTTTAGAGGAGTTCATTACTGATAGTATCCAGGGTGTTCTAATTCTAGCAGAAGAGACAAAACTCTCGAAGCTGGAAAATTATGATGATTGTGTTCACTGTGGACGATGTGTAGAAAACTGTCCAATGGAGCTATATCCTAACAAGCTAAGCATATTTGCAGAAACAAAGCAATTAAGTGAAAGTAGAGGGTATAATGTAGAGGATTGTATAGGCTGCAGCATTTGTGCTTTTGTCTGTCCATCCAATAGACCTATCTCTAGTATGATAAAACAAACAAAGGATGAATTAAAAGTATTTTAGATAATTTTAAAATTGGAAGGAGGAAGATTAATGAGAGTTTTTTCTCCCCGGAAAAGGCTAAAAGCAAATATTACTATCAAAGATAGTATGTTAGATGTGATTATAGCTATGATCCCGGTTTGTCTTGTTTCTCTTTATTTCTATGGTATAAACTTTGCAATTGTTCTAGCAGCAGCAGTTGCCGCTTCTCTAGCTACGGAAACTGTAGTAAGGATGCTGTTAGGTAAAAAGAATAGAATAGTTGATTTGAGTGCAGTAGTAACAGGTATGTTAATCGCTTTAGTATTACCCTCCTCGGCTACGGCATGGCGTGCTGCTATCGCTGCAGTAATTGGAGTGGGATTAGCAAAAGAATTAATGGGAGGGCTAGGCTGGAATCGCTTTAACCCTGCTTTGTTTGGATATGTAGTCACTATGATTTTTGGCAGTACCTTTAGGGTAAATCAGCCGCACCTGCTTGCAGAAATCGATGTGATTACACAGGCAACACCTTTAACCATGATTCATCAGGGTGTACAAATGCCTGGCTATGGCAGCTTGTTATTAGCATTCCCTGGTGGATCCTTTGGTGAAGCTTCCGCTTTGGCTTTGATTCTTGGAGGGGTATACCTACTGTATCAAAGGCAGATTGAGTGGAGGATGCCTGTATCCATTATCTCTACAGTCTTTTTAGGATCAATGCTTTTTGGGATAGATCCAATCTACAGCGTCTTAAGCGGCGGTGTGCTGTTAGGTGCTATATTTATGGCTACCGATTGGGTTACTTGCCCAGACAATCTACGTGGAAAAATACTTCATGGAATTTGTATCGGTGTGCTGATCTGCATATTTAGATATGCACTACCTACTACTGGTGGCGTTGCATTCTCCATATTAATTATGAATCCTATAGTTCCAGTGATTGAAAAACTCACTGTGAAAAAAAGAGCTGTTGTAAGTAATCAAATATAGTAAATATAAAAAAGATGCTCCAGATGAAGGGAAAGGGTATAAGGCTTTCCCCCCCCCCCCGATTATTCTTTTCCTTCATCTTATATGTTGCCGATATTTTAATTGTTTTATTATATAATTTAATATGAAAACATGAGGAATTCAAAATAAACAAGTGAAAAGTAGCTTCAGTGTAAGAAAGTTGAAAAAGAAAAAATATACCTTAATAAGAAAGAGAGGTGGCATCTATGGGTAGAATAGGATTTCAAGAAATTCTTATAGTTTTTGGATTAGTATTACTTATTTTTGGGCCGTCTAAACTTCCCGAAATAGGAAAATCCTTAGGTAAAGGAATTCGAGAATTCAAACAGGCTACAAATGATATTACCAACAGTGTTAATAACGAGGAAACATCTGCAGACAAAAAGTCCTGAAGATTGAATCGAAAGAAGGTGTAGATGATGAAATTTGGATTCATAGAAATTCTATTGATAGCAGGTGTAATTTTGTTGATCTTTGGTCCCAGCCGATTTGGTTTGGTAGGTAGATCTTTAAAGAAAAGTGTTGAAGAGTATAAAAGCGAATCAAAAAAAGATTTGAAAGAATAATGAGAATAGGGTGGTACTTTGGAGAAGGAAATCAATGTAATGAGTGTGATTCATCATTTAGAAGAATTAAGAAAGCGATTGATTATTTGTTTAGTCGCTTTGTTGTTGACCTCTGTCATTAGTTTCATGTTTGTGGAGGAAATCAGGTATCTTTTAATACGACCTGCTGGGTCGCTGGAACTGATTTATATTTCACCGCCAGAAGCACTGATGGCTAACATTCGGCTGGCAATTCTGGCTGGCATAATATTGGCCATGCCCATTCTGATTTATCAGTTTCTCGCTTTTATTATGCCGGCACTTTACAAGAGTGAAAAGAAGCTTCTTATTCCTATTGTTTTTGGAATGCTGGTGATGTTCAGTGTAGGAATAGCCTTCGCATATACTATTGCATTTCCATTTGCTATAACTTTTTTTCTGCAATTTGCTTCACAGGATGTAATTCCAATGTTCACCATCACCCAATACATCTCATTTGTTACTCAATTTCTACTTACATTTGGATTGGTTTTTCAGCTGCCCCTTTTTTTTCTAATACTGGGCACGATGAATATTGTAACAGCCCCCCTGTTAAGAAGGATTAGAAAGTATGTTGTGGTAGCTATTGCCATAGGCGCAGCTATTATCACACCGCCAGATATCATTTCTCAGTTGATGATTGCAGCACCTCTTCTGGTGTTATATGAAATTGGAATCCTATTGGTAGCAGTGATACAGTTTAGAAAAAAACGGAAGAAGAAAGATTCCTAATGCAATGAATAATTTAACAAGAAAAACCCAGCATCTTTACGTATCAATATAGGTAATGATGGCTGGGTTTCTAGTTCTTCTTTTAGTCTTTAAAAAGTTGATTGAGCTTCTAATGCCTTAAGGAAAATTAAAAGCTATAGCCTCTTATTTGCAGCTTGCACAACAGGCAGCTTCAGTTTCAAAGCTAGTAAACATACTGGTTTTTGCTTTGCATACAGGACAATCATCCTGCAACTCTCCTACTAAAGTATAACCACAAATATCGCATACATGAACAATAGCTTCTGCATAATCTGTCCCGCCATCTACTGCTTCTTTAGCAGCAGTAAATAATGCAGCATGGGTTTTTTCTGCCTCTAAAGCAAATTGGAAGGAACGTATGCTTCCTTTTTCTGACTGCATATCTGCTACTGATATAAAGGCTGGATACATTTGGGCTACCTCGTAGTTTTCACCCTCTATGGCTCCTGCAAGGTTTTCAGAAGTATTGGTCATACCGAATTCAGCGCCAGAGGTTACAGATGCCGCTCCAACTTCTTTTCTTAACTCTCTGAAATGATTCCCGGCATGGATGAGCTCTGCATAAGCAACTGCCTTAAAAAGGTTAGCAACATTTGGGAAACCTTCCTTCTTGGCTGCCTCACCCCACTGGATATATCTAGCATGCGCCATGCTTTCTCCACCAAATGCAGATTTTAAATTAGTTGCTGTCATTGGGTTCATAATAATCTCCTCCTAGTATCTTTTTTATTTTTGTTTTAGAAATTTTTAATAAATCCATATTCCCATAACATGTTTACCCCCGTTAGAGACGCTTTAAACAGGCTTTTGCAAGTCTTAAAATGTATTTTTTGTGAACAAAATTATAGGGTGTAAAACTGCTATTATGATTATATTTCACTTAGTCTATAATGATAAATAGGAAGTTCTAAAATCTATTGGAGAAGGAAAGTAAAAATGAAATCACTTTGGGAAGGAAATGGTAATACAAAGTAGAATTTATAGGATATAGAATAACTAGTGGAGGAGGAGTAATATGCAGATAAGTCAATTGAAGGATCTATCGAAAAAACACTTAAATGAAACAATTGAAGCAGTAGTCTTATTATCAGCTGTAAAAGTAAAAACCACCAAAACAGATAAAAAATATGGGGATTTAGTTATTCAAGATGCTTCAAAGGTTCTGGAGGCCAAGCTTTGGGATTATGATGAAAATGAAAAGAAAATGCAAAACTTTAAGGATAATGAAATCGTAAAAATACAAGCATTAGTAGGAGAGTACTCAGGACAACTGCAGCTTACCATAAAAAGTATTGAAAGAGCAAGTGATGGAGCTTTTTCTTTGGAGGATTTTATTCCCACCAGTCCTTGGGAATTAGAAAGTATGGAAAAGGGCTTACAATATTTCTATAGCAAAATTGAAACAAGTCATTTGAAGGAATTAATTAAAGAGATGATTTTTTCTGAAGAATACTATGAGAAATTTACCACTTATCCAGCAGCTAGAAAGGTGCATCATAATTTTTATCGAGGGCTTTTGCATCATACCTTGGAGGTACTAAAATTTGTTAATAATGTAGCAATCACAAAAAAGCTTTCTCAGCTTCAGATGGACCGATTAATTGTAATGACGCTACTACATGATTGGGGCAAGATGATGGAATATAAAGCATTGCCTGATATGGGGTTTACTGAGGAAGGAACAATGATAGGACATATTTTTATGGGGGCACATCATACCCTGAATAAAATGAACAAAATCAAAAATTTTCCTCAAGAAGACAAGCTGGTAGTATTAAATGGTATACTAGGCCATCATGGAAGTCTAGAGTTTGGATCTCCAGTTTTGCCTAAAACTGTAGAAGCACAAATCCTTCACCAAGGGGATAAAATGTCAGGAGATATCGAAAGTATTTTATCTTTTATGAAAGAAGATGTAGAAGAAGAAGAAATATTTACAAAAAAATTATGGAACATGGGAACAGAATATTATAAAAAATAGACATAGAGAAGAACCAAAGTTCTTCTCTATTTTGAAGCAAGGGTATTAGTGTTCATCTCGATGTTCTATAAGATCAATGGCTCCTAAAACAACATGTGCTAATCCAAAACCTATTATACCTGCTGATACCATTGGTTGAATTTTTTTTCTTTGCATCAGGGTACCAGTTGCAGTAACGGCGGTTCCTAAAACAGTTGGGATCAATCCTTCATGAATTTTCATATAGTGAATCCCTCCTTTTTTTTGGATAGCATTAATAGTATAATGAAATTACGCTGAAAATATTACATAAAAATATTGGATAATGATATTTTATGAAAAAAATGAAGATTATAACCATTGAAAATACTAAAGTGTGTTTTTAAAGGGAAAATTTCCCCTTTAAAAATGTGAAAAAAGATAATATAATAATTATTAGAAATAATAAAACAATTAAATAATTTTATAAGTATTTAAAGAAGAACAACTATTAATTTAGCTATTTAATGAGAATATATATGTCAGAATAAGTAGAAAAATATTTTAAATAATCAATAAAGAAGGAATTATCAAAAAAATATAGAATAGTTATACTTATGGGTTTAAACCTATAAAGAACGAAAAACATGATTTATTGATAGACATCAAAAATAGTAATAACAAATGCAAAAGGGATTATCGAAACAAAATCAGCTTGTTATGTTAAAGGGGAGTATGCTTTATTTGTTTTAAAGTATATAATCCTTTAAAATAAAAATATAAGGGGGATATTATGAAAAAGAAAGGTATGTTACTTACAGTAGCACTAGTATTGATTGTAAGCTTAGTTTTAGTAGGCTGTGGCGGCGGTGGCGAAACTGCTGGTGGAGGAACACAAGAATTGTTGTTTGCTACTGGAGGAACCGCAGGTACTTATTATCCACTAGGTGGAGCTATAGCTAGTGTATGGAATGAAAACATTGAAGGTATTAATGTTACCATCCAGCCTTCAGGAGCTTCTGTTGAGAACTTAAGACTTCTTGATTCAAGAGATGCAGACATCGTAATGGCTATGAATAATATAGCTGAAGATGCATGGAATGGTGTAGGTTCTTTTGATGGGCAAGAAGTTCAAGGGTTTAAAGCAGTAGGGGTTGTATACCCAGAGATTATCCAAGGTGTTGGATTAGTAGATGCAGGTGTTTTAACAATTCAAGATCAAGTAGGTAAAACTGTAGCTGGTGGACCTCCAGGAAGCGGTACTGCTGCTACAACACCACATATCTTTGCAGCTTATGGATTAGGCGATGGAGATATGACAGTTGTTAATGATACCTTTGGTGATGCTGTTGATAAAATGAAGGATGGACATTTAGATGCTGCTTGGAACGTAATTGCAGCACCAGGAGCAGCGATTGTTGATCTATTAACAACAAGAGAAGTTGCTTTCTTAGAGATTCAGGGAGCTGAATTAGAAGCATTACAAGCAGAATTCCCATTAGTTGCACCTTGGGTAATTCCTGCAGGAACATATAACTATAGAGGAACCGATTATCCAGACATCCACACTATCGCACTTCAAGCAGTGCTATATGTAAGAGATGATATGGATGAAGATGTTGTTTATAATCTAGCAAAAATCATGTATGAGAAAAATGACGATATCGCAAGATCTCATGCAACAGGATCTCAAATTTTATTAGAAAATGCTCTTAATGGAGTTACAACTGAGTTCCATCCTGGAGCTATTAAGTATCTTGAAGAGCAAGGTATGATGTAAAGATAGATATTAGCAAAACAAATATGAGCCGAGCATATCTATGCCCGGCTCAATTTTAGGGCAAGAAATGATTGGGGCAGGAAATCATGAAGAAAAAGTATTGGGCATACACCATCATAATACTAGTCTCCTTACTTCTACTTTACCCAGTTACTAGCATTTATATAGTAGATGGGATCAGTGAGGGTAGCCTCTTATATCAAACCTTGGCAAAAGAACAGGATAGATTTAGTATCCATTGGATACATTCTGTCAGTAAACAGCCAGTTATTGAAACCTATATCATAAACGATGATTTAACCATTGGTATATATGAAATGATTTTCAATGAACCTGGACCGAATCTTCCCTCCGGGCCTGAAGGAGGAACAAAGTGGGAGATCAAAAATGGTACCTTCAGAGTATATAACTATAGCATTATCTTCGATGAAGTGCCAGTTAGAATAGGGGAAGTGATTGCTAATCATACTTTTATTTATAAAGAAAACGAAGTAGAGCTTAAAAACATCAGCAGACCAGGGGGTTTTGTCACCATTGGAGCAGGTAAAATTCCCCTTATAGAATATCTATATAAGGAGGTTAAACTGTGGCTAAAAATCAAGTAAATTTGACTCCAGAGATTGATGAGTCCAAACAAGCAGAGCTTATGGCAAAATATGATAGGGAGTTTGCTTATAGGGATCTAAAGGGAATACTATCAAAAGTTGTTACTGTTCTAGCCATTACATGGGCACTTATTCAGTTATATACAGCTGCCTTCGGGGTGTTCCCTACAACTATACAAAGGGGACAACACGTGGGATTTGCACTACTATTAGTCTATATACTTTACCCTATGAGGAAGTCCAACAGAAGCAATAAGATTGCTTGGTATGACTATATATGTGCAGCTTTATCTGTAGTTGTGGCTGGATATCACCTTGTTTATTATCAGCCTATCATCCACAGAGCTGGGGCCTACACAACTATGGATGTAACGATATCTATTATAGCTGTATTATTAGTTATTGAAGCAACCAGGAGAGTTGCCGGCCCAGTTTTAGTATCAGTAGCTTCATTTTTCTTAATATACGCTTTTTTAGGATCTAACTTCCCAGGATTCTTATCCCATAGAGGTTATGCAATTCCTAGAATTGCCACTTATATGTGGATGTCAACAGAATCAATTTTAGGTATTCCAGTAGGGGTATCCTCAACCTTTATTTTCTTATTCCTGGTATTTGCTACCTTCTTGAAAAAAACAGGAATAGGAGATTGGCTAACGGATTTAGCGATGGGGGTTGCAGGTGGAGCCACTGGAGGTCCTGCTAAGGCAGCGGTTATTGCTAGTGCAAGTCAAGGAACCATATCAGGAAGCTCTGTTGCTAACACTGTTGGAACAGGTTCTGTTACTATTCCTTTGATGAAGAGTATTGGTTATCGAAGTGAGTTTGCAGCAGCAGTAGAAGCATCTGCATCAACCGGTGGACAATTAATGCCGCCAATTATGGGGGCCGCCGCCTTTATTATGACAGAGTTTACAGGCTTACCTTATATTACTATTGCATTATCAGCAGCTATACCGGCATTCTTATATTTTACCGGGATTTTTATCATGATTCATTTAGAAGCTAAAAAGCAAGGGTTAAGAGGATTGAAACGTAGCGAATTGCCTAACCCTTTTAAATTGATAAAAGAAAAATGGTTCTTAGCCTTACCTATTGCAGTAATTGTAGTATTACTTGTCCAGGGAAGGACTCCCATGAGGGCAGCACTATTTGCGATATTTAGTGCTATTGCTGTATCCTATATTAGGAAGGATACCAGATTGAGTTTTAAGAATATCTTAGAGGGATTAGAAGAAGGAGCACGTTCAGCCTTACCAGTTGCTATGGCTTGTGCTACTGCTGGGATTATTGTAGGGATTGTTACCCTTACAGGTCTTGGTGTTAAGTTTTCCACAGGGATTTTAATATTGTCTGGTGGGAATGTTTATCTAGCAATGTTATTTACCATGTTTGCTTCTATTATACTGGGTATGGGTATGCCAACAACAGCAAATTATATTGTTCAGGCCACCATTGCAGCACCAGTATTGGTAGAGTTGGGAATACCTGTAATAGCAGCTCATTTATTCGTATTCTACTTTGGTATTGTTGCAGATATCACACCTCCTGTTGCTTTAGCAGCTTTTGCTGGTTCAGGAATCGCAGGCTCCAATCCATTTAAAACTGGTGTGCAGGCTTCAAAGCTAGCTTTTGCTGCCTACCTAGTACCATACATTTTTGCTACTAGTCCTCAATTGGTGTTAGTAGACACAAATGTTATTGAAGTAATCATGGCTTTAGCCACCGCATTAATCGGTATGTATGCTATAGCTGGAGCAGTAAGTGGATATCTTAAGACCAATGCAAAGGCTTGGGAGAGACTGATTCTGGCTGTTGGAGGAGTATTATTGGTAAACCCAGGCATGCTAACCAATGTACTAGGCATTTCCTTAACAGGTGTTATATTTGCTTTTCAAATAATGAGAGCAAAGAAGGAAGATCAAACAGTTACCTTATAAATTAGAAAATAATATTATAATCAATAATAAATAGCCTATCCTACAGTAGAACTGTGGGATAGGCTGTATTATGTTTTTGTTTTTGAGGTGTGGTATACTATTATTATGATAACACTAGAGAAAAAGAGGTGAAATTATGGCCATAACCTACATAATAGGAAGAGCAGGAACAGGAAAAAGTCAATATGTCATGTCTCAAATAAAGGAAAGACTACAAGAAAAACAGGGTCACCCTTTAATTCTGATTGTTCCTGAACAATTCACACTTCAAGCTGAAAGAGACTTAATTGAAAAGCAACAATTGAAAGGAATCATGGGGGTAGAGGTGCTAAGCTTTACAAGACTTGCCTTTAGAGTTTTTAACGAAGTGGGAGGATTAACAAAAACACCCATCAATGAAATTGGCAAAAACATGATTATTAGAAAAATACTAGAGGAATGTAGAGAGGATTTATCCGTTTATAAAAATCCATCAAAGCAAGAGGGGTTTGTAAAGAAGCTAAATGAGATGATTTGTGAATTTAAACAACAGAATATAGCACCAATTGAGTTATTGCAAGGCATAAATGAAGTTGATGAAGATAGTATTATGAGGATGAAGCTAGAAGATATAGCTCTGATTTATGGGAAATTTAACAGCTATTTAGAAAATAGATATATAGATAATGAAGATAATTTAAATCTTTTTATAGAGTCCATTGAAAAAGCAAGCTTTTTAGAAAATGCAGAAATATGGATTGATGGTTTCCATTTATTTACCCCCCAATCACTAAAAATCGTTGAAAAGCTGTTATTAAAAGTTAAGGACGTATATATAACCTTTACCATGACACTGGATGGTAAGGGATCGGATAAGGAATTATTTAGAATTTCTGAAAAAACCTATCTACAAATAAAAAGGATAGCAGAAGAATTAAAGCTTCAAGAGATTATTATCAATTTAGACAGAGACAAAATAGCGGGAATAAATAAATCTAAAGAGATTTGCCATATAGAGGAGGAATTATTTCGATACCCCTATAAACAATTTACCGAGGAAGTAAAAAACCTCAAGGTGTTTACCGGCACCAATCCTTATGCAGAGATAGAGCATGTGGCAGCAGAAATCTTGCAACTGGTGAGGGAAAGAGGGTATAGATTTAAAGATATTGCAGTAGTATCAGCAGACTTTGAAGGATACAGTGGTATGATCAAAAGAACATTTGAAGAGTATGGCATACCCTACTTCATGGATGAAAAAAGAAGTATTATGAATAATCCTATTGTGGAATTAATTCTAACTGCTATAGAAACTATACTAAATAATTATCAATATAAAGATATATTTCGTTTAGTAAAAACCGGGTTCACTGACTTAACTAAGGAAGAAGGAGAAATTTTAGAAAACTATGTATTACAGTATGGCATTAGAGGTAAGAGATGGATGGAGGATTTTCATATCGGTGAGGAAACAGAAAAGCTGGAGGAACTCAATAGGATAAGAAACAAATTAATTACTCCATTAAATAAATTTCATAAAAAAATTGCTAGAAGCAAAAATCCAAAAGAGATTACTAAAGGATTGTTTGGTTTTTTATTGGACATGCAAATAGAAGAGAAGTTAGATCTATGGATTGAAGCTTTAAAGACAAATGATAGATTTGACTATGCAAATGAAAATACACAAATATGGAATATCGTAATGGAAATCTTTGATCAAATCTACGAGATTTTAGAAGATAACAAAACATCAATAAAGGAATACTACAGGATTTTAGAATCAGGATTTTCTGCTTGTGAAATAGGGGTAATTCCCTCCACCATTGATCAAGTATTGGTAGGAACAATAGACCGTTCTAGAAGTCATGATATAAAAGCGTTACTGGTAGTAGCAGCTAATGATGGCATTTTGCCATCCACCTATAGTGATGAAGGCATTCTTCTAGACCATGAAAGAAAAACCCTAGGGGAACTAGGACTGCCACTAGAGGTTAGCGGAGAGACCAAGCTTTTACAAGAAAACTTCTCAATTTATTCTGCTTTTTCAAAGCCTGCAGAGTATTTATGGATAAGCTTTCCTCTAGCAGATGGAGAAGGAAAAGCAAAGAGGCCTTCAATTCTAATAGATAGAATAAAAAAGCTGTTCCCCAAGCTTCAATTAAAGGGAGATCTTCTAAGGAATGAAGATACACAGCTCCATCTAATAGCCACGCCATTAAGTACTTTTAAATATCTAACAGAAAACCTAAGACTATATATGGATGGCAAGCCTATCCACCTTCTGTGGTGGGATGTGTACCATTGGTACTATCATCATCCACAATGGCAAGAAAAGAAAAATCTTATGATAGAAGGGCTTTTCTATGAGAATCAAGTAAAATATATCCACAAAGGAACCATCCGAAATCTATACGACTTACCAATGAAAACTAGTGTTTCAAGGTTAGAAAGCTTTGTAAACTGTCCTTTTTCACATTTTGTTACCTATGGTTTAAGACCTAAGGAAAGAAAAGAGTATCAAATAAAGGGTCCGGATGTTGGAATGTTCTTTCATTATTCTATGGAGGCATTTGCTAGTAAAACCAAGGAAAGGGACATGAACTGGATGGAGATGGAGAAAAAGGAATGTCATGAGATAATCCATGAGGTAATGCAGCAATTATCCATAGACTTTCAACATGGCGTGATGTTAAGTACCCATCGATATAAGTATCTAATCAATAGATTAACTCAAATAAGCAAAAAAGCTTTATGGACTTTAATAGAGCATATTAAAAGTGGAGAGTTTTTGCCCTTTGATCATGAAGTTGCCTTTGGAAGGGATGAAAAAATCCCTGCCATCGTGATAGAACTAGAGGATGGGGAAGAGATTATCTTAGAGGGACGAATTGATCGAGTGGATATAATGATGACAGAAGAGGATACCTACCTAAAGGTAATCGACTATAAATCAGGCAACAAAAAATTTAGTTTATCGGATGTATATTATGGCTTTCAATTACAGCTAATTGTCTATTTAGAAGCAATGATGGCATTACAGGATAAAGTAAAGAAGACAAGAAACCATCCAGCCGGTGTATTTTATTTCAAGATAGATGATCCAATGGTAAAAACAGCAGACAAAGCTGTAGATAAGATAGAAAGTGAAATTAACAAACAGCTAAAAATGAAAGGCTTAGTATTAAAGGATTTAAAGATAGTAAAAGGGATGGATAAACATATTGAAAAGCATTCAGAGATTATTCCTGTAGCTTTAAATAAAGATGAAAGTATAGGAAAAAAATCCTCTGTAGCCACAGAAGAGGAATTCCAAGATATAATCAAGCATGTCAGAAGCTTAATTAAAGAGATAGGTAAGGAGATCCTGAAGGGAAATGTAAAAATTGAACCTTGTAAAAAAGGAAAACAAGTCTCTTGCCAATACTGCAGCTACCAATCCATTTGCCAGTTTGATAATGTTTTTGATGACAATAAATATAAAATAATCAAAGAGTTAAAACCAGAGGAAGTATTAGAAAAAATAAAGGAAGGAAAGGAGGGAGATGGCAATGAAGGCATGGACTAAGGAGCAAAAAGCGGCTATAGATGCAAGGGAAAGTAATTTATTGGTGGCAGCAGCAGCAGGCTCAGGGAAAACAGCGGTTTTAGTAGAAAGGATCAAAGAAATTATTCTACAAGACAAGATAGATATAGACAAGCTGCTTATTGTAACCTTTACCAATGCAGCTGCTGGAGAAATGCGAGAACGGATAGCAGATGCCATAATAAAAGAATTAGAAAAGAAAAATGAAAATGAAGAGCATCTCAGAAGGCAAATGACCCTGCTAAATAAAGCCTCCATCACAACTGTCCACTCCTTTTGCATAGAAGTAGTTAAGAAACATTTTCATTTTATCGATGTAGACCCAAGCTTTCGGATTGGAGATATAACAGAGACAGGAATTCTACAGCTAGAGGCATTGGAGGAACTGTTGGAGAAAGAATATGAAAAACAGCATCCTACCTTCTTAGAAGTAGTGGAAAGGTTTGGCGGTACACGAGAAGATACCCCTTTACAGGATTTAATTTTAAAAATCTATAGGTTTATCCAAAGTCAGCCAAAGCCATATGCTTGGCTGCGAAACCAGGTAGAAGACTTTAACATAGATATTGAAGGCTTTGAAGACAGTGTTTGGGTAAAAACTATAAAGGAAACAATTAGTATCAATATACAAGGAGCGATAGATTTACTAGAGGAAGCGGAAGTAATTTGCAATAAGCCTAATGGCCCTGAAAAATATCTTGATGCTATTCAAGATGACAAAAAGCAAATGAAGGCGACACTACTGGCAATGGAAAAAGGTTTTGGCGTTTTTTATAAGACTGTTGAAGGCTTCAAACATAAAAGTTTGAGCAGAGGAAAACAGGATGTAGATGAAAATTTAAAGGAAGAGGTAAAATCCTTAAGGGAAAAAGCAAAAGACATCCTTAAGAATATAAAAACAGATATAGTGATTCTCAGTCCACAGGACTATGTAGATGACTTAGAGATACTTTATCCTTTAATGTGCTATTTATAT
This sequence comes from Natronincola peptidivorans, assembly GCF_900111615.1. GTDB lineage: Bacteria > Bacillota > Clostridia > Peptostreptococcales > Natronincolaceae > Natronincola_A > Natronincola_A peptidivorans. Next base: position 90,698 of record NZ_FOHU01000004.1, on the reverse strand, counting down.
CAATTAGTGAAGGACTTTGGAGAGAGATACACAGAAAAGAAAAAAGAAAGAGGCATTGTAGATTTTAATGATTTAGAACATTATGCACTGGATATATTAGAAAATGATAAAGCTGCAGAGGAGTACCGAGCTAAGTTTGAATATATATTCGTGGATGAATACCAGGACAGCAACATAGTACAGGAAACCTTGATACAGTATATTAAGAAGGATAATAATGTGTTTATGGTTGGTGATGTAAAACAAAGCATCTATCGTTTTAGACTAGCAGATCCCACACTATTTATTGACAAGTATGAAAGCTTTCAATTGCAGGAGGGAAGCCTCAACAGAAGAATTGATTTGGCAAGAAATTTTAGAAGTAGAGGAGAAATCATAGATGGTGTCAACTTCATTTTTAAACACATCATGTCTAAGGCCTTAGGAGAGATTGATTATAATGAGGATGCTTATTTATACCAAGGAGGAAGCTTCCAGGATATAGCAGATCCATCCATTGAAGTAGAAATCATTGAGAAGGACTACGAAGGAGCGGAGGAGCTAGAGGAAGAAATAGAAGAGTTAGAGGATATCGAGGTAGAGGCCAGAATCGTTGCCCAAAAGATCAAAAATTTATTAAATCAAAAGATCTATGATTCTGAAGAAAAAACCTATAGAAAACTTCAGTATAAAGATATGGTTGTACTTATGAGAACCACCCAAAATTGGGGAGAAATATTTTTAGAAACTTTTTTGAGAGAGGGTATTCCTGCTTATGCTGATGCAAATACCGGATATTTTGAAGCTGTAGAAGTCAGTATGTTTATGAATCTTTTAAAGGTAATTGATAATAAGAGGCAGGACCTTCCCTTACTAAGCGTTATGCGTTCTCCTATAGGCAAATTTACTATAGAGGAACTAATAGCAATAAGAATCTATCACAAGAAAGGTAGTTTCTTTGAAGCCATTGATCAATATATTCATAGCAATCATAATCCTTTAACAGAAAAACTAAACAATTTTATACAGTCTTTAAATCAATGGTCCAATGAAGCCCGGTTTATGAAAATAGATGAATTTCTTTGGAAGCTCTTTATTGACACAGGATATCTCTATTATGTAGGAGCCATGCCAGGAGGAAGCCAAAAACAAGCAAATTTAAGAATACTATTAGATAGAGCTAGTCAATTTGAAAAAACCTCTATTAAAGGATTATTTAACTTTATCAAATTCATTGAAAAGCTGGAAAGAAGTAAAGGAGATATGGGTTCCGCCAAAATATTAGGAGAAAATGATAATGTAGTTCGGATTATGAGTATTCATAAAAGTAAAGGACTTGAATTTCCTGTAGTCATTACTGCGGGTCTAGGAAAAAACTTCAATCTTAGGGATGTTAATGCTGATGTATTATTGCATAAGGATTTAGGCTTAGGACCAAAATTTACTGATTTAAGCTTAAGAACCTATAGAGATACCATAGCTAAGCTTGCTATGAAGGATAAAATTAAAATGGAAAGCCTATCAGAAGAAATGAGAATTCTTTATGTAGCCTTAACAAGACCAGTAGATAAATTGATTTTAGTAGGATCAGTAAAGAACCTCTCCAAGCTGGTGGAAAAATGGAGTAAAAGTATTAATCCCTATATGCTAGCTTCCGGAAGAAATTATTTAGACTGGATTGGTATGGTACTGACAAAACACCCTGATGGGGAAGCCCTGCGACAGTTGGCAGAGATAGAGCTAGATAAGGATAAGCTATTGCAGGACCCTTCTCACTGGTCTGTTTCCTTAAAAAATCGCAAGGATATTGTACTGGAAGAACAGGAAAAGTCAATACAAAGGAAGGAAGTGGAAAAAAGGCTAAAGGAGTATGATAGTAAGGCCATTACCTCCCACAAAAACAGCATGGATACTATACTAAACTGGAAATACCCCCATAGAAAGGCGACATCTATACCGTCTAAGCTTTCTGTGTCAGAAATAAAGAAATCCAGCATTGCTACAATGGAGAGTATTGTATACAAGATCCCTAACTTAGTCAGAAAGCCTAAGTTTCTAGAAGGAACAAAAACCTTCTCAGCAGCAGAAAGAGGCACTATTCTGCATTTTGTATTACAGCATTTAAGTTTGGCTTCTGTAGAAAAAGTGGAAGACATAAAAAAACAGCTGCAATGGATGACCATGAAGGAGCTTTTAACAGAAGAAGAAGTAGAAACCGTGGAAATAGCTAAAATCGTCAGTTTTTTAAATAGTCAACTAGGACAAAGGATGTTAAAAGCCAAAAAAGTCTATCGAGAAACTGCTTTTAATATCAAGAAAAAAGCCAAGGATGTTATTGATGGCTTAGAGGATTGTGATGAGAGCTTATTGGTACAGGGAATCATTGACTGTTACTTTGAAGAAGATGAGGGATTGGTGTTATTAGACTATAAAAGTGATTATATTCCTAATGGGAATATTAATATAGTAGTGAAAAAATATGATATACAATTGCAGCTATATAAGGAAGCATTAGAAAAAATCACTGAAAAAAAGGTAAAGGAAAGCTACTTATATTTATTCGATTTAGACCAAGCAGTGAAGCTGTAGGAAAAAATTTTCAAAGAAAAAGCATGGTTTTTCGAGAATAACCGCTTGATTTTTCCTAGAGAATAAGCTAAAATAAACTATACTTTATCAAAAAACTAAATTGCTTCTCGTATAATTTTGGAGATATGGTCCATAAGTTTCTACCAGACTACCGTAAACAGTCTGACTACGGGAGATTTGTTTAATAGGAATCTATACAATAACTAATAAAAAATAAAGTCATCTTTTTATCTATTATATTTTTTATTTCTGTATTCATGGATTACCGAAGGAGTATTAAGGCAGTACATTAAATGAATCTTTATAAACCCGTAGAATTACTACGGGTTTTTCTATTTTTTTGAATAATGCTGATAAGGAGGACAAGGATGGAATTATTAAAAGAGAAAATTATACAACAAGGAAGAGTGCAGGAAGGAAATATATTGAAGGTGGATAGCTTTTTAAACCATCAATTGGATATAGAGCTTTTAAATGAAATGGGCAAGGAGTTTAAAAAAAGATTTCATGGTAAAAAGATCACTAAGATATTAACAGCAGAAGTATCGGGGATTGCAGTAGCTGCTATAGCGGCTCAGTACTTTCATGTACCAGTAGTATTTGCGAAAAAGACTGAATCAAAAAATCTTGATAAAGATACATATGAAGGCAGTGTGTACTCATATACTAAGGATAAGCATTATAAAATAAGGGTGTCAAAGAGATATATTAATAAAGAAGATAATATTCTAGTGATTGATGATTTTTTAGCCAATGGCCAAGCGGCACTAGGTCTAAAGGAAATCATTGATGCAGCAGAGGCCAACCTAGTGGGGGTTGGAGTAGTAATCGAAAAAGGCTTCCAGGAAGGTGGAGAAATATTAAGGAAAATGAATATTCAAGTGGAGTCTTTAGCGATTGTAGATGCCATGACAAACAATGAAGTGGTTTTCAGGAAGTAGAAGAAATGACAGATGACAAATGAAGCCTCACCATGGCCGATGGTGGTTTTGTTTAGATAAATTATAAATATAAATAAAGGAGGAGTATTATGACAAAGATTCACTATCCTTGGTTCAAGAGAGAAGACATTGATGGATTTTTTGCACTTTTTCAAAATAATTTAGCTAATTTTGTTCTTATTGCAGTGTCTATGATTTCAATGGGATACCCAAATCATATTGTTTATGGAAGGGTAATTCCAGGAGCCGCCATTGCTGTATTAGCTGGCAACTTATATTATGCCCATATGGCAAAAAAACTTGCTATGAAAGAAAACAGAACAGATGTTACGGCATTATCCTATGGCATAAGTACCCCAGTTATGTTTATCTATCTGTTTGGCGTACTACAACCAGCCCTTAACCTAACGGGAAATCCAGAACTGGCATGGAAAATTGGAATGGCAGCATGTCTTTTAGGTGGTTTCATAGAAGTACTGGGAAGTGTTATTGGTAAGTGGGTATACACCCGTCTACCAAGAGCATCTATGCTGGGGGCTTTAGCAGGAGTAGCCTTTGCCTTCATTGGCGGTGAACTATTGTTTAGAACCTATGAAATGCCCATCATTGGATTAACCGTATTAGCAATTATCTTAATCGGATTAATAGCGAAAAAACCTATGCCTTTTAAAATTCCAGCCTCATTATTTGCTATCATTATCGGAACAGTAATGGCTTATACTATCGGGAGAGTAGATGCAAGTCAAATAACTGAAGGGTTTTCAACCATTGGCTTCTATTTACCTATTCCAACCCTAGGAGCCTTTGAAGGTATGACCTATATAACCAGTACGATGGTAGGACTATTTGCGATTCTTTTACCTATCTCCATTTACAACTTCATTGAAACCATGAATAATGTGGAGGCAATGGCTGCTGCAGGAGATCGGTACAATGTACAAGAAGCACAATTGGCAGATGGAGCAGGAACCATGATAGGGGCTATTTTTGGCGGGGTATTTCCAACCACGGTATATATTGCATCCATAGGATCAAAATGGATGAATGCCGGTAGAGGGTATTCTGTCATCAACGGCTTCGTCTTTCTATTGGCTTCTACCTTTGGTATCATTGCAGCCATGTCACAAATCATACCAATAGCAGTAATTGCACCTATATTAGTATTTGTAGGGATTTCTATGGTTTCTCAAGCCTTTTCCTCTGTAGAAAAGAAGCATTATCCCGCAGTGGTTCTAGCAATGTTCCCTTACTTTGCTAATTATATTATGACTAGATTCAACAATGCCGCTGGAGAGGTGGTAGCCAATCTATCCTCTGGTATTGTCCCATTAGGACAGGGTGCAATGTTTACAGGGTTGATTTGGGGAGCAATCCTAGTCTTTATTATCGATGACCAATTCCAAAAAGCTGCTTATGCTGCACTGGCAGGAGGATTATTATCGGCAGTAGGATTTATGCATGCTCCGCAGCTGCAACTGTTTTATGACTACCAGTACTTTATTGGCTACATTGCAATGACGGCATTGCTAATAGGCTTTCACTTAACTGCCAAGCCCGAGGGGGTATCTGGTGCAGCTGAAGACAGTTTAAAAGCCTCTGAAAATAGCAGTTCAATCAATGTCTAAGACTTGCTAATAAAGGAAGATATAATTCTAGAAAGGAGGAGTTTTTTTCCTCCTCCAACTACATAAAATCTTTTTAAAAGGCCTTATGCTGTAAGGTCTTTTTGTGCTGGATATTTTTTCAAAAGGATTTATAGAATCTTTGTTGAATAATTATATAGGATACGTCCAGTGCTGCAGGGTATTTTTATTAAAAAGTTGGTATACACTAATAGAACAATAGGAGGGCATAGGAATGATTATAAATCCATTTAAATTAGAAAGATATTTTGCTATCTATGAGTTCACAGCTAAATATTTGTTAAGTCCATCGGATTGCGAAAGCTTATCTATGCAGGAGTTAATTGATGGGGCTGATGAAGAGAGTCTACAGCTATGGCAGCAGCTGAAGCTAGGCTATACAGAATCAAAAGGACATCCTATTTTGAGGCAGGAGATAGCAAAGCTGTATCAGAATATCACAATAGAGGATAGCATTACTGTGGTACCTGAAGAAGGTATTTTTATAGCCATGAATGCAATTTTACAGAAGGGGGACCACGTCATTGTGATGGACCCCATTTATCAATCCTTATCGGAGCTGCCCAAATCCTTAGGTTGTTCTGTGTCCAATTGGAAGGTAGAATTCAAAGAAGAACAATGGCATTTAGATATAGATTTCTTAGAAAGGAATATTAGCAAAAATACAAAGATGATAATTGTAAATTTTCCCCATAATCCTACGGGTTATTTACCTTCTAGAGAAACCTTTGATAAAATGATAGAAATTGCAGAGAAGCATGATTTATATTTGTTCTCTGATGAAATGTATTGGTTATTGGAGCATGAGGAAGCTGATAGGCTACCATCAGTTGCAGATATCTACAAAAAAGGCATATCTCTATTTGGTCTTTCTAAAAGCTTTAGCCTTCCAGGGTTAAGACTTGGCTGGCTTACTACAAGGAACCATGAGTTAATAGAAAAATTAGCTGTATTAAAGGACTATACAACCATATGTGGTAGTGCCACCAGTGAAATATTAGGGATAATGGCTTTAAGACAAAAAGAAAAGATTTTGAAAAAAAACAAGGAAAGAATTAGAGGCAATATTGCAGCAGGGAAAGCATTTTTTGAAAAACATCAGAAATTATTTACATGGATTGAACCAAAAGCAGGATCCATAGCTTTTCCTAAATTAAATGAAAAAATGAAAGTAGGAGAGCTGTGTGAGAAAACTGTGAAGGAGAAAAATATCATGATTTTGCCCGGTGAAGTCTTTGACTATAAAGGGAACCACTTCAGAATAGGATTAGGCAGGGAAAACTTCAAGGAGATTCTAGGGGAATTAGAAGAATATATACAAGAGCTGGAAGATCAATTATAAATAATAAGTTAAGTTATAGGTGCCTGGCACCGTTAACTTAACTTATTATTATAAATTGCAGTCTTTGTTTTTATACACCAATAGATATATACTTTATTTCTAAGAAAGGATCCAAACCATGATGGCCGCCTTCTCGGCCTATACCGCTTTCTTTAAAGCCTCCAAAGGGGGCTTGCACGGTTGCTGGACCACCATCATTCAAGCCAACAATACCATATTGTAATTTTTCTGATACTTGAATACCACGGGATAAGGATTCTGTAAAAAGATATACAGCTAGACCATAATCTGTATTATTGGCAGCCTTAATTACTTCATCCTCTGTCTTAAAGCTCTTAATAGGAAGGACCGGTCCGAAGGTTTCCTCATGCATCACCAGCATATCATCTGTTACATTGATTAATACTGTGGGCTGATAAAAATAACCAGAATCCTGATGATCTCCTTCATGATAGCCTTTTCCGCCAAAAACAATTTCTGCCCCTTTGCTGACAGCATCCTGAATATGATTTTCCACCTTTTCATAGGCTTTTCTATCAATAAGAGGACCAATATGAACACCATCCTCTATGCCATTGCCAATGATAAAGCTGGAAAAACGTTCCTTTAGCTTGTCTACAAAAGCATCCACAACATCCTCTTGAACATAGAATCTGTTGGTTGCTACACACATTTGACCACAATTTCGAATTTTAGAATCCATTACTTCAGCTACAGCCTTATCAATATTTGCATCATCAAATACGATATAAGGAGCATGGCCGCCTAACTCTAAAGAAACTCGTTTAACAGTATCAGCGGATTGTTTAATTAAGAGCTTACCAACCTCTGTTGAACCAGTAAAGGTGACCTTGCTGACCCGTTTATCCTCCATTAAGGTTTTACCGATGGCCTCAGCGCCACCTGTTACCATGTTGATCACACCCTTTGGAAGACCTGCTTTATCAGCTAATTCAATGATTTTCAGTGCCGTTAATGGTGTTTGGGTTGCAGGCTTCAAAATAACTGGACAACCAGCAGCAAGGGCAGGTGCGATCTTTCTAGTAACCATAGAAGCAGGAAAGTTCCAGGGGGTTATGGCGGCAACAACACCTACAGGCTGTTTAATAACAACTATCCTCTTACGATTGGTACTGGCAGGAATAACTTCACCATAGATTCTCTTGGCTTCCTCAGCATACCACTCAACAAAAAGGGCAGCTGCTTTTACTTCTCCCAAAGCCTCTGGAAACGGTTTGCCCTGCTCTAGAGTTAGGGTTCTAGCTATATCCTCCTGATGCTGGACCATTAGCTCATACCATTTTTTTAAGTGCTTTGCCCTCACCTGGGCAGGTAAAGAAGCCCATTCATCTAGGGCATTATGAGCAGCCTCTATTGCCTCAGTGGTTTCCTTGGCTCCTGCCTTAGGAACATAACCTAAAACATCACCATTTGCTGGGTTAAGCACCTGTATTTCCTCCTGAGTAATACTGCTAACCCATTCTCCTCCTATGTAGTTTTTATACTTTTCCATAAGTCGCCTCCTTTTTTATTACTGTAGAATGTAGCATCACTAGATAAAGCTTGATTTAATAAGTAGTATACCCTTTTAAGTATAAAGATTAACGCTAAAGTTTTCAATAAAAAGGGAAGTAAAATACAAAAAGATTTATTGGAAAGCTTTTATTATAGATGAATTATGGGTATTTTAAATTATATAAAATGATAAAGGCGGTGATATCATGCTAGCAAAGGATATTATGACAAAAGAAGTGATTGCAGTGAAAAAGGATGATACAGTAGAGCGGGTCATAGAAATACTATTGGAGCATAACATTAGCGGTCTGCCGGTGGTAGATGAAGAAAATAGGGTTATAGGTATCATTAGCGAAGGGGACTTGATTTATAGAAGTAAGAAGCTCCACATCCCAGCATATTTTACATTACTGGATAGTTATATATTTTTAGAAAATCCTAAAAATTTAGAAATGCAAATTAAAAAAATGGCAGGATATAGAGTCGGTGAGGTAATGACGGATCAAGTAATCACCGTAGAGGAAGAAGAAACTATAGAGGAAATAGCCACCATTATGTCAGAGAAGCATGTAAATAGAGTTCCTGTAGTAAAGAACAAAAAATTAATGGGCATTATCAGTAGAAGAGATATTATTAGAGCATATGCAAATAAATAGAGGAAAAAGCTTCTGAATCTCAGAGGCTTTTTTCTTGCAAAAATCCAAATAAATCATTAGGTTGAGGCAAAATAATATTGTTAAATAAATATCATAAATATCCATAAATTACTAATTATTATGCAATGTATTAACATAAAAAATCTCAAATAAGAAAATATTGTAAGAAATAAAGGTAATTAATAACAAAAGATAATGGTTTTCAAATAGACACACTTAGGATATTGTATACAATACACTCTTTAAAAATGTTGGAAAAACTTAAAATTAAGATGAACAATTGTAATTATTAGAAAATAAAAAAATTTACTAAAAATAGATTTTTTTTTAACAGAAAGTTTGACAAAATCTTCTCAAGGATGTACAATAATATAAAATGCATACTTATACTACATAAGAAAAATTTATGAAAAAAATCTTATGAAGGGGGGAGGAATTACATGGCAAGGAAAATGCTAGGCTTTGCAGCTTTTGTTGCTACTGGTGCACTTTTCTTAGGAACTGCAGTAGCGAGAGAAGGAATGGGGATAGGCTCTATCTATATCTTAGCAGTAGCAGTATTTTTTGCATTAGGAGCAATGCACCATTATAATGAATTGAAAAGTTAAAGGGGGGAGAAAGAATGACAAAGGCACAAATGCAAACGTTTTTGTGTGGTTTTTTTGCAGTAGTTATTACTTGGTACATTAACCATGAAATGGGATATGGAGCACTAGTAGCCAATGGATTGGTAGGGGTTTTAGCAGCAATATTTTTACCAGGTCCTTTAGCGGGAGCAGCTTATGCAGCATCCTTTGTTGGTATGTCAGGGTTAGCTGTTATTCCTTCTATGGGTGTAGCCGCTTTAGGTGGCGTAGTAGTTGGGATTGTATTGGTTTTCACAGGAGAAATCTATGCTGGTGTTGGTGGAAAAGGTGGAACCACAGCGGCACTTTCAGTACAAATAACTAGATTTTTAGCAAATTTAATAGGTTAGGAGGGAAACAATGGATAATTTTGCAATTATATTAACATCAGTAATTGCTGGTATGATAGCCTATTACATTAGTAATGGATTAGGTAAAGGAGCAGTTTTTGGTTCAGCAATTGTTACTTTGACAGCAGGACTTTTCTTGCCACATTTTGTTCCAACTATTGGTGGTACTTTGGCGGTTATGGCAACCTGTGCTGGATATGCAGGTATGGTGGCAGCGAAAAACGCTAAGAACCTATCTGAAATGGCAATCATAGGATTGATTAATGGAATCTTATTTATTGTAACATTAAGCGCTTACCCTGGCGTTGGTGGTAGACTAGGGGTAGTAGGTGCAATAGCTTGTCTAGTTTGGATGGGTATGAAGAAAGCCTATGCCATGGCTTCAAAGCCCAACACAGCAGGAGAAAAAGAGACTGATGTAAAGCCTGTTAACTAATATAGCTTGTTGGTTATGTTGATAAAACATAAATATCTATCTATGATTTTATTCAACCTCAAATAATGGTTATATCATATAAACTTCTATCATATAATGAATTTATATATTTTTCTAAAATATATAGACAAGTATAAATATATGTACAATAATGATATTAATCAACCTTCAACAACCTATATTTTTCTTGTAATCCTGTGCTTTTCTGCATTAAAGCAGTGAAACATAAAAAAACTCAATTATACTTATATATACCTCATAAATGAAATATTAAACAAAAAACTTGTTTTAGTTAAGGGAAAAAAGCGCATATATTACCAGTATGGATTATTGACATTTTTTTTATTTTTATACTTTTGATATAGTATGAATAAATCAACAGTAGGCCAAAACTGTTTAAGCAATTATCGTTGAGGTTTTAAGTAATAGTTACCTTAAATAGCAGTTTAACTATAGATAGCTATTACTAAATTAATTACCTCAACGAATTTTATAATTAGCAATATAACTTTAAATTAAGAGAAAGGATGTTGAGAAGATGATTAACCTTAAGATCAATGGACGTCCTGTCCAAGTGGAAGAAGGTACAACTGTTTTACAAGCAGCTAGTAAAATAGGTATCGAGATTCCGACTTTCTGTAATGACCCAAGATTGAAGCCAGATGGAGCTTGCAGAATCTGTACAGTTGAAGTAGAAGGCAAAATTAATCTACCAACTGCATGTACAACACCTGCAGAAGAAGGAATGAGCATCTGGACAGAAAGCCCTTCAGTAGTAGAAGCTAGAAAAGAAATATTAAATCTTTTATTATCAAAACATCCAATGGACTGTTTAACATGTTCTAAGTCAGGCACATGTACATTACAAGATCTATGCTACAAGTATGAAATCAAAGAGCCTGCTTATACAGCACCAACTACAGTTCAACCAATCGATGAGTCAAATCCATTCTACTACAGTGATCCAAATAAATGTATCTCCTGTGGTAAGTGTGTGAGAGTATGTAATGAGCTTCAAAATACAGACGCTATTTCTATGGTAGAAAGAGGAGCTTCTACAAAAGTTTCTCCACCATTTGGTATGTCCTTAGAGGAATCTGAGTGTGTGTCCTGTGGAAACTGTGTATCCATATGTCCAGTGGGAGCTTTAATGCCTAAATCTAAAGAAAAGTTTAGATATTGGGAAACAAAGGCTACTCAAACCACATGTTCCTACTGTGGAGTTGGGTGTCAATTAGAGTTATTAACCAAGGATAACAAGATTGTAGATGTTAAGCCAGCAATGGGTAAATCTAATGAGGGATTACTATGTGTTAAGGGTAAATTTGCCTTCAACTTTGTAGGACATCCAGATAGATTAACAAAGCCATTGGTAAGAAAAAATGGTAAATTAGAAGAATCTACATGGGAAGAAGCTTTAGATATAGTAGCCAATAAAGTAAAAGAAGTCAAAGCTGAAAATGGTCCAAATGCTATAGCTGCTTTCTCATCAGCAAGAGCATTAACTGAAGATAACTATATGATGAACAAATTTATGAGAGCTGCTATTGGTACAAACAATATTGACCACTGCGCACGCCTCTGACATAGCTCCACAGTTGTAGGTCTTGCAACTACATTAGGCAGTGGTGCTATGACAAATAGCATAACAGAATTTAAAGATGCAGAAGCAATCTTTATAACAGGTTCTAACACAACAGAAAACCATCCAGTAATCGGTGCTCAGGTTAGACAGGCAATCAGAAAGGGAGCAAAACTGATTGTAGCAGATCCTAGAGAGATACCATTGGCAAAGGATGCTGATGTATTCCTAAAAATTAAACCAGGAACAAGTGTAGCATTACACAACGCTATGTTAAATGTAATCCTTGAAGAAGGTTTAGAGGACAAAGAATATATCGCAAACGTAACAGAAGATTTTGAAGCAGTAGCAGAAACTGTGAAAAAATACACTCCAGAATATTCAGCAGCTATCTGTGGAGTAGATGCAGAAGATATCCGTAAGGCAGCTAGAATATACGGTGGTGCAGGAGTAGCTACCATTCTATACTGTATGGGTATTACTCAACATGTTAATGGTACAGAAACTGTAATGACATTAAACAACCTTGTTATGGCAACTGGCAACCTAGGTAAAAAAGGTGGCGGATTAAACCCATTAAGAGGACAAAATAATGTACAAGGCGCCTGTGATATGGGAGCATTAAACGTATTCTTCCCAGGTTATCAGTTAGTAACAAATCCAGATGCCGTAGCTAAATTTGAAAAGGCATGGGGAGCAAAACTATCTGATCAACCAGGATACACTATGACTCAGGCAATACCAGCTGCACATCATGGGGATGTGAAGATGCTTTATATCATGGGAGAAAACCCAATGGTTTCTGACCCAGATACAGCTCATGTTAAGGAATCATTAGAGAAAGCTTTCTTAGTAGTACAGGATCTATTCTTAACAGAAACAGCTGAGCTAGCTGATGTAGTATTCCCAGCGGCTGCCTTTGCTGAGAAGGATGGTACCTTTACCAATAGTGATAGAACTGTTCAAAGAGTAAGAAAGGCTGTTGAGGCTCCAGGCGAAGCTAAGGCAGACTGGGAGATCTTTGTAGAGCTTATGAACAGAGTAGGCTATGAAGCTAGCTACAATAATGCAGAGGAAATCTTCGAAGAAATTAGAACAGTAACACCACAATACGCTGGTCTTACTTATGCTAGAATTGAAAAAGGCGGTATTCCATGGCCATGTCCTACAGAAGATCATCCTGGAACTCCGATACTACACATTGGTAAACCTGCAAGAGGTAAAGGATTATTCAAGGCTGTAGAGTGGGTAGAGTCTTCAGAATTATCCAGTGAAGAATATCCATTGGTTATGACAACTGGACGTATTCTATATCAATACCATACTACTACCATGACAGATAGAACTGAAGGTATTAACAAAGTAGCGCCTGGTCACTACGTTGAAATCAATCCTGCCTTAGCAGCAGCCAAGGGTATCGCAGATGGTGATACAGTGAAGGTAACCTCTAGAAGAGGAAGCATTACTACTCAAGCTAGAGTAAGCGATATCGTAGGTGAAAATGTAGTGTTTATACCATTCCATTGGGCATCTGGTGCTAACGTGTTGACCAATGCAGACGAATTAGATCCATTATGTAAGATTCCTGGATTAAAGGTAACTGGTGTTAAGGTAGAAAAATTAGCTTAATACTGAAGGAAAGAGATCAAGACAGCTTGGTCTTGATCTCCCTTCTAAAAATATCTGACTTAAAAGCCTAGTTTGTAGGCTTAGAATAAAGAACGGGTACCTATATATTTTATAAAGGAGGAACATAAATGTCTGGAATTAATGTAACGATAAACAATAAGCCAATGACGGTTGCAGAAGGAAAAACCATATTAGAAGTTTGTAAAGAAGCCGGCATTAATATACCAACCCTATGCTACCATCCTGACCTAAAGCCAGGTGGAGTATGTAACCTTTGTGTAGTTCAAGTAGCAGGAGAAGCTGAGCTAGTAAAATCCTGTGAAACAGAAATAAAAGCAGGTATGGTAATCGATACAGATAACGATGCAGTTATTGCTTCAAGAAAAGAAGCATTAACAACAATTCTAGAAAAACATCCAAATGACTGTCTAACCTGTGAAAGAGTTGGTGGCGACTGTGAATTACAAAACCAAGCTTACTACTATGAAGTAAACCCTAAAGAAAGAAATGTTCCAAATAGAGGGTTAGACGTATCTAGCTTTGCCCTAACAAGAGATATGGACAAATGTATCGCATGTGAAAAATGTGTAAGAATGTGTGAAGATATCCAAGGTATCGGCGTATACGAAAAAGTTGAAACAGCAGATGACGTATACATCACAACAAAAGCCAATGTACCCATTTCTGAGACAGATTGTATCAACTGCGGACAATGTATCAAAGTATGTCCAGTAGGTGCATTAACAGAGAAAAATGAAATTCATAAAGCTATGGCGGCATTAAGAGATCCAAATAAGCATGTAGTAGTACAGATGGCACCAGCTATCAAAAACACATTAGGTGAGGAGTTTGGTACAGCTCCAGGTGCAGACGTAACAGGCAAAATTCCAGCTGCCTTTAGAAAACTAGGTGTAGCGAAGGTATTTGATACAGACTTTACAGCTGACTTAACCATTATGGAGGAAGGTACAGAGTTTTTACACAGAGTAAAAGAAGGTGGAACTTTACCACTGCTAACTTCCTGTTCACCAGGCTGGATTAAATATATCGAGCATCAATATCCACAATTACTAGATAACCTATCAAGCTGTAAGTCACCACAACAAATGTTTGGTGCCTTAGCAAAATCCTATTACCCAGAAACAGCTGGCTTGGATCCAAAGGATATCTTCCATCTATCTATTATGCCATGTACAGCAAAGAAATTCGAAGCTAATAGACCAGAAATGAGTCAAAATGGTATCCAAGATGTAGATGTAGTATTAACTACAAGAGAATTAGCAAAACTATTTAAATTAGAAGGAATTAATTTACTACAATTAGAAGATGAAGGCTTTGACCAACTAATGGGAGAAGGTACTGGAGCTGCAAGAATCTTCGCCAACACTGGTGGTGTTATGGAGGCTGCACTAAGAACAGTTGTATGGATTCTAACAGAAGGAGACATCGATACAATTGACTACACAGCAGTAAGAGGATTAGAAGGCGTTAAAGAAGCAGAGCTGGAAGTAGCTGGCATGAAGGTAAAAGTTGCAATTGCCAGTGGAACAGGCAATGCGAAGAAATTAATGGATAAAGTAGCAGCAGGAGACAGTGGCTATCACTTTATCGAGATTATGGGTTGTCCTACAGGATGTATCGGTGGAGGTGGAGCACCACTACCAGATGACAATGCAGTAAAACAACAGCGTATGGAAGGAATCTACGCAAGTGATGCTGGTAACCCAGTAAGAAGATCTCATGAAAACACAGAAGTACAAAAAATTTACAAAGATTATCTAGGAGAACCAGGAGGCCACAAGGCTCATCACCTATTGCATACACACTATGTTGATAGAAGCAAGAAGGCTGCTGAAGCAACAGTATAAAACCTAAAGAGCTAAAGGGATAACCCTTTAGCTCTTAGATATATTTCGACATATTAAGCACTTTTATGCATAATTAGGCATGCTGATATATAAATAACCTCTTATAT
The DNA here is from genome assembly GCF_900111615.1 of Natronincola peptidivorans. GTDB lineage: Bacteria > Bacillota > Clostridia > Peptostreptococcales > Natronincolaceae > Natronincola_A > Natronincola_A peptidivorans. The sequence continues at coordinate 75,435 of NZ_FOHU01000004.1, read as the reverse complement.
AGTGTATAATAGAAATATACAGACTCTATAAAGAGGGGAGGGATGTCGAATGAAGCATAAAAGAATAGGTGTCATTGGCATTGTAATTGACTCTCTAGATGCTTCAGCAGATAAGGTAAACTATTTCCTTGGGCAATACGCATCTATTATTGTCGGGCGAATGGGAATACCTTATAAAAAAAGGAAAATATCTGTCATTTCCATCATTGTAGAAGGTACAACGGACGAAATAGGTGCTTTAACAGGAAAGCTAGGGAGATTAGAGGGGGTAACTGTTAAAAGTGCTTTAACTACAAAGGAATACCAGGAATATACAGATGAAAATTAGGGGGGATCCTGATGGAAAAAGGAAAATATATCATCCCAGTAATTGATGTGGAGAAGGAAAAATGCGTCAATTGTCAAAAATGTATTGCGGTTTGTCCAGTAAAGTACTGTAACGATGGCTCGGGAGATTTTGTTACCATCAATTCAGATTTTTGTATTGGATGTGGCCATTGTATTATTGCCTGTGAAGATGCAGGACATCATGCTCGGAAAAGGATTGATGATTTACCAGATTTTTTAGATGCATTGAACAAAAAACAAAAGGTTGTAGCTATTATAGCTCCAGCAGCGGCGGTAAGCTTTCCTAAAAAGCTTAAAAAAGTAATTACTGCCCTAAAGCAAATGGGGGTTACAGCAGTTTTTGATGTAAGCTTAGGAGCAGAGATTACCACCTATGAGTATTTGAAGGCCTATAAAAAAGGGGCAAATCAACCAATTATTGCTCAGCCTTGTCCTGCAATTGTATCCTATATAGAAATATATCGTCCACATTTGATGAAGTATTTGGCACCTACTCATTCACCAGCTTTAGATACTGCTGTATGGGTACATTCACTGGAGGAGTATAAGGATGCTAAAATTGCCTTTATTGGACCGTGCTCTGCTAAAAGAAGAGAGTTTCGGGATCAAAATACAAAAGGACACATTACCTATAATGTAACCTATCATGCTTTAAAGGATTATTTTCAAAATAAAGGTATGAGAATAGAGGGGTTAGTGGATACAGACTTTGATGGCATTGAGGCGGAAAGGGCTGTATTATACAGTCAACCAGGGGGATTAACGGAAACTTTTAAGCGTTTTAATGTAGACTTGAAGCCTTATGATGTTACAAGGGTAGAGGGAGTCGAGACAGTCTATAATGAATACTTTGATGAATTAGAGAAGGACATCAAAAGGGGAGAGACGGCAGTACTTATAGATATATTGAATTGTGAGCACGGCTGTAACAAAGGACCGGCATCAGCCTGTGAATTATCTCACTATCAAATAGATAAGCTTATGAACGAAAGACAAGAAGAACAAAAGAAAAAGCATCAAAAAACAAAGGGATTACTTGGTAAAAAGAGCGAGGAAACAGTTTTAAAGGATTTTTATAAGGAAGTTGATAAAAAGCAATTAGATTTTTCCAGGAAATACGATGATAAGAGTAATTTATATGATGTAAAAACTCCAACTGAGAAGGAATTAAATGACACCTTTAGATCTATGCATAAATACACAGAGGAAGATAAAAAAATCAATTGTCAAAGCTGTGGATACGGAGAATGTGGAAAAATGGCAGTGGCTATATTCAATGGACTGAACAAGTTGACCAATTGCCATTACTATACTACAGCTGAATTAGCAGAAGAGCATAAAGAAATAGAATCACAGAATGAAGAGATTGCATCTACATTAGAAAAGGTAAATGAACAATACGCAATGATAGAAGAAAATCAAAACAGAAACAAAGAATTGAGCAAGGTTATTGAGGACAATATGAATAATATCCAAAACGCAAATAGTACCTTGACCAATGAGCTTGTGGATATTACGGAAAGATCACAGACTATGGCACAGGAAATCATGGTATTAAAGGATTTTACCAATAGTATATCTGAAATTTCTAATCAATCTCAGGATATTATTCAAGAAATCTCAAAAATTGCAAAGCAAACAAATCTGTTAGCTTTAAATGCAGCTATAGAGGCAGCAAGAGCAGGAGAGGCAGGAAAAGGCTTCGCTGTTTTGGCGGAAGAAATACGTAAGCTAGCCATTGAATCCAATGTAGGTACGGAGGAAATAAGAAAATTCTTAAGTGAAATTGCTCAAGAGGTAGAGGTAATTAATCAAAAAACTATAGATATTAACAATAAATATAGTGAAATTTTTGATGTTATCACTGAAGCAACAGCAGAGAGTGAGGAAATATCCTCTAGATCTTTACAATTAACTGAGGAAGTAGCAAAGCTTAACGATACAGCTTCATAATATATGTGGTGGTGATGATTGGCATAGGTTAAAATTTATGGGACTTAATGCATAAAATTGAAAATTGTTTTATAGCAAAACCTGTCATCAAAGATAATCACTACATTATTAAATATTTAACAAAGTCAAGAATATAGAAAAAAATAGATCAACAAACATTTTGTTGCAAAAACAAGGATTTAGTGCTATATTAGGCTAAGGATGAACTGTTTTTGCCAACAAATATTTTTGTTATTATTTATTTTTTTTACTAAATTCTGGAAAGATTGACAAAAAATTATTAATCTTTCGGATGTTTTTCAATAAATGAAAAGTCATATTGATTAGAGGTGTAAAGAAATGGAAGGTAAGAAATCATGGGTCAATAAAAAAAATGTATGTTTATTCACTCTACTCTTATTGTTTTGGTTTGTTCTTGCTCCTGAATTGACGATCGAAACAATAATGGTAGGAGCAATAGCTTGTTCCATGGTAGTTCTTTATTCTCAGGATATTATTTTTGGAGATAAGGAAATGCCATTGTATTCTCTGAAAAAACTAAAGATTTTCGTAAGGTTTTTAGCTACACTGCTAATAGAAATCGTAAAGGCAAATATTGAAGTAGCTATTATTGTATTAAATCCTGCTATGCCGATTAAACCTTCATTTATCAGGGTGCCAATGATGTTAAAAAATGATGTGAATAAAGTTATTTATGGAAACTCTGTAACATTAACACCAGGGACTTTAACGGTAGATATTACAGATGATGAGTTTATCATTCATGCTCTAACAGAGAGTGCAGCAGCATCAATGGAGGGTTCTTTTATTGAAGAATATGTAAGTAAAATGGAGGGAGACACAAAATGATTTTTAATGCGCTTACAGCTATGGCTGTTTTTCTAGCTGTCCTTGCCTTCTTTAGTTTATATAAGGCATATGATGGTCCAACTGCAGCTGACAGAGTAGTAGCTATTAATGTTATTTCAACAAAAGTTGCTATTTTGATTGCTATATTGGCCGTTACTACAAATCAAGAAGCTTTTGTAGATGTTGCTCTAATCTATGCAATGATGGGTTTTGTTGCAACTGTTTGTGTTTCGAAATATATTGAAAAAGGTAAACTTTTTTAAGGAGTGAAATAAATTGCAATATATTCAGAACGGCTTAACGATATTTTTGCTTATAAGTAGTGGATTCTTTTTTCTAGTAGGAACCGTAGGACTTGTCCGGATGCCAGATGCTTTTACAAGAATGCATGCCACCACTAAATGTGATACTTTGGGGGCAGGATTAGCTTTATTGGCTTTAGTGGTAAACCAAGGTTTCCACATTATCAGTGTTAAACTATTGTTAATCATTGGCTTTATTTGGATGACCAATCCCACTGCTGCCCACATTATTGCTAAAGCCGAATATAATAAACAAAATGCTAACTTAGAGAAACAATCTTCGGTTGAGAAGGGGTGAAGTTAAATGCAATTATTGAACGTGGTTTTAGTTATATTTCTAATTGTTTGCGCTATCGCAGTGGAACGGACAAAGGATTTATTAGGAGCAGTTATTATTTATGCTGCTTATGGCTTAGTAATGGCGGTGCTTTGGTTATTTATGAAGGCACCAGATATAGCTTTAACAGAGGCAGCTATTGGTGCCGGTGTAACAGCAATCCTATTTATAGGAGTAATTAGTAGAACGAGGAGGATGGAATAGTGAAGAAGATACTAGCAATTGTTGTCTTAACAGGGCTATTGATCCTACTACTATCTAGCTTTTTGGAGATGCCTGTTTTGGGAAGTATAGAAAATCCTTCATACAATGATACCACACATTATTATTTAGATAATGCTGTTGAGGATACCAATGCTCCCAATGTAATAGCAGCTATTATCACGGATTATCGCGCTTTTGATACAGTAGGGGAAACTGTGGTACTCTTCACCGCTATAGCGGCAGCTGCATCGGTTTTAAGAGTTCTACATGATGATTCTAATAAAGAGAAGGTGAAACATTAAATGGATGATTTAATTGTTAAAACAATAACCAGAATAATTATTCCTTTTATACAGGTATATGGTATCTATATTGTATTACACGGACACATCTCTCCAGGAGGAGGTTTTTCTGGAGGAGCGATATTAGGAGCAAGTCTAATACTATACACTTTAGCTTTTGGCTATAAGGATGCTGCTAAGAAAATGCCTCACCATGTTGGAGCTATTCTTGAATCCGGCGCCATCCTTTGGTTCCTGGCACTGGGCTTAATAGGGATTTTTGCTGGAGGCAACTTTTTAACCAATAGGGATGCAGGGTTTTATATGGGGAATCTATCGATGCTGTTTAATGCAGGACTCATTCCTTTAGTAACATTAGGAATTGGAGCCAAGGTTGCCAGTACCATGATTACTCTGTTTCACACTATTATTGAGGAGGACTAACTGTGAGTATATTAAAATCAATAATAGAGCATATCAATTATGTAGCATCAGCTATATTATTTGTAATAGGCCTATATACTGTTCTAACCCACTCTAATTTGTTAAAGAAGGTTATAGGAATTAACATTATAGAAACATCAATATTTTTGTTTTTTGTTTCCGTTGGATACGTAACAGGAGGAAGAGCACCAATAGTAGAAGCATCAGGAAACCATGTTTATGTTAATCCACTACCATCGGCTTTAATCCTTACGGGGATTGTTGTAGCGGTAAGTATAACGGCCTATGCATTAAGCTTAATAATAAAGCTATATGAAGCTTATGGCACCTTGGATATGGACGAAATTATGGAAGCAAGGAGTGGGCAGACCAATGAGTAGTATACATTTTCCAATTTATAGTTTAATTATTTTATTAGCTGCTGCAGTAGCTATACCTATTATGAGAAAGAATTTTGACGGATTTATGAAGACTTTCATCATTGCAGCACTAGTAGGAGCGTGGCTCTTTTCTCTAGGGTCATTGATTAATGTATTCAATCATGGACCACATGTTTATAATTTTGGAAGCTGGACAGAGACGATAGGGGTACAATTGATGATAGATGAGTTTTCAGCTATCATGGCCTTTGTTATTTTAACAATTGCAGGTTTGATTGTCGTCTACTCCATAAGGGATATGGAGCATGAAATTCCCCTACAGCAGTTTGGAAGTTACTATATTTTGGTGTACATCCTACTATTTTGCATGGTAGGAATAACATACACAAATGATTTATTTAATATGTATGTATTTATGGAGATTTTATCTCTTACATCCTGTGGCATTATTTCTATCAAAAGAAAGAAGGAAAACTTCCTTGCTTCCTTTAGATACTTAATGCTTAACACCATAGGCTCTCTATCAGTATTACTAGGGATTGCACTGCTATACATGGTAACAGGCCATTTGAATATGGGAGAGGTAGGTAAGGTAATTGCAGAAGTGTGGCAGAGCTATCCAATCAATATATTAGTATCTTTAGGATTTATGATTACTGGCTTAAGCATTAAAGCAGCTTTATTCCCATTGCATATTTGGTTGCCAGATGCTCATTCTACAGCCCCTACACCTTCAAGTGCACTTTTATCAGGGTTAGTTGTAAAGGTTTATATTTTCTGTGCAGCAAAGATTCTCTTTAGAATGATTGGACAGGATATTGTTATTGCATTAGACGTTCCAACCTATATTACCTATTTTGCTGCTTTAAGTATGATTATGGGATCGATTTTTGCTATAGGACAAAAAGATATCAAAAGACTGCTGGCATATTCCAGTGTTGCGCAAATCGGCTATATCTTTTTAGGCTTAGGATTAGCAACAGCACAAGGATTTTCCGCGGCTTTATTCCATATTATATCTCATGCTTTAATGAAAACAGGTCTATTCCTAAGTGCTGGAGCGATTATTTATAATAAAGGAAAAAGAGATATTAGAGAATTAGATGGTATAGGCTATGAAATGCCAATCACTATGGGAGTTTTCACTATATCCGTATTGGGTATGATAGGAATACCAGGGATTAATGGATTTATGAGTAAAATATATCTAAGCTTTGCTGTGTTAGCGGCAGATAAACCATTCTTCTTGTTTGTTATATTAGCCAGCAGCTTTTTGAACGCTATTTATTACTTGCCAATAGTAATAGCGGCCTTCTTAAAAGAAAGTAAAGAAAGAAAAAATATTATGGTTTTGGATGCTATACCAAAATCAATGATTTTTCCAATGGTAGTTATTGGAGTCAGTTGTGTGATTATGGGTCTTTTCCCACAGCTGGTAATGAATGCAATTGAGCAAGTGGCACCAACATTTTTGACTTTAAACTAGTTAACATACTGTTTCTAATTGAATAAGGGGGCTTATTATGTATCAGTACAAAACATCTGAGGTAAAAGTAACATCTGACGGGATACTGTTTAATAGTACGATAATAATAACACTATTAGCATTTATTCTTGGTTTATTGGGCATCATTGGTTATTCTACTAGTTTCTTAGAAGAGAGTAGTGTCATTGCCACATTTGCCAGGGAAATAGTTAATTTTCAGTCAATCTTATTATGGATAATAGGACTCCCTTTATTAGCGGCAGCCTTAAGCTTATATATAGATTCTAAATGGTCTAGAGGAAAAAATTTAGTTACAATCATCGGTACCTGTATCACCTACTTAATTATAGTAGGTTTATACCCCCAGGTGCTGGAGGGAGATGTTCACTATGAGTTAGCGAAGGTCTTAGGAACGGGTCTAAATTTCCAACTAAATATAATAAGCTACTTTCTGTTGGTGATGACGGGAATTTTATGGCTAATGACGGTGATTTATGCTTCTGTATATATGCAGCAGGAGGATAACCAAAAAAAGTTTAATTTTTGGCTTAATGTCACCTTTAGCAGTATACTTGGGACGATCCTAGCCAATGATTTTTTTACCATGTTTCTATTTTTCGAAATGATGACCATTTCATCCTATTTTTTAGTTGTACACAAGACATCAAAGGAATCTATTTCTGCAGGTAATGTATATATTTTCATGGGAATAGGAGGAGGTCTTTGTGTACTACTGGCCATGATTTTAACAAAGGTTTATACTGGAGTCACAGGTTTTATGCCAGCTGCCTATGAACTAAGTCAATTGTCAGGAGAGAAATATATCATTGCTGTTTTGTTTCTAATAGGCTTTGGTATGAAGGCAGGAATGCTTCCCTTCCACATATGGCTTCCAAAGACCTATGTTGTAACAGTAACACCGGTAAATGTAATTTCTTCGGGGGTTATGATCAAAATAGGTGCATATGGCTTAGTGAGGGTGTTTTCTACCCTATTTACTCCAAGTATTGATGCAGTACAAGGATACCAACAATCCCTATGGTATATTTCTAGAAATATAGGAGCAGTGATGATATGGTTAGGAATTATCACCATGCTGGTGGGAGTTTTCATGGCATTACAGCAGGGGAACATTAAAAAAATGCTGGCTTATCACAGTATAAGTCAGATGGGCTACATTATTATGGGGATAGGCGTAGCTACTTACCTGGGGTATAAGGGAGCTATGGGTTTTGTAGGAAGCTTTTACCATATTTTTAATCATACACTTTTCAAGTCACTATTGTTTATGGTGGCGGGGGTGGTGTATTTAAGAACAAAAGAAATAGATATGTATAAACTAGGGGGCTTATGGAGGAAAATGCCTTTTACTGCAGCACTTTGTTTAATAGCTGCACTAGGAATTACAGGAATGCCTTTGTTTAATGGGTTTGCCAGTAAAAGTATTCTCCATCACGCTATAGATGAGGCTTATGTATATGGACATTATTCCTTTAAGTATGCAGAAGTGATATTTACCATTGCAAGTGCAGGAACGGTTTGCTCCTTCATTAAGCTATTTGGTTTTGTTTTTCTAAAAAAACCTAATGAAATCCAGAAGGATATAAAGGGAGATCACTTATTGATGTGTTTTGCAATGTCAGGATTGGCTTTGTTAATAATCATAATAGGAATCGCTCCTAATTTCATCCTAAACAATTTTCTAATTCCTGCAGCACAAGGCTTAAACTTTGATGCTGAGTTTATTGAAAGATATATTAACAATATGGATTTCTTCCACATAAATGAGCTAATGAAGGCATTAAAGGTATATCTATTGGGAGGGGTACTCTTTATTATAGGGGTTAAATATGATTTGTTCCATATCAAACTGCCAACCTGGTTAAATATAGAAAAAACTTTATTCAGACCCTTCTATAGAGGAATAGAATCATTACACAATGGAGTATTGAACAAATACGACTTATCTTTGGTTAAATATGATGTAGTAATATATGCGTATATGCTATGCATGGTACTATATGTACTACTGCAACATACTAGTTTATAAATAAATTTTTCTAGTAAAATGTGTAAGGGGGATATATAATGAAGCTAAGAACAAAAATAATCATTACCTATATACTGCTTATTGTTGTTACTACAGGGATATTAGGTTTCTTCGCCATCAATCATTCACAGGAGACTCTATTGAGGCAAGAAGAAGAAAAAATACAATTTGCTGTGGATTCCATCTATACTTTAATTGACATGAGACAGGAATTAATCCAAGAGCAGATAACAAATAATTTAAATGTATCCATGAAACTATTAATTGAAGAATACGGAGATATAGCAATTGACAGAAGCAACCTAGTTACAGTAGGAGAATATACTGTACCAACCCTATATGCGGGAGAATTGAATTTAACAGAGGACAATACATTTGTTGATGAGCTCAAGGAATTAATGGGTGGAACATCTACAGTATTTGTGTTAAATGATAATAAATTTGTACGGGTAAGTACCAATGTAAGAATGGAAGACGGAGCAAGAGCTATTGGAACAGTGATTGATGCTGATTCACCGGTTTATCAATCAGTTATTAATAAAGAGCCTTACTACTCTAGGGCTTGGGTAGTAAACAACTGGTACATTACAGCCTATAAGCCATTACTGGATGCAAACAATAATGTAACTGGTATGCTTTATGCAGGGGTACCAGAAATAGACGAAAAGCTGGAAGGAATATTTAGCAATGTAAAAATAGGGCAAACAGGCCATCTCTATATCATGGATTCCAGTGGAGATTTACTCTATCATCCAACGATGCAGGGAGAGAACATTGCGGAGTATGGGTATGTACAGGATATTTTTGATATAAAACATGGTTCCATGGAATTTCAGTTGGATAATAATGCCACGCTAGCAAAGTTCCAGTATTTTGAGCCATGGGATTGGTATGTTGTAGCTAAAGTAAATATCCATGACATCAAATCAAATGCCCAAGGTGTTATTAATTTTATTATAACCATTGGCTTAGTTGTATTTGTATTAGCCATGGGAATTATGGTAAATCAAAAAGTAAATAAAATAGATAGAGAAAACAAAGAGAAAAATGAAAAAATTGATTCTTAGGGGAATAAGGGAAGGATTTTATTGATTCATTGTTACATCTATTCAATAGGAATGGAGGAGGATTAAGATGGGGAACAATCAGGGGGCTACACAACACCATCAGGATAAATCTGCAATCGATAATCAAGAAATTAACAAAGAACTAGATATATTTTACATGAATAGTATCTTTATATTATTTGCTGTCGCTTTTATAGCTGGTGCTTATGCATTGATGACTACTGAAGCGGGGACGATCCTATTAAATGCAGTAACCAGCTTTAGATATACGCCAACAGTAATGGTTATATTAGTATTTGTAGCAGCGCCGTTGAGTGTATTGATTGGATCAAAATCAGAAAACTATCGGGATATGTTTATTATCAATATTATCTTTGCAGTATTTTTACTGATTTTATCAATGTTTCCTCAAGCATTGAAGACACCAATCATTATGGACCTACCCAGTGTTTTAGCCTTTGGGGTAAACCTGAGGGTGGATCAACTAACCTTATTGATGGTTTTAGCAGCAGCTTTGCTATGGTTGATGGCCATGATTTATGGTCATAACTATATGATTCTAGAAGAGAACAATCGAAATCGATTTTATTTTTGGTTCCTAGTTACCTATGGGGGGGTGACAGGAGCATTAATGGCCAATGATTTACTTACTATGTTCCTATTTTTCGAAATCATGTACTTAAGCTGTTATTTCTTAGTAGCCCATAACCAAACTGGAGATGCTTTGAAGGCTGGAAATAGGTACATCTATATGGGGGTTGTTGGTGGTTTAAGTATGCTTTTAGGTATCAGCTTACTATACGTTTATACCAATACCTTTATTATGGGAGATATCTTAGCGCCACTTCAGGCACAATGGGGTGATAACTCTGCAATCCTTACCTTTGCTATCGTGGTGATTTTAGTAGGGTTTGCCATAAAAGCCGCTGTTTTTCCATTGCACTTTTGGCTGCCAGATGCTCATTCCAGTGCGCCTTCTCCAGCAAGTGCTATTTTATCAGGAATGGTACTCAAGGTTTATGTGTTTTCATTGATGAAGTTTCTTTTTAAAGTAGTGGGAATAGATATTATCAAGGACATAGGTCTACATAATATCCTGCCGCCTTTAGCAGTAGTAGGTATGATTATGGGATCCATCTTTGCTATTGGACAAAAGGACATAAAGAAGATATTAGCATACTCCAGTGTTGCTCAGGTTGGATATATGATCCTGGGAATTGGACTAATTAGTGATAAAGGCTTTGCAGCTTCTATGTTTCACATTACAACTCATGCTCTGATGAAATCTGCTTTATTCTTAAGTGCAGGGGCCATCATTTTACAAACTCATAAAAGAGACATAAGGGAATTCCAAGGGATTGGCTACCAAATGCCTATTACAATGGGGGTATTTACTGTAGGAGCCTTATCTATGATAGGTATTCCAGGGTTTAATGGATTTATGAGTAAGTGGTACCTATGTATCGCTGCATTAGATGCTGGGAAACCAATATTTGTATTTATGATTTTAGTTAGTAGTTTTTTAAATGCTATGTACTACCTACCAATTATTATCAGTGCCTTTTTAAAGAAAAGTCAAGAAAGAGAGAATATCTTGGTGATGGATAAAGCACCGGCAAACATGTTGATACCAATGGTTATCATTGCTTCAGGGGTTATTCTACTAGGATTTTTCCCGCAATGGGTAATGAAGTTTGTAGAGCAAGGCATAACTACTTTCCTTTAATAATAATGGAATTTGATTAAATTATGGAGGAGATATATATGAAAAATGCTCAAGGGGTTGAAGCGCTGCATCACGATCATGCTTCCGACGGATATAAGCCTTCAACGCTACTTTTTATTAACAACATCATAATATTTTTACTGACAGTGGCAGGTTTCATATTCTTTGTCAGTATAACGGGAGGAGGCAAAGCTCCTCACCTCTATGAAGGTATCAAGGAATTTGTTGCTACGAAGCCATACTATCCTATGCTAATCGTATTTATACCCACGATAGGCGGTTTTATATCAGTTTCTTTTGGGAAAAATTATGAAAACCTAAGAGACGGATTAACAGCAATGTTTACCTTCATTACATTAATGATGGTACTGGCTATGTACCCGGCAGTTGCAAGTGAAACTCTTGTTCTTAATCTACCAAGGATGCTAGGATACGGATTATTGTTTAAGGTTGATATGCTAAGCTACATCATGGCAACTCTTACCTCAATTCTTTGGTTGATGGCAATGATTTATGCACCACACTACATGACAGTAGAAAAGCATAGAAACAGATTCTACCTATGCACAGCCATTACCTATGGAGCTATACTAGGGACTGTCATGTCAGGAGATTTATTTACTACGTTCTTATTCTTTGAAATAATGACCTTCAGCTCCTATATGCTGGTGGTTCACTGCGAGACAGAAGACGCTATTGCGGCAGGAGATAGTTATATCTATATGGGAGTATTTGGAGGGTTGTGTATTCTCTTAGGGATGATTTTGCTTTACATCCATACAAACACGCTTGAATTTATGCCAATGATTTCTCAATTAGAAAGTATGGGGAATACAAGATATATTGTAATGGCATTGTTTATGGTTGGTTTTGGTGTAAAAGCTGGAATGATTCCCATGCATATATGGTTGCCAAAGGCACATCCTGTTGCTCCTACACCTGCAAGTGCGCTTTTATCAGGAATTATGATAAAAGTTGGTGGTTATGGTATGCTTCGGACGGCTACAAGCTTTTTCTTCCCTGCTGCCAATGAAATAGAGAGCTATAAGGATGCACTTTGGCTTTCTTCTCAAAACTTAGGTGCTGTCATTATCTGGATGGGAATAGCAACCATGGGGATAGGCGTATTTATGGCGCTACAACAGGGGAATATGAAGAAAATGCTGGCCTATCACAGCGTAAGTCAAATGGGTTATGTTATTATGGGAATTGGTGTTGCCATTTATCTAGGCCATAAGGGGGCTATGGGCTTTACAGGTGGAGTATTTCACATGATCAATCATGCTCTCTTTAAGTCTTTATTGTTTATGGTAGCAGGAGCGATTTATCTTCAAACCCATCATTTAGACATGTATAAGCTGGGGGGACTATGGCGGAAAATGCCGTTTACTTTCATCGTGGCTTTAATTGCTGCTTTAGGAATTACCGGTACACCCTTATTTAATGGCTTTGCCAGTAAAACCATATTGCACCATGCCATTGTGGAAGCCTATGAGTATGGCCACCATTCCTTTAGATATGCAGAAATTCTGTTTACTATCATTAGTGGAGGAACAGTCTGTTCCTTTATCAAGCTGATTAGCTATACTTTCTTAGGAAAATGCTCTGAAGAGAATGAAAAGATTGGTAACGGGTATAGAATGATGGATATGGCTATGATGGGTATGGCAATATTAATCATAGGTATAGGAATAAAGCCTAATTATATCTTAGACTTTTTATTAATACCAGCAGCTCGTGGTGTAACCTATGATCCATACTTCATTCAGAATTATATTGTAGACATGAATGTATTTATTGCCCCAGATTTACTTGCCATGATACCGGTGTATATATTGGGGGCTGTCATCTTTACACTAGGGAAGAAGTTCCATTTATTCCATCTACACTTCCCTCATTGGTTAAGATTTGACTATATACTATTCTACCCCGTATTTAAGCTTACAAACTTCATCATTAAGCGATTAAGTAGAGGACAGGAAGCAATGCAGAAAAAAGAAGATGGTTTAGTGGATGGTGTGAATTCTGCCATAAATGCTGTAACAGAGAAATATGAGTCTAATGTCTCTAAGGGAGAAAGATTGGTGGATGATGTCAGCTCCGCTATTAATTACTTAACTGAGGAATATGAATCCAAGCTTAACAAAAGTGAAGGATTAATAGGTAGATGTGTTTATACTTTAAACCTAATCACTAATCGTTATGAATCTTCTATTATAAAAAGTGATGTAGTTATCTATGCCATCATTTTAACTACTCTTCTGGGAACTTTGTTGGTCTTTAAGTAATCACCAGAGTAAAATGAATATCAACGACAAAAAAAGAGGTTTACTATCCGCAGGAAAATACAACAAATATTTTCCTGCTTTTTTATAAACAAATATACGCAAAGTTCGTCGACGATTTTTACAGTTTGTCGAATAATGGAAAATCTACGAATTCTTTATGGTAAAATATTAACAAGTTTTTAGCAAATAGTAAGACTTAAGTATTTATTAGACGAAATTAAAAGAATCACTATTTACATCAGGAAGGCAGTTAGAAAAAGAGATGAAGGTAAAAAAAAAGATAATGGGGGGCTAGTGGTGAAAAAAATAGGTACAAAACTGATTATCTATATTACGGCACTATTGCTATTCTTTGGAGCTGTTGTAGGGACAGTGGTGATAAGAGATGTTAAGAATTCTATCTCTTCTACTGTGACAGAAAAAATTATGTCAGATTTAAACGCTTCCATAGAAATTGTTAACATGATGTATCCAGGCAATTGGAACATAAGAGGAAATGAACTGTATAAGGGTTCAATAAGAATCAATGATAATACCAACATCGTAGACAGACTGGGGGAAATTACGGGATATGCAGTAACTATTTTTATTGGAGATACTAGAGCTACAACAACCATTGTGGTGGACGGAGAAAGGGCTGTTGGCACACAGGTTGCAGCAAATGTAGCTGAAGCAGTACTGGTGGAAGGAGAAGAATTTATTGGAGAAGCGGAAATTCTAGGGGAGACATATCAAACCATATATCGTCCTATAATGGATGCGGACAATAATGTAATAGGCATGTTCTATGTAGGTGCACCCAAAAAGTTTGAAGATGATATAATAAATGCCTTTGTAGCTAAGTTTTTACTTACCCTTGGGATCATATTAGCAATATCTATTGTTGTTGCATTCTTCATAGGGAACTCTATTGCTAAACCTATCAATAGCATAACCACAATAGCAGAAAAAATTTCAAAGCTAGACATCAGCAGTGACGTACCGGAAGAATCTTCCAGAAGAAAAGATGAGATAGGAAGACTGGCAATGGCCTTTCAAGCTGTAAATAATGGGTTGCGAAGCATTGTGAATCAGGTACAGGATACCTCTAAAGAAGTGAGTTCATCCTCTGAAGAGCTAGCAGCTATTTCTGAGGAATCAGCTGCTGTTTCACAACAAATAGCAATATCAGCAGAGGATGTAGCCACCAATATAAAAAATGAAATTGGTGAAATCAAAAAAACTACCGAAGCTATCGAAGTGATCAATACCAATATTGAAGAGGTATCAGATAATACTAAGGCAATCGAAGGCATGAGTAAAGAAGTACTTGAAAAAGCAAATAAGGGAAAAGAGAATATTCATCGTGCAACTACGCAAATGGAAAACATTACAAAGAGCTCTGAAGAGGTACAACGTTCACTACTAGATATCACCGATAGCTCTAATAAAATGGATAATATCATAAAGGTAATTGACAGTATCGCAGAACAGACAAATCTATTGGCGTTAAATGCTTCTATTGAGGCCGCTAGAGCAGGAGAGCATGGTAGAGGATTTGCAGTTGTAGCAGAGGAAGTGAGAAAGCTTGCTGAAGATTCTCAGGAAGCTGTAAAGGAAATAAATGGCCTAATATCAGAAAATCATAAAAACATAAAGGATGCTAATGCGCATATGGAAAGAAGTACCTCGGATGTAAAGGAAGGTACAATAGTGGTGTCTACAGCAGAAACTACCTTCTTAGAAATCGCAGATTTGATTGAGAAGGTAAATAATCAAATTGAAGCCATAGCTATAGCAATAAATCACGCAGCAGAAAATAGCGAAAATGTTGTGAAATGCGCAGATGTTATTGAGAAAATTTCTGGAGATGTATCGGCAGAGATGGAGAATGTTACTGCATCAACAGAGGAACAAACTGCTTCTGTTGAAGAAGTAGCTTCCTCGAGCCAAAGTCTAGCACTATTAGCAGATAACCTAGAAAAAATTGTACAACAATTTAAGCTATAGACAATTTCTGATAGAGGTAGAGAGAAGCCTTCTAATTTTATTTAAATATGTTGCAAACCTAAACTTATTCAAGGATGTATCCGCTATAGATATCCAATTTGAAAGATATAATTATACGATGTAATTTGTGGAAAACCTACAGTTTTATACTTCAATTTTGATATGCTAAAGGGCTACATTTGCAGTCCCTAGCTGTGGTTTTGAGCTAGGGGCGAAACCGTAGACCTGTGCATATCAAAATTGTGAATTGCCACTATTTGCAAATTTAAAAATGTATAATTTAATTTCTGAGCTTGGATAGCTCTATATATAGCAATAAAAAAATACGAAGCTCTATTTAATAGATCCCTTAGGACTAATAAATAGAGCTTTTTCTATGAAAACTTACATAAACAAATCTCTTTCACCATTTTCAATACGCTGCAATCTTTCAATGGTTTCCTTTTTAACTGCGTCATTAGGAATATTCTCAAGATTTTTCTCTATGGCTTCATTGCCTAAACCCTGCAAATCATCATCTCCATAATCCTCAAGATATTCTTTAAAGGTGAGAATTGCATTTGGATAACAGAGATTATGGATTTCTTTACTTCTTGCAAACTCCATAAATCTATCACCGGTTCTTCCAGTACGATAACAGGCAGTGCAATAACTTGGAAGATAGTCTTGTTGACATAGTGATTTTAATATTTCATTAGGACTTCTATGGTCAGCAACCTCAAACTGTGGATTGGACTTGCCTTCTACAAAGGCTTTATAGCCAGATACTCCAGTACAGGAGCCAGCACTGATTTGGGAAACTCCTAGCCTCATAGTATCCTCTCTAAAGGTGGGCTCCTCACGGGTAGATAATATAATACCTGTATAAGGCACAGCCAATCTTAGGATGGCAACAATTCGTTTAAAGTCATGGTCTGAAACAATATAGGAATAATCATGAAGATTTACATCATTGGCGGGTCTTAGCCGAGGAACAGAAATGGTATGGGGACCTACACCAAAGGTATCCTCAAGATGCTTTGTATGTAGCATCAAGCCCATCACTTCATATTTATAGTCATATAGACCAAATAGTGCACCTATACCAACATCATCTAACCCAGCCTCCATAGCACGATCCATGGCAGTAGTATGGTAATCGTAATCCGCCTTAGGGCCTGAAGGATGAACTTTGTTATAGGTATCTCGATGATAGGTTTCCTGGAAAAGAATATAGGTTCCTACACCTGCTTCCTTAAGCTTTTGATAGTTTTCTACTGTTGTAGCAGCTATATTGGCATTGATACGTCGAATTTCGCCATTGTTAAATTTGAGGCTATAGATATGCTTCATAGCATGGGTTATATAATCTATAGGACAGTTGACAGGGTCTTCTCCCGCCTCTAAAGCAATACGTTTATGTCCCATCCCCACAATAATTTCTATCTCCCTGGCAATTTCTTCGTCTGATAATCGAGTTCTTTCTATAGCATTGCTGCATTTATACCCACAGTAGAGGCAGTTATTAACACAGTGATTAGAAACATAGAGGGGAGCAAAAAGCACCATTCTTCTGCCATAGATATCCTCCTTCACCTCAGCAGCAGCTTGAAAAAGCTCCTCCTCTAAACGAGGCTCATCTATCTCCAGTAAAGTTGCCACTTCCTCCAGTGTAAGTCCTGTACCAGATTTTCCTTTTTCGATAATGAATTTTACTTCCTGTGTAGATTTTGTTTTCCCATTATTAAGTAGAGAGGCAATGTAGTCATTTCTAATAAAATCAGCTTTTTGTTTGGTTTTTATCATAACAATCCCCTTTTCACAATTATTTTATCCATTTTTCGAACTATCTGACAACCTCTATTGGTTACCCTTAGGATGACAGTTTTATACAGTTTGACCTACTTTATGTTGAAATTGAAGGCTGTCGCCACGACCCATATCTACCTCCATGCCAGTAGAATTGATACGACCTTCTATACAGCCTCTGCAATGGGCTGGTTCATCACCTGTACATATTTTATTTTCATATAATTCATAGAGGGGCCTTACCTTTGTTGGAGAAAGGTTTGGCATTACTACATTGGCACCAGCTAAAATCGCTTGTTCTCGTCCTTTATCGTCTAAGGTTCCTAAAGCAGTAGTAGAGGGCAGTAATGCGCTGGGAAGCATTAATCTAGCTAATGCCACCATCACTAAGGTGTCCTCTAAGGTACCCCCTATAACATCCCCCAAGGGGGTTTCACTATGGGGAATAAAAGGACCTATACCAATCATATCTGGATTGAGATCTTTTAAGAAAAGGAGGTCTTCAGCTAGATCAGCTGAGGTTTGATGGGGCAAACCCACCATGAAACCAGCACCAACCTGGTAGCCGATCTCCTTTAGAAGCTTTAAAGAATTTCTTCTATTATTGAAGTCCATAGTAGGATGAAGTTTTTCATATAAGTCTCTAGAAGCTGTCTCATGTCTAAGTAGAAAACGATCAGCTCCGGCTTCGAAAAGCCTTTGATAGACCGCCTGATCTCTTTCGCCGATGGAAAGGGTAACGGCTGCATCAGGAAATAACTCTTTAATCTTTTCTACAATAGCCACCAGCTTTTCTTCTGTATACCAGTAATCTTCACCACTTTGCAGCACAAAGGTTCTATAACCTAATTGATAGCCCTCTGTACAGCATTGAAGAATTTCATCAAAGGTCAAGCGGTAGCGATGAATATGTTTATTAGAAACCCGTATACCGCAGTAGAGACAATCCTGCTTACAATAATTAGAAAATTCGATGAGACCACGCATGTATACTTTTTTCCCATAGTGCTGAAGCTTGGTTTTTAAACTATACTCAAACAATAATTTTCTACTAGAGGCATCGAGGTTTTCTAAGAGATACACCAATTCATCTTTAGATAAATTATTATCCTGGTATAGCTTTGTTATTAAATCTGTAATCATACAGCACCTCCAATCATAGTTTTTTCTTTTTCCTCTAATAACAGTTTTACTTGAGGAAAGGGAGAGATCACTCTATCTAATACACCCTGAACCTGGGCAATTAATACACCATAATTGACAATCGGAATGCCAGCCTCTACAGCTTGAGAAATTCGATAGACCATGGCTCGACGATTTAACATACATCCTCCACAGTGAATAATCAGCTTATATCTTGATAAATCCTTAGGAAACTGTGTACCAGAACAATATTCGAAGGTTAAGTTTTTACCCGTCATTTGTCTTAACCAACGGGGAATCTTCACCTGTGCTATATCATCAGCTTGTTGATGATGGGTACAGGCTTCAGCTACCAATACAGTATCATTATTTTCAAGCATTTCAATAGATTGGGCTCCCTTAACCAGCTCTGCTAGATCACCCTTATGTCTTGCAAACAAGATGGAGAAGGATGTAAGAGGGATATCCTTAGGGGTATCTGCAGCTACCTTCAAGAAGGCTTGAGAATCTGTAATCACCAAGGATGGTTTTTTACCGAGATTTTCCAATGTTTCTTTTAACTCATATTCCTTTGTAACTACCGTGATAGCATCACATTCTAAAACATCTCGAATCGTTTGCTGCTGTGGAAGAATAAGACGACCTTTGGGTGCTGCTTTATCAATAGGGACAACCAAAACAACAAAATCTCCAGGAGATATAAGATCTCCAACAATTTTAAATTTGTCTTCCTCATTAGGTGTGATTTTCACAATGGCATTTTTAAGAGCAGAAATATTCTTCCCGGTAGTAGCTGAAACAGCAATACAAGGTATATCCAAGGATTTTTTTACGGTATCCAACTCACTTGACTCAACTGTACGAAGATCAATTTTATTTAAAATGCCTAATACAGGTATTTCTTTAGATTTTATCAGCTGGATAATTTTTTTATCATAGGAAGTAATACCTACAGTAGCGTCAATCAAAATCAAAGCGATATCTGTTTTGTTTAGTACATCATAGGATTTTTCTTTTCTTAACTGGCCTAATTCACCTTCATCATCAAGTCCAGCAGTATCAATAAAGACCACAGGACCAATGGGTAAAAGCTCCATCGTCTTATAAACAGGATCAGTTGTTGTACCCTTCACATCAGAGACAATGGCAATGTCTTGTCCTGTAAGGGCATTAATAATACTGGACTTTCCAGCATTTCTATTACCAAATAAAGCGATGTGAACACGACTAGAGCGAGGGGTTTGATTTAAACTCATAATGAACCTCCTTAAATTCCCGGGATACCGGGTTTTGTTATTTCATAAGGATCTAATATTCTTTTGACAGCATCCTCAGGAAGAATGTGGCTTTCTCTCAAAACAGTGGCAATATCCTTTTTTTCCTGCTGGGCTTTTTTCACCAACTCTGAGGCATGGTGGTGGCCAATATGATGCAATAAAGCTGTTGCAATAGCACAGGATGCTGATAGGTTTTTCTTACAAATATCTTCATTAATAATGATATCCTCAAGACATTTTTCTTTGAAAAGCAATATAGCCTTTGTCATCATTTCTAAGGATTCTAAGAGAGCTTCAGCAATAAGAGGGGTAAAGGCATTAAGCTCCAGTTGTCCATTCATGGCCGCCAGTGTGATGGCTTGATCATTTGCCATTATCTTCATAGCCATTTGAGAAACCATCTCTGACATAACAGGATTCACCTTACCAGACATAATTGAAGATCCAACCTGCACAGGAGGAAGTGTGATCTCTCCCAGGCCCCCTTTAGGCCCAGAGTTTAATAGGCGCAAATCACTAGAGATTTTAAAAAGATTTGTTGCAGCTGATTTTAGCAACCCTGAAACCTCCACAAAGACATCCATATTCTGAGTAATATCCATAGGAAATTCACTTCTGGCAAGGCCTAAAGACGTAATATCCTGCAAGGTATCAGTGATAGTAAAAATATATTTTAAGCTGGCGTTCATACCCGTTCCAATAGCTGTGCCACCTATATTGATTTGTCTTAAACGTTCCTCTACCTTGTATAGGCGCCATCGATCTCTAGCAATAGCCTGTGCATAGGCACCGAAGCCTTGCCCAACCATCATAGGGAGGGCATCCATTAATTGTGTTCTCCCCAGCTTGATAGCATGTTGGTATTCATTTTCCTTAATTTGAAGACTATCCTGCAGCTCTGCGAAAGCCTCACTAAGAGGACGTAATAAACTAATGGCAGCTATTCGAAGTGCAGTTGGATATACATCATTGGTGGATTGAGACAGGTTGACATGATGTAAGGGATGCAACTGATGATAATCACCTTTGTTATATCCCAGGATTTCTAAAGCACGATTGGTAATGACCTCGTTGACATTCATATGAGTAGAGGTACCAGCTCCTCCTTGGTAAGCATCTACAATAAATTCCTCAGAGTAGGAGCCATTTAGAATCTCATCACAGGCTTTCACAATAGCGGTGGCTATTGGGGAAGAAAGATTTCCCAGCTTTTGGTGACTGATGGCGGCAGCTTTCTTTACAGTAACAATAGCTCCAATCAAATGTAGATTCACTCTTCTATTACTTATTGAAAAATTTTCTACAGCTCGAAGGGTATGTATGCCATAGTAAGCATCAATTGGTATAGGCTTTTCTCCTAAAAAGTCCTGCTCAATACGATAAGCATCATTTTCATGTGAAACCATTTTTATTCACCTGCCTTTCAAGATATAAATATTAGGCAAGAAAGGATAAAACATAAAAAAACCCTTTTCTTATAGAAGAAAAGGGCGTGATTTACACAAGTAAGCACAGATATACATAGGCTATGCATATTTTTCCTTTCCCTCCTATCAGGCTGTTGGGCCCTTTAGTCAGATTTGAAAAAGCTTATCCTTGATAGAAATATATATTTCTATCGCAGAAGCATTTATTAAGTTACCTCAATAATATCAAAAATTCTGACAAAAATCAAATAAATTTTTAACAAACTATTGAAAAAATTGGAAAAATGTCTTAAAAGAAGTTATAGAAGGATGAGAGGGCTTTCTTGTTATAATATTAATGAGGACAGTTTTTCTCAGATGAAGAAGGAGATTAGTAGTTAAACCTAGAATATAATTATTTAAATCAGACTTAAATATCAAAAGACAATTTTTTGCAGAGAGGAGTTTAATGATGAATCAAGAAAAAGTAACAAAAGCATCTAAAGAGGGATATATAAAGATTGCAGAGGGGCTGGAAAGAAAAACCTTGGTTTATGGAGAAAAAACTTTATTGACTGAGTTTAAATTTCAGCAGGGACATACCCTTCCCTTGCATGAACATCCACATGAGCAGACTGGGTACCTTGTTTCAGGTCATATCGCATTGATCATTAATGATATAAGGTATGAAATACTTCCTGGTGATAGCTGGGTGATTCCAGGCAATGTTAAACATGCTGCAGAGATTATAGAAGATTCAATTGTTGTAGAAGTGTTCTCACCAGTTAGAGAAGATTTTATTCCATAAACTCCATGAGGCAAAGAGGTTTATGATAGTTGAAGACTTCAGTAGCTTTTCTGTTGGAAGCTGATATAACCATCAGCATAAATATAGATAAGGTTTTGGGGGTTTAAACCAAGACAAGGTTTGCTACTGAGTTCAAAATACAGGACAATGGAAAATTGCCATCAATTTAGGTTTTTTTAAAATACGTCAATACAACTAACAGAAGAAGGTGAAAAAATTGGAAAATCTTACAATTATTAAGCTGTTACTGTCGTTTTTTATTATCGTTTCTTTAGCAGAGATATCAAAAAGGGTAAGTCCACAGCTGGGGGGCACTTTATCAGGACTGCCATTAGGGGCAGGACTATCGATTTACTTTATTTCCTATGAGCAGGGAATTGATTTTACAATACAAGGGATACCCTGGGGGATAGCTGGATTATCGGCTTCCATATTCTTTTGTTTTGTTTATTTTTTAATCGTACGATCTAGGCTATCTAATAACAAATTTACTTCTATTATTATTGCTTCTATAGCAGGGATTATTTCCTTCTTAGCCTTTGGCTTATTGATTTCTTCCATAGAAATGAATATGTTGCGGGCAACACTAATCTTTATGCTAACCTTTATACTAAATATATTCATAATCAACAGGCTAATTGATTTAGAAGAAACGGTTAATAAATCCACTACAACTTTTGTACAGTTGGCTATGAGGGGCATCGTAGTAGGTTTAATTTTGTTGTTCATAACTGGAGTAGCATCTATGGTAGGTAGTAGGTGGGCAGTCATTTTGAGTGCGTTTCCATCTACACTTTTCCCATTATTATTAGTGGTGCATTATGAAGCAGGCAGCAAATCAGTCCAATCAGTGATTCATGCTTTTTCCTATAGCATCAGTACCTTGGTGGTATTCTATTTTTCTGTGATGCATTTTGTTCCAATTTTTGGTCTAAATATTGGATTTTTATTAATCTATGCAGTATGTATTATCTATATTGTTGCTTTTAAAAAGATTCAAGCAGCAGTTAAATTAAGTCAATTAAAAAGTAAAGCTTCATAAGATTTACCATTGTACTGAATCACTATAGATATCCGATATTAAATTTTATTGGAGTATGACTTAAATAAGAGGAGGGAATATATCAAAGGATATAGACCTTCCTCTTATTTTTATAGGTGCAAAAAAATTATATTTTCTATTTATTCATCTATGGCGCCTTTGAAGGCATCCTGAATTAATAGGATATTTTTTATCACAATGGCTCCTTCTATCTGCATTAAAGGAAAGTTTTCGGCAGCTAGTTGTCTCTCCAAATCAGCAATAGATAAATCTAATTTTTGCCCATCATGCTCAGCGCCTTTTTCTACGATTTGCTGTTGCAAACTATTCTTTAATTCCTTTGTCTTATCAATATGCTCCTGAGCTGTCTCGAACTCTCCCTGAGACCCATAAAGAATACTATTGCGAATATGATATTTCATTTTATATACGGGGCTAGGCACCTTAGAGGTAAAAGCATTTCTAAAATCAGCTAAATATTTTGTCAGCTCATTTAAAGTCATCAAACTTTCTATAGTTTCTTTTTCCATGATGGTAACAGAAGCCTCCATTAATTTTTCTTCAAAGGCTGTTATTTCCTCTTGAGATACATGAAGATCCCTCAAATCAGCTTCTAAAACATTCCACATTCTATGTAATCCTTCTACCTGATCCTCTATCTCAAACCATATTTCCTCAATATCTTCAGGCAACTGACTCATCTCATTAGAGAGGCCTTCAATATCCTCCTCCTCTAACAAAGGGATAATAGTTTGGTTTTCACTAACAGACATTTCTAGTTTGTTTTCTTCGTCAGCTTCTTCAGTCTCCTCAGGTTCTTGCACACTGATTTCTGGCTCAAGCTCTCCTTCAGTTTCTACCTGTACATTTGCTGCTGGAGGACCTGGAGGCTCTTCCTCTGCCTCTTGCTCTTCCATAGCTATTTCTAGCCCCTCAATTGAATCAATATTGTGCATGGCTTCTAAAACAGCTGTCTCTAGTTCTTCTAAAATATTAGGGACCTCTGGAGGACTGTTTTCTTCTTCCTGTTGAGGCCTTTGGGGATTGATATTACATGCTGTGATGATTATAGAAAAGCATATTATTGCTACGAAAAGGATTTTTTTCTTCCTATTAAAAATGTTTATCATTTTATCACCTCCACAATATTTTTTCCATTATCCTTGAAAACATAACTAAAAGTTAATTATTTCTGAAAAAAGGTAAAAATAGTATAGAAAGACTAGAAGGAATCTATTCTATCATACCGAATAAATTAGTATACAATAGTAGGAATTTTATTGGAAAAGAGGATTAAAATGCTTTTCAAAAAAAGTATAGATATACAAATTGATGAGAATACAATAAAGAAGAACCGTGTCCCCATATTAATTAAGGATAAACAATGGAAAACGATTATTGGCGATAGTAATAATAAAACCATACAATCCTTAAGTAAGCAATTAAACGATTTAATAGATGAGGAAAGAACTTTAGAGAAAAATCTAAAGCTCTTGAGACAGCAAAAAACAAAGGTCATGAATAAAATTCTGCATCTATCAGATTTATTAAATACCAAGGGGCAAGAGAGTGTTTTATCGGAGTTGGAGGAATCCAGAGAAGAGATTAATAGAATTAATGAAGCCATAGACGAAATGGTAGAAAACCTTCTAAGCTACCCTAAGGAGATTGAAAGGGTAAACTTTGCTCTCTTAAAAGAAACGATTGTCTCAGTTTATAAGGATATTACTACAGATCATAACAGACTGTCCACTGTAGATGAAGAAATAAAAGATTTAAGAGAGCGGTTAGGAATACTAAGGGATGAAAAAGATGAATTGGAAAAAAGAGTAGAAATATTATATTCTTTACTACATACCATTATAGGATACAAGGAAATGGAAAAGCTAGATATACGCTTTTTGAAGGAATAGAGGGATAAAGAAATGGTTATAGGAACAGGGATTGACATTATAGAGATCCATCGCATAAAAAAAGCTATAGAAAGAAATTCCAGGTTTATAGAAAAAGTTTTTACTACTGAAGAAAGTAATCTGTTTCAGGAAAGAAATCTTAATCCAAATACAATAGCTGGTTTTTTTGCTGCAAAGGAAGCAGTAGCAAAAGCACTAGGAACAGGAATACGTAGTTTCCAGTGGCAAGACATTGAGGTAAAAAAAGACTCCCTAGGAAGGCCCTATATAAAATTACATAATAATGCATATAAAATTGCATATAGTAAAGGTATAGAGGAAATACACTTATCGATATCCCACTGCAGGGAGTATGCTGTTGCTCAGGCAATTGCAACAGGAACTGTATAATGATCAAGGAATAATAAGAGGGGGATGAAAGGTGAAGGTTTGGAAGGTTGTTATTCTTATAGGGATACTATCTATTTTAAGTGCTTGCCAACAACCTACCGATGAAGAAATCTACTATAAAATACAACAGAAGCTCAGTACAATGGAAAGCTATCAATGTACTGCTAAAATATACGCAAATCATGAAGATGAGGAAACAGAGTATATCTTTTTACAAGCATTTAAAGTACCTAATCAGTATAGATTAGAGGTTATATCACCAGAAGGGTTAAAGGGTAACTTAACAATATATAATGGTAGGACAGCTTGGCTTCAACATCCCTCCATTAATCAAATCTGGAAAATTGATGATTTTCACCAGTCACAAGAACAACTGATGTTTATAGGATACTTTTTAAGGAACTATATTAGTTCAAAAGAAGCTGATTTTGAAACGGAGATTATAGAGGATAAGGAATATCTTGTGATGAATACCAAAATTCCAGGCGGAAACTATTATTTTGATCATCAAAAACTGTGGGTAGAAAAAAAACAATTGGTTCCAACAAAACTATATATTTTTGATGAAAAAGGAAATGCTAGATTTAAAGTATACTATGAGGATTTTCTATATAACCCCAAGCTGCAGGAGACGTTATTTCATTTATCAATGGAGGAAGAATAACAGAATAATCAAGAAAACATATTGATATTATTGCGCTATATATTATACTTAAACTATAGTACAAAATATAGTATCAGGGGGTAGCTGAAATGCTGACTAAAGATAAATTAAGACCTGTATGGGCGGAGATCAATTTAAACCATCTTAAACATAATATCCAGGAAGTAAGAAGAGTGGTGAAAAAAGATACTTTAGTTTGCGCTGTTATTAAGGCAGACGGATATGGTCATGGAGCAACAACGATTGCAAAAACATTATTAGAAAACGGTGCTGATAGATTAGCAGTTGCTACTCTCTCGGAAGCAATTGAACTGCGAGAGGCAGGATATGAAGTCCCTCTAATGGTGATGGGTTATACCACTGAAGCTCAGGGAGAAGCAATACTAGACTATAATCTTATACAGACCGTTTATTCTTATCAGCAGGCTCAATACTTTTCTCAATTAGCAACAAATAATCAGAAGGAAATGACATTACATCTGAAAATCGATACCGGAATGTCTAGACTAGGGTTCCAAACAGATGATGAGGCCAAAGAGGAGATAACAAAGATTTTTCAGCTTCCAGGCATTAAGGTGGAAGGGATTTTTACACATTTTGCCGTTGCCGATGAAAAGGACAAAACCTTCACCTATCAGCAATTTAATAAGTTTATGAAATTGGTGGATGCTTTAGAAGGGAATGGATATACTATTCCTATCAAGCATGTATCTAATAGTGCAGCTATTATTGATTTACCAGAAATGAATTTAGATATGGTGAGAGCAGGAATTATGCTATATGGGTTATATCCATCTGAAGATGTTAATAAAGAAGCGGTTAAATTAAAGCAGGTAATGGAGCTAAAGGCAAAAATTTCTCACGTTAAAACCCTTTCAGCAGGGAGAGGGGTAAGCTACGGATTAAAATATAAAACTAAAGAAGAAAGAACAATTATTACCTTACCTATAGGCTATGCTGATGGGTTTACTAGAATGCTGACGGATAAGGCGAAAATCATAGTGCAGGGTAAAAAAATCCCAATAGTAGGAAGAATTTGCATGGATCAATGTATGGCAGATGCTACTGACTTAGATATACAAAGAGGAGATGAAGCAACTCTTTTCAGTAGTAATCCTGAAAGTGGCAACACGATTGATGATGTAGCAGCTAAGCTAGGAACCATTAATTATGAAGTTGTTTGCATGGTGGGGAAAAGGGTTCCAAGGGTATACGTGGAAAATAATAACGTTGTACACATTAATGATTATTTGATAAGATAAAAGAGAATGTTTTTTCACCTGATTGCATAATTTTTTACTAACATTGACACACTTATAGTGAATGATATATAATTAATGATATATCATTACTGGGGAAATAGTATATATAAAATGAGCTGCTTTTATATATTGATGATAAGATTGCTTTATTAAATCTGGAGGTGCAAAATGGCTGACTCTAAAAGAATAATGATAAGTCTTCCTGAAAGTCTTCTGAAAGATGTAGATTTTATAGTCTCTATGGAAAAAACCAATAGAAGTGAGTTTGTTAGAGAAGCTATGAAACTATATATTAGAGAAAAGAATAAAATTAAATTGAGAGAAAAAATGAAAAAAGGCTATCAAGAAATGGCTTCCATTAATTTAGCTCTTGCAGAAGTTGGGTTAAGCCTCGACATGTCTTCTCTAGAAAATTATGAGGCGGAAATAGCGGAGTGTGAGTAAATTGATGGTTAAGAGAGGCGATATATACTATGCAGATTTGAGTCCTGTAATAGGGTCTGAACAGGGAGGCGTCAGGCCTGTATTAATTGTGCAAAATGATATTGGCAACCGATATAGTCCTACTGTCATTGTAACAGCAATTACATCTCAGATTAATAAAGCTAAGCTTCCCACTCACGTGGAAATAGAAGCTTCCCTGTATGGATTAGCAAAGGACTCTGTCATATTGCTTGAGCAGATTAGAACAATAGATAAAAAAAGACTGGAAGAAAAAATCGGCCATTTAGATGAAGAAATGATGGTAAAGGTGAATGAAGCACTTTTAATAAGCTTCGGATTAGTTGATTTTTAAAAGACTTAATAGAGAGAATTAGGTCTTTTTTTAATGCCCTACTACTGTGCTACTAAAGCATGAATTCTCAGCAGCTCAATACATGCTGGTACAATACATATAGCTATTTTAACCTAATGGAGAATAAAAAAACTATTCTACCAAAAAACTTCCATTTCAAAGCCACATATAGTATAATAATAGCACAGTTATTAAAATACTACTTATATTTCAACAAACAAGGGGGATAAAAATGGCAAGACTTAAAAAATCACCAGCACTTACATTTATCATAGTGCTCATTGTATTACTAATTGTAGGACAAGTTGTTTATGCCAATACTAAAGAACCAGGTTCAAGTGAGGATCCTTTGGTAACCCTCAGCTATGTAGAGCAAAGAATAGAGCAGGTAAGGTTTTACATAGATGAAAAGCTTTCATCATCTCAGCCAGGTCAACCTAGTGGAGACAGCACCAAAGGTGGCAGCTTAGAGCTGGTTTACTTAAGTACTGGTGAAAGATTGATTGCTGATGCAGGAACTGAGATTATTTTAAGAGCTGGAAATGCTGTGGCGATTGATAGTCATCGTGGAGGACTGTCAGATGTAACGGCAGCTACAGATATTAGGATGAATCAACAAATTCCTCCCAATCATTTAATTATTGTTCCTAGAGAAGATGGAAGAGGAGTTCGAGCACTAACCAATGATGTAATATTATTGGTGAGAGGTAAATACACCATAGAAAAATAACAACATGAACTCAGTTACAGCTTTTATTAGACTTCCAATAACCTATTGAGGAAGTCTTTTTTATATATAGAGGATAAATAAAGGCCAGCTGTTAGTAGAAGAGCTCTCTTTATAGAAGGCTGATTTTTATAACATACTAAAGAAAAATCCCTCATAAATGAAATATAGATTTGGATAAGATTGCAGTAAACTAGAAAGCCAAAAAAAGTTACTTTACAGAGGGCTTTATAAGTAATATGATAAGAAGCGTGGTAAAATTTTTTGTTTTTATATTAATTACTACTATAATTGCTTTTTTAAGTCCAAAATGTAAAGAGAAGAAAGAAAAATGAATTCATCTAGAGAAAAATTAGGACGATGAGGTGCTTAAAATGAAAAAAAACATTGTGATCATAACCCTATTAATCGTTAGTGTATTAGCTTTAAGCTTGACATTAAGTGCCAGAGTTGCAGTGGAATCAAATAACAAGGTTGTAGATGTAGTGCTGGACTATAGTGAATTTAGAGATATGGCAGCCCAGTCAGAGAAGCCGTTAACCTGGTGGCTTGAGAAATTTGAATCATTAGGTGTACAATATGTTGGCTTGCAGGAAGAAAACCTGGAATCATTAATGATCAAAAATAATCAACTTCAGATACTAATGGGATGGCAGCTGCTACAAGAGGCAGAGTGGCGAAACCTATATCCTTCAGAGGTGGAATACTATATTGATCATGAAGGAATCAGTGAATTTGATGTTTTTATTGCAACAAAGTCTCAAGAGGTGTATGATTTTATTTCAAATGGATTAAAAAGCAGATATACCTCAGATAAGTTTCAAATCCTATCTGAAGAAGGATACTATACGATTTTGCTAAAGGGCAATATTAGAGACGCTTTATACAGAAATAATTTTAAACTAGAGGATGCAGAAGGAAAATTATCTATCCCTAGACATAAGCCATACTCTTCAAAGTTGTTGCAGGTAGGTTTAGGATTTGACACTGATAAAATTAATGTGATTCGTGAAAGTGGACTAGAAGTATTGCCAAGACCATTCACCTATATAGATTGGATGACAGAAGAATATATGGAGGCTACTTTTGCAGATATAGAAGCATATGATATGAAGCCCCCAGTATTTCTATTTAGTGGTGGAGCAGTACTAGGTTATCCTAACATTGAAATAATAGCAAATTATATGATAGAGAATAATATAGCTGCAGGATTGATAGAAACCTCTGTTCAAAGAAGTCATATAGAACAAGAAGGACTTAATTTATTGACTAGAAGCTTAAATTATGATGCGGTAAGAATTTTTTCTGTTTGGCCGTATATTCAAGAGAGATTTGGATATTACAATTATGAAGGAGCAGAAGAAATAGAAAACACGTTATATAGAGCAGTGACAGAAAGGAATATTAGATTTATTTTCTTTAAGCCATTTAAAGTAGATGATTATAATACGAGATATGACCAGTTTATCTATGTTACAGATTATGAAGAATATGAAAAAATGTTTGAAAGGTTTGAAGCAAGAATAGCTCAGCATGGCATGACCTTAGGAGATAGCAGTAGGATGGAGCCTATAAGGGTAAGGATTGCTAAACAGACATTAATGGGTTGGGGGATTGTTGCGGCAAGTATTCTATTTTTAACCTATTTAATAAAACTGGACAAAAAATACAAATATGGTTTATTAGCAATGGGATTATTGATGGTGCCTGCTGGTTTTGTTGTAAGACCTATGCTAATGGATAAATTAATGGCTTTATGGGCAGCAGTTATTTTTCCATCTTTATCTATGGTCTATTTTTGTCATAGGTGCTTTAAGTATATCTATAAAGAAGATCAGAAAGATAAGCTCCATAAAAAGATGATCTATGCAGCTAGAGATTTAATCATTGTTTCAGCGATATCTTTGGTAGGTGGATTATTTGTGGCGGGGATTCTATCTCATATAGAATATTTATTAGAAATGGATATTTTTAGAGGTGTAAAGATTAGTCAAATGATTCCTATGATTATCTATCCAGCAATTTTTATGGCCTACTTTGGATATAGAAGAAATGTTGATAAAAAACATCAACCATCTATAGGACTTGAGGATATAAAAACCTTTTTATTTGAAGACATAAAGATTGTCTATGTACTTTTATCTGCAGTGTTTTTGGGAGTGCTGTATATTTATTTAGCTAGAACAGGACATGAAACAAATATACAACCGTCTACTTTTGAACTAATTGCTAGAAATATACTAGAGGAAAAGCTATTGGCTAGGCCGAGAACAGCGGAATTCTTAATTGCTTTTCCAGCATTAATGGTGGGAATATACTTTGCAAAGGCAAGAATCAAGTCCTTAACCTTTGTAGCAGGATTAGTTGCTGTTATAGGGCAAGCATCCATTGCAAATACTTTTAGCCATTTAAGAACACCAGTGTATTTATCAACAGTTAGGACATTATATGCTTTAGTCCTAGGGGTTGTTGTGGGAATCATCTATATTTTAATATTGGAAATAGCAATAAAGCTAATCAACAAGCTAAAAACGGAGATAGCCCAACACAAAAGCAATTAAAGCAGGAATCATCACAATCTATTCCTTTTGTGCAATTTCAAAAGGCAAGAGAGGAAGAAACAAATGAAAAAAATATTTCTATTTGGTTATTATGGTTTTCAAAATACTGGGGATGAAGCAATTTTAGAAGCACTTATTGAACAAATAAGGACAGCACTACCCAATGCAAAGCTATCAGCCTTAAGCTATAGCGCTCAAGATACCTGGGAAAAGTATAATATCGATGCTGTAAGCAGAAATGATTTTAAGGAAGTAATAAAAGCCATTAGAGCCTCTGATGTTGTAATTAGCGGAGGAGGTTCTATTTTACAGGATGTTACCAGCAGTAGATCCTTGCTGTATTATTCTGCTATTATTCTGCTGGCAAAAAAATTAGGGAAAAAAGTAATGTTTTATGGCAATGGATTTGGCCCTATTAATCGATATTTTAATAAGAAGCTAGTGAAATATATTATAAATCAAGTGGACACCATTACCGTTAGAGATTATCAATCAAAGGAATATATGCAATCGCTTGGCATCAAAAAAGATATTATCGTAACGGCAGATATTGCTTTTGGTTTAGAGGCGGTGCCCAGTGAAGAAATAGAAAAAATATTCCAATGGGAATCAATGGATATAACAAAAAAATGGGTAGGTATATCCATAAGGGAATGGAAGAATGAAAAAAATTATAAGGAAGTTATTGCTAAAACTGCAGATTATCTAATCAATAGAAATTATGATATCGTGTTTATTCCAATGCAATTCCCCAGCGACATAGATATATCTAAAGAAATCGCCAGTATGATGAACAACACCCCTAAGATTATTACAACAAAATATAATCCTAGGCAAATCATAGGTATAATTAGCAAGATGAATTTACTAATAGGAATGCGGCTTCACTCCTTAATATTTGCAGCTATTGCAGAGATTCCAATGGTAGGTTTAGAATATGATGCTAAAATCAAAAATTTTTTAAAACTAGCAAATCAAAAAAGTGGAGGAGTCGTAGAAAAGCTAGATATTATTCATCTTTGGACCAGCATAGATTCGGTGTTGGAACATGGGGATCAGCATGTTGAGAACTTAAGAGAAATAAAAAAGAACCTGTATAAAAAGACTGAAATTAATATTGAGATTTTTACCAGGTTTGTGCAAGAAGGAGAAAAGAGATGAGACAGCAGGTTAGAATTTTAGGTGTACCGATAGATATTATTACAGAGGAAGAAACATTTCAAAAACTGGTATCCTTTCTAGACGCAGAAGGAGAAGCCTTAAAAAAAATATATACCCCTAATCCAGAAATTGTCATGGTTGCACAGCAGGATCCAGAGCTGCTAAAAGCTCTAGAGGATGCTGATTTAGTCTTGCCAGATGGAATCGGATTGCTAATCGCTTCTAAATTAAAGGGATTTGGATTGAAGGAACGGGTGACAGGTATTGATACAATGGACAAATTATTGACCTATTGTGGAGAACAGGGTAAAAGCATATTTTTATTAGGAGGCAAGCCAGGAACTGCAGAAATAGCCTGTAAAAACATGGGAAATAAATATAGGGGCCTTAAAATTGCAGGGTTTCACCATGGATACTTTCAAGAAATGGATGAAGTAGAAATAGTGGAAGGGATAAATAAGGCACAGCCGGATGTATTATTTGTATGTCTTGGTGCCCCAAAACAGGAAAAATGGGTGAATAAGTATAAGCACCAGCTTCATTGTAGATTAGCTATGGGGGTAGGTGGTAGTGTAGATATCTATGCTGGTACCGCCAAAAGAGCTCCAGTTATTTTCCAAAAGACTGGCTTAGAATGGTTTTACCGATTGGCAAAGGAGCCTTGGAGAATAAAAAGAATGATGGCTTTACCAAAGTTTTTAATTGATGTATTGCGTAAACAGTGATATTTGATTTGGGAGGAATTAAGATTGAGCAATAAGAAGCAACAAGTGGTTGTGGAATATGTGGGAATAACAGTAGGGTGTGCTTTAATGGCTTTGAGCTTGAACTTCTTTTTAAAACCCAATACTGTAGCTCCTGGTGGAGTGACGGGTTTAGCTATTGTCATTGAGGAATTAACCGGCATACCTCTTGATATTACTAACTTGGCTATCAATATCCCCTTGTTTTTAGGAGGATTAGCGGTATTAGGAAAAACCTTTGGAGTAAAAACTGCTTACTCCATCCTTATGCTTTCAGCTTTTATTCGTTTTTTTATCATATTATTTGGTGAGGGTGCAATGATTACCCATGATATTTTATTGGCCTCCATCTATGGCGGTGTTCTTTTAGGTGTTGGACTGGGTGCAGTTTTTCGATTTGGAGGAACCACAGGAGGAACAGATTTGGCAGGAGCTATTTTAAACAATTATTTCCCTAATATGAGCACTGCAAAACTTATGATGATTTTAGACCTAATGGTGGTGGCAGTAGCAGGGATTGTAGGACAGAACATTGAAACCTCTTTATATTCAGTAATTGCCCTATATATCATGGTGAAGCTTGCGGATTTTATTGTGGAGGATTTAAGCTACTCAAAAGCCTTTTATATAATTTCCAAGGATTCTGATGTAATCGGGAAAAGGATTATAGAAGAAATTGGTAGAGGGGTTACTGCGCTAGAAGGGAGAGGGTTTTATACAGGAACTAAAAAAGATGTATTGATGTGTGTAGTAAATCGAGCACAAGTGGCAAAACTAAAGAAAATTGTCTATGAAATCGATAAAAAAGCCTTTATTATGGTAACGACTATTCATGAAGTACTAGGTGAAGGTTTTAAAGAAATAAAAAAGTAGGAGGGAAAAATATTGAGTATTGATTTTAGTTTATTAAAAGAAAAAGCACAAGTAATAAGAAAAGATATTATTGCAATGCTGCATGAAGCTGGTTCAGGACATCCTGGGGGCTCATTATCAGCGGCAGATATCTTAGCTGTACTCTATTTTCATGAAATGAAAATAGATCCGAAAAATCCTAAATGGGAAGATCGAGACAGATTCGTTTTATCTAAGGGACATGCGGCACCAGTATTATATGCTGCTTTAGCAGAAAAAGGTTTTTTTCCAAAGGAAGAACTAATGGGTCTAAGAAAAATTAATGCAATGCTGCAGGGACATCCTGAGATGAAAGGAACTCCAGGTGTAGAAATGTCTACAGGTTCCTTAGCTCAAGGCTTTTCTTCTGCAAGCGGGATGGCTATAGCTGGAAAGATAGACAAAAAAGATTATAGAGTTTATACACTTTTAGGTGATGGAGAATTACAAGAGGGTATGATATGGGAGACTGCAATGGCATCGGCTCATCATAAACTAGATAATCTTACAGCTATATTAGATTACAACAAATTACAGATCGATGGACCAAATGCAGAGGTGATGGGGGTAGATCCTGTTACGGATAAATTTAAAGCCTTTGGTTGGCAGGTATTAGAGATTGATGGACATTCCTTTGAAGAAATAATAGAAGCCTTTGCAAAAGCCAAAGCTACTAAAGAAAAA
Source organism: Natronincola peptidivorans (assembly GCF_900111615.1). Taxonomy (GTDB): domain Bacteria; phylum Bacillota; class Clostridia; order Peptostreptococcales; family Natronincolaceae; genus Natronincola_A; species Natronincola_A peptidivorans. The sequence goes on along the minus strand of NZ_FOHU01000004.1, from coordinate 40,475 downwards.
CCTACTATGATTATAGCAAATACCATAAAAGGTAAGGGTGTTTCTTTTATGGAGGGTTCCGTAGATTGGCATGGAAATGCTCCAAAAGAAGAAGATACAAGGAAAGCTTTACAGGAACTAGGAGGTGAAGGGAATGACTAAAAAAATAGCTACAAGAGATGCCTATGGAGAAGCCTTAATTGAATTAGGCAACAAGAACCCTAAGGTAGTTGTATTGGATGCAGACTTATCAAAATCCACCAAAACAGCTGGGTTTGGAAAAAAATTTCCAGAGAGATTTTTTAATATGGGGATTGCTGAACAAAACATGATTGGAACAGCCGCTGGTTTGGCTACCACAGGTAAGATACCCTTTGCCAGTACCTTCGCCATGTTTGCTACAGGAAGAGCTTTTGAGATTATTAGAAACTCTATAGGATATCCTCGATTAAATGTGAAGGTATGTGCAACTCACGCAGGCTTGACTGTAGGAGAAGATGGCGCATCACATCAAGCATTAGAAGATATAGCTTGTATGCGAGTAATTCCAAATATGACTGTTATTGTACCAGCAGACGCAGTGGAGGCAAAGGCAGCTATCCATGCTATAGCTGAAATGGAAGGGCCAGTTTACGTTAGATTAGGAAGAGCTGCAGTGCCTATCCTTAATGATGAAACCAACTATTCATTTGAAATTGGTAAAGGCGTTATGTTAAAGGAAGGTGTAGATGCTACAATTATTGCTACGGGCATTATGGTAAGTGAAGCTTTAGAAGCCAGTAAAGAACTAGAAGAGAAAGGCTTATCCATAAGAGTAATAAACATACATACGATTAAACCAATAGATGAAGCTATTATAGTGAAGGCTGCTAGAGAAACAGGAGCTATTGTAACCGCTGAGGAGCATAATGTAATAGGTGGTTTAGGCTCAGCAGTAGCCGAGGTAATAGGGGAAAATCAACCAGTTCCGTTAAAAAGAATAGGCACTTTGGACACCTTTGGAGAATCTGGAAAGCCACAGGAATTATTAGAAAAATATGGATTAACAAAAAAAGATATCGTAAATGCAGTTCAAGAGGTTGTCAAAAGAAAAGCATAGTAAATGGCTTAGAAAGAGGAGGGATAGAAAAATATCCGTCCTCTTTTTAATGGAGTTTTTTAACTTGTACAATTGAATAAATTCAATTGTCCCCGAATACACATAGTTATATAGACTGCCTTTATTATGGCGTCAAATTAAGGGGGTAGAGAGTTATGAAGAAAAAATTCAAATTACCTAAACTACCTAGGATAAATTGGAAATTATTTATTGCCATTATCATAATCATTGTGTTGGTAGCAGCGGTGATAAAAATTGTTCCTAAGTTTATAACAAGAGGTGAGAAAGAGGTGAGCTATCAAGTATTAGAAGAAAGTCAAATTCCACAAAAAATAAACGAGATACTACCTAGATATAAAATGCTAGAAAGAGCTTTAGCAGCAAAAGTAGATGATGAAATTTATGTTATCGTTACAAGAGGCGAAAAATTAACAGGGGGATATCAAGTAGAAATTGAGAGAATACTATTAATAAAGGAAGACAAAGAAGAAAGAATTGTAGTCCACGCATTGTTCAAAGACCCTAAGCCAGATGACTTAGTGCCACAGGTAATTACTTATCCATATGTAGTAGCAAAGACAGATTTAAAGGAATTGCCAAAAAAAATAGATCTTAGAGTGAATTATAGAGAGTAGGAGTTTTCCTACTCTCTATGTTCTCATTAGAGCTTAAGAAAAATGTAATATTCCTGTAATTGAATTATTATATGGGTGTTATATAATGAAATTAGCAAATTAGGATAATTTTACATGAGAAACCATTAGGAGGAATAAATACATGAAAAGACTTACAAAAGCAGTGTCAGCAATAGGGTTAGTTACAGTTATGCTTTCAAGCACAATCTCCTATACCTTTGCGGTAGATAGCATCGCATACGAAAAAATTAATAAAGAAGTTATTACTACTGGGGTAACCCATAAAAACATCCTTCGATTCCATAAGGATGGATGGCTGAATGCAAATGTAGTCTATATTGACTTGGATAATCAAGGGATTGAACTGGATTTATTGCAAAGCTCAAATGGACTAGCCACAAAGGAAACCTTATCCACTATGGTGGGACAAAAAGATAATGTGGTTGCTGCCATCAACGGAGACTTTTTTTATAATACAACACCTGATTCTCCGTTAGGGGCTATGATTAAAGATGGGCAGATCATTAGCAGTCCTATTTTTGTTCATGATTTTGCTACCTTAGCAATAGACCAAAACAATCAAGCTTCAGCCAGTTATTGGAACTATGAAATATTTGCAACCACTGATAAGGCTGTAGTTGTACCTATTACTACTATTAATAAATATACCCATGAGTATCAATCAATTATGATGATAGATAAAAACTGGAGTGCTAAAACTCCAGGGTTTAATGGAAGCCATTATGATATGGTGGAGGTAATAGTGATAGAAGATGAAGTAGTAGAAGTTAGAAGAAAACAGCCTTCTATTGATATACCTGAAAATGGTTATGTTATACTGGCCTCCCAAGGAAATGGACAAGTGTTATTTGACAGCTTTAACGTAGGAGATCGAGTAACGATACATACCAATATAACTCCTAATAGTCTAGACAACATTAAGCTTGCACTAGGAGGAGGAACTTTACTGGTAAAGGATGGACAAACCGCTAATTTTACCCAATCGGTTACTGGCAATCATCCAAGAACAGCTGTTGGGATAACAAAAGATAGAAATCAATTGATTATGGTGACCATTGATGGAAGACATAACTCCTTTACAGGAGTAGATGGCAGACGTTTAGCCAACTTAATGGTGGAGCTAGGCAGCTATGAAGCTATTATAATGGACGGCGGCGGATCTACTACCATGATGACAAGAGGCTTAGGAGAGTTTAGTCCACAAATAACCAATCATCCTTCTGATGGAGGAGAAAGAAGAATAACCAATGGATTAGCAGTAATAGGCCAGGAATCTATAGGAGAGCTGAGAGGAATTAAAGCAGAAGTCACCCATAATAAAGGCTTTATTGGTGCTTCGCGAGAAATAAAGGTAAGGGCTTTTGATATCAATAACAATCCATTATCAGTAGATCCTAGCCAATTAAGATTTACAGTGAAGAATGGAGGAGGGACCTTTACAAACAATAGATTTTTTCCTGCAGAATCAGGGAAAAACGTTATTGAAGTTGATTACTTAGGGAAGAAAACAGAAATAACTATAGACGTGTTAGATGAACTAGCTCTTCTTAAAATAACACCACAGCAGCTTCGATTGAACAATGGACAAAGTGCTAGATTGCAGGTTGTGGGTGTAGATAGAAACGGCTATAGTGCAGTTATTGATTTGCAGGACATTACATGGAGGGATGAAGCAGGTTTAGGAGTATTTAATCATGGTGTATATACAGCTGGCAACAAGGAAGGAATAACTACTATAACCGCTAGCTTTGGCAATAAGACCATCTCTATACCGGCAGCTATTGGACAAATGAAAATCTCTTTAGGAGCTTTAGAAAACTATACCTTTAAATATAATAGTTATCCTACTGATCTAGTTCCTGGGGAGGTGTTCCTAGATAGTAATGGAAAGGTTGGAGAAAACTCCATTGGATTGGCATATGACTTTACTCAAACAGAGGCAACTAGAGCGGCATATCTTGAGTTTGAAGAGGGAAGTATACTTCTACCTAATCAATCATTAAAGATAGGAGTATGGGCATACGCTTTTGAAATCTCGCCAGTCTGGATTCGAGGACACATTAAAGATGCTGCAGGAACAAGACATACCATTGACTTTAAAAAGGGTGTTGATTGGACAGAATGGAAATACTTAGAAGCCAATATACCTCAAAATATACCTGGGCCTGTGGAATTAGAAAGAATATATCTAGCAGAAACCAATGGAAATAATAAAACCACGGGAAAAATATTGTTTGATGGAATAGATGCTATGCAGGCATTAGAATTAGAAGAAGTGCCACAAGCTCAAAGATTAGTAGATGATTTAAATACAGCCTATACAACAAAGGGAACGCAATTTTTTGTTCATAGCGGCATTACCTTTAATGGACAGGAAAAAGGGATACAGGATGCTGTAACCCAAAGAGTACAGGAGCTTATTAACAGCAGATACCACTTGTCCATCTTTACCAGCAGTGTTAGTGAAGGAATAACCAGTGGAATAGAGAAGCCCAGCATGATGGGGGCATCAAGCTATGGAATGAAGGAATATGATAACAATCTTATCATCCAGTTAAACAATAGAGGCGGTGGCTTAAGACAAGCGGACTTTAACCAATGGAGCTGGTTAAAAAACCTACTAAATACCAGTGATAAGAAAAATATATTTGTCATACTTCCTAGACCAGTAACGGGTACAAATGGATTCGTTGATCCGTTAGAAGCAAACTTATTTCAAGAAACCCTAACAAGAACAGCAGAACAAGGGAAAAATGTATTTGTTCTTTATGGAGGCCAGCAGGAAGTAGGAACAGACATAATAGAAGGTGTAAGATATATTTCTACAGGTATCTATAGCAATGCTTCCGGTAAAAACTCTCAATATATTGAATTTAACGTAGTAGGAGATCAAGTAACCTATCAAATAAAACCATTATTTTAATATAGTAGTATATTAGCAGCACTCCAAACTTTATTGGAGTGCTGTTTTTTCAATTTTGAGAGGGATAAGGACATAGGCTAAGGGCGCTAAGAATCAATGTTTTCATGATGCTATCATGATTTTTTATACTAAACATAGTAAAGAATCTAGGTCTTAAAGATTCCTTGCCAATACTCAGATGGCAGACACACTTTTCCATTTGTCTGAAACAGAGGCACTGTTCTAACAATTTATGATAGAATTGGATGGCTGTTTACTAGTATTGCAATAGTTGCCTATAGCTCCAGTATTTACATAAAGGAAATAAGGAACAATTTTCGAATTTATAATAAGAGTAATTATGTTAACTGCATGGATATTTGACAAAAGGAGGACTATTATGAATTCAAAGTTTAAGAAAATGATTATCGGAACAGCCTTAGCTTCAGCAGTATTCACTTCCACCTTCACCCCTGCCTTTGCCAGCAGCCTATCCCATAGAGTTGTATCGGGAGACACACTTTGGAAGATTTCGCAAAAATATCAGGTATCTTTAGAGGAGATATATAACCTAAATCCTCAATATAGAAATAACCCTGAAATAAGAGTAGGAGATACTGTACAAATCCCAGGAAAACAACAAAGCACCTATACAGTACAAAGAAATGATACCCCATGGATCATTAGTAATAAGTTTAATATAAGCTTAAAAGATTTTTTAAGTGCTAATGGATTGAGGGAAGGACAACATATTTATCCAGGACAACAGGTAATTATTCCTTCTACCTCAAATAACTCAACTGCTTATGTGGTACAAAGAAATGATACCCCATGGATCATTAGCAATAAGTTTAATGTAAGCTTAAAAGATTTTTTAAGTGCTAATGGATTAAGAGAGGGACAGCACATCTATCCAGGCCAAACTGTAACAATACCTTCATCCAAGCAACAAACAGCAGCACCTACGAATCCTCCATCAACTGCCACCCCGAGAAAAACCTTTACAACCCATACTGTTGTAAGTGGTGATACAACATGGAATATTTCTATTAAATATGGAATTCCCTTTAAAGAACTACTAGATGTTAATGGGTTAAGGGAGAATCATGTATTAAGAATAGGAGATAAGCTGACGATTCCGGTATATAATATCCCTGTAAAAGAAACCCCAGGGCCTCAGTATGGAGAGCTGTTGGATTGGTGGACAGAGGCTCAATACGTAGTACCCATCGGCAAAGAATTTGCTGTAGTAGATTTTCACACAGGTAGAAGATGGAACATGAAGAGAACCATAGGAGCAAACCATGCTGATGTAGAGCCTGTAACAGCTAGAGATGCTTCAATTATGAAGGAGGTATGGGGAGGGAGCTATAGCTGGAATCGAAGACCTGTGATTGTTGAAGTGGATGGAAGAAGACTAGCAGCGTCAGCCAGTGCTATGCCTCATGATGTACAATATATAAATAATAATAATTTTAACGGTCACAGTGATCTCTATTTTTTAAATAGCACTCGACATGTGGATGGACGTAGAGATGAAGGACATCAAAATAACGTGTTAACAGCAGCAGGACAAAAATAGAATAATTATTAAAGAAATAAAATAAAGTCTTATTACTAAAAATAGCAGCCTTGTGGATTATTAAATCAAGGCTGCTATTTTTTTGTCTTAGGTTAAAGATTCTAAGCAGCATAGCTTTTGTTAAGCCAAGCCTATATTCAATGGATTTTGTGTTTTTTGTATAAAGGAGGATAATTCAAAGTAAAATAGAAATATGTGTCTAGCCATATATTTTACAAGATTTGTTTTTAAATGATTTCAGTGAGGTATATATAGACTAAATATTATTTTGGGGGAGGAAACAGTATGATCAATAGATTTCGTTTGGAACCAGAAACACTTACTAGTCCATGCTATATTGAAGATCTAGCCTTTGAAACAACAGCAAATTTAGAACCGTTAAAGGGCATCATTGGGCAGGATAGAGCAGTGAAAGCGTTAGAATTTGGTCTAAAGATTAAAAAGAAAGGATATAACGTATTTATCTCTGGTTTAAGTGGGACAGGAAGGAATAGCTATGCTAATTCCATCGCAGAAAAATTTGCTAAGGAAATGCCTATTCCCAATGATTGGGTGTATGTATACAATTTTAAAAATCCTGACATTCCAAAAACCTTAAGTATGGAGGCAGGAACAGGTCAACAGTTTAAAAAAGATATTGAGGGGATGATCAATCAGTTTAAAAAGGAAATTTCTACAGCTTTTAATGGAACAGAATATGAAACCAAAAAGAATGAAATAATCAGAGAGTTTCAACAAAAAAATCAAGAGATAGTCAATCAGTTAAATGAAACTGCAAAAAAATTTGGTTTTCTTTTTAAAGAATCTGAGCAGGGACTAGTAACTGTCCCATTAAAAGAAGGCAGACCTATGACTCAGGAAGAATACGAAAATCTGTCCATAGAGGAAATGGAAAAGCTAAGGGAGAACTCCAATCACTTAGGCTTAGAGACATTAGAGATATTTAATAAATTAAGAGATATAGAGCAACAATTAACACAGACAGTTAAAAAGCTAGATGAGAAGATTGCCTATGATATTGTTAACTATCATATTAATAAGCTATTGGCAAGATATGGCCATAGAAAGGAAATAACAAAATATATCAATGCTCTAGAAAAAGATATATTAGAAAATGTTGATGCCTTTAAAAAACCTAAAGAGGATAAAAAGGATATGGCACAGCTGCTGATGATGCCAATGAAATCAAATGAAAACTTCTTTAATCGATATAAAGTTAATTTATTTATCGACAATTCAGGACTAGATTATGCCCCAATGATTAATGAAACAAATCCTACCTTTGCCAACTTGCTAGGTACTATTGAATATAAAAATGAAATGGGTATACTAAAAACAGATTTCATGGAGATAAAGCCTGGTTCATTACATAAAGCCAACGGAGGTTTCCTTATAGTACAAGCAAAGGAAATTCTAACACAGCCTTTTGCTTGGGAAACATTGAAAAGGACATTGAAAACAGGCGAGATAAACATTGAAAGCCTCAATAAGCAAATGGGCTATGTTGTTACGTCCAGCTTGAAACCGGAAGCCATTCCTATGGATATCAAGCTCATCATAATAGGGGATGCATATATATATCATACTCTGTTTGGTTTAGATGAGGATTTTAAAAAGTTATTTAAAATTATGGCAGACTTTGATGTAGAGATGCTAAAAGATAATGACAATATATTTAAAATGGCACAATTTATAGCCTCTCATTGCAAAGAAGTAGGCCTGAGGGACTTTGATAAAACAGCCGTTGCAAGAATCATTGAATATAGCTCTAGACTTGCAGATAATCAAGGAAAGCTAAGCTCAAGGTTCAACCAAATTGTAGAAATACTCTATGAGGCAGATGCATGGGCAGATTTTCAGAATGAAGCATTGGTAACTAAGGACCATATAGAAAAAGCAATACAGGAAAAAATATATAGAAATAGCAAATATGAAGAAAAACTAAATGAAATGTTTGAGGAAGGCACCTTACTACTGGATGTAGCTGGTGAAAAGGTGGGGCAGATTAATGGTCTAGCAGTAATGGGTACTGGAGAATATTCCTTTGGAAAGCCCAGTAGAATAACTGCTTCAACCTATAGAGGCAAACCGGGAATCATCAATATAGAAAGAGAAGTAAAGAAAAGCGGTAGTCTACATGATAAAGGTGTACTTATATTAAGTGGGTACCTTGGTTGTAAATATGCACAGGAAAAACCATTATCCCTTTCTGTTAGCATCAGTTTTGAACAAAGCTACTCAATCATTGATGGAGATAGTGCCTCCAGTACAGAGCTTTACTGTATTTTATCCAGCATTGCTCAGGTACCTATAAAGCAAAGCATTGCTGTAACAGGCTCTGTTAACCAGAAGGGTGAAATACAGCCTATTGGAGGAGTAAATGAAAAGATAGAAGGATTTTATGATGTATGTAAGCTTAAAGGCTTGACTGGAGACCAAGGTGTTATTATACCAAAGCAAAATATTAAAAATCTGATGTTGAAGGAAGAAGTAATTAAAGCAGTTAAGGAAGGCAGATTCCATATCTATGCTATAGGCCATGTGGATGAAGGCATTGAAATATTAACAGGTATATCCGCTGGAGAACGAGATGAAAATGGTGATTATCCAGAGGGAACAATTAACTACCTAATTACATCTAAATTAAAGGTTTTGGCTGATGAAGAAGAAAAAGAAAAGGAGTAAATTAAATAAGGGAAGATTTCTTAAATTCAACCCAAGTGGAGTGTTGAAATTGGACACACCGCTAATGTGCTACGGAAGGAAAACTATATCTTGATAAAAAATGGCTACGATTCAGAGAAAAAGAACTTACTCTGGTTGTAGTCATATTTTTTTGGTGCGTATTTGAAAGATACTGTGTAATATATTACATATTCGGGCGACCGCAGGTCGCCCGATTCCTGCTTATAGTACAGGAACATGCCAATCAGTGAATACTGAATTTTTAATAATTTTGTCGAAAGAAAATGATGGAAAAATGCATAATACTGACGTAATTAAAAGGATTTATCCTAGTTTTGCAGAAATTACTATAAGAGAATAAAAAATTAATAGTCAAAGAAAGGAAAACCATATGCTTGCCTACAAAGAAAAAAAGACAATTTTAGACAGAAACTACATAGGGTTAAGTTTGTTATGGATAGGGTTAGTAATTATATTTTACCTGGTGGGTATTTTAGGAGATAAATATTATGTTGTTTTTCAGACAGAGTTTTTCTTGTTTTATCATACATTACTAGAATTCTTTACCATCATCATTTATTATATTATTTTTATTATTAGCTATTATACATACAATAAAAATAAAAGAGTAAGATTGATAATATGTTTTTGTACTTTTTTTATTGTAGGATTTGTAGATTTCTTACATACCATGACCTATGATGCGATGCCAGGCTTTTTTCTTGAGAGCTCCGCTGCTGCAGCTACCACCTATTGGATTATTGGGAGATTGATATTTACCTTAGGTCTACTAGTCACTGCCTGTGTCCCCGTAAATTCAAGAGCAACTATGAATAGAGCCTATTACTTACTAGGCAGTATTCTCACAAGCATCATTATTTTTTATGCCATTACTTTTCATTTAGAGAAATTTCCAGCAATGTTTATTGAAGGACAGGGACTTACACCTTTAAAGGTAGCATTAGAATATATTATGATGGTTGTTCAAGGGTTAGCGATATTTTTGTTTTTATTGGATTATAAGAGTACGAAAAATGTAATCTATGTTCAGTTAGCTGTTGGCCTCTCCTTCGGAATCTTCTCCGGAGCCTCCTTTACTTTATATAGTAATGTTCATGATAGTTATAATATGTTGGGACATGTCTACAAGATCATAAGCTCTTATTTAATATGCAGAGCTATTTTTGTCAATAATTTAGATACTCCATATATAAAGCTAAGCTATGCTAGAGAAAAAATCCAACAATATGCCGAAAATTTAGAAACATTAGTAAGTGAAAGAACCTTAGAGCTGGAAGAAGCAAACCAAAAAATCATACAGGACTTAGAATATGCAAAAAAAATTCAGCAATCCTTATTACCACCGAAGGAAATAAAAATAGGAGAGGTAAGCTTTATATCAGAGTTTGTCCCATGTCAAAGGGTTAGTGGAGATTTCTATGATATTTATGAGATAAATGATGAAAATATTGGAATTTTCTTGGCAGATGTTGCAGGACATGGTCCATCAGCAGCTATGATGACCATATTTACAGAACGAATGATTTCTACAAATTATAACGGAGATTTTGAAGAAGAAATGCTAAATTGTGAAAAAGTACTACAATACTTTTTTGATGAATTTAATGAATCAAATTTACCAGATGAGATGCATATTGCTATCCTTAGTGCTGTATATAATAAGATTACTAGAAAACTTCAATATTGCTCTGCAGGAATGAACACGGACCCTTTGTTGCTAACCAATAAAGGAGATGTAGAAACACTAGATAAAAGCAAAGGAATTCCTATCTGTAAGCTGGGAGATTATATTTCACCAGAGTATAAAAAAGCTGAAGTGCAGCTAGAGGAAGGAGATAGGATTATATTTTATACTGATGGTCTGGTAGAAAACTTTGAGGACAATACCCTATTGAATAGAAATAACCTGGAAAGATTATTACTAGAGAATAAGGGAGGGAATGGAGAGTCATTTAGAAAAAAAATTAATGAAGAAATATACAAAACTGTTAACGATGAAGCTATTCATGAAGCGATTGATGATGATATCACCTACTTGATTATGGATATAAATAAGTAATACCATAAGGCCCATATTATGGGCCTGAGGTTGTTGAAAAAGTCAACAACCTCCAGACTGTTCAAAAATCTTCAGATTCAAGGCGCAAGAAAACCCAGCGACTGCAGCGTATACGTAATACGTAAAGGTGCTGGGTTTTTGAAGCAACGAAGAAGATGAAGGTTTTTCAACAGTCTAAGACCCATATTGTGGGCCTTTACATGTATATTAAGAAATAGGAAGGAAGGTAGAGAATGACTACTACTAAAATAAAAGCATTAGCAGAACTGATGAAGTATTCAAGCAATACCGTTGTGCTAACAGGAGCAGGAATGGATACTGAAAGTAATATTCCTGATTTTAGAAGTCAACAAGGATGGTGGAAAAACATAGACCCAAGGACTGTTGCTAATATTGATGCTTTTTTCAAAGACTATTCATTATTCCAAGAATTCTATAGTATCCGTTTAAGTTTACTTGAAAACTGCAAGCCTCATAAAGGACATTATGTATTGGCAGATCTCATGAAAAAAGGACTTATACAAAGAATAGCCACTCAAAATGTCTCTGGATTTCATAGGATGGCAGGTGCAGATGAGGTATTTGAACTCCATGGAAATATAAGAAAAATAAGGTGCAATAGTTGTGATGCTGATGCTTCATTAGAAGCCTTTATAGAAAAGCAAAATTGCAAATATTGCGGAGAACAAGCGCTGCGGCCAGGAGTTGTGCTATTCGGAGAAATGCTGCCTACTGAAGAATGGAATCAAACCTTAATGGAGATAGAGCAATGTGATTTATTAATCGTTATGGGCACCAGCCTAGAGGTTTATCCAGTAAACCAAATACCCCTAATGGCTAAAGGAAAAACCGTCTACATAAACAATGAAGATATCGGAAAAGACTATGGATTTGACCTAACCATTATAGGAAAAGCCAAGGAAGTTTTAGAAGAATTATATGATGCATTAGACTAACAACAAATAACACCTTCTCACTATTGAGCTTTAATAAGAGAGAAGGTGTTATTCTATGGCTCTTTTCAAATTGGCATAGTTATTGCATGCTTAATTATACTGTTGCAGCTAAATAGAGAGGAGCAAAATAAATGATTATATTGTTTAATATAGGAGGATTTGATGTTCATTTATTTGGATTAACGATAGCATTGGGAGTTCTAGCAGGGTTTTATATTATGCTAAAGGAAGCTGAAAGAAAAAAGCTAAATAAGGATCAATTAACTGACTTAGCTATTTATACTGTAATAGTAGGAATCATTGGTGCTAGATTAAACTATATTTTAGCCTTTAATCCTAGCTACTACTTACAGAATCCAAAAGAAATTTTCATGATCAATCAAGGAGGATTATCCATACAAGGTTCCTTGATAGCAGGTACCCTGTTTGCATTATGGTATATGAAAAAAAAGAATATCCCTATTTGGCAAACAGCTGATGCCTTTGCCCCTGCAATTATCTTAGGACAAGCCATAGGTAGAGTGGGATGTGATGTTTTTGGAATTCTTATGGGGAAGGAATACTTCTGGGGGGTATCTGTAGGAGGACAACTGCTGCATCCTGCCCAAATCTACGAGGCTATATTGAACTATGGTTTATTTCTGATACTTTGGAACAAAAGAAAGTATGTTAAATATGAAGGTCAGTTGTTTATTATTTATATTATAGGCTTCTCCATTAATCGCTTCATAGTGGAGTTCTTTAGAAGTAATCCATTAGTGGCTGGGCCGATTTCTGTAGCTCATATGTATAGCTTAGCTATTGTTGTAGTCGCTCTGATAGGGATGCATTGGTTAAAGATAAGACACCAAAAGCTACAAAGTACTGTTGCAAATCATACAAATTCTCCATGGCAGATAGACTGGAAGAGTACGGGCTATGTTGGACTGGCAATAATAACATCCGTCATTATTTATTACTTTATCCATGGACTCTCTTAATGGAAGGAAAATAGTACATGTAGGAGAAGTTCTTACAGAGCTAGAGGAAGGTTTTCATATATGATATACTATAGAAAGGTATTTTTATCGTAATAAAAAAGAGGAGGATAATCATTATGAAGAAGCTGACTTTCTTTATACTATTGATAATGATAGTAATGACAATAGGAAGTTATACTGTCTTAGCGGATGAAATATATTATGAGGACTATACTCATGAGGATTATATAGAAGAACCTGTCATTGAAAGAGCTAAGGTGTTGACAGTGGAAGAATTTCAGGATCCAGATCTAGGTAATGATTTTTTTATTGAGAATATGCTGGTAACCTTAGAGATTTTGTCTGGTGAGTACAAGGGTCAACAATTTCAATCTATCCATAGTCTTACAGGGAATTTCACCTATGATATCATTGTGGAGCCTGGAGATACAGTATTGGTAGCTATTGAAGATTTTGGAGATGGTTCCCTAGAAATATATATTTCAGAATATGCACGAGATAGATATATCTACATGATATTAGCAGTTTTTGGTATTTTAGTTATTTTAATTGGAGGATTTAAAGGTGTAAAAACAATTATCACATTGATTTTAACAATTGGGTTAATATTAAAGGTTTTGCTGCCAGGATTATTAGCAGGGTACAATCCTATTTTACTGACCATAGCCATATCCTTCCTTGTTACGGTGGTGACTATATTATTGGTGGGAGGCACCAATAGAAAAAGCTATGCCGCTATCATTGGTGTACTAGGTGGAGTATTTATCGCAGGGATTCTTGCTTATGTCGTTGGAACACAGGTGCGACTGACGGGACTATCTTCCCAGGAAGCTACGATGCTGATGTATATTCCTCAAGGTGTTAACTTTGATTTCAGAGGTTTATTATTTGCAGGTATTATTATGGGGGCGTTAGGAGCGGTGATGGATGTAGGAATGTCTATTGCTTCTAGTATGGAGGAGATTAGAAATGCTAACCCTACCATGTCTTCAAAGGCACTGATTATGTCAGGGATGAATGTTGGAAAGGATATTATGGGAACGATGGCCAATACACTAATTCTTGCATACACCGGCAGTGCGATACCATTGTTGCTTCTATTTACAGCTTATCAGGATCCTTTAGTTAGGATTATCAACCTTGATATTATTGCAACAGAGATTGTTAGAGCATTTACTGGAAGTATTGGCCTTATTTTATGTATACCTTTGACAGCCGTAGTATACGTAATACTTACAGAGAAGTCTAGAAGGAAAGAGGTAACGAAAAGAGAAGGAGTATCCTAAATAGAGAAGGAAAAAAATAAGCAGCCATCAATTTATAAATTGATGGCTGCTTATTTTTTTATTTATAAATATTCTTACTAATATAACGCTCTGAGCTATCAGGGAAGACTACCACTACATTACCAGAAGTCATTTTTTTAGCCTGAATAAGAGCGGCATAGAAGGCGGCACCAGAGGAGGAACCTACTAGTAAACCCTCTCTTAAAGCTAATTCCTTCACCATCTGAAAAGCATCTTCATCTGTCACTTTCACTACATCATCAACAAAATTCATATCCAAGGTAGCTGGAATAAAGTCATTGCCAATCCCCTCAATTTCATATTTATCATCCTTGCCGCCGCCAATTATAGAGCCTACAGGATCTGCTAATACGCCCTTCACTGTTTTGTTTTTATCATGAAAATATTTCATAACCCCTGTAAAGGTTCCACCTGATCCGGCACCGGCTATAAAAACATCAATATTTCCTTCTAATTGGTTGTCAATTTCCTTTGCGGTATAAAGAAAATGAACTTCAGGATTATCTGGATTATTAAACTGGTCAACAATAAATACATTTTCTATCTTATTTTGTAGTTTCTCTACTTCCTTGAAGGCACCCTCTAATCCGTCTTTTGTAGGGGTACTAACAATTTCAGCCCCCAAAGCCTTCATAATCACTTGTTTTTCTATAGAAAATTTGCCAGGGACAACTAATATCAACCGATAACCCTTATTTAGTGCTGCTAAAGCTATACCAATGCCAGTATTGCCTGCAGTAGCCTCAATGATCGTATAACCTTTTTTTAAATCTCCTCTTTCTTCCGCCTTCTTAATAATCCAGTGTCCGATTCTATCTTTTATAGATCCTCCTGGGTTAAAAGATTCAAGCTTTGCAAAGATATTTACATCCTTAGGCAAATCAAAATGATTGATTTTGATGATAGGGGTATTACCAATCAACTCGGTAATATGATGATAATAATCCATTTCTACGCCTCCCTATTAGATAGTAACCTCTTAAATAAATGGTCTTAAATCCTTGATAATATCTTCTACATCCTCTACTCCCACAGATAAGCGAATTAATGTATCCTTGATACCTAATGCCTGCCGTTTCTCGGGGGGAACAGAAGCGTGGGTCATTTTTGCGGGAACGGAAATAAGACTTTCAATACCTCCCAAGCTTTCTGCCAAGGTAATTACTTTAAGGTCAGACATAATTTTATCAACGATATCTTGGCTTGCTACTTCAAAGGAAATCATACCACCATAATCTTTCATTTGTTTTTCATAATGTGTAACCTTTGAATCTAAACCAGGATAATAGACCTTTTTCACCCAGGTCTGTAGTAAAAGCCATTGAGCAATTTTTGTAGCATTTTCACAATGACGGTCCATCCTTAAGGCTAATGTTCGAATACCTTTTATTAACAACCAACTATCTTGAGGACCTAATATAGCACCTACTGAATTTTGAACAAAATGAAGCTTTTCTGCTAAGGCCTCTGTGTTAACTGCTACTAAGCCTGCCACAACATCACTATGACCTCCTAAATATTTGGTTGCACTATGGACTACAATATCAGCCCCCAATTCTAAGGGACGTTGAAGATAGGGTGTCATAAAGGTATTATCAACAACAAGCAATAAATTCTGTTCTTTAGCTATCTCAGAAACAGCAGCAATATCTGTTAACTTCATTAGAGGATTTGAGGGAGTTTCAACAATAATTGCTTTGGTATTGTGTTTAACTGCCTTTCTAATATTATCTACACTGGTGGTATCGACAGCATCATAGACAATACCTAAATGAGAAAAGACTTTATCAACCACACGATATGTCCCACCATAAACATCATCGCCGATAATAATATGATCTCCACTTTTAAATAACATGAGGATAGAGGATAGAGCTGCCATACCAGAACCAAAGGCAAAGCCTCTATAGCCACCCTCTAGGTCAGCTATTAGCTTTTCTAATGCCTCCCTTGTGGGATTTCCTGTTCGAGAGTATTCATACCCAGTATGCTCGCCAACAGCCTTTTGTTTATAAGTAGAAGTCTGATAAATTGGTACTGTTACAGCACCAGTAGCTTTGTCGCCATCTATGCCACCATGGATAACTAATGTATTAAACTTCATAAATAGTAACCTCCTATAATATTTATTTCTTTGCCTATAACTACTTACTCAAGCTGTATAAATTTTCTTGTTCAATGCCAGTACGATACAACTGAGATTACTTATATAGTTCCTTTAGAAGCAGTTATTATCCAAACATATTTATTCATTTTTTTTGCTTCAAGAGAATATCCCAGATCATGCAATACTTTTTTTATATCATCTACATACTCATAATACTCACTACGCAAATCCTCTAGCAAACCATAAGCTTCACTATTTTTAACATGCTGATGTAGCGCTTTTTTATATTCAGGAGATTCAAACATGGTATCAGCAATAACCAGCTTCCCAGCAGGCTTTAGAAAGGCATCCAAATAAGTAATCGCTTCCTTTTTCTCCTGTAAGGTAAGGTGATGAAATGCGTAAGAAGTAACAATGCCATCAAAAGACTTTGCAATAGGAATATCTAGAAAATGTCCATCGAAGATAGGTACCCTTGGAAGCTTAGACATAGCAATTTTACGCATTTCCTTCGATGGCTCTATACCGATGACATTAAAGT
Organism: Natronincola peptidivorans; assembly: GCF_900111615.1. Taxonomy (GTDB): domain Bacteria; phylum Bacillota; class Clostridia; order Peptostreptococcales; family Natronincolaceae; genus Natronincola_A; species Natronincola_A peptidivorans. The sequence goes on along the minus strand of NZ_FOHU01000004.1, from coordinate 23,601 downwards.
TTTTATCAACTAATTCCTTGGTAAGATTTCCTGTACCTACTCCGATTTCTAAGATAGCCCCATTGCTTTTATCTACTATACTGTCACAAACATAACTCAATATTTTTGAATATCCTTCAAAAACCTCTGCATACTCGTTATCATCACCATAAACCGTATTGTCATAGTTTCCAGCCCATTGATCAAATAAATGATTAAACTCAGCCATAATGATTCCTCCCTTTCTATATTAAACTAGGCTTAATTCAGCGGAGGTTTTGTTCTCGCTGGATTACAGCCCAAATTACTTTGCAGAATGTTTGATTTCCTACTTAGAAAGTAGGAGACTTGGAAGTAAAATAAAGGAAAAACTAATTCATACAATTCCAATGGGAATACTATGAATTAGTTTAACATATACTGGGAAAGGTGTCAAGTGTAGTATTTAACACAGGTTATGTGGTATTTCACTGAACTTAAAAGCTATGATGTTAAGTATTGATGATAACGGGCTATAATCAGTTAGGAATATAATAATATAATATTTCCTCAAAATATAAAATGAGTTTTAGAAATACACTGAGGAAAAAAAAGATAGAAACAGGGTATAGATAAGAAAAATAGTAAAAAATAGTATTAGTCTAAGCAATAGAGAAAGGATAGAAAACCATGGATAAAAATACAGAAAAAATCAGAAAAAAATATGATAGAGTTGCTGGCTTTTACGATTATTTAGAGAAACCAATGGAAATGATGGCTGTAGGAAAATGGAGAGAAAAATTATTTGAAGAAATGAAGGGAAGAGTACTGGAAATAGGTATCGGAACTGGCAAGAATATAGAATATTATCACGATACTATTGAAGTAACCGCTATAGATTTTAGTCCAAAGATGCTAGAAAAAGCAAGAGTCAGAGCTGAAACCCTTAGTAAAAAAGTTGATCTAAGAGTAATGGATGTACAAAACATGGATTTTCAAGATGGTGTATTTGATTATGCAGTAGCAACCTGTGTCTTTTGCTCAGTACCTGATCCTGTAAAGGGGTTAAAAGAAATTAAAAGAGTATTAAAGCCTACTGGAAAAATTATTCTCATAGAGCATGTTCGAAGTGAAGGAAGAGTAATAGGCTTTATAATGGATGTTATCAATCCCATGGTAGTAAATCTATATGGAGCAAATATCAATAGAAGGACAGAAAAAAATATTCAAAAGGCAGGATTCAACCAGGTAAAGGTAACAAATCTTTGGAGAGATATAGTAAAGAAGATAGAAATAGCTAAGTGATTCTGGCATGAAATTTGCAACTATATTTAAACAAAGGAGGAGAATCAAAATGAAAAAATGGTTTGAAAAGATATTGAAGTCAATAGAAGAAGCAAATAAGAAAAATTTTGGAGAAGAAAGAATGGATTGCTGCGATTTAAATAAAGAAGAGAAAACACAGCAGAAAAATTCTAAAAAATAATAAAATTTAAGAATGGGGGAAACAAAAATGAATCATAAAGGTAAAAATCATGGTCTGTTAATGTTATTGTGCTGCTTAATTCCTATACTTGCGATTTTACTACTACCTAGATTAGGGTTAGAGCTTGGTCCAATTGGAAGATTAGCACCATATGCTATGCTTCTAATCTGTCCATTAATGCATGTTGGGATGATGGTATTTATGTTTAAAGAGAAGAAGGGTAATTGCCATGGAGATAATGATGTTGCAGAAGAAAATAGGCGTTAATAATGAAAGCCAATAGATTCTGAATGTCAAGTTAGCTTCCTTAGATAGATTGACGGATATAACAAAAAAATATCTTTATAGAATACTAAGGGAGGAGGTTATATGAAGAAACAGGAGGTAAAATACTGCCCTATTTGTCAATCGAAAAATATGGGAGTGCTTACGAAACAAAATTACTTCTGTCGAGATTGTTATGTGGAAATAGTGATAACAAAGAAGAAGGCTATTTATGCTAATTTTAATTCAGCAGATGGTATTAAGGTTAAAAGCATAAAAATTGGATGATGCTTATGGTTAAGGCCTACTACCTTCTTCACAACTCTTTTAAAGTCTCCTATTATAATATAAACATGGAGTAAATAGCTAAAAATGAAACTCAAAAGGAGGAATTAGATTATGAAAAATAAAAAATTAGTAATAATGACAGCAGTACTGATATCAACAATTTCTATAGGGGGTTATGTATTTGCTCAAGAAACTAGCGAGGAAAAAACTAGCAATAACTCAGAAAAAATAATTATGGAAGCGTCAGCAACTATGGGTACTAACAACTATTGTGGAAACCGACAAGAGATGATTCAAATCATGAGGGAGAATGGATATGGAGATATGGCTAAATGGATGGAAGAGGGAGATTTTGAATCCATGGATAAATTTATGAATAATCTAACAGATGAAGATTATCAGAAAATGATTGATTTAATGAACCAAAATGGCTATGGTGATTTGTCAGGAATGATGAATATACACAACTCCATGACGGGGGACAATAATTCTAAGTTCAAAATGATGGGAAATATGATGAATCGTTTTTAATAAAAAAATGGAGCAAAGAAAAGTAATGTTCAGCGTTGTACAATGCTGGACATTATAGTTTGGCGTGAAATAATAAGACTCTGTACAGTAACGATTTGTATAGAATCTAATACTATTCATTTCACTTTGCATAAGTAACTACCAGACAAACTAAAACAAACCTTTGGTTATTTATTTAAGCGTATACCTTTATTAAAAAAATTTACTTTTACTGAAGTAGTAAAAGATACACTAAACTGTAGTAAACAATACATTAAGATGTTTGAAAGAGATAAGAAGTACTTTTTTCCCAATTTTAATTAGGATTTCAGCCATTAAATTTTTCTCCTACTTTTATTTATTATTGTAGAAAAATTCAAGTCTGACAGAAATCAGAAATGTATATTAAGAAATTGGCAAATTTTTTTAGTAAATAATATTAAAGGACTATATTTTGTCCTTTAATATTATTATATCCACTCTTCGATTTTGAGCCTTGTTGCCAGGAGTGTCATTGGGAGCAATAGGATAATATTTACTATAACCAGAGGCTTTAAATCTTTTAGGGGTCATATCGGCTTCTTCAATAAAAAATCTTACAACATGAGCAGCTCTAGCTACTGATAAGTCCCAGTTAGTTTTATAGATATTTGGCTGAGCTACAGGATCAGAATCTGTATGACCTTCTACTAGTATGCGATTGTATAGAAAATCTTCAGATTTTAATAAATCAGATAGCAAAAAAAGTATTTCCAGAGCATCCTCTTTAATAATAGCTTTGCCGGGGTCAAATAGAACGTCATCGTGGGGTCTCAATAATAGTGATTCTTCCTCTAAAATTACAGACATTTGAGTAAGTAATCCCTTATCTTCTAAACGCTGTTGCAGAATATCTTTTAAATGCTCAATTTCATTAAATTCATCGTTCCCATTTGAAATTTCTATAAGCTCATCAGGAACAATAGTCCTTCCTGATTCTAAAATACCTGTTGTGCCTCGAAAAGATTCCATAATATGTTGAAATTTTTGTGCATCTATCTCGGAAAAGGCAAAAAGTAAAATAAAAAAGGTCATAAGCAGAGTAACGAGGTCACTATAGGTTGTTAGCCATATTGGGGCACCAGCTTTTTCATTGGCGTTTTCTTTTAATCTTCTTCTCATAGGAATCCCTCCATTAAGGTATGATGTTACAATACTTACTTGCAAATAATATGCCATAATTAGGAAAGTCTAAAGAAAGAACTAGGTCTTTTAATCTCCTCTATTTAAGAGAACATTATAAATATTAAGGAAGGTGATTTTATGGAAAAAATAGGATTAGTGACAAGTGTAAAGGAAAACGTGGCTACAGTTGAAATTAGACGAGCTAGTGCCTGTGGTGAAAACTGTGCCTCCTGTAAAGGCGGATGTGCACCAACAAATCACTATATTACCGCAAAAAATTCAGTGGATGCCTCTGTTGGACAATATGTAAAACTAGAGATGGAGAATAAAAGTGTTCTTAGAGCAGCCTTTTTAGTGTATATTGTTCCTCTTATTGGAATGATACTAGGTATTGGCTTGGGTATAGCAACAGCAGAATACTTGGGATACACAGCTAGTAAAGAGATTATAGGGGCTGCGGTTGGTTTCTTATTTTTGATTATTTTTTATTTCATTATAAGCTTCATAGATAAAAAGATAAAAAGGGATAAAAAAATGGAAGTGGTTATAACAAAAATAATCCATTAACTATAATCAAACTCTCCGTTATCAATTTTGACCTAGGAAATATTAGAGGAATAATAGTGAGAAAGATATAAAAATTAGGTGTTAGTTATGCAAAGGTAGAAAATCAATAGAGGTTACAAAAATAAAATTAAGGAGAGCAATTAATGTTGGCAAGAAAATTGCTTATATTTAAAAGAGAAAGAAAAAAGTTAAATGCCAATAAAAACAATTTTGAATGGAGGAGACATAATGAATCATAAAGGGAAAAATCATGGAATGTTTATGCTATTGATGTGCTTAATTCCTATGATGGGGATTTTATTACTACCAAGGCTGGGGATTGAATTAGGACCTGTAGGAAGGCTGGCGCCTTATGCTATATTTTTAATCTGTCCTTTAATGCATGTAGGTATGATGCTATTTATGTTTAAGGGGAAGAAGGAGTGAAAAAAGGCTGATGAAGCATAAATATTTTTACAGTATTTTCGGTATATTATTTACTATTGTCTTATTGTTATCTAGTGTTGAGTATATAGCCTTCAACAGAAATCATTACGCAAATTCCTTTGAGAAATATGGTATAACTACAGCTACTGGGATGGATGCAAATAATCTTGAGTACGTCATGGAGGACTTATTATCCTATTTAAAGGACCAAAAGGATACTTTAGATACTGTTGCAGTGGTTCATGCAGAGGAAAGAGAAGTTTTTGGTGAAAGAGAAAGGCTTCATATGATAGATGTAAAAGATTTGTTTATAAAAGGAAGACTTCTAAGAAATAGTGGTTTAGCAGCTTTGACGATATTGTTTTTTGGGATGATTATGAAGGATCCTCATTGGAAAATCAATTTAGCTAAGACATTGTTTTATGCAGCGATAGGTAATCTCATGCTACTAGGGGCTTTTTTACTACTGCTATATATGGATTTTAACAAGTATTTCACCTATTTTCATTTAATATTCTTTGATAATGATTTATGGATTTTAGATCCACAGACGGAAATATTAATACAGATGGTTCCAGAAGGATTTTTCTATGATACCTCCATTAGAATTATAGGTCTATTTATTGGATGTATCATAACAAGTGGAAGTTTAGGATATCTATTCAAGAAAAGCAAACCAGAATCTAAGCACATAATGATAAAGGCATATAATGATTAAGAAAAGGAGGAATGTAGGATGGGATGCTGTGGAGGAGGGCACAGTCATAGAAGGCAGAAGGTTCATCATCAAGAGGACACCAATAATTCATCAGGACTTATTTTAACAATTGGAAGCATATTGATATTAGTGCTAATTGCAGTCTATTTCTTGAGATAATAAAAAATATAGAGGATTCCTTTGTAATCACCTGCAAAGGAGTAATTAGATGAAGAGAATCCGTACTGTTACGGATTTTTTTTCAACATTGCAAAGGTTTTGTTGTGGTATACATTAAAAAATAATTAGGTCTAAGATAAAAAAAATAAAAAAAACAGTTGACACATATACCCCTTAGGGGTATATTATACATAAGAGGGGTATGGTATATTAGTTATATTTTTTAAGAATGATGAGAAGATAAGTATAGAACTATGAGAACAAGAATTTGCAATTATTATTTTAAAAGAATTACAAACTATATTAATAAAAGCAGCTAAGGAGGGTATATATACATGAATGATTTGATTATTGTAGCTTTAGTAGGTGTATGGATATTTTTTATGTTTAGAAGAGGTGGTTGCTGCGGAGGCGGCCGTAGTCATGAGGACCAGCATAATAGAAGTAGTGAAAATAAAGGTTGTTGTCACCAAGATCATGGAAATCAAAGTGAAAAAATAAAAATTTAAATAGAAGGGAGTTTTAAAGATGGCACAAAGCAACAATGTCGAAAAAATAGGGTTTAAGATCGAAGGAATGTCCTGCAGTAGCTGCTCTAATATCGTAGAAAAAAAATTAAATTCTTTAGATGGTATTCTTAAGGCAAGTGTGAATATAGCTACCGAAAAGGGACAGGTAGAGTATGATAGTAATAAGATTGAAGTAAAGGTTATTTTAAAAGCAGTAGAGGATGCTGGTTATAAGGCAATAGTAGATGAGGAAAAAAATATAGAGAAGGTTACCTTGAAAATTAAAGGAATGACCTGTACAGCTTGTTCAAATAAAGTAGAAAAAGCTTTAAACAAAATGGAAGGAATCCTATCAGCAAATGTAAATTTTGCGGTAGAGAAGGCAACCATTGAATATGATCCAAAAAAAGTTAGGCTGATAGATATGCAGAAAAAAGTTACTGCCTTAGGATATGAATTGGATCTAGAAGAAGATAAAGATGATGATGTAGATGAAGATGAAATTAAAATCAAGAAGACTGAAAAAACCATGAAAATTTCAATTGCTTTATCTAGTGCCATTATGCTTCTCATGATGATTCATATGTTTATCACTCCTATTCCAGGATATTTACCTATAGTAGCTGCCTTGGGATTCCCAATAATATTTGGTACAGGTCTACATGTCCATAAGGCAAGCTTTAAAGCATTAAAAAATAAAAGTCCTAATATGGATGTCTTGGTAACCCTAGGTTCTTTACCACCATATGTTATTGGTTTGATGGGATTTTTCTTTCCAATACAAACCTTTATAGAAATGGCTACAACCATTATGTCATTTCATCTGATTGGTAAATATCTAGAAGTTCGTGCGAAGGGTAGAGCTTCTCAGGCTATTAAGAAGCTGCTGCAGATGGGAGCAAAAACAGCAAAGATTATTGTTGATGGAGAAGAAATGGAGATACCTGTTAAAGACTTACAGGTAGGAGATATCATGGTGGTGCGTCCAGGAGAAAAGATTCCTACCGATGGTGTTGTGGTTGATGGAAACAGCTTAGTGGATGAATCTATGGCCACAGGAGAATCTATGCCTGTAAAAAGGGAAAAGGGTCATGAAGTCATTGGAGCTACATTAAATAAACAAGGATTGTTAAAGGTAGAGGTAACGAAAATAGGCAAGGATACCTTCCTATCTCAAGTGATAAAAATGGTAGAGGAGTGCCAAGGGTCGAAAGTGCCGATACAAGAATTTGCCGATCGTATTACCGGATATTTTGTTCCAGCAATTATTATTATTACAATTGGCACCTTTATTTCCTTCAATGTATTTTCAGAGTTTCATTTGAGCATTATACAATGGGGTGCAAATTATTTACCATGGGTGAATCCTGATCTTACACCTCTTACACTAGCCTTTATTACAGCAACAGCTGTTTTGGTTATCTCCTGTCCTTGTGCACTAGGATTAGGAACCCCCACAGCATTAATGGTGGGTAGTGGCATAGGTGCAGAGAAGGGTATCTTGATTCGAAATGGTGAAGCAATCCAAACTTTTAAGGAAGTAAAAGCAATTGCCTTTGACAAAACTGGTACCATCACAAAAGGTAAACCAGAAGTAACTGATTTGGTTACAGTAGAAGGTGTTGAGGAAGAAGAATTCCTTTACTACGCAGGCACCATAGAAAATGGTTCTGAGCATCCTCTAGCCCATGCTATTGTAGAGAAGGCAAAAATTCAAAAAATCAAACTGGGAGAAGTAATTGATTTTAGTGCAATTGTTGGTATGGGCGTAGTGGGGAGGATCGATGGACAAGAAATATTTGTAGGAAATAGGAAGCTAATGAAGGAAAACAAAATTGCCTATGAAGCCTATGAAGAAGAACTAATTCGCTTAGAAGAAGAAGCAAAAACTGCTATGCTGCTTGCAAAAGGAAATCAATTATTAGGAATAGTAGCGGTAGCAGATCCCATAAAGGAAGATTCGGCTCAAGCTATAGCAGAATTAGAAAGTATGGGGATTAAAACAGCCATGATTACAGGAGATAATAGTAGAACTGCAGCAGCCATCGGTAAATCAGTGGGCATTACTCATGTTATCGCAGAGGTTCTACCTGATGGGAAGGTAGAAGAAGTTGTAAGGCTGCAAGAGAAATATGAAACAGTGGCAATGGTAGGAGATGGCATTAATGATGCCCCTGCATTGAAGCAATCTAACGTAGGGATTGCCATTGGAACAGGAACAGATATTGCCATAGAGGCTGCTGATGTTACATTGGTAAGAGGAGAGTTAACGGGAATAGTGTCTGCCATCAAACTATCTAGAGCCATCTTTAGAAAGATTAAAGAAAACTATTTTTGGGCTTGGTTCTATAATGCTGTAGCTATACCTGTAGCAATGTTTGGTTTGCTTCATCCTATGATTGGTGCAGCCGCCATGGCTATCAGCTCCTTAAATGTAGTGTATAATTCATTAAGACTAAAGAAGGTTAATATTGAACCAAGTTTGAAAAAAGCATAATATGACCTATGATAAAAATACCATCCCTTCATTTACAATGAGAGGATGGTATTTACTTTAATGTTTTAGCATAACAACATTAATAGCTTTCACCAAAGCGTCTACCTTATCGCCTTCTTTAAAACCAGCATCAAGCAAGCTATCTTTCGTCATCACGGACGTAATGCGAGGCGCTTTGTCACCTCAGCCACCCACTCACATGGTGATTTGTGCCATAAGACCATCTTGTTTAATGTTTTCAATTTCTCCTTCTAAATTATTCCTAACACCAGCTTCCATCAATATTTTCACCTCCCAAAATAAATAATTAATGAACAACAATAAAAAATTCTCAATATCATTTTTATGAAAGTACTCTAGTGATAGTATTTTTATTTTTTTAATATCTATACTGCTAAAATATAGGTTTACTGATTATAAGCTTTCATGTAATGCTCCATATTTTTCAAAACAAATAGAATTGGCATCATAATTGCAATAATATTAATCAATAGATAAAAATGAAGATATATGTAAGAATATAAGTATGGAATAACACACTGACTGTATCATATGACACAATAAAAACATAGAACCTCTTGTTTTGATAGAAAGGATGAGAAGTATGCCTATTTTAGCATGTATTGGTTTATCGATAATAGTCTATATTCTATTATTGAGTAGTATAGAGAATACTAAAACAAAACAATCAGAAACTATTCATTGTAGTCAATGTAATGAAAAAATAGATCCAGCTCAGACGAAATGTCCCAGCTGTAAAGAAATGTTGAAGGCACCTTGCAATGATTGTCAAAAAATGATCTATACCAATTGGAGGTATTGTCCATATTGTGGTGATACAAAGGAAGAAAGGGGATAAAATGAAGCAAGAAAATAAATCTAAAAGCTTAATAGCTTTACTCATTGTGATTATTACTGGATTTCATTATCTTTTACCAACACATCAATGGGTAATACACGATTTCTTAAGAAGACTATATTATTTACCGATTATTTTGGCAGCCTTTCAATTCCGACTTAAAGGAGCATTTATTGTTTCTATACTGTCGGTAGTCCTGTATGCTCCCCATTTAATTATTTATTTTGGTGAAATAAATCTAGAAGTAATCAATCAATTTCTAGAGATAGTGATGTTTATGGTGATTGGTCTCATCACAGGTTATTTAGTGGAGCAGGATTATAAAAGAAAGCAATTGTTAGAACAGCAAATTGTTAAGCTGGCAGATCTTGAAAACTATACCCATAATATATTAGACAGCATTGCCAGTGGTGTTGTAGCCATTAATTGTGAAGGCGAGGTGACATCAAAAAATAGGCAGGCAAGTACTATGTTTGGGGATGATAAAGATTTGCAGCTCTTTTTTGACAAAGAGCTATTAATAAAGGAAGTAAAGCAGGTATTAACTGGCAACAAACAAAAGATAAGAAAAGAGATAGACTACACCATGGAGAATGGTAAATCCATGCATATTCAGGTGTCCATCTACCCTCTATCAAACATCCTTCACAAACCTGAGGGAACTGTAGTAGTAATAGATGATGTTACCATGATAAAAACATTAGAAATTCAAGTGCGAAGAGGAGAACGATTAGCAGCCATAGGTGAATTGGCTTCAGGAATAGCTCATGAAATTCGAAATCCTCTAGGAATCATTAAAACCATCAGCCAAACTTTGATACAGGATGTCCAAGAGGAATTTAGAGAAGGGTTAATTATCATAGAGCACGAGATTGATAGAGCCAATAGAGTCATAAAAGGATTATTAGATTATTCAAGACCCAATAAGATAAAGGTGGAAGCATTTCAGTTGGAGATTTTATTAAGTGAGCTATTAATAATAACAAAAAAATTTGGCCAACAAAAAGGCGTGGCCATTGATTTCATGGCTGAGGACTCCTGTAAAATAGAAGGAGACACTGATAAATTAAAGCAAGCCTTTATGAATATCATACTAAATGGTATTCAAGCCATGGCCAATGGGGGAGGCTTGAAAATTACCCTTCATAAGAATCCTGATGAAGGGGCAATAGTCACTTTTAAGGATGAAGGAGAAGGGATTCCTAAGGAATTATTAGATAAGATATTTAACCCCTTTTTTACAACAAAAGAATCTGGAACAGGTTTAGGCCTTTCAATAACCCACAGAATTATTGAAGAACACCAAGGGCATATTCAGGTGAAAAGTCAGGTGGGAGAAGGGACAGAGGTAAGCATTCATTTACCCCTGTTGGAGGAGGAAGGAGATACGGTATGAAGAAAATATTAGTAGTAGATGATGAAAAAAATATGCGCTGGGCTATAAAAAGGGCTTTAGCAAAAGAAAATTATAAGATTTATGAAGGCACCAATGGGTTAGAAGCTATAGAAATTTTTCAGCAGGAAGAACCTGATATGATATTAATGGATCTCAAGATGCCAGGGATGGATGGATTAGAGGCATTAGCAAAAATAAAAGAATTAAAGGAGGAAACTCCTATTATCATGATTACTGCCCATGGAACTACAGAGTCAGCTGTAGAGGCCATGAAACTAGGCGCCCTAGACTATATCTCTAAACCATTCGATATAGAAGAACTAAAAATAGTTATAGATAAAGCTTTACAGGTGGGAGAATTACGAAAGGAAGTTAACTATTTAAGAGAAGAATTGGAAAAGAATACTGGCAAAACCATTATAGGTAATAGTCCTGGAATACAAAGAATTTTGGGAATAGTGGAGAAGGTAGCAAAGACACCGGCAACTGTATTGATTCTAGGAGAAAGTGGTACTGGCAAAGAGGTGATTGCCAATACTATACATTATAGCAGCGATAGAAATAAAAAGCCTTATATTAAAGTAAACTGTGGAGCTATTCCTGAAAACTTAATGGAAAGTGAGCTGTTTGGACACGAAAAAGGTGCCTTTACAGGGGCTATTCAAAGAAAAATAGGAAAGTTTCAAAAGGCCCACAGCGGTACTATTTTTCTAGATGAGATTGGAGAATTGGATTTATCTATGCAGGTAAAGCTACTAAGAGTTTTACAGGAAATGGAGTTTGAAAGGGTTGGTGGAAATGAAAAAATAAAGGTGGATGTTAGAGTGATTGCCGCAACCAACCGAGATTTGTTTAAAATGGTGAAGGAAGGAAGCTTTAGAGAGGATCTTTATTACCGGTTAAATGTTATACCTATTTTAATCCCGCCCCTAAGAGAAAGAAAAGAAGATATTCCCCTATTGTTAAACTATTTTTTAGCGGAGTTTGGGAAAAAAATAGGAAGAAAGAACATGACACTTGATGAAGCGGCTAGAGAAAAAATGATAAACTATCATTGGAGAGGGAATATTCGTGAGCTTGAAAATGTTATTGAAAGAATGATTTTATTAGCAGATGATCATATTATCAGAAAAAAAAGCCTCCCCTTCGAAATTGTCAATGAAGAAGAAAGAAAAGATCCTTTTACTTTGCCAGAGGAGGGTATAGATATTGAGGTTCTTGAGAAAAGACTAATTCTTCAAGCGTTAGAGAGAACAGATTATAACCAGACAAGGGCAGCTCAATTACTGGGCATGACAAGACATACCCTGCTGTATCGCATGGATAAGTATGATATCAAGAAAAAATGAGGATTTATCCTTCTTCCTATTACCTATTCTTCATACAATCAATAAATCTTTCTTCTGTAATGATGTATTGAATAGGAAAGTCATAGGAGGCGGTAGGAATTTCCTCTACAAGCTGCACTTCAAAGGCTAAAGCAACGGTGGGGGTAGCTGGTGGAAGCTTAGGCAAAAACCTGTCATAATAACCTCCCCCATAGCCTATACGCCATCCCTTTGTGTCAAAGCCAACTCCAGGAACAATAACTAAATCTAAAGCTTCAGGCGGTAGTGGTCTTACGGCCTCTTTTTTTGGCTCCAACACACCAAAATTCCCTATATGTAAATCCTTATTAAGGTCTAATAGCTCTGATACAATAAGTTCTCTTGTGGCGGGAACCGTTAAAGGGATAAAAACACGTTTCCCTTTTTGGAATAAATCTTTGACCAAAAGGTCAGTGGACACTTCATTTGTAAAGGAAAGGAAAATCATAACATTCTTTGATTGTATATAAATAGGGTTAGACTTTAGTTGGTCAAGAATAATAGTGCTCTTAGATGCTATTTCTTCTTGAGTTAAAAATCCACGTTTTGTTAAAAGTTCTTTTCTAAGGGTTTTCTTCAAGTGATATTTCCTCCAATCATTTGTTCATTTATAAAACAATTGTAGCATAGGATTGGAAATCAATTCAATTGAATTTTCTTGTAAAGTATTGTTATAATAAAAGCAGTACTGTTATAATGAAATAGAAAATAGAAGAATTATTGGGAATAAGAAAAAAATATCCTGAAAATTAGGAAATTATTACTAAGGTTTACTGTTGATTTTAGAAGGAGTTATAAGGTTTATGTCGAATATATATAATGTTAGCTGGGAGTTGATGATTTTTGATACAATTTAAAAATGTAAGTAAAACCTATAACAAAACAAACCAAGCATTAATTAATATTAATTTAGAAATAAATAAAGGGGACTTTATCTTCCTAGTTGGTCCTAGTGGAGCTGGAAAATCTACCTTTATCAAATTATTATTAAAGGAAGAAGAACCGACAGAAGGCAATATATTTGTAGAACATCAAGATATAACGAAGATATCAAGAAGAAAGACCCCTTATTTAAGAAGAAATATTAGTGTTGTTTTCCAAGATTTTAGACTATTACCTAATAAAACTGTGTATGAAAATATAGCCTTTGCTATGGAGGTAATAGAAGCCTCTTCTAGGGAAATTCGCCGACAGGTACCAATGGTACTAGGTATGGTAGGACTAAGCGACAAAGCAAAGCAATACCCCCATGAGCTATCTGGCGGAGAAAGACAAAGGGTATCTATTGCAAGGGCGATTGTTAACAATCCGTCTATCTTAATAGCGGACGAGCCTACAGGAAATCTAGATCCAGAGACTGCTTGGGAAATAATGAAGGTACTAAAACAAATAAATAGAAGAGGTACAACAGTTGTAATGGCCACCCATGCTAAAGATATAGTGGATACGATGCAGCAACGAGTAATCGCGCTAGAAAAAGGCAGAATCGTACGAGACCAGCATAAGGGGGCATACGGCTATGAAGATTAGAACTATTAACTATATGATAAAGCAAGGATTTATAGGCATATGGAGGAATAGAGGAATGAGTATTGCCTCCATTAGCTCAGTAGCTGCTTCTTTAGCAGTTTTAGGTGTAATTATTACCATTGTATTAAATATCAACAACCTATCCTATATAGCACAAATGCAATTTGACACAATACAGGTTTATCTTGAGGATGAATTAACAGTAGAAGAAATTTCTACTTTAGGGCAAGATATTACAGCTATACCTGGTGTGCAGTATGTAGAATATGAGTCAAAGGAAGATGCTTTAAACAAAATGAAGGAACAGTGGGGCGAACAGGGACATTTACTAGATGTTTTAGAGGATAACACCTTACCAAACTCTTATGTTATCCATGTAGAAAACATTGAAGTCTCCGATGATGTTGTAAAAGAACTAAATAATTTTGCAGGAATTGAAGAGGTAAAATATCACAAAGATATTGTAGATAATATGTTGAGAATTGCAAACTTTATTAGAGCTATCGGGTTAGGCCTGATTTTAATTCTTATTTTAGTTGCTATGTTCATTATTGCAAATACAATCAAATTGACACTGAATGCTAGAAAGCAAGAAATCAATATCATGAAATATGTTGGAGCTACCAACTGGTTCATACGTTGGCCATTCTTTATTGAAGGCATGGTACTAGGATTGATCGGAGCAGTTATAGCATTGATATTTGTTCATTATGGTTATCAATACACTTTTGACCTGCTGACAACAAGATTTTATGTAATGCTTAGTGTTTATGTGGTTTCAGTGGAGGAAATGATGAGTAAAACCATACCGGTATTCACTGTTTTAGGTGCAGGTGTAGGTGCATTAGGAAGTATTGTTTCCTTAAGGAAACATCTGAGAGTTTAAAGGAAAAGAGGGGGGACCAACAGTGCTAAGTAAGAAACATATGATCAGTTTTTTCATCATTGCATTACTTTCAATATCAACCTTGACGGTTTTTGCTAATGAAGCCAGTAAAATCAACAACCAGTTAAACAACCTTAATACTCAGCAACGTCAAGTAAATAATGAATTAAAACAAAATGAGAATCAACAAAAAAGTATTACTCAGCAATTACAGGAGTTAGAAGCACAAATAGAAAAGACTGAAAACGAAATCGCACAAATTCGTAACAATATAAGAACTACAGAAAAGCAAATTTCAGATACAACAGAGGAATTAATAGCTGCAGAAGACTATATTGATAGTAAGCAAGACTTGCTAGGCGATCGACTTAGAGTAATGTATAAAAATGGTACTGTTGGCTATGCGGAGGTACTGCTAAACTCTCGAGATTTTACAGATCTACTAACAAACTTAGATATGGTAAAACGAATTGTAGATCATGACGTTGAGCTATTAAAGCACTTAGAGGAGCAAAAAGCTTTAATAGAGGATAAAAAAGCACAACTAGAAAATCAAAGAAATCAATTGCTTACCTTAAGAAATAGTGCCGAGAACAAACAACAGCAGCTAGTCGTTTCTAGAGGACAACAGCAACGATTAAGAGAAGAACTGCAACAGGATAGAGTAGAATTAGCTAAGCAGCTGGATCAAATAGAGAGAGAAGCAAGGGCTTTAGAAGATCAACTAAGAAAATTACAGTCTAGTGGGGAATATATTGGAGGAAAAATGTCATGGCCT
Organism: Natronincola peptidivorans; assembly: GCF_900111615.1. Taxonomy (GTDB): domain Bacteria; phylum Bacillota; class Clostridia; order Peptostreptococcales; family Natronincolaceae; genus Natronincola_A; species Natronincola_A peptidivorans. The sequence goes on along the minus strand of NZ_FOHU01000004.1, from coordinate 8,239 downwards.
GTTCCTGGGTATAGTAGAATATCTTCACCATATGGGAACAGAATACATCCTATATTAAGAACCCAAAGGTTTCACTCTGGTATAGATATTCCAGCTCCTTCAGGTGTGACTGTTGTGGCAGCAGCACAAGGAAAGGTAGTATCTGCCGGTACATTAGGCTCCTATGGCAGAACCATCATTATTGATCATGGTGGAGGAATCATGACATTATATGCCCACAACTCTAGACTTTCAGTATCCGTGGGACAACAGGTGGCAAGAGGACAAAAAATTGCTGAAGTGGGAAGTACAGGGATGTCTACAGGACCTCATGTACACTTTGAAGTAAGAAAAGACGGTAAATTCCAAGACCCGATTCCATGGGTAAGAGGACAATAAGGTTAAAATAGTTAATAACATTTGAGCTAATAATAAAGAAGTTGTCAATGCAAGGCTATAAGAACCCAGTAACCACAGCGTATTCTAAAGATACGTTAGGGTGCTGGGTTTTTAAAATAAAGAAGATAATGGTTTTTCAATGCTGGAGTACCATGAGATTTTGAAAAATTAGCAACTTAATGTATAATGAAACAATATAAATAATAAAATAGTAAAATGATAGGTCTAGAATGATAAGAGGGGAGAAATATATGATTAGTAAAAAAAAGGCTGTTATAGGTGCAATTATTCTCATCCTATTGACAACAGTATTAAATTTAACATTAGGAAATTCCATTGCATTAGTACTAGGACAAAAGGTTATTATTTCTAAGGATACTTACCAGTATTATCAAACTCTGGGAGATGAATATGGTAAGCTCTTTACTTTAAAGGATTTTCTTATAAAGAATTATTATAAAGAACTAGATGAAGAAAAACTAATGGAATCAGCTATAAAAGGAATGTTTCAGGGTGTGGAGGATCCTTATACCAGCTATATGACAGAAAATGAATTCACTGAACTTATGACTAGAACTCAAGGTACTTATGGGGGAATTGGTGTTATTATCACACCTGGGGAGGATGGCCTGGTAACGGTGGTTTCACCTATTGAAGATACTCCAGGGGAAAGAGCAGGAATTGCAACCGGAGATAAGGTTTTAGCGGTGGATGGCAAAGCGGTTTCTGGAGAACAACTGGAGCTTGCTGCAGATATGATGCGGGGAGAGCCAGGCACAGAGGTAGTTTTGTCTATATGGAGGGAAGGAACAACAGAGCCCTTTGATGTATCTATAGAAAGGGAAGTCATTCGTTTGCAGACGGTGAGGTCTGAGGTATTAGAAAACCATATAGGCTATGTAAGGATATCTATGTTTGATGAACAAACATATAATGATTTTGAGATCCATATGAATGATTTACAAAACCAAAATATTCAAGGACTAATCATTGATCTAAGAAATAATCCAGGTGGGTTGTTAACTCAATGCTTAGAGATTGCAGATATGATATTGCCAGAACAGGTAATTGTATATACAGAGGATCGTCATGGAGCTAGAGAAGTAGAAAAATCTAATAAAAAACAAATTGATTTACCGATTGTAGTGCTAGTAAATAAAGGAAGCGCCAGTGCATCAGAGATATTAGCAGGAGCTATTCAAGACGGCAATAGAGGCACCATTATTGGGACTACTACCTTTGGAAAAGGTTTAGTACAACAAGTAAAACCATTAAACGATGGAACAGGATTTAAATACACTGTTTCACAATACTTCACCCCAAGTGGCAGCAATATTCATGGAACCGGTATTGATCCAGATATTATAGTAGAATTGCCAGAAGAACTAAGGAATGAAATCAATTTGGAAGCAGATCAAGATATACAGCTGAAAAAAGCAATAGAGGTAATTAATGAAAAGGTAATACAAGGGAATAATTAGCAGTCTGGAGGTTGTTGAAAAAGTCAACAACCTCCAGACTGTTCAAAAATCTTCAGATTCAAGGCGCAATAAAACCCAGCGACTGCAGCGTATACGTAATACGTAAAGGTGCTGGGCTTTTGAAGCAACGAAGAAGATGGAGGTTTTTCAACAGTCTAAACCCTCAGGTACTGAGGGTTTTTCTATTAGGTATCCATTAGAAACAAATCAATCAGGTTTATTAAGATTTATTTGGGGTAATTATTGACAGGGAAAAAATACAGCGTTATAATAATGCTATCGAACAGTTGTTCTAGGTAGCGGCAGGTACATATTTCTAGTTAACAATAATATGGTAAATATGATACTCTTATTATTGCGAGGGGGAAAACCATGTGGTTTCCTTCATGAAGGTTATAAATAATAAGCATAAAAGTGAGATGATGTACGATGGAGAAGTTTAAAATAAGCTCAGAATATAAGCCCACGGGAGATCAGCCACAGGCAATTAAAACTCTTAGTAAAGGTGTTCTAGATGGTTTGAAGCATCAAACCCTTTTAGGGGTTACGGGATCAGGTAAAACCTTTACTATGGCAAATGTTGTTGAAAAGGTTCAAAAACCTACCCTGGTGATGGCTCATAACAAGACTCTTGCAGCTCAGCTATGCAGTGAGTTTAAAGAGTTTTTTCCTAATAATGCAGTAGAGTATTTTGTTAGCTACTATGATTACTATCAACCAGAGGCTTATGTTGCCCATTCGGATACTTATATTGAAAAGGATGCTTCTATCAATGATGAAATTGACAAGCTAAGGCACTCCGCTACTGCTGCTCTTTTAGAAAGAAGGGACGTTATCATTGTAGCCAGTGTTTCTTGTATCTATGGATTAGGGGACCCAGAGGAATATAAAAGGCTGGTGGTTTCCTTAAGGACAGGCATGCACAAAGACAGGGATCAAGTGTTGAGACAACTGGTGGATATTCAATATGAAAGAAATGATATTAACTTTATTCGTGGCACCTTTAGGGTAAGAGGAGATGTGGTGGAGATATTTCCTGCCTCCTCATCGGAAAATGCTGTAAGGGTAGAATTTTTTGGGGATGAAATTGACCGCATTACAGAGATAAATGTCCTTACTGGAGAAGTTATAGGAGCAAGAGGGCACATCTCTATCTTCCCAGCTTCTCATTATGCCACCAGTGCTGAAAAAGTAGAGAGTGCTATTCATAATATTGAGCAAGAATTAGAAGAACAGGTGAAATACTTCAAGGATACAGATAAATTATTGGAGGCCCAAAGAATACAGCAAAGAACCATGTATGACATAGAAATGCTGAGGGAGGTAGGTTTTTGCCAAGGAATTGAGAATTACTCTAGGCATTTAACTGGAAGAAAACCTGGCAGCAGGCCCCATACCTTATTAGATTATTTTCCAGAGGACTATTTAATTATTGTTGATGAATCCCATGTTACGATTCCGCAGGCCCGTGGAATGTATGGGGGAGACCGTTCTAGAAAAGAATCCTTGGTGAATCATGGATTTCGTCTTCCCTCTGCTTACGATAATAGACCTTTGAATTTTCAAGAATTTGAAGGTTTGGTGAACCAAATACTATATGTTACTGCCACACCAGGCCCGTATGAACTAGAGAAAAGTAATCAAGTGGTAGAACAAATAATACGGCCTACTGGATTACTGGACCCTATTGTAGAGATTCGTCCTATAAAAGGACAGATTGATGATTTAGTAGGGGAGATTAATCAACGGGTAGAAAAAAACCAAAGGGTGTTGATTACCACACTAACCAAAAAAATGTCAGAGGACTTAACCAACTATTTAAAAGAAGTAGATATTAAAGTAAGATATCTTCATTCTGATATTAAAACAATGGAAAGAATGGAGATTATTAGGGATCTCCGTTTAGGTGAATTTGATGTATTAGTGGGTATTAACCTTTTGAGGGAAGGACTAGATTTACCAGAGGTTAGTTTGGTTGCGATTTTGGATGCCGACAAAGAAGGGTTTTTAAGATCAGAAACCTCTATGATACAGACCATTGGTAGAGCTGCAAGAAATCTAGAAGGTAAAGTAATTATGTATGCTGATAAAATAACCAAGTCTATGCAAACAGCTATTGAAGAAACAGAAAGAAGACGTCAAATTCAATTTGATTATAACAGAAAAAATAATATCACCCCTGCCTCTATACAAAAAAGGGTATACAATGTGATAGAAGCAACAAAGGTAGCAGAAGAAGAAGTAAAATATCACGCTGATCAAACTCAAGAGGGGAAATATTCTAAGGAGCAGCTGGAAACAATTATTAAAGCATTAGAGATTGAAATGCTAGAGGCAGCAGAAGCTTTAGAATTTGAAAAAGCGGCTAAACTGCGGGACGAAATACAAATATTAAGAAAACAACAAATATAATAGGAGATTAAGAAATACTCTAAAGGAAAAGAATGAGGTGTAATTGTGGCAAAAGATAAAATTATTATTAGGGGTGCAAAGGAGCATAATCTAAAAAATATTAATATAGAAATACCTAGAGATAAATTTGTAGTTTTAACAGGACTATCTGGATCAGGAAAAACCTCCCTAGCTTTTGATACCATTTATGCAGAAGGACAAAGGCGTTATATAGAAAGCTTATCGGCATATGCAAGACAGTTTTTAGGGCAAATGGAAAAACCCGATGTAGAATATATTGAGGGGCTTTCACCTGCTATCTCCATCGATCAAAAAACTACTAGTAAAAATCCACGTTCTACTGTAGGAACTGTAACAGAGATTTATGATTATTTGAGATTGCTATTTGCAAGAGTGGGAATCCCCCACTGTCCTGTATGCGGCATCGAAATCAGTCAAATGACAGTGGAGCAAATTGTAGATAATATTATGGCGTTGGGAGAAGGAACCAAGCTGCAGATTCTAGCACCTGTTATTCGAGGGAAAAAAGGAGAGCATCAAAAACTATTAGAAGAAATAAAAAAAGAAGGCTTTGTACGAGTTAGAATCAATGGAGAAGTAAGGGACATCTATGAAGATATCAAATTAGAGAAAAATAAAAAGCATAGCATGGAGGTAGTAGTAGACAGAATTGTTATTAGAGAAGATGCTGACAAAAGAATTGCTGATTCCATAGAGACAGTTTTAAAGCTAACGGATGGATTGGTGATTATTGATGTAATTGATGGAGAGGAGCATCTTTTCTCTACTAAATTTGCCTGCCCACATCATGGTATTGGTTTAGAGGAACTGGCTCCTCGAATGTTTTCCTTTAACAGCCCCTTTGGTGCATGCAACGAATGCAATGGTATTGGCCACATGAAGGTGGTGGACCCTGATTTAGTCATACCAAATAGAAATTTAACCATACGGCAAGGTGCTATTGATCCATGGGGCAGTACAAATGCTAATGGAGAAAACACCTACTACTTTAAGATGCTGGATAGCTTAGCTCAGCAATATGGTTACGATGTTGATACTCCGATGAAGGAGATGACAGAGGATTTTATACAGGACCTACTATATGGCACCGGTGACAAAAAGGTTACCTTCCAATATGAATCAAAGTATGGGGGATTTCGCACCTATTCCTCTTATTTTGAGGGGGTCATTAAAAACCTTGAAAGAAGATATAAGGAAACTAACTCTGATTATATGAGGGACAAAATTGAAGAATATATGACTGAGCTGCCTTGCGGCAGTTGTAAGGGAGCAAGACTTAAAGAGATAGCATTAGGAGTAACAGTTGGAGACAAAAACATCCATGAGGTTACAGAAATGTCAATAAAAGATGCAAAGGAATTTTTTGATAATCTATTATTGGATGAGAGAAAAGCCTTTATTGGAAAACAGGTTTTAAAGGAAATAAAAGAGCGATTAAACTTTTTACAGGATGTAGGGCTTCAATATCTGACTTTATCAAGAAATGCAGGAACTTTATCTGGGGGAGAATCTCAAAGGATTCGATTAGCAACTCAAATAGGCTCCAGCTTAGTAGGGGTACTATACATTTTAGATGAACCCAGCATAGGCTTGCATCAAAAAGATAATGATAAATTATTGAAAACCCTAAGAAATCTAACTGATATAGGAAACACAGTACTTGTAGTAGAACATGACGAAGACACAATGTATGCTGCTGATCATATTATAGATATTGGTCCAGGTGCGGGTATTCACGGAGGCTATGTGGTAGCAGAGGGAAGTATAGAGGACATTAAGAACTGTGAAGCTTCTATTACAGGACAATATTTGAGCGGCAAAACAAGAATAGAAATACCGATGGAAAGACGCAAGCCAAATGGCAAATGGATAACGGTAAAGGGAGCTAGAGAAAACAACTTAAGAAGCATTGATGTAAATATTCCTTTAGGAGTTTTTACCTGTGTTACTGGTGTTTCAGGTTCTGGAAAAAGTACATTAGTAAACGAAATACTCTATAAAAAGATAGCACAGGAGCTAAATAGAGCTAAGAGCAAACCTGGAGCCCATGAAGCAGTAGAAGGACTAGCTCACATTGATAAAGTAATAGAGATTGATCAATCACCCATTGGAAGAACACCGAGATCTAATCCTGCCACTTACACAGGGGTATTTGATCATATTAGGGATGTATTTGCCCAAACCCCTTATGCAAAAATGAGAGGATATCTGAAGGGCAGGTTTAGCTTTAATGTAAAAGGAGGACGATGTGAAGCCTGCAACGGAGACGGCATTATTAAAATCGAAATGCATTTTCTACCGGACGTGTATGTACCATGTGAAGTTTGTAAAGGGAGACGCTACAATCGAGAAACCTTAGAGGTAAAATATAAAGGTAAAACTATTTCTGATATTCTAGAAATGAACGTTGAAGAAGCTTTAAGCTTTTTTGAAAACATTCCTAAAATCCATAATAAGCTGCAGACACTTTTTGATGTGGGATTAGGCTATATAAAGCTAGGACAGCCTTCAACACAATTATCTGGTGGAGAAGCACAAAGAATTAAACTAGCCTCTGAACTTAGTAAAAGAAGTACAGGAAAAACCCTCTATATTTTAGATGAGCCTACAACCGGCCTTCATATAGCAGATATTCACCGTCTTATAGGTGTATTGCAAAGATTAGTGGGGACGGGGAACTCTGTTTTAGTAATAGAGCATAATTTAGATGTAATCAAAACAGCAGACTATATTATAGATCTTGGTCCCGAAGGTGGCAACGGTGGAGGTCTAATTGTAGCCGAAGGAACACCGGAAGAAATAATCCAAGTAAAGGATTCTCATACAGGGATCTTTTTGAAAAAAGCATTACTATCATAAGTAGGATATAAAGCAAGATAAAAAGACGATACATCAGTAGTGCTTATAAAATGAAATAGTATATAAGATATATATATTGAAGGAAGCATCAGTATATAATAATTTAGGTGAAGATTAAGCGTAATACCAAATCTTCACCTAAATTTATCTCTTTAAAACAAAGAAAAATAGTGTTTGTTACTTGTAGATTTTTTTAACTGTCTACAAGCATACCTCTGATTTCATTGGTGCTTGTTACGATAATGCCAACTACATCACCTACTTTTAAATCATTGTAGTCTATTTTCATATAATGATTATTCCTTTGCAGTAGAATAATGGCACCCTTTTCTAAGGGCAAAGCACCATAAACCTCCCTACTATGATGATCCAAATGTTGTTCTATCTCTACTGTTTGATTATCAAAATCAATTTGACGCAGCTCTCCATAAATAAAATACTCACCTGCAAATGGGTCAGCAGCTGCCAGCTTTTCAAGAAGATCATATTGTTTCAATATTACTGTTTCTGTATCCTCATGCCAATGGACCTTATAATCTAATACTTCTGCTATACTTCGTAATGGAAGATACATACGATTATTAAATATAATAGGAGAGTCATGGCAATCTAATAGCTCTTCATTTTTTATTATGTTAAAATTCCTTATATACCCTTTCACCTGAAATAAATCATTAGCAGCTGCACTAAGGGTGATATTACCTAGTAATACTGTAATTAATATGAATAAAAAGAATTTCTTTTTCATTTTTACACCTCCAAATAATTATTCGTAGTGTCAAGTTTGACACTCTTTTTTTACTAACTAATCATTATATTTTAAAGGTTTCAAAGTTTTTTTGTATAAAAAAACAATGCCCCCCCATTTCTTGATATAATTGAAGTTCCCAGCTCACAATTAATAAAGAAAGGGTGGTCATTGTGAACTCCATTATATCTTATTTAGTACTATATATTCAATATCTACAAAAAGAACTTTATACACTTTTAATCTTTGTCTCTAGAAACATCCCTTTACGCCAATTGAATTTTGAAGACTCTAATAGTCCTAAGTACCAGAAGTTAAAGATTGATAAGCTCCCTAGAAT
>NZ_FOHU01000035.1 GCF_900111615.1 Natronincola peptidivorans | reverse complement strand
GTTTTACTAGGTCAAAGGCGTCTACGATTTTCATCAGGCCGATGAATTCGTCCTGGGGCATGATTTCGCCAAATTTTCCATAGCGGTCTGCCCCTTGTACTTGTTTGTTGTACCATGGCATTTCATAGGTTCTTAGGTCTTCTGGTGTTATTGTTCCTATGTATGCTTGGTTGGGTGGGTAGCTTACTACTTCTTGGTAGTTTCTTAGATGCTCTGGCAGTTTTTTTAGGTATTCGCTGTTGGGGTTGGCTTGTTTTTCTGTTGTTTGAGTTGTTCCATTGTGTAGAATCATGTCTGGTGTATGTACCAGTACATAGGATGTTCCTTTTACTACTGCATAGGACATTGGTTGCACCTCCATTGGTTTATATAAAATAAAGTTTTTATTTCAACTCTTAATTTCTAATTTAGTTATTAAATATGCCAGCTGATCTTCCTACAGCTGGCATGTTTTTTAGTCTTCGAAAACAGTTTGGCCTTCTACTTCTGTTGTTAGTGCTTGTAATGATTTCTCCACAATCTTTCTTCTAAGTGTTTTTTCATCCTTTTTATCCAATGCAGGATTACCTAGTGGATATGGTATAGCTATAGCAGGTACGATTCGGTTAGCACCAACTGTCAATGATATAGGTACTACTGTACAAATATGGACTACTGGAATCCCAGCTCTCTCTACTTCTTTTACCATTGTTGCACCGCAACGTGTACAGGTGCCTCATGTGGAGGTAAGGATCACAGCTTCAACACCATCTGCTATTAGTTCTTTTGCAAACTCCGATGCAAAAGCCTTAGAACTTGCTACTGATGTTCCATTTCCTACTGTTGTATAGAAATATCTGTGCAGTTCCCCAATAGCTCCCTCTTTTTCAAGGTCCCTTAATACATCTACTGGTAATACTCTATCAGGATCCTCGTTTGCATATACAGGATCATATCCACCATGGGCTGTTTCATGATCTGCCTCTGTCAACTCTTGGAAGTTGGCAATGTCATATTTCCCATACTTTGATGCACTAGAGGATTCAACTCTATCAGGATTACCTTTTGGTACAATGCCACCAGAGGTGACTAAAGCTATCTTTGCCTTACTTAAATCTTTTACAGCAGGATTTGGTTCAACTCTATCAAAGTCTGGCATTGGGTACTCCGTAACAAAGTCCTCGCCTTTTAATTTTTTGATTAGCATATCAACAGCTCGTTTAGAACCTCTTTCTTCAGCAAAGTAGTTCTTTCTGATTCCTCTTGAAATATACTTGTCTTCTTCAGGTGAACCAACTTCTTCACCCTTTAATAATTTTAGAGCAAGATTTACCATAGCTGGAACTGCCGCTCGCATAGTAGCAGCTGAATTTCCTGTTTCTACAATATAAACACTCTTTTTAAACATATCAGCTCCAGGATTTTCAATATACATTCCTGTTACTACTGGAATCCCTAATTCATCTTGTACTGCTTTGGTTATTGTTCCACAGGCCACACCATATCTTCCTGCGTTAAAAGCTGGACCAGCAATGAATAAATCAGGTTTATATTGCTTAATCATATCTAGGATTTCTTTTTGAGCTACTTCCACATTTTCATTAAAATAAGAATCTCCACAGATGACTGTTGCAACAATTTCTGCCTCTTCCTTTAATGCAGTATTAATAGCCATACCTGGACCTACTACACCTTCTCTAACTTCTGGTTTAATATCAGCTTTTTCTTCGCCACCAATACCTGCAAAGAACTGATTGATATAATGAACGACTCTTTTTTTGCTCATACTTTCCCCCCTCTCTTATTTTCAACGGGATATTTTATGGGTAATTTAATCATTATATTTACAGTGTTCACTTCTGATAGCACTCATTTCTTCGATAATACCATCAACATCAAGTACCATCTCCATCATGCCGATTTGATCATCATATACTTCAGCATTTACTTCATCTTTAAATTGTGGCTCAACTACATGATATACTCTAAGTCCTAACTGGACTCCTGCCAATGGACCTGCAAAGGTTGGATCGCCAGCTGTTACAGTTTCAGCCGCTAAACCAGAGGATTCTGCTTCAGCTGCTCCTAATAAAACTATAACATTTTCTGGGCTGTATTTATCTGTTAAATCCTTTACCCTTTGTTGGTTTTCTAAGTCCATTGCTCCTGCAGCGGTTCAGACAAAGCATTCAGTAGCAGAGAAGACTACTTCAGCGCCGGTTGTCTTTAAACACTCTTCTATTGCTGGACCAGGAATTCCATCTCTATCGCCAATAATGATAACTTTTTTATTATCAAAAAGTGCCATACTCTCATCCTTTCTTTCATTGAATTTATTTTAGTTTTTCCTTCGTGGATTTTCTTAAACAGTTTTTAAATTCATTAAATACAATTAATATTCTTTTGCTGTAAGCCTTACAAAACCTGTTTCATTAGTGGCTCCAGTAATAGCCTGTATTTCTACCTCGATGCTTCCATCAGCTCTTAAGCTGCCATCAAATCCTCCAGCAATGGTATCAACATATTGTGTAGTGCCAATGATTTTTTTCATTGGTGGCAAAAGAATAACTTCATTAGCATTCCCATTGGTTATAACAGCATCTGCTTTAGGGTCTGCATCTGCAAGAGATTGTGATGCACCATCTCTGCCAGCATATTCATCTGTTACAATAACAGTTTTCACACCTTCGTTTTCAATTTTTTTGCAATTCATAATTAGGTCAGTATCTGGATTTCCAAAGCCTTCTTGAGAAACGATAACAGCATCTAAACCTAAATATTTGCATAGCTTAGCTGTCCAATTTGAAGACCTCTCTTTATCAGCAAGATAAACGTTCTCATTGGTGATAATTACACCAACAAAATTGTATTCCTTACCATGCTTTTCATAAAGATCTTCGATGATGGAATTGTTTTGATGTACATAGGTTGGATTTTTATCGCAGGCGGATACACAGTTACCACTAATAATGGCACCATCAAAAATCTCTGTCGGATATAAAATCGTTGGTATAATCTTTTTTGCATCTACCCCATAAACATAGGTATCATGAAGTAATCCCTGAGTTTGAAGCATGTAAACATAGCCAACTCTAGGTAAATCAGGATATTTTTTAATGGATTCTAGAAGAGGCTCTGTCTCATAATACTTTATTTCCTCTGGCTCAAGATTCTTAGCAAACTCACCAAGATATTGTGCTGCCTTTAACCCAATCATTCTTACAGCTGCTTCATGATCGTATTGCTTAATACCATCAACTGGATCAGCAATTATAACAATGTTGTGCAATTTAGAAAATGGTGTGTATTCTGCTCCAGGCCCTGACATGTCAATGATTCCCTCTTGGAAACCAACAATTTTACCTGCAGTAACAACTGCAACATTTTTTAATGCGTGTGTACGACCAGTTCCTACAGTATCTACTTTACTAAGTACACCTGGGAACATTCCTCCTGGTCCTTCCACCTTTACTCTAGGTTCGATGACATCCTTCACTGGCGTAATCCTTACCTCTTCTCCTGGGTGAGCTAATTCTACGTCAATGTTCTTCACACGCTCATCACCACCTACTGTTGCCAATAATTCTTCTTTGTCAATATAAAGTACTCCATTTTCTATTTTTGTAGCATCACTAAACTGTACATCTTTAATGAAAATATTACCTAACTCTAATCGCACAAACTTCACCTCCCTTTATTAATAAAAAGCCTATAACTATATCAAATTATTCAGTTATAGGCCAAGCTTAAACTGCTTTCTATAAGTATTTCTTAATCATGGATTCAATATTCCCTTTTGTCGCGTCATCCTTTGTTACTTCTTCTACCTTTTCTCCACCTTTATAGATGGAAATTGTAGGTAAACCAAGAACTTTTTGTTTGATAGCAAGTCTTCTAGCTTTTGTTGTGTTTAGTTTTACAAATTTAATTTTGTCTCCATAAACTTCTTCTAGTGCTTCGATGTCTGGTAATAATGCTTTACATGGCTCACAGCCATCGCTCCAAAAATCCACCAATACGACACCATCAACCTCTAACACTTCTTTATCAAAAGTATCCTTGTCAACTGCTAACATTTTTACACCTCCTTATAATTTTTATTCCTCAAAAGTATTATCAATATATTTTTCTGCTTGGATAGCTGCAATTGCACCATCCGCTACAGCTGTTACTACTTGTCTTAAAGATTTCACTCTACAATCTCCAGCTGCAAAAACTCCTGGAATGTTGGTTTTCATATTATCATCTGTAATTAGGTAACCAGTTTCATCCATGTCTAGCAAGCCTTTAAACAAGTCCGTTTGGGGAAGATATCCCACAAAGACAAAGATTCCAAATGTACCATCTTCTTCATCAGCATGATATTCTGTTGTTTCACCAGTCTTCACATTTTTAAAAACTATGGACTCTACTAAGCCGTCTCCTTTAATTTCCTCTACTACACTATCCCAAATAAATTCCATTTTAGGATTCTTGAAGGCCTTATCTTGGATAGATTTTGCAGCTCTTAGCTCATCTCTTCTATGTACAATGGTTACTTTTCTTGCAAACTTCGTAAGATGAATAGCTTCCTCCACTGCAGAATCTCCTCCACCTATTACAAAAACTTCAAAGTCAGTAAAGAAGTCAGCATCGCAGGTTGCACAGTAAGAAACGCCTTTTCCGGTAAACTCCTTCTCTCCAGGTACACTTAATGGTCTTGGCGTTGCTCCTGGAGTAGCTATGATTGCTTTTGCCTTATAGCTTTCTTTTTCTCCCACCAAAACTTTAATTTTTTCTTCTACCTGTATTTCTTTGATAGCATCTTTTTTTATTTCAGCACCAAATTCCTTACATTGTTCAACCATTCTAGCTACTAAGGATGGGCCTGTAGCATCTGCAATTGCCCCTGGATAATTTGCTACCTCATTAGTTGTAACAATTTGTCCACCTGTTCTATCTTTTTCTAATATCAATGTAGACATTTTACCTCTTGCAGCGTAAAGTCCAGCAGATAACCCAGCCGGGCCTCCACCAATAATCACCACATCGTAAATTTTTTCCATATTTATCACTCCTTATGTGCATTTTCCTTTATATATTAACTACCTAAACTAGGCTAGGTTAATCACAAACCTATACTTCCCATGGCACTTTCTAATAATCTAAAATCTATTTCGCTAAAATCCTCTAAAATACTTTCTGTCCATAATGGTGTCTTTTTATTCTCAATAAACTTTTTTGCAGTAAGGATACTGTCTTCAATAATCGTTGTAGAACTGATATTCATTTGCCCAACGTCACTAGAAATTAGTGCGCTTTTGTATGGAGTTTCATTGGGTTTTATACTGCCTGATAACGGATGCGTCAGTAGTTCATGACCTTTATGTATATAATCTCTAACAGCAATCAGAACATCCATGTACTCTCCCTCAATAAAAACTATCTTACATAATTCTTTATAGCTTTCAATAACCTTTGGATTATTCGTAACAATAACTGGCTTCAAGTATATACCTCCATTTGCTAGCTTTGTACATCTTATTTTAGTTTATGTAATTATGCTTTTTTCATGTGTTAAAGATATACAAATATGTATTTAAAAAAATGGGCAAAACAAAAACAGAGATAACTTATAACAACGCCTGTTGCAATAAATTACCTCTGTTGGTTTACCTGAGAGTTTCTTTCTAAATCTAGAAATTGCTCCTTCGGTGCTAAATTAGTTCTTAGCTTTCCAGAGAGCTGTCCAAATACGGTCCTTTTGCCTGAGATATTCACTAAAAAATGGCGTATCTTTTAGCTTCTTCCTTCGGCGCCTAATCATACTAAAATCTATATTAGGTCTCTCCCGCATTTTTCCTCCAGCACTGATATTGAATTTTTAAATGTATTGTTAAAAATTAATCATGATTATCTATATACATTCATTATAATAAGAAAAGCTATGATAAGCAACAGTTTTTCATAAATATTTCTATTTTTTTCTAGTGAGTTCATTATAAGATTTACTTTTCATAAAAAATTGCTAAAGTACCAGGCCCTGCGTGCGTCCCTATAGTACATCCGATTTCTGTAATCAGTATTTCTTGTGGCTTTAATTCCTTCTCCACCATTTCCTTTAACTCTTCTGCTTTTCTAGGATTATTTGCATGAGCGATTGCTACTGCCTTATTACTAAAATCACTTCCTCTTTCTTTTGCTAAATCCAGCATTTTATTTATTACTTTCTTGCTGCCTCTCACTTTATCTAATGATTCTACTAAACCTTCTTCCACTGTGAGAATAGGCTTTACATTCAATATCGTTGCTATGGTGGCCTTCATTGGATTTAATCTGCCGCCCTTTTTTAAGTATTCCAATGTATCTACAGTAAAAATATGATCCACATTTGACTTCATTTTTCTTAGTCTCTCAATTATTTCTCCTGTACTCTTGTTATCTGCTGCCATTTTAGCTGCTTCATATGCAAAGAAGCCTGCTCCAAAACACAAACTCATGGTATCAAAAATAACAATTTTTTCGGTTTCTAATTGTGTCTTTGCTAGGACAGCATTTTGGTGAGTCCCACTGGCCTTTGATGACCCATTAATACAAATTATTTCCTTACCTTCCTCAAGTATTCCTTTAAATACTTGTAGAAAGATATTTGGTGCAACCTGAGATGTTTTAGGTAGTTCTTTTACTTGGGTAAGTTTGCTATAAAACTCTTCGCCAGTCAAATCAATTCCATCTCTATATTCTTCGTTATCGAAATGAATCGTTAATGGTACTACAACTATATTATACTTTTCCACAAGATTTTTTGGAATATCTGTCATACTATCAACTACAATTTGAATATTGCTCATTTTTAAAACCCCCTTCATTTTAAGATATACTATGTAAAGTATTATGTCTCATCACCAAAAGGTTTCTAATACCATATACCACTCTTTTTAGTATATAACATTTTATTCTTTTATGGTATATTATCTCATTCCTGGATAATTCCACTGTCTTAAGACTTCATAAACTGCAATAGCTACAGAATTTGATAAATTCAAGGAACGAGCCTTTTCTATGCTAAGCATGGGAATTCTAATGCAATGTTCTTTGTTTTTTTCTAAAATTTCTTTAGGTATTCCAGCAGTTTCTTTCCCAAACATAACGTATACTTCTTCTCCATAGCAGACATCGCTGTGTGCTTTCTCTGCTTTTGTAGTGGCATAATAAATCTCTGCCTTTGGATTTTGTTCCACAAAAGCTTGATAACTATCATAATACCTGAAATCTAATAAATCCCAATAATCTAATCCTGCTCTTTTTACAGCTTTTTCGTCTAAGCTAAATCCCATAGGTCCGATAATATGTAATACAGTATTGGTTATCACACATGTTCTAGCAATATTTCCCGTGTTTTGTGGTATTTCTGGTTCTAATAATACAACATGTAATGTCATTTCCATCCTCCTGTTTCTATTCTATTATAATAATTTCTTCTACTTATTAATCAATATTACATATTATACTTCTTTTGCTTTACAAATAATATAAATTTTTTTGTGATTTTTTTATAATTTCACTCTAAGTATTATGATATCATTTGCTATTTGTTAAGAGCAATAACAAATAAATGATCTTCTATTAGTATTATTATTCAATTCATAATATGGTCATGCATTTGTTTTATATCCTTTTAAAAGTGTATAGTATATATAAAGATGTTATTTAATAAATAGGAGGCTGATATTTTGAGTTCAACGAAAATTAACATTCACCACTTAGGCCATAGTAGCTTTGCTGTTGAGACCCTTAACTATTATCTAATTTTTGACTATTATCATGATAGCTTCATAACGAAGAAGCATTCTTTTCAACAGGATGTGTTTACAGAAAAATATTTGAAAACACCAAAGAAAGTTATCATTTTTGTCACACATAGTCATGGGGATCATTATAACCGTTTCATTTTTCAGTGGGAAAATATCAATCCAAAAATAAACTATGTGTTGAGTCATGATATAAAAGATGATATTCATAAAAAATCATATCTTTATATGCATCCTTATGAAGAGTTAGTTTTAGAAGATATAATTATACAAAGCTATGGTACAACAGATAAAGGAGTATCCTTTTTAGTCAAGGTTGATGGGATTACCCTATTTCATGCTGGAGATTTGAATTGGTGGCATTGGAAGGATTTTACTGATGAACAGCAAAAAGCTGAAGAGGAGGATTTTAAGAAAGAAGTAAGCTACCTCCCAACTTCAGGTATAGATGTAGCTTTCCTTCCAGTAGATCCTAGACTAGAGGAATACTATCATCTTGCTGGAGTATATTTTGCAAAGATGCTTAAACCAAAGCTTTTAGTGCCTATGCATTTCAGAGATAACTATTATATTTGCCATGAATTCACAAACAAGCTTCAGGATCCTTCCATAGAAGTTGCTCAATTAAAGCGCTTAGGTGATATTGTTACATATTCTCCTTTATAGGATAGCAGTTTAATATCTATAGTGTGCTGTAATATGAATGAATTGTGGTTTTTTGAGTTGATAAGCGAAAATAGAGATTTTTCAACAGTCCAAGAATACTATTTCCCTAAAATGAAATAATATAGTTAATATTTTAAGGATATGATGATTAAAATCTATCCTTCATTTTCTATTTTGGCTATGTTAAAGATAGATGTTGATATTATATAAATAAAATCATGACAGGATACTGAGTTTTTGTCACTCTGAGCATAGCGAAGAGTCTTAGATCCTTCGGTTCCCTCAGGATGACAAATCCCAAGTATTAATAGAATGTTAAAATCAACAATAGTGTTTAACAGAGCCTTTATTTTAAAAGTGGTGGGAGATATACTACATGAAACATAGATCTCAAAAGCTTATTCTTTTTATACTATTTATCTTAGGTGTTTTTCTGTTGTTATTTTTTAGTATGAGAGACCATTTAACTATAGAAAATATTCATGAAAATAGAGTTTTATTTCAAAACTATGTCCGTCAACATTATCTCTTGTCTATATTTCTTTATATAGCTATTTATACTCTTGTTGTTGCATCTGGTATCCCTGCAGCTATTATTCTTTCTCTTTTAGGGGGTGCTCTATTTGGTGTCCTTCCAGCAGCACTATTTATAAATCTTAGTGCTACCATAGGTGCCGCTATCACTTTTTTGCTGTCAAGATATTATATTGGGTCTTGGGTACAAAGCAAGTATAAGGACAGGCTGTCAAAATTTAATGCTGAGGTAAAATCCAATGGTCATTATTATATGATTTTTGTTAGATTGGTTCCTGTGTTTCCTTTTATTGTAGTAAATTCTCTATCAGGCTTAACCAAAATTTCTTTCAGGGTTTTTTTATGGACAACAGCCCTTGGTGTGATTCCTATATCTGTTATCTATGCCTATACAGGATCCAATTTAGCTGAGATTACTTCACCACAAGACATCTTATCTACAGGTAATATCATAGTTTTTTCTTTATTAGCTTTGCTAGCTTTACTGCCAATTTTTATTAAAAAGATGAAAAATAAAAATTCATAGTTAAACTAGATTTTCTATCTTGGGAGACTGCTAATGTAAGTAACGCTATAACCAGTAGGATAAATTTTATTTAACATTTATTCTTGACAAATGACTCATGGTCATTTATAGTGAGAATATAACAATTAAGTGAGGTTATAACATGGCTTATATAAAGAGAGCACTAAGTGATGTAGAAAAACAGCAACGTCAAGAGGATATTCTGAACACTGCCGAGAAGCTATTCTTAGATTGCGATTATAAGGATATTACCATGTCAAAGATTGCAAAAAACACAGGATTAGCAAAAGGAACATTATTCCTCTATTTTCAAACCAAAGAAGACCTCTTTCTATCCCTTACTGAAAGGTACATATCCCATTGGAGTCAAGAGATTCAAATGAAAATCAGTAATAGTATTTCAAATAGAAAAAGTCTCTCAATTAATGAATTTGTTAATCTATTGATGAATTCTATTGATAATATTGTTTTAGTGAAACTTTTTTCTATACTTGACGATACCTTAGAACAAAACATTGATTTTAATCGTTCTGTTCAATTCAAAACTTTTCTTAAAAACGAGATGTGCCAAATAGGTAAACTTATAGAGACAGCTATGCCGATTATTCATGAAGGGCACGGTATCATGATACTCAGCCAATTGTTTATTTGCCTGATTGGTAGCTATAAAGTATCTCATCCCTCTCCAATAGTCAAGCAAGCCATACAGGAACCTGGTTTAGAGATGTTTGATAGGGATTTTATCAAAACTATGATGGATATGGCTACCTATCATATACACGGATATATTACTATGCATCAAAACAAATAATTTTTTGCTATTAAATGACCGATGGTCACTAAGGAGGATGTTTATGAAAACAGTATTAATCACAGGTGCATCAAAGGGTATTGGCAAATCAGCAGCCCTTTTGTTCCAAAAAAATGGGTGGAATGTGGCAGCTACTATGCGAGATCCTAATAAGGAATCTGATTTGACCAAGCTTGAAAATGTAAAGTGTTATCAATTGGATGTAACTGACCATGAATCAATCAAAAGATGTTTATCATCAGTCATAAAGGACTTTGGAGGTATTGATGTTCTTGTTAATAATGCAGGGGTTTATACAACCAATCCACTAGAAATCACTGCAGAAAATGATATTCACTACATCATTCATATTAATATCATTGGTACCATTAATATGGTGAAGGCTATTATCCCTTATTTCCGTGCTAATAATAATGGATTGGTTATTAATATTTCATCTATAGCCGGTAAAACCACCTTCCCTTATCAAAGCCTCTACCATGGAACAAAATGGGCTATTGAAGGGATTAGTGAGGGACTTCTGTATGAACTAAGACAACTAAACATTCACATTAAAATTGTAGAGCCAGGCATGGTTAGAACCAATTTATATGATGAAATAAAAAATCTTAATCTAGATAACTATCCTGCTTATTATAAAACTAGTTTTAAAAACTGGCATCGGTATTTGATGCAGAGCTATCAGAAAGGATATGATCCTGATTTTACTGCTAAAACTATTTATAAGGCTGCAGTAGATAATAAGTCAAGATTTCGATATGCATCAGGCTCAGATACTAAAATGGCCTTCTTGTTAAGGTCCCTTCTACCTTTTTCAATGTTTAAAAAAGTGATATTTCGAATGAGTGGCATATAATATTCTTTTTAATACATACAGCATCTGAGGTTTTCAAAAGTCACCTCAGATGCCGATTTTGTTTTTGTAATATCAAATTTTTCTTTATTTAAGTAAATCCTGTAATAGATTGATATCAATTAATTTTTTATCCATTAATGTGCTCTCAAATGTACTGGTATTTCTTATTTCATCAAGTGTGGATTTCATTGCTCCCATTGCGCTAAATATTAGAATGCATGGTAAGCTTACTCTTGAAATACCTAACTCAATGCAATCTCTAATTGTAAATTCATTAATATTATAAGGTAAACCAGCTGCTATGCTTATAGGTCCATTAATTTCTTTTTGTAGTAATTGAATTTCTTCTTTAGTTTTTACACATGGTACAAAACAAATGTCTGCGCCAAATTCAAGGTATTTGTTCCCTCTTTCAATTGCTATATTTAATGCCTTTTTTCTATTGTCGGTGCTTCTCAATGCATCAGTTCTAGCATTGACTACAAAATCCTTAATATTATGTTCTTGTTTTATCTTTAATATCTCCTTAATCTTATCAGACATTACTTCTAAAGAAACAATTTTTTCAGTATTATAAGGATTCCATAAATTTTGATCTTCAATATTGATACCAGCTATTCCTGTGCGAATAAATTTTATTATGTTGTTTCGAAAAATCTCTTGGCAACCATAACCGTCTTCACCATCTGCCATTACAGGAATGTCCACCGCAGATACTATTTCTGATGTTCTTCTAATGTTTTGATCTAAAGTTAATATTTTTTCATCCTTCAGACCTTTAGAAATTGAATAACTATATCCTGAACACTGAATGACCTTAAATCCACAGTATTCAATTAGTTTCGCTGATATTCCATCATAAGCATCTGGAACTATAAGGGTCTCTGAATCATGAATCATTTTTTTCAAAGCTTTATATTTGTTCATTTCATCCCCCATTTTCAGATCTAAATATTTTAAAATTATTACAACAAATAATGGTACCTAATCCTTTAATGTCTCTAATAAAGTCTTATTTTTGTTAACTAAGCCTGTTACTTTTCACCATAAGCCACAAATATACTGACACTTGCTTCCTCACAGCCACTGTTTGATGCAGCACAGCAATTTCCGCCTGCACCATTTACATATACATTCCTTAACCCTGCCGTTTGGAACCATGTTTTAATATCCTCGCGTTTAAAGCCCATCCAGCGATCATATTGCTCTTCTTGTAAAAAGGTATTATTGTGCTGATCTAAATCAGTAATCACCATTTTGCCTCCTGGTTTTAAAACTCTTGCCATTTCTTTAATAGCTATAAGAGGCTCCTCTACATGATGAAGATACATATTAGCAAATATATAGTCTACTGTGTTCTTCTCAATAGGAATACTCTCCGCTGTCCCTTCCCTATAATCAACCAATTTACTATCTCCAAATTTACTTTTCATTTTTTTTATCATGGCCTCTGACTGATCAACAGCGATTACTTGTAATCCCTTCAACAGTAGCCCTTCTGTAATAAATCCAGTACCTGCTCCTATATCAGCAGCTAGTTTTCCTAGATGGATATCTGCAACTTCAAAAGCCTTTTCTCGTATTTCCTCTGCAAAGAAATCTTTCCTCATAGTATCCCATTGATTTGCTACATCATTAAAATAGCTTTTACTATCCATTATACAGCTCCCCTCCCTATTTATTATCTTGATTTTCTTTTAATGCTTTTAATAGAATGTCCAAGCCTTCTAGCACCTGTTGTTGCTTATCTTCAGGAATTGCCCCCAAAACATTTTCAAAATAGAAATTCATTCTTTCTTCAATCCCTTCAAATACTTCTCTACCACCTTCTGTTAGTTGAATGGTAATATATCTTCTGTCCTTTGTATCAAGCTGTCGTTCTACAAAATGTTTTTTTACAAGATTATTTACTGTTCTACTCATGGTACTATTGTCAAGATTAAGGGTTTCTGAAAGTTTCACTAATGATATCGATCCTGCTCTCCCAATCTCCACTAAAGCATGGCATTGAGCCATAGTAATATCACAGCAAGAGCCTTGGTTTTCCTGAAGTACCCCTAGTTTCCTCTCTATTTGTCGAATATGCTCTCTTAACTGTATTGCTTTATGTGTTTTTCCCAAATATTCTCACCTCCCAAATCAATTGTACATTAAAATAGTTGTTAATTGCAACTACTTTTTGGCAAAATTTTTTATCAGCTCACCTATCCTAGATTAGACACAAAATGCAACTAGAAATTTTCTTTAATTAAAGGCTTTGTTAAATACTATTGTTGCTTACAAACGAAATAGCGATGCTAGAAAGCACTAGAGGTTGTCATCCTGAACAGAGTGAAGGATCTTTGCTCAGTATTCACCATAAGATTCTTCGCTATGCTCAGAATGACCGCTACCACAGCGATGGGTAGTTGTTATAAAATATCAATATTTATCTTTAACAGAGCCTAACTAAAAAAAGAGGGATTTTAAGCTTCCCTCTTTTTTCCTAGCTGAAAATATTTTTTTTGTATTTTTCTAATATACTCATCAAAGGATAACCTAATCCATAACAAGCTATTAATTGTCCTAAGCCAACCCAGCCCATAATTGGTAATAGACCCATCTCGTCTGGTGTCCCTAAGAAAATATAGTAGAGCATAGCACCAATGATAACAGCATTAACCAAAATCGGTGGTATAGGTACCAGTACTTTCTTAGGCATTTTATAGGACAGATATGCCGCTATTAAAGTTGCCAAGCTTCCAAAGACAATATCCAATATACCATAGGGTCCTATAATATTAGATACAAGCGCCCCTACAGTTAGTCCTGGAATCGCTGCAGGAGTAAAGAACGGTAGTACCGTTAATACTTCAGCTATTCTTACCTGCATGATTCCATAGCTAAATGGCTTAAAAACCTCCACCAGTACCACATACAATGCTGCAATCATGGCTGCCTGGGTTAAATATTTTGTTTTTTTCATTACTTTTCCTCCAAATCCTTAGTTTTGTTTTAAGTCAGGATGGTTTCGAACTGACTTGTTACTTTTTATCAACAAAGATTATCATATCATTTGTTTTCACTACTTGTCAATTCTACAATATCCTCATGAACTTTTTTTAATAATATCGTTGTAGCCCATACCGGCATTGGCTCATCTATTTTTTCTGTCCATCCCTCTACGTCATTTAGCAATCCTCTTTCGGAAAGATATTTTATTCCTTGTAGCTTCCATTCTGGTACTGAATTCACATTCTCACCTCCTGAAGATTCCTCTTGGTTAAAGCTTTCTAAGGTAGCATTAATATCCTCTAAAAACTCGTCCCAAACCTCTAATAATTTTCTTGGACAATATTTGCCACTCCAACTCTCATGTGTTCTTACTCTATCTACTCCCCAACCTCTTTCCTGCAATATTTTTGCTATCAATCCAAGGGCATGCTTATAGGTTTTTTCTTCGTCTCCTGATTCACAAATTTCTACACCGATGCTGGTTCTATTACCCTCATCGTCTCCTGCATGCCATGCTACTTCTTCCTCTGGGATTATGGCTATTGCCTCTTGGTCATCTACAGCGTAATGAAAGCTTGCATTGTCTGTTCTCCATTCTACGTAATCTCTTTCATCTTGAGCTGTGCTATCAGGATTAGCAGTATTATGAACAGTAACCCACTGCATGTCGCTTTCAGTTCCTGGCCTATTGGGACTGTCCACAGGCACATAGTCTATTTTTATTGTTGGTACCACACCTGTCATTTCTCATCCTCCTTTATAGTTTACGTAGTGTCAAGTTTGACACTCTTTTTTTACTAACTAATCATTATATTTTAAAGGTTTCAAAGTTTTTTTGTATAAAAAAACAATGCCCCCCCATTTCTTGATATAATTGAAGTTCCCAGCTCACAATTAATAAAGAAAGGGTGGTCATTGTGAACTCCATTATATCTTATTTAGTACTATATATTCAATATCTACAAAAAGAACTTTATACACTTTTAATCTTTGTCTCTAGAAACATCCCTTTACGCCAATTGAATTTTGAAGACTCTAATAGTCCTAAGTACCAGAAGTTAAAGATTGATAAGCTCCCTAGAATTCTAAAGTTTCAAATGCAAGATTATC
>NZ_FOHU01000032.1 GCF_900111615.1 Natronincola peptidivorans | reverse complement strand
ATGACGGGGATTTCCCTTGGGGTAACCAGGCTTGTGGATGGAATGTATTCCGAAAGGCATCTTATCGAGTCAGCATTGATGCTGGGTGCAAAGCCTAAAATGGCTGCAAAGCAAATTGTAGATAATGCTTTTGATGCTGCCATCCTGCCATCCATCAACTCTATGGTGGGAATGGGTATCGTATTTTTACCAGGGATGATGACAGGGCAAATATTATCTGGTGTATCCCCCGTTACTGCTATCGAGTACCAAATTGCCATCATGCTGGGGATTCTCGGCAGTGTTGCCCTGACTGTCATATTATTTGTACAGCTGGGGTATAAAACCTTCTTTAATGATGAGAGTCAATTAATGATTGGTGAATAGATAAATAGTGAATAAATTATTACGTCTATAGGCTAGATACAGCTTTAGCCTATAGACGCATTTTTTTTATCAAGGTATAATCACTTTATAATCCTTCCACCATGTACAACTTTTCCTTCTTCAAGCTTCAACTCCCAAAAGACCGGAAACCTTTCACTTATCTCTACTTTGATAATTTCTGGAGCTGCAAAACAGATCAATTGAAAGTTTAACTTATCTGCTATTTCAAATATAGGGTCCAGTACATGTTTTGCTGAGGCTTTTCCAAAGGGGTTATCCAATACTAATACTGTGGAGGGATTCTCATTTCCAATGTGCTTCTTTTTAAAGCTCATAATCATCATGATAACAAAGGTATTTACTGAAAGGGTTTGTCCTCCAGAGCCTTCAGGTAGATCTCCTTCTCCTTTATTCATAGCCTCCCATGTAGTATAGTATTCATCCCTAGCCCTTGCATATCTAAACTCATTTTTTTCAGACATCTTATAGACCAACAAGGTGGGATATCTCCCTTGAAGGGCCTTAGAAAATAAAACCGTGTCCCCCATTAAATCCTTAAATACTTTATCCTCCATATTAGAGATTTCTTCCTTTTTTTCTAGAATTTTAGCTATGGCCTGTACAAAATATTCCTCTAACAAATAAGTGATTTCACCATCTTCTTTAGGTAGTCTTTCTGTCCCTTTCAATTTAACTAAAGGAAAAGCATATCCTTGTTCATTGGTATAATTCATGCTGGCTACCATACTTTTTAAGGCTTCAACCATTCTAATGATATGAATAGATGCTCTATCCGTCCATTTTTTCATCGCATCCTCCGCCTTACGTTTATCCTTTGATAAGCGTATCAGCTCTTGCTGAAAATGCTGCTCCATACTACTAAAGGAGCTTAAATTGTTTTTGAAATTGGCTAATTTAGCTTCCTTTACCGTTGTTATAATTTTCTCCCTTAGCTTATCTTCCTCCAGCTTTAAATTTATTTCCTTTATGAATTTGCTTCTAAATCTTTCTCCTTCCTCTATTGTTCTGCTAATTTGATCTTTATTTTTTCCACAACTGCTTAACCATGTTTCCACTATGCTATCTGGGTTATTTTGAATTTTTTCCTTTAAAATTTCATCCATTTTTCCTTTAATAACCTCCAGTGGATAGCCTGCTTTGATCTTTGTTAAGTTAACCTCTAGCTTCCGTCTACGGTCTTGGTTTTTTTGTAATTCTTCTGTACATAATGCTAAATATTTTTTATTAGACTGGATGTTTCTTTCTACCCTATCTATATCACTGTTTATATCTTCAACTTCTAGGACGATTGGTGTTCTTTTGTGTTCCTTTGCTATTTGACTTTCCTTCTCCTCTAACTGATCCTTCATAGTTGTAATACTTCCTCTAATGTTCTCTCGTTTTAATTCCACATCCTGTTTTTCCAATTCAAGGTTTTTAATAGCTTTATTAAGCTCTCTAAGGTTGATTCGCATTTCATTTAAGGTAAGTTCTAAATGAGGATAGCTTTCCCAATTTTCATTTATCTTTTTTAAATCATCAATATGCCTTTCTAACTCACTCCTAAAATGCTGTATATCTTTATCTAATAGGGCAATATTGCTATTTTTAGTGGCTAGGTCCTCCTCTAGCACTTTTCTTTCCTTTACTAAAAGCATTAATTGTCCACTATCAACAGAAAACTCTGGTATTGTTTCATATAAATAATTTTTATCAGCTCCATGGGTATAAATCACTTCATGGAATATTTCTTTGACCTCTTGGATGGTTTTTTTTACTTCAAACTTCCATTGGTTATAGGCATCTTTGATGGTATTTTGATTATTTTCTACCCCTTCTATATCTGCTTCAATGGTTGATATGCGTTCCCTAAGTTCTGCTAAATCCTTCTGGGTTTTTGATATCAGTACTTTCTCCCGATTAACCTCTTCTACTTTTTCTATATATGTCTTCATCTCTTGGATAGAAGTTTTTGTTTCTCCTAATTTCTTACTTTCTTCCTCCAAAGCATACTGCCACTTCGTCAGATTATTCTCTATGCTTGCTTTTTCTTCTTTTTCCATACTAATTTTCTCTAAAATCTCTAGCCTTTCTTGTTGCTGCTCCTTGAGCTTTTCATTTAACATCCATGCAGTATCGTTTTTCAAAAGTAGATTTAAATCCTGTTTAATCTCTACAATACGTTTCAAATCTTCTTTGATACTATTTTCTGTTTCAGCTAAGCCCTTGATCTTGTTGGTCATGTCTTCCTTCCACATGATATAATTATTCTCATCTATCAGGTCATAGGTCTTACCAAATACAGTTTTAAACAAACTATTATTATCTCCCTTCATTTCTGAACGAATATAAATGGGAACCATATTATGAAAAAACAAAGTCTTGTCTATATTTTTATCGATAAGCTGCCATTCTTTTTCATTTCCTATTACAACTGAATAAATGAATCCAGGACAATCCTGCACTATAGAAAGCTTTGCTTCACTATCTAGCCCCTTCAAATATTCACTTCCTGTTTCCACGTGGATACCTAATTTTTGTATTTCTTCTTTAATCATTAGAATATCTTTATTAGGGATAAAATAATCTTCTTTATTTAGTACTTTATCTATACTTTTCTCCCATATTCGTCGTTGTATTTCTTCTAGTTTTTGTTTTTTTTCCTCTTCCATACCCTCTAATGCTTCTAATTTCTTACTAAACCAATGGTGATTTAATAGGCTGCCATCGTAATTTTCCATCAATTGCTTTGATAGGCTTCTAACAACCCTTAACTCATATTCCTCCTGCTTTTTTATTTCTTCCTGTAGTTGACTTACCTCTTTTGTTTTATTATCCAATCTATCTTCTAATCTATATATTTCTACATTTAAAGTCGTAATTTTGTCTTTATATTCCTCTACCTGTTGAGACAGAGTGGTTATTTTTTCTGCCACCTCTCTTTGACTTTTCATTAAGTCCTCAAGAATTCTTTCAGGAAATACTAAGCTCAAAGGATCATAATGGTTTTCTAATTTTCTTCTATCTTTATCTAGTTCCTCCTCTTTAAGCTGAAATTTGTTGATTTCCTTTTCTAAGTCCTTCACCCTGGCTTCATATTTTTTCTTCCTATTCTTATATTCCTCCATAAGCCCATTTGTATAGTTCATATACCCTTGTTGTTGATTTTCATGATGCTTCCAACGTTTTTTAATTTTCTCCCATTCCAGCGCTATTTCATCATCTAATGCTTTTGCCTTTTCTTTTATATCTGTAATGTCCAATGCCTCCACCAGTCTTTGTCTTTCTTGCAATTTGTTATCAATCTTCTCCTCTGTTTCTTTTTTAGCATATAAAAGCTCATTTATTTCAAATAATTGTAGTGTTTCCTTCTTTTCCTTTATTTCACTGGTCTTTTCATTCAATCTCTTTTTTAATGCTTCTACTTCCTTTTCTTTAGCCTCTAGCTTTCTTCTTTGCTGATTATAGTTTAGATTATCCTTCTGAAAAACTAACTCTTTCTTTTCTTCTTCTGCCTTCTTTAATTCATTACTCCACTCCTCAACCTTTTGGGTAACTAAATTCTCTTCATCTTTTAAAATAAAGTAAATATCATTTCCCTCACTAATTAATCGATCTTTCCTATCTATAAATCTTGATCCACTGTCAGCATTTTCAATTAAAGGTTTTATCTCCACCAGTAGATCTTTATAATCCCCCTCACGTTTCATCAATATAGGTAAATCCTTCGTAATAGAAAGATTACTCTTGAACATTCCAATAAGGCTGTTTTCCTCTTCATAGGTGTAATTTCTAATGTTTTCACTAATAGCTGGAAGGATAATCTTATCAAAAATAGATTTGTTGTCATTGGCACCAGTGAAATAATCTCCAACCCCGCCTTCCGACTTATTCATGTTCTTTAGGTTCATCCATTCACTTCTATAGATCCCTCTACTCTCTAAATAACTGTAATACCGTCCGTCCTTTTTTCTAACATCCGATTGACTATATTTTATAAAGTCTCTTTTATGCTCATCTATAAAATTTTCTAATACATCTATATCTAAGGTTTTTTTAGCTTCCTTATCATACAATGGTAGATTTTCCACTGTATAATAGCCCTTATTTACGTGTTCATGTGTATATAAAAAATAGGATAAACCTGCTTTCTCCTCCTCTTCTCCTCCAGTATTTTTTATCATAGACTTCACAGCAATTCCATTGATCAGTCTTTTTTCTGGTACCGTATCTAATATCCATTCTAGAACAACATGGAATGTAAAGGATTGCAAATTGTTCCTTTGGTCATAAAACATGCCTATCACTTTATTTCCATTGCTTTTTCCCCATTTAGTCCCAGGTAGTAATAGCTGAAAAATAAGCTGCATCATTACACCCTTCCCTCCACCGTTAAATAGTGTGAGAAGTGTATGGTCAGCTTTATGCTCTTTTGTTAAATCAAAAATGGAATTTTCATGTTCCTTTCTCAAACCATCATATTTACACCCTGTTAACCTGATCTTGGATAGTTTCGGCATCTTCCTTCTCCCCTCCATAATATTTAATCAGCTCTATGATCTCTTGGTATCGGTCCCCACCGTGGTAAAGATTTTCAAGTCTTTCGTAAAGTTCCTCCTTAGGAATAATTCTATTTTCCTGACTGAGGCTAATGATCAAATTTTCTTGCTCTAGAGGTCTAAGGGCTTCGTGGATAAAACCTAATCTAGTTTGGGAGGATAGACTAAAGCCTACGCCATCTCTTGCTTCCTTCGAATGAGACATCTCAACAGACCAAAGATGATGGATATCTTCTATTGCAATAGCAAATTCTTTGGAAAAGCTCTCCTCTTTTTCATTCCTTTTTTTCCATGAATCTAGGGTATCTGTAATGATTTCCTCCAGTTTATAATAGGATATTCCTGTATCCTCAATTCTAAATGCAAAATTATTTTCCCGATCTATTTCAGCTAAATAAATACATATAATGATATTTGCTAGATAAAAATGCTTCTTTCTATAGAGCTTATTGTATTTCTCCTTCATTTGCGTGTAAGTGGTAGCAAAGATAGAGCCTTCTCCCTTTGATACTAAATGCAGGTTTTGTCTAGTGCTGAGTACCCTTAAGCCCCCTTCTTCTGCCATATTTTTTACAATCTCATTTATGGTATTGTTGTCATAATATTCAGCAGCTAAAACATCATTAGAAGGGAGGATTTTCTTATTTAATAAATGAAAAAACAATTCACTTGCTTTTTTTATCTCTTCACTTGTATAGCTCATATCTTCACTCCTCTATATAGATGGTATATGGTGAAATAAATAATTCCTTCCAAACAAAGGTTTCTTCTGCATCCTCTATTTTGGACAAAATCTTTTTTCCATGTAGTTCTTTGAAAATTGGATTTTTGCTACATAGTCCCTTAAATAATCTAAGTCGTTCGTCTTCGCCAGAATGATTCATATCCAAAGTGACCTTTGAAATGACAAACATCATGAATAAATCTACATTCTCTCTTTGTCGCAACCATTTTCCCTTTTCTTCTTCACTCTTTTTATTTAATTCCAATATGGAGAATCTTCCATTTTCTAAGAGGGCTGTAAATATTTCTTCATAAAGCTCTATTAGTAACTCCCAATCTGTTTCTCTGAACTTCCACCCATCCTCTAGGGTCATGTCCTCTTCCTTTTTTATGCTTCTTTTTTGCTTAATCATTTGTTCCGACCATGCCCACTCAAGGGGATAGATAAATTCTGTTTTCGGGGAAAATAAAGGCGATACAACTTTCTCCAAGTCCTCTATATCTCTTAAACCGTTCTTAACAATATGGTTTTGCCAAATATCCTTTTTAAAACTAAAGCTTGAAATATTCCAAAAACTCTCAGGATACTTCACCCTGATCTCTAGCTCCAGTGCCAAGTTTTCCATCACATGCTTTGCTAAGCTATCATGTAACAGTCTTGCCCCCTCAAGGTTTTCGAACATCATCTCCGCCTCTTGTTTTTTATCTTCTGGCAAGACATCATATCTATTCCTCCAGGAAAACATATTTGCAAACACCTTTTGCTCCTCTTCAAATTGTCCCTTTATTTCATCCTCCGATTTTTTTCCTCTAATACTTCTATCAAAAAATATATTCTGTGGATCTCTTATAATATCTCTTCTATATTCCTTTTCTCGATTAATTAACACTCTAACCCTAGCCATTAAGTTATCTATACTATTTCTTGCCTTCATAAAATTTCCAGTTTTTATTAACTGCAAAGTATAAAACTGCTCTAAATTAAACCCAAATTCCTCTAATATTTCCCTTGTAATAAAAATCATTTCTTGGCTTTCTTCCGTTAGCATGTATACAGTGGAACCACCTTGCTCCCAATGACTATGCTCCCTATCTACTTTAAAGTACCTAAAGATATACTCCTCCTTAGTTCTAGTAGTTTCATGATAAACCCTTGTCTTAAAACCCTCCTGCTTTGTAGGTTCCCTGTACCACAGAGTGCCATCTACAATTCTTTCAACCTCTTCTTTACTGTATAGCAAGTCCATATCCTGAAGAATTTTTTCAGTGATAAATAGCATGTCATCTCTTGTCCTATGATGATTCTCCCTAAGCTCTCTTAGAAAAATATTTTGTATAAGTAAAAAACAAATTTCATATGCGTATTCGTTTAATTCTCCTATATCCATCCCTGACCCTAGCATACGGATGACTTGGAGTTTTTTCATTCTATTAAAAAAGCCGCTTTCTATCATCATTTTCTCACCTTCAGCAAATATTCATAATTTATTAGCTCCTGTGGCACTCTGAGGTCCTTGTCCCAGATAGATTTCATTTTTTTCAAGTCGCCATTTTTTAAGTATGGTTTCATTTCTTCTAAGAATCCATCTAAATACAATTGATTTTTATTGTGTCCCTCTGAAGAATATTCTTTTATACATAATGCAATCAAATGTGTGTAGGCTTCATGCTGTAGTTTAATGTTTATATCCTTGTATCTTTCTTTAAGTCTATAATATATACCAAAGCCCTCAGCGTCTATATCTCCAAAGTATAAAATATCTACCTTAGCAGAATCAGTAATTTCTTCTATAAAGGATAAGCTATCCTCAACTTTTTTTCCTTCTCCATAAATCAGAGCATCCGGTCTAAATCCGAATATTTCTCCATGGACTTGCGCAGCTCTTTTATAGGTGAAAAAAGTAGAGTGATTTTCAAGTATAATGATATTTTTAATATCCTCCACACCTCTATTCCAGTAGATAAACATCTCACCATATCTTTTCATCTTTAGGTCTTCATTGGAAAGCTTCAGACGTTTCAATATTCCATATTTTCCTTTGGAGACTTCCTTTTTGCTTTTGAGAAATTTTTCATCATAGAAAAGCTCTAAGGAACGTTCTTCTATACTAGCCCACTCCCTCTTATCTCTTGACTTTAAAAAACTATAAATATTTTCAATATATTCCCATTCTAAATCTGTTTGATAGGATGGATGTTTGACATAATAACTAAAATCCAAGTAGTCCGATAGCTGTAGCATCTTTGATTTGTCCCATCGAGAACTATCTTCCTCACATACAATCTGCCACTTCGTCTTTAATGGTGGATGAAAACCATTATAGCTGGAGGATTTTATTTCCTTGATATACTGCTTTTCTTTAAGCAAACACATTTGCCTATAAAGCTCTTGATATCCACCACCTTCTAAGTAAAAATGCTCTCCTTTATACCTGTCTATTAGGTAGCTCTCCAAGGCTTGTAATCCAAATCTTTTTTTGTTCTTTTTCTTATATTCAGATAAAAATTTTTTAATTATCTTTTCCATCATATCACCTTTAATTAAGCAGCACCTGTTCTACTACTTTATTTTTTTAGTTAATTCTTCTTTTAGCTCTCTCTACTTAGATCTTATTTTTAATCAAAATGGAATCTCATCTTCTTCATCACTTAAGCTGTCCTTTTCAATCAATCCATCTTCAATAGCCTCTTCCCATGTAATTCCATATGGTACTCCTCCAGAGGTATATCCAGCAATAAAATAAAAGTTTCCATCAGAATCTATGTAATTCTCTAAGTTCTCTTCTCGCTTTTTTCCTAGTTTCCTTTGCTTCTTTACCTTTTTCATTACTTAATTCATCTCCTAACTGTCCTCCATATATTCTTCTATATAATTTTCAGGAAAGATTTTACATCGTAGGGGTTTGTTTCTGTGCCAACTTGGGCAGGCTTGGAAACCCCTACAAAACATATAGTTTATTTAATGCAATATATATAATCTATTCTGTTATTTTTCTACAATTTAGTTATTACTTTTACTGTATCAAACTTTTAAGATGGTATCAATGTATTTAGATCTCTACAACTCTCATTATCATAAACAAAAAAATATTGCCCCTCAGTTGTATAAAAACGAAGCGTCCCTACATCTACACCCGGGAGTTAATATTGGAAAGAAACTAACGAATTTTTGCATAAGTTGTAGAGAAATATTATATTGTTAAATTTTTGTTATAGAATAAATATATTTAGTTCTAAAAGATTATTGAATTTTTCAATTAGAAGGCTTCTTTTTTTTGTGTTATGCTGTCTATGGTAAAAATATTATTTAAGAAAAAATATTTATCGAAAGGATTGATTTCATGAGTTTTAAAAAGAAATATTTATTTGCATTAATCTCTTTGTTGTTGTTATCTTTATTTTTAGTTGGATGTAATAATTCAGAGGATTCTTCTGTTTCAGCTAGTAGTTCTATTCCAACAATAAACTTAAGTTATTTTAGAAATGACCATCAAATCCCTTTATTTACTGCTTTTGCAGAAAGTAAAAACTTTGAAGGTATGGATAGCTACTTAGAGCCCATTATTGAAAAGGAAAAATACAAATTAATTACAAATGGAGAAGAAAAAGCAATAATTGAGGTTATTGTATCTCAAGGTGGGGCAGAATCAACTACAATGTTTGCACAAGGTAATTTAGATATCGCTTCTTTTTCTATTACAGCAGCTATGACAGGAATTGACAGTGGTGTTCCAATTAAAGTTTTGGCACCTGTCCATACTGATGGACCTGGCCTAGTAATGCATAATGATATTGATGTAAATGGTTGGGAAGAATTTTTACAATATGTACAGTCTCAGGATGAACCTGTAAAAATAGGTTATCATTCACCAACAAGCAGCCCTAAGATTGTGTTTGAAGGGGCTTTAGAAAGAGCTGGTATCAATTATACCATTGATCCTAATAATACAGAGGCGGATATTCTATTAGTAGACCTTCGTTCAGCAGCTAATTTTACTTCATCTTTAATTAGTGGAGAAGTTGATGGCTGGGTAGGTCCATCACCTCATCCACAAGTAGCTGCTTTTCAAGGTAATGGTAATTTTGTTATGTCCCATAGAGATTTGCCGCCTGACGGATTTTGGCATGGATTTCCTTGTTGTGTAATCGTTACTTCAGATAGAATGTTGCAAGAAGAAAGAGAAATAGTATCTACTATAATGAAGCTAGTAACCTATGGTGCAGATTATATTATCAAAAATCCTGAGATTGGAGCAAGTGTATCATCTGATTGGTTAGGCATCCCTATTGAAGCCGCAAGAAATACTAATGTTGTCTATACAACAGAACCATCAGAAAACTTCTTACGTGGTGCCAATACTTATCTTGAAGTTTTAAATGATATTGGTAATTTTAATGATAAATTAAAAGGAAAGAATATAGAAGAAGCAAAAGACTTATTATTTGACTTCAGTATCATTGAAGAAATACTAAATTAAGAAGCATATCTCTATTACATATTGGCTTGGAGTTAGAAAATTTAACAGACCACAATATATCATCAGTTTTCTTTGACAACTTATTTGCTAGATGTTTCTTAGTACTTAACTGTTATTACAATATCTAGAACTAAATTTAAAGAAAAGATATATTGTGGTTTTCACAAAATTTAAAGTATTGAATTGGAGTGTAATTCATGAAAAGTAGAGTTGAAGAATTAGATTTGAAAGGTCTCAGAACTAGTGAAGGTAATAAGAGTATAGGAAAGCTATTGAAATGGAATGAGGCTAATATAAAAAATAGGCTAATTGGTTTAATTTGTCCAATTATTTTTATCATATTTTGGGAATTCTTGGCTATTAGAATGAACAATCCCGTAGTTTTGCCAACCTTCACCTCTGTACTTAGGATTTTAGTAAATCCTACAGTTTCATTATTAGGGATAGGCTCCTTAGGCTATAACTTATTTATAAGCTTTTTGAGGGTATTCACTGGTTATTTAGCTGCAGTTGTGATGGCTATACCACTAGGTGTTTTAATGGGTTATAATAATACATTCTATAAGCTTTTAAGTAATTTTTTAGGGATTTTCCGTCCTGTACCACCTTTAGCATGGGTTCCTCTTGTTCTAGCATGGTTTGGTATTACCAGTATGGCTATTTTTTTTCCTATCGAATCAGGACCTGTTTATATTTATTTAAGAAATATTAGATTATCCATGGTTTTTATAATATTTATAGGAGGTTTTTTCCCAATACTAACTAGCACCATTTATGGAGTAAAAAATGTTAGAAAAAGTTTAATTGATGCCACAATGACCTTAGGTGCAAAAAAACATCATATACTTCTAAAGGTGATCATCCCTTCAGCAATGCCGTCCATCATTAATGGCCTTAGGATTGGATTAGGAGTAGCTTGGATGTGTCTAGTTTCTGCAGAAATGCTGCCAGGGAGTATTGCAGGAGTTGGATATCTAATTACCCATGCATACCAGCTAGCAAGAACAGATGTGGTAATAAGCGGTATGATAACAATAGGTGTTATAGGGGTTTCATTAGATTCTCTATTTAGAATATTAGAAGATACTAAATATAAGTGGCAAAAAAACGTGCAGTAGCTGATAATGAGGGGGACTTTACTTATGGAGCAGCCAATTTTAAAGATTAATGGGATTCATAAAAAATTTATAACTGAAAAAGGTAATGAAATAGATGCTTTAAGCGGAATAGATATGACTATACATGAAAATGAACTTATTTGTATATTAGGGCCTTCAGGATGTGGTAAATCTACTTTGCTTAGAATTATTGCAGGCTTAGAAAAACCTTCATCAGGAGAAGTATATTATAAAGACAAAGAAATCAAGAAGTGTCATAAGGAAATAGGAATGGTATTTCAGCAGTATACATTATTACCATGGAGAAATATCATTGAAAATGTAGCTCTTGGTTTGGAAATCAATGGAATAGACAAAAAGCAAAGAATTGAAAAGGCAAAGGAATATTTAAGTTTAGTAGGATTAGATAAATTTGAAGCTTCTTTTCCATATGAGCTATCAGGTGGTATGCAACAAAGAGTTGCCATAGCTAGGGTATTAGCAAATGATTCAAATATTCTTTTAATGGATGAACCTTTTGGTGCATTAGATGCTCATACAAGGGTTTTGCTGCAAAGAGAATTGTTAGGAATATGGAGAAAAAATAAAAAAACAGTACTATTTGTTACTCATAGTGTAGATGAGTCTATTTATCTAGCAGATAAAATAGTTGTTATGTCAAAAAGTCCAGGAAAGGTTAAGAAAATTATAAATGTAGATATGGAAAGACCTAGAGAGAGATCAAATGTAGAGTTTGGAAAGCTAAGTGAAAAGCTTTTTAATATGCTGTAAAAGCTGCCACACATTATTTATGTTTAACAGGAGTCTGTAAATAATTTTATGTTTTATTCTGCCAAATTTCTTCTACCCTCTAAAGCAAAAGCCCCTAAACTTCTTCGTCTAGGGGAGCATGGGTTACTCTTCTATTTATATATAAAACCTTCTAAACCACTAATTCTAACCTATTTCTTCTCTATCACCCCCCCACTCTGCATGGGCCTTTCCTTCATCAGCTTATCTTATCAAAACCTCATTCGGCTGGAGGTTTTCTGTTTATAGTAACAAGCTTTTTCATCCTACTTCCACCATATTTTCATTCCTATAAATTGATTTGATCAAACTTTCTTTTGTAGATTCCAAATACTATATAGTTTGATATTCCATAGAGAAGCAATAAAGCTATACTGTAAATGGCAACCATTGTATTGGCTGCAAAGTCAGGCATCAAGCGATAGGAGAAATACACAATGCCGCCTAATGCAACCCTGATTAGCAAGGATAGTATTACATTTAAATTATTCTTTACCGCCGCTGTAGGACTCGTCCAGTTTAAAGTAGGCCTTTCGATATTAATTACGATATCGATAGTGGATAAAAATAAGGTTGCTGCGATACAGAATATTGCTGCTCTTATGATGATATCAAAGGTGACGGGTAAATACATTCCTCCGGCAATAGCCAATAGGATAGAGGCAGTAAAGGATATCATCAATGTAGCATAAATCCTATATCGAATGTTTTCTCCTGTAGTGATTGGCAGCACCTTGGTCTCCCAAAAAGTTTTTCCTTCCCTAGTAATAGCTGTGGCGGAAAGGTTTCCAACAATTGCTGGTGCTGTAATAACCCCTGCATAGATGTATAGCATATAGGGGGCTATGGCAGGAGACTGGAAGACTTCTGGCGAAAGCTCTCCTGTAAAGGACATAATGATGAAGAGGATGATGGGTAGGAACATAACCAAAACTGTATTCAGTAGAAATATCGGATTGCTAAATATGATACCTATATGACGTTTCATCATTTGCAGTCCTTTACTTCTGGTTTTATAGTAAATTTTCCCCTTGCCTGTCATGCCTCCCCCCTCTTGATTGAAGGCTAATAAACCCTTACTATATAACAGCTGTGAAACCAGCTTCAGGATATAAAGGAAGACTGCATTCAAAAGAATAAATAAGCCTCCATCTATGATTGAGCCTTGGATCATCTTTGTAAGCCATATACTTGGGGGGAAATTTCTCCCCAGTAGTCTTAGCAAGCCATCCTCTTGAAGTAATATTCTATTAAGGGATTCCGGATCCATTTCAACCCTTGCCATAAGAATTTGAATAGACATAATTAACACTAGCAGCAATACATTTCCCACGATAACCATTAAATTTCTTTTGTTACCCTTCCCAATCACTGACATAAAGGGAATAATGATTAATGTGGCTAGAATCATGGGTAGTAATGGCGCCATCAGCAGTGCTATTAACCCTGCTATAAGTCTATATACTGTTAAACCATCCGTTGTGCTATAGACTACAATGGAGGTGCCAAAGAAAAAGCATCCTATTACAAAGAGATAAATATATACCGAGGCAAGCTTAGAAAATATTATCACATCCACCTTTACTGGCAGGGTAGCGAAAAACTTTAGGTCCCTTGAGTAAAAGAAGATAGAAATAATAAAGGGAATACATGCAAAAAACATCATCATAACAGTTCCTAAATACATGTAGGTCATTGTCAGCTCAGGAAAACCAATTAGGAAAAAGGTGTCATAGATTCTATTCACCAGTTGGAAGGCTGGTAGTATTAATAGGGCTGGTATTGCTAAGGTTAACATTCCCAACCATTTATTTTTTACATTTGCATGCTGGGTATACTTGCTAAAAAAATCCTTTACTTGTATTTTAGTTAATGCTATAAACTTACGCATCTTTTGTCATCTCCAAGAACACTTCTTCCAATGTTTTGTCATTACTTTGCTTAATATTTTCCACCACATCACATGCAATAAGCTTCCCCTTATGAATCATTGCTACCCGATCACATAGATTCTCCACCACTTCTAAACCATGGGAGGAGAAAAATACCGTCCCACCCTTTTCACAATGCTCCCTCATCAAATCCTTTAAAACTCTAGCTGAATGAGGATCTAAGCCTACCATAGGCTCATCTAGAATGAAAAGCTTAGGATTTGATAATAGTGCCCCTGAGATCAATAGCTTTTGCCGCATACCATGGGAATAGGAATTTATGGTTTGGCTAAGGGCATGGTATATTTGAAATGCCTTTGTAAACTTCTCAACTCTTTCTTTTCTGTCCTCAATAGAAACATCGTACATATCTGCCATAAAATTGAGATAATCTATTCCCTTGATGGCATCAAATATCGTTGGATGATCAGGAACATAGGCAAAGTTCTTTTTTGCATCAACAGGGGCTTTAGAGATATCCACGCCATTGATCTCTATCACTCCTTCAGTTGGTGCAATAATGCCCGTAATCATTTTTATGGTGGTTGTTTTCCCTGCACCATTGGGCCCAATGAAGCCGATGATTTCCCCTTTTTTTACTTCAAGTGAAATGTCATCTACTGCCTTTTTTGTTTTATCGTAGGTTTTTGATACATTTTTTAAGACTAACATCCATTACACCCCTTCATTTTCTTAAATCAATTATTATTATGTCTTCAAAATATTTTTCTATGTTTTATTTTATATCTGTTATATATAATATATAACAGATATAAAATATTATCAAGATATTTTTAAAATATTTTTTTGCATTTGAATATCTCTACGATAGAACAAATTTACTACAGAATAGTAAAGGATAAATTTACCCATAATAGCCAGCAAAAGGTTCTAGAGATTAAAATCTCTAGAACCTTTTTGGAGGTATGAGTTATTGAGTGAGTTTATTGTCTTTTCAAATGCTTCTTTCCTCGTACTTTATCTTATTTACCAACCTCCACATATCCTTGGACCCATAAATAATACTACTAATAATAGGAAGAAGAATAGTAATGAATCTCCTGATATACCGTGTAAAGTACGACAATTACAGAAGATAATCACTAGTAGTAAGAAGAAAAATAGTATAGTGCTATCTTTTCCAAATAAACCTCCTAGAACTCCTCTACTTTCTTTTGCGATATCTGTCATGTATACCACCTCTCATTTTATATTAGACTATCTCTAGCCCTAGTATAAAATATGTATTTCCAATAAAATGGTGCTATTACTAAAAGAGCATTTGTTATTAAGTACACTCATTAAAATATTTGAGGGAATAACTTCAATAGATCTGAAATAAACAAAGTTTAACACAATTTATTGACCAATAGCATATAATACTCTGTAAACTAAGCTGGTTTGGAGAGAAATCCATGTTATCTGGCATATAAGAGGGTTTCAGGTAGATTTGCCGCCGATGCTTTGGGGTTTTTTTTGACAACTTTAAAATGGAATGGTCATAATTTTGCTTTATTTTATCAATCTTTGGCTATTTGGGGGACAGAGATCTAGTTTATAGCCAGAATTCTATGTAATAAATTTTTTCTAAAATCATTAAAAACAACAAACTCCCTGCGTATAGGGAGTTTGCTTATTGCTATCTACGAAAAAATCTCATTTCCATCCAGTCTAGCCCAATCCAATCATTTGCTAATCCCGTAGAGGTATTTGTAATAACTATTCGGTTGATTCGTCTAATATCTGGTACATCAAAGATCAGTGTTCTCCAATTCACAAAAATTTGCCCAAAGGATCTACCATGCTCTAATGGAACTGGACCACGATGTACAACTCTACCATTGATACTGATGGTAGCAGAATATTGTGGTACTGGCGTGGCAGCTCGATCATCTAATACAGCACGAATATAAAGCTGTGCCCTCAAAAGTCCAGGTATAAAGAAAAAGGCAGGTACTTCAAAGGTCCATACCCCTCGATTTCCCCTGTAGAGAATATCAGCATTACCACTGGGGTTTCCATAGTTAGGAAATCCTGATAATTCTTTAAATAAAACCAAACTTGTAATTGGTGGATTATCTGTTAAGATTGGTTGAAGTTGGTTTGTATCAACATTTGATATGAAATTTGGCCCATACATCTGATACATCTCTTGCATTTGAGGTATTGTTGTCATTTGAAATTGCCTAGAATCAAAAGCATAATAGCATCCATAGGGTGCACTAACATAAGGCATCATATCCACTTCCTCCCTCCTTTTAATCTTCATCTACATACATATCCATCCCTTAATCCTCTACAGACTGTGATTCACTTCTGCCTCTTGAAACTCAAGGGTATGTTTCTTTTTTCGCTGTATTATATTCTATGATTATGACTTTGCCATCTTTTAATTTTTAACGCAGTCCAAATTTGAACTGCTGGAGTTATCATGAATTGCAGCGAATATTTTTCATAGAATATGGTTCCATATATAAACTGCCAGAATAGAACAAAGAGCCTGAAGTATGCATATTGTATATAGAATAGAAATGCAAACAAGAGTAGAGGAATGAAAATGAAACATTTTGTTTTGATTGTAGTTTGTTACTAAATAAAGCAATAGCTTATAGGGAGGGTTTATTTATGTATACACAACAATATATTAGAATTCCACCAGCTTGTCCCCCTACATTTCTGGGACGATATACGGTTCAGCCAGGGGACACTTTTTTTACTATAGCTCAAATGCTTGTAAATTATATAATCAAATTAGCCAAAAATTCTAATCTCAAAATACACAGATTTGTACATTTTTTAGTATAATATTTTCAAAAAAGATAGGGGAAATATTATGCGAAAAGATGTGTCTAATCAGATAAGACTGTTGAGAGAGGAGGCTGAATTATTGAATAAAAGTGAACTAGCTAGAAGGTTTAATTGTGATAGGAGGACAGTAGAGAAATATATTAATAATTCTGGAGATGTAGCTAGGAAATCAAGAGAAGTAAAAAGCAAGCTAGATGACTATAAAGAAATAATAATGGATAAAGTAGATAGTTATGGATCCAAGTCAATGG
>NZ_FOHU01000041.1 GCF_900111615.1 Natronincola peptidivorans | reverse complement strand
AGTGGACAGGCTTCGGAGGCAATAGCATTAAAGGTAGGTGCTAACACAATTACAGTGGAGGTAACAGCAGAGGACGGAGTGACTATAAAAACCTACACCATAACTATAAATCGGGCTGCACCCTCGAGCGGAGGCGGTGGAGGATACACCCCGCCAATTTCTCCACCCCAACCGGCACCTATACCTGATGTGACGGGAGGAGTATCAACAGACACTGTAACACTTGGTACTGAAGTACTGGAAAAACAGGCTACCATTACCGACAGTGGGGGAATGGTAGAAATTTTCACCTTGCAAACAATTGCTGCACAGCAGCAGTTAGTGGCCGCAAGATTAGAAGGCAAAACAACCATGGAGATTAAAATAGAAAGCAATCCAATGACAACAACAATAATAAACATACCTGAAGATTTTCTTAAAAGTTCTGTTGATATGAAAGTGACCGTAGCTACGCAACAGGCTACCCTAGAGCTTCCTGCTACCCTAGTAGCTATCTTGGCAGAAGCAGGTGAAGGATTATCACTAAGGATGGAGAGGGGAGATGCAGAAATTGTTCAGAAGGGCTTAGATGAAACCCGCTATGGAGAAGGTTCTGCAATATTAGGCAATCCAACGATGGTAAATACAACGTTGAAGGGAGAAACAACAGTTATACTTCCATTGGAGGGAATAGCTTTTCCAGAGGATGCTCAACAAAGAGAGGATTTCCTAGATAGCTTAGCTGTATTTGTCATCCACAGTGATGGTGAGAAAAAAGTCATTGGAGGGGAAATTATCTTTGATGCCGACGGCAATCCTGTAAGTATCAAGTTTTCAGTGGATCGTTTCAGCACCTTTGCTATCATTAAGCAGTCGGAGGCTTTGAAACAGAGAAATATCATCAGTCTTACCATCGGTGACAGGACAGCTATAATAAATGGCAGGTCCTACAAGCTGGATGCGGCCCCCTTGATTGATCCAAAAACAAACAGAACCTTAGTTCCACTACGCTTTGTAAGTGAAATGCTAGGAGCAAAGGTAGAATGGCTAAAGGAAAGTCGACAGGTGCGAATCACACAACAGGAGACAGAGATTATCCTGACCATAGGATCACATACAGCAGTGGTGAACAACAATATAATCGCTTTGGACTGTCCGGCAGAAATCCTGCCACCGGGTCGTACCTTTGTACCACTGCGTTTTGTCAGCCAAGCACTGGGTGCTAATATAGAGTGGGATGAAAGCACTCAAACCATTACCATATCTCAATAGAATAAAAGATATATAGAATTGTTCTATTAAATTAACAAGTATCCTTTATACACTTTAGTAAAAACTTTACATATGTTGACACTAAAGGGTATAATCTATATAATGAAGTTGTATATTTAAACTCTAATATTAAGAAAGGGCAAGGTATTTATAGAAATGAAAATATAATTCACTTTAACTATTTAAGTAAAATGAAGATGATAATAAAGCCTGAAGTTAAGGTTTTATTGGTATGCATTTTATGAAAATTTGTGAGTGGATAGTATTTTCTAGCTGTAGATAGCTTGTCTAAAAATATATTTTAATCTTGATTAAGGACTGAAATTTTTATAAGTGTAAATACATTTCTTTACACATTGTTTTCAATTCTATCCTTATAAAAATAAATTAGATTAGACTATGGTTTAAAGAGAAAAAATTCTCTTTAAATTAAGCCTGATTTTACTTCTGATGCATTAAGATTATGATATTGTTAAGATACTATCCTCTCCGATGACAGGGAGGATTTTTTTATGCTATTAATTGAATGCAGTAAAATAAAGAAATACTTTGGGGATCGGTTGCTATTAGATATAGACAATTTAAAAATCTATTCTGAAGATAGAATAGGCATTGTTGGTGCCAACGGTGCAGGTAAAACCACTCTGATGAATATATTGTGTCGAAGGCTGGAGCCTGATGAGGGATGGGTTAAGCTATATGGGAACTATAGCTATATAACCCAGCTGGAGGAACCAGAAGCTAAAAGCATAAGTGATGAACTAGCTTCAAAATTAAGTATTGAAGCTGTTTGGCGAGAGAATATGAGCGGAGGAGAAGAAACTAGATTTAAGCTGGCGGTGGCTTTAGCGGGGGATCCACCATTAGTATTAGCTGATGAGCCCACCTGTAATGTAGACATGGAGGGAATTCAGTTGATGGCAGAGAGACTTCAAGAATACAAAGGCGTGCTGATTGTGATATCCCATGACAGAAGCTTCTTAGATAAACTATGCAATAAAATATTAGAAATAGAAAATAGTGAGATAAAAATCTATCACGGTAACTATAGTCACTATAGGGATCAAAAGATCCAAGAAAGAGAAAGAGCTGTATTTGAATATGAAGCTTATATGAAAGAAAAGAGACGACTGGAAGAAATAATGAAGGATACAAAACAAAAAGCAAAAAGCATAAGAAAGGCTCCCAAAAGGATGGGAAATTCTGAAGCTAGGCTGCATAAAATGGGAAACCAAAGGGCAAAGGCTAATCTTGAAAAGGCAGTTAAAAATGCTGAAAACAGAATGAAACATCTGGAAGCTAAAGATAAACCTAAGAAGGAAAAGAGAATTCAATTTGACATTATGGATGCGGATAGACTCCATAGCAAAATAATCATAGCAGGAAAAAATATCAACAAGACATTTGGAAATAAAATGATATTTAAAGATGCAGAGTTTAATATTTATAATGGCTCTAAGATAGGATTAATTGGTCCCAATGGTTGTGGTAAAAGCACCTTGATTAAAATGATTATGGAAAATGATAAAGGAATAGAAGTTGCTCAGGGTGCAAGTATAGGGTACTTTAGTCAGGATATGGATATTCTAGATGAAAAGGTAAGTATCATAGAAAATATTATGGAAAGCAGCATATACCCTGAAAACTTTGCAAGGCTATTGTTGGCTAGGTTGTTATTTAAAAGAGAAGCTGTTTACAAAAAAATCGCTGTATTAAGTGGTGGTGAAAGGGTAAAGGTTTCCTTTGCTAAGATATTACTACAGGATATAAATTTACTTATATTAGATGAGCCTACTAATTTTATAGATATCAATGCCCTTGAAGCAATAGAGGAAGCACTTCAGGATTATGATAGAACCTTATTATTTGTCTCTCATGATAGAAGCTTTGTAGATGCTGTTGCAAATCATATCATGACCATCGAAAACCACAAAATAAAAATATCTCCAGGAAATTATACAGCATACTTGGCCAGCAAAAATAAATCCTTAGATGCTGAGGAAGAAGAAATAGAAAAAAAGATTTTTATACTGAAAAATCGCTTATCAGAAGTCATCGGAAGATTATCGATACCATCGAAAAAGGATGATGTAGCGGCACTGGATAAGGAGTATCATGAGATACTGGGAGAATTAGATAGACTGAAGGACAGACAGGAATTGTAGAAATATTTCACTGCTTTACTGAATATAAACCTACAAACTTGTGCAGGAAAACGCGGATATGTAAAAAATATTTCTTTTATGCTATAGAAAAAGGGAGGTCATAGAAATGGATTCCCTAAAAAATAGAACAATTTTTAATAAAGAAAAGAAAATAAGAAGACATAGGGACTGACATCCCATGTCCTGCAATGAGCGTTTGCAATAAATTCTAAGCTGTATGGCCCCTTAGAATAGTCTACAAAAAAATATTGACAAATAGACTAGAAAGGCATACTATATTGATAATAGATATATCTAATATCGATATAGATACAAAGGAGGGGATGCTATGGCAAGGGAACAATTAAAAACCTTAACTGAGCCCATGTACTACATACTTTTGACCTTGACAGATCCTCAGCATGGCTATGGCATCATGCAGGAAGTAGATCGGCGTACTGAGGGTAGGGTAAAGATCGGGGCTGGTACTTTATATAATCTTTTATCCAGATTTGAGGAGGAGAATATTATAGTACAGATGGCTGAGGAGAATAGAAGGAAGATATATACTATAACGGATAAAGGCTTAGATATTTTGAAGGATGAATATCAGCGATTAAAGCAATTGGTTTCAGACGGCAGGGATATCTTAGAGGGGAGAAGGTGGCCTAATGAAAAATAAAACCAAAAGGGTATTTTGGGGATTCTTTTCCCTAGACTATAAAGCCATAGAAGCTTATCTAGAGGAAATGG
The DNA here is from genome assembly GCF_900111615.1 of Natronincola peptidivorans. Lineage (GTDB taxonomy): Bacteria > Bacillota > Clostridia > Peptostreptococcales > Natronincolaceae > Natronincola_A > Natronincola_A peptidivorans. The sequence continues at coordinate 2,757 of NZ_FOHU01000041.1, read as the reverse complement.
CTGAGAAGGGTTGGATGCTGGAAAAGGTTGGTAGAATGACAGCCAAATTTAGAGCTATAGAGCCTAAAAAATTGAAATTCTATGTGGATGTATTTAAAGAGGGAGGACCTCTTACCCCAGAGAATACGAAAGAGGCAGAGGAATATAGAAGGCTATGCCAAGAGTCAGGATGGACCTTCATAACATCACAGGACTATCTACAGTTCTTCTATGCTGATGGGGATAAGAATCCGATTCCTATTCAAACTGACGAAGTCCTAGAACAAAAAATTGTTGAGACTACTTTATGGAGAGGTGAGCTGCGGAGTCTATTTATATTCTCAATTATTGCAGTTATTGCATTGGTTAGATATTTCCCTATAAAGCATAATAATCTTTTAAGCTTTGTAGGTGTTGCAGGGACCCTCTTATTTCCTTTACTTTGTATATCTATACTAGCTTCCACTGTCTATGGCTTGATGAGGGTACTTAGGGCCAGGAGGAATGTCAAAAGGGGATTACCCATAGAAAAGCCAACCTTGAAAAGTGCTAGAAGACGCATCATAGCATTTCATGGTCCGGCATTGACGATTGCATTTATTTTCATACTGGCATTTGTTGTTGATGCATTTTTTATGCCTCGCATTGTAATGCTATCCCTATTGGGTCCAGTGCTTGGTATGGGTATTGGATTAGGTCTCAGATACTTTATAAAGAAAAAGACAACTGATAAAAAGGACAGTGTAATCTATGTGACTCTGTCTTTCATGTTTGTAATATTTGCACTACTCATTGCCAATTCACTCCTTATCAATAGACCTGTAACTCATACCTATAAGGAAGATTCTATACCAGATGGTTATCCCATCGTAACCGTGGGGGAGCTTTTAGATGGCTCACAGCAGGGGAGCCTCGTCAGTAGGGAGTTTGATTTTGGCATGAGTCCCATCACCCCCAAGCATTATAATTATCGGGAAATTAGGGATTTCAATGGAGAAAGGAAGGGAATAAGGGTTCATTACTATCAAACCATACATCCATACTTTGCTGAGGTAATATTTAATGGTATAACAGAGGAATTAAAAAGAGGAATAAAGTGGAGAGGTATGTATTTTTTAACAAAAACCATTATTACAGATGATAAGATGAAGGCTTTATGGGATGTGGATTATCTAGCATTAACAGAGGATAGGGATGAAATGATAATCCAAAAAGGAAATATAGTAGTGCATTTAGAAGGAGATATAGATTTCGAGGATAGACAGCTAAGGGATTTAATCATCGATAGATTTTCTATGGATAGCCAGCTATAGATATTGATCCATTTTTCTATACTCCCACAACTTTCCATACAAATGATTATGAAAAATGTCTCATAATAGTAAAAAAACAGGGTTTGATCTATTTTGTTAGCAGTGCCCAAAGCACAAATCAACCATCCTCAAAAATAAATAATGAGGTAAATGTATAGACATCGATTTCTAATTCATATATAGTAAGGATTAGGAAAAAAATATTAACAAAGTAAAAGTATTGTCTTTCAGCAACTTCAAGAGACAATACTTTTTTAATTAGACTTTTATAAATACATAATTTCTGTCTAATAATTTTTTAAAAATATGGAATATATAGTTTAGACCGTAAAGTTCATATTTAGTTCATATTAGATTATTATAATAAGACTATCTTTAACGAAGTAGTATACAAAATAAATACCAGTTGAGTGAAAAGTCATTAATGAATTGAACATTTAGATGACAATAAAGCAAAAAATATCCTGGTTATGTTTTTAGGAAGAATATAAGAAAGAGGTAAGAGAAATGGTAAATATCTTAGTGGCAGAAGATGACAAAAATCTACAAAAACTAATGACAGCTGTTTTAAAACAACAAGGGTACCATGTCTTAAATGTTAAAGATGGGATAGAAGCTTTAGAGATACTAGACACATCCCATGTGGATTTAATCATTAGTGATATTATGATGCCAAATATGGATGGCTATGATTTAACTGATGTCCTTAGAAAATCAAATTATAATCTACCAATCCTAATGGTCACTGCTAAGGAAACCCTCGAAGATAAAAGGAAGGGATTTTTGGTGGGAACTGATGATTACATGGTGAAGCCCATTGATATGGACGAGATGATTCTGCGGGTAGCAGCATTATTACGTCGCTCACGAATTATCAACGATCAACGACTAGTTATTGGCGAAGTAGAGCTTGATTATAATGCTTTAACTGTGAATAAAAATCAGCATGCTATCCTTTTACCTAAAAAAGAGTTCTATCTCCTATTTAAGCTGTTAAGCTATCCCAAGCATATATTTACAAGACAGCAGCTCATGGATGAAATATGGGGAATGGAATCTGAAGCTGATGAACGTACAGTGGATGTGCATATAAAAAGGCTAAGAGAAAAGTTCGCTGATTTTAATGAGTTTGAGATCGTAACAGTTCGAGGGCTTGGATATAAGATAGTGTAAAGTAGGTTATGAAAACTAAGAAACAAAATTTTACAACATGATTTGTGGGGGGAGTACCTTCTTAAAAGAAGAAAACATCAAAAAAATAGATTGATGATACCACAAATAATGCTCTGGAACCCACAGCATTGATGGTGAAACGATGAAGTTTAGCAAAAGTGCAAAGGCACATTTAAGGGGAAGGTTGGTTTTGTTGTGAGAGGATGGTTTGTTGCCCTAAGTAGATCAGTAGCTGCCATTTGCCCGGCATATTATCGGCATTTGTCAGCATATCGACTTCGTTTAAAGGACG
>NZ_FOHU01000030.1 GCF_900111615.1 Natronincola peptidivorans | reverse complement strand
CAGAAAACCAAGCTCTTTATAAACAAAGGCAAATGATCGTAGAACATCCCTTTGGAACGATAAAGAGGGGGTTAGGTATGACGTATTTTCTGACAAAAGGTATGCAGTCAGTAAAAGCGGAGATTTCTTTTGCTTTTTTAGCCTATAATATAAAACGCGCAATAAATATACTAGGAGTAAAGGAAATAATAAGGAGACTAACGGGTAAAACAGCCTCTAGTAGCCTCCAATTTTATAGATTCCCAATGTTGATTGAAAATATTAGCTAATCTAGTATGAAAAAATTTAAAATGTTTATGGAATAATAACCCATTATTACGCGGTCTGACGTTTCGCTTGTCCTCTTTCCCTTGTTAAGATACTCTTGAAGAAGAGATCTAAATAAAAGCTTTATCAGGAATACCAATAGAGAAATGAAACAGAATTATAGAAGCTATCTATAATCTGTGAAAGAGTGAGTATAGGATATATGACCATAGTACTGGAAGTAGGTAAAGTTGCCATTGGAAAGGTTGAAAAATAAAATAAGAAAAGGACTGCATTATTAAGGTGAAGACAAACGAAATGTCCCCATGATCCACATGTGCAAAATAAAGACCATTCTCTGGAAAAAAAGTGATTGACATTTACTCCAAATATATATTTCATATGATATATAATAAATGGTATATAATATGATATACAAAGAGAGGAGTAATAATTATGAGTACAATGACATGGAATATGAGAAAAGGATAAGGCTGATGAAAGGGCTTAAATATTATTGAACAGATAGCAGAACCCTATAAAAATAAAAAGGATTCTGCTTTGTTATTTCTATTTATGAACTTTTATATTGGAAACATATCCCATCATTTTTAGGTAAAAAACACGAACGCTAGACCTTTTCTCAAAAATTTAGGGTCAGGCTTGAATTATTTACAAATAGAAAAAAAGTATTTATAAGATATAAGATAATAGAAAGAATTTGTATGAATAAAAATGTTACAATTAGAGACAACATTACCAAAATAACAAGAATCCAAAAGATATCAAATATTCGAAAACTATAGTTCTTTTAAGTGATAAGCATAGTAATACAAGTAATAAATTGTTGTCTGAAAAACTTAATTTATCAGCATCAATGATATCAAAAATAGAATCAGGTGCTAGCAAGGGTAAATCTTATGTTGAAGAAATAATAAGAAAGTGAGAGGAAAAAGCATAAGTAAATAATTTAAGCTTGATATAGACTCCTATGATGCCTATCATAAAATATTAAGCTAGTTCACTTACCCCTTCATCAACGACTTTATCTCTTGAGAGGGAATATAAGGTAATAATTGCGATAATTGAAGCGGTACCACCGATAAAATTTAAAAGTCTATAGCCTCCCATATTATATAATAGAGGGGCTGCTACAACAAATATTAAACTGCATAGAGAGTGGGAAAAAGATATTAAGGTCATAAACAGGGTTCTCTGTTTAGGATTTACTTCTGATGCCAAGGTTTGAAAGGCTAAGAAGCCACCATCTAACCCTAAGGCATTGATCATGACAATAATCACCACCAAAGGAATGGTATTTAAAAAAGATAGAGGAAACAAAGTGGCTGCCATAAGAATAAAACCAATTTTAGCTGTTATAAACTTTCCTATTTTATCACTAAGCATGGTAGCAGCAGCTACTCCAACCATTGTTCCAGAATTGACTAAAGTATAAATCAGGCCTATTTCCCTTTGGCCTAAAGAAAAGTGCTGATCTAGCCATATAGAGAAAAAACCAAAAAGGGATAAAGGTGCCGCCATTACCATAAAGGAGATTAAAACAACTTTTTGCGTTGTTCTGTTCTTCAGCAGGGATAACAGCATAACAAAATCAATGGTTTTTCCATTGGTATTTCTTGTGATAGGTTCTGAAGGTAATTTTAACAATAGAAATAATACCACAACAGCCATAGAGGATACGATGAAATAAAGGGTTTTAAGATTAAATCTTTCTACCATATAGGAAGCTGACATTGGGGCTAACATAATAGCAAGGGCAAAGGCTATCCGTAGACTACCAGCGGCCTTACCCCTTTGGCTAAAGGGTATAAAATCACTGATATAAGCAATAACGGTAGCTCCTATCGTTAGAGAGCCTATTCCAGTAATCATCCTTGAGAAAGCGAAAAAATATGGGTGAAAAGCAATACCACTCAAAAAGGTTCCAATAATATAAAAGAGGGTTGCTAGAAAAAGCCCCTTTTTTTTCCCTATTTTATCGGTAAACATGCCAAAAAAAGGTGAAAAAAGCCCTACAAAAAAGAAACCAAAATTTAAATAAATAACACTGCTTTTTTCAATACCAAAGTAAGAGGATAAATAAGGGATGATTGGATTGATAAAATTCATTTCAAAGGATGTTAAAAATTGCAATAAAAAACATACAAAAAAAATAAATAGATAATTCATGATGTCAGCCCCCTTTTTTTTCATACCTCTCTATTATGTAACATAGTTGACCTTCTGTAAATACTAAAAAAATGCTAAAAAATCTATCAAACAAAATAGGTGAAGGAAGTCAGCATGGCATGTAGGAAGGTTATCTATATATTTGAACAGAAGAAAAATTATGGTAAAATTAGAGCAAGTTGAGATGAAAAGATTAGAGAAAGGGAGAGATCATGAAAAAAATTGTCTATCTAATGATTTTAGTATTTTTATTAACAATCTTGACTACTGCATGTGACTCGGAAGAAACTAAATATGCTTTTCCTCTTGAAAGAAAAGTTGTAGAAAAAGTTTTAGCACAGGAAGGAATAACATGGGATATAGAAGAAAATCCACAATCCTTTAATGATGGACATATGCTTTATGTACTAAAAAATAGAGATGATAAAATTATTTGCAATATAAGTAGTTTTAGTGAAGATACTGGCAGGTATTTGGCAGTAAATTTCTATTCTCCGTCAAATCTATCTAAGGAATCTTTAAGAGCCAGGATTAATGAAGATGAATGGGAAGATATGTTTAAATTGGCCTGTGTTTTATATGGAAATGATGAGGATTACAAAAAAGCATATCAGGAATTTCTTCAGTATAGCAGCAATAGAAGAAGTAGTGAATATGGGCAGGCCCGTTGGTATAAAAGAATCGATGAAGTGCATTTTGAAGTGATATTAACTCCATTAGAAGAAGATATGGAAGATTTCACCCTCTTGTCCATTCAAATAATGAATAATGATGCTTATGAAGAATTCTGGCGAAGTCGTGTAAATCAGTGGTTAAACACAATAAAGAGAGAAGAAATAGAAATACATGATGACATCACTGTATCGGATATCATCTCAATGAAGGAAGAGGATAGTGATTTCATTAGAGGCATAATCATTAAAGGTCATTTAGAAAACATAAGAAAGCTTAATAATGATGAGTTGCCAAGTACAACAGATCTAAGCGCCAATACTTTACCGTATATAGAGGATTACCTAAGTGCAGAGCTAGTAGATGACACCGGTAGTATTCAGGTGATTATACCTAACTTATCACTCAACAAGGAGGAATTAAACCAGCTTAGAAATCACTATGGTTATTACTTTAGCGAAGAAAATGTATGTGTTATAGATTTAAGCATAGCCTATGAATAAAAAAGCAGTAATAAGTGAACTTCTATGCAACGAAATTCTGCAGCATGAACTTTTCTAGAAACCGCCGAACCTCTTCCTTAGTAATGTGAGGGAAGGGGTTTTATTGGTTTTTAGAAAAGCATATAAAATATACTCTTAGTAGAAGTTTGGGTAGAAAAAGTGGTAGAATATAATAGAAATATTTTATAAAAAAATTCTTATAAAGCATAAAGAATGTATTAATTTTGTTATATGATAATCCAAAATAAAGAAGTGAGGTAGAATTGATGGCTTTTAAGAAAATAGATGTAAAGAAAATTGTTGAAGACAAAATTAAAAAAGATAAAGAGTTCCCAAAAGCTTATGAGGAAGTTAAAAAAGAATATAGTACAATCCAACAAGAGGCTAAGGCTAAGAAATAGATAGGATTAGCTGACAAAATTGGTGTGGTTTAGTAAAGTTTAGCTTTTAAATCAAGGGCATATGCTGAATATCCCTAGAAGGCACTTTCAGAACTTCTTTGATATAATTGAATAAGAAATGATTGCTATATATAACCTAATACATCAATGCAAGGGTATTTTAGAAGAAAAATATAATCCTGATGGATATAATATCGGCATCAATGTGAATGAGAATGCTGGACAAACAATCATGCACCTACATGTGCACCTTATACCAAGATATAAAGGCGATGTTGAAAACCCTAGGGTGGTATCAGAAATCTAAAAATACCACTAGTGCCATACTAGAGAGGAGGACCAACATGAGTGAAAAGATCTATAATAAGCTTGTTAGGGATGACATCCCTAAAGCAATAGAGGAGAACAATAAAAAATGCGAGACGGAAATTGTAAAGGGAGAGGAACTAAAGCAGCTATTAAATGAAAAATTACAGGAAGAGGTTCAGGAATACCTTGAAACCAATGATGTTGAAGAGCTTACAGACATAGTAGAAGTAATCCATGGGATTTTACATCATAGGAATGTGACAATGAAGGAGTTAGAAGATATAAGGATTAAGAAAAAAGAAGAACGAGGTGGATTTACCAAGGGAGTTAAGTTGGTAAAAGTTTATTAGGCAATAGGAATGATATAAGTCATCCATTACATAAAGTCCATATATTTGAGTAGTAGGTTACTCCGAGAGAAAACGAGGTGAAGGTAATGCTTAAGGAAGGGATTTACGAAGAAATAATAAGTAGTAAGCTTAAAAAAGAACTAGAGGAATTATCTATTGATTATTATGAAATTGGTAAAGAGAATATCGACGTTGAAGAAGCCAGAAAGGTTTTATCTTCCTATATCTCGGAAGTAACTAGACGTGTTCTTAGATATGCTAGAGAGAATGCAAGTGATGATAAGGAAGCTTTACTAAGTCAGATTAGAACTTGCAATGATGTTATAAGTATCTTAAGTGATAGGTTGGATGCTAATGAGTTCGAGAAGCTTAAAATTTCAGAAGAAGGAGAGATTTTAACCTCAGTATATTCTAAAATTAATAGTCTTAAAAGCATAAAGAAAGAGAGGATTATTAGACCTATTACACCAATCTCTCAAAGTTCATTATTTACTGGGTCAAATTATGAGCCTAATATGTTAGGTGAATTGCAAAAAGAGATTTTGTCTTGTGACTCTATAGATATGCTGGTTTCCTTTATAAAATGGAGCGGGCTAAGGTGTATATATGAGGAATTAAAGCGATTCACAGAACAAAAAAATGGGAAACTAAGGGTTATCACTACATCTTATATGGAGGCTACAGACTTAAAGGCTGTTATGGAGTTAAGTAAATTAAAGAATACAGAGGTTAAGATTTCTTATGATGTAGATAGAACAAGATTACATGCGAAAGCATATATGTTTAAAAGAGAAACTGGATTCAGTACTTGTTACATAGGCTCCTCAAACCTTTCTAATCCTGCATTAACTTCTGGGCTGGAGTGGAACATTAAAGTAACTGAAAAGGATTCCTTTGATATCATCAAAAAGTTTGAGACCACCTTTGAAAGCTATTGGAATGACGACGAGTTTATACCCTTTAACGTAGATAATGAACAGGATATACTAAAGCTAAAAAATGCTCTTAATAAAGAAAAGCAGAAAGACCATGATGGTTTTACATTTAATTTTGACATCCAGCCTTATCATTATCAAAAAGAAATATTAGAGAGGCTACAGGTAGAAAGGAAAGTTTATGGTAGGAATAAGAATCTATTGGTGGCTGCTACTGGAGTTGGAAAAACTGTAATATCTGCTTTTGACTATAAAAATTATAAGAAAGAAGGTAGTGGACCAACAAATCTTTTATTTGTAGCCCATAGAGAAGAAATATTGAAACAAAGTAGAGATACATTTAGAGCTATCCTAAAGGATAATAACTTTGGAGAACTATTAGTAGGCAGATACAGCCCTAGTGCTCTTGAGAACCTATTTATCAGCATTCAAAGCTTTAATAGTCATAAGCTTCACGAAAATACAACAGAAGACTTTTATGATTTCATTATTGTAGATGAATTTCATCATGCTGCTGCAGACTCCTATCAACAACTTTTGAAGTACTACAAACCAAAAATATTACTGGGGCTTACTGCAACACCCGAGAGAATGGACGGAAAAAACATATTAGAGTATTTTGATAATACAATTGCCAGCGAAATGAGGTTAACAGAAGCGATAGATAGAAAGCTGTTATCGCCATTCCAATATTTTGGTGTAAGTGACACAGTGGACCTTTCAAAACTCAAGTGGAGCAGAAAAGGATACGACATTAGGGAATTAGAAAAGGTATATACTCTAAGTGACAAAAGAACTTATGATGTAGTCGTAAAAAACATTTATCAATACGTATCTGATATAAATGAAGTTAAGGGGCTGGGGTTCTGTGTTAGCATAGAACATGCCAAATACATGGCTAACTTTTTCAATAAGGTGAATATACCCTCAATAGCCCTGCATGGAGGTACAGATAGGATAACTAGAGAGGAAGCAAAAGATAAATTGGTTAACGGCGATATTAGATTTATCTTTGCAGTAGATTTGTACAATGAGGGGGTAGACATACCAGAGATTAATACAGTTCTATTCTTGAGACCTACTGAAAGTTTAACTATTTTTTTACAGCAATTAGGTAGAGGGTTGAGATTGGCGGCGGGAAAAGAATGCTTGACTGTTTTAGACTTTGTAGGACAAGCTCATAAAAACTATAATTTTGAAGAAAAGTTTAGAGCATTAACAGGAAAAACGAAGCATTCAGTAAGACATTATGTAGAAAATGGCTTTTATAATCTGCCGAGAGGATGCTTTATACAGCTAGAAAAACAAGCCAAAGAATACATACTAAGAAATATTAAAGACAGTTCAAATACAAAGAAAAACTTAATAGAAAAGATAAAGTATTTTAAAGAAGATACAGGATTAGACCTAACTTTATCAAACTTTTTAAAGCATTATCATCTGTCTCTATATGAACTATATGGAAGATATGGGGATAGGACATTTGATAGTATGAAGGTAGAAGCTGGTTTAAAAGATAGTAGTACTTCCTTAGATAGCAGCACCTTTGCTAAGAGATTAACCAGCCTATTTCATTTGAATTCAAGGAAATTGCTGAAATTCTTGATTGACTATATAAACTACCCAATAATTAATAACCAAGAAGAGCAGCTCATGTTAAATATGGTCTACTATTCTTTTTATAATGTTCCACCAGAGAAGCAAGGCTTTGTGTCAATAGAAGCAGGAGTCAACGAAATATTGAAGAATAAGGACATTAAGAAAGAAATGCTAGAAATATTGCAGTATAACGATGACAACCTAAGCCTATTAGAAATCGAACACGAATTTGGTTTCCCTTGTCCTCTAGGGGTGCACAGTAGTTATACCACTGCTCAAGTATTAGCTGCCTTTGGTTACTATAATGAGGAAAGTAGTCCTTCTTTTCGAGAGGGAGTAAAATATTTTAAAGATAAAAGCTTAGATATATTTTTTGTCACCTTGAATAAATCCGAAAAGGATTTTTCTCCTTCTACTATGTATGAAGACTATGCAATTAATGAAAAATTATTCCATTGGCAGACACAAAGCAAAGTATCAGAAGACAGCAAAACTGCCCAAAGGTATATCAATCATAGGAACACAGGAAACAAAATAGCCATGTTTTTAAGGGAATACAAAACTGAAAGTGGTGTTACATCACCCTTTGTATTTCTAGGAACCTGTGATTACGTAAGCCATTCAGGAAATAAGCCTATGAGCATTATATGGAGACTAAAGCATGAAATGCCGCCTAGTTTACTACCAAAGGCAAATAAAAGTATACTCTAAACTTCAGTCTGTTACATCGCTGGATTATAGAATTTTGGAGAATTAGGCTTATTTTTATATTTCCATCTCAAAACCAATTATATCCAGCAATCCATTGCTTACAATTTGCAAGCTGAAAAATGTCAAAGTATGACGCTGGAAAATTAAAGGATAGTAGTTTATTTGTAGAAAGTAGCTTTAGCATCAGTTTATAATACTAACTAATTATAGTTGATGATTACAAACACAAAAAAAACACGACCCCCAGACCTTTTCTAGAAACCGCATCTTTTCTTAAGTAAATGGAGCTGATGAGCGGACTCGAACCGCCGAACCTCTTCCTTACCAAGGAAGTGCTCTACCTGCTGAGCTACATCAGCACTAAACTAGGCATATTAATACCACGAAGATTATTATATAATATATTCTTCCCTCTGTAAAGGGGGGAAATTACAAAATCTATATATATTTTTTACCAATCAATATTTTTCCAGAAACCCTTTATTTATTAAGGATGTAGATTGTTGAAGAAGTCTAAGATTCTTTGCTAAAGCTCAGAATGACGATTTTGATTTTTCCCTGCATTATTTGACTTCTTCGACAGGTTAGCCCTTACTTATCAAGGGCATTTTCCTTTTTTGAGGTTTTTTTTGTAATAATGATAGCAAAGAAAATCAAGCCGGTGGCCATGGTAATGCCGATCAAGTTAATCCCTACGTCAATCAAGCTGCTGACCCTGCCATCCACAAAGGATTGACGATATTCGTCTAGGGCGGCAAAAGTAAAAGCCATAAAGAAGGCTAGAAGGGCAGCTGAGACGGATTTTTTTGTATATTGATTTAAGAGAAAGAATATGACAATGGTTAAGAAGAAAAATACAACAACATGGGCAATCTTTCTCAATAAAAATTCTATGATGACAGGGTTGGCCTTAGCATACATATAGAAATCATTGCTGGCGGCCTGTATAGGAGACAGCTCATTGACATCCATCGGCAGACGTTGAGAAATAAACTCAGCGATTTGCACAAAATACACATCAAAACGCATGATAACAGTATTCAGCTGTCTTAGCACTGGCAGTACCCTTAGCCCTGGGATGGAGGATAGATAAAATATTGTACCAACTGTAATGATGGCGATGATCCAAGCATTAAATTTTCTCATTGGATTTCCAACCTTTCTAAAGTAAAAGTAAAAGCGATAATAAATAAATTTGATTTATTCATTATCCCAAAATCTTAATCTACATCAGATGATTCGCAAAAAACATTGATTTTATTATAGATATATACAGAAAAACAGGTCATAACAACAAAAAGCTTAAGCCATATTGGGAGCTAATCCATTAAACTGTGCTTTGTATAGTCTTGCATAAACACCATTTTTTTGTAATAGACCTTCATGACTGCCTTCCTCAACGATGCCATCCTCCGTTAAAACCATAATTCTATCAGCATTTTTTATGGTTGCTAAACGATGGGCGATGATCAAGGTGGTTCTATTGACAGCAAGCTGCTGTAGAGACTCCTGGATGACTCTTTCTGTTTCATTATCTAGGGCAGAGGTGGCTTCGTCTAAGATCAATATGGGTGGATTCTTTAAGAAAATCCTGGCGATGGACAATCGTTGTTTTTGTCCCCCCGACAGTTTTACTCCCCGCTCCCCTATATAGGTGTCATAGCCATTTTCCAGATTCATGATGAAATCATGGGCATTGGCTTCCTTGGCAGCCTTTATGATTTCGTCATCAGAGGCATTTACCTTACCATAGGCTATGTTTTCTTTTACGGTACCAGAGAAAAGAAAGATATCCTGTTGGACGATACCGATATTTTCTCTGAGGGATCTTTGGGTGATGGTTTTGATGTCCTTATGATCAATCCGAATGACACCTTTTTCGATTTCATAAAATCTCGGGATTAGGTTGCACAGGGTTGTTTTTCCACCGCCGGAGGGCCCGATAATGGCAACTGTTTCTCCTGGGAAAATAGAGAAATTGATATCCTTTAGAACATTTTCTCGGTTATTATAGCTAAAGGTTACATCTTCAAAGGTGATTTTACCCTCTACGTCAGAGATAGCTACTGCATCTGGGGCATCCACAATCTCTGGCTCTATCTGCAGGGTTTCAAGAAAACGATGAAAGCCTGCCATGCCTTTTTGATAGTTTTCCACCAAAATGGTTAGCTTCCTCATAGGCTGTAAAAACATGGAAACATAGAGCAAAAATCCTATCAAATCTCCCGGTGCCATACTTCCTTGATAGATAAAAATTCCTCCAAAAATCAAGACAATCAAATGAATAGCATTGGCGAAAAAAGTAACCCCTGAGAAAAATTCTGCCATCACCTTAAAGGTACCTTCCTTTGATTGCTTAAAGGCATCATTGCCTATCTTAAATTTTTCTTCCTCATAAACCTCGTTGGTAAAGGATTTTACTACTCGTGCACCAGAGATGCTATCCTCCACCTGAGCATTGATATCTCCTAGCTTTACCCGTAGGGCTCTAAAGGCCTGCTGCATTTTTCTATTCTTTATTATGGTAAAGATCAAAACAATCGGTATCAAAGAGAAAGTGATTAAAGTCAGCTGCCAATGGATGGACAGCATGATGAAAAAAGAGCCTGTTAGGGTAACGAAGGCAATAAATAGATCCTCTGGACCATGATGGGCCAGCTCTGAGATTTCATTTAAGTCATTTACCAGCCTAGACATGATTTGGCCTGTCTTGGTGTTATCAAAATAATTAAAGGATAGCTTATGCAAATGCTGAAATAAATCCTTTCTCATATGGTGCTCCATCCTAGTACCTAAGACGTGACCCCAATAATCCACGATATATTGTAAAATACTTCTTATTATATAGAGTACAAGCATGCCTGCTCCTATCCAAAGAATCATGTCAAGGTTTTGGGCAGGAAAAACATCATTGATCATCATACGAACAACAAAAGGAAAGACCAAATCCATTGCTGCCATGATAAAGGCACAGCTAAAATCCATGATAAATAAAGGTAAGTGAGGTCGATAATAAGGAATAAATTTTCTGATCATTTCATATCACCTTTCTGTATGCAATAATACTTCTACTGATGGTGCACTAAAATTATCCTTCATTATTATATCATAATATGGAGGATCTTAAATGAATAAAAGGGAAGTATACATTTTTTTAAATATTTGAATTATTTGTTAAATATGTTATACTATGTTTTATTAAGTTTTTCAAGCAATTACATTCCTGGCTATGGAGGCTCCAAGATCCTTCGCTATGACTGAGGATGACTTGAGAAAACAGGGATCTATATAAAAAAGGGGACAAGGATATGGGTATGATATGAAAAGGTTAAAGGAGATAATAAACTATTTTTTGAAATCAAGCTTTCAATACCTATTTTATTTTCTGATGGCAATACATACAGTATTTATCTTGTTACTGCCGGATATTCGCTCAATATTGATAGTATTGGGGGGCGTAAATCTACTAGGCAGCATGGGTCTATTCCTTTATCTCGAAAGAAAACTTATCTTCAGGAAAATCAGCAACAGCCATCTTTTAAGCAATATGCTTGCTAGAACCAATAAGGATATTGAAAAACCAAGGCAAGGCTTGGATGAAGAAACTGCATTACAGCTGGCAGAGATTATAAAAAAGATTAGTGGTGTTGATGCAGTAGCCATTACAGATAAAGAAAAGACCCTGACATTTATCGGGGCAGGCTGTGAAGCGCATCCTGTAGGCAAGCCTATTGTAACAAAGGCAACCTATGAAGCCATCCATACGGGTCAAATGAAGATTGTAAATAGTAAAAACGAGTTCAACTGTCAAATGAAAGATTGTATTTGTCCACTACAATCTGCTATTATTGTTCCGCTGCTGAATAAAGGCAGTGTGGTGGGGACCCTAAAGCTGTATTACACAAGAACAGAAAAAATATCCAATAACACCATTGATTTGTCCATTGGATTGGCCCAAATACTGAACCTACAAATCGAGTTAAGTGAATTGGATCGACAGATACAATTGGCTACAAAAGCACAGCTGGAGGCATTGCAGGCACAAATAAATCCGCATTTCCTTTTTAATGCGTTAAACACCATAAATATGTATATCTTAAAGGACCCTAAATTTGCTAGACGTCTCTTGGTGAGGCTTTCTACATTATTAAGATATCTGTTGGGGAATTATGGCCCCTTTATCACCCTAGAGGAAGAATTAAACTACATACAGGATTATGTGTTAATCGAGCAGGCTAGGTTTGGCAATAAACTCAAGATTATTAAAGATATTGAGGAAAATACAAAACAGTGTCTAATCCCTGTATTAGCAGTACAGCCCCTTGTCCACAATGCGATACAGCATGGGATTTTACCAAAGGAAGGGTCAAGTGAGATCAGAATCTCTTCTCATGTTAATCTAGAGGAAACCATCATTGTGGTGGAGGATGATGGGGTAGGGATTCCTGCCGAAACCTTACCCAAGGTGCTGGAGCCTGGTTTCGGAACAGGCTGTGGCGTAGGGTTATATAATGTAAATGAACGATTGAAGATCCTCTATGGTGAAGCATATGGTCTAAATATAGAAAGTATCTATGGGAAAGGGACAAAGGTTTGGTTCAGCGTCCCCCACAAAAATACAAAGAATAAGTAGGTGATGATACTATGGAACTTACAACCTTAATCGTAGATGACGAATATGCTGCTCGACATGAGCTCCGTTTTATGCTGAGTGATTATGAGTGTATCAATATCGTGGGAGAAGCTACAAACTCTCAGGAAGCACTTAAACTAATAAAATCAGTAGCATATAATTTAGTTTTTTTAGATATCAATCTTCCCAATACAAATGGTATCGACCTAGGCAATATCATACAGCAAATGCCGAATCCACCCATGATTATCTATGTTACCGCCTATGATTCCTATGCGGTGAAGGCCTTTGATGTCAATGCTACAGACTATATCCTAAAGCCCATTGATGAGGATAAATTAAAGAGAGCCATAAATCGAGCAATTGAGAACTATAGGGTTCAAGAAGAGCCACAAGGCAACAACCTAGAAGACGATTTAAAAACCCATCCCTTAGAAAAATTCCATGAGGATACAAAGGTTGAAAGGGTCAATCGGATAACTGCCGAGTTCAATGGTAAAATCATTTTGATAGATACCAATGATATAATCTATGCCTATACAGAAAATGAATCTGTACTGATTAGGACCCATGATAAGGTCTTGACCAGTCGATCTTCTTTGATAGCCCTAGAGGACAAACTGGATAGCAAAATATTTTTTAGATCCCATAGAAGCTATGTTGTCAATCTAAACAAAGTACTGGAGATATCGCCCTTTTTCAATGGAACCTATATTTTGGTGATGCGGGACAAGGAGCATACCACAGTACCCGTCAGTAGAAGACAGGCAAAAAAATTAAAAATGCTATTGGATTTTTAAAGGATACAGTTTTATAAAGAAAACCTATGGTTCTAGCACTAGAGCCATAGGTTTTCTTTTTGTTTTTTCCTACTTTGAAAGAGGATGAATGATGGATATCTACATTAAAAGGTTCATTTCACCATCTAAGCGGTCATTTGCTGGTAAAGAAATCTACTACAGAGAAAAAACTCAGATAAATAGAGCTACAATCCATTGAAGCCTTAATTTTAGCCGTTACAGGAATAATCGTTGAAAAATCAAGAGAGGGATTATATGATAGCTGATATTATAAACAATCTTCATCAAAGGGAGGTGAAATCATGGAAAATCAGAAAAAGGCACAGCAGTCCTATTGGAATAAAAACCTAAAAATTATTTCCAGCCTGCTGGCAATATGGGCTTCGGTATCTTATGTTGCTGTTATTCTTTTAGGAGACGTGTTAAGCGGGGTTAGTTTTTTTGGTGTAACCCTTTCATTTTGGTTAGCTCACCAAGGGGCTATCTTAGTATTTGTGGGAATCATTATCGTCTATGTTCTTTGTATGGATCTTCTGGATAAAGATGTGAGCATTAAAAGGACGGAATCAACTAAGGGGGGAGTTTAAAGGATGAGTACTGAATTTTTGACATTAATCGTAGTGGCGATAACATTTTCATTGTATATCTATATTGGCTGGAGAGCAAAAGCCAAGGACACCAAAAGCTTTTTTGTAGCCGGCAATGATATACCAGCTATAGCCAATGGAGCCGCCATTGCAGCTGATTGGATGTCTGCAGCTTCTTTTATATCCATGGCGGGCTTGATATCCTTTCTTGGATATGATGGAACCGTTTATTTGATGGGTTGGACGGGAGGATATGTTTTACTGACTTTACTTTTGGCACCATATCTCCGGAAATTTGGCAGGTTTACGGTACCGGATTTTATTGGAGATCGGTATTATTCAAATAGTGCAAGGGTGATAGCAGTGGTGGCCACCATCATCGTCTCATTAACTTATGTGGCAGGACAAATGCGGGGTGTAGGCATTGTCTTTAGTCGATATCTACAGGTGGACATTACCACTGGCATTATCATTGGTATGGTCATCATTTCCTTTTTTTCGGTTGTTGGAGGGATGAAGGGGATTACATGGACCCAGGTTGCACAATATAGTATATTGATGCTGGCATATCTTATTCCAGCTGTTGCCATATCACTGAAACTAACAGGAATCCCTATTCCACAGCTGGCTTTAACATTTTCAGATATTGCTGAAAGACTAACGGGGATACAGAGTGAATTAGGCTTTGGTGAATATATCGCCCCCTTCCAAAATCTATCGAAGCTAAATGTTTTTATGGTGACAATGGCCCTGATGATGGGTACAGCCGGACTACCTCATGTAATTATAAGGTTTTATACAGTGAAAACTGTTAGGGCCGCCAGGTGGTCTGGGGTGTGGGCAATTATATTTATCGCTTTGCTCTATACAACCGCTCCTACGGTGGGGGCCTTTGCAAAGTATAATCTGATTCAAAGTCTTAATCAACAACCCATTCAACAAGTGAGGGAAATGGACTGGGTATCAAAATGGGAGACAACAGGATTATTACAGATTGAAGATAAAAATGCAGATGGACTACTAAATATTTCAGCCAATGAGGATACAAACGAGCTAAAGATCGACCATGATATCATTGTTCTCTCTACCCCTGAAGTGGCAGGTCTAAGACCCATTATTATTGCACTAGTGGCGGCGGGAGGTCTGGCAGCGGCTCTGTCTACAGCATCGGGACTATTGATTGCTATGTCCAGCGCTATATCCCATGACCTTTATTATCGGATTTATAAGCCGGATGCCACTGAAAAAGAAAGAATGCTGGTTGCCCGACTGGTGATTTTCATTACAGTTCTGATAGCCGGTTGGTTTGGCATCAATCCCCCTGGCTTTGTGGGAGAGGTGGTTGCCTTTGCCTTCGGTATAGCAGCTGCCAGTATTTTTCCAGCCCTATTAATGGGGATATTTGATAAGCGGATGAATCGTGAAGGAGCCACAGCAGGGATGATCAATGGCTTAGTCTTTACCATTGCCATGATTCTTATGATGCAGTCTCAACAATTGTTTGGCACTGAAAAACCCATGCTGGACAGCTTCTTTGGTATAAATGCTCAGGGAATAGGGGTGGTTGGGATGCTTATCAACTTTGCTACTGCCTTCTTGGCATCTAGAGGTACACCACCACCCCCAAAAGAAATTGTTCAGTTGGTGGAAAACATCCGCATGCCGTCCAGTGATTAAATCAACGGTCTGTAGAGGCGAGGGAAGTGCCATTATAGAAAATAAGCGGTTGAATCTGGAGGTTAAGCGGTAAAAAGACAGTTAAATACCACTTGTAGAGGAATAATAGGCTCCCAAAAACAAAACAATCCACTGGCACCCCAAATATGACCGTTAAAGTAAATCTACTTGAGTAAATGGGAGCTGTTTATATATAATAATTCTATTAAATTGGTAGAAAGAGGATAAAAATCTCTTCAATACGGAGAAGGAGTTAGATAAAAATGATGAATGAAAGAACGAAAAGCATTAGGATTCTCCATGAATTAATCGGTTATTATTATAAACATAAAATCAATGATATACAGATGCAATTATGCTACACAGACAATGAATGCAAAATTATGCTGGAGGGCACCTGTTGTCGTCCACCGGAGGATCTTGAGAAGCTAAGTGAGGCCCTAAACTCACCGCGACAGATAGAGCTTGAGGAATGCTATTGGCAGCTGCTGGGGGACAATTCCGGTGAAATCCAGTTAAGCCTACTAGGATCGCTAGTGGACTCTGCAGACATTGATTTTGATCTTCAAAAGCTATCCTTAACGGTATATAGAAAAAAACAGTTTCATACAGTAGCAACCTTTTAATATAGTTTTTTAGGATTATGTAGAATCCTTCTCTATCCTTAGGATGATGGGAATTCAGTCTTGTTGAAGGGGTAGGAGGAGAAGGAGCAATATTCATTATGCGCTTAGGAGGAATTGTTGTGTGCAGTTTAATAGAGGATGTAGTGGTGGAGGCCACAAAATGTAAAGGATGTACCAATTGTATAAAGCATTGTCCCGTACAAGCCATTCGAGTGAAAAACGGTAAAGCAAAAATCATTAAAAGCAAATGTATTCACTGCGGCACCTGTATACAAACATGTTCATTCAATGCCTTTACTGGGATTCTACATGGTATCGAGGATATGTTTCGATATTCCTATAGGATTGCCATCATCGACCCTGTTTTATATGGTCAATTTAATGATGAAATAACACCTCCTGAAATCATCGATGGTATAAAAAAATATGGCTTTGATGAGGTAGTAGATCTTTCCTTGGGAACCAAGGCTATCACGGAGTATACAAAGAAATATGTTGCTGCAAAGGAGAAGCTGCCTATTATTTCTTCTTCCTGCCCAGCTGTTATACGATTGATACAACTGCGATTTCATGAATTAACCAAGCATATATTGCCTATCAAATCTCCGGCTGAAATAACAGCATATATGGCTCGGAAAAAGGCGCGGGAGGCACTAGAGCTACGTAACGAGGAAATCGGTGTATATTACTTTTCGCCTTGCACAGCACAATTATATAATACAAATCTGTCTGCCGATACAAGGACCCAGTATATCAATGGTACCCTATCTATAAAATCAGCCTTTTTAATGCTTAGCAAGGAATTGAAATCCTGTGAAGGTGTTGATAGCTTTTGTCCCTCTGGTAAAGGTTTAAATTGGGGGAGAGTAGAGGGACAAAGCAAAGCACTAGGGATAAGGGAGTATTTAGCAATCGACGGTATAGAAAATGTGATGGAGATATTAGAAAAAATACAAGATCAAAAGATAAAGGATGTAGCATTTCTAGAATGTCAAGCCTGTATAAATGGCTGTGTAGGAGGCAACCTTACTATAGAAAATTCTTTTGTAGCAAGAAATCGGATTAGAGAATTAGCAGGAAAATACCATACCTGTACAATGAATAACATAGGTATGGATACTGAAAAAATGTTAATCACAAAAAAAATACGTCCCTTATACGGTAACAAGCTGGATTCAGATCTTTTTAAGGCAATGGAAAAGCTTAATAAAATCGAGATGATAAACAAAACCTTGCCCCAGAAGGACTGCGGTGCTTGTGGTTCTCCCTCCTGCAGGGCATTGGCAAAGGATATAGTTTTAGGCTATGCAAAGCAAGAGGATTGTATGGTAAACATCAAAAAAACTTCCTTTAACTCCATAGTAGAAGAGATAGCAATTGAGGATTATATTTAATGGTAGCGAAACAAAAAGGTTAGTAGAGAGCTCTTTTCTACTAGCTTTCTTGTTTTTTTGTTCTTGCTGTTTATCATAGCTGCATCAAGCCATGGAATGAAGAAAAAAAGAGAAAAATGATGGAGGAATAGAAATAAAACAGCTAGAAAATGGTATAATAAAAGAACCATGGAAGATCAGGAACTTTTATCCATAGATTACGTCTAAAGGATTATAGGGGATAAAATAAAGATAAAAATAGACAAAGGAGGCAGATCATATGAAAAGAGTGATTAGCTTAGTACTGTTGAGTGTGTTGATGATTAGCGCTTTTAGCAGCATTGCATTGGCAGAGGTTCACTCCTCCATCTATACAAGAAGTCAGATAGAGGAACTAACAAGGACAAAACTAGCTATAGAGAAGGAGATGAAGCTGGAGAACGCCAATCTCCACACAAGAGATACGAGACGACAACAGCTCTGGAACTTAAATTTTTCTAGAGAAAATGAAGGGATGTATGTGTCCATCACTGCCGACACAGGAGAAATAACAAGCTTTCATCGATGGGAAAATGACTCCTATGGCAAACCCTTTAGGATTTTGCCAGATGAGGCTAAAGCCACTGCTATAGCATTTATACAATCCTTAGAAGCCGAGAAGTATCAGGAGACAGAAGAGGTGACAGTAGAAGCCCCTTCCATGATTATCTTTGATTTATTGAGAAGTAATTACCAGGACAACAACTATTATTTTATGTTTGCAAGGAAAATCAACGGAGAATTTGTTCCTAATCATTATTTCAGAGTACAGGTCTCGGGCACAACTGGAAATGTTACACAATACGAAATGAACTGGGATGAAGCTGTTTATGATAATCAGAAGTCCTTTATATCTGAGGCAGCAGCAAGGGCCGTCTTTGAAAAGGAGGACCGCTTTGCATTAAAATATGTAGCGCTATATAATAACAACAGAGAAGAAAGATCAAAACCTCTGTTAACACCGGTATATATCTATTCTCCTAAGGAATCAGATAAAATCAACGCAGTAGATGGAAGGCTCTATAGAAGAGATGAGCTTTATATACCATGGGATAACTATTATTATCCTCGCTATGCTGCAGGGATGGAGGATATGGCAGCAAAGGAAATGGCAGCCTATGACGGGGGTAGAGAGGTGATTCCAGAGGAAGGTGTTATATCAAAGGAAAGGGTTGAAAGGGATGTATTACAAACCCTTGGAAGACAACTGGATATACAGGATTTGAGAGTGGAGCACAGCTCCTATTCTAATCATCATTTCGGATTACAGGGAAAATATTGGAGTGTTTATTGGAGTGACCAAAATACAGATAAATCATTATGGACAACAGTGGATGCTGAAAATGGT
This sequence comes from Natronincola peptidivorans, assembly GCF_900111615.1. Classification (GTDB taxonomy): domain Bacteria; phylum Bacillota; class Clostridia; order Peptostreptococcales; family Natronincolaceae; genus Natronincola_A; species Natronincola_A peptidivorans. The sequence continues at coordinate 1,643 of NZ_FOHU01000030.1, read as the reverse complement.
GATATACTTGCTGTAAACTATTCAAGGCAATTAAAGGAAAGAGAAGTGCCTGAAGTCTACAGATCAGAAAATATGAAAATGGAGGCAGCAGGACGCATGCCTTTATCAACTTATCCAGAGGAATTGGCGATAGCCCATACAGATGAGATAAAAGAGAAGGAAAATCAATCAGAGATAAAAATAGATGAAAGCAAAGTAATAAGAGAAGTTGCAGAAAAAATCCAAGCTATCTTCCCTCAAGTAAAAGAACGAGAAATAAAGCTTGAAGTGGAGTCATTGATAGCAGAAGATTCTTTGGTTCATTTACATTCAATGAGATATATCGACAACATACCCTATGAGGCCAATCACATTCATGTTACCTATCAGTATACAACTGGAGAGATCATCAGGCTGGATTATAGGTGGAACCAAGTAGAAGCTCAGCCGGCTTCTCAGGTCAAAGACAAGAGAACCATAGAAAAGAAGTTCTATGATACAGTGGGCTTTGAAAGGTATCTAGTGCAGCTAAAGGATAAAGCTGCAGCAGAAAGGGCTGGGTTAGATATACCTTTGAAGGAACTGGTACCAGTCTATAGTATAAAGGGCTTTGGCTTTTCCTATATCGATGCAATCACTGGCAAGCTATTAGATTATAACGGAGATGAGTATCAAGAAGAAGCATTGATTACTAGCGAATTTCAGGATATAAGAAATCATCCCTATGAAAATGAAATCATATTGATGAGTAAGATGGGGATCTTAAAAGAAGAGAATCAGTCTTTCCTTCCTAACAATGATTTACTCCGTAGGGATGCTATCAAATGGATTGTAGAGATGGGATGGAGAGGGAGATATTACTATATTGATACCCATTACCTACACAATCAGCAGGAAAATAGAAAGCCCTTCTTTAAAGATGTAGATGAAGAGGATCCTTACTATCCATATGTTCAAGCAGCAGTAGAAAGTGGTATTTTAGAAAAAGATGAAGAATATTTTAAACCGCATGAAAAGGTATCAAAAATCCAGGTAACAACATGGCTGTTAAATGCTATGGAACAAAAAGAACTGGCACAATTCACAGAAATATTTCAGGTGACTTACTCCGACAGTGAAGCTATCAGAGAAGAGGATACAGGCTATGTAGCCTTGGCGAAGTACTATAATATCTTTGGAGATAAAGAAGGTAAAGGAGTCTTTCAGCCTGATAAAGCACTTAAAAGAGGAGAATTTGTCAGCATTTTATATCATTTCTTAGTCAATCAGTAGGAAATCCATACTGCTGTAATGCTTTGCTAATCTAAAAGAAGGAAAACCCAGCCGCCACAACGTATAAATAATATGATATGCTCCCCTATAGGTAGACAGATTAAATAAAAAAATCTGCTACTGAAAGGGGAGTATTTTTAATGTCAAAGAGAGTTAAGTATACCGCAGAGGAAAAATTTCAAATAATACAGGAGTATCAGGAGGGATTAGGTACCCTTAAAGATATTGCATCTAGATATAACATCTATAGAAATACAATTACACAGTGGATATATAAGTTCGATAGGTATGGAACAGAAGGTTTAGTTGAGTCCTCTACTTGGAGAAACTACTCTCGTCAATTAAAGGAAGATGCTATACGGGATTACCTATCAGGAGAGTTACAGCTAAAA
>NZ_FOHU01000028.1 GCF_900111615.1 Natronincola peptidivorans | reverse complement strand
TTACTATTATCACTTTACTAAATATTAAAACTCCAAAGCTCATCTTACTAAAATCCGCGCAGGACGCGCGGCCTTTGCCTCATCTGTCCGATAACGTTCCCGTGTTTGCGACATTCCTGAACCGGACCCACTTGACCCTGCCTCTTGGCGGAGCTTCGCTCCCGGTGAAGGGATGTGGTGCTCTGACCTTTCCCTAAATGCATGCTCCAAGCACCTTTACGCAAAAACATTGTTATATGATGGTCGTGTAACTCAAGTTATACTCATTTATAATTCCATTAACTCGACACAGCCGCATGAAAGCTTCTGTCCAAAACAGAATGGGCAGATTTCCAAATCACACCCATCAAGGTGAAACTCTTCTCTTTTAGCGTTACAATCATCACAAATTTCAAAGTCGCTATATAATGATAAACAATATTTATTTATGTAATCCCTACTTACACGATTTATTTCATCTCCAAATTTAATTCTTTTTACCTTGTCTCCCTCTTTATTAACGTAATATTTAAAGTTTTTATTTTTCTCTATTTCGCCTATAAACTCCTCCAGAGTATCTTTCCTAATCTCTCTTCCCCTGAATACAGTCCAATTTTCTTCATATATGAGAATTTCAAATTCAGTATTTTTATGATTCTCATCATAGTACTCAATAATTTTTTCACCAACCAACTTAGAATGCAATTCTTTATAAAATGAATACAATTTACTATACTTTGACTTGATTTGTTCTGATTGAATATTTACTTTATAATGAATAAATTCATTCCTCAGCTTTGAACAGTTTATTAGAAACTGCTTTTTTTCTTTTTCAATGGAGTAATCAGTAAAATTATTAATTCTATTTATCGCTTGCCGAAAACTAATTGTATTTCTATCGGTTACTTTTTCGGCATCTATATTCTCATAAATTAAGTTTGGATGAACTTGATATAGAATTTCTTTAAGGAGTAGTTCAAAAGCTTGTACCATAGTTATAAATGCAAGCTTCCATCTTACTTTGTTTTTAAACAAAGTTCTCTGTTCATCATGTGTTCCAAATTCGTCAGCAATTAGATATAAATCAAACGAGTTATTAATGTAATCATGAGAGTTTTGTAATAAGTTCAATTCAAATTTCAATTTATACACTCCTTTATTAGGGCTCGTACATATATGAAAATACACGACTGTCATATAACGTCTCGCATTGCCGAAGCCTTTGAGCTGGACCCCAAAGGAATGCTTCTTGGCGGAGCTTGTCTCCCAGCGAAAAGGTTTGGGTCGGAGCGCAGCGGAGCTGGCAATGCACTGTTATATGAAGTTATAATACAGTCTTTTTATAACTCTCTTAAAAAATGTTCTAGATCCTTTGGAGCTACATTTTTCCACGTTAGTAATAATCCTATAAAGGGAAAACTTAAGACTACCAATGCTAGTCCAATAAATTCACGAAATACCACGAATACTAGTATAGCAAATGCTATAGAGTATATAGTATAAATAAACCGTTTAATTGAAATACTCATCTTCTTTGTGTAAAAAATACTAACTAAACCATTGTTTGGGACCTCACTAATCTTTTTCTTTTTAATACTCTGGACCCCTTTTATACTTCCATCAATTTCAAGATCTTTTGATTCTACCCCAGTATGTATTATTTCAATGACGGCTCCCCATCTATAATTTAAATAATCAAACTTCATTATGACTTCATTTTTTTCTTCATCATAATCAACCTCAAATTGACTTGCTTCAGAGTTTCTACTTATTACTTTACAATCTAAAATCATCACACCTTCCTTTGTTGGTTTTATACAAAGATTATTCAATTTAGATATATCTTCAATATCAATTACTTCTCTTCCACCATTCCAGAACACTATTTTACTAACAGATAAATTATTAATATCTTTGTCCATAAATTTTATGTCTAATTTACTAATCTTGGAGGTGAAATTATTTATTAAATTATTTGTTCTAATATCCCAATAAGGAATTCTTAGTTTTTGTCCTTTTAGATATAAAACATAACCTATAATAATTCCTAAAATACCAATTATTAAGCTGAATTTATTCATTGCTGTCTCGTCAATAATGATGTTCAATTTTCTAACCCCCTTTATATACTCCTTGAAAGCTATAATTTCATATAACTTCTGCATTCACGAAATCACATGTCGCTTTTACTTATCAATATAGATGGATTTGCGACACTATGTCGTGAATATTTCCTTATCTTCTAATTTCATTATTCTTACATTCATCAATTTTGTTTATTGTTTTCGACATCTTATCATGACCCTTTAATTAAGCTATCTAAAGGACTTTCAATCTTACTTAGATTTGTCTTTGATACATGAGTATATATTTCTGTTGTTTTTGAGCTATTATGTCCTAACAACTCTTGAATATATCTTAAGTCAGTTCCTCCTTCTAAAAGATGTGTCGCAAAAGAGTGTCTTAGAGTATGCACAGAGGCTTTTTTTATAATTTTTGCATCTTTTAATGCATTTTCAAAAACTCTTTGTACTGACCTTTCTGTTAAGAAATTTCCCTCCTTTCCCCCAGGGAAAAGCCACTTTTGGGGCCTTTCTACCCTCACATACTCCCTAAGTATGTTCAATGCTGCTTCTGATAAGATTGTATATCGATCCTTTCTTCCCTTCCCTTGTCTTATATGTATTAACATTCTTTTACTATCTATATCTTCTATCTTTAACCGAACCACTTCTCCAACTCTTAATCCAGCTGAATAGATTAGAAATAGAAGAGCCCTATGCTTTTTGTTTTTTAACGACTGCAATATTGTCAAGACTTCTTCTTGACTCAAGATATTTGGCAGTTTTCTTTCTTTTTTTGGTCTTGGAATGTTAAAATCTACCTTTTCCTTGTCTAGTACAGAATCATATAATATTTTTAAAGATGACAAGGCTTGATTAGCATATGCATGACTGCTTTCTTGCTCCTCTAATAAAAATAACATATACTTTGATATATCTTCTTTTTCTAATTGGTATGGAGGTTTCTTTATAAATTCTATGAAACGCTTTACATGGCCTAAATACGCCTTTCTAGTTTTTAAACTATATCCTTTAAGTGTAATTATCTTGCCCATTTCTGTTAATAACTGGTTTTCATCTGAGTCTAATGAATAAGCATCATGGCCAGATGGATAGTTTATTTCATCAGCCCAAATAATACCCTCTTTTTCAAAAAGCTTAGCTAATTGATTGATACTTACACTATTATTTGGAATAACCCATCTTTTTTGTTCTTGATCCCATATTCGCCCATCAATCTTTTTAATTTTCTCTACAATTTTACTATTGTAAGAAAAAGTTACTGCTAACTTTTCTTTATCAACCTCAAATACTTTTATCCCACTGTTCAACCCCCTAATATCTTAAATATTCTATCTTTACTCTGTCAAATAGCATTATTAGGCTTTTGTGTATTCCTGTTATCATTATATTTTAAGAAGCTCTCTTCTACTTCTATATGATTAATTTGCTAATATTTAGGTTTGCTTTTAAAATCCTTAAAGATATCGAATTAAATGGCCCTTATATCTTATTTAAAATGGCTTTATTTTTTAAAAAAGCTGGCACCGCTAGCCCTTTTATCCGCCTTCAGTCCATACCATGATAATATCCTCACTCGTTTTATATAAAGATTCCCTTAATAATTCCAATATCCTCCAATTATTTTTCGATTAATTTCGACTTTATTGCAGGAGAGAATTAAAGCATTTTGATGTAAAAATTAGACAAGGCACTATTTCCTTGTCTAAAATAGGTCTGTCAGCACTTTACCATCACATGGATAAAAATCTAGACCCAAGATTCTAGCCATGGTTGGGGCGATATCTACCATTTCTATTGGTCCTAGAGGATGGTTTTTTTTGATATTTGTGCCTGAAGCGATAAATATGCATTTAAAGTTGGGCTTTTCAGGAGAATATCCATGGGTAGCGTATTTGATGCCTTTTTCTATATAGCTTTCTATTGTTGGTTCCTTTAAGGCATCATCAAAGGAAAAGCCTACCTTAGCTTCAACTACATACTTTATGTCCTTATGCACATGGAGGCTGTCTAGCTTTTTTCTATCATAGATAGCTTCTATCCCATATCTTTCCTCATCCATAGCTTTTGTCAGAATGTCAATGGCAATGGACTCCCCTTCTTGATCTCCATCCTTGATGTGAAGATAGGCGTTGCCGCCGGTGCTCTGTAGATAAGCACGCCATTGTAATTTGCCATTCTCTTCATAGATTAAGCCCTGGTCCTTTAATAGATTGTTTAAATAAACCTTATAATCCACATTAAACTGACCATGATCTCCAAGGATAAGAAAAACTGTATTTTCTATGATATCTGCATCCTTGGCAGCCTTTATTATATCCCCTACTCTTCTATCCATCCTTACAAGAGCATCCTGTACCTCCTTAACATCGGTGCCATTGTTATGCTTGGTATCATCCAGATCGATTAGATGCAGCAGCAGCAGATTTGGCTTTTTTCTTTTGATGGTATCAACAGCACATAGGGTGGTAAAGTCGTCTAGATGTGGCTGCTTGATGCCCTTTCTATATCTGCCAAGCCTTAGCTCTAAACCAATACAGTAAAGGGGGTTCCCATTTTTTAGTATCTTTAAAACCTGATTTTCATTTTTTATGGCTGCTACCTCCGGCAGGTTGTACTTTATGGAGGCTCCGCCGGATACTGGCCAAAGCAATCCTGCGGTTTTCATGCTATGCTCCTTGGCTAAATCGTATATAGTGGGTACCTTGATATCTTTCCTATACCAATACCAATGCTGTTGGTTTTCTGGTACAAAGGGTTGAAATGGATGATTATGGATGATCCCATGTTTATCAGGATAGACGCCAGTTACCATGGTAGTATGGGCTACATAGGTATGGGTAGGAAAAACGCTTTTCAGCTGTGGAGTATAGCTACCGTTACTAATCAAATAGGATAGATTGGGGAGCTTTTTTGCCTCCTGCCAATTGTCTTCAGAAAAAGCGTCAATCGAAATAACCATTAAGTGTTTTACAAGATTTCTGTCGTTGCATTTCATTTTTGAATTCATTTTATCCTCCCAATATTTGTCATATTGCTATATACTTTTATTATAAGCCAAAACAATCGGCTATCCTATAAAAATAACAGAAGTTTGATAAATTTTTACTGCTGGAATAAAAAAAATAATATACAATAGGATTATAGGTTATGGGAAGGGGGATTCAAAATAATGTTAAAGCATTTTACAAAGCAAGAAAAAAGCTGGATGATGTATGATTGGGCCAATTCAGCCTATTCAACCATCATTACTGCAGCTGTACTGCCAATTTTCTTTAAGTCAGTGACAAGAGGTGCAGGAATCAATCCAAATATTGCTGATTCCTATTGGGGATATGGTACAGCAGTTGCCTCCATCATTGTAGCCTTATTCGCTCCAATTCTAGGCACCCTAGGGGACTACAAAAACATGAAAATGCGGCTATTTAGAGTATTTCTTGTTATAGGGTTAATATCAACAGCAGCCTTAGCCTTCACTGATCAATGGCAGGTGATCCTGGGAATTTATATTATTACAGTTATAGGCTTTTCCGGAGCCAATATTTTTTATGACGCATTTCTTGTGGATGTAACGACTGAGGATAAAATGGATCGTGTATCTAGCTATGGTTATGCCATAGGCTATATAGGCGGCAGTACCATTCCCTTTGTAATCTCCATCGCCTTAATTATGTTTGGTGAAAAAATAGGTATACCTGTCCTATTGGCAACACAAATATCCTTCATGATTACAGCAGTGTGGTGGGCTGTATTTTCAATACCGATGCTGAAAAATGTTAAACAAATTCATTACATAGAGCATGGACCAAAAATGATAGTTGAAAGTATCAACCGCTTAAGAAAAACCTTTGGCAATGTAAAGAAATACCGTAAAATATTCTTGTTTTTATTAGCCTATTTCTTTTATATTGATGGTGTCGGTACCATCATCCGAATGGCAACAGTCTATGGAGACAGCATAGGCATAGGCAGTGAAACGATGCTGTTGGCTTTAATGGTAATACAAATCGTTGCTTTTCCCTGTGCTATTATTTTTGGAAGGCTTGCTGAAAGGTTTGGTAGCAGCAAAATGATCATGTCAGGTATTTTTATTTATATGCTTATTTGTATCCTTGGCTATCGAATGACAACCGCCTTAGAGTTCTGGGGGATTGCTATGCTGGTTGCCAGTGCTCAGGGTGGTATTCAAGCCATTTCCCGCTCTCACTATGGCAAAATGATACCAAAGGAAAATGCCAATGAATTCTTCGGAATCTATGATATTTTTGGTAAGTTTTCTGCCATCATGGGTCCGACCCTTTTTGCACTTTCCAGTCAGCTTACAGGCAGCTCACGCTTTGGTGTGTTAAGTGTCATGATTCAATTTATCATAGGTGCCACCATATTTATGATTGCAGAAAAGAAATCACCACAGAAAGCTAGCCTCCAGACCAATTAATTTCCATAAAGGATAGTACAAATCCCCCACTTAGTTCATCACTTGAAGTGGGGGATTTTGAGGCTACTGCAGACTTTTATAATACTGTGGAAAGGTGCTTGATCTGTTTTCTAAGCAAATCTCCTCAGATTGCTTTTTATTTAAAGGAAGCTTGCCTTCTGATGCTTGATACACCCTTCTGTTTATCTTTTGAGCAAAGCAGCCAATCTTTGGAGTACCTATGGCAGCACTCATTTCCTGCCATAACTCCTTTATGCTCCTCTCAGTAACATTGCCAAAGCTCATAGGAATAAAGTCACAGGGATATAGATGGCCGCCAGCACTGACATAGGAGTGCTGGGCTCCTGCACCACAACCAAATTTTTCTTCACTTTCTGTATAGGCAAAGGTGCTTATTTTAGGAAATTCCCTCCTTCTATTGGCCTTATGCTGTATTTCCATCAATTTCTTCCTTGATGCTCCATCATAGAGGATCTTATCTAGGTTTTCTTCCTTCAAAAGACTTCCACTTAAAATAGGCTCTAATATTTTCACCTCATGAGCACCATTTTCCTTCGCTAGTCTAAAGAGCTTAAATAATTCCTCCTCCTGAAGATGCTCCTTTAAAATCACTGTTTGTGCCATGGTATATAGACCTGCTTCTTTCGCATTTTGCATGGCCTGTAATGCTCTGTCAAAGGCTCTGTCATCTCTTCTATTTTTATTGTGTATTTTTCTATCATGGGAATCTAAGCTAATTCCTATACTAAATAGTCCCCTTCTTTTTAACTCCCTTGCCTTCTCCAGTGTTAAATTTAAACCGCTTGTGAATAATATTGCCGTGCTTCTTTTATCAATTGCCTCCACAAGGCCAAAAATATCCTCCCTAATCATAGGCTCTCCACCCGTCAAGCCTATGATGGATGTATTCATGTCCTGCAAGTCTTTTATTACCCTAATCCATTCTTCAGTAGTCAGTTCTCTTTCATCCTGCTTATTATCTGCACTGCAATAAAGGCAATTGTTGGGACATTTATGGGTGACGCTTAAGTAAATGGATATTGGAGCAGATCTTTTTGCAAAGCTCTGCTGGGTAAATATATCCTTCGGCTCCTTCACCGCCATAATATTGGTATAAAATGATTCCGATGGAAAGGGAGGCATAAATGTACTGAGTATATACTGTCCTTCATGCTTAAGGATTTTCTCACCCTTTAACATGTTGGTCATCATTGTCACAAATTTTATCATGTTGAAATTTTTATCCTCTTTTAGGATGTTATAGGTTCTATATAAACCTTTCATTACGTCTCCATCAAAGGCCATTTTCATCAGCATAAGGATTTTATTTGTATTCACAGTTTTCCCCCCCATATCTAAAGATGCCATAGACAAATTTATGATTGATTACATACTGATCCTGCTGAAGCTTTTGTTTTGTAATCTCTTTTATAAGATTGGGTTTTGCCCTTTCATAGCTGTCAAAAATCATCATCGTTCCCGCTAAGGCTCCCGTCTTATTGAGCCACTCCAACAACTGTTCCGGTCTGTTAAAGGAAAACACCGCTTCGCCTTCGTCGATTTCCAATGTGCTAAAGCCTTGTCCTTCAAACCATTTTCTTAAACCTTCTTGCCCATTTGGCAGGTTGAAACGAATATCCATAGGCTTTTTTACATTCTCTACATCTTCTTCCATTACACTTAAAAAAATCTCTTCCATTTTTGAAAGGGTCCCCTTACTATTGGCGATGACCCCTACAATGCCTCCTGTATTCAATACCTTCATAAAGTTTTTTAATAATACTTTATGCTGAAAATAGGGTAATGCCCATCCGCAGTAAATCATATCAAAGGTCTCATCTGTACTTTCAAGAAAATCCAGTCCGTCCATATGGACCAGCTTAACACCTCTTTGGGATAAGTCAGCACATGCCTCCAGCATTTTCTCCGAAAGGTCCACCACTGTGATTTCACAAGGAATCCCCATTTCTATCAGCTTTCTGCTTATATATCCTGTACCGCAGGCAAAATCCAGTATTTTTACTGTTTTTTTTGGAGGCATATAATGGGGCTTTATTATATTGTCGGTGAAACCACCCATTTTTTCTAACCAGCATCCATAGGTACTGGCTGCATCATTATAGGAGGCTCTATAATCCAGGTTGTTAACAACCTCTTTTCTCAGGATTTTAGGCAGCATATTGCCATATAGCTTTAGTTTATTGATCATTCTTTTCCCCCACTATGATGAAATAGTATTTTTTATCTATCTCTTTCATCAGGTCAAATTTTTCTTTGATTAAGTCCTTTACTTCACAGGCTGTCCTATAAAACACCCCTCCAAATAAAACATGCTCAAAGCAATGAAGTATTTTGGTTTTAAAATGATTTTTATTGAAATCTAAGATTAACAGCTTCCCTTTAGGCTTTAGAATTCTACTGATCTCCAGCAATATCTCCTGTTGTTCTTTTACATGATGCAGTACATCAGAGAGGATCACCACATCCATGCTGCTGTCTTCAAATCCAGTTGCCATGCCATCCCCAACAACAGCTTCTACCTTTTCATTTTCTTCAACCAAAGAAAGCATTTTTTCACTCTGATCCAGCACATAAATTTTCTTACAGCTATTGGATAAGTTTTTTGCCAGGTATCCTGTTCCCCCACCAATATCTACAACCATCTCATTTCCCTGCAATTCTAAAGCATTCATAATTTCCTCCACCTTATAAAGCTTAAATAGCTTCATAAAGCCATCATAATGCCTATAAACCCTGTCAAAACTCTTCATTTCATCACCTTTACCTTTACATGTGCTGTCAAAGCTTCCAATTCATGGTGCTTCATTTGTCTATGCAATTCCAGAAATGATGGACAAGGCACCCATCACCATAATTAAACTCAATGTAAACTTTTTAAATAGATTTTCATCTACCCTATTCCCAAGCTTAATACCAAGTAATGTTCCTGCTATGAGTATTGGGAATAAATAGGCAGTATACTGAATTACCTCATGTGTAATAAGTCCATTATAATAGTAGGTAGGTATTGTAATGATATTTAATATCCAAAAGTATAGAGTGAGGTTTGCCCTAAATATTTGTTTTTCCACAGCCTGATAAGTTAGAAAAAGAACGATTGGAGGCCCACCTAGGGAAACACTGCCATTCAACAATCCGCTAATCAGTCCAACAGGTATATAAGATAATTTCTCATTATTTACTTTTATTTTAACTCCATAAAAATTAATGATTGCTGCAAAGGTTATGATTATACCAACCAGTAGGTTTAGAAAACTCTCATCTAATACCTTCAGTAGATAGGTGCCAAATGGTGTAGCCACAATACCTGCTGCCACTAAAATAGATATCCTTTTAAAATCAACATATTCTTTGATATGATATAATATAATGCTATTTAATACCAGACTGAAAATAATCAGTACTGGAACTACTACTTTTAATGGCAAAATCATACCTAATAACGGTAATGCAATTAAAGAAAAGCCAAAGCTAGTGATTCCCTGAATAGTTGATGCTAAAAGGATGACGACAGTTCCAATAATCAATTGTGTTAATAATTCCTCCATAATGATCCTCCATTACTATAGTCTGAATACTTTTATGTCTAACCGTTTCTTTTCACTTCAATCTATTCTACCACATTTTATTGATAGTTTTCATTTTTTGTGCTACTTATCTAAAATATAAAACCACTTGAACTGTCCCCTTATTTGCAAAATTAGAGTTTTATGTATAAAAAAACTACCTATCGATTAGGTAGTTAAATTATTGATTGGTGCGGATGACGGGACTTGAACCCATACGAGCGTTGCTCACTACCCCCTCAAGATAGCGCGTCTGCCGATTCCGCCACATCCGCATGTTTTATATTTTTTGTGATCAGCACTATAATATTATAATATGGTTGTGTGTCTATGTCAACTACTATATGAGAGCTGCTTTTTGGCAGCTCCCATCACCTACTTATACTATTTTGTGTTAATAAACCAGTTTTCTATACCATTAAATAAATTGTAATAATTCGGTTGGAATTCACCTTTCACTTTATCTCTCACAACGATAGATCCATTTTTGAAAAACAGACTTACATAAGGCACTTCTTCTACTATATGGTTTTGTAACTCACTGTATTTTTTTTGTTTTTCTGATGGACTAGATGCCCTGAAGGCTTCTTCTAGTAGTTCATCCATTGTTTCATCTTGATAGGATATAAAGTTGCTTCCGCCTATTTGTGAAGAATGGAAAGCAAAAGACAGATCTGGAATGGATGATAGTTCCCATCCCCCTAGAACTAGGTCAAAATTTCCTGTATTGATTCTGTCATTAAACTCATCCCATTCTAAGGATTCAATGTTTATTTCTATCCCAACTTCAGCTAATTCTTCTTGAATAAAGTAAGCGGTTTTTTCTCTCACGATATTATCTTTATTGGTAATCAAATCAAAGGTTAAGGTGTTTCCATCTTCATTGGTTCCAATAGTGTAGTCTCCATTAAGTGTATATCCGCTTTTCTCCAATAACTCTATTGCTTGATTTTTATCATAACCATAAAGAAGGCTGTCTTCATCATAGATTGATGATAATGGGTAAACAGGTACGTCTACTATAGTTCCATGTCCTAAAAATATATTGTTGATCAGCTTATGACGATCTACACCATAAGCAATGGCTTTTCTTATATTCTTGTGGGCTAAAATAGAATTTCTAAAGTTTACTCCTAAAAATTCATAGTTATTAGAAATAAATTCGTATACTTCTACGTCTTTGCTATCTGAATACTTTGCCCAATCTATAGAAATAGGCTGCGCTAAATCAATATCACCATTTTCAAAAACCGATAATTGTGCTTCTGAGTCCGGAACAATCACAACATCAACTGCTTCTATATAAGGCCTCTTGCCCCAATGATTATTATTTCTTATCAGCTTCATATTTCTCATAGTTTCATATGCTTCTAATTGAAAAGGACCAGTTCCAATCATTTGAAAATCTCCATTGTTAATCTTTTCAATATTATTTCCTTCAAATAGGTGCTTTGGAAGGATTGGAAAGGTCATGGCCTCCAGGCCATTACTAAAGGGCCTAGTAAAGGTTACATTAATCACACCATCTTCTATTTCCCTTATGTCAGATATTTGCTGTAAGCTTGTTCTGAAAATAGAGGTGCCTGTTACATTTCTTATGTTTCCTTTAATTAAATCTATTGTGAAAATAACGTCCTGAGCTGTAAAAGGCTGACCATCATGCCAGGTAATATCCTTTCTTAATGTAAATTGAATACTCTGTCCATCGTCCGCTATATTCCAGCTTTCCGCCAGTTGAGGTTGAATATCCATGTTTTCATCAAAGCTGACCAAACCTTCATAGACTAAATGATGTAATTGAAATAAGCTATAGTTATTGTTGAAAAGAGGGTTTAGCGTATTAAATCTAGTGACAGATATATTTAAAGTCCCTCCATCTGCTGGTTCATACTCTTCTATTATTTCTTCTATTTCTTCCTCTGAGTTAATTGGTTCTTCTGTGCTGCATGCAGCTAAAACAATCGTTAGTATTGCAATTAGTAGTATGATTATATATCTTTTGTTTTTCAAAGTGTATCCTCCTTTATAGAAGCTATATGCAATCATGATGATGATAGGCTTTACAATAACCATTATAATACATTTGTTACTGACTTAAAACCTTAAGAATCTTCCATTTTTAGTCAAAGCTTATGATCTGTATTCCTATAGTCATGTATTATAGGATTTTCTATTAATATTTGATGCTTTTATATAGTAATTCTTCTTGTTACTATCTATAAATCCACTGGTATATTTTATAGTCTCTAAGGACCTTTTTTAGATAGTTATCTGTTTCTGGAAATGGAATTTCACTTAATGTCTCTCCATCTTTACTATACTCAGGGTTTTCCAACCATTTTGAAACATTTCCGTTCCCTGCATTATAAGCGGCTATAATTAACTGAAGATTATTATCAAATTCATTGTGTAGTATCCTTAAATACCAGCATCCTATATGAATATTAAGTTCTGGATCATAGAGCATTTCTTCAGTATAATCTTCAATAGGAAATCTCTCTGCAGCCCATCTCCCTGTGATAGGAGCAATCTGCATGAGTCCTTTTGCGTCTCTACGGGACAATGCATTGGGGTTAAATCTACTTTCATTTCGTATAATAGCTGCCACAAGGTGTGGGTCTACATCGTACTCTTCTGCATACAATTCAATTATTTCCTCATAATGGAAAGGAAAAACAACCTGTAATGCCCATCTAGTATTTTGAAGGGCTACAACAATTGCTATAATAATAAGAATAGTTACAGCAAGACGTATGAATTTTTTTGTCATGGTATTTAGCAAAAACAATCCCTCCAACAAGGTTACTTATGAACCCACTCCCACAGCTTTTTTACCTGTATCTCTAAATCATTTAAATCTCCAGAATTATCTATGATTTTGTGGGCATAAGGCAGCTTTTCTTTTATGGACATTTGAGCTTCCATCCGCTTTGAAGCTTCTTCTACTCCTATGCTATCCCTTTTCATTAATCTTGCTCTTTGTATTTCTTCCGATATAGTCACTAACCATATTTCATCCACCATATCTTTCATGTTAGTTTCTATCAATAATGCAGCGTCTATTATTATAACACGATGGGATTCATGTTGTTTATAATAATTTATTTCTTTTTGTATTTCTTGTAATATTTTAGGATGTGTGATTTCGTTTAATTTTTTTAAAGAGGAAGGATCATTAAAAACGATTCTACCTAGCTTCCTTCTGTCCAATTCTCCATTTTCTAATAGGATTTCCTTGCCAAAGTTTTCTGTAATCTCATTTAAAGCTGGTTTTCCTTTTTCAACAATTTTGCGAGCAACTATATCAGCATCAATGATAATAGCTCCCTTATCCTTGAGAAGCTTAGATACTGTGCTCTTCCCAGTGGCAATACCTCCAGTTAACCCGATAATCTTCATTGCTGCAACGACTCCTTATTTTGTATCATACCATGTATCTCCATAGGCTAAATCCACCTTCAATGGTACCTTTAAGCTCATGGCCTCCTCCATTGATTCCTTTACAATTGTCTTTGTTTTCTCTAATTCCTCATTAGGACACTCTACAATGAGTTCATCATGCACCTGGAGAATTAGTTTAGCTTCAAGATTTTCCTCCTTTAATCTCTTATACACCTTTACCATAGCGATCTTAATAATATCGGCAGCACTTCCTTGGATGGGTGTATTCATAGCGATTCTCTCTCCAAAGGAACGAATGTTAAAGTTTTTAGAAGCAATCTCCGGTAAATATCTTCTACGATTTAACAATGTCACTACATAACCGTTCTTCTTTGCTGCTTTTACAGACTCCTCCATATATTCCTTGACGGATACGTATTTCTCAAGATAGCTGTCAATATAGTTTTTTGCTTTATATCTTGAGATATTTAGGTTTTCTGCTAATCCAAAATCACTAATGCCATACACAATGCCAAAATTAACGGCTTTAGCACTATTTCTCATGGAAGGAGTTACTTCCTCCATAGAAACATTAAAGATTTCTGATGCTGTTCTGGTATGTACATCTTGATCCTGTAAAAAAGATTCTAAGAGATTATCATCCTCTGATATATGGGCTAGCACCCTTAGTTCGATTTGTGAATAATCTGCATCAACAAATTTATGGTTATCCTCAGCTATAAAGACCTTTCTTAGCTGTCTACCCATCTCTAGTTTAATGGGTATGTTTTGAAGGTTTGGTTCAGTACTAGAAATTCTTCCAGTAGCAGTTACGGTTTGGTTAAAATTAGAGTGAATTCTTTTGGTAATAGGATTGATAATATTTAACAATCCGTCTATGTAGGTGGTTTTTAGTTTGGTTACCTGACGATAGTCTAGGATTTTGGGTATAATATCATGCTTATCATAGAGCTTTTCCAACACCTCTACATTTGTGGAATAGCCAGTTTTTGTCTTTTTTATCGGTGGCAGCTGTAATCTGTCAAATAGTATTTCTCCAAGCTGCTTTGGAGAATTAATGTTAAAGGTAGCTCCCGCCAATGCAAAGATCTCTTCTGTTAATTTATCTATTTTACTTTTGAATTCTACCTTAAAGCTATCCAGCATATTGGCATCTATCTTGATTCCTTTAAACTCCATAGTGGCTAAAACTTCAATCAATGGCAGCTCTACTTCATAATAGAGATTGGTTAGCTGTAGTTCTTGCATTTTTTCTTCAATAGCTTTCTTTAAACCAACAATGATCTTTACCTGCTGATATAAATAAAGCTGCAGTTTTTCTCTAGGTATTTCCACCACATCTAGCCTATTTTTCCCTTTTCCTCTTAGCTCTTCCTCCTCCATCAAATTTTCTCCATAATAATGCATGGCTAACTCTTTTATGCTGTAATTGGTTTTGGTAGGATCGATTAGGTATTCTCCAATCATGGTATCAAAACCAATATTTTTTATTTCGATTCCCAAAGGATAAAAGTGCACCAGCTCTTTTTTGGCGTCATGACTTATTTTTTCAATATTTTCAGCTTCCAATAATTCCTTAAGCAGTTCTATAACTCTGTCTGTATCTTGGAAATTTCTTAAGTCTATGTAATAATAATTGCTGTCATCTGCCGCCACAGCTAACGCTATTACCTGATCCTGAACTATGTTTTTTTCTTCTGTTATTGATTTGAAAACCAACTGTCCTTTTTCCTTTAAGCTATTGATTACTGTTTCTAA
This sequence comes from Natronincola peptidivorans, assembly GCF_900111615.1. Taxonomy (GTDB): domain Bacteria; phylum Bacillota; class Clostridia; order Peptostreptococcales; family Natronincolaceae; genus Natronincola_A; species Natronincola_A peptidivorans. Next base: position 6,161 of record NZ_FOHU01000028.1, on the reverse strand, counting down.
TGTTTCTGTGTCTTCTATAGGATGCAAAAAGGTTGTACTTTCTTCTCTTACTTCTTTTTCTACCTTTTTTTCATCCATGGTACTCATCACTTTGTTCATTAAGCTATTGAATTCATACTTTTTAAATATCTCTAGTACTTTATTTCTATCAAATTCTTCTAGCTTCAAATTCTCTAGGCTCATTTCTACAGGAACATTGGTTATAATGGTAGCTAGTTTTTTGCTTAAAATTGCCTGTTGGACATTGCTCTCAATTTTCTCTCTTAGCTTTACAGCTGAAATCTGTTGAAGATTCTGTACCAAATTTTCCACAGAACCAAATTCTTTGATTAGTTTAACTGCTGTTTTTTCACCTACCCCCGGCACCCCAGGAATATTATCGGATTTATCCCCCATCAAGCCCTTAAGATCTATAAACTGTAGTGGCGTTACTTCAAAATCCTCCAGTACCTTTTTATCATCATAGACCGCCAAATTTGATATGCCTTTTTTGGTAATCAATATTTTTGTTCTATCTGTTGCCAATTGTAAAGCATCTTTATCACCAGTGACAATAAAGGATTCAAAGGCATTTTCTTCACAGTACTTAGCTAGGGTTCCGATTAAATCATCAGCTTCAAATCCTTCGATTTCTATTCTATATATATTTAAGGCATCTAATACTTCCTTCAATGGCTCCATTTGCTCTGCAAGCTCTGGAGGCATTTTTTTTCTTCCTGCTTTATACTCGCCATATTCTTTATGGCGAAAGGTTGGGGCTTTCTTATCAAAGGCTACACCGATATGATCTGGTTGATACTCCTCTATCACCTTAAAAAGCATTGTCATAAAGCCATAGATGGCATTGGTATGCTGCCCCTCTTTTGTAGTCAATGGTGGTAAAGCATAAAAAGCCCTGTTAATTAAACTATTACCGTCTATAATAAGGATACGATTTTTTTCCATTTTTATTCTTCCCTTCTTCCAGTATTTATCAATATTTTAACATGTATCGTCACTATAGTAAAATTATTATTAGCTTCTTTATAGTATAGACAAGGAAATAAAAAAAATCACCTCTTTCCACTTATCACAAGAAAACCCAGCCTCCTCCATATATTTATATAGATCAGGGTGCTGGGTTTAACAAATAATCCATGAATGAAAAATTTTCAGCAGTATAATCTTAGATTTTTTTATGCCATTTTTTATATGCAAAATAGCCTATGGGGCTTCCTATTATAGCTAGCAGCATCAATGAAGGGAGCGCACCAAATAGTCCAATAAATCCTCTTTCAAATAGCTTAATAATGCTATTTATAGAATGAACAAAATTACTTTTCGCTCTACTCCATAATCCTTCATCAATAGATTGTATTGCTATATTACTCTCCTTTACCTGTCTTATGTGGAGGTTAATGGTAGCCATAGATACTAGACCATCATAGTTTTTAAGGGTGCCAGTTAAATAATTGATTTGGGTTCTTATACGGTTCAACTCATTTTCTATTTGTAATAAGTCTTCTACTTTTTCAGCTCTTTGTAAAATATCTCTTAATCTTTCCTCCTGCACCTTTAGGTTTGTAACTTGATTATCAATATCTAGATAGCTATCTGTTATATCTTCTCCAGAGGTGTTTTCCTCCACCACTGTTCCCAGTTCTTTTACTCTATCAAATATGCTGACAAAATTCTGACTAGGTATCCTTAGCTCCATGCTTGCATTTTTAAGAGATTCTTCTGGATTCATGCGGTCCTGATGGTAATAATAAACCTCCCTGTGCTGAATATATCCATTGGCATTTTCTACTATCTTCAGAACCTCATCATGCACTTCGTCAAAATTCTCCACCTCTAAAGCCATCCGACCTCTTTGTATGATTTTTCTTTCGGTGGCAGTTATAGTGGTCTCCATCCCTAGAGCATCATCTGTAAAAGCCTCTATTTCTACCTTCTCCTGATCCTGGAGAAAGGCTTGATTCTCCGTTTCTCTAGCTGCCCTTGGGGCTTCTGCAGCACCAAAATCCATTGCCATATCTGCTTCTTCCGTCATGGTGATATGCATCCTGCCGCTTTCCCCAGCAGCCTGATCACTTGTGCTCTTGGTGTTAAGAGGGGAGCTGTTCATTAGCATAGTAGCTGAAGCAACTACAACCAACATGCTAGCTGCAATAGCTGTAATCAGCTTCCAATTCTTTGGAAGATTTTTCTTTTTCTGTGGAGTGTCTTCTCTCAATCTTTTGCTTAATTCTGCAGTAAAGTTTTTAGGTAAAGCTATTTCATCTGTTTCATTAACAGCATCTATCATGAATACAAAATTATCATATTTAATTTTACATAAATCACATTCATTCATATGTTTTTCAAATATTTGTTTTTCTTCTTGGGTAAGATAATCATCTACATAAGAAGATATATTTAAATCAAAGTTTTTGCAATCCATTGTATCCCTCCTTTCAAGAAGTCACCTTCATAGTTTCACTTATTAGGATTTTTAGATTATTACGGGCTCGATTAATCCGTGACTTTACAGTTCCCTCAGAAATATTTAAAATTTCCCCTATTTCTTGATAGCTAAACCCTTGAATATCTCTCAATACTATAATGGTTCTCTGTTCATAATTCAGTTGATTAATGGCATCATGTATCATTCTCTTCACTTCATTTTTTTCAAATAAACACTCCGGAGTATTTATTTCGTCAGGTATTTCTTTTTGATAACCGTCTTCCTCCTGTTTGTCTATATACAGGAGCTTTACCTTTTTGTTTTTACGTATAAAATCGATACAGGCATTGTTGACAATAGAATACAGCCATGTAGAGAAACTACTGTTTCCTTTAAAATTATGAATCGATTTATAGACCTTTATCAGCGCTTCTTGGGTTACATCATTGGCATCCTCTATGTTTCCCAATACCCGATAGGCTATGTTGAAGGCTCTTTTCTGGTAGGCGCTTATTAATAGCTCAAAGCTTTCAATGTCGCCGTTTTTTGCCTTCACTATTAGGAGTTTTTCTTGATGTTGCAACAAACTCACTCCCTTCCACTTCCTTGTATTTTGTTAGACGAAAAAAATTATATTTTGTTCCTAAAAACATTGTACTGCTATTTAAGGAAAATAACAAAGCTTTCTTTGGGAAAAGTATTATAAAAAATCAAATGATTATCGATACATTTCACCATTAGACAAAACCTGCTAGCATCTTGGTAACTAGCAGGTTTTAGTGATCTGATTCATCGGGAATCCACTGACTTTTGATTATATATCTCTATAGCGTTATTGAGGCTAAAGGGATGAAATACACTTTTTATTAGATTTTCCTCTTGGTTGTAATAAAAACATGCATGATGTTTAAATTCATTTCTAAAACGATATCTTAGATCTGTCATTCGAACAATGAATTTTTCCTTCTCTTTGATTAGGTCAATATGAAAAATCGGTGTGAAATTGCTAAAATAGACCCCTAATTGATCCTTTAGAGATTTTTCTATTATGGGTGCAGCCCTCTTGGTGAGCTTTTTTATAACCTGGTTTCTGAGGGTTATACTATTGATTTCCCCTACGATATAACGATTATCCGTCTCTACAATATAATCCCATTTTAATAGATTAAAGTCAGAGGGCATTATATTAAGATTTCTTATGCAATCTTTTTCCTTAAAGCATCCTCTTAGATTTTTGCTTAATCTACTTCTATCGAACCATCTATACAGTAGATAGATAGTGCTGATACCAACCATAATACTGTATTGCATAACAGTTCTCGGTCTAAATACGATACTATATAAGGATAATAGTATAATCACAGGATCATAAATCATCAACAAATTTAAAGAATACTTTTTCTTATTATAAGGATATAATAATGCTACCCCATATGAATTGAGGTAATCAAAAAAGCTGTGGGATAATCCCCCTAAAAAAGTCCATAAAAAAACCTCATAAAAAGAAAAGGTACTATATCCAAGGGATAGAATTATTGTGATGAGTCCAGACAGTATAGCAAGTCCAGGAATGGAGTGGGTCTCTACTCGATGATGATTTAAATATACATAATCCCCTTTGAATCTAGCAACAATATCAAAATCAGGGGAAATACTGCCAAGGACAGCTCCGATACAAGCAGCACTACTTAAGGTAGGTGTATTGCCAAGACTATACAATGCCAAACCAATGACACCATGTGATATTGGGTCCATATTTTTTCCCCCTTTATTCCGAATAGTTTACATAAGTTCTGTTATCCCATTATATCAAAGGCTTACACATATTTATAGTTGTATTTTTTTCTATTGTTTTTATGATTGACATCCTTTACGATTTATGGTAAGATAACTTTTGTAGCTTAATATGCCGCGGTGGCGGAACTGGCAGACGCAGCAGACTCAAAATCTGCCGATGGCAACATCGTGGGGGTTCGATTCCCTTCCGCGGCACCATACGTACCCACATTAAGGGCACATAAAAAGATAGACTATAGAGGTGATATGATACTTCCAAAGTAGACAGTCTAATTAATTAAAAATTAGATTATCTACTTGGAGGTATTTTTTATGGGAAGAAAACCAAAGTATAGTAAAGAAGTAAAACTTAAAGCTTGCAAAGATTATGAGAAAGGTCATATTAGTTTTGGAGGAATTGCTGATGAAATTGGAGCTACAAAGGAAGTTGTGCGTCAATGGTATCTAACATATAAAGAACATGGACCTAGTGCATTTGATATATCAAGCAGAAACCGATCATATAGCAAGAAGTTTAAGCTGTCAGTAGTAGAAGAATATATCTCAGGTAAATATTCAATGCCAGATTTAGCAGCTAAATATAATATTACTTATTCTGTTTTAAGAGGATGGATTAATAAATGGTATAATGATATAGAAATAGAGGATTATGATCCTAAGGGAGATGTCTATACCATGAAATCTAGAAAAACTACATTTGAAGAGAGATTAGAAATAGTAAAATGGGTTACCCAAAACAATATGAGCTACAAAGATGCAGCTGATAAGTATTCAATTACTTATGCGCTCGTATACAAATGGACAAGGGCATATATAGACAAGGGACCAGAAGCATTAAAATATCAAAAACGTGGACCAAAGCCAAAGTCTGAAATTGATGAAAGTAATTTAACTGAAGTTGAAAAACTAAAGCTTGAACTTGAAAAAGAAAAGGCATTGAGAAAAAGAAGAGAATTTGAACTTGAAGTTCTTAAAAAAAAAGAGGAATTCGAAAGGCAACTTCGCTCTCGCAAGTAAGACAGGAAGCAGAATACAAGTCAGTAGATTTTTTTAAGGATAAAGGCTATCCAGTAACTCAGATATGTAAAGTTCTGGCTATTTCAAGAAGTGCATACTACAAACATAAAAATAGAATTAAGCCTCGAAAAGAAAAGCAAGATGAATTGCTATGTTCACTAATTAATGAATATCATATAACTTTTGATGGAATTTTAGGGTATAGAAGGATGACAATGTTCATTAACAAACTAAATCACAAATCCTTCTCAGAAGGATATATACATAGACTTATGAATGTTTTAGGTGTTACAGCTAGGATTAGAAGAAAAAAAGTTAATCGTAAGAAAATAAAACCAGAGTATACAAAAGAAAATATTTTATCAAGAGATTTTACCGCTAAAGTTCCTAATGAGAAATGGCTAACAGATGTAACTGAATTCTCAATTCCTGGAGACACAAGAAAGCTTTATTTAAGTCCAATTATGGATCTTTATGATAATAGTATTATTGAGTACAAACTATCCTTTAAGAACAATAATCATCTTGTATTTAGCATGTTTGATAAAGCAATACAAAAGTATCCTGATGCAAAGCCTATATTTCACAGTGATAGAGGATTTCAATATACAGGTAATATCTTTAGAGATAAAATTCAGAAAGCTGGTATGACTCAAAGTATGTCTAGAGTTGGTAAGTGTATAGATAATGGGCCTATGGAAGGATTTTTTGGTGTTTTGAAAACTGAAATGTTTTATGGCAAAAAGTTTAAAACAATTGAAGAGTTAAAGGGCAAAATAGTTGAATATATTAAATTTTACAACGGAAAAAGATTTCAAAAAAGACTAAGATGCATGGCTCCTTTAGAGTATCGAAACCATGCATCCAAATGTGCATAACTTTTTAATTAAATTACCTGTCTACTTGACAAAGGTCAGTTCAA
>NZ_FOHU01000029.1 GCF_900111615.1 Natronincola peptidivorans | reverse complement strand
TGTCTGGTGTATGTACCAGTACATAGGATGTTCCTTTTACTACTGCATAGGACATTGGTTGCACCTCCATTGGTTTATATAAAATAAAGTTTTTACAGATAAATTTAATTCTCTGTTTTGAAAACCCAGTATCTATACGTATCTATACGTTAGGCACTGGGTTTTCTTGTGCCTCTAGAATAATGAGGCTTTTCAACAATCGTGTATTTTTTTGAATCTATTTAAATTGACAAAATTGATCTCTAATTGAGGTCATTTCTTCAATGATTTCCTCTACATTTAAAACCATTTCCATCATGCCAACTTGCTCGTCATAGACTTCAGCATTAACTTCGTCTTTAAATTGTGGCTCTACTACATGATATACTCTAAGTCCTAACTGGACTCCTGCTAATGGACCTGCAAAGGTTGGGTCACCAGCTGTTACAGTTTCTGCTGCTAAACCAGCTGATTCTGCTTCTGCTGCTCCTAAAAGTACTACGATGTTTTCTGCACCGTGTTTTTCAGTTAAAGCCTTTACCCTTTGTTGGTTTTCTAAGTCCATTGCTCCTGCAGCGGTTCAGACAAAGCATTCAGTAGAAGAAAACACTACCTCTGCGGCTGTGTCTTTTAAACACTCTTCAATAGCTGGACCTGGTATACCATCACGGTCACCAACAATGATGATTTTTTTACCATCATAAAATCCCATTTTCAACATCCTTTCTTTTGTATATATTCATGCTAAATACTATTTAAGTAGCACTTAGATAATCATTAGCACAATAGCATTTTTCATTAAGTTATATCAGATTCATCAATAATCTAATAAAGTAATATTAAACTGTAGTATGGCTGCTTTTATCTAGAATAATGCAATCATTAGTCAAGTTAAACCCGCTGAAAGATACTATTATTTTCTTTTTATAACAGATGCTTCTGTTACAATTTTAAGATTTTTATATGTACTTTTTGATCATCTCTTCAATGTTTTCCTTTGTGGCATCGTCCTTTGTTACTTCTTCAATTTTTACACCATCTTTATAGATGGCCACTGTAGGAAGCCCCATTACTCTTTCTTTGATAGCAAGTCTTCTTGCTTTTGTTGTATCCAACTTGCAGAATTTTACGTGATTCTTATAATTTTCTTCTAATTCTAGCACAGATGGCATTAAAACTTTGCAAGGCTCACAGCTCTCACTCCAGTAATCTACAAGAACATATCCTTCTGTTTCTAATACCTCTGCTTGAAAAGTATCCTTATCTACAGCCAACATATCGTCACCTCCTTATAACTCCATTCAACTCTATTTAGTGTCTATTGTTGTCCGTCTTCGTTAATATTGTATCATAGCAACATTATTTTGTAAACACGTTTATTTTGTAATCACATTTAATTTTTTATCCTTTTTCTCATTATAGCCTTGAGAAACAATTTTATAGAGACCCCTCTGAACTTTCCTGTCTAATTAATTGAAAACTATACTTTTCTGGACAAAAAACTAAGCCCCTAGTTTATAAGAGGCTTAGTTAATTTTTTATTGTTATAGAATATTTTCTTTTGTTAGCAGTGCTGTAAAGGTATTGCTTAGATTATTTGTGTTCTTTGGCTGTAGGAAGAATTCTCCTTCCCCTACTACCTGAAGCTTAGCTTTTTTGTCTGCAAAGTTAAATCCTTCTGTATACAGTACAGGACTTTGATGAATAGGCCAAATAGCGTTACAGTTTTGCAGTTTACTAATACCAAAATACTCTTTATTGCTCTTTTCTATATCCTTCAAAATTTCTACTGGATTCATATAATCAAGATTGTGACTTAAAGTGTTTGCAAGCTTAATGATAATTTGCCAATTTTCATACTCTACCATTGGCTTAATGGCTTTATTAAGCTTTTGAATTCTTCTTTCAGCACTTGTAAAGGTTCCTTCAGACTCTGCAAAGGTCACGGCAGGTAGAACCACATCAGCTTTTTTTGCTGTCTCTGTTAGGTGGGTATCTTGAACCATTAAAAAGCTCAAATGATTGGTATTGATATGAGGTATATCTTCACCAAAGACCAGTAACCCACTTATATTTCTTTCTTCAATGGCTTTAATCATTTCTGCAGCATTCGTTTTGATTCCCATATCCCTTAGGCCTTGGCTATTGCTATTTGGTTTAAGCTGTATAATTCCACTTCTTGCTTTGCCAACATGCCCAGCAATAACTGCCATATTTGCTAAAAGCTTGGCTGCATCAACAGTAATAGCATTTTGTTCAAATACAATGATGGCTTTTTTAGCATTACCATAGAGGTCTGCAATCTCTTTTGCTTCTTGACTAATTTCAACATTTTCTAGATTTTCTTTTAATAGCTGCAGTCCATCTGCTTTTTCAGCATTTGGATAATTGCCATTTTCAATAAGTGCTTTTACTATCCCCTTTAAGAAGTCAAGATCATTTGAAGGCTTAACCTTCTTTACTGCCCAATCATCCGCCTGAGATTTCCAAGGATTTATCGTTATTAATTTTCCACCATTTTCAGTTGCTTTTTTTACTTTCAAGCCAACAATAGGATGGTTTTTCATAATATCTGAGCCCACCAAGAGAATAGTTTCTGTTGACTGTAATTCATCAAATGTGTTGGTGGAGGCATCATAGCCTAATACAGCTTCTATACCTGATGGAGCATTGTTAAAGCTAAATATATTCTCAGTTTTTAATACTTCTTTTCCAAATTTAGAGATTAAATACATCTCTTCATTTGTATATCTATCTGAAACTGAAAGGGCTAGAGAATTACTGCCATATAACAGGCTTAACCCTTGAGCTTTTTTTGCCGCATATAGCATTGCTTCTTCCCAAGAAACCTCTTGAAGTCTTCCTTCTTTTCTAACTAATGGTTTTGTGATTCTGTCACCTTTTTGTCCCATGTCAAAACCAAATCTTCCCTTTACGCACAATAGTCCGTCATTAACTGGGCTTTCTCTATCTGGGATGGATCTAACTAACATATCCCCTTTTGTATTTAGTTGAATATTGCATCCAACACTACAATAGGAACAAATGGTCTCCGTAACCTTTGTCTCTACAGGTACAGATTTTTTAATCCTTAACCTCTCTTGTAATGCTCCAGTTGGGCAAACACTAATACATTGACCACAGGATACACAATTGGTTTCTTTTAAAGGTGTTCCAAATGCAGGTTCTACCATAGAATCAAAGCCTCTATTGATAACGCCTAAGGCAGAAATTCCCATGATCTCATCACACACTCTAACACAAAGACCACATAATACACATTTATCAGGATTCCTTAGTATAAAAGGATGATCTTCTTTTTCTTCTCTGTGATGAACTTCACCTGCTAGCCTTCCTGGTTCCACATCATGCTGATTTGCATATTGTAGCAGTTTACATTCAAATACATCATGGCATCCACATTCAAGACAGCGCTGCGCATCTCTTTTTGCATCTTCTTCACTATAGCCAGCCACAATTTCTTCAAAATTGGTTTTTCTGATTTCTGGAGCAAGGTGAGGCATAAAAGGTCTATATTCCTTCTCTTGATCTTCAAAATCAGCCTCTGCAAGGCCTTCATTGGTTACATAGTAAGGTTCTTTATAGGGAATAGTTTCTCCCTCAAGATATCTGCAAATGACTTCTGAAGCCTTTTTACCTTCGCCTATTGCTTGTATGGCAATGGCTGGTCCTCCATTGGTAGCATCTCCTCCAGCAAACACTCCTGGTAAGTTTGTTAAAAAGCTATTTTCATCTGCGTGAAGTGTACCTCTTTTGGTCAAAGTTAGAGCTTCAAGGCCTTCTATATCCACTGATTGACCAATAGATGCAATAACAGAATCTACTTCTAAAATTTCTTCTTCTCCCTCAATAGGAACAGGAGATCTTCTTCCTCTTGCATCTGGCTCCCCTAACTCCATTTTTTGGAGCCTAATTTTTGATACTTTACCATCTTCCCCAATAATTTCAGTTGGGCTTACAAGAAACTTGAAGGTAATACCTTCTTCCCCTGCTTCCTCTACCTCTACATCCTCTGCTGGCATTTCCACCTTCGTTCTTCGGTAGAGGGCATATACCTCTTTCGCCCCTAGTCTTATGGCGGTTCTACAGGCATCCATTGCTGTATTTCCTCCACCTACTACTGCAATCCTACTTCCAGTCTTGATTGGTTCATTCATAGCAAATTTTGCTAAAAACTCAATACCACCTATAACCCCTTCCAATTCTTCTCCAGGACAGTTAAGCTTTGTACTGGTCCATGCTCCTATAGAGACATATACTGCATCGAAGGTTTTTCTTACATGCTCCAGTTCAACATCTCTACCTACTTTCATATTTGTTACCATCTTTACGCCCATTTTTTCAATAATGCTTATTTCTTTATTAAGCACTTCTTTAGGCAAACGGTATTGAGGTATACCATAACGAAGCATTCCCCCTAACTGTGGCATAGCTTCAAAAATAACTACCTTATGGCCTTCTTTTGCAAGATAATAAGCAGCAGTAAGTCCACTTGGTCCTCCTCCGATAACAGCTACTCTCTTGTCAGTAGCTGGTTTAATTTCTGGAATAAATTCATCCTCATCACGAAGATCGATATCTGCTACAAAGCTTTTTAGCCATGCTATGGATATAGGCTCATCTACCAATTGTCTTCTACAGGCGTCTTCACAAGGGTGAGGACAAACTCTACCTATACTAGCTGGCAGCGGTAATTGTTCTTTTATTAGCTTTAAAGCTTCTTTATACTGTCCATTTGCTATCAGTCCCACATACCCTTGACAATCTGTTTGTCCAGGACAAGCCAAAATACATGGAGGTCGACAATCTCCCACATGGTCAGATAATAATAGCTCTAGTGCAATTTTTCTGGAGCCTTTTATTTTAGGTGTATTGGTAAGAATCACCATGCCATCCGCTGCTTCAGTAGCACAGGATCTTAATAGCTTTGGTATTCCCTCCACCTCAACAACACAAAGACCACAGGACCCATAGGCTTCAACTCTTTCATCATGGCACATGGTTGGTATGTCAATACCATTTTCTCTAGCAATCTCTAATACTGTTTGCCCTTTATGTCCAATTACTTCTTTTCCATTTATATTAAGCCTGATCTTTATCATATATATTCCCTCCTATCCTACTACTGCACTTCTACTGCATTAAATTTGCAGACTTCTTTACATTTGCCGCATTTTATACATAAATCCTGCTGAATGTCGTGTACCTGTTTTCTTTCACCAGAAATAGCATTGGTGGGACATTTTTTTGCACACAGCGTACATCCAATACAGTTTTCACTGTTAATACTATAGGTCAGAAGGTTAGAACACTGCTTCGCTGGACATTTTTTATCATAAATATGTTTTTCATACTCATCTCTAAAATATCGAATCGTACTCAAAACAGGGTTGGGAGCAGTTTGACCTAAACCACATAATGATCCTTCTTTGATTTTAGTCCCCAGTTCCTCTAGTAATTCAATATCCCCGTCTTTACCTTCTCCTTCTGTAATTCGGGTCAATATCTCCAACATTCGATTTGTTCCGATTCTGCAATGAATACATTTCCCACAGGATTCTTTCCTGGTGAAATCCAGAAAAAACCTAGCCATATCAACCATACAGGTGGTTTCATCCATGACTACCATTCCTCCGGACCCCATAATAGCACCGGTTTTTGTAATTGATTCATAATCTACTGAAGTTTCTATAAGATGATGAGGAATACATCCTCCAGAAGGACCTCCCATTTGTACGGCTTTGAAGGATTTATCATTCATGATGCCTCCACCTATTTCATAAATAATTTCCTTCAATGGGATTCCCATAGGTACTTCCACCAGACCACCTTTTTTAATCTTTCCCGTCAAAGCAAATACCTTTGTTCCTTTACTTTTCTCAGTTCCCATAGCTGCAAAGGCAACACCACCATTTTGCAATATCCAAGGAACATTAGCTAAGGTTTCTACATTGTTAATATTACTAGGCAGTTGCCAGTAGCCCTTTTGTGCTGGAAAAGGAGGCTTTAATCTAGGCATACCTCTTTCTCCTTCTAAGGAAGCGATTAATGCTGTCTCTTCACCGCATACAAAGGCACCAGCTCCAGCCTTAATACGCATCTCAAAATCAAATCTATTTTCATTAAATAAGTTCTTTCCTAAATAGCCTTTTTTTCTTGCTTCTTCAATGGCTATCTTTAGTCGTACAATGGCAAGAGGATACTCAGCTCTTACATAGATGATCCCTTCTGTAGCCCCCATTGCATATCCACCGATCAGCATTCCCTCGATAATACTGTGGGGATCTCCCTCTAAAATACTTCTATCCATAAAGGCACCTGGATCTCCTTCATCAGCATTACAAATAATATATTTTTGGTTACCAACTGATTGTTTAGCGGCATTCCATTTAAACCAAGTAGGGAATCCTGCTCCACCTCTACCCCTCAGCCCTGATATTTTTATTTCTTCAATGATCTCATCAGGGGTTTTGCTTTTAATAGCTTTTTCGATTGCTTCATAACCGCCTCTAGCTATATATTCATCAATGCTTTCAGGATTAATCATGCCACAGTTTCTTAGAGCCACTCTTTCCTGCTTCTCTAAAATGTTTGCATCCTCTTGACTGATACTAAATTTTTCATGTTGTTCTTTTTTGATAAGACTGGTTTCTATAATTTCATCCACTATATCTGGGTTTACTTGTACATAGGTTTCTTTTTTGCCTTCATTATCAATGATTTCTATGATAGGCTCCAGATAACACATACCAATACATCCGGTTGAAGCCAGTTCAGCCTCTACATTCTTGCTTTGCAGTGCTTTTTCTATAGCAGCATATACCTTGTTTGCACCAGCGGCAATCCCGCAGCTTCCTTGTCCTACAACAATTTTCATCCTTTATGCCCCCTTCTTCACTTTCTCTTCCTCAATTATATCCCTTACTATTTTTCTTGCTTCATCAGGAGTAAGCTTTCCATAGGTTTCATCATTGATCATCATTACAGGAGATAGACTGCAACATCCTAGACATGCCACATTGCTTAATGTAAACAAATTATCTTCTGTTGTTTCTCCTTCTTTTATGCTTAATTCATCACAAAGAGCTTCTTCTATTAGCTTTGATCCATTTACATGACAGGCAGTACCTTGGCATAGCATAATTAGGTTTTTACCTATTGGCTTTAATCGAAACTGAGTATAAAATGTTGCTACTCCATGTATCTTTGTAGGATTTATGCCTGTTTCTTCAGCAATATAATATAATGCTTCTAAAGGTAAATAATTATAGATTTCTTGTACCTCTTGAAGAATACTAATAAGACTACCTTCCTTGCCAGCATATTTTTTTAATACAGGTTTTAGTTGGGCTAAATCAATACACATATCTTCTTTTTCAAATAGTACTTCCTTCTTGCCTCCACAGCAACTCATAGCTTCCACTCCTTTAATAAATAATTTGATATTTTCATATCTATAATAGGTTTTTTTGATAAGAATAAATAACAGCTTTTTTGTTAAATATTTAACATTATTTTTTTCTTTATAATATCCATAATCTTTATTTGGTTTTAAATAATCTTTTATATTATATCATTATTAATAAATTTTTCAACGATTTTTTATATTGTTTGTGAATATTTTGAATTTTTAATGGGAATAATATGTAATTTTCTATTGATATTTTCAATTTATAAAATATTCAGTACTAATTAATGTGTTGATATATTGAACGCGTTTATTATTGTTAATTATTTAACTATTGCTCATGCTTCCTTTCTATTTATGAAAAGCTCATACCCCATGTCTCAACACGGATATGAGCCTTCTATTTAACCTCCACCTATAGGTCTAAAAATCTTCACTCTGTCTTTCTCCTTTAAACGATAGGCAGAATAATTTTTTCGCAGTAGTTGTATATCATTTACCCAGACTGCAACTGATGTATCTAAGCCCATCTCCTTTAAAAGATCTTCTAACCCATACTCTTCTGGTACGTATCGTTCTTTGTTATTTACTGTGATTTTCATATTTAACCTTCTCCTTCTACTAATATCTTATCTTTATCTAATAGCCATCCTAAGGTAAGGCTTCTCAATGTACTCTCTGTTGGATTCCCTGTTTTTTGGTCCCATCCAACATATTGATATTATAGCTCCTTGGCTTTCAGGAATTCTTCCTTATCCATCACATGTCCTTTGGCAGGACCATCTGGCATAGGTTCAAATATTCTGTCAGGTAAAAAGTCATCTTCTTTTGTAAATCCTTTTCTGGCATTAAAATACCGCATCATATTAATTCTTAGTTCACCCACCCGCAATAATTTGTATAAGGATGTTTCCCATCCGATTCCATACTTACATAAATCTACTAAATCATCTGGACCATATACATTAATCCTACCGCTGGTTTATATTGTGGCATATGGGCTGGTAATTCTTGTCCTTTCACGGATATACTTAAAGGTATTGCTTCTTCTCCAATTTCTTTAGCTGCCCTAGCGCTACATTCAGCCAATAGACTGCCAAACCCTTCCCTCTTGGCTATTTTTCCAATACAGGTTGGAAATATATGGTGATTTCCGCTGGATTTTCTTCAAAGCGTTGCTTGATATTCTGGGTGAGGGACTTAAATCCTTCGGAATCATAGGGCTTTATGGGCTTGGTTTTCTTAACTACTACAGCCTTAAGGTTTTTAGAGCCCATAACTGCTCCTGTTCCGTTTCTACCATTAGCATGGTTGGACATATTCATAATACAAGCATACCTTACTAGATTTTCTCCTGCAAGCCATATCTGAGCTATCTCTAGCTTTTCTTCTTCCAACTCCTCTTTGATACATTTTTCTGTTTCTCCTGTTACCTTGCCCCATAGCCTTTTAGCATCTCTAATTTCTATTTTTTCACCATCTACGTACAGGTATACTGGAGTAGAAGCTTTACCTCTAAATACTACTGCATCATAACCATTCCCTTTTAAATGGGCTGGAAAAAATCCCCCTGCTTCACTAGAGCCTATACCGTTGGTTAAAGGTCTTTTTGTCGTTACATTCACCCTGCTTTTGCCGCTAATAAGCAATCCTGTCAATATAGATGCCTTCCTTTAAATTGTACGATTGAAAAGATTTAAATATTACTATTCAATAAAATTTTAATGAATCCTTCAATTTATTTACATGTTTTTCCTTGATGATGAAGGCTTCACTTTTTAAAATCCTTCCATAGTTTGTCAATGATTTATTCTAATATATAATGATGATTCATCATAGAATAAAAATATATTTTTGAAAAGAAACCTGTAATGATTGTGAAAAATCGAAGGTTATGATAAAATTGCTTTTGTAGTTTTATACAGATTGATGTATAACAATTATAAGTCCTGTATAAGGAATTAAATAATAAATATATGAGGAAAGAAGTTGAGAGAACCAGATGCAAAGAAAAGATATTAGAAATATTGCAATTATCGCCCATGTAGACCATGGAAAGACAACCCTAGTAGATCAGATGCTAAAGCAAAGCGGCACCTTCCGCACCAATGAAATTGTTGAAGAAAGAGTAATGGATTCCAATTCATTAGAAAAGGAAAGAGGCATTACTATTTTATCGAAAAATACAGCAGTTTCTTACAAAGACGTAAAAATTAACATTTTTGATACACCGGGACATGCTGACTTTGGTGGCGAAGTAGAACGTATTATGCAGATGGTAGATGGTGTCTTGCTTTTAGTAGATGCCTTTGAAGGTCCTATGCCCCAAACTCGTTTTGTTCTTCAAAAAGCATTAGATAGTGGACTAACACCTTTTGTGGTTATTAATAAAATCGACAGACCTGCTGCTAGAGCTGCAGAGGTTATTGATGAAGTATTAGATCTTTTTATTGATTTGGATGCTACTGATGAACAGCTAGAGTTCCCTGTCATTTATGCTTCTGCTGTAGGTGGTTATGCTATGCTGTCTGAGGAAGATGAAAGAACAGATTTAGCGCCATTATTTGAAGGGATCTTGGACCATATTCCGTCTCCTCAGGGGGACGATGAAGATGGCTTGCAGCTGCTGATATCCACTATTGATTATGACAAATATATTGGTAGAATTGGTATTGGAAAAATTATGCGGGGTAAGGTTGCAAAGGGAGAAACTGTTGTTCATGCAAGAACCACTGGAGACTTTGTCAATGTTAAGATTGTGAACCTTTACAACTTTCAAGGATTAAAACGGGTAGAAATAGATACTGCAACAGTAGGAGATATTGTTGCTATCTCAGGAATTAGTGAAATAAGTATTGGCGATACCATATGCTCCATAGATAAAGTAGATCCGTTACCTTTTGTAAAGATTGATGATCCTACTATTTCTATGAACTTTATGGTAAATGATAGTCCTTTTGCTGGTCGCGAAGGTACCTTTGTCACCAGTAGACATTTGAAGGATCGTTTAGAAAAGGAGATGCTATCCAACGTAGCTATGGGTTTAGAGGAATTATCTGCTGACTCCTTTAAGGTGCTGGGTAGAGGAGAGCTGCATCTTTCAATCCTTATTGAAACCATGCGTCGTGAAGGCTACGAATTTGCTGTTTCTAGACCTCAAGTTATTATGAAGAAAACTGAAGAAGGCTTAATGGAGCCTATGGAAAAGCTTTTTGTGGAAGCTCCAGAGGAAAATGCCAGTGCTGTTATTGAAAAGATAGGTCAAAGAAAAGGTGAAATGTTAAATATGCTTCCTACAGGAACAGGCATGATGAAGTTAGAATTTAGAGTTCCTGCTAGAGGATTAATTGGTTATCGCTCAGAATTCTTAACAGATACAAAGGGATATGGTATTTTTCATCACCTATTTGATGGCTATGATCATTATAAAGGTGAAATCCGTGCTAGAACTAGAGGGTCCCTTATTGCTTTTGAGGGTGGTACTTCAGTAGCCTATGGTATCTATAATGCTCAGGAACGGGGACGCATCTTTATTCATCCAGGAACTGAGGTTTATGAAGGAATGGTTGTAGGAGAAAGCTCTCGACTGGAGGATATTGCTGTTAATGTCTGTAAGCGAAAACAATTAACCAATATACGATCCTCTGGAGCAGATGATGCCCTTAAGCTTGTTCCTCCTGTTGTTTTCTCCCTCGAACAATCACTGGAGTTTATTGCTGATGATGAACTGGTGGAAATAACACCTAAAAACATCCGTCTACGTAAAAGAATATTAGATAAAGTCACTCGAGAAAGAGCTCAACGTAAAACTCAAGGTTAATAAAATGAATTTCAAAAGGGTATAGCAGACGGTGCTATACCCTTTTGAAACATTTATGCAGATTTAATTAATTTACGTTCTCCATAGCAATAGCCCGAACTGGCGATCCATCAGCATTCTCATAATTTAAAGGGAAACATGAAAAAATAAAGATTTCCTCCTTGATTAAGTCTAAATTCGTAAGATTTTCTATAACAATCATATTATTTTCAAATAATTTGTAATGGTTTGGAAAAGTAGTGGTTTTCATATCATCAATAGATATCGTATCTATACCGATTCCCTTGAGATTAAAACCAGTCAACCATGCTGCTGCCTCCACTGTAAGAGAAGGAAATCCATCAAAGTATTTCTCCTCACCCCAGTACTTACTCCATCCTGTTTTTAATATCAAATAATCTAAATCCTTAATCTTATCTTCATACTTTAACAGGTCTTCTTTAGATATCTCTTTCTTCTCCATAGTACTAACATCAAGAACAGTTGCCTTGCCAATAAAATGACTGATCTCTAGTTGATTTAGCAGTTTTCCTCCTAATAACATATGACCAGGTGCATCTATATGGGTACCAGTATGTGAGTATAGGGATAACTTTGTTTCTATGAAACCATCCTTCTCTAGGGTATTTGCTGGATAAAAAATGGGTTTCTCCGTTCCTGGAAATACTGGCATATCTGCATGCATCATTTGTGTTAAGTCTATTATTTTCATATTTTCACCTTATATAATGTAATTATTAGAAATTCATTATCCTTTCTCCTATAATTTAGTGTTATTTTTACACTCTTATACTAACATGAAAACCCCTAGGATGTAACTACTATTTACAATGCTTCATTATATTATCAATTTCCACAAATTTTGTTATTTGCTTCTAAGCTTCTGTTTATGACACTTCTAGTCTTCCAGCTATTTTAGACAATACTTCAGAAATCTAGTAAACTAAAGCTAACAAAAAACTTCAAGATATATGCAGATATTTTGCAACTATATAGTCAGTTATGTGTCTAATAAGTAGAAGGGAGGATGTAATGCGTTGAATCAACAGGAAGAACTCATGACCCAACAGCTTAAGGATAAAAATTCCCTATCCTATCAGAAAATAATTGATGCTTGCGGTGATAAGCTATTACGTCTCGCCTTCATCATGATTGGAGATCAACAAATAGCTGAGGATATAGTACAGGAGACTTTTATCGCCTTATATAAAAACATTCAAAGCTTTCGTGGTGAAAGTACCATTGATACTTGGCTTATGAGAGTAACGATTAACAAAGCAAAAAATATATTAAGAAGAAAGAAAATAAAAAATATTGTCTATAAAGAAGGAATAGAGATTCAGGATACCGCTCCTCTGCCTGAGGAATACTTGACCTCTAAAGAAAAGGAAATACGCGTCAGAAATCTGTTATTTTCTCTTCCTTTAAAATATAGAGATGTTTTATATTTGTATTACTATGAAGAAAGAAAAATTAAAGAAATTGCCGATATTTTAGATCTCACTGAATCCGGTGTCAAATCAAGGTTGAAAAGAGGCCGAGAGCATATGAAGGAATTATTAGTAGAAGGAGGTGTTTCTCAGTGAAGAAAAAAAATAGCTTTGAGAATGAACAGCTGGATACAAGGATTAAGGGTTTCTTTAGTGAAGCGGCTGGAGATGTAAAAATAGAGGCTGATTTCAAGAAAAAGCTTTTAAAGATACCAGAGGAACAAAAGCCTTTATCTCCTTTTTCTCGTTTCCTTGAAAAAGAAATATGTATCCCTGTGTTTTCTTTACCAGCTTTTGCAGCTATACTGCTGCTTTTAGTAGGCATATCTGCTAACAATCTCCTTCTGCCAGGAGATTTACCTCAACCTAAATATGAAATTATTGAAATCAGTCATGATGAATTAAATATGCATCTAAGCAACAGATACTAATCTTTATTTTTTACTGGAGGTATTCTATGAAAAAGACAATCAGAATTCAAATAAAGGATTTATTCAAGGGAATAGGTGTTTTTCTTGCTATTCTTCTACTGGTCTACACTTTTTTACCCTCTGCCATGTTGGCTATCGGTAATCGATATCAACGACAGGGTGATTCTTTAACCGCCAAAGTCTATTATGATCGTTTGGATAGATTTTTTCCCAATCGAGCTGAAACAGCCCAGGCCCTAGAAAGTGCAGCTAGGATTGCAGGGAATCATAATTTATTAATGATTTCTTCAACCGGCGTGGGGGGAGGCTCTCATATTGGAGGCTATCTATCTAAGGAAGCAGAGGCCTATTATCAAAAGCTGGTAGATAGGTTTCCAGATACATGGCAGGGTAAAAGAGCTAAGATTGAGTTAACTACCCAAGAGATTAAGCATTTGATTAGTAAGGATAAAATTGAAGAAGCCTTTTCTTTAATGAAGCATCACTATGAAACCATTAATGCAAACACTTCTACAAGCTATTGGGATCCAGCAGTAGCGATAGAGGCAGTAACCGCCTTAAAAATTAAAGGACAGCATATGCGAGGCTTGGATTTTCTGCAGTATATGATGGAGCATGAGGAAACCCTAGTAGATACACGTATCTACGAAATAGCAGCAAATCTTCATGGCTTTCTTGGAAATAAACATGAGGCAGAAAAATATTATTTACGCCTTATAGAGCAATATGAAGAAAACATTGAGATGGAACGTCAATTTGATGACCAAGAACATATGGAGGGTATTGTAAGCTATTATGCAATGCAGAAGGAAGAAATCCAAAGGAAACTTGCCTCCCTCAAGGATGCGCCTTCCAGCTATGGAGCTATAGAGGGTACTATTACCCTGATAAATCAACCCTTGGCAGCTGTCCCAGTATTTCTTCAGCCTCAAAACGATCCTATGGGAGGCACCTTTGGGGGTGCAACCTTCGATTCTATATGGGGATTAAGCAATGAGGCGGGTGAGTTCCAATTTAATTATGTAGCACCCGGCAGATATAGCTTGGGCTTTGTTGTAGACCTAGATGTAGTAGGAGATGTGGTGCTAAAGGGAGGCTATTTTCCTCAATCTACCATCTATGTTGATGAAGATGAAAGCTATCATTGGGATTTTCAACTGGTGGATACTATCAATGTATTGTCCCCTACTAATGATGAAAAAATAACTGAAAATAGTGTACACTTTCAATGGGAGCCCTTTCAAGAGGCTGCTTATTATACCTTAACCTTAGGAGCCTATGATGGTTCAGCCACTTATTCCATTAATTATTCCGAAAGAAGGTTTTATACCAATGAGGCTGTTCTTTCTATTGATGAGTTTGCTTCTATTTCTTCAGGTATACACTTTGATGATGAGGGTCCAACACCAGACTCCCTCTTTGGTTTTGGTCATCCTAAAGGAAAATATTTTTGGGGGGTTTCTGCCCATGATGAGGAAGGCAATATACTTACCTCTTCACTAGGCTATTTGAAAAGGCAAAATACCGATTTTCGGTTTGAAGATAGGGATATCCGGGCTGGTGATGAATATCTACTTAAAAGACAGTTTTCTGAGGCTATCGCCTCCTATGAAGCAGATTTAAAGGAAAACTCCAATGATCTCTATGCCTTAAATATGCTGGGTAAGCTATATGGTTTTTCCTATGGTAATCTTGAGAACTATCCCTACAGTGATATTGATAAGGCTATAGTCTATTATGAAAGATTATATGACCTTACCATGAGTCCTAGACATATAGAAAATATGGTTCGATTGCTATACCATGAGAAACAAAATTATCCTCATGTATTACAGCTTTTGGAAACACTTGAGGATAACACCCAATTACAACCGTGGATGCAAAGATATAGAGTAATGATTTGCAGTCATCAAGGGAATTATGAAAAGGCTCTAGAGGAGCTATTAGCTATAGACAGTAAATTTCATAGCTTAGAGGCCTCCTTGAGGATTATCACCAATAACTTTACAGAGCTACAATTACATGACAGGGATGTACTAGAAGAAAAATGGATTGAAGCTTTGCATCAATACGAAGAAATCTACGTATCAATGAATCGAGATTTAAAGGAAAAGATTAGTGAAACTACTCCACTAGAAGCTCTAAAGCTACTAGAAAATAGAGATTTAACCCCTCATGAGGCATTGCTGCAATTGACTTTAAAGATTGTTGAGCCCACTATATCCATACGGGAGTTTGAGGCATTAATGGAGTATAGAAATAATTACAGAGCTATTGATCCTGTTGCTAGTGAAATATTGGAGGGCATCCTTGCCATTCCGATAGGATATTATTAAACCCAAAAGCCCTCTATTGAGGGCTTAGACTGTTGAAAAAACTCCATCTTCTTCGTTGCTTCAAAAACCCAGCACCTTTACGTATTACGTATACGCTGCAGTCGCTGGGCTTTCTTGCGCCTTGAATCTGAAGATTTTTGAACAGTCTGGAGTTTGTTGACTTTTTCAAACAAACTCAAGCCCTCTATCGAGGGCTTTTGGCATTATAACAAATATATTTCTGCTTTTTCACAAGCAGTTATCATCTCATCAGGCCATACAGCTGCCTGTACCTCCCCTATGTGGGCCTTTTTTAAGAAAAACATGCATATTCTCGATTGTCCAATTCCACCGCCGACGGTATATGGGAGCTTTTTGTTTAAAATCATTTGGTGATAATCTAACTCTTTACGGTCTTCACAGTTTGCCAGCTTCAGCTGTTTTTCCAAAGCATCCTCGTCTACTCGGATACCCATGGAGGATAGCTCTAAAGCCATATCTAACACTGGATACCAAAACAATATATCTCCATTTAAATGCCAATCATCATAATCTGGTGCTCTTCCATCATGTCTATTGCCAGACTTTAAGGTGTCACCGATTTCCATTAAAAACACGGCGCCTCTTTCTTTGGTGATGGCATCCTCTCTTTCCTTTCCAGTAAGCTCTGGATACATATCCTCTAACTCTTGTGCTGTGATAAAGCTGATTTTTTCTGGAAGGAACGGTCGAAGATGTGGATAAATTTCCGATAAGTGTTTTTCTGTAGCTTTAAAAACCCCATAAATCCCCTCTACAACTTCCTTTAATGTAGCTGTATTTCTCTCTTCCTTCAGGATAATTTTCTCCCAATCCCATTGATCCACATAAACGGAATGGGTATTGTCTAAATCTTCATCCCTTCGTATAGCATCCATATCTGTATAGAGTCCTTCTCCTGGGGAAAAACCATACTTGTGGAGGGCCATCCTTTTCCATTTTGCTAAGGAATGGACGATTTCTACTTCCTTACCTTCTATACCTTTTACATCGAAAGCAACAGGTCTTTCTACACCATTAAGGTTATCATTTAATCCCGTTTCTGGTCGCACAAATAACGGGGCCGATACTCTCGTTAGGTTTAACGCTTCCGCCAGCCTTCTTTCAAAAAAGTCCTTTATTTCCTTAATAGCAACTGCTGTCTCTCGGATTTTTAAGCTGGACTTATATCCTTCTGGGATAATTAATAATTCCTTTGTGTTTTGCATCCTTCTACCTCCTAATGATTATATTATTAGTTTTTCAAAATAAAAAAATCCCTCATCCTATGTAAAGGACGAAGGACATTATAAGTCTCCGCGGTACCACCTTGGTTAGCTATGTAAAGATAGCTCTCTCGATAACAATACGGAGATTCACCTCGATACTGTCCCTATGGTTAACGGTCAGGTGCCGCCTAAGCCTACTATACTGCTGTAGTTCGGTTAGGGACTCAGAGATGTTCTTCAATATAGGCTTCCTGTTGATCTTCCACCATCATCAACTCGCTATCATTACTTCCTATATCTACTCTTCTCTTCATTGTCTTTTATTATGCTATGCAATTTGTAATTGTTATTCATTATAATTTACTAGCTGGGATATGTCAAGATTGTTTTTTTATTTATCCATGGGCTGTTGCAATTCTTTCCCTACATTCTGTTAAAATATCATAAAATAACCTATCCTGAATATTCCCCCCTGAGATAATGATAGCAATATTGTTCCCAGGAATTAATTGTGGCTCTACCATATAGGCTGCATATCCAATAGCAGCAGAAGGCTCCGCCAACACCTTTTCTTTATAGGCCAGCTGTTTTACCGCCTCTCTGATGCACTCTTCCTCTACTAAAAATATATCGTCGATACAATCAAGAGCCATTTCATAAGGTATTGGCCCTATCCCTCCTACCAAAGCTTCACATATAGATGCCTCCGAAGGGAATTCTGCATAGCACTTTTTATCCTGTAAAGAATGTACCATAGCAGGACATGCCGCTGTCTGTAGTCCTATTACTCTGATAGAAGGATTGATGGCTTTCACCGCTGTAGCAATCCCCGTAATCAGCCCCCCACCACCAATCGGTACAAGAATTGTATCGATTTCCGGATTTTCCTCCAGTATCTCTATGCCAATGGTTCCTTGCCCTGCTATCACTTCCACATCAGAACAAGAATCAACAAAGGTCATGCCATGCTTTTTTCCATATTCCATTGCAATCTTAAAGGTTTCGTCATAATTTTTCCCCGCCGTGAAAAGATCTGCCCCATAGTATTTTATTTTCTGGATTTTTGCTTCAGGAGTTGTAACAGGCACAAAAACTGTGGCTTTTATATCCTTTAAAAGATTAGCTGCATAGCTTACTCCTCCCCCATGATTCCCAGAGGAAACCGTCAACACACCAAGCTTTTTTTCTTCCTCCGTCAGATTACTTAATTTACTAAGAGCTCCCCTAATCTTAAAACTTTTCAGCTTTTGCTGACACTCTAGCTTTAAAAACACCTTAGTTTTCTCCGTACTTAGATCCATAGAATACTCTAATGGCGTCCTCCAAATATGTTCTTCAATCCGCTCTCTGGCCTTCATAATATCCTCATAGGTAACCATAGGATCAGCCCCCCCCCAGCTTTGCTTTTCTTTTATTATACAAAATATTACATAAGTTTTAAATAGTTTACAAATAATAACAAAAACTAAAGGTTAAAAAAGAAAAACCCCCGGCTCCTTAAGGAGTGGATTCTTCCTAAGTGACTAGGGGATTATATCGCCTTCACTGGAGTGTCTTCACTAATAGTTTTTTCTATATCTGATCCAGTTAGAGTACTTGTATTAACTGAAATATTATCTGTTATTAGGCTACCTTGAGAATATAATTCCTTAATATCTGATAAATCAATGATTATACTTTCTCCTACTGCTAAGTCTTCATTGGTAATTGTAACATGTATTTGAGTTGTACAAGATGCTAATGGATAAATATGTCCCGTTTCATCTCCAGGTAGTAAAAAATAACTTGAGCTTTTTACATTTACAACTAGTTCTCCATTTGTTATAGAAAGAGAACCTGTTGGTGAAGGTGCAGGCTACCATACTACGATCTCTCCGCCATTGTTTACCTTTGCATTGCCATTAATATTTATTACTGGATATACTCCAAAGCCTTCATGCATAGCAGGTGCTGGAGCATCATCAACAGAACCATTGAATACTCTTATAACTCCGTCTCCGGTTATTGTTCCTGGTGATCTTGTCCAATATGAAATATATTCTCCACTTCTAGTATTTGGATATGAGAAGTGAGCTCTCCTTGAAGTATTGTCTGTAAAATAGCCCCAATTGCTACCTACAACACGTGTATATGTATATAATGTTGCTCCTAACTCAGTTGTTGAAGGCATAAATACCTTATCAGTAGTGTGGGAAATAATATCTGAATCGTAAGTTTTATTAGGTACTAATGTGGATAGGATATTATCTTTGAAGCTATTACTAAAATGATTATAGAATGTTGTATTTAACCAGTTTCTTAATTCACTATCTTCCCAATCACTACTAACTGGTGGCACTCCATCATATTTGTATCTTCCAATCATTTCATTAGAAAGAAGTGTTACTGAATCATTATTTGGCGTAGTACTATAATGTCCTTCTGCAACAACTATCCATTCCACTGGCTCATTTTCACCTGTTCCACTATAGTTTAATCCTGTTCTATGCTGCCAATATGACTGACTATCATAGACAATAGTTCCTGTTGGCAGATCTTTAATAGCTGTTAGTTTATTATTATTAACATGATAATTTGTGACTGAAGCTAGGCTTCCTCCATCAGTTGAGGTTATATAACCAGGTGAATAATATAGCTGTAATGAAGCCCCATGGGCTATTGGTGCATCATCAATAGCTAGTATCATTTCACTGTTGTGATGTGGAACTAGACTGATAGATGAAAAATACCTTGTAGCTGCATTTTCTGTAAAATAAAAATTTCCTTCTGCATTTATAGGGTCATTCATAGCTTTATTAAAGCTCATAAAAATTTCTGTTCCATCTTCATTTGTATTAGCTGATTGGATCGTTGGAGCAGATGGAGTTGATGGGAATATTGCCGTCACTACTCCAGTATCCTCAATATTAGTTGTTGTCGCTCCGGCTACTGTAAAGAAGTTCTCAGCTACTCCCGTTAGTGTCCATCCGGCTTTTGCTGTCAACAGGATATTGGCTGTGTAAACTGTTCCTGCTTGGAACGGATTATGTGCTGGATCCCATGTTACTGTTCCTGTATACTGATGGGTTTCTATTATTTCCGTAACTGGCATTCTGCCTGTTGCTGGTGCTGTTACGCCTGGAATTGCTGCAATGGAAATCATACCTTCAGCAATTTGCTTCTCCTTTGCTCCACTTGTAATCTGCCCAGTGTAATTACCAGTCGCTGTAAATGTTACTCTGATATACTTCCCTGCATCTCCTGCAACAATCGTGTACGTGTTAGAATTTGTTCCAATGTTGGTCCATCCATCAGTACCATTGTCACTTCGCTGCCACTGGTAGCTACCTGTCGCATTAGACGGATTCGGCGCCGCTGTCAATGTTGCTCCAAGCACAGCATTACCTGTAACGTTAATAGCACTTACAGCTACTATGGAGCTGCCACCTCCACCACCGCCTCCACCTCCACCTCCACTAGATGGAGTTGTTATTCTCTCTGGTGTTTTTTCAAAAATAGTATTCCTTACCTCTTTCCCTGATGTCTCTATTATGGTTCCTTCACCTTCTACTCCTATCCTTGCATCTGCCACTAGCTTGGTGATGATAGTATCATTTCCCAGGCTTACTAGGGTTCCACTTACACCTTCTTTTACTACAACTTCCTCTATATTGGTTTCTCCTTGAGTTACTATATTTACATCGTCTGCTTCAATTGTTATACTATCAAAGCTTCCTTCTAGTATGATTGCTTCTCCAGCGGCTGCTTCTGAGATAATGATTTCTAACCCTGCTGCATTGGTGGCTACGATACGTATATTCCCGCTGGATGTTTTTTGCACTGTGATTTTGTTGTACTGACCGCCATTGATATAGATACTGTCTTTTCCTCCGCCTCGTATAAAGGTTTCCCCTTTTACGGTCACATTGTTTAGATAAACCTCTCCATCTCCAACTTCTTCAGCAATGGTCAG
>NZ_FOHU01000053.1 GCF_900111615.1 Natronincola peptidivorans | reverse complement strand
TGAACTGCCCCCTGTCAAGTAGACAGTGGAAATAATAAAAACACAATTAAGCGACTAGACGCCTATATTCCATTGGGCTCTGGTCGTTTAATTTTTCTTGTAATCTCTCATAATTATAGAAATACATGTACTCGTTAATAGCATCATTTAACTCTTCAAAAGTTTTATAGCTTTTTAAATAATACTTTTCGCATTTTATTATTCCAAAGAATCCTTCCATCGGACCATTATCGATGCACTTTCCAACCCTAGACATACTCTGGGTTATTTTAGCTTCATCTAGTTTCTTCTTAAATTGCTTAGACGTATATTGAAATCCTCGATCACTATGAAATAGAGGCCTTGCCCCAGGAGAAAACGCCAATGCCTTATCAAGAGTTTTAAATACTAATTGATTATTGTTGGAATGTCCTAAAACATATGCAACAATAGATCTGTCATACAAGTCTAAAATAGCGCTTAGATAAGCCTTTTGATTATTGCCATACTTGAATTCAGTCACATCAGTTAGCCACTTCTGATTAGGGCTTTGAGCTTTAAAATCACGATTTAATATATTCTCTGCGACGTGTTGTGGAGTAGACTTTATGTAACGCTTCTTCTTCCTGCGAATTACTGATTTTAACCCTATAATTTTCATAAGGCGATATATACGTTTATGGTTAAATTTCTTGCCGAACCTTTTGTTTAAGTTTCTCTTTAACCTTCTATAACCATAGATTCCGTTTACCTTTTCGTAAAGCTTCACCATTTCCTTAATTAATATCTTATTTTCAGCTTCGATTTCAGTTTCCTTTCTATTCATCCACTTGTAATACCCAGAACGAGAAACACCAGCAATATCACATAGCAAGACTATTGAAAGCTGTTGATCATCATATAACTGTTTGATTGCTATATACTTATTTTCCTGTCTAATACTACTTAAGATCGCCTCCTTTCTAGTTCCTCCAACTTTTTTAAGAAGGCATTCTCCGCTCTTAACCTCTCATTTTCCGCCTTAATTCTCTTCATCTCAAGCCGAATCTTTTCCTCTTGTGTTAGTTCCTCATCATCTTTTTTTCTACCTCGTCCATCTTTAAGGGCAGCTTCACCGCCAGACTCATACTTCTTAACCCACTGATATACTTGCTGATAAGAAACCTTATATGCATCTGCAGTATTTTTATAATCCAGTCCATTTGCAATACAAGACAATACGATTTCCATTTTTTCTTTCAAAGTAGTCGTTCTTCCCTTAGTCATAGATTGGCTCATTCCTTTCCCCTTTACTTTAACTTCACTATGACTATTATACTTCTTTATCCATTTAAGAAAAACACTGTGGTCAGATATTTCATATTTTCTAACTACTTCTTTTAGCTGTAACTCTCCTGATAGGTAATCCCGTATAGCATCTTCCTTTAATTGACGAGAGTAGTTTCTCCAAGTAGAGGACTCAACTAAACCTTCTGTTCCATACCTATCGAACTTATATATCCACTGTGTAATTGTATTTCTATAGATGTTATATCTAGATGCAATATCTTTAAGGGTACCTAATCCCTCCTGATACTCCTGTATTATTTGAAATTTTTCCTCTGCGGTATACTTAACTCTCTTTGACATTAAAAATACTCCCCTTTCAGTAGCAGATTTTTTTATTTAATCTGTCTACCTATAGGGGAGCATATCA
>NZ_FOHU01000026.1 GCF_900111615.1 Natronincola peptidivorans | reverse complement strand
CGAAGAAGAAATGCATAAAACCATGGAAAAACTACTGGACGATGGCACCATCCAAGGCTGCGTAACCATGCACTACAACTTTCCCATCGGTGTCTCCACAGTAGGAAAAGTCATCACCCCTGGTCGAGGCAAAGAAATGTTTATCGCCACCACCACCGGCACCTCCTCACCCCATCGAGTAGAAGCCATGGTAAAAAACGCACTATATGGCATCATCACAGCCAAAGCCAACGGTATAAAAAACCCAACTGTCGGCATACTGAACGTAGACGGTGCAAGACAAGTAGAAAAAGCATTAAAAGAACTAAAAAACAATGGATACCACATCAACCTGACAGAATCCATGCGCAGTGATGGCGGCAGCATCATGCGGGGCAACGACCTACTAGCCGGTACACCGGATGTTATGGTACAAGACACCCTGACAGGCAACGTCTTTATGAAAATCTTCTCCGCCTACACAACAGGCGGTGACTACGAATCCATTGGCTATGGCTATGGCCCCGGCATAGGAGAAGAACAACAAAGAACCATCCTGATCCTATCCAGAGCCTCCGGCGTACCCGTAGTAGCCAACGCCATACAATACGCAGCAGAGCTGGTAAAAGGCAACCTAAAAGAAGTAGCAAAAGAAGAATTTGAAAAAGCCAACAAAGCCAAACTATCAGAAATACTAAAAAGCCTAACAAAAGACAATAAAAAAGTTAAAGACACACAAGAAAAAGTAACAGCCCCACCAAAAGAAGTCGTAACCGGTTCCATCAGCGGCATAGACATCATGGACCTAGAAGACGCAGTTGAAGCCCTATGGAAAAAAAGTATCTACGCAGAAAGCGGTATGGGTTGTACAGGCCCCGTGATTATGGTAAGCGAAGAAAAGCTGAACACAGCCATAGCTGCACTAAAAGAAGCAGGGTTTGTGGCAGGAGAAGCTCCTGATTGTTAAGGTATATATAACAAGAAAAGGTTTTGCAAGAGAAAACCTTTTCTTGTTTATGAGGGTAAGTTGCATAGACATACAGATAATAGTTAGAGAAGAATAATATAAAAAATTTTTATAAAATTCAGAATGTATAAATTTTATCTTTATAGGAGGAAAATACCATTTTTTATAGAACTATTACTAGTACCTATGAAAATATAGGGGAGGATAAGATTATTTACAGAGAAAAAAAGGAGGTAGTATTTAATGTTTAAGAAAATGTTAGCATTAATGCTAGTGCTATTACTAATGGCAACTGCACTAGTAGGATGCGGTGGTGGAACCGCTGAGGAACCAGCACCAGCAGAAGAGCCAACAGAAGAGCAAGTGGAAGAGCAAGTAGAAGAGCCACAATTGAAGATGGCAATGGTAACAGATGTTGGTGGAGTAAACGATGAATCATTTAACGAATCAGCATGGAACGGTCACCAAAAAGCAAGAGACGAATTAGGATTTGAAGTTAGTTATGTAGAATCAGAGCAGGACGCTGATTACGAAAGAAACCTTGAAACACTATTGGATGCAGGAAATGACTTGATATGGGGTATAGGCTTTATGATGGGAGACGCTATCGCTGAAGCTGCTGATTTTAACCCAGATCAAAAATATGCTATTATCGACTCTGCATATGATGATACTCCGGATAATGTAGTAGGAGTATTGTTTAAAGCAGAAGAAGCATCTTTCTTGGTAGGATATATTGCTGGTAAGATGACTGAAACAGGAAAAGTTGGATTTGTTGGCGGTATGGACTTCCCAGTAATCCATGGTTTCCATTATGGATTTATGGCAGGTGTTAAGTATGCTAACCCAGATGCTGAGGTATTAGTACAATATGCAGATTCTTTTGTTGATGCTGCTCGTGGTAAAGCTATTGCTAACCAAATGTATCAACAAGGAGCAGATATTGTATTCCACGCTGCTGGTGGAACTGGTGACGGTGTTATCGAAGCCGCAAGAGAGCAAGATAAGTATGCTATTGGAGTAGATATGGATCAAAACCATTTAGCACCTGATAATGTTATTACATCTGCTATGAAGAGAGTAGACAATGCAATCTTTATGATCGCAGAAGATTTAAAAGCAGGTAATTTCCCAGGAGGCCAAACAGTAGTATTTGGTTTAGAGGATGGCGGAGTGGGTATTGCGCCAACATCTGATAAACATGTGCCTGCTGAAATTTTAGAAGAGGTTGCAGAAGTTGAAAGACAAATTATTGCTGGAGAAATCTTTGTTCCAGATAACAAAGATGACTATGATGCAAACTATTAATATCGATTGCATGTAAAAAAAAAGCAAAAGCTTAGGGTAAAAACTAAGTTTTTGCTTTTTTATTGAAAATAAATCTAAATTTTGGTTGATATTTGTATATAAAAAACATTAAAATAGTTATAGTACAGTATAAACAAAGAAACAACTGTACAGAAAACTCGATGGAAACGGAGGAGAATTAATTGAGGAACATCGATTTTGACTGTAAGGTAGTAGAGATGAAAAACATTATAAAAAAGTTTGGAGATTTTACTGCCAATGAAAATATTAACCTTACGGTTCATAAAGGAGAAATACATGCATTGTTAGGAGAAAATGGTGCGGGGAAATCTACCTTAATGAATATACTCTATGGCTTATATCAACCAACAGCAGGCGAAATATATATAAACGGAGAAAAAGTTAATATTACTGATCCAAATGTCGCAATTCAAAAAGGTATAGGCATGGTGCATCAGCATTTTATGTTAGTGGAGCCTTTTACAGTAACAGAAAACATCGTACTGGGTATGGAGCCTACAGGTTTAGCAGGAAAAATGGACATGAAAAAAGCTGTCCAAGATGTTGAAGAAATATCAAAAAAGTATGGTTTATATGTGAAACCCAACGAAAAAATTTATGATATATCTGTTGGTATGCAGCAAAGGGTAGAAATTCTAAAAGCCTTATATAGAGGGGCGGAGATTCTTATACTAGACGAGCCTACTGCTGTACTAACACCTCAAGAGATTAAAGAACTTATCACTATTATGAGAAATTTAACCCAAGAAGGAAAAACAGTGATTATTATTACTCATAAATTAAAAGAAATAAAAGAAGCTGCAGATTACTGTACTATTATCAGGAGAGGAAAGCACATTGATACAGTGGAAGTAAAAAACACCTCTGAGGCAGAACTGGCTTCAAAAATGGTTGGTCGGGAAGTTAGCTTTAAAGCAGACAAGGAATCAAAAGAAAAAGGTGAAGCGACATTAAGGATAGAAAATTTGGTGGTAAAGGATAATAGAGCTGTTGAAGCTGTTAGAGGACTATCGTTAGAGATTCATGCTGGAGAGATACTAGGGATTGCTGGTGTTGACGGGAACGGACAGACTGAGTTGATCGAAGCTTTAACAGGCTTGAGAAAAATAGAAGCTGGCAATGTAATTGTCAATGGTAAGAATGTTACCAATAATACACCTAAAGAAATCATAGAGAATAAGATAGCTTCAATACCAGAGGATAGACAGAAAAGAGGTTTGGTACTAGACTACACCGTAGCAGAAAATATGATACTTGAAAATTATGCAAAGGAACCCTTTGCAAAACATGGAATTATGAACAGTACAGCTATTAATAAATTTGCTAAAGAGCTTATTGAAAAATTTGATGTACGTCCTGAAGATGAAAAAATTAAAGCTAGATCCTTATCAGGCGGTAATCAACAAAAGGTAATCATAGCTAGAGAAGTCACCAATGACCCTGACATTTTGATAGCAGCACAGCCTACTAGAGGCTTGGATGTAGGAGCGATAGAGTTCGTTCATAAATCCTTGATTCAGCAAAGAGATAAAAACAAAGCTGTTCTTTTGGTCTCTTTGGAGTTAGATGAAATCATGAATATCTCAGACCGTATTGCTGTTATTTATGAAGGGAAAATCGTTGATATCGTTGATGCCAAAGATGCCGATGAAAATACTCTAGGACTTATGATGGCGGGAGGGGGCATACAGAATGAAAAGTAAAGCCTTTTTTGAAAAAATAGCAACATATATAACAAAATGGACCTTTGGCTTTAGCATTATATCTATTATTTTAGGATTCATTATAGGAGCCGCTACTTTAGCTTTAGCAGGATTTAACCCGATAGAAGCCTATGGAATCATGGCAAGGGGTGTCCTGACTAGACCTAGCTATGTGGCATGGACCATCATCGGTTCAACCCCTATCATATTGACGGCGTTATCTGTAGCCTTTGCCTTTAAAACAGGGCTATTCAACATAGGAGCTGAAGGACAATTTATGATAGGTGCAATTACAGCAGCTATGGTGGGGTATTTTGTTGAATTACCAGCAATTATACATATACCACTGGTATTGATATCAGCTATCGTAGCGGCGGGGCTATGGGGTGGAATTGCAGGAGTCCTAAAGGCAAAGTTTGGTGTACATGAAGTTATTTCCACCATTATGTTAAACTGGATAGCTCTTTATCTAAATAACTACATTGTTTTACTTGAAGGACTTAGAAGAGCTACCTCACAAAGAACACATGAAATACAGCGTAGCGCAAGTATTGTTATATTAGAACAGTGGAAAAGGTCACCAGAAGGGAGAGAATGGCTAAGAGGACATGACTTTTTTGGTGATGCCTTAAGAACACCGCTAAACTGGGGATTTATTATAGCAATTATTTTTGCAGTTATTGTATGGTATATTTTAAACAAAACAACCTTAGGCTATGAACTAAAGGCCGTGGGTTATAATAGACATGCGGCAGAATACGGTGGAATTAATGTTTCTAAAAGCATGTTTACTTCGATGGTTATCGCAGGTGGACTAGCTGGGGCAGCAGGAGGATTGCATGTTATGGGTATCTCAAAAAGTATAGCTAGCCTTGCAGCTATGGAGGGATATGGATTTAATGGAATCGCAGTTGCATTAATAGGTGGTAATGCCTCTATTGGAATTGTTTTTGCTGGTTTATTATTTAGCGCGCTGCAATATGGAGGATCAAAAATTCAGCCTGCTTTAGGAGCACCATCTGAGGTAATTAATATCATGATAGGTACGATTGTATTCTTTATTGCTATGCCGAAGTTAATAAAGTATAGTTTGCAGAATTTTAAAAAGAAACGAGGTGCTAAAAATGTTAGATAGCTTAGGTTTTATTATTGGTACCACATTAATGTACTCTACACCTCTAATCTATGCTGCTTTAGGGGGAGTCATGTCAGAGAACTCTGGGGTAGTAAACATTGGTTTGGAAGGTATGATGACAATAGGAGCACTGATTGGAGCCACCGTAGGTTTTTATAGTGGGAATCCTTGGTTAGCATTTTTAGCAGCTGGCATGGCCGGAGGCGGTTTGGCATTATTGCATGCTGTTGCGTCAGTATCTTATGGTGCAGACCAGGTTGTATCAGGAATAGCTATCAACTTTTTGGGCCCAGGTCTAGCGTTGTTCTTGAGTAGAATATTTTTTGAAGGGGCCACAATGACAAAGGCCATTCCTTTAGATAACAAAATGCCAAGGCCGATTCATGGTTTATTACCAAGAAATTCATTTTTAGACTTAGTTTTTAATCAGTATGCCACTGTATATATTGCTTTCCTACTTGTTGGAGTTGTATGGTTTTTATTATATAGAACGAAGCTAGGATTACGTATAAGAGCAGTAGGTGAGCATCCTAGAGCTGCTGATACCTTAGGCGTTAGTGTATATAAGATAAGATATCTATGTGTGGTCCTATCTGGTGTACTTGCAGGATTTGGTGGTGCATCTATGAGCTTAGCAATTGTTTCAAACTTTAGGCCAACACTTATTTCAGGTCATGGGTTTATCGCTTTAGCTGCAATGATTTTTGGAAAATGGAAGCCGCAAGGAGCCATGTGGGCATGTTTATTATTTGGAGTATCCAATGGACTTGTTGTTTATTTAGGAAGATCAGATGCTCCATTTGAGATATCTATGCAATTATTATCCATGCTTCCTTATGTATTGACACTCATTGTGTTAATGGGCTTTGTTGGAAGATCATCTGCCCCGGCTGCAAATGGTGTTCCTTATGAAGAAGGAGAAAGATAAAATAGAGATATAAGCAATTGTTGAAACCTCAGTGAGCCACTGAGGTTTTCTCATGCAATTTTTATGCCAAAAACAAAACGTAGCCTTTAACTATAGTCCTATTTATGATATAATAACAATAAAGAAGACAGAAATGAAAGGGTGAGTACTATGAAAATGGGATACAGCTTGCATCTAGAACAATCACAGAAGCTAGTAATGACCCCTCAGCTAAAACAAGCTATTAAAATTCTGCAGTTAGCAACCTTTGAACTAGATCAGTATATTGAAGAGCAGATAGAAACCAATCCCATTTTAGAAATGAAGGATCTTGAAGAAAAGAGTGAAGGAGATATAGAGAGACAACTAGAGGAAAAAGTTAACTGGAAGGAATACATGGAGGATTTTGATAATTATCATTATACTCAAAGTCAATACAATAATGATAACCAGTTTAATTATGAGAATATAGTATCTCGTGATGCTACTTTACAAGAACACCTTTTATTTCAATACCATATTACTTTACTGGATTATAAATACAAAGAGATTGGTGAATATATTATCTATAACCTAAATCCAAATGGGTACCTGACTATAGACGTGGAAGAGATTGCAAAAGAATTAAATGAGGAATGCAGCACAGTAGAAAATATCCTACAAATTGTCCAAACCTTTGATCCTCCCGGTATAGCTGCTCGGAATTTGAAAGAGTGCTTACTAATACAATTAGATCAAATGGGTATGAGAAATAAGAATGTTTTTACTGTAGTTGAAGAGCATTTAGAGGAAGTAGCTGACAATAAATATCCTCATATCGCAAAAAAGTTAGGGATAACTGTTTCAGAGGTTCAAGAAATATGTGATTTCATTAGGACCTTAGAACCAAAACCAGGGAGGAAGTTTGCCTCCATAAATAATAATTATATCGTTGCAGATGCTGTCATCAAAAAAATAGGCAGTGAATATCTGGTTATTTTAAATGATCGAAATGCTCCGAGACTTACCATTAGAAATGATTATAAGAAGCTTTTAAGTAATGATCAGGGAGATTCTGAAACTACAAAATTTTTAAATGATAAATTTAATTCTGCTATTTGGCTAATAAGAAGTATAGAGCAAAGAAGACAGACGATATACAAAGTGGTAGAAATGATTCTAAAGAAACAAAAGAACTTTTTTGAATATGGAAAAAAGTATCTAAAACCAATGACATTAAAGGAAGTTGCAGACGAAATTCAAGTCCACGAGTCTACAGTAAGTAGAGCTACCAATGGAAAATATGTTGATACCCCTATGGGGATTTTTGAACTAAAATACTTTTTTTCCAGTGGTGTAGAAGGTCAAGACGGAGAGGGTATTTCTGCCGAGAGTATTAAAAATTATATGAAAGAAATAATTGAAGCAGAAAATCCTTATAAACCGCTAAGTGACGATAAAATAGGCAAAAAGCTAGCTGAAAAAGGCATCCAAGTGTCAAGGAGAACTGTTGCAAAATACAGAGAGGATATTAACATTCCATCTTCATCCAAAAGAAAACGATTTTCCTAAACCTAAGATTGTCTTAGGTTTTTCTTTTATTTTAAGAGAAAGAAATTAGTAATAATTACAAAAAACACATTGATTATTAAAGTATTCTATTATATAATTCTATTTATAGAGGGCGTTATTTTTTTATAGCAGTAGGGACACAATATGATTCAGAGGGACTAAAAAAGTCCTAGTGGAGGAAGGTCTTTTATGGAAAATATTATTGAACTACAGAAAAAAATTATACCTGAAGCATTAAACCTATTAGAAAAAAGGTATAATATTTTAAAAAATATTTATGCCCTACAGCCAATTGGGAGAAGAGGGCTATCCAATAATCTTTTTATTGGAGAAAGAATTATTAGAACCGAAGTAGAAATATTGAAAGACCTAGGGTTAATTGATATAAGCCCTGCTGGCATGTCAGTTACAAGCCAAGGAGTCAATATTATTGAAAGTCTTCAAGAATACATATATAAGCTGCGGGGTATTAAGGACATTGAGGAAAAATTAAAAAAGAAATTAAATATTCATGAAGTAAAGGTTGTACCAGGAAATCTAGAAGAGAACCAATATATGATGGTTGATTTAGGGAAAACTACAGCGGCACTAATATTAAGTAAGATTCATGATAATAGTATTATTGGCGTTACTGGTGGTAGCACTATGGCTGCAGTTGCCCATGGAATAGAAAAACCTTCTAAAAGCAACAATGTTATTGTGTTACCAGCCCGTGGAGGGATAGGGAAAGAAGTAGAAAGTCAGGCGAACACCATCGCTGCAGAAATGGCTAGAAGATTGAAGTGCCAGTATCAACTACTTCATGCTTCTGATACCTTAGGTCAGCAGGCACTAGAAAGTATATTACAGGACCCTGAGATACAAAAAGTAACAAATGTTATAAAAACTGCAGATTTATTAGTCTTTGGAATCGGTAGAGCTGATACAATGGCGGATAGAAGAGACTTATCACCAGAAGTGATAGAAAAACTCAATAGCCATAAAGCGGTAGCAGAAGCTTTTGGTTTCTATTTTACTAGAGAAGGAGATATTGTTTATGAAATGAAGACAGTAGGTATTAGCTATTGTGATTTTCAGAGAATATCTACCGTTATAGGTGTTGCAGGTGGTGCTAATAAGGCTGAAGCTATAGTAGCTATTTCAAAACTTAAAAAATCTATGATACTTGTAACAGATGAAGGAGCTGCAGTGGAAATACTAGAAAAGTATTAGATGCTATCTATAATAATATATACTTTAATGGCAAAACTAAATAATTATAGTACATAAATAGATGTCCATAAAGATATATTTAAAATATAAAAATATTTAGGAGGTTATACAAATGAGTATTAAAGTAGCAATTAATGGGTTTGGAAGAATTGGGAGAAATGTTTTTAAAGTAGCTTTGGAGGAAAAAAGAGATTGGGAAATAGTAGCCATCAACGACTTAACTGATCCTAGTACATTAGCTCACTTACTAAGATATGATAGTTTATATGGTAAATTTAATGGAACCATTGAAGCAAAAGAAAATAGTATCATTGTGAATGATAAAGAAATCAAAATATCTGCTGAAAGAGATCCTGCAAAGCTACCTTGGAAGGAACTTGGAGTAGACCTTGTTATAGAATCTACAGGTATTTTCACAGCCAAAGAGCAAGCGGAAAAACATATTGAAGCTGGAGCAAAAAAAGTAATCATTTCTGCACCTGCTAAAAAAGAAGATATTACTATTGTAATGGGAGTAAATGAAGAAAAGTATGATGCAGCAAATCATCATGTTATTTCAAATGCATCCTGTACCACCAACTGCTTAGCACCCTTCGCAAAAATAATAGATGAAAAATTTGGTATCAAAAGTGGTTTAATGACTACTATTCATGCCTATACAAATGATCAAAATATACTTGATTTACCTCATAAGGATTTAAGAAGGGCAAGAGCCGCTGCTGAATCCATCATACCTACTACAACAGGCGCAGCAGCAGCAGTATCATTAGTACTGCCTCAATTAAAAGGGAAATTAAATGGGATGGCTATGCGTGTTCCAACCCCCACAGTTTCAGTTGTTGATTTAGTAGCAGAGCTTGATAAAGATACCACTGCTGAGGAAGTGAATGCAGTATTAAAGGAAGCCGCAGAAGGAGATTTAAAGGGAATCCTAGATTTTTCTGAAGAACCACTGGTTTCAGTTGACTTCAGACAAGATCCTCATTCTTCTATTATAGATGGGTTATCAACAATGGTAATGGATGGGAAATTATTAAAAGTTATCTCTTGGTATGATAATGAGTGGGGTTATTCAGCAAGAGTAGTAGACCTAGTATCCTTCATTGTAGGCAAAGGATTATAAGAAATAGTATAAAAAAAGAATAGTTACAGAGATAAGCATACAGGATGTAACTTTAAATTGTTACATCCTGTTGTACAGTAAGTAAACCAACTAAAAATAATCAGTATATATAGTACATAAAGCTATCGTTAAATTTAGCTTCCATCTTAACCAGAATGCAGGAGGGATAAATATGTCAGTACTGAATAAAAAAACAGTAAAAGATTTAACTGTAGAAGGCAAAAAGGTACTAGTAAGATGTGATTTCAATGTGCCTATCAGTAGCGAAAAAGGTATTACTGATGATATAAGAATCAGAGCTGCATTACCTACCATAGAGTATCTGAGAGAAAAAGGAGCAGCAGTGATTCTCATGTCTCACTTAGGGAGACCTAAGGGAGAAGCAAATCCTAAATACTCCTTAGCACCAGTTGCTAAAAGATTAAGTGAGTTATTACAGCAAGAGGTTACTTTTGCTGACGACGATATAGTAGTGGGAGAGAAAACAAAGGAGATAGCAAAAAACCTAAAATCAGGTGAAATAATGCTATTACAAAATGTCCGATATAGAAAAGAAGAAGAAAAGAACGATGCTGATTTCTCTAAAGAGTTAGCTTCTCTGGGAGATTTATTTGTAAATGATGCCTTTGGCACAGCCCATCGTGCCCATAGTTCTACAACAGGGATTGCCAGCTACTTACCATCAGCTATGGGATATCTAATAGATAAAGAAGTGCACTTTATGGGTAAAGCATTAGAAAACCCTAAAAGACCTTTTGTTGCAATTTTAGGTGGAGCAAAAGTATCTGACAAAATTGGCGTTATAGAAAATCTCATTGAAAAGGTTGATTCTCTTTTAATCGGTGGTGGAATGGCATACACCTTTTTAAAGGCGCAGGGCTATGAAATCGGCACCTCATTATTGGAAGAGGACAAAATGCAGCTAGCCTTAGATTTAATGAAAAAGGCAAAGGAAAAGAATGTAGATTTATTAGTATCAGTAGATGTTGTAATTACAAAAGAGTTTAAAGCCGATGCAGATCATAGAAGAGCTGATTTTGATGATATACCATCAGACCATATGGGATTGGACATAGGTGAAAAAACAATAAAGCTATTTGCAGAAAAAATTAAAGATGCAAAAACAGTAATATGGAATGGTCCTATGGGAGTCTTTGAAATGCCAGCCTTTGCTGTGGGAACAAAGGAAATTGCTAAAGCTATGGCTGAAAGTGATGCCACTACTATTATTGGTGGTGGAGATAGTGCAGCTGCGGCAGAGCAACTAGGTTTTGCAGATAAAATGACGCATATCTCTACAGGTGGAGGAGCTTCTTTAGAATTTTTAGAAGGAAAAGTATTACCTGGTATAGATGCTATAGAAAATAAATAGATAGGAGGTTTTCTTATGAGAATACCTATAA
The DNA here is from genome assembly GCF_900111615.1 of Natronincola peptidivorans. Lineage (GTDB taxonomy): Bacteria > Bacillota > Clostridia > Peptostreptococcales > Natronincolaceae > Natronincola_A > Natronincola_A peptidivorans. The sequence continues at coordinate 13,742 of NZ_FOHU01000026.1, read as the reverse complement.
TAGCTGGAAACTGGAAAATGCACAACACCACAGAAGAAGCATTAAAGCTGGTGAAAGAATTAAAATCAGAATCAGGGAAAACAGATGTCAAAATTGTAATTTGCTGCCCTTTTACTGTGTTAAGCGAAGTAAGTAAAGAAATAAAAGGCTCTAGTATTAAATTAGGTGCACAAAACATGCACTGGGAAGACCAAGGGGCATATACAGGTGAAATCTCAGCTGATATGCTAAAGGAGCAAGGGGTAGAGTATGTAATAATTGGCCATTCTGAAAGAAGACAGTATTTCAATGAAACAGATGAAACTGTTAATAAAAAAGTGAAAAAAGCGCTAGAAAAGGATTTAATTCCAATCCTATGCGTTGGTGAAACATTAGAAGAAAGAGAAACAGAAAAAACCTATGAGGTTGTAAAAGCTCAAACGATAAAAGCATTAGATAATGTCTCAGAAGAAAAAATGAAAAAAATCGTGATAGCCTATGAACCAGTATGGGCCATAGGAACTGGGAAAACAGCATCTGCAGAAGATGCTAATGCAGTAATCGCTTATATCAGAGAGGTAATAAAGGAGAAGTACAGTGAAGAAGTTTCAGAAATCGTACCAATTCAATATGGTGGTAGTGTCAAAGCTGTCAACGCAGCAGAAATAATGAATCAAGAAGACATAGACGGTGCCTTAGTGGGAGGAGCCAGTTTAAAAGCAGAGGAATTTTTAGCAATTGTAAATTTCTAATGGCTATACCATGGGTACGAAGCAGGAAAGGAAGATTGCCATGAAAAAACCCATAGCACTGATTATCTTAGACGGCTTGGGAATAAGGGAACAAGAATTAGGAAATGCTGTAAAATCAGCTAAATTATCAAACTTAAATAGATTAATCAATAATTATCCTCATACACAGATAGAGGCAAGTGGAATGGCGGTTGGGCTACCGGAAGGTCAGATGGGGAACTCTGAGGTAGGTCACTTAAACATCGGCGCAGGAAGAATTGTATATCAGGAGCTGACAAGGATTTCCAAGGAAATAGAAGATGGGGATTTCTATAATAACCAAAGGTTCTTAGATGTGATAAACCACGTAAAAACCAACAATACAAGTCTTCACTTAATGGGATTAGTATCTGATGGCGGTGTTCATAGTCATATTGAGCATTTATATGCTCTGCTGAAAATGGCAAAGGATTATGACTTGCAGAAAGTCTACCTTCACTGTTTCCTAGATGGAAGAGACACACCTCCTCGAAGTGCTAAAATGTATATCGAGAGTTTAGCAAAAAAAATAGAGGAAATAGGCACTGGCAGAATTGCTTCTATCTCAGGAAGATATTATGCAATGGACCGTGACCAACGGTGGGAAAGAGTAAAGCTTGCTTATGATGCATTGGTTTTAGGCGAAGGTAGACTAGCAGAAAATCCTGTAGCAGCAGTAGAAATGGCCTATGGTTTAGAAGAAAATGATGAATTTGTACTGCCTACTGTAATCCCAAATGAAGAAGGAAGATTTGATACGATAGACAATAATGATGGAATCATCTTCTTCAATTTTAGACCAGATAGAGCACGGCAAATGAGCAGAGCTTTGGTAGAAAAGGACTTTAAAGGCTTTGAAAGAGAAAAAGGCTATCTTCCACTGCATTATGTAACAATGACCTTATATGATAAATCTTTGGAGGGAGTACATATTGCCTATGAACCCCAAAGTCTTGATAACACGTTAGGAGAATATATTAGTAAGCAAGGGCTAACACAATTAAGGATTGCTGAAACTGAAAAATATGCTCATGTTACTTATTTCTTCAACGGTGGAGTAGAAACAGCTAATCCAGGAGAGGATAGGAAACTAATTCCTTCCCCACAGGTGGCAACCTATGATTTGAAGCCAGAAATGAGCGCTGATGAAGTGACAAAAGAGCTATTAAATGAACTAGAGCAGGATAAATATGACTTCATTGTGTTAAACTATGCGAATCCAGATATGGTAGGTCATACGGGCATCGAGGATGCCGTAGTAAAGGCGCTGGAGAAGGTTGATGACTGTTTAGGCAGAGTAATAGAAAAGATACTAGAAAAGGGCGGTAAGGCCATAGTAACCTCAGATCATGGTAACTCAGAGGAATTAATAGATGAAATAACTGGTGGAGCTGTTACGGCCCATACGACAAATCCTGTACCTTTGATATTAGTAGGTGAAAACCATGGGAAGCTAAGGGAAAAAGGTAAACTATGTGATATTGCCCCTACATTGTTACATCTTTTAGAACTTCAAAAGCCTGCTGAAATGACAGGGAATAGTTTAATTATAAAATAAACGTTGATATTTGGAAGGAGAGAAAAACATGACAATTATTAGTGATATCTATGCAAGAGAAGTACTAGATTCTAGAGGTAACCCGACAGTAGAGGTAGAGGTATATTTGGAAAGTGGAGCTATGGGTAGCGCTATCGTACCATCAGGTGCTTCTACAGGAGCCTTTGAAGCAGTAGAATTAAGAGATGGAGACAAAGGTAGATACTTAGGAAAAGGCGTACAAAAAGCTGTAGAAAACGTAAACGAAATCATTGCACCTGAGCTTGTTGGTTTAGATGCCCTAGATCAAGTAGTAATAGATGAAATTATGCTTGACTTAGACGGTACAGAAAACAAGGCAAAGCTAGGAGCAAATGCCATCTTAGGGGTTTCAATGGCAGTGGCAAAGGCAGCTGCAGAAGAATTAGGTATGCCATTATTTCAATACCTAGGTGGAGTAAATGCTAAGCAGCTACCAGTACCAATGATGAACATCTTAAACGGTGGATCTCATGCAGATAACAATGTAGATATACAAGAATTTATGGTAATGCCAGTAGGAGCTAAAAGCTATAGCGAGGGTCTAAGAATGGGGGTTGAGGTTTATCACCATCTTAAATCTGTACTGAAAAAGAAGGGTCTTGCTACTGGTGTTGGTGATGAGGGTGGATTTGCCCCCAATCTAGCATCTAATGAAGAAGCCCTAAAGGTGATTGTTGAGGCAATCGAAGTAGCTGGCTATAAACCTGGAGTAGATATTAAAATAGCATTAGATCCTGCAGCTACAGAGTTTTATGATGAAAAAGAAAAAGTATATAAGCTAGCTGGCGAAGGAGTTACAAAAACCTCAAAAGAAATGGTAGATTACTATGAGGAATTGGTTAATAAATACCCAATTATTTCTATAGAAGACGGTTTGAGTGAAGAAGATTGGGAAGGATTCCAGTTAATGACGGAAAGATTGGGAGATAAAGTACAAATTGTAGGGGATGACATCTTTGTAACCAATCCAGTTAGATTAAAACGAGGAATTGAGAATAAAACAGCAAATTCTATCTTAATCAAGTTAAATCAGATAGGAACGATAACAGAAACTTTAGACACTATAGAGATGGCTAAAAGAGCAGGCTTTACAACTGTTATTTCCCATCGTTCAGGAGAAACAGAGGATGCCACTATAGCAGACGTAGCAGTTGCAGTAAATGCAGGTCAAATCAAAACAGGAGCTCCTGCTAGAACTGATCGTGTTGCAAAGTATAACCAACTGCTAAGAATAGAAGACATCCTAGGAGATACAGCTCAATTTTTAGGAGAAGAAGTGTTTTACAATTTAAAATAGCAACAATATCAAAAGTATAAAAGTGAAAAAAGTACCAATAATAGGAATAAGGGTGGTGGCTTACCCTTATTCTTATTATTTAACTGAATAAATTATCATCTAGTTATAATGCTTTAAAAACAGCAGCGTAGATTTAACTAATAATTTGGTTGATTTTACAGTACTGCTATGTTACAATATCTATGTTAATTACAAGCATAGGAGGTGGAAAATACAATGAGAATCGTACTTATGGTGCTTCAATTGATAACTAGTATAATACTTATAGGTAGTATATTATTACAATCAGGCAAAAGTGCAGGTCTTTCAGGATCTATTACAGGTGGAGCTGAACAATTATGGGGAAAACAAGGTAGAGGGTATGAAGGTATGTTAAGTAAAGTAACATCAGTTGGTGCTGCTTTATTTATTGTTGTTGCTATTTTGTTAGTAGCAATCCAGTAATATTTTATTCATTATAAAACTGAATAGAAGGAGGATTACAGTAAAATGGGTTTATTTATTATAGCACCAATTGTAGGACTAGTTGCATTAGTTTTTGCCTACGTACTTACAAACAAAATTAATAATGTAGAAGTTGGAACTGAAAGAATGAAGGAAATTTCTTCCTATATTCAAGAAGGATCCATGGCTTTTTTAACTAGACAGTATAAAAGCCTTGTTATTTTTGCTATTATATTAGCTATTGTTTTAGCTTTTGGGATTAGTCCATTAACAGCTTTATGCTTTGCATTTGGAGCATTGTTTTCTGGATTAGCTGGTTTCTTTGGAATGAGGGTGGCAACCAAAGCAAACGTAAGAACAGCTAATGCAGCAAAGGAAAGTGGAATGAATAAGGCCCTTAGCGTAGCTTTTTCAGGTGGAGCTGTTATGGGTATGTCTGTTGTAGGTTTAGGACTTTTAGGTGTAGGTGGATTATTTATTTTTCTTTCAGGTATTAGACCAGAGGCAGAAGCTGCAGAAATCATTACAGGATTTGCTTTAGGTGCTTCTTCTATTGCGTTATTTGGACGTGTTGGTGGAGGTATCTATACCAAGGCTGCAGATGTAGGCGCTGACTTAGTAGGTAAGGTCGAAGCTGGTATTCCAGAGGATGACCCAAGAAACCCAGCAGTAATCGCTGATAACGTAGGAGATAATGTTGGTGATGTTGCTGGTATGGGAGCTGACCTATTTGAGTCTTATGTAGGATCTATTATTTCAGCTATTGCATTAGGTTTATTGGTTCATGGAACAAATGGAGCATTATTTCCATTGTTATTAGCTGCCACAGGAATTCTTGCATCTATTATAGGAACCTTTTTTGTAAAGGGAGACGAAGATACAGATCCAGCGAAAGCCTTACATATGGGGACTTATGTAAGTGGTGGGATAACAGTGCTTGTTGCATTTGTTTTAAGTAGATATCTATTAGGCAATATATCTGGATTTTTAGCTATTGTAACTGGATTAATTGTAGGTTTATTAATAGCAAATATTACAGAAAGATATACTTCTGGTGAGTTTGCTCATGTAAAGAAGATTGCACAGCAGTCTGAAACTGGTCCTGCAACCACCATTATTAGTGGACTAGCTGTAGGAATGGTATCAACTGCATGGCCGATACTAATCATAGCATTTGGTATTTTGATTGCTTTTGGTGTTGCAGGATTATACGGAATTGCATTAGCAGCTGTAGGAATGTTGGCTACAGCAGGAATGACTATTGCGGTAGATGCCTATGGGCCCATTGCTGATAATGCTGGTGGTATCGCAGAAATGTGTGAATTACCAAAGGAAGTAAGAAAGATTACGGATAAACTAGATGCTGTTGGAAACACTACAGCTGCTATAGGAAAAGGTTTTGCTATTGGTTCTGCTGCCTTAACAGCATTAGCACTATTTGCTACTTATACTACAGCAGTAGAATTATCAGTAATTGACCTAACAAGTCCAAGTGTTATTGCAGGTATGTTGATTGGTGGTATGCTGCCATTTCTATTCTCTGCCTTAACCATGGAGGCAGTAGGTAAAGCAGCATTTGAAATGATTGAAGAAGTTAGAAGACAATTTAGAGAAATACCAGGCATCATGGAAGGCACAGGCAAACCAGAATATGCTACCTGTGTTGATATTAGTACAGCAGCAGCTTTAAGAGAAATGGTTATACCAGGGGTGTTAGCAGTAGTTGCTCCAATTGGGACAGGGCTATTATTAGGACCTGAGGCAGTTGGTGGACTATTAGCAGGCGCATTGGTAGCTGGAGTTCTGATGGCTATTATGATGGCAAATGCTGGAGGCGCTTGGGACAATGCTAAAAAATATATTGAAGAAGGTCATCATGGTGGAAAAGGAAGTGAATCGCATAAAGCTGCAGTAGTAGGTGATACTGTAGGGGATCCTTTCAAGGATACATCAGGACCATCCATCAATATCTTGATTAAGTTAATGACAATCGTATCAGTAGTATTTGCTCCATTGTTTGCTCAAATGGGTGGAATTCTACTTAGATTCTTTGAATAGACATTAATAGACTCATCACAAAACCCTTAGTCCTAAAGATTAAGGGTTTTATTTTTAGGGTATATTCATTTAAGAAGATGTGTGAAAGGAGGACAAGTGATGGATTTATTTATGGACATAATAAAAGGCTATTCTAGCTCCATAATAATATATAGCATTTATTTATTCATAGTAAATATAGCAGCTTTTCTATTAGTAGGAATTGACAAAAGAAGAGCAAAAAGAGAAGAATGGCGTATTAAGGAGATGACCTTTATCATGATGGCTTTGTTAGGAGCAGCAGCAGGGGTTTTATTAGGAATGGTGTTTTTTCATCACAAACAAAGTAAAAAGAAATTTTATTTTGGAGTACCCATACTCTATATAATTAATAAAATTGCTAGTATCATTATTTATCATCATCTCCTAAGGTAATAGATGTGCTTATATTTATTATAAAAGTAGATAATAATAACAATACTAACAAATAATTATTTTAATCAAACAATCAACACAAGCTTTTATTTTGCCTTTTATATAGCTATTAGAATTATTGCAATACAAAAGATAAGAGTATATGAATCAAATAACAAGGAGGAATATTTTTGACAATAAAAGAAAAAATCGTTGAGTTTATGAGAACATCTGCCTATAATCCTATGTTAGAGGAAGAATTGATTGCAGAATTAGAGATTTCTCAGGAACAGAAAAAAGTCTTTTCGCAGCTGCTGGAAGAAATGGTGGCAGAAGGATTGATTATACGCACCCGAAAAAGAAGATATGGTGTGCCAGAAAGAATGGGGTTAATAGTAGGGAGATTACAAGGCCATACAAAAGGATTTGGCTTTATCATCTCTGATATAGCAGGGATAGAGGATGTATTTATACCCTCCAACCTGATGAACGGTGCCATGAACAAGGATAGAGTAGTAGCAAGAATCAATCAAGTCAACAACAACACGAAAAAGGCAGAGGGAGAAGTTATTAGGATACTAGAAAGGGCAAATAATGAGATCGTAGGAACCTATGAGGATAGTCGAAACTTTGGGTTTGTTGTACCAGATGATAATAAAATAAATGTAGATATCTTTATTCCAAAGGCTGACAGAAATGCTGCGAAGCATGGTGATAAGGTTGTGTGTGAAATAACAGAATGGCCAGATAAACGAAGAAATCCTGAAGGAAAAATAATCGAAATACTTGGCCATGGCAATGATACAGGTACAGACATTTTAGCCATCATGAGAAAATTTAAATTAAACCCAGAATTCCCTCCGGCAGTAGAAAAAGAAATAGAAAGCATTTCAGAGGTGGTAGAGGAGGAAGAGATAGCGAAAAGAAAAGATCTTAGAAATCTTAAGATGATCACCATTGACGGTGCAGACGCTAAGGATTTAGATGATGCAGTATCTTTAGAGATATTACCTAATGGCAATTATAGACTAGGTGTACATATTGCTGATGTAGCTCATTATGTGAAAGAAGGTTCAGCCTTAGACAAAGAAGCATTAGCAAGAGCCACCAGTGTTTATTTAGTGGATAGAGTAATACCAATGCTCCCTAAAAAATTATCTAATGGCATTTGCAGCCTAAATCCTAAAGTAGATAGATTAACCATGTCTATCTTTATGGAGATTGATCATAAAGGAATAGTAGTGAATCATGAAATCCTTGAAAGTGTCATCAATATCAATGAAAGAATGATATATGAGGATGTCTCTGATATATTAGAACACGAAGATAAAGAGTTAATCAGTAAATACCAGTATCTAGTAGATGACTTTAAAACCATGGAAAAGCTTTGTAAAATCCTCAGAGCTAGAAGAGAAGCTAGAGGAGCCATAGACTTTGACTTTGATGAAGCAAAGGTGGTACTAGATGAAAAAGGTAGACCCATAGATGTAAAAAAATACGAGCGAAGGATAGCCAACAGAATTATAGAGGAATTTATGCTGGTAAGCAATGAAACCATAGCAGAACACTATTACTGGGCTAAGGCCCCCTTTGTTTATCGAGTTCATGAGGAGCCTAATGTAGAAAAGCTAGAGGAGTTTAATAAATTTGTCCATAACTTTGGATATCATTTAAAAGGCATGACCAATGAAGTGCATCCTAAAGTATTACAGGAGCTACTAGAAAAAATAAAAGGCAAAAAGGAAGAAACTGTTATCAGCACCTTAATGCTTCGCTCTCTAAAAAAGGCCAGATATGCTCCAGAAAATCTTGGACATTTTGGGTTAGCTGCCAAATACTATAGTCATTTTACTTCACCTATACGAAGATATCCTGATTTAGCAATTCATCGTGTAATCAAACTATATCTACAGGGTGAGGTTGACGAGAGAAGAGAAGAAAAACTAAAATCAGCTGTTGCATATATCTCTGAACAATCCTCCATGAGGGGTGATATAGCAGATGAAGCTGAAAGAGAAACAAAGGATTTGAAAAAAGCAGAGTATATGGCACAGCGGATAGGTGAAGTGTTCGAAGGTATCATATCAGGAGTAACCTCCTTTGGTATCTTTGTAGAGCTAGATAATACCATTGAAGGTATGGTACGATTAAGCTCCATTGTGGATGACTACTATACCTATGATAGCGAAAAGCTTATGCTGATTGGAGAACGTACGAAAAAGATCTATAGGATAGGTGACATTGTAAAGATCCAAGTAGCAAGGGTAGATGTGAAACAAAGAGAGATTGATTTTAATTTGATAGAACAATAGTAATAGACCACTATTTTGTGGTCTATCCTATTGCAGTATATCCCTTAGCCCTAAAGGTAATAATCCCTATAAAAGCGTAACAATAGAAAAATATTAATTTATCAGAAAAAGGATATTGATAATAATTATTGTCCGTGTTATAATAATAATTCAGCACTTAGATAGGCAGCCTTTAGAAATAAATAATTAAAAGGGTGAAAATCATGGGAGATAGTGGACGAAAGGTCCTAGCTACCAATAAAAAAGCGAGATTTGAATTTTTTATTGAAGAAACCTACGAAGCTGGGATTGAGTTAAAGGGAACAGAAGTAAAATCCATCCGATTAGGCAAAATGAACATTAAGGATGGCTATGCAAGAGTTGAAAATAGTGAGGTTTTCCTATATAATGTTCATATAAGCCCTTATGAAAAAGGCAATATTTTTAACGTAGATCCCATTAGAACAAGGAAGCTTTTACTTCATAAGAGGGAGATCAGAAAGCTGATAGGATATATCCAACAAAAAGGATACACCCTAGTCCCATTAAGTGCATATCTAAGTAATGGCAGAGTAAAAATAGAGCTAGGGGTAGCTAAAGGTAAAGCTTTATATGACAAACGTCAAGACATCGCCAAGAAAGACGCTAGTAGAAGGATACAAAAAGAGCTAAGAGAAAGACAAAAACAATAGTTTTTGTTTGTATATACTAGGGGGCGTACAGGTTTCGACGGGGGTTTGGAGTCATTAGTAGCGAGCCGTGTTTTGCTTGGTAGCACGTCAAAAACTGGGCAATAAATATAAACGCAAACGATAATTACGCTTTAGCGGCTTAATATAGCTGCTCCTTTCTACTAGGTAACCCGCAGCCTAGATAGAGAGGTCATCTTAGCGGGGAACGTCTTAAGGGATGCCTTGACCTTAAGTTGTACAACTAGGGCTGGTCAAATCCATAGGTTGTTATTGGTCGATGGAGGAGACGAGATCTAAAACAATAACTACGCTCGTAGAAGCTACTGGTAAAGGGCCTTCGGACAGGGGTTCGATTCCCCTCGCCTCCACCAATGAAACCCACGACCGTATTGAGTCAAGTGACTTGATACGGTCTTTTGTTCATTAGGAAGTTAAATATTTAAGTATAAAGAAGGTATTATTTTTCAAGAATTACTAGGTTATGATATAATACATTGTATTAAGCAATTTAAATATGTACTAAGTAAAGAGAAGGAGTTTAAAATATGGATAATACAAATATTAATATTGAGGATGTGCTTGAAAATAAGGCTAAGTATTCAATTTTAACAGGAGACTGTTTAGAGATTTTAAAGCAACTACCTGATAAATGTATAGATTGTGCAATTACATCGCCCCCTTATTGGCAACAAAGAAAATATCAGCATGATTATAATTATGATTATATTGCAATAGGTGAGGAAAAAAATCCTTCAGAGTATGTGGATAACTTAGTAAATATATTTTCTGAAATAAAACGGGTATTAAAAGACCATGGCTCATTTTGGCTAAATTTAGGAGATAAATATTATAATAAAAACTTGATGGGTATGCCTTGGCGTGTTGCCATAGCAATGCAGGACCAAGGCTGGATATTGCGTAATGATATTATATGGGACCAAATGAAAGGTACCCAAAGTGCAAAAGACAGGTTTAGGGATGTATATGAACATGTTTTTCATTTTGTAAAAAGTAAAAAATATTATTATGATGATGATGCTATTAGAATAAAACCAGAAAAAAAAGCTGAAGAAAAAGGTGGGAAAATAATTTCAGCGACAGGAGTATCGGGCAAGAAATATTATCAACAAATTAAGGAATCAGAGCTACTTAGTGAAAAAGAAAAGCTAAATGCACTAAAAGCTCTAGATGAAACTATAGAAGAAATGCGAGAGGGGCTTGTTGTAGATTTTAGAATGGCTATCCGCGGGAACCAGAGAACATTACATAGTGATAATACAAAAATTAGTGGAAGAGCAAAAGAATTATTAGATAAGGGTTATTACATAATGAAGATGCGTTCCAATGGATATTTACCATCTAATATATGGAGAATCGTACCAGAAGATAAGTGGAGAAAAGATGCTCACTATGCAGTATTTCCAGAGGAACTATTGCTGAATCCTATCAAAGCAACGTGCCCGATTAATGGAATAGTAATTGACCCTTTTTCAGGCACAGGAAGTACAGTTAGTACTGCTCTGAAAATGAACAGACGAGGCATAGGTATAGACTTAAGCGAACATTACAATCATCTTGCTTTAAAAAGAATCAAACAGATTGACACTAATTCGGATAGTAAGTAAATTTATTGTGATTAATGGGGTATATTTAAACAAGGGAACCATCCAGTTCCCTTGTTTACTTAATGTTAAAGAATTCCGTTAGTTTTTCCTTTAGCGACTATATTTTTTATGAAATCAGTATCAGTCAAATAATTATCTTTATTCGCTCCTCCTAATATTTTATTAATCCCTTCTAGGTTAGTACTAACTTTTTCATTAAAAGATAAGTCCCATTTCCCATCCTTCCAATGCATAGAGTAAGTCATAAAATGAATCTCATCATCATCATTAGCAGGTCTTAAATCACTCGTATCTACTGCAGCGTGTAGATAAGCCAGAGCTACATCTTGGATAACAAAGACTATTTTTCTATTCCAATGTTTAATAATTTTTCCTTTTTTATAAACTTGCTGCATCATAGTTTTCATAAATTCATTAGCCCAATTTATTCCATAATTATAGCTATGGGATTTGAAATTCCTGTCTTCTTTAAATTCCAGAACTGCAGGCCAGGGACTTCCTGTTGTGCCAGCCGCTTGAAATTCAACACATAAAAAATCCTCAACACTACCCGTCACTTCATTGGTTTTAATAGCTACATAATCAACATTCCCACCAACGCCTATTCCTACTTCACTAACCCATTTAATATTTTCCCAATTGGATAAATACTCTTTTTGAATAGAAGAGAATACGCTATCGACTTTAAAGCGATTAGGACAAATTATAACAGGATGATGTTTATCAATGAATCCACCTTTATAACCTACACTGCAAAGGCCTACTTTAACATGAGGCTCGCTTTTTCGTGGTTTGTTACAAGTATCATTGATATATTGACAGAATTGCGTTTCTAAAGCTTGCTTTGCTTCCTCAGAGTGGTTGGAAAAAGGATAAGAAAATAGTTCTGTAGGAAATTTTTTAAAATTAGGTTCTTTCATAATTACCTCCTTGTATAGTAGAATTTTAAAAACTATTATAAAAATAGCTAATAAGAGTAAGATAATAAAGTCATCACTATAATACCATACTCTTATAAATTTTTGTATGTTGAATATATTAGATTTTCAGATTGTTCTCTATTTCTTATATATAATCTAAAAATAATCTTCTAAGGCATACGAGAAGAAGGTGAAGGGGGGGATTTCTTATCAATTGAAGTTAAAAGTATATTTAAGTCAGAAGCAGTTTTCTCAAAAGATAAACAACATATATTTTTGTTAAGAAAGAAATGGGGCAGAAATAAAAAGAAATTAGCAATTATAATAATTAACCCAAGTACTGCTAATGAAATTACAAGAATAGATTTTGGTTTGGTTCTGATAATATGGAAAATATATTTCTAAAATAGATATTTGTATAAATCTAAAATTAAGCTTCGATGAATTGATAAGCAAGAGAATGATAGTTATATACTAAAGGTAGCAATAAATTATGTAATAATTACTTTGGGAAAGACTGAAAATGGAAATAACAGCTTAAAATGCTTGATAAATTTAAAGATAAGTTGCACGAAATTAAAAGTAATAATGGGAGAGAGGATGTCACTCATTGGTATCACAAATAAATTTCATTTGAATGTATTGCCGTATGAAAGAAAGTACCAAGTTAAAGGAACGATTCAAAATAAGAATAATAAGGGAGAGAACGCTTTCTAAATAATTTAATCATCCACTAAAAAATGTAGACCCAAGTAAGTGACAAAAAGTCGCTTGCTTGGGTTGTTTTGTTTTAGAAAAAACAGGAAAAAGGAGATGGAAAAATGATAAAAATATCACATTTAATGGAAACTAATAATCTTGAGTTACCTAAAGAAGTTGTAACAGTAATTAAAGAAATAGCAACAATTCTTGATAATGAGTACAGAGAGTATAGGGATGTAGACGAAGGGGATGGGGGGTACATTCTTGTAATTGAGTCAGAAAGTGATTTCAGCAAATTAAAAGAGATATACCTAGACATTAATGACTTGATTCCAGAGTATGTTGACAAGATAAATGTAACAGGCAAAGAAGACTGGGTAAATGTCTTAATAATATGCAACAGCGATTTTGTTATATCTCTAATCATGCCAATTTCAATCGCCTCTGCTTACTTAATTGATGAGATTGACGAGGTGTAATAAATATGAAAAAGGATTTAATGAAATTAAAGAGGCAGAGAAAATCTTCATGATTGTTCCAATAAATAATGATGTTCTATTGAAAAGAGTTGTTGGCAAAACACAAGGTGTAAAGAAAACAAGTTCTCTATACCTATATGGTAATATAAGGGACTTTCTTCATGTAATTGTAAATGTCAATCCCGAAATGCACAAAATTTATAATCTCAAAATGTACAATTATTATAATTAGTGGTTATTATTTTTCCTAACTTCAAGTAACTCAACTTTTCCTTTTAATCTATAAGAAGGTCCTGTTATTTTAATAATACTTGAATGATGGATCAGCCTATCTAATATGGCATTAGCAAGTGTAATATCTGAAAAAACTTCCCCCCATTTACTAAAGGGTTGATTAGTAGTAATGATGGTAGAGTTTTTTTCATATCGCCTATTGATTAATTGGAATAGCAGATTAGCTCCCTGTTTATCAATAGGCAGATAGCCTATTTCATCAATGATCAATAACTTATA
>NZ_FOHU01000025.1 GCF_900111615.1 Natronincola peptidivorans | reverse complement strand
TTACTATAACTTTCTTCGTCCTCACAAGCTTCATGAGTGGAAGCGTCCTTTAAACGAAGTCGATATGCTGACAAATGCCGATAATATGCCGGGCAAATGGCAGCTACTGATCTACTTAGGGCAACAAACCATCCTCTCACAACAAAACCAACCTTCCCCTTAAATGTGCCTTTGCACTTTTGCTAAACTTCATCGTTTCACCATCAATGCTGTGGGTTCCAGAGCATTATTTGTGGTATCATCAATCTATTTTTTTGATGTTTTCTTCTTTTAAGAAGGTACTCCCCCCACAAATCATGTTGTAAAATTTTGTTTCTTAGTTTTCATAACCTACTTTACACTATCATTCAATAGATTTACCTAATAATATTCTTCATTAATTTCATATTTCCTGTTTAACTTAGATAGAACTAAATATAAAATACCTTCTTTAATTCCACAATATTTTGTGGTAGTATTATATCATCATAACTACGAATTTAGTTCTTTAGGAGGAAAAAACTGATGAAAAAAGTTTTTGGAATTATTCATTTTCTATTTTATGGAATTTTTGTGGCTTTGGTGGCCATCCCAAAGAGTAATAGATTGCAAAAAGCCGGAGCTATTGATGAAAAAAGAAGCTATGCTGATATGATTAGTAAACGTTGGAGCAAAATCTTGATTGAAGCTACTGGTAGCACCGTAGAGGTAATCGGTTTAGACAATATACCTAAAGAAGGCCCTGTTCTTTTTGTAAGTAATCATCAAGGCTATTTTGATATACCTATATTATTGCACCATCTACCCAAATCCTTAGGCTTCCTAGCAAAAATAGAAATAGCTAAATGGCCTGTAATCAGCAAATGGTTAGCCTGCATTGAAGGGGTCTTTATCGACAGAAATGATATACGTCAATCCTTAAAGGCTATCAAGGAAACTACTGAAAGCTTAAAATCTGGTCAATCTATCGTGATCTTTCCAGAGGGAACCAGAAGTAAAAGCAGTGAATTAAATCCCTTTAAACCCGGTAGTTTAAAGCCTGCTCAAAAAGCAAATGTACCTATTGTTCCGATAACTATTCGGAACACCTACAAAATCTTGGAAGCCAATAATGACCGCAACATAAAACCTGCGGCTATTAAAGTCATTATTTCTCCTGCTATTGATAGCAATACTATCTCAAATGAAAGCTCCGGTGATTTGATAACCAAGGTGTTTCAAACAATCAAGCACAATTTATCATAATACTACACATTGTTATTCTTTTTCCTAAATAGTTGTTCAATAAGGGCTTTGCCCGTCATTCAACGATTTCAGTGGGAGATTGAACTCCCACTGAAAAAATTAAGTGGCACCCGCCACCTATAGAGGTGGGGGACATCTTAATTTAGTTATATTTTATTATTTGAGGTGCTGCGTCATGAGAAAGAGCTCTATGTTGGTATTCAGTCTAATGTTTTTGTATATTGTAATATTTCTTTTAAGCATGTACTTTCTTCCTATTATCTTTAATCAGCAATATGGATTCCCAATGTTTCTTTTAATATCCGTAATGACATTTGGCATCTGCTATTTTACTTACCAATATGCCTCCAACTATGTAAATGCCCATCGACAAAACCATGAAAAAACCAAGGAAATCATGGAGAGTATTTTAGAGATCAGTGATTCTATCCTGACCATTAAAGATAAACAACAGCTTTTTCAATTGATTCTGGAGAAGGCTGTGCAGTGTATTGACGATGCAGATTTAGGAAGTCTCTTGATCTTAAAAGAAGATAATCTTCTAGAATACAAGGCTTTGGTTGGATATGATAAAGAGAAGTTTAAAAACCTCCAATTGAAGCTAGAGGACAGCTTTTTATATAGATACAATCATGGTGATACTTCGCAAAGCTGTATCATAAGAGATGTGCAGCAGTATGACAAAAACCATCTCAGCCAAGATACCTATGAAGAGCTGTATCATGCTGACGGTTTTATTACAAAGACAGCCCTATCCACACCCATCAAGGTTGACAACAAGCTCTATGGTATTATTAACGTAGATAGTAAGAATTTGCATGGTTTTACTGATTTGGATATGTCCTTTATGGAGTATTTTGCCAACCAGATAACCACTGTTATCAAAAACCAAGAATCACTGGATAAGCTGTTGTACTTACTAAAGCATGATAATTTGACCAATATCTATAACAGGTATTATTTTGAGGAAATATTCGATGATCTTCTTGATAGAGCAGAAAGATATAACGAATCCTTTGCCATTGCTATGTTTGATTTGGACAACTTAAAGATCACCAATGATACATTAGGTCACCAAAGAGGTGACCTGCTTATTCAACAATTTGCCCAAGGATTAAAAAGCACTGTTAGAAAAACTGATATTGTTGCCCGTTATGGCGGCGATGAATTCGTAGCTGTATTTCTTTATGCAGATTTCCAAACTGTCATCAGTATTATCAACAACCTTCATGCTTATTTTATCAATCATCCCGTAGTGATAGAGGATGCTATTATTGCTAATGAATTCAGCTATGGTATTGCCCACTATCCTTCAGACGGAACAAAAAGAAAAGAACTTTTAAAGATTGCTGATACGAGGATGTATCTCAACAAACATCATCATAAGCAATAAACTTTATAAGCTCTATAAGTTATTGTTACCTATCTCTGGAGATAAGCCTCCATCATCAATGGTTATTCAACCTCATCCTCTGCTTTAGATAATAATGGATGCTTCTTCTCCAGTAGTACATAACCCACAATAGATGCTATGATAAAAACGATAGATAGATTCAATAGGGTTAATGGCATTCCGCTGGGCATAAATGCCGCAAAGGCATTGTTTAATATATGGAGAACTATAGCTGGATAAATAGACTTTGTTTTATAGGCTACATAGCCAAAAACCAATCCCAATAAAAATGTAGGAAACAGCCTGACAAAATCTAGATGTACCACAGCAAACATTAGAGATGTGATGATGATTGCTGCTTTAGGTCCTAGATTTTTTTCTATAGGTCTAAAGGCAAACCCTCTAAAAAGTATTTCTTCACAGATACCGGGAGTCACTGCTATGAAAAAGAATATCGTCAAGGGACTTAAAATCTGCAGCTGCGCCTCTAACTCTACCAAAGTAGGTATTTGAGATACAAAGGGTGTTATCAATATCTGATAGATAAAGTTTAGACTAAAAGCTGCAACCCATAAAAATACCCCTCCCAGCATTCCCAATGCTGAAGGCATTCTCATGCCTAAGTTTTTCTTTTGAGAGCCTTTTAGATACCATATGATACCTATGGGAATCAAAGCAAAGACAAAAACTTGCATGAAAATCGTTCCTCTTACTATTCCCATCGGCTCCGTTAGCACCGTACTCATATAGATATACAGAATTACGATGATAGATAAACTCATAAAAACATCTTCTACTTCGATAAAATCTCTTCTCTTTAGCTCTTTCCTTCTCAGCTTAAAGGAAGTCCCTTTACCAATACCAAATAATATCTTTTCTGTTCCAAAAACCTTAAACATAAAGGTTAAACTCATTACTGAGAATAAAGTATTGGTAACAAGGGTGATGGCAAATAAATATATATCCAACCCACCTACAAATACCGACTTGATCAGTAAAGTAGAATTGATAATAGGCAGCATAGCATAAAAGGCGTTCAGTTCTAAGCCTGGCGTACTTCCTATATAGGCTGGTATCATAAAGGCAAAAATCAAAGGAGTGATATAAGCACCTGATTCTCTATAACTATTTGCAAACATCCCCACCCCTAAGCTTACCCCTGCTCCCATGACAATCAGAGGAAATAAGGTAAGCACTAGCACCGCTGCGATGGAAGGATCTGCTGCAAAGTGCAGGATTTCTATATCAATAAACCTTGGGGCAAAAGCCAGTAGTATCAGTAGACTTATAATCATAGAGACCAAGCCGAATAATACACAGGCTACTATCTTTGCTACGATTAACTCCTTCTTTTTTATTGGCACAGAAAACAAAGTCTCTAAGGTACCCAGTTCCTTTTCAGCCGTAGTTAATTCAACCGCAAAGTTAACTACGGATAACAAGGCGTACAGGGTTAATGCGATGGGAATGATATTGCTTAAGGAATGCTTCATGATATCCTCTTCCATTGCAATATCCTTCATCTGTAAATTTACTGGATTCAGTAAGGATTCATCTTCATTTGCCAGGGTTAGCAGCTTTAACTGCTCCTCCTCTTTAAAGTCTAATAAGTAGCCTTCTATTCTTTCACTTGCCCTTCTTCCCCCACTTCTGCCAGAATCAAATTTGAACTCGAACCTATGGATATCTTCACTATAGCTGTACTCTAAAACCAAGTCCAGTTCTCTATTTTGAATAAGTTTTTCATAATTTTCAACATCCTCTATAATCTCAAGCCTAGCATCATTATATAAGGCATCTAATACCTCATCCGGGATCTCCCCTACCAAATGAATCCTGCTTAATGATGCCTCAGAACCCCTTGCCGTCATGTCCTGAACTTGATTAAAACCATAAAACAAAAGTGGAAGTAATAATACCGGAAGAATCAATCCAATGATGATTCTTTTATTTCTTGAAAGTGCAAGAATCTCTTTTTTTAATAAATTTAATACGATTGAAAAGTTCATACGCCATCTCCTATATACTGGTTTTATTCGTTATTTTTCTCAGCCTTTTTCACTTCTAAAAATAACCCAGTCTGATTGAAAAAGTTTATTCATTATGATTATTGCTATCGCTGATATTGACATATTTACTAAAAGTATAATTCCTATATTGAAAAGATGATAATCTCCCAGAAAAGCCTCCTTCATCACCAATAAAGAATTGGTGATTGGTATAAATAGGGTAAGGCTTGTAAGCTCTATATCTGGAATAAGACCAAGATAACATGGAAACATAAAGGCAATCAACAATACTGAACCATAGGACTGTGCTTCCTGATATGTCTTTGCAAATAGCCCCAGGCCAATTAAAAAAGCACTGGTCATAATCATCACAGGTAAAAGCATGATAAATAGAAATACTAGTAGCTGGAAGGATAAAGAGATATTTAAATCCGAAATAGCATTTAAAATCACGTATAACAGCGGAAATAAAGAGGCAATGTTGACAAAACCACTAATCATCCCCACCGTGACCCCCGCCAGTAATTTTCCTGTAATGATTTCAAATCTTTTGATTGGCACTGAAAAGATCGTCTCTAATGTTTCCCTTTCCTTTTCCCCTGCACTCAAATCTGAGGATATGGTGTAAGAGCCAATAATAGAATAAATCAGTAAAATAAAGGGCACCAGCATCCCTAATACCATAGCTATCATTCGATCATCGGAAGTGTCCCCTGCATCTGAGATCTCCACCATTTCGATAGCAACAATATCGTTGATCCTCTCATCTATATCAACATGCATTAATCTATCTTCCTTTGCCTGTTCTTCATAAAGTCTAAAGCTGCTCCTCACTCTATAGAAGGCCCTGTCACTGCCGTCTATGGTGGAGTTATAATGAACCTCGTAGCTTTCTACGTTATTATCTAGGGTCATGGTAATAGCTGCGTCAATATTGCCTTCATTGATATCTTCAATAAAGTCTATTGAAGACAAGGGAAGTATTTCAATTCTTTCATCCTCCTGCAATATTTTTACAAATCCCTCATTTACTGTATCCTCTATGGCAACAGCACTCATATTTCCCTCTAGATTTGATTGTACCATCATAGAGAAACCCATAAAAAAGATCATGATTATTGGATAAATAAGGATAGGTAAGAATATGGTAATAAGCGCCTTTTTATCTCTAAATAAAGACTTCATTTCCTTATGCCATATCAAATTAATTTTCTGGAAGCTCATATGACATATCTCCCCTATCTATATACGACAAAAATATATCCCTTATATTTGTTTTGCCGGTTTTCTTTTTGAGGCTTTCTATGGTTCCTGTCTCTATGATTTTCCCTTTGTGTATCAAGCCAATCCTATCACATAGAGAATCTGCCTCCTCCATATAATGAGTTGAAAAAATGATGGTTTTCCCCTCTTCTTTTTTCGCTTTTATAAAATCAATGATCGTCCTGCTTGTAAGAATATCCAGCCCCAGTGTAGGCTCATCCAGTATATATACCTCCGGATCATGAATCATGCATCTGGCTATCGAGGTTTTTTGAACCTGCCCAGTGGATAGTTTTTCTATGATTCTATCTTTAAAATCCTCCATTTGTAGATTGTGTATGATTTGCTCTATCCTTTTTTCCATTATCTCTTTTTTTATGCCATAAAATTTACCAAAAAATCGCATAGTTTCAACCGGTGTCAGTTTTTTATAGAGTTTGGTGTTACCGGATAAAAAGCCAATAGACTTTCTTACCCCCTCTGGTTGACTTTGTGTATCATATCCATTGACGATGATTTTCCCAGCGGATTGCTCCATAATGGTGGCCATTATTCGAAGCAAGGTGGTCTTCCCTGCTCCGTTAGGTCCCAACAAGCCAAAGATCTCACCCTTCTCCACTTCAAAGCTGGCATCATCCACTGCATAAAAATCTCCATGTTTTTTATCATAAAATTTCTTCTTTATATTGATTACCTGTATCATATTTGCCTCCTCATTTCCTAATAGCATCGGTGATTTATACCCAGCTGACGGTATAAACGAGATTTTCTATTTCAGTAGCATCTGGTTTTTCTACACGCCATGTTCCCTTTATTCCAGCTTCCTGTAAAACCATCTCAAAATGGCACATAGCAATCCCCATATCCACTCTCTGAATATTGAAGCCCAACTTTTCTCCGTATCCTTTGTTTTCTTTTAAATAGAAGTGATACTTTTCTCCCTTTTTTAGGATTCTCCATGGTTGTTTGTTGGAGGCAGAAGGCGCTAGCCTTACAGCCTCTAAAGCTTGAAGATATTCCTTTGCTTCTTTCTCTTCTAATGGTGTATCAAAGCTTTCATGAAAAAATAATTCCTTCCATGCTTTTCTTTGATTAGAGCCTGCTGCAAAACGCATGAAGGACTCCACTACGCTTTTCTTGGTTGCTGGATAGCCTACGGGGGTAACGATAGGCATTGTTTCATTCTCCTTTAATGCCACTAGTTTTGCAAACTCACCTTTTTTGAAAGTCCCTCCCAGCCAACAAGTTCCAAGCTCTATAGCTGTGGCATATAGTATGAACTTTTCTAACACATAGCCCAGTTCCTCAAGGTTTCTTTCTCCATCCTCTACAATTGCTGCCATATAATCTTGAGCCCCTTTGATCACGCCATAGGTGCCAATTTTCCCACCAGTTTTCTCTAAAATCTCTAGACAATCAATCAATTCTAGTCGTACCTTTGGGGTAAAAGGACCCTTTATCTTTGCCGCATAGGCCCTCAACTGATTTTTTATATTCTCTTCTAGCTTATCTCCTCTATAGGTTCTCACTGAATACCTGTTTTTGATGACATCCATGATGGGTCTTTTGAAATGTTGATGATTTTCTTTTTTCACAAATTCACTACCTTTCCTAAGGGATTATTATGCATCATCCTTTATAGAATCATTTTTTTCCTCTGCTTCTTTCTTTATACTCCTACTGTTTTCTCTATGGTTACTATTTATCGTTTCCTTCAATTATATGAAAATGCTTTTGGTAAATTTTTACCATAACCCTATTTTACATCAAATGTACCAATAAGTCTTCTATTTTTTACCATATTTTTGGTAAAGACCTAGAAAACATCTCAGCAGCTTCATTATTTTATTGGGAGGAAAAATCAATACTGGTTATTATGTTAAAGGATTTTTTCATAAAAGGATAGCTCCTCCCAAGTCAACTGCATAGTTTCAATGGGAGGAGCTTCATGGACTGACTGATGATTCTACTTTCTATCCTCTAGGTTGCTTCACCATGCTGTCTTTCTATGATCTTCATTTCCTTCTTCATTAGCATTACTGTAAAGATTGTTGCCAGCACATCTGATAGTGGAAATGTTATCCATATTCCTAATAATCCTAATCCATAAATCCTTGGTAGAATCAGTACCAGCGGAATAAAAAATAGCACTTGTCTAGAAAGGGTTAAAAATAGGGAAGGGATGGCTTTGCCAATAGATTGAAATAAAGCTGCTCCAATAATTTGTACCCCTACAACCGGTATCATAGAGATAACAATCCGCAGGGCATAAACTCCATTTTCTATTAACGCTGGATCATTGTCAAACATTCTTATAATAAATCTAGGGAAAAGCTCGCCAAATAAAGTGCCTACTGATGCCAATATGGTGGTAGCCATAATGGATAGCTTTACTGTTTCCTTTACCCTATCAATTCTATTGGCACCATAATTATAGCCTACGATTGGCTGCATCCCTTGAACAACGCCGAACAGTGGCATAAATAAGAACATGATTACCCGTTGAACAACACCATAGACAGATACAGCTAATTCTCCACCATAAAAAGCAAGAGAATTATTCAATATGATGGCCATGACACTCCCCGCCACCTGTCTAGCAAAGGAAGGAAAACCAACTGCCATGATATCGTAAAGTATTTTCCAGTCTGGTTTTAAATGATGCAGCTTTACTTTTATTGTACTTTGCTTTCCGAAAATATAAACCAACACATAGATTAAAGAAATAAACTGAGATATTATGGTAGCTAAAGCAGCTCCCCTTATTCCCATATTTAATGGAAAAATAAATATATAATCCAAGATAATATTTGAAATAGCTCCAATCATCATGGTAAACATAGCTGCTTTTGCGTTTCCTTCTGCACGTATTAGACTATTGCTGGAGACGACAAAGGGAAAGTAGATACTTCCTAATAAAATCACCTGTAAATACTCTCTAGCATAGGGAAGTAATATATCCGTAGCGCCAAACATTCTTAATATTGGATTTATA
Organism: Natronincola peptidivorans; assembly: GCF_900111615.1. Lineage (GTDB taxonomy): Bacteria > Bacillota > Clostridia > Peptostreptococcales > Natronincolaceae > Natronincola_A > Natronincola_A peptidivorans. The sequence goes on along the minus strand of NZ_FOHU01000025.1, from coordinate 18,693 downwards.
AAAAGCAATCCTATCACGCATATAAGTATCCCAAAGAAGGTAACTGCTATAAAGGAGTTTCCTGCTACATGATTGGCTCTGTCGCTATTTTTAGCTCCAAGATTTCGTGAAATAACAGAGGCTGCTCCTATCCCTACCATCTGTGCCACCGCCATGATGATCATCTGGATAGGAAATGCGATGGTCAAGCCTCCTATTGCAAGATAGCCAATACCTTGCCCTATAAAAATTGTATCTACTATATTGTATAATGAATTTACTAGCATCCCTACCGTAGCTGGCAGAGACAGATTCATCAGTAATTTTGTAATCTTTTGGCTCTCCAATCTATGATTCTTTTCCATTGTGTTTCACCGCTTTCTATCATTGACACTAGTCTTCTGAATTTTCTTTTGTATATACCATTGCACTATTCACCATTTTTTCCAGTATTTTATACAGCACCTCTTTTTCATCTTGATTTAGATCCTTCACATAATTATCTGTCAATGAAGTCAAGGTGCGATATAATACAGGTTGTATTTCTCTAGCCTTATCTGTAATAAAAACATTGTAGGCTCTTCGATCCTCTGCGTTTATTCTCCTGGTGACATATCCAGCCTTTTCTAGTTTATCTATTGCTCTTGCTGTAGTTCCCTTATCTATCATCAACTGATTAGACAAATCCTCCTGACTAATCCCATCCTGTTCGAATAGCACCATCAGATAGGCGTATTGCCCCCTACCTATATTATAGGCCTTCGTTTGACTGACAATATAGGATTGAGCTTGACGATAAAGAATCGCTATATATTTACCCACTGATTTATGGTTTTTATTCATCTCATCATCTCCATATTCATAGTTCTGTACGCAACTATTAGTATTGTACACCCAAATTAGTTGTTGGTGCAACTAATTTATAGTTGCTATATTGCTTACGAAGGATTTAATAGCTCTTGAATTTTTAGATTAAAATCACTTTCTCTCTATTTAAACGGTAGGTATCATGAAGCTTTCCATTGAAAAAGCAAGCTCTATATCAGGCTAAAATTACCAATCATTTTAAAGTGATACTCTAACAAGGATTTTTGGTCTTCATGTAGAAATTTATAAATAGATTGCATTTAAGGGGGATTTTTGTCAGTGAAAAAACTCATTTGGACACTTGTGTTTTTATTATTTTTCTTAACTTTATTCATTTTAGTTCAGGTATTTCCCCTAGGAACTACCCTTGTTGAGGAGCACACAGAAGCAAATACTTATCTGCAGTATCCTGCCAGTACAATAGAAAAGCTGGACTTCCTTGAAATGTTAAGAAAAGATTCAACAGAAGCTGGTGAGAAGACGCTAAAAGCTTTAGCAGAGGAAGTTACTGCCATAGGTTATATGGCGAATCTTGTCTTGGCAGAAAAGTATGAAGAAAAGGGAGAAGACCCCGTAGCATTTTATCAAAGAGCCTTAGAGCTGTATGAAACGAAAGCTATACAGCTAAAGCTGGCAGAGGCACTTCATTTAAGAGGTGATTCCCAGGAGGCAATGGAAATCTATGTAAGGCTTATGCCAGACGATGGAGCTATGCATACAATGATTCAAATGGATATAGAAGATTCTGTCATGGTGGATATCCTTTTGGAAGGCAACCATCTGGATACTGCCCTTTATTATATAGAAGAGGTTATTTCTGATATCAGCAAAAAGGATTTGAGTAAGGAGCATGCTCTTGCATTGGCACGCTATGGTGATTATAATCATGCTTTAAGTCTGATGGAGGAAATAATGGAGACAAGCCTACAAGATTCTGATTTTAGATGGTGGTATGGTCGCAGCCTTGAAGCTGTTGGTAGAAAAAATGAAGCCATGGAAATCTATAAGGGTATAGGAAAAGCTGGAGCCTACCGCTTAGGGATTTTACTAGAGGAAATGGGACAGGTAGAGGAAGCAGCTGCAGCCTTTATACAAAGTGATTTACCTATCTCCCGTTGGAGAGGGGCAAGGATTCTAGACAATATAGGAAAGCATGAAGAAGCATTCAAGGTTTATGTGGAATTAACGCAGGAAGAAAGTTCCTATCAGGAGGATGCAGCTTATCGTGCTTATGTTCTTCAAAACCAGTTAAACAAGCCGATCGATCATCAATTGCTTAAGGTTTTGGAGGATTCCCCAGCATGGATGAAGTCATTAGGAAAAGAACCAAGCTGGCAGATGCTTGATGATGTCACCCCTCAACATCCAGTATTTCTAGATATTGTTCAAGAATATGAAGCTGCTGAAGAATATCAGATGGCAGCAATAGAGCAGGCAATAGGGGAAAAATACGCAACCAATGAAGAAAAGCTTGGTTTAGGATATTGGTATCAGCAACAGAGAGATTATTTTATGGCTGTAAGATGGGGCATAAGAGCTCTCAGAGAAAAACCCAGTCCTCAAGCCTATCAGTTAACCTATCAAAAGCCCTTTGAAAAGGAAGTTTTGGCTGCTGCTGAGGAGTTTCAAATAGACCCCTACTTGATTTGGGCTGTCATGAGGGAAGAGAGTCACTATCGTCCAGATGTCTTCTCCTGGGCAGGTGCACAGGGATTGATGCAGATTATGCCGGCAACAGGAGCCGACATCGCCAGCAGGCTAAAGACCAGCTATGCTGATAAAGATATGCTGGATCCGGAAAAAAATATACGCTTTGGAGCTTTTTACCTTCGTTCCATGCTGGATATGTTTTCAGGAGATTTGGATAAAGCCCTGGCGGCCTATAATGGTGGTCCTGGTAATGTTAGAAAATGGAGCATGACTTCAATAGGAGCAACCCCAGAGGGATTTCCTACCTCCATTGTCTTTATGGAAACAAGGCAATATATTACAAAGGTAAAAAATTCATACTATACTTATCTATGGCTTTATCATACTGATGAAGGCGAATAGAAGCAGAAAGGCCTTATTTACTTTTTAGAAACATACAAATTGTCCTTGATATAGTATCTCCAAGGGAAAGCAATAGCCTCCTCTGCATAGCCTATATTGATCCTCGTTGTTTCTACGATATCGAAGCTGAAGTTTTCTTCAGCTTCTTTTATATACAAATGATTGCCGCAAAGATCCATTTCATTATTTGCCTTCGTAATACTCATAGCTATACATAGCTTTCCTGGGCCATTACTTAAATTAATCATTTGCTTTTTAGATATTTCTTCTATCCCCTTTTTATATCTATTGTTCACCATTTTTTCTATTCCCTCTAAAGGCTCAACACCCCTTACCAAAACAGCTGCTGCCTTACCTTCTTCTTCTGTTACAGCATTAAAACAATAATACATCCCATATATAAGGTAAACATAAGCCGTTCCCGGAGGAGCATAAAGTACTTTTGTTCGATTAGTTACTTTATTATTGTAGGCATGACAGGCTTTATCTATTTCTCCTATATAGGCTTCTACCTCCACAATTCTACTGACTAAATTTTCTCCTCCGACATGATGTACCAGCTCTTTCCCTAATAAATCCTTTGCAACATCTAATGTAGGTCTATTATAAAAATCCTTTGCCAGCTTTACCATCAACCGTTTCCCCCTCTGTATAAATCCTAATTATTTCTATTTATTAGGTTTTCTTGCTGTAGTTGCGCCTTTTGTATCAATCTGTTTCATATCCTTACCAATTTTCCCTGACCTATTTTTCTCTCGCTTTCCTTTACCTGGTACCTTCACTATCCTCCACCTCCTATTATTATAGTATAAACAAAGCTATTTGTCCTATACAATGAAATCCTATCTAACAGCTGTATAGATTTATCAACCTGTATTATAGAATTTCTCTATACAATTTCATTTTCCTATCAAAAAGTTTAATTGTTAAATGAATCACTAGATTATTATAATATAGCTAGATCATTATATTATTATTAAGAAATTAATTAGGAGGTTTGATGAATGAAGGACGGCAAAGGAAAAATCATTGCATCAGGTGGATTAGTTGGAATCTTAGCAGCTTTGCTGGTGAAGTTTGGGAATCCCGTTAACATGGGGATATGTGTAGCATGCTTTTTTAGGGATATTGCTGGAGGCTTAGGCTTACATAGGGCTGCGGTAGTACAATATCTCCGACCAGAAGTACCTGGCTTTATTTTAGGTGCTTTTGGTATGGCAAAGGCAAAGGGAGAGTTTAAACCAAGAGGGGGTTCTTCACCACTACTCCGTTTTATTTTAGGATTTTTCTTAATGATTGGCGCCTTAGTATTCCTTGGATGCCCATTAAGGATGATTTTACGTCTTGCAAATGGTGATCTTAATGCATTATTAGGTTTATTTGGATATGTAGCAGGGATTTGGGTAGGTATTCAGTTCTTAAAGCAAGGATTTAGCTTAGGAAAAAGCATAAAGCAGCCAGCTGTTTCTGGTTACACTATGCCGGTCTTTGGAGTCGCAATTTTATTATTATTATTAGCTGCTCCCGCCTTTATCTTTTTTAGCGAAAGTGGTCCTGGTTCTATGGCGGCTCCAATTCTACTAGCCTTAGGTGCTGGTTTAGCAGTAGGTGCTGTTTTGCAACGGACAAGACTTTGTACTGCTGGAGGTATTAGAGATATTATCTTAATTAAGGATTATCATTATCTTTGGGGACTTATCGGTATATTTGTATTTGCACTTATAGGAAATCTACTTTTTAATTTTGAAACCTTCAAAATAGGCTTTACAGATCAACCTATAGCTCATAATGATCATCTTTGGAACTTTTTAGGTATGGCTTTAGCTGGCATCGCAGCTGCTCTATTAGGCGGCTGTCCATTAAGACAATCCATTTTAGCTGGTGAAGGAGATACGGATGCCGCTGTAACCATTTTAGGATTAACAGCGGGTGCAGCCTTTGCCCATAATTTTGGTCTGGCAGCCAGTCCTGCTGGTGCTACTCTAAACGGTAAAGTAGCTGTTGTTATTGGAATAATCGTAGTGCTAGCCATTGGCTATGGTGTAGTGAAATCTGTTGCCCAAAAGGCTAGTGAAGGAAAAGCTAAAGGAGGTATCAGTGCAAATGTCTAATATCGTTGATGCAAGAGGAAGATCCTGTCCTGAACCTGTAGTAATGACAGGTCAGGCAGTTGCTGCCTATAATGGTGAGACCATAGAAGTATTAGTAGACTCTATGGTGGCGGTAGAAAATATTAAACGTTTTGCAGGAAGTAAGGGGTTTGAGGTAGAAGTAAAGGAGAATGATGAAGAGTATTCTTTACTAATCAAGAAATAGGTGATATTTTTGAAAGACTTTTATTGTGTGCTAACCTTTCACACCACCCATCATGCATTAAATACAGAAAAGGTTTTAAAAGAAAAAAATATACCCGTTAAACTCATGCCTGTTCCTAGGCAAGTTAGCTCCAGCTGCGGCATCGCAGCAGAATTCCCCTGTGAATCAAGGGAAAAAATATTGAAGCTTTGTAAAGAGTATCATATTGAGTTTGATGATGTGCATCAAATACAAAATGATAAAAAAAGCAACTGGTTTGCTAAATGGATAAGTACAAGTAAGTAAACCCAAAAGAGCATAGGAGAAATCTCAATTTCTCCTATGCTCTTTTATTATGTTCCAAGTACAGCTTCTATCTCTCTTGTTGCCTACTGTACTGATTTTTATAGTCGTCTTAAGTCCTCGTATTTAAACATGTCATCATCATAATTTAGAGCTTCTTCTATCTCCATTAGAAGTCTTTCTCTATCCTTGGATAGTGTTCCGGCTAAGGCTATATAATTGGAAGCATGATTGCTTCTAAAGACGCAGTTGTCTACTTCTAGATTTTCTATAAGCAGCTTGGTCTCCATCATCACCTCCTGAGGGTTGAGTAATTGAAAGCTACCCTCTTGGATTTCCTTATGTATTTCAGTGTTTGACTGTACCAATAAAGTCAACAAACCTAAATAATGGGGGTTGATTGCATTTATGACTTCTGCTGAGGCTTTAGCATGATCCTTCCATAGGGCCTTCCCTCCTATACCGGATATGAGGGTAATGGATAGCTTGATTCCTGATTCTATCAATTTCTTTCCTGCTTCTATCATTTCCTTTGCAGTGGCACCTTTTTTTATGGCTGTCAATACTTCATCACTGCCGGATTCTACTCCTAAATAAGCCATGGCCAGCCCATGCTGATGAAGCTCCTTTAACTCCTCAAGACTCTTTCTCAAGATATCCTTAGGACTACTATAAATCCCCACTCTTTCACATTCTGGAAACAGTTCCTTTATTTTTTCTAAAATTCTCTTTAAATCCTGAGTTTTCAGCACCAATGCATTGCCATCCGCTAGAAATATTCGTTTTACCTCTGGGTAGTTTTTTCTAGCAGCTTCTAAATCCTCTATGATTTCCGTCATTTTTCTAACACGAAAGTTTTTGTCTTTATACATACTGCAAAAAGTACATTGGTTATGGGAACAGCCTATGGTTACTTGAATAATAAGGCTGTAGGCTTCACTGGGAGGTCTATATACACTTCCTTCATATCTCATATCCCCACTCCTCTCTACTGTTTATAGGATATTCCTTAATATACCATGATTATACTTAATCTCCAGCTGTATTTCAAATCCTTATTCATTTTGAGTATTTATTGGTTAGCGCTTTTATCTATAGATATAAAATGAATAATAACAATTTTTAAGGAGGATGAGGTTTTAATACTGAAAATGGGTGAAGATGTATATGAGTAAAATTACATAAAAAAAGAAGTAAGCAATAATGCCTACTTCTTTTTTATGTTTATACCAATCCTAACAATCTAACAGTTTGGGCTACAACAAAGCAGACAATGATTCCTGCTGCTGTAGGTATCATAAAGGAAGCAAAGGTCCATTTAAAGCTTTGGGTCTCCTTCCTTATGGTTAAGAGTGCAGTACCACAGGGGAAATGCATCAGGGTAAAAATCATGACACATACTGCTGTCAGCCAAGTCCAGCCGTTAGCAACTAAAAGTTCTCTTAGGGCCTCCAAGCTGTCTAATTCTAGCATAGCGCCAGTGGCCAGATAGCTCATAACAATAATAGGAATGACTATTTCGTTGGCTGGCAGTCCTAATATAAAGGCCATAATGATATAACCATCCATACCAATCAACCGGGCAAAGGGATCTAAGAAGGCTGCTCCATGATCTAGTATGCTTATATCCCCTATAAAGACATTTGCCATAATCCATATGATAACCCCTGCAGGAGCCGCTACCATTATGGCTCTACCTAGGACGAATAGTGTTCTATCAAAGATAGACCGAACAATAACTCTTCCTATCTGTGGTTTTCTATAGGGTGGTAGTTCTAATGTAAAAGAGGATGGCAGCCCTTTTAAGATAGTTTTAGATAATATTTTAGATACAACTAAGGTGCTAATAACCCCCAGGATAATGACCCCCAATACCGCAGATGTAGCTAGTAAGGATTGAGTAAATCCTGCAGCTGTTCCACCTATGAATATAACAGCCATGGAAATCAAAATTGGAAATCTACCATTACAGGGAACAAAATTATTGGTAATGGTAGCTATGAGTCTCTCTCGTGGTGAATCAATGATTCTACAGGCAATAACTCCGGCGGCATTACATCCAAATCCCATACACATGGTTAATGCTTGCTTTCCATGGGCACAGGCCTTTTTAAAAAAACTATCCATGTTAAAGGCCACACGAGGCAGGTAACCTAAATCCTCCAGCAGTGTAAATAATGGGAAGAAGATTGCCATAGGAGGCAGCATTACAGCTATAACCCAAGACAAGGTTCTATAGACCCCTAATACCAATATACCATGAAGCCATTCAGGTGCTCCTAATCCTAAAACAAAGCTTGATATAGGTACCTCCATAGCAGAAAAGAAGGCAGCTAAGGCTCCTGCTGGATATTCTGCTCCTTCTAAGGTAATCCAAAACACTATTCCCAGCAAAGCAATCATGATAGGAATACCAAATATCCTAGAGGTCAGTACATCATCAATTTTTCTATCCATTTGATTGTATTTTTCATTTTTTATCTTGGTAACTTTTTTGTGTATTTCTTCAGATTGCTTCACAATGGATGAAACAATACGATCCTGTACTTCCTGTTGCTTTAAATTTTTTTCTTGTAAAAAATCTTCTATTTCCTCTAAGCAATGATCTAAATCCTTTGTGTCCAATAGATGTTTCTTTAAGAACATACTCAAGGATTCTCGTATACTGTTATCTCCATTTAACAGCTGTATTGCTACCCAGCGACTATTGATTTGCTCCTCCACCACTTTTTCTATCTTGCTTTCAATGGTTTTAAGTATTTCTTCTAGTTCTTCTCCATACTGGATTTTTAAAGGACTTAATTCCATGTCTCCTGCTGCAACCTGATGAACAGTATTCTTCAGCTCCTCCAATCCTACACCATCCCTAGCATTGGTTCCCACTACAGGAATACCTAAAATACTAGATAGCCTTTGTAAATCAACCTCTATACCCTTTCGTTTCGCTTCATCCATCAGATTTACACAGAGAACAACTTCCTTTGTTATTTCTAGTATTTGTAATACCAAAATCAAGTTTCTCTCTAAGCATGTGGCATCCGTCACCACAACAGTGGCATGGGGTTTGCCAAAGCAGATAAAATCTCTAGCTACCTCCTCCTCTACTGAATTTGCCAGCAGTGAGTAGGTCCCAGGTAAATCCACTAACACAAATTTTTTGTCTTTGTGACTATACCTTCCCTGTGCATTGGTAACGGTTTTTCCAGGCCAATTGCCAGTGTGTTGATTCATGCCTGTCAAGCTATTAAATACAGTGCTTTTTCCAGTATTGGGATTGCCAGCTAAGGCAACTACCTTTTCATCAGGGGTGTTTAGCTGTACATTAAACATTTCATTAAGTACCTGTTTTCCTGTCGACTGATGCGTAAGTCCCACAATCTATCCCTCCTATTTAGCTTTCAATTGCCTCTACCAGAATCTTTGATGCCTCATCTGAACGTAGAGCAATAACTGTGCCTCTTATTTCGTAAGCTATAGGGTCACCAGAAGGACTTTTTCTAAGGGATTCCACCTTTGTATCTGCAATCAAACCTAAATCCAGCATTCTCCTTCTAGCAATTCCATCAGAAACCAACTCTTTTACCTTTGCAAAACCGCCTATTGGTAATACATTTAATGGCATGATATTTTTTTCCATCAATAAAACCTCCCTGTCAAGAATAATGTTAGTCACCGGAAAGAAATCTTCCTACCATCAATATATGCAAATAATCTAAATGTGGCACGAATATAATGGTAAAAAGATATACTATTTTAATACAATATAAAGGTGTGGTTTTGTATGAGTAGTAAAGAAAAGTATCGTACAGTTAGAGGCTACGAACTATTAAAACGAGATGAAAAGCTGCTGACCCATAGTATGGAGGACTATCTAGAAATGATTTATCGAAATATTTTGCAGGATGGGTATGTGAGAATGAATGTCCTGGCGCAACAATTAAATGTCCAGGTTTCCTCTGCTACCAAAATGGTGCAGAAGCTTACGAAGCTAGGCCTATTGGATTATGAAAAATACGGTATTATACATTTGACGGATAAGGGTAAGGAAGTAGGCAGTTTTCTTTATCATAGGCATAATATTATCCTTGGATTTCTAAAGCTTTTAGGGGTTGAGGATAGAATCCTCACCAATACTGAAATGATGGAGCACGGTATTAATGTCAATGTGTTAAAGTATATTGATCTAATGAACAAATTTTTCGACAGCCATCCTGACATAAAGGAAGAATTTGAAACCTTTAAAGAGAATTATAATAACAGCTAGCGCCCCAGCCACAGGGAAGCCAGGGAAGCCACGGGGACGTTTCGTTTGTCATGTCCCTCTCAAGGCAGATGTATTCATGTTCTACAGGACATTGTTTCTACAAAATTCACACAAAACTCTGTTAATTTGTTGACATTCCTTGCAAAATCTATTAAACTATTATTAATATGAAAATTTCATATCTCCGAGCCTAACCTCCTAAAGAGTTGATTACTTTATGGAGACTAGGCCAGGGTATAATTGGAAACAATTATGCCTCCCATTGTGGAAAGGAGTTCTATAAAAACAGCTATTGCTGTTGTTTATAGCACCAATGCCTTCCTAAGGCATTTTTTTTCGGTGATTATTCCTACTCCTTCCCTGTTTGAAGGTCTTTTTTATTTTATAGGAAGAAGAAGGTGAATTGATAAGATTAAACGGCTACATACAACATAATGTTTATTTAACACAAAATTTGAAACGGGGGATGCAAAATGTTTTTTAAGAAAAGTAAAGCTTTATCCATTACGGTTTTTATGTTAATATTAATGTTAATATTTGTGGGATGTTCACAACCTCAGGAGGCAGCTGCGCCAGAAGCACCTGCTGAAGAAACAGTTTCTGAAGAAAATACAACACCTGAAATTGAAAATAAAACCCTACTTTTATCCACCACCACCAGTACAGAAAATAGTGGATTGCTGGATGCTATCCTTCCGGTATTCACCAGAGATACAGGTATTGAAGTCATGGTAGTAGCTGTAGGAACAGGACAAGCTCTGCAGATGGGTAGAGATGGAGATGCAGATGTTCTATTGGTTCATGCTAAAGCTTCTGAGGAAGATTTTGTGGCAGAAGGTCATGGTATCGAGAGATTTGAAGTGATGTACAATGATTTTGTATTACTGGGACCTTTAGATGATCCAGCTGATGTTGCAGCCAATGCTCCAAACGATATACTCGAAGCTTTAAAGCTTGTTTATGAAAATGAAGCAAACTTCGTTTCTAGAGGAGATGATTCCGGTACCCATAAAATGGAGCTAAGCCTTTGGGATGAGTTAGACCTAGCACCATCAGGCAGCTGGTATGCAGAGGCTGGACAAAGCATGGGGGCCGTTCTCCAGATGACAGATGAGCTGTTGGGTTATACCTTAACGGATAGAGCAACCTATTTATCCATGCGGACTGATTTAGATTTGAAAATTGTAACAGAGGGCGATAACAAGCTCTTTAATCAATATGGTATAATAGCAGTAAATCCAGATAAAAATGATAAAATAAATGCACCAGCTGCTGACCTCTTTATTCAATGGATGTTATCTGATAAGGGGCAGCAATTAATCGGAGAATTTGGCAAGGATACCTTTGGAGATTCATTATTTATACCAAATGCAAAGTAGCTAGATAGGGGGAAATCAAGGTGGAGGCAATACTAGACGGATTTAAAAAGGCTATAGAATTATTATTTTCATTGGATGCAGAAATATATCATATCATCCTATTATCCATTTTTGTTTCTCTGGCCTCCACCTTAATTTCCACTTTATTTGCAGTACCCATAGGCATCATTGTTGGGACGAAAAATTTTCCTTTAAAAAGATTGGTGGTTCGCTTTATTTATACCATGATGAGTCTTCCTCCTGTGATTGTGGGTCTAGTAGTTTTTCTATTTATCGCTAGACGCGGACCTTTTGGCTACCTAGGTATTGTTTTCACACCGACTGCCATGATTATAGCGCAAATAATCTTGGTTACCCCCATCATCACGGGTATCGTCTATAATGGTACCAAGGAAAAGGGAGAGGAAATCAAAAGATTGGCCAAAACACTGGGGGCCAACAGACTGGAAACCTTGTTTCTCCTCATCAAGGAGCTTCGTATAAATATTTTTACTGGGATTGTATCAGGATATGGCAGAGCCATCTCAGAGGTGGGGGCTGTTATGATTGTAGGTGGTAATATCAGAGGTCATACAAGAGTGATGACCACCGCCATTGCCATGCTGCGAAATCAAGGGGATTATGCCATGGCGATAGCAATCGGACTCGTACTGTTATTCTTATCTTTTATTATTAACTCTCTACTTTATAATTTTCAACAGGGTGATTAACTATGATGAATCTAACAATAAAAAATCTAACAAAATACTATAATAAACAATGTGTTCTAAGTATAGATGCCTTTACTATTGAGAGAAGCTCCTTTTTAGGAATCATCGGGCCCAATGGAGCTGGAAAAAGCACCTTGGTCAAGATGTTAGCTGGACTTGAAACCCCCTCCTCAGGAGAAATTCTATATGAAAAATCTTTAATAAGTCCTCCCATCTATAAAAGTATGACAATGGTTTTTCAAAAACCCTATCTGTTAAGAACCTCCGTCTTTAATAATATAGCTTATCCTCTAAAAATAAGAAAGCTAAATCCTAAAGCTATAGACAAAAAAGTAAATCATTTAATAGTAGAGATGGGAATTGAAAGTATTAAGAATCAAAATGCTTGGACCCTTTCTGGTGGAGAAGCTCAAAAGGTAGCTTTGGCCCGTGCCATTATTTTTGAACCCGCCCTACTTATATTGGACGAGCCTACTGCCAATATTGATCCTGCCTCCATCTTAACGATGGAAAAGACCATCAATAAATTTTATCAACAGAGTGCTCCTAGTATCATTATCGTTACCCATAACATCCAGCAGGCAAAACGCTTGTGTAAAGAAATAGCTTTTATGCATCAAGGAAAGATAGTTGAGTTTGGAAAAAGCAGTGATATGATTCATCATCCTAGTAACCCATTAACAAAAAACTTTATTGAAGGTGAAATCATTTTATAAACTACCACATATGCTACTGTGGTTTTTTTTTGCATATTATGGTAGTAAAAAATTAAATATGTTGAAAATATCTAAAATTTTAATGTTACTCTAATGTAAAAACTAGGATTATATGTTATCATAAAACATATAACACTACTTCAAAAGGGGAGATTTATCATGTCAAAAAAACTATATCTTTCAGAAACTGACAAAAAATTGGCCGGTGTGTGTGGTGGTATAGCGGAGTATTTTGATATCGACCCAACCTTAGTTCGACTAGGATGGGTGGTCTTTAGTTTAGCCGGCGGGGCTGGAGTGCTGGGATATATTATATCTGCTCTCATTATACCCCGAAAATCTGATTACTAAATAAGTTGCATATAAAGGAGGAAATAAAGGCTTTATGAATAAGAAAATATATTTGTCTGATAGAGACAAAAAAATATCCGGTGTTTGTGGCGGTATTGGAGAGTATTTTGATGTAGACTCTACTCTCATAAGATTGGCTTGGGTGCTTTTTGCTGTATTTGGAGGAACTGGTATAATTGCTTATATTATTGCTGCCATTATCATGCCAAAAAGATCTACCTATAGAAGCTCTTCACCGGAAAATGATGATGCATATGTAGAGAGAGATTATACTGAGAACTCAGAGGAAAACAATGACAATAATAGGCTGCTGCTAGGACTTATACTGATTGGTGTTGGAGTTTTTTTCTTTACAAGAAATTTCTTTCCCCAGTTCCCTTGGTATTGGTTTCGAATGAGACAGCTATGGCCTGGTTTGTTGATTGTTTTAGGTATCTTTACAATTATTAATGGAAGGAAGTGATTCCTATTAATATTGAAAAGCTGACGGATGGTATTTTATTGATTGGAATTGGCATCCTTTTTCTATTAAGCAATCTAGGTATTATTCATTGGTCTATTTGGGGTGCTATCATAAATCTATGGCCTCTTATTTTAATTATTATAGGAACCAATATCCTATTAAAAAATAAACCCTTGGTTGTGGCAGCTACTTGGATATTATTTTTTGCTATTCTTGTTACCTATGGCTTTCTATTTCAGGAAAAACACGAGGAAAGAAGCATTGCAGCCAATGAAGTATTTTCTGTAATAAAGACTGAGGAAACCACCCATGGAAAAGCAAGCCTCAATATTGGTGGAACAAATCTCAATATTACTTCTGATGGCCGTCATTTGATTCACGCTTCTATCAACCCTAGCCTTATAAAAAGTGATCTTCAGTTTAGAAATAATAAACAAGAGGCAGTCCTACGCTTTGATACGATAAAATCTTCAGTAAGTCATATAGGCTCCTCTTCTGAGCATTATACTTTTAAGTTGAATGATACTATGATTTGGCAGGTTGATGCTAAGGTTGGAGCTGTTTCTGGAGACTTGGACTTTTCTTCATTGCTGATAGAAAAGCTGGATTTATCTGTTGGCGCGGGGAATCTTCATTTAATTTTTGGTGATCTTCATGAAAAATCCGATATTAAAATCAGTGCAGGTGCTTCTAATATTGACATCCTTCTTCCAGAGGATGCTGGTGTAAAACTAAAACTAAATGGCCTTGTTAGTAAAGGCAATGTGGAATCCTTGGGCTGGCAAAAAATTGATGACTTTTATTATTCTCCTGCCTACCATACAGCAGAATCTAAGCTGCACTTTGATATCTCCATGGGAGTAGGCAGACTGAATGTTGATTTAAAATAATGTACCTAAATATATGATTGTATTTTGGAAGCATGGGCATTCTAATCTAAAAAGGAGTGATTAAATGATTATTTGCAATACTCCAGAAGTACCTGGAAAAGAGGTTGTCGAGATACTAGGACTAGTAAAGGGCAATACCATTCGTGCTAAACATATTGGCAAGGACCTTATGTCAGGCTTACGACAAATCGTCGGAGGAGAACTTAAGGAGTATACTCAAATGCTGGATGAAGCTAGAGAGGCAGCTCTGCAGCTGATGACACAGGAGGCGCAGAAGCTGGGTGCTGATGCCATCGTCAATATTAGATTTTCCACCTCTGCTGTTATGCAGGGAGCAGCAGAGATTATGGTTTATGGTACTGCTGTTAAGTTAAAGACCAAGTAGGTATACAATAATTAAACAGCGAAATTGAAGGTAATTGTCTTATAAGATTCAATGCAAAAGAAAACCTAGAATCTTATATATCGTATAAGACAATATATAAGATTCTAGGTTTTCTCAACAATGAAGAAGATGGGGGAGTTCCTCAGTAGGATTATCAGATAGAATAAATCTATCTGTTTTTTTCAATATTTTTGTAAATTTTTAGGTGTATCAAAATACTTGATAGACTGTGCCAGGGTGACTAGACTAGTGATATGCTTATGAAAAGAATGATAGGTTCTTTGAGCGTATTGGTGCTGCTTTATTCCTCCCACACAGGCTTTAAAGCCTTCAATAATATCCATATCCTCTAATTCAACATAGCTTATATTGTTTATATATTTATACAGATAATCAATATTCTTTTTGTAGCTATAGGCAGCATTATGAACAATACTGCTTTTGGTGGATATGTGATTGATTATTGCCCGCATGGTCTTGGTATGATAGGGGATTTCAAAGGTTTTGCTATTTAGATCTACCAAAGGAATCAATTCTTTATTCTTGCTTGTTTTAAAAATCATTTTCTCCTCGATATTCTTTAGACTATAGGAACACCTTATGATTTTGTTGTAAATCAAGGCTATATTCGGGTTGTTATTGATGCCCTTTTCTGCGAAGGTTAATAAAATGTGTTTTGTAACATTAATCTTTGTTGGCATAAAATCGTGTACAATAAATATCTTTTCACCCAATCTAAATAAATCACCAGCATGATTCAGCACCTTCAAGTCAGCATTTATAAACACATAGTCATAAGCATCCGTTAATGCTTCAATAGTTTTTGTTAAATCCTTTCTATCTTTACTATCCTTCAGAATACTATGAGAAGCATAGTACACATCTACTCGTCCATCATGCTTACTCTTTAACTTTTTTTTCGAGCTTCCATTTCTAAAAGGTTTCTTCTCTAAGGATCGGACATTGGGAAAATAGTTCATCAGCTTACAGCTTTCAGTCAAATCAATTAATCCAATGCTGCCACCCTTTTCATTGCATAATTCCGTTAGGGCCGAAATGATGGAGGTTTTGCCAGTATTACCGGGACCTATAAAAAAAAACAAGTTTTTAATACGCTTCATCCAAGACTTCTCTTCTTTCTCTTTAAAGGATTGAGGAATTTTATTGATGATTTCTAGCTCAATCAATCGGTTTCTTTCAAGACGTTGTAAAAGCACTATACATGCCTTGATATTATCGTCAGATGATGAAGTGTCATGGATTAGCTTTACATATATATCCACTTTTTTCGGTAAAAGATGATTAAACAATTCAAATACTATATCTGTCACATTATTATCAGAAACATCTATAATCACATCATATTGTTGCGCTTCCCCTATATTTCTAATACTATTTATTCCCATACAGTTATACAGGGCTTCCTTCTGTCGATTATATTGTTGCATATAGTTGTTGTAATAGTTTAATGAGGATACACCTGTAGTGATGATGCATCTTTTCAAGCTATTTGTGCTGCCCTCGACAATAATCTCCATAATGCCCCTCCCTTCATACGCAAATGTCAAAAAATTAGTATATATAATTGAAAATATCACCTATTGGAGAAAAATTCAATAAATTGTAAAAATTTGTGACTTTTGACCTATAGGATAATTATGGGTATATAAGATATATTTTACATAAGCATAAGGTTAGAAAGGATAGATTTTCTAAACGATATAAGGGAGGACTGCTCATGAAAAATAAGATTAGGATGTATGTAGACGGTGGTAATAGACTAACCAAAATAATGGAGGAAGCCAAAAAGCCCTTCAGCTTCCCTACGATTTTATCAGAGCCTGGAGAAGAACTGGATTATGGTACAAGCTTTGACTTGTTTGAGCTGCAACCATCTAAAGTAGAAATTGATTTTAACAACCTACTGGTTGAAGTCATCAAGGATGGAGAATCTTTGGGTAAAAAGCTTGTGGGAAAGGCTGCTGAGAACAGAGGGGTTCTGATAAGAGATCGAAATCGATATGCAAGGAAGTCGAATGATGAGGTTATTTTGTTCTGCTTATTAACAGGAATTGCCTCTAATCTTCTTAAGTACGACAAAAACCAACAAGCCATCGATATAACCATCAACCAACCTTTAGTAGAATATGTAGCTACACAGAAAAACTCATCCAATCTATATGGTGATAAATTGAAGGGTAATGTTAGAGTTTTGTATTATAACATACATAATACAACAGAGGTTTTACAAGAGATTGCCTATGATATTGAAAGTGTTGTTCTTTGTCCTGAAGGTATAGCAACATTTTTTCATTATGCCGTTAATGAAAATGGTACAGTAAAGGAAGATTCTACCCAGGATAAGAAGACAATTGTCTTTGATGTTGGATCAGGACAAATAAATATAGCTGCTTTTGATGGTCTTAAAACAGTGGGAGTAAACACCTTTGAAAAAGGTATGTTAGATTGTTATGAAAAGATTTCTATGATGCTCTATAACAATTATAGAGAAAAGCTGGATAGAAAGCCTTATACCTATGATATCGATAATATGATTCGTTATAATAATAAGGTTTTGAGGGTGAAAAAAGGTGAAGGTATTAATACTACGGATATTGTAGAAAATGTATTTGACAGCTTTGCTTATGAGTTAAGCAAGGATTTTAGAGAGTTTGTAAAAAATAAGTTTATCGGCAACTGTGACATAGCTATCTTCTGTGGAGGAGGAAGCGAGATACTCTTCCCTTATTTAGATCATTATCTTGGAAGTGATTTTGTTTGTGTGAAAAATGATACCAGTGAATATCACAATGTTATTGGAAGTATGTATTATAGAATCTATAAAGATGCAGCCAGTAACCTTTAAAGGGTAGGTGTTAAATATGCTAATCAAGGTTTCAGAAAAGCCCATTCTATCTATTGATGATGGTAAAATGTTTGGTACTTTAAAGGGCCTTATCTTGTATGAAAATCGATTGAGCTTTTTGTATTGTAGAGCTGAAGAAAGATACTTGTATATACCGGTGGAGCATGCTATTTTAAATCAGGATGCAGTATTGTTAAAGAAAAACTATGCTGATACCTTGCTTTCTACTTCATCAGAAACAGCTATATACACACAAACTGGCGAAAAAATAGGTCTTCTAGACTCCGTAGAGTTGGATGATGATTTTTATGTAACAGCTATCAAAACCCAGGATACCGTTATCCAGAAGGACAGCATCCTCTCTATGGGCAACATTATTGTTGTGGATCTAAAGAAAGATAAAGTTAAGCCTCAGTTATCAGCTGTGACACCACAGGAAAAGGATCAGTTGGGCTATATCAATACTGAGTTATCCCTGCCACAGGATGCCCCAGCTGAGGACCCATCAGATTCTGAAGAAGAGGAAGCTTCCTCAAATCATTTGACCCAAGAGGAACCTTTAGAGGAAGTGCCAGAAAAGCCGGATGAAGAAGCTTGTCAGGAAGCAGCTGCAACTGAGGATGCTATCGAATCCATCAATACAGCCTTTATGGTGGATGACCATATCAGCAGTGATATAGATCCTAGATACCACTATCTATGCGGGAAAAAACTGCTGGATGGTATCGAAATCGCAGGCACACATTATGCAATAGACACAGTCATTGATGCTGAACTGATACAATTTGCTTTAGATAATAATGCCATTGTAAAAGTCATCATGAATGCTGAAGATTAAAACAAATAGAGTTGCCCCATCTTCTCTATTTCTTTAAAAACCCAGCCCCTTACGTATTGAACTGCCCCCTGTCAAGTAGACAGTGGAAATAATAAAAACACAATTAAGCGACTAGACGCCTATATTCCATTGGGCTCTGGTCGTTTAATTTTTCTTGTAATCTCTCATAATTATAGAAATACATGTACTCGTTAATAGCATCATTTAACTCTTCAAAAGTTTTATAGCTTTTTAAATAATACTTTTCGCATTTTATTATTCCAAAGAATCCTTCCATCGGACCATTATCGATGCACTTTCCAACCCTAGACATACTCTGGGTTATTTTAGCTTCA
>NZ_FOHU01000037.1 GCF_900111615.1 Natronincola peptidivorans | reverse complement strand
TTTTAGCTGTAACTCTCCTGATAGGTAATCCCGTATAGCATCTTCCTTTAATTGACGAGAGTAGTTTCTCCAAGTAGAGGACTCAACTAAACCTTCTGTTCCATACCTATCGAACTTATATATCCACTGTGTAATTGTATTTCTATAGATGTTATATCTAGATGCAATATCTTTAAGGGTACCTAATCCCTCCTGATACTCCTGTATTATTTGAAATTTTTCCTCTGCGGTATACTTAACTCTCTTTGACATTAAAAATACTCCCCTTTCAGTAGCAGATTTTTTTATTTAATCTGTCTACCTATAGGGGAGCATATCAGTATTTTCACCGTGAGGCAGCTGGGTTCTTTATGGCTATAATTCTACAAAGTTGAAATAATTCTAGAGCTTTAGATTTTTCTAATAATCGTCTAATATTTCAAGTATTCTGTCAAGCTTTGCTTTTTGCTCTTCATCTAAGAAAGGTATCATTTTTTCAATCATTTCTTGCTGATTTGGTACAATCTTTTTTAAACGCCCTAATTCCTTTAGTATTTCCTCTTCTGATTTTTGACTGTATTCATTAAAAATCTTCATAGCTTTTTTATAATCTTCATCTGAGACCATATCCTTAACTTCCTCTAACTTAGAGTAATCCCCTTGTTTAGCAGCTTCCATAAGTTCATTTAGCTTCTTTGGATCCATTTATTCTCCCTCCTGAAAAAATAATATAAATAAAAACAACTCAGTAGTAATTTTTACTATCTATATAAGTTATGCAATAGATTTTTTTTTGCCACAAAATATTAGTAATTTCTTTAAGCTTAGAAACCTTTAATAATTTTATAAAGAATGAATATATTTAGTAATAAAAGCTTTATCTAAAGGAGGGAAATGATGGAAAAGGAGAGTAGTAAAACCGGTTTTAATATCACTATTAATGACAGCCAAATAAAGCTTGTGGGGATTATGTTCTTATTTTTTTTGCTAGCTTCTAATAAAAAGCCTACAAATAAGTTTAATTTAAAAGAAATTAGTGAGATAGAATTGCAGAAAAAATCTAGGCTCCTAAATAGAATTAAAGGATATATGAAGGCTGAAGAGCAATATATCGTCCATAGAGCAGAAGTGATTCTAGAAATAATAAGCAGAGTAAAATCACTTTTGGAAGGACCCCAGTTGCAAAGTGCTGAAGTGCAATATCAATCCTTAAGCTTAGAGGATAGAAAAAGAAATATGTTAATGGACCTTAGCGCACATATGAAGGAAGAAGATCGGGATATCATAAATACAGCTATAGAATTAGATATCAAAGCTAGAAATATTGAAAAACAAATGCGAGAGCTACATAATTTATCACAAGAAGGTATCAGTATTAATAATATTGAAAAACTTATTGATGCTATTGACCCCTTATTAGAAGGAGAAATGAAAGAAAAAACCAAAGATATTAAAAAAATCACTAGTATGTTTAAAGTAATTCGATCTCTGGATAATAAGGGCTCACTTAATGAAAATGATCTTCTAGAAATTATTGCACCTCACATAGAACCACAACAAAGGGAATCCCTAATGAAAATGATGCAGATTGCAAAAGCTGTCAGCAGCAGCATGAATAACAATGAAGTAGGTGATACCAAAGATAGCCAGACAACAGAAGAACCTTCAGATCCTTCACAAAATATTGAAAGAAAGAAGGAACTATTGTGTATGATGGATGAAGCGTCTGCAAAGGAAGAAGAAAAAGAAATAGAAGAGTAAAAGGGTTTATTTAAAATGACGTTTGTGGTATATTATTGTTAGCATAAGACTTTAAGGAGATGTTTATATGTTACCAAAAGAAAAGATAGAAAAAATTAATCAACTAGCAAAACTGTCAAAGACTAGAGAGTTGACGTCAGAAGAAAAAAAAGAGCAAGAAAGTCTAAGAAGAGAATATATGGAAGTGTTTAGAAAATCTTTTAGACAACAACTTGATTCTATTGAGATAGTAGATTAATATCTACACCGTCTTCAAGAAACCACAACATATTGTGCAAAAAACTAATAAAACAGAAAAATGACACTATATGTTGAAAATATTTTGATTTAAGTAGCAAAATAAACTAAAATTTTTAACCCTTTTTCTTTATAATGATTATGAATCATACAAAAGAAGGAGGGTTAAATTTTGAAAAAGATTGTAGTATTATTTTTTCTAGTGATTTTAGCTATAGGGCATGAAAACATTATATTTGCTTCATTTAAAAACCAGGAGATAGAAGATGAAGCAATAGGTCAATATTTACAGGAGGTTTTTGAAGAAAGGGTACAGATATGGAATGAATTTATGATGAAGGGGGATAAAGATCTACAGTCTATAAAAAAACAATTAATGGAATATACAACAGAACCTTTATTAAGCTTTGATATGAATGCATTTGAAGATCTGTTAAAAAACCCCACCTCTTATGAGATTATCAGAGATGTTAGCATTGAAAGGTGCCAGTCTATAGAAATGGAAGGCAGTAACAGAACCTATTTAGTAGAGATATTTTGGGTAGTAGAAGCCTACGAAGAATTACATCGTGAGGAAGTAGAATATATTGTTATAATGGAAAAGATAAATGACAAATGGCTCTTGAGTGATTATCAATTAAATAGATAGGATTTAACTATTTTAATACATTAAAGCACAGCATCGTTGTAGGTAACGATGCTGTGCTTTTTATTCAAAGCACATACTTTTTTCAGGGTAATTATACCTATTTATTTAAAATGGATATATTTTCCCATGAAATTTCAAAAGATTATTGTTAAAAACAAAGGAAAAATGTCATCTTTTGTAGAAATAATAGCTAGTAGTATCAAGAGAAGTAGAGGTGAAGTAAAGGGATGAATAATGATCTTTTAAATGCTGGAAAGATGAATGAAATCTTTTCTAAAGTATTAAATGCTATAGAGGAAAGTAAGTCAGAGGTTTTGGATATTACAGAAAATATTCGTAAGGAATGCAATGAATTAAAGATACAATTGGAAGCTATAAAAGAGAATGTTCTCATCTTAATTAAAGAAGTAGATGTTTTAGAAAAATTAGAAAAAAATAGTAGAAGAGAGTTACTAAAAGTTAGCAGAGATTTCGAAAAGTATAAGGAAAAAGATATAAAAGAGGCTTACGAAAAGGCAAATGCATTGCAAATCCAGCTAATATTGAAAAGACAACAGGAAAAGGAATTGATTAAGAAAAGAACTGAAACAGAAGTAAGATTAAAAAATACTGAGAAAACCTTAGAAAAAGCAGATACCCTTTCATCTAGAATAGGCATCGTACAGGAGTTTTTAGGGGGCAACCTTCAAGATCTTAATAATACCCTTGAGGATATAAAGCATAGGCATTTTTTAGGTCGTAAAATAATTCATGCACAGGAGGAGGAACGGAAAAGGGTTGCCAGGGATATCCATGATGGACCTGCACAATCTTTAGCGAATCTAGTGATTAAAGCAGAGATATGTGAAAAGCTTTTAGAGGTAGATCTACAAAAAAGCAAGAAGGAATTAAAAGAGTTAAAAAAATGTACAAGAGAAAGTATCAAGGATATAAGAAAGATAATTTATAATTTAAGACCTATGTCTATAGATGATTTGGGTTTTATTACAGCCTTACAACGATACGTTGAGAAGTTTCAAAATGAAACGAATATAGTTGTAGATTTTGTAATTCTATCTGAAATACCTTTAGAAGATTCTATTAAAAGTTTGTCTATCTTCAGAATTGTTCAAGAAGCCTTAAATAACATCAGGAAACACGCCAATGCATTTTCTGTAGCAATAAGGATAGAGATGAACAAAAAAAGCATTGGTATAAGTATTAAAGATGATGGTGTAGGCTTTAACCTAGAAGAAATTAAGCTTCAAGAAAAAGAAGACGGTGGATTTGGGTTGTTAAACATTAAAGAAAGAGTAGAATTATTAAACGGCAACCTGAAAATAGAAAGTGAAATAAAAAAAGGCACAACAATTTTAGTTAATATTCCAAGAGAAGATTAAAAATATGATGGGGGGAGTTTTGTATGAAAAAAATTAAGATTTTGTTGGTAGATGATCATTCATTAGTAAGACAAGGTTTGAAGCAAATTATTGAGCTAGAAAAGGATATAGAGGTGATAGGACAAGCAGGGGACGGAGAAGAAGCTATTTCTAAGGTGCAAGAATTAAACCCTGATATTGTATTGCTGGATATTAATATGCCAAAATTAAATGGTATTCATACATTAAGAAGGTTGAAGGATATGAACAATACCATAAAAATCATTATGCTTACTTTTCATGAGGACAAAGAATACTTATTTGAAACCATCAATTTAGGAGCTAATGGTTATGTGTTGAAGGATGCTGAAAGTGACAGCTTAATTAAAGCTATTAGAGATGTAAATAATGGAAATTCATACATTCATCCTAGTATAGCAACAGATTTAGTAAAGGAATTTAATAATAGAGGTGTCAAAGAAGATGAAGATTTGAGACTAACTAGGAGAGAATATGAGGTATTGACCTTAATTGCTGAAGGACTCAATAATAAAGAAATAGCCTTTAATTTATTTATTAGCGAGAAAACTGTTAAGAATCATGTATCCAATATATTTAAAAAGATTCATGTAAATGATAGAACCCAGGCAGCTATTTATGCATACAAACATAATATTAAGAAAATTTAAAGGTATATTAATAGGGTAGTATTCATTATTTTTATAAATCTATCAAGAGGAGGCATAAGGAAATGCAAATTATCACCGATAGTTCCTGTGATATTCCAAAAGAATTACTGGAAGCCTATAACATAGTGGTAGTACCATTAAATATAGAAATAGATGGCAAAAATTATGTTGATGGCATTGAATTAAGCCATCATGCCTTTTATGAAAAAATGCAGAAATCAAGTGGCATACCGAAAACAGCACAGCCATCTACTCAGAGCTTCTTAGATGCTTTCAAAGAAGGTCTACAAAAATATGGAGAAGTTCTTAGCATCCATCTTTCCTCTAAGCTAAGTGGAACGCAGGATGGTGCTATGGTTGCAAAGAACATGATAGGGGGAAATATAGAGATTTTTGATTCTCTTAACGGATCATTAGGTTTGGGTATGCAGGTATTAAAGGCGGCTCAATTAGCAAAAGAAGGCTGTAAGGTAGATAAGATTATCGAAAAGCTTGAGGAATATAGAGAAGAGATCAAGGTAGTGGTGTATTTAGAAAGCTTAGAGAATGCAGTTAAGGGTGGTAGAGTAACGAAAACGAAAGAAGTAGTGGCAAATTTATTTAACCTAAAGCCAATTGTTCATGTGGAAGAGGGATATGTCCGAGTGCTTAAGACGGTTAGAGGAAAGAAGAAAGCTATGAAATCTTTAATTACCATGATGGAGGAAAAGAATATCAGTTTTGAGGATAGAATAATAGGTATTACCCATTGTGACTGTTTAGAGGATGCCATGAAGTTGAAAGAAGAAATTATTAAGAAGTTTAATCCAGCAGAAGTAATGGTTACTACCATGGGTCCAGTGATTGGCACTCATGCAGGAATAGGAGGATTGTTAGTTTGCTTTTAAACTACAAACCCAGCAGCATGATGTATGATAGACCACATACATTAGGCAGCTGGGATTTCTACATCTTGGATATACTAGGACATTTTAGTCGTCGGTGACTGTATCTAATAAAAAGTACTGATGGACAAATTTTTGAAAGGCTGTTTCTAAAGGTGAAGGAGAACGATATTTATGGCAAACCAAGTAAAATTTACGTTGTAGATCCAACTCTCTTATTTTAAAGGTTTTTAACAAGTTGAACCTTGCTTCCTCCTCTACTGCTCGCTTTGATAAAAAGGATATACCTAAACCTTTTCGAACACACTGTTTAATTGCTTCAGTGTTCTCAATATATGCCACAATATTTAAATCATTAGCAGAAGTATTGAAATGATTTTCTAAGGTGGATTCTAATAGGGCTCGTGTACCTGATCCTTTTTCTCTAAAAATAAATACTTTGTCCAAAATACTTTCTAGGTTTATGGTTGAATCAAAGGAAGTATAGGGTTCAGTATTAGGGGTTACCAACACAATTTCATCATGGGTTAATTCCATGTAGGTAAGTTGATTATGAGGTAGTTTGGCTCCCACCATGCCAAAATCCACATCACCAGAGAGGATTCCTTCTACCACTTGTTCAGAATCATAATGCATCATATTAAAGTGGACATCTGGATAAAGCTGATGAAACTGACTTATTATATCCGGGATAATATATTGCTCTGGGATGGTACTGCAGGCAATTTCTATACTACCAATTATTTTCCCTTTAAATTCCCCTAGTTTAAATTTAGCATGATCCTTTAGGTTGATAATATTAACGGCATAATCATATAAAATCTCTCCAGCGTGGGTAAGGGAGATTTTTTTATTTACTCGGTTGATTAAAGTTGTATTCAATTCTTTTTCTAGGTTTATTATATGACTACTGATGGTTGGCTGGGTTAGAAATAAACTATCAGCAGCTTTAGAAAAGCTCTTATACTTGGCAATAGCTACAAATGATTCTAATTGTTTAAAATCCATAGCAGAGCCCCCTTTTCCTTTTTTCTAGTCCAATCGTAACATGTTTTTCCTCTCAATTCAATCTTAGCCTTTATATTTATAATCACAATGATGACAATTTTCTTCCTGTGGCTGTCTGCAGGGGTTTACATGGATAAGAACATCTTGAATATCATAGCTGGATTCCATGATATTTTTCTTTGCTCTAGCGGCGGCTCCATGCCCTTCCTCCACGGTAATGGTAGGATTTACACATACCTTCATATCCACAATGAACTTTGACCCATATTGTCGCATCTTTATCTCCTGCACTTCTTTTATACCTTTTGCTTCAAAAGCTGCTACTCTAATATCCTCTACGACCTCCTTCGGGGGAGCTGTGTCCATTAAAGCCATGATGGCCTGCTTATAGATAGAAATCCCAGTTTTAAGTATAAGAATGGATACAAACAATCCAGCAAGAGGGTCCATCATGGGAAAGCCAAGGACTGCACCGGTAATACCGATTAAGGCTGCTACAGAAGAAAAAGCATCAGTACGATGATGCCATGCGTCAGCAATAACAGCAGTACTTTTTATTTTCTTTCCAACCCTTACGGTATAATGATAAAGCCACTCTTTTAAAAGGATAGAGATACCAGCTATGTAGATAGCCTTAAACTCTGGTGGAGTAATCACTGGTTGACGTAGAATACTATAGGATTCATAGCCAATACCCAATGCTGTAACAATCAGGATAATAGCTAAAATCTTTGAGGTTATAGTTTCAGCTCGATGATGGCCATAGGGGTGAGATGCATCAGGGGGCTTATGAGCTATTTTCAATCCTTGAAGTAGAATGATTGTCCCAAAGAGGTCAGAAGCAGAGTGAAAAGCATCTGCTACTAATGCGGTACTTCCCGCTATGATACCAATAATTGCTTTTATAATAGTTAAAAAAACATTTGTCACTAGACCAACGATAGATACTTTTTTTGCTTCCTGATAGCGAACCTGATCTTCCATAAAGCACCGTCCTTAATAAGATAGTTAATACAGCAATACATTACATATTATCTGAATACAATCAAAACAATATGCAAATACTCCTTATTAAAAAGAAGCTGTAGGAGGCAGATAAATGGCACGTATTATCCACCTGAGAGACTATAAAGTCTCCAAACAAAGAAAACTAATTGTAAATATATACCAATTACTAAATAGAGGTCTGGAGGATGAATTAGATACCATCCTGATGGAGTTTGATGAATCTTTCATTACTGTCTGTAAGAAATATAATCTTGATGCTATGAATGTAGATTATTTTAGACTTCCTATCATAACTTTCATAGTAACTAGTTTTATAAAAAATAGCGAAATTAGAGATTATTTTCCTCAGAGTCTTGTATTAGAAAATGAGGATAATAAACATATGTTTAAAAACACCCTAATAAAAATCCTTGAAACCTTTGATGATAGTTACCAATATAATGATATTAGACATAAAGCTGAAGAAGAATTAGAGGCTATTATTGATGAAGGTTTATGTAGATTACTTCAAATTATACCACAAAAAATCTATTTAGTTTAATAGATCAGTATGTTTATAGGAAAGATTTACTATCATAATGAAGGATATATGATATATATAGTGAGATTAGATAAAACCATCACGAATAACAGATTGATTCATGATGGCCCTAAAGGTTAAGCTCTATAGTATGAGAAGAGATAAGAAGCTAATTGTTCTTCTTTTCATTTGTTTTTTGTGGTTTTGGCAATAGTGCCTTTCGAGATAGACCAATTTTCCCTTGGGGGTTAATTTCCATTACCTTTACTTCAACTAGGTCACCTTCAGCAAGGATGTCCTCAACCTTAGCTACTCTTTCATGGGCAAGATTAGAAATATGAACCATTCCTTCTTTCCCAGGTAGAATTTCTACAAAGGCACCAAAATTCATGATTTTTATAACTTTCCCTGTATAAACCTCACCCACAACAGGGTCCTTTACGATAGTTTCAATCATTGCTAATGCTTTCTCAGCAGATGCTTGGTCTGGTGAAGCTATGAAAATGGTTCCATCATCTTCTATATTGATTTTGACGCCAGTAACATTAATAATATTATTAATGACCTTACCACCTGTACCAATAACCTCTTTTATTTTGTCAGGATGCACTTTGAACTTAGTAATCTTTGGTGCATAGGGAGATAATTCAGCTCTAGGGCTGGTGATGGTTTCCTTCATTTTATCTAAAATATGTAGTCTACCAGTTCTAGCTTGTTGAAGGGCAGATTCCATAATGCCTCGATCTATCCCTGCTATCTTAATATCCATTTGCATGGCGGTGATACCCTCCTCAGTACCTGCTACCTTTAAGTCCATATCTCCTAGGGCATCCTCCATTCCTTGGATATCAGATAAAATAGAAATCTGATCCCCCTCTTTAATAAGTCCCATAGCAATGCCAGCTACCATGCTTTTTATTGGAACGCCAGCATCCATTAGAGAAAGCGTACTGCCACAAACACTTGCTTGTGAAGAAGAACCGTTGCAGCTAAGAACCTCTGATACCACTCGAATGGAATAGGGAAAATCCTCTTTACTAGGTATCATTGGGAAAAGTGCTCTTTCAACCAATGCACCATGACCAATCTCTCTCCTGCCTGGCCCCCTCAAAAATCGTACCTCTCCAACACTGTAAGGAGGGAAGTTATATTGATGCATATATCTCTTTTCTTCTTCTTCACCGATACCATCTATTCGTTGGGCATCTCTTAGGTCCCCTAGGGTAGTCACAGTCAAAACCTGGGTTTCCCCTCTTGTAAAGAGGCCTGTACCATGGGTTCTAGGTAAAATTCCTACTTGGCTGGATATAGGTCTAATTTCATCAAGCTTACGATGATCTGGGCGAATACCATCAGCAGCAATCATTTTCCGTGTTTCTTCTTTAATAAGCTTTGCAAGAATATTTTGAACCTCCTTGGAGGAGTCCTCAAACCTTTCTTCAAAATATGCGATAGCTTCAGCCTTAATAGCATCGATATTTTCATTTCTCTTTGCTTTATCCACTGTTTTAATGGCATCCACCAATTTAGCCCCTAAGAAAGAGGTAACCTCAGTTAGGAGTGTTGAATCTGTTTCTTTAGCAACTACTTCAGTTTTAGGTTGTCCCACCTCTGATACAATTGTTTCTATGAAGGCTACTATTTCTTTAATCTCCTCATGAGCAAACATAATACCGTCCAGTATTTGGTCTTCTGTTAATTCATTAGCACCTGCCTCAATCATGTTAACAGCATCCTTCGTTCCAGAAACTACCAATTCTAATTGGCTGTTTTCTTTTTGCTGACTGGTGGGATTCACAATGTATTTGTCGTCAATCATGCCAATGAGTACTGAAGCCGTTGGGCCCATAAAGGGAATCGGAGAGATGGATAGGGCAATGGAAGAGCCGATCATGGCTGCAATATCTGG
The DNA here is from genome assembly GCF_900111615.1 of Natronincola peptidivorans. Taxonomy (GTDB): domain Bacteria; phylum Bacillota; class Clostridia; order Peptostreptococcales; family Natronincolaceae; genus Natronincola_A; species Natronincola_A peptidivorans. The sequence goes on along the minus strand of NZ_FOHU01000037.1, from coordinate 4,469 downwards.
TGGACAATCTTTATCCACTGATAATACAGTAGCAATTACCTGGATTTCGTGATGATATCCCTTGGGAAATAAGGGTCTAATATGTCTATCTATTAATCTAGAGGTTAATACCGCTTTTTCACTAGGTCTACCCTCTCTTTTTATAAAACCACCTGGTATTTTACCAGCAGCATATAGTTTTTCTTCATAATCACAGCTTAAGGGTAAAAAATCAAGTCCTTCTTTAGGGGCTGAGGATGCACAAGCAGTAACCAAAACTACCGTATCCCCATATGTAATCCTACATGATCCTTCAGCAAGCCTTGCTTCTTTACCAATCTCTACTACCAAAGGTTTTCCTCCCAGTTCTGTTTCAAAGGTTTTTACCATATAAATCACTCCATTTTTCTATTTTAAATTTATTGTTACCTATGTATAATTCCTTTTATTTCTTCATTTTCCTTCAATTTTCTACCTTTATTTATTTTAATTATAACCATTTATAATCAGTTAGTATTATAACAAATAAATATATTTTAATCAATTCTATTTAATTTTAAACTTGTTTATCTATAATTATTTGTGTATACTATTAAGGAAAAAGGTGTGCATGAAAAAAGTTACAAAGGAGGTTGTCAATGAAGGAGTTATTCAACCAAAAGGAAAAAAAAGAAAGTTAACGAAAAGAACTTTTATGATATGATACAAAAAGATATGGAAGAAATGATCGGATGCTATCAGAATAATCTTGCATTATTAAAACAAATAAAAGAGGAATTTGAAAGAGAGAAAGAAATGAATAAAGAGCAGGAAACGGAAATCATTAATGAGCTTATATATCGTACCGAATATTTTGCTTATCAGTTAAAATCAAAGGTTGCTAAGATGGATAGACCCATTTGATGAAAGGAAGGGTAATATGACGGGGAATATCGATAGAGAAGATGAGATAATGACCATTACAGAAGTGGCACAGTACTTAAAAATTAGTGAGGTTACCACTTATAAATTTGTACAGCAGGGGAAAATACCAGGATTTAAAATTGGACGTCATTGGCGGGTGAAGAGAAGCGATCTGGTAGAATTCATAGAGAAACAAAAAAGAGGCGAAAGAATCTAACGGATATCTTCCTTCATAATAACAGGTTGCTATCTAATTATTATAAAGGAAGAAGAAAAATGATAGAAATTAATGATCAGCTTTCAATAGAGGACTTATTACAAGCATGGGTGAACATTTCCTATAGGATGTTCTTTAAAAGGGAAAAAAACAAAGAAACTGCTGAAACTCGCAAACAAATTATCGATAGATTAAGAACAAAGGGAATTAATAGCATTGTGATAGCTGGTATGGACCATGAATCCTATACTTTAGAATATAATCAATATAATAACAAAAGGATCAAAAGAATTATTATAGAAAAATAGGCTGCTGTTATAGGGATAGGTTGCGTTAATAGGATCTATCCTCAATTTATTTCAATAAAGCAGTAGATACATATACTACTTTTTAGTGACATGACAACAGAGAAGATAAGAGCTTAATCGCAAAGAATGAAATCATATAGAAGATTTATTGGGTTTATGAAAGGAGCAAAAGCATGTCTGTCAAAAAACATCCAGACTACAGGAAAGAAGTAGAACGATTAGACTATACGAAAGATTATATCAAGAAGACATTAGATGCTACAGAGGAATACAGATCCCTGTATAAAGAAAACATTAAAGATGCTATGGAAAATCTTGATTATTTAGATAGTAGTCAAAGCTATATCAGCGTTTTGATTAATACCAAATTTATTGAGATTGCAGATAGAAATTTTGATAATTTAAAAAGGATTCAAGACAAACCCTATTTTGCTCGAATCGATTTTAAACCCCATGAAAGAGAGATGGCAGACAAGATATATATAGGGAAAACCTCTCTAATGCGGTCAGAGGAAGAAGTTCCCTTGATCGTAGACTGGCGTTCTCCTATTGCCAATATCTATTATGAGGGGCGTTTAGGAGAGACAAGCTATGTGGCAGAAGGTGGAAAACAGGAGGGAGAGCTTCTTCTTAAAAGACAATTTACCATTGAGGAGGGAGAGCTAAAAAACATAATGGATATTGATATCACCACTACTGACACCTTTTTGCAGGCTTCTTTAGAAGCTAATGCCGAAGAACGGTTAAAGGATATTGCCTCTACCATTCAAGCAGAGCAAAACCGTGTCATCCGTGCAGATATGCATCTACCACTAATTGTTCAAGGGGTTGCAGGGAGTGGGAAAACCACCATAGCTCTCCATAGAATTGCTTATTTCATCTACACCTATGAAAAAACATTTGACCCAGAGAATTTTATGATCATCGCTCCTAATAAGCTTTTTATTAACTATATTTCAGACGTGTTGCCTGAATTAGGGGTAGAGGATGTAAAACAAACTACCTTTATAGACTTTATAGAGGAATTGATTGGAAATAAATATAAAATGGCGGATGGCAGTGATAAACTAATGACTTTAATTGATGGTAAGAATACTTCAGAAAAAGATCAATTAGAATGGTTAAAATGGGCAGCTGCCTTTAAGGGATCTATGGATTTTAAAAGGCTGTTGGACAACTATATAAGAGACCTAGAGAAAGATTATTTGCCTAAGGATGATTTCACACTGCATGGACATATCATTATTTCTAAAGAAGCTATACACAGGATGCTATTACAAGAGTTTAACTATCTCCCCCTCTATAAACGGACAGATGAACTAAAAAAGACCTTAAGAAATCAATTAAAGGAGTTTAAAGAAAAGCTTCTAAAGGAAACAGAAGCAGCCTATGACGATGAAATAGAAAACATAAGATGTCGGATGGAGGCTTCAGAGGAAAGGAGACAAAAAATCCTGCCCCTTATAGAAGAAAGAGATACAAAGCTTGAGGCTATTAAAAAAGATGCCAAAACCCTTGTAAACAATTATATTAAAAGATTTCCTAAAAAAGATTTATTTGAGCTCTATAAGGAATTAATGATACAGGAAGACTTAATAGAAAAATATGGCGGAATAAGTCTACCCTCCCAAGGCGTTGACTATCTATGTCAGCAGGCCAAAGTGTTATTAGAGAACAAAAAGATAGAATTAGAGGATTATGCTCCATTAGCATACATAAAGCATCGTATCTTTGGCTTCAAAGAAAAGCTGAAAGTGAATAGTGTCGTTATAGATGAAGCTCAAGATTTTAGCTTATTCCAATTTTATACATTAAAAGAAATCTTAAAAACCAATATGTTTACCTTATTAGGAGACATTTCTCAAGGTATCCACTCCTATAGATCGATACAAAATTGGGAAGAAGTAAGGGACGAGGTTTTTTATGAGAGAAAAAGTAACTATATCACTTTGGTGCAAAGCTATAGAACCACTATAGAAGTCATGAATCTAGCCAATGCAATAATTCTTAAGCTTGCTAATCCTAGAATTGTGCTGGCGAAGCCTGTTATTAGGCATGGAGATAAACCTGAGATGAGGGAGTTCTCAGAAAAAGAAGTACTATTGGAAGGCCTGCAGGAAAAATTACAGCAGATTAAAGACAACTATAAATCCATAGCCATTATAGGTAAGACCAAGAAAGAATGCAAAGAGATTAAAAAGTATTTAGATAAACATAAAAAGCTCCATACCAAAATCCTGGATGAAAAAGAAGAGAGCTATGATGCAGGGATTATATTGGTTCCAGTACACTTAGCAAAAGGATTAGAATTTGATGCAGTGTTAATAACTAGTATAGAGGAAATCTATCAAGAAGAGGAGTTGGATATCAAACTTCTCTATGTGGCCATGACGAGAGCCCTGCATGAACTGGACCTATTTTTTCTAAAGGGTACAATGCCTATATTAAACAACATAAATGAAGAAATGTATATAAGGTAAGGGTAAAAGTACAACGGGTTATTTACTAATTAAACCATTCTCATTACTCACACTGAAATCCTCTAAGCTGCGCAATCTCTGACATCCCAACCTAGTAATAACCCCTAATAGATAAAGAGATTAGTAAAAATCAAAACTAATTTATTGATAAAATCAACAATCAGGAAAGTAGTATCCTCCCAATTGTTCTAAGTAACTAATAAAGTAAATAAGCACATAAAAAAATAGACCCTTGAACTGACCTTTGTCAAGTAGACAGGTAATTTAATTAAAAAGTTATGCACATTTGGATGCATGGTTTCGATACTCTAAAGGAGCCATGCATCTTAGTCTTTTTTGAAATCTTTTTCCGTTGTAAAATTTAATATATTCAACTATTTTGCCCTTTAACTCTTCAATTGTTTTAAACTTTTTGCCATAAAACATTTCAGTTTTCAAAACACCAAAAAATCCTTCCATAGGCCCATTATCTATACACTTACCAACTCTAGACATACTTTGAGTCATACCAGCTTTCTGAATTTTATCTCTAAAGATATTACCTGTATATTGAAATCCTCTATCACTGTGAAATATAGGCTT
>NZ_FOHU01000024.1 GCF_900111615.1 Natronincola peptidivorans | reverse complement strand
CCCATGGTCAACATGTCCTATTGTCCCGATGTTTACATGGGGCTTATTTCTTTCAAATTTTGCTTTTGCCATTTTCTTCTCCTCCTTGTTTTTAATTAAGTTGTAACAGTAGTATGTACACTATGCCTAGTGTTTCTACTGATTTTCCTATGGATTTATGTCCTTATTTGATGGTCGTTTTTATCAGGTAGCAATCAATTAAAAGCTACCCGATAACCATTTTACTATTTGATAATAGCCTTGTCAACAAGGTATCTATTCCTTAATAGAAAAAACTATTATGTATATCTTACTTCTAAATATCTTTCTAATTTCCTTTTTACTCTTTGCAGGGCATTATCAATGGACTTGACATGACGATTCAAGTCATATGCAATTTCTTGGTATGATCTACCCTGGAGATAAAGCATTAAAACTTTACATTCTAAATCACTTAGAATTTCTCCTATCTTACCTTCAATATGAACCAATTCTTCTTTGCAAATAATTAATTCCTCAGGATCTGTTATCTTGTGACCGGAAATAACATCTAATAATGTTCTGTCAGATTCCTCGTCATAGATTGGTTTGTTTAAAGATACATAGGAATTTAATGGTATGTGTTTTTGTCTCGTAGCAGTTTTGATAGCAGTAATAATCTGTCTTGTTATACATAGCTCGGCAAATGCTTTAAAGGAAGACAGCTTGTCCGGTTTGTAATCTCGAATAGCCTTATACAGTCCAATCATGCCTTCTTGAATAATGTCCTCACGGTCTGCACCAATTAAAAAATAAGATCTTGCTTTAGAACGTACAAAATTTTTGTATTTTTTTATTAGCAATTCTAAAGCTTCTATCTCTCCATCCTTTGCGGCTTCAACTATGGTTTCATCCAATAGTTCTTGTTCTTCTATTATTTCTTCTTTTTTAGCCACCACAACGCTCACACACATCGCCTCCACACTCTTTTGTAGGGTCTCAGAACTTTGCTCTTATTATACCCTACTACATTATGTTAAGTCAAGGAATTTCATGACCTGCGTCTGAGTTTTTCAAGCTTTTCTAAAACCAATGGATCGATTCGATTCGATAAAAAATCTTTTTGTTGCTGTAAAACCTCTGTTTTTCTTCGAATATTCTTTTTGATTTTGTCATAATCAATGATTAATTCTCTAACAGGCATTCTAGCAGCTCCGCTTCCCATGATCATTTGTTGCTCTGTCCAATCATTAGTGACTACTGAAGCACGATCTCTTTTGGGCAAATGCAGAATAAATTTTTCAATAAAGCTATCGGCAGTTTCTTTTTCCTTGGTATAAACAACTTCAACACCTTTTATGGTATCCCGCTTCTCCATACTGGCTTTTACTAAGTGAGCATCAAAAACTACGATGACCCGCAGGCCTTTATAGCTTTGATATTCTGCCATCATCTCTACCAGTAGAATTCTAGCCTCTTCCAAATTTTCTTCTGCTGCTTTTTTTAACTCTGGCCACCCGTTGATTACATTGTATCCGTCTATTACTAAATATTCCTTCAAAGGATTTCCCCCGTCCTGATGACAAGCTATTTTTGCAGCTTTCCACTACTATTGTTTCTTTGTCTAAATATTTCGTACATCAATGTAGCTGCTGCTACAGAAGCATTTAAAGATGCTACCTTTCCTACCATGGGAATTTTTACTAAATAATCACATTTTTCTTTCACAAGTCTTGATATACCTTTCCCTTCACTGCCAATCACCAGTCCCATAGCTCCCTTTAAGTCGGCATCAAAGTAATCACTTTCACCACCCATGTCTGCACCAGCTATCCAAACTCCTTGTTCTTTTAATTTTTCAATTGTTTGAGCTATATTTGAAACTTTTGCAACAGGTACATATTCAATAGCTCCAGCTGATGTCTTGGCTACTGTAGCAGTAAGGCCAACAGAACGTCGCTTCGGAATAATGATACCATGGACGCCTACTGCATCTGCCGTCCTCATAATAGATCCAAGATTGTGAGGATCCATAATCTCATCCAATATCAATAGAAAAGGTGCTTCTCCCTTCTTTTTGGGAATTTCTAGGATATCCTCTAATTCACTATATTTATAAGCTGCAACTAGAGCTATTACACCTTGATGATTATTAGACTCAGCTATTTCATTAAGCTTTTGTCTTTCCACATGTTGCACAACGATTCCTTTATCCTTTGCCATGCCAGTTATTTTATTGATTGAACCTTCCTTTGCCCCCTTGGCAACAAGAATTTTATCAATTTCTCTTTCTGATTTTAACGCCTCCATGACAGGGTTTCTTCCTTCAATTTTATCCTTTGACACTTTTTATTTCACCTCTTATATACAAATTACATGCTTTTGAACCTTTCTCGTACCTCTTTCATTTCTCCACAGGTCATGTTCCCCTCAGGACAGCTTTCATAGGTACAGGCTGGACCAGCATATTTAAAAATATTTGGCGCAACAGTTTTTACAAGTTTCAACATTTCAATCCCTAGGTTTCTAATTTCCTCCTGTGCGCGATTGCAGCAACGTTTTTCAAAAAAGTGTAACAATATCCTAGCATTCATTGTAACAATAATTTTTGTTTCACAGGCATTCGGCAAGACAGCCCTTGCATTTTCAATAGCTAGTTTTTCTAAAGAGCTGCATTCTTTTCTGAAATGTATCCTACAGTGTTGGATAATTTCTTTATTGCTTCTCTTTAATACTTCTTCTATTGATTCTTCCTCACCTGCTATTCTTTCATTTTTACATGCATAAAATGCTTTGATTTTTTCTACTAGTAGTTCTTCAGTCATATTGTCATAGGCAGTTTGTGCATTCTCCATGGCTTCGATAAATATTTTTTTTGCTTTGTAATTATTTTTTATATCCTGAGGAATAACATATTCAAAGCTGCCTTCTCGAACATAACGCTGACTCTTTTGAGAGTAGCTGGCTAGTCTATGACGAACTAATTGATGGGTTAAGCTTCTAGAAACACCTTCAATGCCAAAGGTAAAAACTGCATGTTCTAATGGAGACTCGTGTTGCATTTCTGCCAGCATTGAAACAAACCTGCCTATTTTCTCCTCCGTTAGACCCTCCTCTAAGGCTTCAATACCTCCTGGATAATAACAAAGTTTTCCTCCCTTTGCCACCACTGCATCAGCATTAGGTGTATAAGCTAATAGTTTCAATTTTAATGTTGCTTCCATCCTTCTATTCCCCCTTGTATACGTAGATCTTTTACCGGTATAACATACAGCAAATAAGCCCTTACTTTAGCGCGATATTGACCCTCTAAAATTTCTGAGTCCCACTCCTTTGATTGTTGGCCTTCGTATATAACTTCAGTGATACCTTCTTCCTTTTCCTTCACAACAAACATCACTCTATAGGTTAGGAGGTTCCCTTTTTCTAATAAACTTGTATTTTGTATAGGCGCCACTGTTAGGGCATAGGCTTTATATTTTTCTCTCTCTTCATCTAAGGCTCCCACAGGGTCAAGCCACAAGGATTTTACGATCAAAAGACCCATCAAGAGGAAGGCTAAAATCAACATTGCTTGTCCTCTTTTTTCCATAAAGATTCCCCCTCTTTTAAGGATTATTGTTGTTAATAATCTCTACAGATTTTTCCATGATATCCATCAGTCGCTGCACTCTACCTGTGTAAAACAAATAACCCAATAGTGTTTCAAAGCCAGTGGCATATTTGTAGTCAATCAAATCTGCGTTTTTGGGAGGAGAAGGAGATTTTTGGTTTCGTCCCTTCTTTACGATCCCCCACTCCTCTTCCGTTAACTGTTTCTCCAGTTGATGGACTATAGCTGCTTGGGCTTTGGCCTTTACATAGCTTATTGCCATTTTGTGAAGCTCCCCCACCGCTAAGTTGCTTCGATGGATTAAATAATCTCGAATAAATGCTTCATAAACAGCATCCCCCATATAGGCTAAAGTCAACGGGGCCATCATTTTTACTTCCTTTTCTGTTTTAACTATGCCTTTATTGCTTAACTCAATCATCCATTCTTTCATTTGTTCCTTCTCCCTACACTTCTATAATTAAGACAAAACAGCTTTATTGGCTACTTTTTATCCTCTTCTCCATTTTACCCCTTGTGGTGTATCTTCAAGAATAATATCCATATTTTTCAGCTTATCTCTTATTTCATCAGCTAACTGATAGTTTTTATCTTTTCTAGCCTGCTGCCTTTGTTGAATAAGATCTTCTATCTCCTGGTCTAAAGCTTCTTTATCCTTATTAAGAAGTCCTAATACTCCAGTCAATTCATTCAATAGATCAAGGGCAGCTTGTATGATAGATTTAGCCGAAGTCAAAGAAATGTTGGTATTGATGTCCCTTACCAAATCAAAAATTACTGCAATGCCATCAGCGGTATTAAAGTCATCATCCATTACCTCTATGAATTTTTCCCTATACTGCAGAATACCTTCTAATACTTTACTTTCCTTCTCTTGAGGAGCTTTTTCTTCAGTGTTTTCTAGCAAATGTAGTAGATTATTTTTTGCATTATAAAGTCGCTCTAAAGCACTATTAGCTGCCTCTAATTGTTCTCTACTAAAATTTACAGGGTTTCCATAATGAGCAGAAAGCATAAAAAATCTTAAACTCTCTAAATCAAACTCTTCAGCTATCTCTCTAGGAGTAAAGAAGTTATTAAGAGATTTAGACATTTTTTTATTATCTACATTCAAGTAGCCTACATGAAGCCAATAGTTTGCAAAAGGTTTTCCTGAGCAGGCTTCACTTTGAGCAATCTCATTTTCATGGTGGGGAAATACTAAGTCTCCCCCACCCCCATGAATATCAATAGTCTCTCCCAAATACTTTTGGGCCATGGCAGAGCATTCTATATGCCAGCCTGGACGGCCTAATCCCCAAGGGCTTTCCCAGCTGGGTTCCTCTGGCTTTGCTGCCTTCCAAAGAACAAAATCTAGAGGACTCTTTTTCTGTTGATTTACCTCTACTCGAACCCCCGTGTGTAAATCTTTTAGACTTTGTTTTGATAGCTTTCCATAGTCAGGGTATTTTGATACATCAAAATACACATCCCCAGCTACCTCGTATGCAAAGCCCTTGTTAATTAGTTCTGCAATAAAGTCAATGATTTCTTTAATGTTTTCCGTTACCTTTGGATGAATATCCGCCCTCTTTATCCCCAAGCTTTCTGCATCCTTAAAGTATTCTTGAATGTATTTTTCACTGACCTCTTGAGAGGTTAAGTTCTCTTCCTTTGCCTTATTAATGATTTTATCATCTATATCGGTAAAATTCTGTACAAAGATTACTTTGTAACCTCTATATTGAAAATACCTTCTCATAGCATCAAAGACCATAAAGGTTCTTGCATTACCTATATGAAAATAATTATATACCGTTGGGCCGCATGCGTACAATTTAATCTCCCCAGATGTAATAGGAATAAATTCTTCTTTTCTTCTAGTTAATGTGTTATACAGCTTCATCATTAGGTCTCCTTTCTAATTCTGACATTTTCTTTTCCAATTCTATGATGCGTCTTTGCAAGCAATTTAGTTCCTCTGCAATAGGATCTGGCAAAGTTCCATGTTCTAAATCAATTTCATTTTTATGGATAGATTTTACTTTTTTATTATTCTTAATTACAATCTGTCCTGGTACACCAACCACAGTGCAATCAGGTGGCACTTCCTTTAGCACTACTGAACCAGAACCGATCTTAGAATTATCGCCTACTTTAAAAGGACCTAACACTTTTGCGCCACAGGAAATAACAACATTGTTTCCTATGGTAGGATGTCTTTTCCCTTTATCCTTTCCTGTTCCTCCCAAGGTTGCTCCTTGATAGATTGTAACATTATCCCCCACCTCCGCTGTCTCTCCAATCACTACGCCAGTACCATGATCAATAAAAACCTTTTTTCCTATTTTTGCCCCAGGGTGAATTTCAATACCTGTAATAAATCTAGCAAAATTCGAAATAAGTCTTGGTAATATAACCCAGTTTCTTTTATAAAGACCATGAGAAATACGATGAATAATGATAGCATGTAGTCCAGGGTAGCACAATAATACTTCAACAATATTCTTAGCAGCAGGATCTCTTTCAAATATAGCATCAATATCTTCTCTTATGGTTTTAAAAAACCTCATGACTTTCATCCCCTTTTTTTAATATTTATTAACATTAAAAAACTCCGTCTTGATTAATAATCAGAGACGAAGTTTTTCCGCGGTTCCACTCTGGTTGAATGAAAAAATCATTCCCCTTTAGGTCTATAACGGGACCTCCCGATTTATTCTACTAGCCTTCAAACAATGACTCACAGGTGCATTTCCATCTACCTATGCTTTAGAACCATTCTCAGCCAATGATGATTCTTCTCTGAAAAGCAGTATAGATATACTTCTCCTGTTCAATGTCTTTTCTATATAAAATTCTTCTTTACATAGTCTATGCGGGATAGCAAATTCTGTTTACCCAGCACTTGAATAATTAATGGTAAATCTGGACCATGGGCTTTACCAGTAGAAGCCACTCTAATTGGTTTAAATAACTTTGGTCCCTTTATTCCCTTTTCCTTTTGGATTTCTTTGAATATTTTCTTAATAGCTGCCTGATCTATAGCTTCAGCGGCTTGTACTTTTTCAGAAAACACATCTAAAAGCTCGGATATATGTTCCTCTTTTAATATGTTTTGGGTTTCTTCGTCCTCAGGCTTTACCTCTGCTTTAAAAAATATATCTACCTTATCAACAATCTCTCCTACATAATCAAGACTTTCCTGAACTATTGCTATCATATCCTTTAACCAGCTATATTTTTCCTCAGCTTCAGTAGTAGAAATATATCCTGCTTCTATTAAGTAGGGTATGGCTAAGTCAGTGATTCTCTCAGTAGGACTTTCTTTGATGTAATGATTATTCATCCAATTTAACTTGTTTACATCAAACACTCCGCCACTTTTTGATACTCTATTTAAAGAAAACTTTTCCTGCAATTCCTTCATAGAGAATATTTCTTTATTTTCCTCCGGACTCCAGCCTATTAACGCTACATAATTCACTAAAGCCTCTGGCAAATAACCTTTTTTCATAAAATCCTCTACTGCCACATCCCCGTGCCGTTTGCTTAATTTTTTCTTTTCTATATTTAGAATGTTTGGTAAATGTACAAATTGTGGCGCCTGCCAGCCTAACACTTCATAAAGATAAACATGCTTGGGTGTAGAAGGTAACCATTCCTCACCTCGGATAACATGGGTGATTTTCATCAGATGGTCATCGACTACTACTGCAAAATGATAGGTAGGATAACCATCAGATTTTATCAAAACCTGGTCATCTACTTCCTCTGTGTTCACAACCACCTTGCCTCTAACAGCATCATCAAAGACAATATCTTTATTTTCTGGAAGCTTCAATCGAATAACATAGGTGTCTCCTGCTTTTACTCTCTTTTCAACTTCTTCCTCTGTTAAACTTCTACAATGTCCGTCGTATTTAGCAGTTAAACCTAAGGATTTTTGCTTTTCTCTTACCTCATCTAATCTTTCCTTAGAGCAAAAACAATGATAAGCATCTCCACTGTCTAAAAGATTTTTTATATAAGCTTTGTAGGTATCTAGCCTTTGGGATTGTACATAAGGACCATAATCTCCCTTTTCAATTAGTTCTCCGTCCACCATGGTAATGCCTTCATCGTGGTTAATACCCACCCATTCCATGGAACTTAGTAAATTTTCAATAGCACCTTCCACCAATCGACTTTGATCAGTATCCTCAATCCTTAGCAAATATTCTCCACCATGCTTTTTAGCTAGCAAATAGTTATATAGAGCTGTTCTTAAACTGCCTATATGAACAAATCCAGTAGGACTTGGTGCAAATCTTACCCTTACTGACATCATGTAAACCCTCCTATTTTAACATCTGTATTACCCTATTATAAACCATAATCCTTAGCGTATCAAGCTAGTTTTATTATCTTGAAAACATCCCCAAGATGGACTCTAACAATCCTCTTATCATTTCAATAATCCTTTCCAACAAAGACCTTGTCTCTTCCATATCCAAAGAAATCTCTCTTAGTTCTTCTTCTATTCCCTGCAGCTGCTGTTGTATAGCATCTACATTTAAATTTAATTTTGTTATTTGTTGCATCAGTCCAGTAATATCCTCAACCTGATTTTCTGTTAATTGGATATCTAATTGTCCTGCTATTTCTATGACGACTCTTCTAATCTCTTGGGGCTCTCGTATCCTTCTTTCTACTACAACCTGTTTTATTTTCCTTATTAAGACAGCAGCTCTGTCCTTCCCTATTTCTTCTCCTAGCTCTCCAGTTGTAATCATCTCTTTATTTGCTATCCTCTTTTGTTCTTCTCCAATAACCTCACCTGTCAACTCTTCAAATGCCTTTAATATTCCCGTCAACGCTGCTGTACCTGATACCTCAAAGGGAGCTGCAGCTATTACTTTTGCATCTACTACCTCTGCCGTAACCAATGCGTTCATAATCATTTCCTCTGTCACCCATGTCAGATTATAGGTTTCTACTGACATTCCTTCTCCTTGTTGAAATTGTTCAACAAAAGCACTGGAGATAGCTCTTGTTCCTATTTCTTTTTCTGTAGCAATTCCTTCTAGATAATTTCTTTCTTCTTCATTGGTTACTACAAGAATTTTCGTGGTCCCTCCCTCCTCTACTTGAAACAAATCAAGCATTTGCTGCCGTTGCTGTTGGTTAAGGTCATTGCCTAAAGTAACTACTACAAACTGACTACCATAACTGGTCACTGTTGCTAATAATGCTATGGTTATTATCGTAATATAAGCAAAATATTTTCGTTTCATTCTTTAACCCTCCAAATAATTTCTATCTCTATATCTTTTCTTATATGGAAGGAAATATACAAACCCCTCTGAGTTCTCAGAGGGGTTGCGGTTGTTGAAAAAGTCAACAACCTCCAGACTGTTCAAAAATCTTCAGCTTGGAGGCGCAAGAAAACTCAGCGACTGCAGCGTATACGTAATACGAAAAGGTGCTGGGTTTTTGAAGTAACGAAGAAGATGGAGGTTTTTCAAAAGTCTAAACCCCTCTGAGTTCTCAGAGGGGTTTGTTAATACTTTAGTATGCTTTTGCAAAGTATGCCATCACCTTGGCTTCCTTGCCGCAGAAGGGGCAGGTATCTCCTAGGTTTTCTTGCTCAAAAGGAATGCATCTTACAGATGCCGCTGTTTCTGCTTTTATTTTGTCTTCACATTCTCTTTCTTCACACCACATAGCCTTTACAAAGCCAGGTCTTTTCTCCATAATTTCTTTCATTTCATCAAAGCTTTTAATATAATAGGTCTTTTCATCTCGCATGTTTTTCGCTTTTAGAAGCAGGTTATTATGAATATCCTTCAGCAAACCTTGTACCTTCTCCTTTACTTCCTCTAATGGTACTACTTCTTTTTCTAATGTATCTCTTCTAAACAGCACCGCTTGTTGCTTTTCTATGTCCTTTGGACCTATTTCAATACGTATAGGTACTCCCTTCATTTCCCATTCATTAAACTTCCAGCCTGGAGAGTAGTTTTCTCTATCATCTACCTCTACCCTAAAGCTTTCCTTTAGCTGACTAAAAATTTCATCAGCTTTTTCAATAACACCGCCTTTATGAGCTGCTATTGGTACAATCACTACCTGTACTGGCGCTACCCCTGGTGGGAATACTAATCCTCTGTTGTCTCCATGTACCATGATGATTCCACCAATCAGACGGGTAGATACTCCCCACGAGGTATGATAAGGATGCTTTAACTCACCGTCTCTGTCTAAGAAGGTAATATCAAAAGCAGTTGTGAAGTGCTGAGCTAGATTATGAGATGTACCCGCTTGCAACGCTTTGCCATCATGCATTAATGCTTCCATTGTATAGGTAGCATGAGCACCAGCAAATTTTTCTTTTTCACTTTTTCTTCCTACCACTACTGGCATCGCCAACAATTCTTCTGCCGTTTCCTTGTAGATATTTAGCATTTGTATGGTTTCTTCCTGTGCTTCATCATAAGTCTCGTGCAAGGTATGTCCTTCCTGCCACAAGAATTCAGAAGTTCTTAGGAACGGTCTGGTGCTTTTTTCCCATCGCACCACACTGCACCATTGATTATATAAAAATGGTAGGTCTCTATAGGATTTTAACCATTTGGAATACATTTCACAAATAATGGTTTCTGACGTTGGACGAATGCACAGTCTTTCTGCCAATTCCTCCTGACCGCCATGGGTAACCCAGGCTACCTCTGGAGCAAACCCCTCTACATGTTCAGCTTCCTTTTTTAATAAGCTTTCTGGAATTAATAGAGGAAAATAACAGTTCTTATGTCCTGTTTCTTTAAAACGTCCATCCATGTACTGTTGTATATTTTCCCAAATAGCGTAACCATAAGGCTTTATTACCATAAATCCCTTTACCGGTGAATAGTCCACCAAATCAGTTTTAGTAATTACATCTGTATACCATTGGGGGAAATCCACTTCCATCGGTGTGATTTCTTCTACAAATTGTTTTTCTTTCTTACTCATGTTTCATTCTCCTTTCTTGTCTTATCTTTTATTTATTATGTTCTTTTTATAAAAACAAAAACTCCCGTCTCCTAATATTTAGAGACGGAAGTTTATTTTTCCGCGGTACCACTCTAGTTAACCTGTATGGCTCACTTTATGACTTAACGGCGTCCACCGGTATAACCTACTGATTTCAGTTAACAGCTCCAGGGTGGGTTTGAAAAACTCGACTTAAAAACCTCTCAGCCTAGGGTTTTCTCTCTTAAAAGCTACGTCTTCCTACTATTCCCCATCATTGCATATTTTTTTCTTTTTTTATAGAATATAGTATATTGGAATTTATGTCAACTACTTTGACTATTTTTTATTAAAATATTTACCTTACAACAATACTGGCAATAGCTTGAGCAGCAATACCTTCTCCACTTCCTGTGAAGCCCAGTCCTTCAGTTGTAGTAGCTTTTACATTTATCTGATGAATGGATACATTTAATGCTGCTGCTATGTTTTCTCTCATAGATTGAACATATGGTGCCATTTTAGGCTTTTCTGCAATGATAACAGCATCTACATTGTTAATAATATAGCCTTTTTTTAGCAAGAAACTTGCCACTTCTTCCAAAAGCTCTAAGCTATTGGCGCCTTTATACTGTTCATCTGTATCGGGAAAATGCTTCCCAATATCTCCCAAAGCTCCAGCACCTAACAACGCATCCTTTATTGCATGCAACAATACATCTGCATCAGAGTGTCCCATCAACCCCTTCTCAAAAGGAATATCTACGCCTCCTATAATTAGCTTTCTATCTTCCACTAGCCTATGTACATCATACCCTAATCCTATCCGCATTGTTGCCTTCCTCCTTTGCAAGTATTGCTTTTGCTATGATTAAGTCCTCGGGAGTTGTAATCTTAATGTTTTCATAGCTACCTTCTATGATTTTCACTGTATGTCCCAGCCTTTCTACTGCCATAGCATCATCTGTTACTATAACCTTTTCTGTTCTTAGTTTCTCGTAGGCAGTTTTCAGTAATTTATATTGAAAGGTTTGAGGTGTCTGCACTGCCCATAGATATTTTCTTTCAGGGGTATTTACTACTTCAAGCTCATCCCCTACCATTTTAATAGTATCCTTTACTGGCATTGCTGCAACAGCAGCCCCTATTTTTTCTGCCATATCTATACTGTTCTTAATTATTTTCTCTTTGACAAACGGTCTAGCACCATCATGGATCAGCACTATTTGACATCGCTTGTTTACCTCCAATAATCCGTTATATACGGAGTCCTGTCTTTCCTTTCCCCCCTCTATTACTTTAACCACTTTTGTAAATTTATATTTCTCTATTATTTCTGTTTTTGCAAAAGAAACTTCTTCTTTCCCTACTACCAGGATAATCTCATCTATGTACTGGCTATTTTCAAAAATCTGTAGAGTATGAGCTACAATAGGTTTCTCTTTTAAGGGGATATACTGTTTATTAAACCCTTCTCCCATCCGTTTCCCTTTGCCAGCAGCCACAATGATAGCTGAAACATTTTTATCATCTCTTCTCAATTCTGTCCCCTTCTTTCTACTTTATTATCTAAAGCTTTATATTAAAGGATTAAAACACTTCTATTTCTCCCATTTTAAAAACCCAGCATCCTCACGTATCTCTTTATACGCAGTGGTTGCTGGGTCAGAATTTTGTTCACTATGTTTTAAGCAGATTTATCTGCCAGTGTCTTAGGCTTTGCGAAAATCATTCTACCGGCAGCAGTTTGTAGTACACTTGTAACCAGCACATCTATATTCTGCCCAATATACTTTTTACCACTTTCAACAACAATCATAGTACCATCGTCTAGATAAGCTAAGCCCTGGCCAGATTCTTTACCATCTTTAATCACCTGTACAAACATTTCTTCCCCTGGTAGAACTACTGGTTTTACAGCATTAGCTAATTCATTAATATTTAGTACAGGAACCCCTTGAAATTCTGCTACCTTATTTAAGTTGTAGTCATTAGTTACTACTTTTCCTTCTAATAATTGAGCTAGTTTTAATAGCTTTGTATCTACTTCTAAGCCCTCTTCAAAAGAATTGCTATCAATCTTCACTTCAATATCCAATTCTTTTTGAATCTTATTTAGAATATCCAAACCTCTTCTTCCTCTGTTCCTTTTAATCGTTATAGAAGAATCTGCAATGTGTCGAAGCTCTTCTAAAACAAACTCAGGTATAACCAATGGGCCTTCAATAAATCCTGTTTTACATATGTCTGCAATTCTTCCATCAATGATGACGCTTGTATCCAAAATCTTAGGAGAGTTTTTTGATTCTTTTTTCCCGCCTTTTTCTCTCATCATATTTTTCTTGAAAACAGCTTGCAGATTAGGCAGTTCTTCTATTTTTTTTGTTGCTATTGTCACACCTAAATATGCCATAAAGATGTATACCACAGTGGAAACTATTGTTCCTACAAAAGGAATAGGTATATTATTGGTTAGTTGACTAATAAGATAGGCAATAATTAAACCTATAATGAGTCCAATGGAGCCTAGGGCTATATTGGTGATAGGGACGTTAGCTAGTTCACTTTCTATCCAATTAGCAATATCTCTTCCTTTATTAATTAACCATGGGGATAAAAGAAATAAAACCCCTCCACCAATCAATGAAGATATTATAATTCCAATTACATACGCCATAAAATTATCTTTCGTTACGGTAAGAATATTGTTAGTCACATAAATATAGATCAACAATCCTGATAATGCACCTAAAACGCTTAAAATGCCTCTTACAATTTTATTAAGCATTCCTTCACCTCCTATTCCTTCATTATTCCCACTTTTTTTGCTTTTAATATTTATTTATATAAAAACTCAAAACTTCTAAATAAAGATTCAAATTTTTCTCCTAATAGTTTCATATCTATTGTATCAGAAGGTAAATTAAAAGAAAAGCAAGAACCTAGTAATATGCAGCAATAATAGGAAAATATATCTAAAAAATCAACAAAAATAAAACCTCTTGACGAGGGCAAGGGATTTATTTTATCTTCTTTTCAATTAAATCTACTGCTTCTTCTTCAGTAACGTCCGTCGCAAGAATGATCTCACTTAGTAATATTTGTCTTGCGTTGTTTAGTATTTTTCTTTCTCCAGTAGATAATGCTTTCTCACGATCTCTCAGAGTCAGATTTCTAACTACCTCAGCTACTTCATAGATATCTCCACTTTTAATTCTATCCATATTTGCTCTATATCTTCTATTCCAGTTTTGTGACATTTTTGTTACATCTGCTGATAGTACTGCTATAACTTCTTCTACCTCTTTTAATCCTATTACAGGACGTACGCCAATATCCTCTACATTATCTAAAGGTATCATTACCTTCATATTATTTAAAGGTATTCGCATAATATAATATTTTCTTGATTTTCCTAGGATTTCTTTCTCCTCAATAGCTTCGATAATGCCGGCACCATGTACTGGATAGGAAATTTTATCGCCTATATTAAACATATTTTTCCCCCCAAAAAAACGCCTGTTTTTAGTATATTTCTAATATACAACAGTATACACTAAAAAAGCTGGATTGTCAATTAAAAATAACATTTTATCACAGCTCTTATGGGTTGTCAATGAATTTTTTTATAGTGGTTTTATAGTTTTTTTCTTTTCTCCTGTAATTGACAAATACTATAGGATGAAAGTATAATTAATGTATGTTACCAAATTGTCAATATCATCATGCTTTTGATTTTGTGTTTAATTGATTTTTAATCTTTTTATCCTTATATAAAATAAGTTTCATTTATCTTCAATAAAAAAACAAGGAGTTGTATTTATGAAAAATTTTTCCTTAGAAGAGTTTCAGCATAAAGTGGATGATGTCTTAGTAAGGCATAAAAGTATTTTGGATATATTAACGAAGTTACAAGAGAGCAGTGCTCGGATCAATCGTGCAGTAGCTAAATCTGCCACCGTCTGTGGGTGTATACAGTTGAATATAAAAAAACAAGAAACGCCTTCTAATATTACCTTTTCTGAAATGAAGGAATATATGTCTACCCATGTAGAAGGTGCTTTATGTCCCACCTGTAAAGAAAAAATTCATCAAGAGATTTCTACCAACATTTTTTATATAACCGCTCTTTGTAATGTTTTTGATATGGATATAGAAGAATTGGTGAAAAGCTATCATGATAATCACCTGAAAACTTTAGGCAAATATGGCTTATTATAGTTATAAACTACTTCATTAATAAAGAAAGCCATAAAATATTTATTATCAATAGATACTTTATGGCTTTCTTTATTATTTTTTGTTAAATATGCCTATCTAACAGTACTTGTTCTTGCAGCCTTCTTAATCCTTCTTTTATAGCTCTTGCTCTTACTTCTCCAATACCTTCTACTTCATCAAGTTTTTCTATTGATGCTTTTAGTGTTTTTTGGAAATTATTAAACTGTTTTACTAGATTATCTACAACAGTAGTGGGTAATCTCGGTATTTTAGTCAGTATTCTATATCCCTTCGGTGATACCGCTAAATCTAATGCATTTACATTATTACTATAGCCTAAAATCCTTGCTATATTTGTTAAGTTTAAAAGTTCTTCTGAGGATAAGGATTTTATAGACTTTTGAATCGTCTCATAGTCACCTTCAAAGTTAGCGTTATAATCATAAATCACATGCTTTCCATCTTCCTTTACATTATCCATCAATTCCTCCAATTGCATACTTACTAGTCTACCTTCGTTTCCCAGTTCATAAATGTATTTTTCAATTTCATAGGCAATCTTCATCACCATTTCTGTCCTTTGTAGAACTAGCGCCACATCATACACCGTTACTAAATCTTCAAATTCTAAAGCACTCAAACTGGTTATGGCTCTATCTAATGAAGTTTTATACTTTTCTAAGGTTTGTACAGCCTGATTGGCTTTCGTAAGGATTTTAGCTGTATCCTGTATAACATATTTATGATAGCCTTTATACAAAGTAATAATATTTCTTCTCTGGGAAATAGCAATGACAATTTCTCCCGTTTCTTTAGCCACCCTCTCCGCAATACGATGTCTAATCCCAGTTTCACTGGATGGGATAGAAGAGTCTGGAATCAGCTGTGCATTGGCATATAATATTTTTTTTGCATCATGACTTAGGATGATAGCACCATCCATTTTTCCTAGCTCGTATATGTAGGCTGGAGAAAAATCCATATTTATATGAAACCCGCCATCAATAATATCTAACATATCCTCATCATCTGATATCACAATTAATGCACCCGTCTTTGCCTTTAATAAGTTTTCTAACCCTTCTCTCAAGGGAGTACCCGGAGCTACTATTTTTAAAATTTCTATTAATTCTTCTTCTTTCGATAGTTCTTCCTTCACTATGGAATCGCCCTCCTTTCATTAAAGCTTTATCATTAGAGCATAGTATTACTTCTAATAAATTATAACAATCTATAGAAAATATGGAGATAATTATATTATGATTATTTTTCCAACAAATCTACAAATTAATCAGTCTTGTTGAAATAAAAAGAGGGAAAGAAAACTTAATGCAGAGAAATTATTATTCTACGATTAAATCAAATGCCTCTCTTAAGGTTTTTACTCCATTTATATTTAACCCTGCTAAAGTTTCTAACTTTCCTTTATTTCTTTCAGGAATGATGCAGGTTTGAAAACCCATTTTTTCTGCTTCCTTTATCATTTTTTCCGTATAGCTTACGGGCCTTAAATCTCCTGTCAAACTAATTTCACCAATGGCCATCATATTTTTCGAAGGCAATGCTATCCCTCTTGTGCTAGAGTAGATTGCCATAGCTACCCCTAGGTCTGCTGAAGTTCCTTCCAGCTTTAATCCCCCTACTACATTTATATAGATATCTTGATTCATCAAGGGTAAACCTATTTTCTTTTCTAGTACAGCAATAATTAGATTTAACCTATTCATGTCTATACCAACAGCTGTCCTCCTAGGAAATCCTGCATTAGTGGGGGTGACTAATGCTTGTATTTCTACTAAAAGGGGCCTAGTGCCTTCTACTGTTGCTATTACAATGGAGCCTTCCGCTTCAGAGTTAAGGGACTCTAAAAAAATAGCAGAGGGATTGCTAACCTCTATTAAACCTTCCTGCGCCATTTCAAAAACCCCTATTTCGCTAGTAGTACCAAATCTATTTTTTAAAGCCCTCAATATCCTGAATTCTTGTGTCCTTTCTCCCTCAAAATGCAGCACTGTATCCACCATATGCTCTAAAACTCTTGGACCCGCCAATTCCCCCTGCTTTGTTACATGAGCCACAAGAAACATAGGAATATTGTTAGATTTGCCTATCCTCATTAAATTGTTTACACATTCTTTGATTTGAGAAACACTTCCAGGAGCAGAGGTTAATTCTTGCTTGAAGAGGGTCTGCACAGAATCTATTAATACAAATGCTGGTTTCAAATCACTTATATACTTTTCAATAACATCAATATTGGTTTCCGAAACAATATATAATGTGTCTGCTAAAGCATTTAACCTTTCTCCCCTCATACTAATTTGTTCCTCAGATTCTTCCCCAGAAACATATAGGACAGTACCATATTTTTCTGCAATCCTGCTACTGGCCTGGAGAATTAATGTAGATTTTCCTATTCCTGGCTCACCAGAAATCAAAGTCAAGGATCCTTTTACCAATCCTCCCCCCAGCACACGATTTAATTCCTTTATTTCTGTGTCATATCTTTCATAGGAACCTAGTTTAATGGATTTTATTAATTGGGGCTTTGTACTGCTGGCAATGGTGGGAGATCTTTTGAAGTCCTTTTTCTCTAAAGCCAATTCTTCTTCCATTGTATTCCACTGCTCACATCCGGGACACCTTCCCATCCATTTTGCGCTTTCATATCCACACTGCTGGCATATAAATTTACTTTTTGTTTTCCCCATATCCTCACCTACCCATTCTTATTAATTATGCATCTTTAGTTTAAGTATACTACTATAGAGCCCTCCTTTACAAACACAAATAGGAAGGTTACCCTTCCTATTTCAATCAATGGTTTCCATTAGGGCAGTTTATTCACCCTTAGTTCTTCATTTTGAAAGTCAATTTCTACTTGGCTTCCAGCAACAACTGTACCCTTTAATAATTCTTCTGAGATTTTATCCTCAATCAGTTTTTGTATAGCTCTTTTTAATGGTCTCGCTCCAAATTGAGGATCATACCCTTTATCACTAATATGCTCCTTAGCATTATCGGTTATTTCCACCTTAATATCTAGCTTTTCTAAGCGCTTCTTCAGATCAGTCACCATTAAATCTACTATTTTTGTGATGTTTTCTTTGTCTAAGCTATGGAAAACGATGATATCATCAATTCTATTTAAAAACTCTGGTCTAAAGCTTCTTCTTAGTTCATCCATTACATTTTCTTTCATCTTCTCATATTCATTTTTAGCTCTATCTCCCTCATCCACTGCAAATCCCAGAGACTTTTGTTTCTTTATGGTATGTGCCCCTACATTAGAGGTCATGATAATAATGGTATTTTTGAAATCTACTGTTTTTCCCTTTGCATCCGTTAGACGACCATCCTCTAATATCTGTAATAGGATGTTAAAGACATCAGGGTGCGCCTTTTCAACTTCATCAAAAAGGACCACTGAATATGGCTTTCTTCTCACTTTTTCTGTCAACTGGCCACCTTCTTCATACCCCACATAACCTGGTGGAGATCCAATTAATCGCGACACCGTGTGCTTTTCCATATACTCCGACATATCTATGCGAATCATTGAATTTTCGTCCCCAAACATAGCCTCCGCCAGCGCTCTAGATAACTCTGTTTTTCCTACGCCTGTAGGTCCTAGAAAGATAAAGGAACCGATAGGTTTTTTAGGATCCTTCAATCCCACCCTTGCTCTTCTTATAGCTCTAGATACGGCCTTTACAGCCTCTTCCTGTCCAATGACCCTTTCATGAAGAATATCTTCCATATTTAGAAGCTTTTGGGATTCTTCCTGTTGTAGCTTAGTAACTGGAACCCCCGTCCAATCAGATACAATCTCTGCAATTTCTTCTGTATCTACTGTTGCTTTATCTGTTTGGCTTTTACTCCTCCAAGTATGCTTCCTCTCATCTAACGCTTCCTTCACTGCATTTTCTTTATCCCTTATTTGTGCCGCCCTTTCAAAATCCTGCAAACTGATGGCTTCTTCTTTTTCCTTGGCTAATTTTTCTATTTCCTCTTCTAAATCCTTTAAATCAGGGGGTGCAGTTACCACCTTTAGCCTGATTTTTGATGCTGCCTCATCGATTAAATCTATCGCTTTATCTGGTAAAAATCTATCGGTAATATATCTATGGGACAATTCTACAGCAGCTTTTATAGCTTCATCTGTTATTTTCACTGTATGATGGGCTTCATATTTATCTCTTAATCCTTCTAGTATTTTGATTGTATCTTCAGTAGAAGGTTCGTCTATGGTTATTGGCTGGAATCTTCTCTCCAGAGCAGCATCTTTCTCAATATGCTTTCTATACTCATCTAAAGTGGTAGCGCCTATAGTTTGTAGTTCGCCCCGGGCTAGAACTGGTTTTAAAATATTAGAGGCATCTATTGCACCCTCAGCAGCTCCTGCCCCTATCATAGTATGGATTTCATCAATAAACAGGATGATATCTCCTGCCTGACGTATTTCCTCCATTGCTTTTTTTAAACGGTCTTCAAATTCTCCCCTGTATTTAGCACCTGCCAGCATAGCAGATAAATCTAGTGTTATTATTCTCTTATCTCTTAAAACCTCCGGTACATTTCCTTCAACGATTTGTTGAGCCAATCCCTCAGCTATAGCTGTTTTCCCTACTCCAGGCTCTCCAACTAAGCATGGATTATTTTTTGTTCTTCTGCTTAATATCTGTATCACTCTTTGTATTTCTTTGCTCCGTCCTATCACTGGATCAATTTTTTCTTCTTTTGCCATTTGATTTAAATCTCTGCTATATTTATTTAAAGTAGGGGTATCAGTACCTGTTTTTTTACTGCCATGCATGTTGTTATTTGGTGTCCCCTTACTGTTCAATAGCTTCAACACTTCTTCTTTTGCCTTTTCTAAGCTTACTCCCATTTCTACTAAGATTTTAGCAGCAATTCCTTCATTTTCCCTTATTAAACCCAGCAATAAATGCTCTGTACCGATATAGCTATGGCCAAGATTCCTTGCTTCCTCAAAACTCAGCTCAAATATTTTTTTTGTTCTTGGTGTGAAACCCATAAGCTGCTGTTGTTGACCTTTGCCAACAATCGCTACTATACTTTCCTGTAGTTTTGAAATTTCTACTCCTAGATTTTTTAATGCCTTTGCTCCAATCCCTTCCCCCTCTTGCAATAAACCTAACAATAGATGTTCTGTCCCCACATAGCTATGTCCAAATTGCTGGGCATATTGTTGAGACAAAATCACAGCCTGTTGTGCTCTTTCAGTGAATTTACCATGCATTCCCATGGAAACATCCCTCCTAATTTATAATATACTTCTTATTAATTCTGCCCTCTTAATATCTCTTTCAGCTATATTTAAAGGTCTCTCATAATATTTTTGCAAATAGCCAGGTTGTATCATCGTAATAAGGCTATTTACTTTTTCTAAAGGAGCTTCTTGTATTAATCCTAGATTAACTCCGAGTTTTACATCAGAAATTAACTGCATTGCTTCATTAGCAGCAATTTTCCTAGCATTCTTAAGTATTCCAAAGGATCTAAAAACTCTATCCTCCAGTTCAATTTTTTTAGCATCCACTAAATTTTTTCTAGCCCCTCTTTCTTTTTCCACAATTTGCATTGTAACATCGTGAAGATTGCCTATAATCTCTTTTTCCGTTATACCTAACGTTACTTGGTTAGAGATTTGATACAGATTTCCAATAAACTCAGTGCCTTCTCCATAAATCCCCCTTACAGCTAAGCCAATTTGTCCTGCCGCCCTTAGCACTGCTTGAATAAAACCCGTCAAGCTTAAAGCTGGTAAATGCAGCATGACAGAAGACCTTATCCCCGTTCCTAAATTTGTAGGACAAGCAGTAAGATAACCTAACTCCTCATCAAATGCATAGGTTACTTTTTCCTCCAATAGGTCATCTATTTTATCTGCAATATCCCAGCCCTCTTGCAATTGTAACCCTGGCAATAAGCATTGGATTCTTATGTGATCCTCTTCATTAATCATAATACTAATAGTTTCCTCTTGGTTTACTAGCATGTTTCCCGTTGCTATGTTTTTAGCTAGATCAGGGCTAATAAGATGTTTCTCCACATAGTTTAATCTATCCACTTCATCTGTTTCCCTCATGGAAATTAATTGAAAATCTTCATTAAATGATGTATTTCCCGCTAAGATGCCCTTATGAACCTTTTCTGTTACCTCCTTAGCTAAAGCTTCGCTTAAACCATGAGGAAATGGAATTCCTTCAATATTTCTAGCAATTCTTACCCTGCTGCTTATAACAATGTCCGATTGAGGTCCCGTTTCCTTTAACCATCCTGCCATTTTTATCCCTCCTACATTTCCTCAATACGATTTTCAAGCTCATTGATCTGGTCTCTTAACTCCGCAGCTTTTTCAAAAGCCTGCTGATGAACAGCTTCTATTAATTGTTGCTTTAGCTGATGTACTTCTCTTTTTAAACGAATGATTCCACCGGTTCTTTTTGGAGCTTTTCCCGTATGTCTTATATTGCCATGGATTTTCCTTACAAGAGGTCCTAGCCGTTCTTTAAAGCTTTCATAGCATTGATTACAGCCTAGTCTTCCTTTTTGTCTAAATCTATCATAGGTAGTGTTGCACTGAGGACATTGATAAGTCTCACTATACTGGGTGGAAAATTGATGGTCAGTGTTCACATCCAAAAGCCCTGCTAAAAAATTGTGTATAGAAAATGAGTTTTCAAAGTTTGCTGTATCTTTTACTTTTGCACAATCTTCACATAAATGAATCTCTTCTTTCTTACCCTGTATAATCTTTGTCATATGGATTGTTGCTTTTTTTTCATTACATTCTTCACAAAACATAATCTCCCTCCTATTTGACTAATGCAGCTAACATATGTTTTAAAATATTTGCTCTTATTTGATCTTTAAAGTTTAATGGAGATATAATTGCTGCATCTTCAATAGCAGCTTGCATAATTTTTGATTCTCTTAATGAAATCATATTTCTATCCAAAAGAGCCGCTATTAATCTACTGGCTTGATTTTTTGTTATACTGTTTCCTATTTCTCTAGTAATTATATGATAAAGGGTTTGATCTTTATCAAAGACTAGTTCAGTTATTCTAATGTACCCTCCTCCACCCCTTTGACTTTCAATATAATAGCCTTGAGCATAATCAAACCGAGTCATTAAAACATAATTAATCTGGGATGGAGAACAATCAAAATATTTTGCCAGCTCATTTCTCTGAATTTCTATGGTTCTATTTTCATTTTCCTTTATCAGTTGTTTGATAAATTTTTCTATGATATCACTTATTCTAGCCACAGCATCACCCCTTTGACCTTCTTTGACCTTCTTTGTTATATTTTATAAAATACTTAAGCTGTTGTCAATAATCATCTATTACAATAATTCCACAATAATAATAAATTTAAACAAAAAACCAAAAAAAAGCATATGCTATGCATATGCTTTAAAAGGAAATCTATTCTTTAGCTGCGTTAGCAGCTTCCACTACTTTTTCACTAATCATTTGTGGTGCTTCTTCATATCGTACAAATTCCATGGTGAAGCTTCCTCTTGCTTGTGTCAAGGAACGTAAGTCGTTAGCATACTTAAACATTTCTGACTGAGGCACTTCTGCTACTACCAGCTGCATCCCTTTAGGCTGAGGCTCCATTCCTAGAATTCTCCCTCTTCGCTTGTTTAAGTCCCCCATGATGTCTCCCATGTACTCTTCTGGCACTAAAACCTCTGCCTTCACAATTGGTTCTAATAACACTGGTTTAGCGGCTTCCATTCCTTTTTTGAAGGCTAAGGATGCGGCTATCTTAAAGGCCATCTCTGAGGAATCCACATCATGATAGGAACCATCATATAGGGTAGCTTTTAGATTTACCACAGGGTAGCCAGCTAACGACCCTTTCTCTAAACATTCTCTTAAACCCTTTTCTACTGCTGGTATATAGGACTTTGGCACAGATCCACCGAAGATTTCTTCAGCAAATTCAAATTCTTCTTGAGATGGTTCAAATCTTATCTTCACATCACCATATTGCCCATGACCGCCGGATTGCTTTTTATGTTTACCTTGTACGTCTGATTTACCTTTGATGGTTTCTCTATAAGGAACAATGGCATCACTTAGCTCTACCTCTACTCCAAACTTATTTTTAAGCTTACTGGTAATTACTCTAATGTGTAGTTCTCCCTGCCCTCTAATAAGCGTTTGCTTGGTTTCTGCATTTCTTTCAAAACTAAAGGACGGATCCTCTTCTGCTAAGCGCTGGAGTCCAGAGCTAATTTTTTCTTCGTCTCCCCTGGCCTTTGGCTCTACCGCTAGATATAGCTGTGGCAATGCAAACTCAATGCCGCTATATAGTACTGGGTCATTGATGCTGCATAGGGTGTCTCCTGTAACCGTATGTTGTAGTTTTGCAGCAGCAGCTATGTCTCCTGCCTTTACCTCATTTATTTCTATTTGGTTCTTTCCTCTTAATAGGAATAAGTTACTTATCTTCTCTTTTGCATCCTTATTAGCATTTAAAACCTCCATGTCTGCCTTTAAGGTGCCAGAAATCACTTTGAATATAGAAATTTTCCCAATATATGGGTCAACAATTGTTTTAAATACTTGTGCTGAAAATGGTTGATTCGACTCAAGAGTTCTTTCAACCACGTCTCCTTTATGAGGATGCTTTCCTTCTTTTGGAGGCATATCCATAGGAGAAGGTGAATAGTCATTAATCATATTTAGTAAGCTGTGTAGTCCTATGTTTTTAATAGTAGCACCGCAAAGAACTGGTACAATGTCTCCACTAAGAATACCCTTTCTTAGTCCTTCTTGAATCTCTTCCTGTGTAAATTCTTCGCCTGCAAAATACTTCTCCAATAATGCTTCGTCACTCTCTGCTACTGATTCCATTAACATTTCTCGTATCTCTAAAACTTCACTCATTTTATCCTCTGGTATTGCTTTTTCTATACAGTTCTTGCCATCATATTCCTTGGCTATCATTTTTACAACGTTAATATTGCCGATAAAATTCTCTTTTTCTCCTAGAGGAATTTGGAATGGTGCTATTTTTTTACCAAACTTTTCTCTTAATTGGTTCAACACCTTATCAAAATCAGCATTTTCCCTATCCATTTTATTGATAAACATAAAGGTTGGTTTCTTTTTGTCTTCTGCATAGTCCCATGCCTTTTCTGTACCTACTTCTATACCGCTGGTGGCATCTACTAATATAATTAATCCTCCTGCTACTTTAATAGAACTCTGTACTTCTCCAATAAAATCGAAATAACCTGGTGTATCTATGAAATTAATCTTATGCTGTTCCCATTCCATAGGAACAACAGAAGTATTAATGGATATCTTTCTGGCTATTTCCTCTTTATCAAAATCTGAAATCGTATTCCCGTCTTCCACTTTTCCAATCCTGTTAACGACTTTTCCTGTGTATAAAGCTGCTTCTGTTAAAGTAGTTTTTCCGCATCCACCATGTCCTAATAGTGCTATATTTCTTATTTTGTCAGCTTCATATATTTTCATTTATTCTCCCCCTCGTATGATATCAGATATTATTAGATTTATTACAATATTCTATATTCTTTTGAAAACTCCTTTTTTATTTCTCTAATTTTTTTAAATATTTCATTAATGTAAATTATTCCAAAGTTTCTAAATAATTATAACTGTTTTTTAAAAAAATCTCCTTGAAATGATACTTTTTTATCTGTTTTATAAAGGGAGCTATAGCATTCCCTTTATTTTTAACATACTATGTATTAAATCTCATTTTATCTAAAGGAGTTAATGTATATGTATAATCAGAGGTATTATTACTATCCCTCCCCCAATTATTCATCCATGGCAGTGGCCTACGTAAAAGGAGGACCTCTTAGACCACAGATGTATGGTACTGTTTGGTTTAGAGAAGTACCAGGAGGCACAGAGGTTTGTACGGAGGTTCATGGCCTTCCCCCCTATCGTCCAGCCACAAATGATGAAAATCCTATAGGACCCCATGGCTTCCACATCCATGAATATGGTACCTGTGAAGTTAATAACCCAGAGGATCCTTTTCAAGCAGCAGGTGGGCACTGGGATCCTGATAATCAACCGCATGGTAATCATGCAGGAGATTTTCCAGTTTTATTTTCAAATAATGGTTATTCTAGAATGTGTTTTTTTACCAATAGGTTTACACCAGCAGATGTTATTGGTAAATCCATTATCATTCATGAAAATCCAAATGATTATCGCAGCCAACCAGCTGGCAATGCTGGTAAGCGTTTGGCCTGCGGCATTATTCAATGGTATCAGTAGCAGTAATAAATAAGGAGACTGTCTTTTAAATGGTTTAGTTAATCATTTAAAAGACAGTCTTTTTTTTAGTGTAGTAATGACATTTCCTCTGGCTGTATTTCTACTTCTTCATGTCTTAAAATCTGTTTTGTTCTATCCCCATCCTCTAAGGAATCTAAGTACACAACCTCTGTCGGGACAATCTTTATAGCCTTTAGATGATCCCCCTTCACCTGACCCATCTCATTGTCAGGATTATATTTCATGGCTTCTTCAAAAATCTTTTTATCCTGTGCACAGATTGTAGCTTTACCAAAAACCTGTATTCCTTTAATTCTTTTATAATTGATATATTCTGTATTCACTAACAGGCAAACATTTGAATTTGACTCTATAGCTTTGAATTTTTCTCCACCAGCTGACAGTATATATATATCCATCTCTTCTCCTAAAAAATACTGTACTGGACTACATCTAGGTATATCATCTTTGCAGGTAGCTAAAGCTGCACTTTTATGTTCTTTGAGAAAGCCTCTGATATGATCTCTTAACTCAAGAGGCGCCATTTTTCTATCCACTGCCATCATCTCCTTTACTCACTCATCTTTTTACTATTTTTCAACATTTACTACTATTATTGATTTTTTTGGGAGAAACTATGTAAACAGATATTTTAAAGCACCTATTAATTATAAGGAAGTGTTGCATGTGAAAGGATTCGTGATTAATGAATATGATAGAATACTTGGTGGCCTTGTAGTCTATCCAAGCTTTTTCGATGTAGTAGATATCAACAATAAGTATAGAGGAACAATAAATAGAAATTTAGTTATTGATCAATACAATACATTTGTTAATGTGTTGATCAACGAAGATATTAAAGTGAATTTTTTAAATCTAATGAGTAGTCCTTCGCAGCTTTATACTAGAGACCTGGGTTTTGTTATAAAGGATATCTTCTTTATTTCAAATCTAAAAGATCCTATACGTAAAGATGAAGTTAAAGTATTAATTGATTTTCTTAAGAATTATGGTGGAAAAATTCATATCATGTCCCATAATGTTGAGGGGGGTGATGTTATTCTTCATAACGATAAGCTGTTTATAGGGGTAGGTGGCAGAAGCACAGAGGCGGCCGTTAACGAAATAGTCCAGGTTCTTGATAAAAATCATATTTATCTAGAGATGGTTAAAGTAATTTTTGATACATCAAAAATACATCTTGACTGTGTTTTTAATGTTTTAGATGAAAAAAGTTGTATTATTACTGACTATATCTTTAATGTTGAAGTTATCAAAAGACATTTTACTAATATAATAAAAATAGAAAAAGAAGATGCTGATTCACTGGCTGCTAATATTGTGAATCTCGGTAATGGGAAAATCATATGTAGTAATAAATCTTTAGTCTCCTTACTAAAAGACTATGATTACACACCGATCTATATTGATTTTAGCGAAATTATCAAAGCCCAAGGTGGATTAGGCTGTTGTATATTCCCTACATGTAGGCAGCATTTCTCTGTAAAGGAGGGGCTGTAGTTCTTCATGTTTAAGTTAAAGAACTACAGCCCCTATAATAATTAACTCTCTCTTTATAGATTATTGCCCTTATCTAATAGGGCAGACCCCTGTTTCACATCCATCCTCCGTTATCTCTAGCGCAACTTCAGTTTGTTCATACTTACTTATCAACGAAGGAATGAATTCCTTCATTTCTTTCACCCTTTTTGTATACTCTATTTCGTTAATAGCCTCATAGGGTAGTAGCTTATAAAAGTTATCTTCTAGAGACAAGAAGGTTAATGCTACCGTATCCTCCCAATGATCCCATACCCATTCTTCTACCTTCTCCCACTCATCATCTCTTACATGAACAGTAATAGAACAGTTATGATCCACATAATGCTCCATAAACATTTTATAATTTTCTAATTGTTCTATGGCAGAAACATCATATTTGGTTTTTCCCTCAGGTGCCTTTACAGGAAATTCTACTACCTTGGTGAAGCAGGTATCCCAATCCTGTCCTACTTCTGGGTAAACAGGGTAGTCTAACTCTTCACAAACCTTAACTAAAGGATCATCAGCACTCACCCTTATTCTTCTAATATAATAAGGGGCATGGGAATAATGTACTCCACTGGATACAATAGGCAACTGACTTAATGTTCCCTCCGGTTTTACA
This sequence comes from Natronincola peptidivorans, assembly GCF_900111615.1. Taxonomy (GTDB): domain Bacteria; phylum Bacillota; class Clostridia; order Peptostreptococcales; family Natronincolaceae; genus Natronincola_A; species Natronincola_A peptidivorans. The sequence continues at coordinate 4,586 of NZ_FOHU01000024.1, read as the reverse complement.
GTAGTAACCAGCAATGGTGGATTTTCACCAATAGCTTCTGCATAACGCTTTGCCTCTTCATTGGCAGTTTTCCTCAGTTCCTTTAATAAGTCAATAGCTTCCTTCTTAGATATCCCAGTAGCATTGATCATATCCTGCCATCCTGTTAAGGAGCATCCAAGTAATTTATCTCTTTGTTGCACTGCATCCCATTTAGGAAGCTCAAGTTCTACACATGTCATTCTATAGCTGGCTCTTGCAGATAACCTTTGCGCCTCCAGTAAACCTTCTTTATCCAATGTTCCGTCCGCCTTTACAAATGCATATACATTGACCGTAGTTAAATTACAAAGTCCCCTAGAATCCAGGAGAATCTCTCCACAGGGATTAACTCCATGCATATTAGGTCTTCTCTTAGTAGCTGCCTCTGCGTTGACCCATCCTGGTTCTCCAGAATATCTCATTTTTTTCATTAGCCAACTCAGTTCTTCTCTAGAGGGTTTATTTTCATAATAAATTGAGTTATTACTCATCTGTCTATGTATTATATTTTTATCTACAAGCCATTGTCCATCAATTTGTTTATACAAATTAGCTTTTGCTTCTATTGACTCTTGATCATTAGGATCAATTAATACCATTTCAGCAGTGCGTCTTACTCCTCCTACTACAACATTTTCTCCAATAATATTGGCTATATCTAAACAATCAATGGGTCTTAGCTTTCCTCTATTGCATCCATTAATTTTTTTATTGTTTTTAATTACCTTATTAATTTTATAAAACATATTTTTTAAGCTTTCATGACCACTGGCAGTTCCTCCAAAGGTTTTTAGTTTCTCTCCCTTAGGTCTTACATGATCGTAGTTTATAATGATTGTCTTTACATTTCTATACTCATGACTGGATAACAGTTTAAAGAAAAAGTCTAAGGACTGGGTCCAACCTTCCTTACTATCTCCAACAGTTATCTTAACAGTATTTTTATGGACAAACTCTAAACTGGTATTGTCTTCTCTCATATGTACAGGTACTGGATGATAATCCTTATGAATCATATCATAATCCAATCTGATTTTTGCTAATCCTTCCACGTCCTTTTTTAAAACTCTTACCCCAACGCCTGCTCCCACCATTAATAGGTAAAACAAATCCTTAAAAGAATCAATACTATCAATTACTAAAAAAGCACAGTTATAATTAGCCATGGGATAATTTCTTGCTACAGGTGTATTCCCAACCCAAAAGGTTCTCCCTGACAAAAATTGCTTCAAATTATAGACATTATCAAATAATTTTTCTGCTTCTTCCTTTGTTGTAGGTACAAGACTACAATTGTATTCCACTGCTCTTTTAACAGTTTCCCACCAATACTCTCTTCTACCCTCTTCAGAAAGCCATCTTGAATAGGTTCTATAATACACAAAGTTACCCAATTGCTTCATGGGAGAAAGTTTATGTTTATAATTACTAATAAATTCGTCTGATAACAGCTTACCTTCTTCCTTTTTTCTAGCTTCTCTAGTTCTATCTCTTTGACTTCTATAAATAATATACTTCTTAGCAGCATCTTTCCTATTGCTGGCCATTAGCATAGTTTCTACAATATCTTGTATTTCCTCTACCTGAACAGGACCAGTATTTTCTTTTATCTTGCTTTCAATTTCCTTTGCTATCTCTCTACTTAACCCTTCATTGATCCCTGCCTTAGTCTCTGCCATAGCTCTTTCTATAGCATTAATTATTTTAGAAATATCAAATTCTACCAATCTGTTATCTCTTTTAACAACCTTGGTCATCACCATCCGCCCTTTCAACTTCATAATGCATTACCTTCCTTATGCTTTGCACAACATTTAGTGTTTGGTAGTAAGTTGGTATACTGAATATTGTACCATTCAATGGGTGACATGTCAAAATATACCGCGGCCTTTTTACAGAGATTTTAGATTCATTTTGTCTGTTTAAGAGAATTATTTCTATTTATCTTCAATTTTTATACTTATTTTTTTATAGGCTATGTTAAAGATGATGTTGATATTATATAAATAAAATCATGACAAGATACTGAGTGATTGTCACTCTGAGCATAGCGAAGAGTCTTAGATCCTTCGGTTCCCTCAGGATGACAAATCCCAAGAATTAATAGAATGCTAAAATCAACAATAGTGTTTAACAAGGCCTTTTTATAAAATCCAGTGATAAATAGTTGCAAAAGAAATGCTATTGTAAATCAGTCCTTTACAATAGCATTTCTTTTTTATTATTGACTAGTTTTCCATCAAAGCTTCCCATGTATAACGGTTACTTGCATTCCATAGTACCCATTCTTCTAGCCCTGCATCATAGGTTGCTTTTATTTGTGCTTCAATTTCTGCTTTTCCATAACGCTTATAAAGTCCTGCCCCTAAATAAGAAGCTGTAAAATCCTGAAGCCATGGTCTTAAAATTGCTTTTGGCCTATCCGTCTCCAACGCTTCAGCTCTTTCTCTAGCTGTATTCATGCTGGTGTAAACAATGGTATAAGGGTCCTTATCTGGTATCGCTACCCCATAGGTTCCTAATGCGTAATGAGAAGGATAAACCATAGGCAGCAATACATCAGTAGCAGGCACTAAGGTTTCAAGGTGTTGACCTAATCGCATATCATCTGAAACTGTTGTCACCAACCCAAAGATATCGGCAGATATAATAACCCCATGTTCCTTTAGCTCTTCTCTAGCATATTCTAGAAATGCTGCAATAGCTTCTGCCATTGTTTCTTTTTTCCCCGCTTCACCATAATCAATGATGGCCCTGTTCCCATCAGTAGGAAACCTTACATAGTCAAATTGAATGTCTTTAAAACCTTTTTCTGCTGCTTCCCTAGCTATATCAACAAGATAATCCCAAGTTTCTCTATTATAAGGGTTTAACCAAGCATCCCCTTTTCTATCTCTCCACACTGCCCCAGTATTACTCTTTATAGCTAGATCTGGTCTAGCAGTGGCGGCTTGTTTATCCTTGAAGGATACAATTCGAGCAATTGGATATATATCATTTTCTCTTAAAGCCTCCATAATCAAATGGAAATCTCTGACTTTAACACTACTATCTGCTCCCACTTCTTTTACCATGGGAACTGATGACCTATAGGTCATGGTGCCATAATCATCCTTTACATCAATTACCCAAGCGTTAACAACAGATTGCTTGGTTAAATCAATAGTCCGATTAAATCTCTCTGTTAATCCTACACTATGTCCCGTCATAAAAATACCTTTTACTTTTTCAGTGACCTTATAAGGCTCCCAACTTACTTCTGGCTGAATAAAGTTGTCTCCTTGATGTAATTGTACTTCAGATAGATCATAGTCCACCCAAGCATTAGAATGAGCTAAAATCTTTTCAGTAACCATATCTATTTCTTTGGTATTGTGGCTTAACAACAATGCAATAACAAGAATACCTATTATTACTATAGGAATAAACTTTTCTTTTTTAAAATTCACCATCATGCCCCCCTCAATCATTGTCAACTACATTATAACACAGGATTTTACATTTCTCATCATTTTTTTAGACATAGGCACTTTATACCAATAACCTTAGCTTTCCAAGATATAGTACTAAGTCTCTCACTTCATTCATAAGTGAGAGACTTAGTACTATATTAAAGATGAAATTCACAAAGGTACAGAGTTTGCCCAACAATAAAGAAAATTATGATGGTTTTTCAACGGTCTGTAGTAGGTAAACACCTACTTTCTATTAATAATCTCTATTATTTCTTCGATTGTACTATTAATATATTCACCTTTTCTATATTTTCTTTTGGCTACAATGACCTCTACCTGATTTCCTTTTCCTACGATATCCTTAAGTATTTTTGGTGTTTCTATAAAAACGCCTTTCTCTTGAAATGCATCATCTAGTATCACAAAAGTTGGTATCTTTACTTTTCCTCCAACCTTATAGCTCTGCATATGCATTTCATTTTCTTCTCTTGGTAGTATACTAATCTTAAGCTTAGGATTTATATCCTGCATTTTTTGTAAAGCTGGCACATTGATCATGCAATCAGGACACCATATTTCTGCAAAGGCTAAAACATGTATTGGATTCTCTATTTTCTTAATCCTATCCTCCAGCGTATCCTCTACAACGATGTTTTTATATATTTCTAATGTCTTTTCTCTATTGATATCTTGGTCCATATCCAAGAATGCTTCAAACGAACTACCTAACTGAAACAATTCACGAAAAGTCATTTTACCATCCCCCTCCTTTGCAGTACTACTTTTTATTATATCATTATTAGGAAAGGAATTTAAGTAAATTCCTTGTAATTTCATACCTATTTTTAAGGTAATAATATGTATATCTTACTATTTATTGTAATAATCATTATTCGTCATGTGGAAAATATATGCCACAATTTTATTTAAGCCCTTTTAGCGCAAGACAAAAACTAAAAAAACTTCTACATGTTGTTGTAGAAGTTTTTTCTATGTCGCAACGACCTACTCTCCCAGGCAGCTTCCCGCCAAGTACCATCAGCGCTGAAGGGCTTAACTTCTGTGTTCGGGATGGGAACAGGTGTGACCCCTTCGCTATTGTCACGACAT
>NZ_FOHU01000005.1:32962-217598 GCF_900111615.1 Natronincola peptidivorans | reverse complement strand
TGGGTTTGTTTTTCTAATTTTCTTGATGAAGTAATTTTGTTCATATATCCATAAATGTATAGCTTAAGTAGGTCTTTGGGGTTATACCCAGGTCTCCCCCTCTCTTTTGGGGTTGCATTCTTAAATCCTAGTTCACCTAGATCTATTGTTTCTACGAAAGTATCTATGATCCTTACAGGATTATCTTCTGTAACATAGTCATCTACATATTCTGGTAAGGCAATCTTGCTTTTTCTATGAATGCCTTCTATATATCTCATACTATCACCCTCCTTACTACTATTATGGGCGATTCTATGCATGCTATATCAAGATTACCTTATCCATTTATTGGATTTTTGGCGCGGCCTGACGTCCCCATGTCTTCCCCATGTCTTGCCCTGATTAAATCAAGAACACCCCCTTTGGGGTGATTCTTTGTTTTTTTGAAACCTTTTTGGTACATAGTGATAGGGATATCACTTAGACAAGCACTTACTCTACCTCAACAACAAATGTATAGGAAACTGTGCCCTTTATATCAGAGTTCTTAAAATTAAACCATTGTGCAATAACTTCATATACATAGGCACCTCGATCTAAAGGGATTTTAAATTGGTTGTTACTTAGAGGAATTTCTTCTGCTCTCATGTCCTCCTTCCATAGATATAAAGTTAAATCAGGCTGATCTTCTAATTGAATCGTTATTTCTGCTTTAGGGGGAAGAAGGATTGCTTCAAATGATTCTGCGATTTGATTTGGTGAAGCTGCATCCGCCATCACGATTTCACCATTTCTCTCCCACATAAAACCACCCTGCTCCATCTCTACTTGTTTTCCATTTGCCTGAATAAAGCCAACTATGCCAGGTGGAAAGTCTTGAGCTAAACCCAATATTTCAAGGGGAGATTTTTCTATATCTATATTCCCACCTTCAACCTGAGCATTCGTACAGCCTACTAAAAAAAACAATAGCAATACGGTTATTGCAAATATAATCCCTCGGCATTTCATTACCAGCACTCCTTATTATTATTTTTACCCCTTTGTTTTATTAGACGCTAAATAGAAGAAATAGGTTCTAAATTTTTCAAAGATTGTTTAATACATTTTTATAGTAAAATGAAAGGCTTAAATTTCTTGTGGGAGCAGTATATGAAGAGTATGCACAATATGTAATATTGAATATGTTGGAAATTCTAAAATTTCATTGTGCTAATTATAGAAGGAGTCAGAACCTTTAGGAACTAGATTAGTAGAAATATAATAGCTGAGTTTAATAATTACTAACAACTCAACATAAAATTTATAGAAGCAAGAATTATGGAGGAGATGAAGTAAAGGTGAATAGTTGGTACGATAAAGAAATATCCTTGATTTATCACAATATACAATACTATCAGCAGATGCTTATATTAAGCACAGATTTCTACCAAAGGATGTTTTACGAAGGCCTATTAAATAATGAAGTGAGACGACTAAATTATTGGCAGTGGTATATTCAAGAACCTAATAGTCCAAGGAATCAGGAAGGTGAAAACACACCACCTAATCAAAGAGAGTTCACATTGGAAGAGTTGTCCCAATATGATGGCTCTGGCGGGAGACCTGCCTATGTTGCAGTAAATGGAGTTGTTTACGATGTAAGCTTAGATGCAACCTGGGGAGGAGGTACCCATTTTAGCTTGTATGCAGGAAGAGATTTAACTGGAGCTTTTATGGGATGCCATGGCGGTAGGCCTGAGATTTTAAGAAACTTACCACAAGTAGGGGTGTTAAGGCCATAGATGGGAGGGAGATTTTTGAATGAGATACCAAGCAACTGTCCAATGATCAGCTCAAAGACAATTACAGCTAGAAGGATGATGGATTTGGCCATAGAGAAAATAGAAAATACTAGTATCCATAAAATCAATTTAATCTGGTTAGAGGCAACCGGTTGTGCAGGCAATATTATTTCCTTACTGAATGCAGAAAATCCAGATATCATTTACCTATTAGATCAGATGGTGACATTAAAATACAACAATAGTCTAATGGCTGCAGAGGGAGCAGGGGCCTTTCAGCAGTTTTTAGATACATTAGAGACGGAATTTATCCTAGTGGTAGAAGGAGCAGTGGCTACCAAGGATGATGGATTGTACACGGTCATCGCCCGATACCAAGGGGAACTGGTAACGGCGATGGAGGCAGTAAAAATGGCAGGGGAAAAGGCTAAGTACGTGGTGACAGTAGGCACCTGTGCCTCCTATGGAGGACCCTCTGCTGCCCGACCCAATCCTTCTCAAAGTGTCAGTGTACCACAGTTTTTAAATAAGGAGGTTATTAGAGTACCAGGTTGTCCCAGCCATCCAGATTGGGCTATTGGAACAATTGCTAACCTCATCGCCTTTGGTATGCCAGAGCTAGATCCACAAAGTAGACCTATTATATTTTATGGCATTACCATCCATGATCAATGTACCAGGAGGTCTTATTTCAATAATGGCATCTTTGCAACAAAGCTGGGAGAACCAGAATGTATGTTTAAACTAGGATGTCGAGGGCCTGTCACTAGAACTGATTGCCCTGTGAGACAGTGGAATGGCTATGTAAACTGGCCTATCGAAGATAACACCCCTTGCATAGGCTGTGCACAGGAAAGGTTTCCCGATGGGATGTCACCCTTTGTTCGTTACTAAAATAATTTTTTGGAGGAAGCTATGGGAAATAAAATTACCATCAACCCCATTACTCGAATAAGTGGATTTTTAGAAATTCAAGTAGAGGTTGAAGAAAATCAAATCATTAACGCCAAAAGCAGTGGCATGCTCTTTAGAGGCTTTGAAAAAATTCTAAGGGGAAGGCCTCCTCTGGATGCCATTTATTTTACAGAAAGAATCTGTGGCATTTGTTCTACTGCCCATTCTATGGGATCTACTTTAGCCTTGGAAGATTTATTAGGCATCAGACCTAATGAAAATGACAAGATGATTCGGGACTTTATGCATGGCTGTGAATTTCTTCAAAACCATTTAAGACATTTCTACCAATATACCCTTCCAGACTTTGCGCGGGGTCCAGAGATTCAACCCTTATATAATGTTACCCATAATGATTATAGACTGCCGGAAAAATTCAATAGGGAGTTAGCTGAGAATTATATAGAATCCCTCCAGTACAGTCGTTTAGCCCATGAAATGCTAGCTGTCTTGGGAGGTAAAGCCCCCCATACCCATGGCATATTTGTAGGGGGTGTAACAGTGAACCTAGATGCATCTAAATGGATTAAGGTCAAATCCATATTAGCCTCTATCAAGGAGTTTGTGGGAGGACGAATGATTCCCGATGCCTATACCATTGCAGAATATTACCCTGATTATTTTGAAAATGGTGTAGGTTATAAAAATCTCATGACCTATGGGGTATTTGATACATACCTAGAAAAAGACCTATTTTATGTAGCACCCCAGGTCTTTATTCATGGAGAACTGCAGGAGTTTGATCCTGAAAAAATTACTGAAAATATCCATCGAGCGTGGTATGAGGCAAGGCAAATAGAACAAAGACCCACAGAGGCAACGGTAGAAGAAAATGTGTATAAGGAAAAAGCCTATAGCTGGATTAAAGCCCCAAGGTATGATGGGTATCCCATGGAGGTTGGCCCCCTTGCAAGGATGTGGCTAAGTGGTGACTATACCAATGGTATTTCAACCATGGATCGAACTATTGCTAGAGTGCTGGAGGCAAGAAAAATCATCGGAATCATGGAGGGTTTTTTAGAAAGGATGCAGCCTAAACCCGCCCAACAAGGACAATATAAGTTTTCAGGTGAAGCTAGAGGGAAGGGGCTTATCGACACTACCAGAGGAGCCTTGGGCCATTGGGTTGCCACTGAAAATGAAGGGATTCAAAACTATGAGATTATTACTCCCAGCTCCTGGAATCTATCCCCTGAGGATTCGGAGGGGGTTAAAGGAGTAGTAGAAGAAGCATTGATGGGAACAACCATAGAAGATTTGAAAAACCCTGTGGAAATAGGAAGAATTGTGAGGTCTTTTGATCCCTGTGTTTCCTGTGCCACCCATGTAATAAGTGAGGGCTATTCTCCCGTACAGATTAGGATTGTATAGGATGGCTGTAAAATGTATTGGGATTGGTAATCGAATTATGGGGGATGATGGTATAGGAATCAGGATAATAGAAGAGCTTTCACCACGGTTGCAGGATATAGGTATAGAAGTAATATTGGGTGAGACACACATTGATTATGCCTTAAGCAAAATTAAGGATGGAGATTTTTTATTTATTATTGATGCCACCTATTTTAATGTAAAACCAGGTACTGTGACATTTACTCCTATGGATAAATCTATTGAACAGCATCAACAAACTTATTCACAGCACCAGCCAAGCTTAGTTCATCTTCTAAAAGTCTATAGGAAATCAGTTGAAGGATTTATTATTGGAGTTGAAGTGGAGGAGATTGATTTCAGTTTAGAACTGAGTAGCACATTGCAAACTAGGCTACCTCATATATGTGAGGTAGTGTATCAATTCATTTATGAAACCATAAGGAGGGTTTAAAATGCATGATACTTATTTATTAAACAAAATAGCACAATCACTAAAGGAACTATGTCAGGAACATAAAATCAAGAATATAGAACAGTTTACTTTGGTGGTGAGCCATCATAGTCATGTTCATGAAGAGAGTCTGGGAGAACACTTAGAAATCCATTGCAAGGAATTTATAGGCGATGATTTAAGGATTAAATTACAAAGAGAAGATATAGAGGAGCAGACAGCCATTATTCACAGTCTTCAGGGTGAAACCCTTGAACCATAAGAATAATTTCAGTGAAATAAGTAAAAGAAGGTACATAGTAAAAATTTCTGGCATGGTCCAAGGGGTAGGATATAGACCCTATATTTATAACCAGGCTAAGCTTTCTAACATCAAAGGGTGGGTTAGTAATCATGGAAGTTCAGTGGTGCTAGATATAGAGGGGGAAAGGAAGACTATAAAAGGCTTTTTAATAAAAATTATTAAGACCCCTCCTGATCTCTCCACCATAGAAAAGATACGATTACTTTCGAAGGAATATAAGGGCTATTTAGATTTTCAAATTAAGTCCAGTTCTTCTGATGCAAAAGGGCTTAAATTTATTGGAGGAGATGTGGCTACTTGTCCTCAGTGTCTAGAGGAAGTCTTAAATATCCATGACACGAGGTACCATTACCCCTTTACAACCTGCACAGCCTGTGGCCCAAGGTATTCTATTCTTAGGAAATTACCCTATGATCGAAACAATACAACCATGGATGACTTTCAAATGTGCCCTAGCTGCGAGAGAGAATACAATGATTCTACCAATAGAAGATTTCACACTCAACCCAATAGTTGTCCAAATTGTGGACCCTCTTTAAGTTTATTGACAAATGTAGGAAAGAAAGTAGCTTTCATCAATCTTATTCAAAAAACCATAGACCTTTTGCAGAGGGGAAAAATAGTGGCTATTAAAGGCCTAGGTGGATATCATTTAGCCTGTGATGCTGAAAATCAAGAGGCTATAAAGGCTTTGAGGAAAAGAAAAAATCGACCCCATAAGCCCTTTGCTCTTATGGTAAAGGATATAGAGGCAGCAAAAGAATTATGTGTAATCAATGAAATAGAAGAAAAAATTCTGTTAAGCAATAAAAGACCCATTGTTTTATTAGAAAAAAAGGCGCCTAAGGAACTACTTGATGTAATCGATCCTAACATGAAAAAAGTGGGGGTTATGCTTCCTTACACCCCCTTACACTATTTACTTTTTCAGGGGACAATCACAGCTCTTGTCATGACCAGTGGCAATGCAAGTAGTGCACCGATACAATATGAAAATCATGAGGCAATTGAGAAGCTAGGAAGGATTGCTGATTATTTCTTAATACATAATAGAGACATACATATTCCAGTGGAGGACTCGGTTGTAAAGGTAGTAAATGACAAAGAGGTTTTGGTAAGAAGGGCCAGAGGCTATACCCCCTTCACCTTTCCAATCAATACTTCTGAGGAAGTATTGGCCTTGGGGGCGGAGGAAAAAAGTACATTTTGTGCTGCTGAAAATCAATATGGGTATATGAGTCAGTATTTAGGAGACTTAAAGGATTTTGATACCCATAGGATTTATGAAAAAGCCATAGAAAACTTAATAAACCTATTGGGATTAAAGCCTAAAATAATTGTCCATGACTACAATGGCAGCTACTTATCCTCTCAATATGCAGAAACCATGACAGGTAAAAAAATAGCAGTACAGCATCATCATGCCCATATGGTCAGTTGTATGGTGGAACACAAGCTATTTTCTCCTGTGATAGGAGTAGTTTTCGATGGAACTGGGTTGGGGACAGACGGGAAAATATGGGGTGGAGAATTTTTTGTCGGTACAAGGGAGAGATTTAGTCGAGTAGGGCATTTGAAATATGCTACCATACAAGGAGGGAATCAAGCCATCAAAGAACCCTGGAGAATCGCTACTAGCTATATACATGCAATGGATTATCATGAAAAGAAGGTTTTAAAAGTGATAGATGAAAAAAGTATCAATGCAGTCACACAGGCATTAGATCAAAACTTCAACTGTTTTGAAAGCTCCAGTGTGGGAAGACTTTTTGACTGTGTGGCATCTCTACTGAATCTACGACAGAAAATTACCTACGATGCACAGGCAGCCATTGAGCTAGAAAATATTTTAGACCCTTCTGTTAAAGAATACTATGGCTATGATATAGGTGAAGAAAATGGCCTTTATCAAATTGATTATAAAAGTATCCTAATGGGGGTTTTAAAAGATATAGAAAAGCAAGTACCCCCTTCTTTAATTTCGGCTAGATTCCATAATACCATAGGGAAGGTAACATTAGAGATGATCTCTAGAATCAAGGAAAGATATCGTGTAAACAGGGTAGTATTAAGCGGAGGGGTTTTTGAAAATACCTATCTATTGTCTTATATAGTAAAGGGGTTAAAGAAAAGAAACTGCGACTTCTATTATCATCAACAAATTCCCACCAATGATAGTGGGATTTCAGTTGGGCAGTTAGGTGTGGCAGCTGCGATAGAAGGGAAGGGTTGATATGTGTATTGCAGTTCCTGGAGAAGTTATTGAATTATTTCCTCCCGAGGGGAGGGTAAAAATCATGGGAGTAGAAACAACTGTCAATATACAATTAATTGATGATTTAAAGGCTGGAGAGCATGTGCTAATCCATGCGGGGTGTGCTATCGAAAAGATAAACCAAAACTATTATAATGATTTGTTAGATATATTTAAAAGTATGGTGGATGGGAATGAGAAGGAAGATGGATAAAGATTTGCTGACACACCTAATTAATGAGGTGAATTCCATGGTGACAGAAGAAATAAAGATTATGGAGGTATGCGGCACTCACACCCAGATGATTGCCAAGCTGGGGCTAAGAAGTCTGCTATCCTCTAAAATCAAGCTTTTATCAGGTCCAGGATGCCCTGTTTGTGTAACGGAGGAAAAGTATATTGACTGGGCTATAGAAATTTTAAATAGATATCATGTAACGGTGGCTACCTTTGGAGACCTCATGAGGGTAGGGGGAGGAAAGGGAAGTCTGCTGGAGGAAAAGGGTAAGGGGAAAGATGTACGGATCATCTATTCATCTCTGGACATCATTGAGATGGCAGAAAAGAACAGAGGAAAACAGGTTGTTTTTCTTGGGGTGGGTTTTGAAACAACAGCACCTATTATAGCTTTAGCAATGAAAACCGCCTTTGAGAGAGGAATTGACAACCTATATTTCCTCACCTCCCTTAAGCTCATGCCACCCATCCTGCATTATATATTGAAGGAGGCCAACAATGGGATTCATGGATTCATCTGTCCAGGTCATGTAGCTACAATTAAGGGAGCTGATTACTTTAAATTTATAAATAGGGAGTACCATACTCCAGCTGCCGTTTGTGGATTTGAGGCTATTGACATTGTAGCAGGGATCTATTATTTGGTGAAACAGATTACCCAAGGAAAGAAAAACGCCTTTCAAAATCTGTATAAGAGATGTGTAAAACCTCAAGGGAATCCCACTGCCAATCTGCTGATGGAGGAGGTCTTCAACATTGTAGATGGAGAGTGGAGGGGAATTGGTAACATAGCAAACTCTTCCTTAGGTATTAATGAAAAATATACTAGATTTGATGCGAGGAATGCATTTGTGGTAGAAGACCAACAGGTAAAAATTAGAACCAGTTGCGAATGCAAGGATATCTTATTGGGAAGGAAGACACCAAAGGAATGCAAACTTTTTAAGAAAAGATGTAATCCACTCACGCCCCAAGGCCCTTGTATGGTGTCCACTGAGGGAGCTTGTACTATTGCTTATAGGTTTGGGGAGGAAGTATAAAATGAAGGATAAAGTGACCCTCCGTCATGGAGATGGTGGAAAGCATACAAGCATACTGATTAGGGATATTTTTCATAAGCATTTTCATAATGAGTTACTAGTGAATTCCTTAGATGCCGCTGTATTTGATGGGCATCATGGGAGACTGGCCTTTACAACAGACTCTTTTGTTGTAAAGCCTCTAGTGTTTCCTGGGGGGGATATTGGTAAATTAGCTGTATGTGGTACCATCAATGATCTAGTTACAGCAGGAGCCAGGCCATTATATTTAAGCTGTGGCTTTATCATGGAAGAGGGCTTTGATATGAAGCTGCTTGAGAAAATTGCAGTCTCCATGGGAGAGACCTGTAGAAAAACAGGCGTGAAAATAATCACAGGAGATACAAAGGTGGTGGAGAAAGGGTCGGTAGATGGCATATTTATTAACACCTCAGGAATAGGCGTAGTTCAGACAGCCTATCAACCAAAGTCCATAGAGGAGGGAGATCAAATAATGATTACTGGGGGAATTGCCCAGCATGGTACGACTATAGCAGTGAAACGATATGAAATAAAAGTAGAAGGGAATATGAAAAGTGATTGTATGCCATTAAATCATATTCTTGAAAGGCTGCAGCCGTATATGGGAAGTATTAAGTTGATGAAGGACCCCACCAGAGGAGGTTTGGCAACTGCCTTAAATGAAATCCTAGAGGTGTCAGGAAAAGGAGTTCTGCTATTAGAAGAGGCTATCCCCATAGTCGGAGAAGTGAAATCGATCAATCAGATGTTGGGGTTAGATCCTCTATATCATGCCTGTGAGGGTAGGATGATCATCGTCGTTGACAAGCAGAAGTCTGGAGAGGTATTGGAGGAAGTTCGGCGATGTGAAGGCTGTGAAGATGCCGCAATCATCGGTGGTTTTCTTCCCACTAACCTGCCGCCAAAAGTAGTGATGGATACAGTGATTGGAGGCAGAAGAATTGTTGGTCCTCTAGAGGGAGATATGCTGCCACGGATATGCTAACAAAAATTAGAAAAAGTGTAGAAAATAGGCATAGAACGCCATAAGACTCTACACTTTTAAATCTTATGTGGAGGCTAAGGTGGATGTCTTTACCACCCCTATAAATACTCTAAGAGAAGGCAGAGAGGAGGTTTTGAATGTATCAGGTAAGTCTGTAGAAGGAGGAAAAATCCAGCATATATTTTTTTCTAAGGAGCTCGCTGAAAAAGAAATAATCGATTTTTTTGACGTGTTTTTAAGTAATTCTGAGATTTCCTTACTTCCCAATATTATCGTTGTAGATGCCAGTCCTCGAGAGATGATGGAGGCAAACTCAAAATTTCCAAATAAACCAAGACCTTCATACTATGTGAACACCTTGTTAGAAAACGCACGTAGAAGCTCCTATGTACCAGAAACGTGAATTTATGATTTTGTCTCAATGGTGGGAGAAATTAATACAGATGAAACGGCACTACTTCATTTATTAATGGATACAGGTGGAAGGACTAGATATAAGTACTATCAGAAGGAAGAACAGGAATCAATAGAAGTTGTTCAGGAAGCTACAATGGCATTTATTAAAAATGCAAATAGAAAACTAAATATAGATTTAAATGAGACTCCTAAAATAGACATCAAACTAGAATTGAAAGCCTCCATAGATGAATACATTGATGGACTCAATCTGAATAATCCAGAGGAAAAGAAAAGGTTAGAGGAGGCTATTGCAAAATCTATTGAGGCAGATTCCTCCAAATTGCTAGAGTATCTTCAAGAAATCGGATCAGATCCCTTAGGCATCGGTGAAATCATTAGGTCAAAACACAACTTGTATTGGAAGTCGGTGGAAGGGGAAGAAGTATATAGCAATATAGACTTTAATATTGATGTGAAGCTTGAAATTGAGTTTTTTGGAGCGATATATTAATTGCATCTAGGTTGAGTTGACAGTTCCAAGGGTGGATTATTAAAGCTGCATACTCTGTTTATTTACAAATACCAAAGGGAAACTTTCATTGCCGAGAACTATAAAGATACGATGGAGTATAGAGGGGTGATTAATATGGTTGCAAGGATAAAAGATAATATGCTTAAAATTAACAGTCATAAAGCGTGTCTAACTACCCCCTTTTTTTTTTGGTGATATATTTTTATTGCCATTTTTTGCTCGTTGAGCATTTCAGATAAATAGCATAATGTGTAGATGAGTAGATATAAAAAAGTATAGCATAGTTGTATGCCTAATGAGTATATCTATGAAGTATATCAAAAAAGGAGGACAGATAATGAAGTACTATGCAAGAAAAGCTTTTCTTGGGTTTTGTTTAGTTTTACTTCTAATGCTTCTAATGCCACCATTAGAAGCAATGGCTAGCAGCGAAGGAGGACAACCTCCTAACCTTACATCTAGTAATCTAAGCACTAGAATTGTAGCTTATCATGGTAACGATACACCAGGACATGTTGAGATTTTCATAGCAACCGATAAGCCTACTCTAGGCAACATTGATGTCATTGGTAGTGCTGTTTCAAGTATTGGTAGAACTATCTCAACCAAAATTTACCTATCTACCGAGGAATATAAAGAAGAGCATAGGGTAAATTGGGCACCTTGGAATGACCAGTGGCCAAGTTGGGAGCATTTGCCAGCGGGGGAATATACCCTTAAACTGAACCTATATGATGAAGACGGGAATCAATCTATAGGTATGCCCTTAGGGACGATTACTGTTGTTGAGGAATTAAATCCAAGGCCTATTATTGAAGAAGTTAAAGTAGATACAGTAAGTATTTCACCAGAGTATGGGGTAATAGAAAACTTAGCAACCATTAGCTATCAATTAAACAGACCTGCTGAGGTTTTAGTAACCATCTATCAAAATGGGGACTCTTATGAAACCTCAATGATGAGGCTGCAACCAGGAATCCATACGATAGAGTGGGATGGGAGAAATAATAAGGGCATGATTATGGCTAATGGAGAGTATGCCGTTAATTTTTCAACTAGAGAAACAACTGCCGATTGGCACCGCAATTATTTTGATTTTGATAATATGATAGAGATAAAGGATGGAGATCATAATCTACCTGAATGGAGAGCAGATGAAATTGTTACTTCTATTAGCTTAGATGGAAATGAGATTTCCATGAAGGAAAATGGTAATAGATCTATTGAAGGTAATATTACTTTAGGAGAAGATGCCTATATCTCTGTATGGATGGTAAATGCTACCAAAACCAATGTATCGAATCTTATCTCCTACCAAAAGCTCTCTGAAGGGACTCATTCTTTTAATTGGAGTGGAAAGGACCCTTATGGTGGAGACTTAATGAATGGAACCTATTATTTAAAGGTAACGGTTTTTGATGCTACAGGAACAAGTGGCGATATAATCTATGAGTCGGAAATGGTTACCATAAAGGATGGTCATCGACCAACTGTTTCAGAAGATGCTCAATGGGTAAGAGTGATAGAAGATACAGTCATGAGTGTTTATCCAATGGGATCAAGATATATTGCCAAGACTGGTGAAACCTTCCCTATTCTAGAAGGTGGGCAATATATGTACGGCGGTAGTGGGTCCTACACAGTTTTAGTAGCTGGTGAGGTACCAGGATTAATTTCAGTAGGCAAAGTTGAATTAACAAATATTGACCAAATTCCTATGAAATGGGGATATGCTTCTCAACAAGAAGTCAATTTGCTTAAGGAACCTATAAACCATAGTAATACTATTGAAAATGCAACATTAGGAACACCTTTAAGGATTATAAAAGAAGAGGGAAATTGGTATCGGGTTCTTTCGCCTCTAGGAAGGCAGTTATTTGTAAAGTCAACAGATTTATCGTTAGATAAGATAGAATCACAAGAAGAACCAGCCATCCTTCATATAGTAGTGCAGGGGGATACTCTTTGGAAAATCAGTCAAGCCTATGGTGTGACGGTAGATGCTATCTCTAAAGAAAATAACTTCAACCCTGCCAATGAACTTAACATTGGTAAAGTACTGATTATTCCAAAGACTGCAACTGCAGAACCAGTTATAGGGGAGGACAAACAAGGAAATATCTATACTGTAGCAGCGGGAGACAGTCTGTGGGAAATTGCCCAAAGGCATGGAACTACAGTAGAAGTGATTGCAGCGTTAAATAATCTTGATGTAAATCATTATTTAGAAATAGGGAAAAGATTACAGATGCCTACTTCATCTAATAATGAAGTTGATCAGAAGAAACCACAAGTTATTTATACTGTAAAATCAGGGGATAGTCTGTGGAAGATTGCACAACTATATCATACAACCATTAACGCAATTTCAGAAGTAAATCAAATCAATCCTGCTGATGACCTTATGATTGGGCAGAGGTTAATCATCCCAATGGAACCCAACAGTATGATTAATTATGTAGTCAGGGCTGGAGATTCTCTATGGAAGATCTCTCAAAGCTATAACACTACAGTGGAAATCATCGCTAGCATAAATGAATTTAATCCAAATAATACAATATTTCCAGGTCAACAATTGAAAATACAAGTAAGATAAGGAAAGTTAGGGGTAGCAAGCTCTGGGAGGAAAAGCTTCTCCCATCCCATGTAAAAACAGTTGCTTTAAGAGAAGGTAGATAAGTTGAAACCATAGATTTTAAGAGTTTTCAAGAAAATACTAAAGTGAGTTATATGTACCCCTAAACGATATAAGTTTAGGGGATTTTCCTAAACTAAAATATGATAAATCGATGGACCTGGTCCATCGATTTTTTCTGCAAACACTAAAAACACAAGGAGCTATTATCCTTGTGTTTAAGCTATTTTACATTACTAAAGATACTTTGTATTCTGTTTCTATATAGGGGATCCAAACTATTTAAATAGAAATCTACATCTTCAGCATCAATGTTTTTCGTTACGTCCAATTTTGTAAAGATCTGGTCTAATTTCATAAAGGTTAGCCAGCTATCCTCATGATTTTTAACACCGCCCACATGTTCAAGGTTAATCTTTTTACCATCCTTTAGTTCAATGATATAATAGAACTCCCCTTTTTGATGGGAGGTAAAAGGCACGGTTTTATTGTATAGTCCAGTGTGAAGGGCTTCTATATCGGTATAGGAATATTCCTTACCTTGGGGATGAAAGAAACTGTGGGTAACGATCCTGTCATTGGAAATGACACTAACATTTGTAAACATATAATATCCTATGATTATAGAGAATCCTAGAAGGGCAGCAATAGTGGCTTTTCTATGTCTTCTCACAAATCTAAAGACTGTTATAAATAACTTCTCTTCAGGAGAATGCTTTTTTGTATTAATGTAATAAACCAAGATTGAAGCCATAATGATGAAAAAAATTAGAGCCAAGCTAGGAACTGAATTTCCTACAGACCACATAATAAAATCCTCGGGAACAAAGACCAATGACTGCATAATACTCATGATCAGTCCACTTAAAATTGGTATAAGAACTAGCCCGATTCCCAGCAAAATATTTCTAAAGATTGTTAGGGAAGTTCTCCCTATGGTTTTTAAAAATGTCAAATGAATCACCTTTCTAATTATCTTATACAATTCTTCTCATCTTCAATATTCTATTAAACATGGGGCTGCTAAAAAGCATATATAGTTTATTGTTTCATTATACACTTGGGGTTACTTTCTAGGATAGTAGTAATAAATGTTAATGAGTGTACCTATATTATCTCTATTTATGCAGAAAAATGGGGAAATGCTATAAAGGATTTGTTTTCAGTAGGATAATGTTAACAATTATCTTATATAACAGAGCAATTAAATAACTAAAAGCGAAAAAAATATAGAAAAGCAAAAAGTTCAAAACATCTTGACAAAAGTTGTATATACAATTATACTACTTACAACATTATTTGTTTTTATTATAGTATACAGTGAAAAGGAGAGATTATGAGAAAAATAAGGCAAGGTGGTTATTTAATTTCAAAAATTCATCAATTAGCTGGACGGATATTTGCAAAAAAGCTGAAAGAGTACAATATAACTGAGATTAATCCTGCACAGGGTCGTATTCTTTTTGCTCTTTGGCAGAATGATAATATCTCAATACAAGAATTATCCAAGCAAACAGCATTGGGTAAATCTACTCTTACCCGTATGTTAGACAGGTTGGAGGAATCAGGACATCTCTTACGTATATATTCCAGCACTGATAGGCGCAAGGTATTAGTACAACTTACGGAAGAAAACAAAAAAATGAAAACTGCTTATGAAAAAGTTTCACTTGATATGACAGAGTTGTTTTATAAGAATTTCAAAACTGTAGAAATTGAGGAGTTTGAAGCATTCTTGGAACGGATATTTAATAACCTTCTAGATTCGGAAAAAAATTGAATAAGAATTGAATATAAATTGAGGGGGTAATAGAAATGACGAATAGCAATTCTCTTGAAAATACCAGTAAAATGTTAAGTTCACACAAAGAGGATGTACTTAAGTCGGCACTTACACTTGTGGAAAACTGTAATACTGTAACACTAGGTACCAGTGGTGAAGATGGGTATCCAAACATAAAGGCAATGCTAAAAATGGAGACTGAAGGATTGAAAACAATATGGTTAAGTACAAATACCTCATCAAAAAGAGTATCACAGTTAATGAAAAACTCAAAAGCCTGCATTTATTTTAATGATGAGAAAAGTTTTAGGGGATTAATGTTAGTAGGAGATATGGAAGTATTGACTGACTCTGAGACAAGAAAACGCTTGTGGAGAGAAGGCTTTGAAATATACTATCCTCTTGGTGTATCTGATCCCGACTATTCTGTATTGAAGTTTACATCAAGATGGGGAAATTATTATCATAATTTGAGTAATACCAACTTTGAAGTATAATTTTTATGGAGGTATAAGTATGGATATTTATGAGGCTATTTGTTTAAGGAGAACGGTACGGGATTTTGAAGATAAAGAAGTTAAAATTGATATTATTAAGAGAATTCTAGATGCAGGAATGCGGGCTCCAACTAATAATCATATGAGAGAATGGGAATTTGTTATTGTAAATGATAAAACCTCCAGGTTGAAGCTCATAGATAAAGTTGAGAGAAACACATCTGAAAGTGAAATTGCAGATGATTTGGATAATTGGGCACAGGATCAGTGTCAACGGAAAATGTATTTCGACGCTATTCCAAAACAATATAACATGCTTTTAACGTCCGGTTGCCTTATATTACCCTTCTTCAGGCAGAGGGAACCTCTATTGAAACCGGGTTGCTTGTCATCTCTTAACGGATTTGCATCTATATGGATGTGTATTGAGAATATTCTTCTTGCTGCTGTAGCTGAAGGGATATATGGTGTAACAAGAATACCTTTTGATGAAGAGATAAAGCATATAAAAGAGGTCATGAAGGTGCCCTCTGACTATGAAATACCATGTTATATAGCCCTTGGATACCCAAACCAGAATGCAAAACAAATCAAACAGCATCATATAAAAGTAGAGGACAGGATACATTTCAACAAGTGGTGATACATAAACAAAGCAATTTCAATCAACGAAAGTATACTCCATCCATAGAGTGACAAATAGCCCAGGAGGGGATATTGCTCTACGGATAAGTAAACCTTTCTAACAGTATTGCACAGAACATCATTAAACTATCCAGGATTTAGAAAAGATTCAGAGGTTATAAAACTAAAAAACATACAATTTTGCCACCCATGTTTACAACTGGGTGGCAAAATTGCTGCACTATATGAAAGTGACTTCCACAAAATCATAGGTTTTGACAATCTGCTTTTAGGTCTAGAAGCCGTGCTCTTTGAACAATGACAAAGCATCCTGCAATACCTGTCACTGTAACTTGTTTTTCTTAATTCATTGTGGCTGCTTTTTTATAGATTGCTTTTTTGTCTTCAACAGCCAAAAACTTTTCTATTACAAATGCGATCGTACCAATACCAACTAGGTTGACTGCAAATCTAGTGACCATAAATTCCCATCCTAAAGATGATGCTTCAAATAATAACAATGGGATTTTAGTGGTTGACCATGCCCCAATAAAAATAAGAACATTTGACAGCTTACTTCCTTTTTTAAGCAAAATCCCCGCTATAGGGAATGCAGCATATAATGGACCCGCAGCGGCTGACCCCATTAGAAAGGCAATAACAGCACCACTAAATCCAGAGTTATCTCCCATAAGCTTGATCATTGTCTCTCTTTTGACCCAAACATCTAGAAGACCAAGCAGCATAAAAATAGGTGGAATGACCATCAACATTTCCCTGACATTATTTCGGGTCAATTCAATAGATGACCGTCCAATTGTTGGAAAAATAACAAGTAGTAATAGGTTCAATACAGCTAATACTAAAGCAATTCGATATCTTTTTAATAATTTCATCATCTTAAGATCACTCCAATCACAAGCGCAACAACAAATGAGAATAAAAAGGCCATTCCATTTCTTAAAAATGTTGCTTTTTTACCAAAGTAACTAATTTCCACCGGTATTGTGACAATCCCTACCATCATCAAAGTGGAGATGAATACAGCAATTTGCATTAATCCTGCCCCACCATTTAAAAGAGCTGCAGCCAAGGGGAATGCTACAAACCCTGGCACCAAGGTGATTGCACCAATCACTGCAGCAATTAACATACCTGTCCAACCAGATTGATTTCCAATTAATCTGGAGATCACTTCTGGACTAATGGCTGCAAGCATGATCCCTACTATGATTAATATCACAATAAACTGAGGTAGAATATTTTCAAAAGACTTCCAGGCCTTCTTTAAGGCCATTTTTGTTTTACCTGTATCTTTGATAAAAGATACAATTAGTAAAACTAAGGCTAATATATATAATACGATCGTAAACATCATATTCTGCCTCCTATTCACCTCTAACTTTACTTTTTTCCTTTAACGTTAATGCTTCTTCTTCTGTAGCTAGCGATAAAAGATTGATTGGACAATTTTGTGTACAAACACCGCATTTAATACAATCCACATTGTTAAACTGATTTTCACCTGAGAAATCTAAATAAGGTGCTAACTGAAGAGGACAGACTTTTTCGCATTTACCACAGCTGACACACTTACTTTGATCTGATATCGTCACTTTTTTCTCTCTATTTTTAGTTGCACCTATCAATGTTCCTAGTTTATAAGAAAGCTTTTGTAGGGTTCCCATAGGACAAAACTGACACCAGGTTCTTGGATTCACCGTTATGGCCAACAATCCGCCTACAATCATAACCATTAGATAAGTAGTTGAGAAAACCATTCCCAATTGATCTAAGAAGTCGTAGCTTCCCCAAGATGGTATGACTGCTATAATTCTGCGCATAAAGTTAAACATAAAGAATACAAAAAATAAACTAATCATTGCTTTAGACTTCAAAAATTTAGGAATTTTCCTATTTTGACTAATCGGCAGCATGATCACATCAAATAAACTACCATGAGGGCAAAAGTTACCACACCAGTAACGTCCTGAGAAAAAGGCCGTTGCAGTTAATCCAGCCATAATTAGCACTACTGCTAGCCCTAGTTTAGGTACCCATAAACCACCCAAGGCTACTAATACAGTAAATATCCAGCCATATTTTCTAATGGGTGTGTATGCCCGATTTGTTTTCATATATTTTTTCATCTATATCTCCTCCTCTAATAAATCCCCCCTCCACAGGGGGGGCATATAGTTATTATACGCCTCTTTTTAGAAATTGTCAAAGGATATTTGAAACATAGGTTACAGACCCTTTAGAAAGTAAGGCTGTAACAATTACAGCCCTTAATCAGATACTTAATAACTCTTTTTATGCAATTCACAAAAGCTTCAAATTGAAAAATCAATCGATAAGCTAAATATGAGAGTTATTCAACGAGCTATATCAATTATTAAAGACATGCCATCAAATATGTGAAAGAAAGGATATCAAGCATGATGATAATTAAATAATGGCAAGGACAGATAAAATGCTGTTTCCTCTCCAGGCTTACTGGTCGCCCAAATCCGACCATTATGATATTCAACAATTTCTTTTGTAATGGATAAACCCAATCCACTACCGCCACTAGAAGATCTTGATTTTGAGCCGGTAAAAAAACGATCAAATACGTAAGGAAGATCTTCTGCAGGAATTCCAGAACCATTATCCGCAATCTTTATAATAACCTCACTAGGTATGTCTCTATTATTTAGATAATAACTCATAGTAATTGTCCCTCCCTCAGGGATATGCTTGATGGCATTATAGATGATGTTGGAAAAAGCTCTATCCATTCGATCTACGTCTACCTCCACAGAGAGAGGATGGGGAAAGGAAGAATTCATATCTGGTGAGATTAGATGAAAGCATATTCCAGCCCTTTGTATGTCAAGATTATATTTTTCGTGGACTTTCTGCATTAAAAGCTCTATTGACATTACTTGAGTTTTCAGCTTCAGTTTTCTAGATTCTAGCTGTGTTAAATCGAAAAGCTCTTGAGTTAAATGGTTTAACCCATGTATCCTTTCTTTTATTCGATGCAAATATCTTATTTGCTGTTCCGGTTGTTCAACAATTCCATCCAAAATGGCGTTAATGTATCCTAATACAGAGGCCATTGGGCTGCGTAAGTCATGGGATATGTTGGTTAGCAAATTCGTTCGGGATTGTTCCATCTCTGATAAATCTTGATATGCTTCCTCCAACTTCCTATTAGAGCTTTCTAAGGCAATGGTTCTTTCTAACACTTTATCTTCCAAGCTCTCATTTAATTGCTGAAGATTGGCTGTCATTTCTTCAATCCTTGAGAAGGCATGGGTAAACTTCCTAGACAAAATGATGGATTGTGAAAATACAAAAACCAAAAAACCTACAGAAGAAAGACTGGTTGTAACAAAGCTTTTGCTAAAATAGATTAACGAGCTTTCATAAAGAATATCATTTATTACAGTGCCAACAAAAAAAATCACAGCTAAGCCTATAGCAACAGCTCCCTCTCTTTTCCTTAAATAAGCCAGCACCAGAGCATAAATTAAGTAAAAAATAATTAAAAATGCAAAAAACTGATAGATAATGTTATATTGAGCATAGATTTTAACTGGGTTAAATAACACTAAAAGACTAAAGATTAAGGAAGATGCTATCGATAGATGAATAGCTTTCATTGAAATTTCTTGAAATAGAATGGATTTCAAATATAAAATAAATAATGGGGTGCCAAGATAAAAGGTTAGGTATTCTATCTTTAAAGCCATCTCCCAGTTCAAATGAGGAAATAATTGAAAAACAAACATTGTACCAATAAAAAGGGTTCTAATTCCTATCATGATACAAAAAGACCCAAAAAAAAGATTAGATTTTTCCTTTCTTCTATAAAAATAGAATATTAAGTGATAAATACCTACAACAAAAAGACTGCCAAAAACAAAGACATCAAAAGCTAAGTGCCAGTTTTCTCTTAATTTCATTTGATCTGCAAGCCCTAATCTAAAGTTTTTAAGTATTCCTCCATGTTGATGATGAAAGTTTGATACTTGAATAATTAATTCTAAATCTCCCGATTTGGAATCAAAGAATACCATACTTGGTTGAAATTTAGGAATAGAACTATCAGAGGTCATTCCTAGGTTACCGCTAGCAGCCAATAATTCATTATTTACCCAAAGTCTATAGGCCGTCGATATTTTAGGAATTTCCAGACCCAGTGATTCATTTCTATGTTTGGTGGCAATACGTAATTTGTAGGTTGCAAATCCATCTCCTGTAAGGCTTATATCTTCAACAGTATAATTGTTCCATGTAGCAGGCACCTGAATATACTGCATACTTGAGGTGCTGTCTTGGGGAAAATCATCTGACTCAATTAGCTGTTCCCAATAAAACTTCCAATGCCCCTGCAGCTTAATAATGTCATTCTCTTCAAAATCCCATGATAAAAGATCAAGATACCCCATATTTGCCATAGGGATCTGATCTTGATTCATTTGTTGTGCACAACTAGAGATTAATATTACTAGTACACAGATTAGAAAAATTATAAAGAGTTTTTTATTTGGCTTCATTAGTAATTACCTACTTTTAATATATTGATTTTCTGTAACTAAGTATATAATAAAAATTCTACATTTTTCTATTTTATCCTACATAACTCCAAATTTTTTTGCAGGATAATTTATTGCCAGGAAGATCACCGAAACATATTACTGTGACGCATCGATAGAGTTTAGGATATTTATAATAGATGTAGGCTGTGAATGGATTAGATTTTAATTATAATAATGAAAAAAGTAAAACATAGCAAAATAGTTTGAAGCTTGTTATAATCTTGTAAAGCCTAACGGAAGAAATGTGTAGTGAATTGATGCTAGAGTTAGTTAGAGAAACGTAAAAATATTTTTACATTATATCCTTAGCTAATGCTATGACTGATTATTAGTATTGCTTGATTATTTGAGATAGCGACAGAAGATCATACAAGGATGAAGAAATAGGACTGCTATTTTCACGTATAAAAACGCTGTTATGGGGGGGGGAAGGAGATTGATAAATTTCAACAATCTTCTAATACTGTAAAAATATTAATATTATTAGAAAACATTGTTACTATACTATATCGGAGGGCATTGTTTATAATAAAGGGAAGAAGCTTGTGCAGCTATAGCAGCGTAGCCCATATAGTTCTGCGTGTATGGCTTCTTTATGGCGGACTATGTCATGGTCAGGGTTCGAATCCCAAATTCTGTTTTAATAGGGTCAAAAATCGATAAAAAGCCTTGCAGGTTAAAGCCTCCGTTGTTTATCGATGGCTCTATTAAGGCAGAAAATACAAAAAAGAGGAGAAAAAATTGGAAAATATTATTGTGGGACTATCCGGTTTTGTACTATTTTTTGCTTGCATTCTTTTAATCATTGTAGTAAGCAAGAAGGCTTTTAGCATAGTAACAATATTTGAATATGAAAGGGGCTTAAAATATAAAAAGGGTGAATTAATGGGGCTATTAAAACCAGGGCAGTATTTCTGCTTTCACATCAATACAGTCATTGAAAAAATAGATACTAGGCCAAACTCCATAAATATTAGTGGACAGGAAATCCTTACAAATGATGGAGCCCCCATCAAGGTTAATGTCGCTGCTATTTATGAAATCATAGATCCTATAGCAGCTGTGAACAAAACAATTAATTATTACGAATCATTGTATTTGATGCTGCAGTTGTCTTTGCGGGAAGTAATTACTACATTAGAGTTAAGTGAGGTTTTTGAAAAAAGAAACAATATTAATACTGTCATTTTAGAGAAAGCAGCTTTAAAAGCAGAAAAAATAGGTATAAGATTACATTCTGCTGATATTAAAGACATTACCCTTGTAGGAGAAATGAAGAAAGTATTTACTCAAGTACTACAGGCCCAAAAAGATGGACAGGCTCGTTTGGAAAGAGCAAGGGGAGAAGCTGCAGCTCTTAGAAATCTTGCAAATAGCGCTAAAATGCTTGAGAACAATCCTGCTTTATTACAGCTTAGAATATTACAAGCATTAGGTGAATCCTCAGGAAATACAATTGTCTTAAATGCAGCTAATGATGGCATCAATATGCCATCAAAATAGAAAAGGAAGCATTCTAGTAAGCTACTTTTATTAAATCCCTTCAGAAAATTGAGGGGATTTTTTTGCATCCTGTCATAAGGTAGAAGATACTGCACTACTGACATTTAATAAATTTACAAAAATAGGATATTAATATAAGATATAGTTAGAAAAAATTGTCTTTTTTATGAATCTGACATTAAGATAAAAGGGTAAGGTAAAACCAAGGAATATGAGGTGAAATATGAAAAGATTCTTTAGCATTGTTTTCAAATGTTTAATTATTTTAATACTAGTAATGCATTTCATTGCCTGCAGCAATCAACAGCTTGAAGGAAAGGAGGTCCAAGAGGAAAAAGAACAGGTGGATGCACATACGATACCTGAGGTGGAGCTCCAAAAACAAAGTCTTATTGAAGAAGAAGGGAAAGATATTGAGACAAGAATCCTGACACCAAAAGATTTTCAGCGGATTGCTGTAAAAGAGGGCTCATTTGCTGAATATTTGAGAAGGTTGCCATTAAAGCCCCATGGCTCACCAGTACTATATCATGATGGATCAGTGAAGAATAAGAAAAACATCTACATAGCTGTAGTAGATATGGAAATCGGGGACCGAGATTTGCAGCAGTGCGCAGATGCCATAATGCGTCTAAGGGGAGAATATTTGTATGGCATTGGCCGTTATGATGAAATCCATTTCAATTTTACCAATGGCTTTAGGGTAGATTACAGCAAATGGATGGAGGGCTATAGAATCGTTGTAGATGGAAACTGCAGTTACTGGCAGAAGAGAGCTGAACCCTCCAATACTTATCAGGATTTTAGGCGCTATATGGATATCATTTTTGCTTATGCGGGAACCATTTCACTTGAAAAAGAGCTAATAGACGTAAACCTAGATGATATAGAGATTGGCGATATTTTTATTCAGGGAGGCAGCCCCGGACACGCAGTAATTGTTGTGGATATGGCATTGAATGAAGCTACGGGAGAAAAGCTGTTTTTATTGGCTCAGAGCTATATGCCAGCTCAAGAAACACAGATATTAGTAAATCCTAATAATATAGCATTGAGTCCTTGGTACTCTTTAAGTATTCAGGGAGAAGATATCAAAACTCCCGAATGGACCTTTAGAAGAGGAGATTTAAAAAGATTTCCGTAAAAAAATAATAACTCTATAAAGTACATGAAATACACTTATTTTCAACTTTTCAGTAAATACCAGGCTTTTCCTTAGAGTGTATCACGATATATCTCTAATACAACAGCCTGGTTTTATATTACTTAAGAAACCTCTTAGCAATGCTTGTAACTTTCGGAACTCATCTTAGAATAATTCAAGATTTCATAGGAAACTATATGTACTAGGAATGCAATTCCTCAAAATGATCTATGGAGGTTAGATGATTGAAAATTTACCGTGTAAACATGTCAAATCTTAGTTTTACTCAGGAAGAAGTACCTGAAGAATGGAGACTTCTGGGAGGACGTGGGTTGACTTCAGCAATTGTAGCTAAGGAAGTAGACCCTACATGTAATCCACTAGGAAGTAAAAACAAATTAGTATTCGCGCCGGGATTATTTGCTGGCACCATGGTTGCTAATTCAGGAAGGCTTTCTGTGGGGGCAAAGAGTCCATTAACAGGGGGCATTAAAGAAAGTAATGCTGGCGGCACAGCTGCTCAAAGGTTTGCAAAATTGGGTGTGAAGGCTCTAATTGTGGAAGGAATCCCTGAAGAGGATAAATGGTACTGTATCCATGTTCATAAGGATGGAGTAGAGATTAAAGAGGAAACGGAACTCTTAGGAAAAGGGAATTACGAGGTAATCCATACAATGACAGCAAGATATGGAGAAAATACTGGAGTTATGACTATAGGGCAAGCAGGAGAGTATAAGCTGTCTACTGCAAATATCTCTGTCAAAGATCCTAAGGGACATATCCGAAGTGCAGGACGAGGCGGTCTTGGAGCTGTAATGGGTTCTAAAAGAATAAAATTTATTACCCTAGATGACAATGATGGAGCAGGGATCGAGATGAAGGATAAGGAGAAATTTAAAGATGCAGCACGAATCTTTAATAAAGCTTTGCTTGAACATCCAGTAAGTGGAGATGCTCTTCCTAAATATGGTACCAATGTACTGGTGAATATTCTAAATGAAGCAGGGGGACTTCCCACTAAGAATTTCCGAATGGGAAGGTTTGATGGGGCGGAAAAGATATGTGGAGAGAAAATGTATGATACGATTGTAAGTAGAAATGGAGATCCTACACATGGATGTCATGTAGGCTGTATCATCCGATGCTCCCAGACCTATAATGATAAGGATGGCAAATATCTGACAGCTGGTTTCGAGTATGAAACGATTTGGGGTTTTGGGGCAGGCTGCTTGGTTGATGACCTAGATATTATAGCTAGAATCGATCAAATGTGCGATGATATAGGACTTGATACAATTGACACAGCGGGAACCATGATGGTGGCAATGGAGGCAGGCCTGCTTCCATGGGGAGACGGTGAAGGTATCATAAAATTTGTTGAAGAAATCAAAGAGGGAAGCCATCTTGGCCGAATCCTAGGAAATGGACCTAATTTTACTGGAAAGGCTTTTGGTGTAACAAGGATACCAACTGTAAAAGGTCAGACTATACCAGCATATGACCCTAGAGCTGTCAAAGGTATAGGGGTAACCTATGCAACTACAACTATGGGTGCTGATCACACTGCAGGCTACGCTGTTGCAACAAATATATTGAAGGTAGGAGGAAATATTGATCCACTGAATAAAGAAGGACAAATCGAACTATCAAGAAACCTACAAATTGCAACTGCATCTATTGACAGCTCTGGCCTGTGCTTATTTGTTGCATTTGCTGTGCTTGATTCTGAACCGGCATCCCATGCCATTATAGACATGGTCAATGCTCAGTATGGTACTAACTGGTCAGTAGAAGATTGGTTTGATTTGGGAAGATCAGTCCTTAAAACAGAAATAGCCTTTAATAAGGCAGCGGGCTTCACAAGCAAGGATGATAGGCTGCCTGAATTTGTAGCTGAATCCATTCCACCCCATGATGCTGTATGGGATATTACTAATGAAGAACTTGATCAAGTTTTACAATTTTAGCAGATGTCTAATAAGCAAATAATAAGGCCAGTAGTTGATAGAAAGATTCATTGAATAGGAGGTATATACCGATGCAAGTAGATGTTAAATTGTTTGCTAGTTTAAGAGAAGGACGTTTTGAAAGCGAAAAAGCCGAATTAGAGAACCAAAGCAGAGTAATTGATGTCATTAAAAAATACAATATTCCTTTGGAAGAAGTACATATTTGTCTTGTAGACGGCCGTGATGCAGATACGGAACATGTCCTACAAGATGGCAATACAGTATCCTTATTTCCTCCAGTAGGTGGGGCTTGATGAGAGGAAATGTTTTTTAAAAATGATTTTTTTGATGTTTTTGCCAAGAATGATACAAATAAATATTCTTTGGTTAAGAGAAAATCCTATTGATATTTTATTCAATAGGATTTTCTTCTTTCACGTGATTATATTATATTAAATCCAGTAGGCTTTGTTATTGCCTTAAATGACTAAATTACATAGCTGATTTGAAGATATTGATTACATCTTCTAGGGTAGGAACTCTTGGGTTTGTTGCTCCACAAGCATCCTTCATAGCATTTTTAGCCATTACTTCTAAATCTTCCTCTTTAACCCCCAGTTCCTTTAATCCTGATGGGATTCCGATATCCTCTGATAATTGCTGGATAGCATCAATTGCTACATCAGCAGCTTCTCTTATAGATAATCCATTAATGTTTTCACCCATTGCAACGGCTATATCAGCCATTCTTTCTGGAGCAGCAATTAGATTAAAACGTTGAACTGCTGGTAAAAGAATAGCATTACATACACCATGAGGAAGATCATAGAATCCACCTAATTGATGTGCCATAGCATGAACGTATCCAAGGATGGCGTTGTTAAATGCCATTCCACCTAATAACTGAGCGTACATCATGTTATCTCTTGCTACCATGTTGTCACCGTTGGCAACGGCAGCCCTTAGGTTAGTAGAAACTAATTTTATCGTCATTAAAGCAGCAGAATCAGTAACAGGGGTAGCAGCTGTAGATACATAGGCTTCTATGGCATGGGTTAAAGCATCCATTCCAGTAGCTGCCGTTAAGCCTGGAGGTTTTTTTGCCATTAACAAGGAATCATTAAAGGAGGCTATTGGTGTACATCTCCAGTCAACGATGGCCATTTTAACCTTTGTATCTGTGTTAGTAATAATACAGAAACGAGTTATCTCAGATGCAGTCCCTGCTGTTGTGTTAATTGCAAACAAAGGAGCACTTTTTTGGGTGCTTTTGTTTACGCCCTCGTAGTCTCGGATGTGTCCACCACCGCCGGCTACTAAACCTATACCTTTAGCACAGTCATGGGAAGATCCGCCCCCTAGAGATACAATACAATCGCAGCCTTCCTTTTGGAATATTTTAAGGCCGTCATGAACATTATTGTCAGTTGGGTTTGGTTGAGATCCACCGAAAACCACACTGTCAATTCCAGATTGCTTTAAATAGGAAGCAATGTCTGGTGCTACTGCTTTTTCTAGGAAAGAATCAGTTACGATTAAAGCCTTTTTATATCCTCTGTTAGAAATTTCAGGACCTACCATTTCAGCAGCGCCTCGACCATAGTGATTTACTGATGGCATAAAATACGAATTTACCATTTGTGAAAAAACCTCCTCTAATTATTTTTTTCTAATGCTCTCCCACAAAATTATTATTTCCAATAAAACAGATAACATAACCTATCTTTTTTTTACAAAAACTTCTTTGCATAGAACAAAATAACCATGGGATTACTTGTAAAATCAAAACTTTATTTAATCCAGAGGTAGTTTGATGGATACTAATAGAACACAAATTGTCTTCACTGAGAATAGTCCATTCTTTTTAGTAAATGGAAAAAATGCAACTGATAAAGCTATGCAAATAATTCAAGCTTGACCCTCATGAGTTACACATTTTGTTTTAACCATCACCCTTTCATTGTAAATTGCATACTCTATATTAGGGCTAGAGATAGTCAAATATTAATAGGTAGGTGAACAATATGGCTGATACGGTTAAAAAAGACTTTTTTGGAGGCTTATTTGGAGGACAAAGTAGTTTATTATTTTTCTTCCTTCTATTAGTGATTATATTCTGCAACTGCGGTATATTTAAAACAGGAGACAGCTTGCTATTCTTCTTCTTGCTGCTAATTGTACTGTTTGGAGGAAGAGCATTCTTCGGTGGTTTCTAAATAAGGTATTAACCTCATGTTAAAAAAGAACTTAAGGTCCAAGCGTTAAAAACCTAGGACCTTAAGTTCTTGATTTTTAACGTCGCTCTAATCAATGTATCCTTCTAATTGAAAAGGTATCTGCTAATTTACTTTGTCTCAACTATATTAATGTTATAGAGCAATCACCAATGTCGATGACGTCCGTTATATGGATACCTCTCTTTATATTATTCTAATATCTCTCCATCGTATAGATGGGGACAATCATCTTAGCATATAGACATTAGATTGTGGCAGATGGCTTCCAGTATATGTTAAGTTTAGAATTAGTAGAGATAAAAGATAAAGGAAATACTACTAGATAAGTTTAAATGAAGTGGGTAAGAATTATGATAAGTAGATTGCTATATACTGTAGAATTTATACTACTAATGCAATCCCAAAAATGGGATGCATATTAATAAGAAAGGAAGATACCATGACACCAAGAGAAGAGATAATAGAAACAGGGTGGAACTTTGATAATAGTTATGCTGGTTTGCCAAAAATATTTTTTACCACTCTCAACCCAACCTCTGTACCTTCGCCGAAGTTGGTTATCCTCAATGATAAGCTGGCAATCTCTTTAGGATTAGAGATTCAAGCACTTCGAAGGGATAATGGTGTAGCGGTGCTTGCTGGAAATCGGATTCCCGATGGCGCATTACCTCTAGCGCAGGCTTATGCAGGACATCAATTTGGTCATTTTACGATGCTAGGGGATGGTCGGGCGATGTTGATTGGTGAACAGATTACACCTTCAGGCAAAAGATTTGATATTCAGCTCAAGGGTTCAGGTCCAACACCATATTCCCGTCGCGGTGATGGGCGCGCTTCTCTTGGACCGATGCTGCGGGAATACATCATTAGCGAAGCAATGGATGCCCTTGGTATTGCGACAACCCGCAGTCTGGCGGTGGTAACAACCGGTGAGGCAATAATCCGTGAAACTCAGCTCCTTGGTGCAATTTTGACCCGTGTAGCTGCTAGCCATTTACGGGTTGGAACCTTTGAATATGCTTCAAAATGGGGTACTGTTGAGGACCTGCGGCAGTTAGCTGATTATACCCTACAACGACATTTCTCAAAGATGGATACTATGGAAAACCCCTATCTTTTTTTACTTCAGGAAGTGATTAAACGTCAAGCAGTGCTGATAGCCAAATGGCAGTTGGTAGGTTTTATTCACGGAGTAATGAACACCGACAACATGGCCCTTAGCGGTGAAACCATTGACTATGGCCCTTGCGCCTTCATGGACACCTATGATCCTAAAACGGTATTTAGCTCCATTGATACGCAAGGACGGTATGCCTATGGCAATCAACCTCATATTGCTGCGTGGAACCTAGCCCGATTTGCTGAAACCCTAGTACCATTACTACACGACAATCAAAATAAGGCTGTGGAACTGGCTCAGAATGCTATTTCGGAGTTTCCTGATCTGTATAAATGCAATTGGCTGGAGGGTATGAGGAGAAAAATAGGATTATTTAACCAAGAACCCCAGGATGAATCTCTGATTGAGAATCTTCTCAGCATGATGGAGAAGCATGGTGCCGACTATACCAATACCTTTCGAGCATTAACCTTTGACACGCTGGAGGATACGACGTTGTTTAAAGCTCCAGAGTTTACTCAGTGGCATCAGCTATGGCAGAGGAGATTAAGCAGACAGCAGGAATCACAAGCTTCCTACCAGGATCTGATGAAGAATTCTAATCCTGCTCTCATCCCTCGAAATCACCGTGTAGAAGCGGCTTTAGAAGCAGCAGTGAAGCAAGGGGATTATCGTGTGATGGAGGAACTTCTTGATGTTCTCTCAAATCCTTACGCTCACACATCTCAACAGACTGATTATGCTACACCGCCTGAGCCATCAAATCGTCCTTACCGAACTTTTTGCGGTACTTGATGATAGAAGTATTTTGTCAGGCAAACTCAATCATTGTGACCCTCAATGATTTCTTTAGTGATGTAAAAAAAACATCAAATATATAAAGTAAATCCTCTACATCGGTTCTCCGCCCTTTATCTGCATTTTTAAAAGAAGAAAAAGTGATTGAAGGCACATAATCATATATTTATACTTGACATATTTTGGAGAAAAATAATACACTAATCACATATTATAAAATTGGAGGAAAAGCATATGGAAATGGTCTTTTATAAGTGTCCAATATGTGGGTTTACCCATCAAGTTCCAGGCTATTGGAGTGGGTTCTCGCCTGAAGAAGAGATAGAAATGCAACATATTAATCTTGAAACCAAGGAAATGTGCAGTGAATTGATGTTGGAACTAACCAAAGAATGATGAAAGCAATCGAAAGGAAATAAAACTACATAATTAGTAAATAGAAATACTACTATTTTACAAGATATTTGCAAAAGTATGGTATAATATAGAAAAGTTTCTAAATTACTAAAGAACGGAGGAATTCCTTTGAACAAGATTGCATTGGTTACTGATAGTACAAGTGATTTAAATCATGAGGAAATTAAGAAGTATAACATCCATGTCCTTCCTTTAAAAATTGTGTATAAGGATAGGGAATATACTGATAGAGTCGACATAACACCAGAAGAAGTATATAACAACATGGAAGTTGAGGTTCCAACAACTTCACTTCCCACTATGGGAGAGATTGACAGTCTTTTTGTAAAGCTTAAGAAGGAAGGCTATACTCATGTAATAGCTGTAACAATTTCCAGTGGGTTATCAGGCACCCACAATAGTATCAGACTAGTTAGTGAGAATCATCCAGAAATGAAGTTTGAGATTTTTGATTCAAAGGCATTGACACTTGCAGCAGGAGCTATAATATTAGAATGCGGAGAAATGATTAATGCTGGTAAAAATTTTGATGAAATAGTAGAAGAACTACCTAATATTAGAGATAGAATAAAAGTTTATTATGTATTGGATACCCTGAAATACCTTATTAAGGGTGGAAGAATTGGAAAGGTTTCAGGAAATATAGGAGAACTATTAAACTTAAAACCTATTATCTCAATTAACAAAGAGGGGATTTATTATACCTATACCAAGGTAAGAGGTCGAAAGCAAAGTATTTCAAAGATTCTTGATATAGTAAAAGAATCCCTTGAAGAAAAAAGAGCAAAGGTTTGGGTGCTTCATGGTGGAGCTAAGGAAGAAGCATTAGAGCTTTATGAAAAGGTTCTAAAGCTCGCCAATATTATAGAAGTGGGTTTTAGTGATATAAGCCCAGTTGCAGGAGTACATACTGGACCAGGACTTATTGGCGTTACAATAATGTCAGAATAAATTCATTCGAATGATGGAGAGATATATAAGGCTTTTAGAGGCAGGTGCATTGATTAGATATAAATCAATGCACCTGTCTCTTTGAACTTGTGTAAACCTAGGGTAGTTAACTAAGTAAAAATAATTGCATATTTTTTCATAATATGATATACTTGGAAAGTTAGTTTATTAGTTAGACAAAGAAGGTTAAGATACAATCAAATTATTATTTACAATAGTTTTATCGTTAGTTTCAAAATGATTATGAAGATGCTTTTCATTTCGCCCCTAAGGTATATAAAGATTTAGATGCCTTCCTTAGTGTATGTTAGAAATTCTCAAAATATCTAATAATGAAAGTAGATTTATTCTATTCTTGAATTTTCAATATGAATTATTAAAATAAATAATTACATGATTATTCCTCACAATTTTATTTAGATGCTTTCTATTATTTTCAAATAATATAAGCTGCATATCCCGTGGAATGGTTTAAGTTTTAATGATGAAGTTCTTAAAAATCCTGATTGTTTGCTAACATGCTATTATGTTAGCTTTTTTTTATGTAATAATTACAAGGAAGTAAAAATATACTAACAGATAGTCTAAAATTATATTAAAAGACAATGAGAAATTAAAAAGGAGGTGCTTAAATGACACAACATATAGTATTAACCATTATCGGATTGTTTTTAATAACAGCCCTTACCAATATTTTTGCAACATTAAAGAGCATATTGCTGGCAAAGAAGATTATGAATCCAGTGTATTTTTTAGTATTTGCAGATGCTGTAATTTTTGCCACGGTTGTCAGCAAGGTAGCCAATTCAAATGGAATTCATTTTGTGTTTGCATATGCCCTTGGAAAAACACTAGGAGTTTTCATCGGTAACAAAATAGAAGATCGTCTTGCCTTAGGTATTTTGGAAGTAGATATATTTCTAAATAATAAAAGTAAGATGATCCAAATAGCAGAAATGCTCAGAGAAGAAGGCTATACAGTCAATAATTATTTAGCTAGAGGAAATAATGGTCATAGAAGATACAAAATAGAGGTTGTAATAAGAAGAAAAGAGTTCAAAATACTAGAGGGGATCATGGATGAATGTGGAGTAACGGATCCAACTTTAAAGATTAAAAATTTAAATAAAGTGGAAGGCAAAATTACTACAACAAGAGTAAAGGCAATCTAATCAAAACTACCCGCCCATCGGGTAGTTTTAATTTATAATACAATTGTCGCAGTCGTTTCACCCAACGAAAGCGTAGTAAATGCTATTTCATAAGCATTTTTAGAAACATGTTTCTTTTTTTTGTATTCAAGGGACAGATAACAGTTTTCTGGGTAAAAATATATTATTTTTGCTAAAAAACAAAAATTGTTAAAAAATAAACTTTCGAAATTATGCTGTTTATAGTAAAAAATGGGTAAATATTAATATATAAATATTTAATTATTACATCAAACATAGAATCTAGAAGGAGGATTTGAATAGATAATTGTCGAATAATGTAGAAAAATGCAGAAATGCAGTGTCTTCTTCATTCACTTATCAATCAAAGAAGCTAGATACATAAAAAAAATTATATAAAGGGGGCATGTGCAATGAAAAGTATAAAATCAAAGCTAATATTACTTATATCGTTATTGGTGGTTGTCTCATCAGTAGCAGCTGTAGGGATAGGACTGTGGAATAGTACTAAAACAACCAATGAAATCATCGAAACCTTGTACGATGAACAGCTTGATGGTGCAGGAAATGTTTTTATTAGTATGATAAGGGAAGAATTTGGCATTTTAAATCTTAATTCACAAGGGGAATTAGTAGATGCTAGAGGAGAGAGTATTGCAGAAAGATATCGTCAGCTAGATCAGTTTTCAGGTGACATGGATATGGTTGCTACTATTTTTAAAAGAGCAGGAAGTGATTTCGAAAGAGTTATAACAAGCATAATAAATGAAGAAGGAAGGCGTGCTGTTGGAACAGTTCTTGATCAAGAAGGTAATGCCTATAAGGCAATGGTAGAGGGAAAAGAATACATTGGAGAGGCAGATATCTTGGGTGGAGCATATATCACAAAATATATACCAATGCTTGATACCAATGGAAATATCATTGGAGTATATTTTGTAGGAAAGCCTATAGAAGCAGTAAACAATATAGTAAGAGAAGGACGAGATGCAGCAATGAAATTATTTGCTGGTTTAGTAGTTTTGATTCTGCTAATCGCTACAATAATGAGTTACCTCATCGGCAATACAATTGCTAATCCCATCTCTGCATTAACAGCAGTTGTGGAGAAACAGGGAAATCTAGATTTTCGATTCAATAAAGAAGCTGAAGTTATAAAATATATGGACAGAAGAGATGAAATTGGAATAATGACAAATGCACTAAAGGTTATGGAGGATAATGTAAGAAGTTTTATACATAATACTATGAATGCTTCAGAGCAAATAGCTGCATCATCAGAAGAGCTTACTGCCACATCCCAGCAATCAGCAATCGCATCAGAGGAAGTTGCAAGAACCATAGAAGAGATTGCTAAAGGAGCAAATGAACAAGCTAAAGATACAGAGGTATCAGCTGGAAATGTAGAGGAAATGGGACAATTACTACAAAATAATGGAGAATATACAGAAGAACTAAATGAAGCAATAAAAGAAATAGACAAGCAAAAAGAAGAAGGCTTTCATATACTGAAGGGACTTATAAATAAGACAAAGGAAAGCAGCAAAGCATCTAATGAGGTCTATGAGGTAATCGTAAGCAATAATGAAAGTGCAGAAAAGATTGAAAAAGCCAGTAGTATGATCCACAGCATATCTGATCAGACGAACCTATTGGCATTAAATGCCGCAATAGAAGCTGCGAGAGCAGGAGAAGCTGGGAGAGGCTTTGCAGTGGTTGCAGAAGAAATCAGAAAGCTAGCTGAGGAAACAAGTAATTTCACAGAAGAAATAAAACAAGTGATTGAAGAATTAAAATCAAAATCTCATGGCGCGGTAAAAACTATGAGTGAGACAAAACATATAGTAGAGTCACAAAATGAGAGTGTCAAACAAACTGAAGAAAAATTTGAAATGATTGCCTCTTCTATTGACGCAACAAAAACCATCATAGAAAAACTCAACGAATCAGCAGAAAGTATGAATTCTAATAAGAGTAATCTAGTGGATCTGATGCAAAATCTATCAGCTATTGCAGAGGAAAACGCAGCAGGCACTCAAGAGGCCTCTGCATCCATGGAGGAACAAGCAGCATCTATCGAAGAAATAGCAAATGCCAGTGAAGAATTATCAAAAATTGCAGAGGAGCTACAGGTTTTAATAAGTAAATTTAAGATATAAGAAATGTTTTTTCATAAAAGAGTGTAATTATGAAAAGCCGCTTTTTTGCAAAGCGGCTTTAAGATGTTGATAAAACTTCCAAAATCCTCGAAAAATTTAATTAATAAAAAATTTGTAATTTTTCACAAATACCTATTGCAATTACAAAAATAATTATATATAATGAAATAGAAATCGATTTCATGGAGGCGAAGAAGTGGCAACAATTAATGACGTAGCGAAGCTAGCAGGTGTTTCAAAAACTACTGTGTCTCGTGTCTTAAACAAAACAGCACCGGTAAATAAAGAGACAGAATTAAAAATTATAAAAGCTATGAAGGAGCTATCCTATCAACCTAGTCTAATGGCACAAGGCTTGAGAACAAAACGTTCAAAGATGATTGGAATCGTAATACCAAGCTTCTCGAATCCCTTTTACTATAGGTTTATCCAAGAGCTGGAATGGGAAGCGAAAAAACAGGATTATTATGTTATCATCAGCAGTGCCAGTACGGGAGAAGAGCTTAAAAAGAAGTATGTAGAAGATTTAATCCATAGAGGTGTTGACGGATTAATCATATTTAGTTATAAAGAAGACAATAAAATGGGTGACTACTTCTTGGAAATATCAAAACAAACACCTACTGTCTTCATGGACAACATAGGAAACCATAGAGATGCTGCCTTTGTGTATGCAGATGGTTTTAATGGGATTAAGGAAGTTGTAGCTCATTTGATAGAGAAAGGGCATAAAAAAATTGGATTTATTAAGCCCAAAGAAAGTTACAAAGTAGCTGTTGACCGTTATGAAGGATACAAAGCTGCTTTGGCTGATGGAAATCTACCACTAGAAAATGAATTAGTGTTTGAAGGAAATTTTGAAATAGAAGATGGGTATATTGCTGGTGAATACTTTTGGAGCCTAGATCGCAAGCCGTCTGCTATAGTAGCCTGTACAGATTTATTGGCTATTGGTACAATGAAGTATTTTCTCAATAAAGGAATGAAAATTCCTCAAGACATAGCAGTGGCGGGGTATGATGATATTGAGCTAAGCACAATCATACAGCCAACCCTGACTACCTATAAGCAGCCTATAAAAGAGATATCTAAAACAACCATAGATCTTCTGATAGATAAAATAGAGCAAAGAGATGATATCAATAAAAACATAGCTATTAAAGGAGAATTGGTTATACGTGAGAGCACGTAAAAAATTTGTCGCAATGGAAATCGATTTCATATTTTTTTACTCTTTATGAAATCGATTTCCATAAAGAATATAACCTACAATCCCATTAATGAATTTAAGCATGGGTCATATAAAGGAGGTACAAAATGACAACTACAGATATTAGAAGGATTGAAGAAGCATATCAGCAGGCAAAAGAGTTATATGCAAAAATTGGAATAGATACTGAAAAGGTTTTAGAAACATTGGAACGAATAAGGATATCTATCCATTGTTGGCAGGGAGATGATGTAAGAGGGTTTGAAAATGCAGATGGTGAACTGACGGGAGGAATTCAAACAACTGGAAATCATCCTGGAAGAGCAAGAAATGCTGATGAGTTAAGAGCAGACCTTGAAAAGGCATTATCTCTAATTCCAGGCACTCATAAAGTAAATCTACATGCCATCTATGCTGAAACTGCAGGTGAAAAAGTTGATAGAAACCAGCTGAAGCCTCATCATTTTCAAAACTGGGTAGAATGGGCAAAAAAACACGGGCTAGGTTTAGACTTTAACCCAACTTGTTTTTCTCATGAATTTTCTGATGAAGGGTTAACATTAAGTCATCCCAAGAAAGAAATAAGAGAGTTTTGGGTAGAGCATTGCAAAGCCTCCAGGAGAATAGGTGAATACTTTGGTAAAGAGCTAGGTATTCCTTGTGTTACCAACATATGGGTACCAGATGGATTTAAAGATATAACTATTGATAAATTAGGACCAAGAAAGAGGTTACAGGAATCCTTAGATACAATATTTGAAGAAAAATTAGATGAGAATTACAATGTGGATGCAGTGGAGAGTAAGCTTTTCGGCATAGGTTCAGAGAGTTATGTAGTAGGCTCCCATGAATTCTATATGGGATACAGCTTGAAGAATAATAAGGTTCTTTGCTTAGATGTTGGACATTTCCATCCAACAGAGACGGTTTCTAATAAAATTTCATCCATGGCTCTATTTTTAGACAAGTTATTATTACATGTCAGCAGACCTGTGAGATGGGATAGTGATCATGTAGTCATTATGGATGATGAGTTGATGGAAATCGCTAGAGAGTTAGTAGTAAATGATTTGTTCGATAAAACCTACATAGCCTTAGACTTTTTCGATGCAAGCATTAACCGAATAGCAGCTTGGGTAATTGGAACAAGAAATACAATCAAGGCACTGATGAGAGCAATGCTGGAGCCGACAAACACTTTAAAAGAAGCTGAATTAAGCGGAGATTTTACTACTAGACTAGCTTTATTAGAGGAGATAAAGTCTTATCCTTTTGGAGCAGTTTGGGATTATTACTGCTTAAAGAAAAACGTACCGGTTAGAGAGGCTTGGCTGCAGGAAGTTAAAGCTTATGAAAAAGAGGTTTTACTAGATAGGGATCATGCTAGAGGTGAGGAAGAAGGAGAACCTGCCTGCTCTTTATAATTTACAGACTCTTAAAATACAATTATGAATCAATCCTCACTGTGAGTTAAAGAGAAAAGAATGGAGGCATAGAAAGTGTCTAATTATGTACTTGAACTCAATGGAATTACAAAAATATTTCCTGGTGTAAAAGCCTTGGATAACGTTCACTTTCAATTAAAGCCAGGGGAAATCCATGCTTTAATGGGAGAAAATGGAGCGGGTAAATCCACTTTTATAAAGATCATCACTGGGGTTCATTCCCCTGATGAGGGCAAAATGCTTTTAAATGGAGAAGAAGTGACCTTTGATAACCCTAGAGATGCTCAAAAGCTAGGTATCGCAGCTATTTATCAGCATGTTACCTGCTACCCTGATTTGACTGTTACAGAAAACATTTTTATGGGACATGAAAAGGTAGATAAAACAACCAAGAGAATTTTGTGGAAGCAAATGCATGCAGAAGCAAAAGAGCTTTTAGAAGAACTGGGATCAAGCATTGACCCTAGATCACAGATGGGAACTTTAAGTGTTGCACAGCAACAGATAGTAGAGATTGCAAAAGCGTTATCTACTAAGGCAAAAATTATCATTATGGATGAACCTACTGCAGCTCTTACAAATAGGGAAAGTGAAGAGTTGTATAGGATCACAGAGAAGCTTAGGGATGATGGAGCTTCTATTATCTTCATTTCTCATAGATTTGAAGATATGTATAGACTGGCCAGTAAAGTTACTGTTTTTAGAGATGGTAAATACATTGGAACATGGGGAATCAATGAAGTATCTAAGGAAGACTTTATTGTAGCTATGGTAGGGCGTGAGGTTACCCAATTGTTTCCAAAAATAGAAGCGAAAATAGGTAAGGAAATACTGAGGCTTGAAGGTCTTGGGAAAACCGGTCATTTTGCGGATGTTTCCTTTACCCTTCATGAAGGTGAAATACTTGCCTTAACGGGACTAGTTGGTGCAGGCAGGACAGAGGTATGTCAGGCTATTTTCGGAATAATGCCCTATAATCAGGGTAAGGTGTATGTGGAGGGGCAGGAGGTTACTATTAAAAGTCCGAAGGACTCAATTCAACTTGGTATAGGCTACCTACCTGAAGATCGCCAGCAACAGGGATTAATGCTGCAATGGGGAATAGGTAGAAATATTACCCTTCCAACTTTGGAAAAATATTCAAAAAAAGGTTGGCTGCTAGAAAGTAAGGAAGATGAAGTAGCGAAAACTCTGGCGGAAAAGGTGAATGTAAAGGCTAACAGTATTTTTGATTTAGCAAGCT
Source organism: Natronincola peptidivorans (assembly GCF_900111615.1). Taxonomy (GTDB): domain Bacteria; phylum Bacillota; class Clostridia; order Peptostreptococcales; family Natronincolaceae; genus Natronincola_A; species Natronincola_A peptidivorans. The sequence goes on along the minus strand of NZ_FOHU01000005.1, from coordinate 179,802 downwards.
CATTATCCGGTGGAAATCAGCAGAAGGTAGTTGTTGCTAAGCTTCTTACAGCTGATCTGAAAATTATCATTTTAGATGAACCTACTAAAGGAGTTGATGTAGGTGCAAAAGCTGCTATTTATGAAATAATGGGTGAATTGGCATCTCAGGGCTACGGAGTTGTTATGGTCTCCTCTGAAATGCCTGAGGTACTTGGAATGAGCGATAAAATCGTTGTCATGAAGGAAGGTAGAGTAACTGGCATTCTAGATAATAAGGATGTAACCCAAGAAACTATTCTTAAAGCAGCTATGGTGAACAAGACTACAGAGGATGTAGGATCGCTGTAGGATAAAGTATAAGAGATGGGGGCCGTTTATGCTTAAAAGAAATATACAAAACATGATGAAAGCTGAGAATATTTCAAAATTTAGAGAGCTGGGTTTACTGGTATTTATTATAATTCTAACGGTTGCAGTACAGATAAGAAATCCTAGATTTTTAACCGTTAGTAATCTCACCAATATGATTACAAACACAGCCATCTTGAGTATTCTTGCAGTAGGTATGATGCTTGTTATTATTACTAGAGGAATTGACTTGTCTATTGGTGCTACATTAGCTTTGTCTGGAATGATTTCAGCCTTAACTGTAAGCGCCAATCCTGATATGCATCCGATTTTGGTAATTCTAATAGGAATCTTGGTGGGAACAGTTTGTGGATTAATAGTAGGCGTACTGGTTGGCAAGGCAGGGATTCTTCCAATCATTGCCTCATTAGGTATGATGAATGTATTTAGAGGTCTTACCTTCATGGTAAGTGGAGGGAGCTGGGTAAGTGCGCATCAAATGCCGGATAGTTTTCAATCCATATCAACCAGTAAGGTTATGGGGATTAATACATTAGTTTTTATAGCAATTGTAATCTATATAATTTTCTACTATTTTATTAATCATACCAGAACAGGAAGACAAATCTATGCTGTAGGAAGTAATCCTGATTCTGCTAAAATCAGCGGTATCAACATTGATAAAATTTTAATCATGGTTTATGGTATTATGGGATCTCTTGCTGGACTATCTGGGGTGCTGTGGGTTTCTAAATTTGCATCAGCTCAAGGGGATACAGCAATGGGTTATGAACTGAATGTTATAGCTGCCTGTGTTTTAGGAGGAGTTAGTATTGCAGGGGGATCAGGGAAAATTTCCGGGATTATTTTAGGGTCGCTGCTTTTAGGGATTTTACATAATGCCCTTCCTCTATTGCTGATATCACCATTCTGGCAGCAGGCAATACAAGGATTTATCATCCTTGGCGCTGTATTGATCAATGTATTAGTAAAGAGAAATGCTGAAAGAAAAAATCTTGTGAGGAGGAATATATAAGCTATGGAAAAAAGAATTATAACCAATAAAAAACAATTTGATATAAAAAGCTTTTTCCTCCAATGGGAATGGATGCTTGTCTTGATTTTTATATTGATTAACATTATGAATGCTAATTTTTCTCCTTACTACTTGAATACAAACAATTTACTAAATGCAACTATGGCATTTCTTGATAAAGCATTTATAGTACTTCCCATGGCTTTTGTAATTATCATGGGGGATATTGATATATCAGTTGGTTCTACTGTTGCATTATCTGCAGTTGTTATGGCGGTTTTATATAATGCAGGATTACCAATGGGACTAGCTATGATGATTTGTCTTTTGGTAGGAGCAACCTGTGGTTTTATCAATGGGTTTCTAATTACCAAATATAAAGAGTTATCAGCAGTTATTGTGACATTAGCTACCATGACAATTTATCGTGGCATTGCCTATGTTATACTTGAAAATCAAGCTTCAGGAGGCTTTCCAATGTGGTTTAGCTACCTTGGATGGGGCTATGTAGGAAAGATTCCCTTTATGCTCATTGCCTTTGCCATCTGTGCTGTGATCTATGGCTTGCTGTTACATAAAACCACCTTTGGAAGACGGGTTTTTGCCATAGGGAATAATGATACTGCCAGTAGATTCTCTGGTGTAGAAGTGGATAAAATTAAGATTATCGTCTTTACTTTAGCTGGATTAATGGCCAGTGTAACAGCCTTGTTTCTTACCTCAAGAATGGGCAGTACAAGGCCTAATGTTGCCATGGGATATGAACTAGATGTAATTGCAATGGTTGTTTTAGGCGGTGTCAGCACAGCTGGAGGGAAAGGCAGGATGATTGGTACCATTCTATCCATCTTTATTATTGGATTTCTTCGTTATGGATTAGGTCTTATTAATACATCTGCACAGGTGTTGCTGATTATTATAGGGATGCTGTTGATATTCTCTGTTATGATTCCAAATATAAAGTTTAAGAAAAGAAAAAAAGCTAAAGAAGCATAATAACAATAACAATAGACACAAGATGGAAACCTAACGATGTATATACAGCAGTAAAAGCTGCTTAGTATATAATAAAAGCAATAAAAAAAAGGGAGGAAAGAAAATGAAAAAAATGTTAGCGATACTGATTTGTCTTGTAATGGTGTTGACGGTTTTTACAGGGTGTAGTCAAAGTGCTCCAGAGGAGACAGGTGGTCAAGAGGCTCCTGTAGAAGCAGGGGATGCTACAGAAGCAAAGCAAAGACATGCTATCATCTTTAAAAACACAGGGAATCCTTTTGGTGAAAAGATGATGGAAGGATTTAAAACAGCTATCGAAGAATTAGGACATGAAGCAATTTTAAGAGCTCCTGATCAGCCAACTGCTGAGGCGCAAATTCAAATGATAGAAGAACTTATAGCACAGCAGGTAGATTCTATTGCTCTAGCAGCAAACGATTATGATGCTTTACAGCCAGTCCTTACACGAGCAATGAATCAAGGTATTACAGTACTAACACTGGATTCAACTACAAATCCAGATAGTCGTATGGTCCATATTAACCAAGCAGATCCTGAAAGAATTGGTCGTGTTCAAATCGAGGCTGTCTATGACATGATTGGCGGAGAAGGTGAAATTGCTGTTCTTAGTGCTACTTCTCAAGCTGCAAACCAAAATCTTTGGATTGAGTGGATGAAGACAGAGCTTGAAGATCCTAAGTATGACAATATGGAGCTAGTAAGAGTTGCTTATGGTGATGACCTAAGAGATAAAAGTGTTTCTGAGACAGAAGCATTATTACAATCTTTCCCTAACCTAAAGGGAATCATTGCTCCTACTACCGTAGGTATTGCAGCAGCAGGTAGAGTATTAACTGATCAAGGTTTACAAGGAGAGGTTCATTTAACTGGTCTTGGATTACCAAGTGAAATGGCTGCCTATATTGAAAATGGTGTTTGTGAATGGATGTACCTGTGGAATCCAATTGATCTTGGATATCTTGGAGGTTATGCTTCCTATGCATTGGTAGAAGGTACTATCACAGGTGCAGTGGGAGATACTTTTGATGCTGGGCATCTTGGAGCAAAAGAAGTTATTGAAGCTAGTGATGGTGGAACAGAAGTTATGCTGGGAGACCCATTCAGATTTGATGCAGACAATATCAATGAGTGGAAGGATGTATATTAAGAGTCAGTATTCATTTACAGTTTAAATATGCATATTGCTCTTTTATAAAAGAGCAATATGGTTAATGATAGAAAACACAGTTATAGAAATGCCTATTGGAAATCATTTCTTTCCAATAGGCATTTCATAACAAACACTAACAATTTACATAATGATGAAAATTCATGCATGGCTAAATCCATCATTATAGGTCTACCAAGTTAAAATGGCAAAGCATGGATAAAAACTTTCAAGAGTTTTTGGGAGGTGGACCAATGAAGAACAAAAATGTTTTTACTTTTGCAAAAAAAAGGGGTTTAAACCTAAAAGGCAAGCTAATGTTAGGGTTTATCGTGATTGTATTGTTGATGGGCAGCATTAGTATCACATCATATTTTATGCTAAGAAATCAAATGGATACATTAGATACCATGGTAGAAACCATTATGATTGCCAATGATGTAAGAAATAGAGCAGATATTGTTCCAGAACTGTTATCTGATTATGCATTTGATAGAGAACCGCAAGACAGGGAAAATATTTATGGAATCCTAGACAATATGATGAATAACATCACAGAATTAGATAGTTATGCTGTAAGTGAAGACGGAATAAGCATAAAAAATACTGTGGAAAGATACTATATCACCTATAGAGGTATTATCGACCAATCGGTTGAAGCTGCTGATAATAGGGATATGAGTCAGGTAGTAGCGCAAAATGATGAGGAAAGAAGAGTAAGAGGTTTTTTGAAGGACAGTATTGAACAATTTATAGCCGCAGAGCTTAATGAATATCAGATAATGAAAGACGACCTTAATCAAAGAGTAAATCGAGCAGGGTTGTTAATAATAGTTGCGATCTTGATTATAGGAATATTAAGCATAGGCGGTGCTTTTATTTTTACTAAAAAAATTACGGGTACAATAGGGAAACTTGCCCAATATGCTGAGAATATTGCTGAGGGAAATTTAAAGGTAGAAGCAGTAACCATCAATTCCAATGATGATGTTGCAGTATTAGCACAGGCATTTAATAAAATGGGTGAAAATCTTAGACTATTGATTGGAAGTATTCGTGAAAATGGTCAAAAGGTAGCTGAATCTGCTACATTTTTACAGGAAAGTGCAAAACAGACAACAGCTGCCAGTGAACAAATTGCTACTAGTATTAGTCAAGTTTCATCGGGAGCTATGGAGCAAGCTCAACAATCTGAAAAAACTGTTGCTGCTGCAAACCAATTGTTTCAAAGTAATGATAATGTAGGGAATCAAAGTGTAATTGTTCTGAATGCTTCTGTGAAGGCTACGGAGGCAGCAGAAATTGGTAATAGTAAAATGGAAGAACTTCTTCAACAGCTAGAGGTTATTGAAGAAAAAATCCTCTCTACCCAATCAGTAACAGAAATTCTAGGCCAACGCTCTAATCAAATAAGTGGAGCTTTAAACACCATTGAGAATATAGCATCTCAGATTAATCTACTTGCGTTAAATGCTGCTATTGAGGCAGCTAGGGCAGGAGAGCATGGTAAGGGCTTTGCAGTTGTTGCTGATGAAGTAAGGAAGCTTGCTGAAGACTCTACAGAGGCAGTTCAAGAAATCCATGAAATGCTGGTAGAAGTACAGAGTAAATCACAGCAGGTTGCAAGCAGTATGGTAGATGGTGTAAAAGAGGCTAAAGAAGGAAATGATATTGCATTGAAGGCAAGAGAAGCCTTTGAAGCCATAGTAGGGACCAGTGAGGATGTAGATAATCAGATAAGAGAAATAAGTCATGAAATCGAAAAAATGGCTTTAGAAATAGAAAAAGTGAATGAATTGAGTAATGGAATTAATGATATCACACAACAAACATCAGCCAGCAGTCAAGAGGTGGCGGCATCCGTAGAAGAACAAACTGCCAGCCTAGAGGAGATACTTTCCTCTGCTTCTGTACTTACTAACATGGCTGAAGAGCTTAGTGGCATGATAAAAAAATTTAAAATGTAATATGCAGAGACAAATATAATGCTATTGTTAAAAAGAGAATTCAAAAAATCTTTTTATGAGGTGGTATAAAATGAAGAAGAGTAATAAATATGCTTGGACATGGAAGGTTAAAGAAGAATGCCTGGATGAGTATGTAAAAATGCATTTAGATCCATGGGATGAGATTATGCAAGAACATAGTAAAGCTGGAATAAGGAATTATTCAATTTTTCAGAATGGTAATCAGTTTTTTTACTGCTTTGAATGTGATGATGTAGAAAAAGCATTTAAATATATAGATAATAGTGAATCATGTCAAAGATGGAATGCAATCACCAGTAAAATGGTGGAGGGATCTTTTGATTTTCAAGAAGAAGAACCTATTCAATTTTTAAAAGAAGTATTTTACCTAGAGTAAAAGCAATTACCTTAGTAACTTTGCTATCTCCCCCCCTTTAATATATAGAAAAACTCCTTTTGGAACTAAATTCTTTTGAATTGAATTCCTAAAAGGAGTTTTTGCTTTTGTTTTACGGCATATAGGTTTTATAGAGCTCTCTTATAAACACTTACTATAAATCACTTCTATTCCTGCATTCTGCAAATATTTTTCCCATGGATCAGAAGGGCTTTCATCAGTAACAATCGCATCTATTTCTGATAACTGCAATAGCTTTACAAAGGAGGTTTTATCAAATTTAGTTGAATCCACCACAAGAAAAACTTTTTCTGCATTTTGTACCATTTTTTTCTTTACTTCTGACTCCATTTCATTGGATTCTGAGATACCCTTTTTCATATCAATACCTTTACAGGAGATAAATGCTTTGTCTACATGATATTTTCCTAAAGCGCTTTCTGTTAAGTGACCAACAAAAGATAAAGAATGAGGTCTTAATATACCTCCAGTAGAAATAACTTTACATTCTTTTACATTCGTTAGCTCTAAAAGAATGTTGACAGAGTTGGTTATAACAGTAATGTTTTTTTTCTGTTTAATATACTTTGCTATTTGCAATGCTGTAGAACTAGAATCCAGCATGATGGTATCCCCATCATGGATAAACTCTGCCACTTTGTTGCCAATGGCTTCTTTTCCCTCAACATTGGTTATTTCCCGCAGGGAAAAGGGCAGGTCTATACCAGAGCTTTCATTTAATACGGCACCACCGTGGGTCCTTTTTAAAAAGCCTTCCTTCTCTAATTTTTCTAAATCCCTTCTTATGGTTTCCTCAGTTACATTTAACAATTTGCTTAATTCCGGCACAACTACTACATGATTTTCCTGCAGCATTGCCATGATATTTTTTCTTCGTTCAACAGCTAACATGTTAAACTTCCTTTCTACTCTATAAAAAGTTGTTTTTAATTATATCCTATAATGCATCATTTTAAAAGTTCTTTAAACGCTTTTGCTATACTTCTCCTTTAAGGGGTATATTCCTTTATTTCAAATGATTTAGCAATAATATCTCGGCCTTCTTCCAATGACTTGATTTTGTCAATAGCCATCAGCTGAAGAATCACATTTCCAAAAACAGAGGATTCTATAGGTCCGGCAGTTACTTTTTTATTAAGGACATTAGCAGTAAGCTGACATAAAAACTCATCCTGAATTCCTCCACCTACCATATGAATGCCGTCAACGCTGACGCCAGTTACCTCCTCCAGCTGTTCAACTGTTTGCTTATATTGATTAACTAAACCATTATATGCAGCTCGGGCGATTTCCCCAACAGTCTCTGGAACCCCCTGATTTGTTTCTTTACAATACTTTTGGATCTCCTCAGCCATATTTAAAGGTGCTAAAAAGCGTTTGTCATTGGTGTCGATGACGAAATGATTTTTGACGGCCTCCAAGGCTTCCTTACTGATTTGTGGGTAATCAATATTTAAGTGCTGCCAGTTTTTCTTTAGCTGTTGAATAAGCCATAGGCCATTGATGTTTTTAAGGAAGCGGATACGATTTGAAACACCGCCTTCATTAGTAAAATTGTACTTCAGGGCTGTTTCATTAATAATAGGCTCATCTAATTCCATACCTAGCAGGGACCAGGTTCCACAGCTTAAATACACTTGATTAGAATCTTTTAGAGGGATCCCAGCAACGGCAGATGCAGTATCATGGGAACCAATGGCAACTATAGGAATACCAGCCTCTAAACCTACCTCTTTAGCGACAGAATCCTGCAGGTATCCATATATTTCTCCTGGGTGGATAATAGGTTGTAAAACATCAGTCGGAATCTTCAGCATATTTAATAAATCAAATGACCATGTAAGCTCTTTACAATCCAGCATCTGGGAGGTAGATGCAATTGTATATTCACTAAATTTATTACCTGTCAAAAAGAAGTTAAATAGATCAGGTATGAATAGCAGCGTTTTGGCATTGGACATCATAGAGCTTCTGTAGTGAACATCATGATATAGTTGATATAAGGTGTTAAAGGAGAGATGCTGAATGCCTGTTATATTATAAATTTCAGAATATGGAACAGTACTCTCGATTTTTTCCAGAATCCCATCTGTACGATTGTCTCTATAATTAAAAGGATTCCCTATTAGCTCATCCTCTTCATTTAAAAGACCGTAATCTACTCCCCATGTATCTATTCCTATACTAGAGATTTTTACATTCAAAGCAGCGGCTTTTTTTAATCCAGTCTTCATTTCATGAAACAAACGAAGAAAGTCCCAATAATAATTGTCATTAAGATAGACTGGCTCATTGGGGAACCTATGTACCTCCTCTAACACAATCTTATCTCCATCATAGGAACTCATCATTAATCTTCCGCTAGAAGCTCCAAAGTCAAAGGCTAAGTTAACTGTCTTCTGATCCCACATGAATTTTCCTCCTTTAGCATGTAATAAAATTTATTTTTCTTTGTTTTGCTTTATAAATGTTGTTTTAATTATACCATAAATTATAGGAATTCTACAATCAATTTATTATCACTTTAACCAAGAATATTAGTATATATGTACCTATAGATTGAATTAGAAACAAATAAAAAAGACATTATAAAGCAGTTAAATCATTTGTGTTTTTGTTGACTTCTCTTAATTAAAATGATAATATACAGATATACAAAGATATAAAAAGAAAAACAAAAAGGAGATGGATAATAATGTTTTCAGAATACGAAGTGAAAAAACAGATTTGTGAAATAGGGAAGCGAATGTATAATAGTGGATTTGTAGCTGCTAATGATGGCAATATCACAGTAAAAATAAATGATAAAGAAATCTTAGCTACACCTACGGGAATTAGTAAAGGTTTTATGACTCCGGATATGATCTGCAAAGTAGATATGGATGGAAAGGTTCTGGCGGCAAATGGTAAATATCGACCTTCTTCTGAGATCAAAATGCATATACGTGTATATAAGGAAAGAGCTGATGTAAACTCAGTGGTTCATGCTCATCCTCCTTATGCTACTAGCTTTGCTATAGCTGGCATTCCACTAACTAAACCAATTATGCCAGAAGCAGTGATCGCCCTTGGTTGTGTACCGATTGCCGAGTATGGAACACCTTCCACCGAGGAGATCCCTGATGCAGTTTCAAAATATCTACAGCATTATGATGCTGTATTACTTGAGAACCATGGTGCCTTAAGCTATGGAGCAGATTTAACAACTGCATACCACAAGATGGAGTCCTTAGAGTTTTATGCAAAGCTTCTATGCATTTCAACACAATTAGGTGGGCCTAAGGAGCTGTCAGGGGCACAGGTGGAGCGTTTATATGAATTAAGAAAGCAATTTGGATTAGCTGGAAGACATCCTGCTGAGATCTGTAACGAAATTGGTGGAGAGCAATGTACCACAGGATGTAACGCTGTAGCTTCGGAAGCAGGAAGCAATAGAAGTGTTGCAGCACCACAGGTACAGGATAGCGATGTAGCAAAAGTAGTTGCAGAGGTTACAAAAAGAGTAATTGAACAAATGGGTATGCAATAGAAAGTGAGGTAAGGTCCATGAAACGATCAAAACGATTTGAAATTTTGGACCAACGTCCTGTAAATAAAGATGGATTTATCGATGAGTGGCCGGAAAAAGGATTTGTAGCAATGGAGAGTCCTTATGACCCAACGCCTTCTATAAAGGTTCAACGGGGCATGATTATAGAGATGGATGGAAAAAAAAGAGAAGACTTTGACTTTATTGATCAATTTATTGCAGATTATACCATTGATATCGCTTCCTCTCAACAATCAATGTCTTTAGATTCCTTGGATATTGCTAGGAAAATGGTGGATATCCATGTATCTAGAAAAGAAGTTATCGATATAGTAAAGGGTTTAACACCAGCAAAAATCATAGAAGTGGTAAACCATCTAAACGTAGTAGAAATGATGATGGCTATGCAAAAGATGCGGGTTCGGAAAACCCCTTCAAATCAAGCCCATATTACAAACATGAAGGATCATCCAGCCCAAATAGCGGCAGATGCAGCGGAGGGAGCCTTGAGGGGCTTCAGAGAAGAAGAGACTACTGTAGCTATTGCCCGTTATGCCCCTATGAACGCCATTGCCCTTTTAATTGGATCTCAGGTAGGAAAAAGAGGCGTCCTCACTCAATGTGCAGTGGAAGAAGCCACAGAACTAGCATTAGGCATAAGGGGTTTTACTACATACGCTGAGACAATATCCGTATATGGGACAGAAGAAGTATTTATTGATGGCGATGATACTCCCTACTCAAAAGCATTTTTAGCTGCTGCATATGCTTCAAGAGGATTAAAGATGCGTTTCACCTCTGGAACAGGCTCTGAAGTACTTATGGGGAATGCAGAAGGGAAATCCATGCTCTACTTAGAAACCCGTTGTATCATGGTTACCAAGGGAGCAGGTGTTCAAGGCTTGCAAAATGGATCCGTCAGTTGTATCGGAATCGCAGCCTCAGTACCATCAGGCATCCGGGGGGTATTGGCAGAAAATCTTATTGCAGCGATGTTAGATTTAGAGGTTGCTTCCTCCAATGATCAGACCTTTTCACATTCTGACATAAGAAGAACAGCAAGGACCATGATGCAGTTTTTGCCAGGAACAGATTTTATCTTTTCAGGATACAGCGGCACACCAAATTATGATAATGTTTTTGCCGGCTCTAATTTTGATGCTGAAGATTTTGATGATTATAATATACTTCAAAGAGATTTAATGGTGGATGGTGGATTAAAGCCAGTAGCAGAGGAAGAAGTGATCGAGGTTCGACGAAAAGCAGCAAAGGTATTGCAGGCAGTATTTGCAAGGTTATCCTTAAATCCCATTACAGATGAAGAAGTTGAAGCGGCAGCTTATGCTCATGGCAGCAAGGACATGCCGGATCGTGATGTAGTAAAGGATTTAGCCTCTGTAGATGAACTGATGAAAAAGGGAACCAGCGGAATTGATATTGTAAAGGCACTAGAGGAAACTGGATATACAGAGGTGGCAGAAAGTATTCTAGAGATGTTAAAGCAGAGGATCACAGGAGATTATTTACAAACCTCCGCTATATTAGATGAAGATTTTCAGGTGATTAGCGGAATAAACGATAAAAATGACTATCAAGGACCTGGCACGGGATATCGGGTAAGCAAAAAAAGATGGGAAGAAATTAAGAAAATTCCTCATACCATCGATTTCAATGGGCTTTAAAGGTGGTGAGTATATGAAGATCAACGAAGAACTCATTAAAGAAATCACCAAGCTGGTTGTAGAAGAAATGAGAAAAGTGGAATGTAAGACAATAGGCTATTCGGCATCCTATGGAAGGGATGAAGCAAAAAAAGGAAATGATGTTAAGGAAGTAGTGATTGGAGTAGGACCAGGTTATTTAAAGGAAATAACAAGAACCATCAATGGACTGGATCACAGAGAAGTTCTTAGAGAAATCAAGGCTGGGATAGAAGAAGAAGGAATGTACCCGAGGGTGATTAAAGTTTACAAGACCTCAGATGTGGCCTTTATAGGAAAAGAGGCAGCAAGTCTAAGTGGTTCTGGTATAGGAATAGGACTTCAATCAAAGGGTACCATTTTGATTCATCAAAAGGATCTATATCCTCTAACCAATTTAGAGCTTTTTCCTCAAGCACCTCTATTAACCCTAGAATTGTATAGGCAAATCGGCAAAAATGCAGCCAGATATGCTAAGGGGTTGCCTGTTATTCCCATTGCAGTTGAAAACGATCATATGGTCCGACCAAAATATCAAGTAAAAGCAGCATTAATGCATATAAAGGAAACTGAGGAAGTAAAAAGAAAGAATCCTTCCATAGAATTTAAGAATGTATAAATAGAGAGGGGGAAGATGGATGATGTATTCCTTATCCCACAATAGCAAGGAAAGTATACGTTCGAAAACAGGAAAGACATTAAAGGATATTACCATTGAGAATATCATGAAGGGAAAAATCTCTGCTGATGACATAAAGATATCAAAGGAAGCGTTGAAAAAGCAAGGAGACATTGCTAAAAAACATGGGAGACAGCAGATGCAGCAAAACTTTAACCGTGCTAGTGAGCTGACAGAAGTACCAGATGAACTGATACTAGAAATCTATGATAAATTACGACCCTATCGTGCCACAAAGCAGGAGCTACTAGAGATGGCTAGAACCTTAAAAAATCAATATGGGGCGATAGACTGTGGAAAAATGATAGAAGAAAGTGCACTTGTATATGAAAAACGAGGTATTTTAAAAACCTAAAGGAGCATGCAAGATGAAATGGATTGCAGGAGTGGATATTGGGAATTCCACAACAGAGGTTTGTATTGGTGTTATCTCTGAAAAAGGCTCCCTTCAGTTTGTTAGCAGCAATCAGACAACTACCACAGGAACAAAAGGAACACAGGAGAATACTATAGGCGTAATTGGAGCTTTAGAGAAGGCACTTCATTCTTCTAGAAAAAGGGTGGAGGATTTAGATGTTATACTGTTAAATGAAGCAGCACCTGTGATTGGAGATACAGCTATGGAAACCATCACAGAAACCATTATCACTGAGTCAACCATGATTGGGCATAATCCTTCCACACCAGGGGGAATAGGATTAGGGACGGGAAAGATTATCTTCATAGAGGATTTAGACAGTGTAATGAATCAAGATCCTTATATCATAGTGGCATCTAAAATGTATTCCTATGAAGTAATTGCTGATAAAGTCAATAAAGCACGCAATAAAATAAATATTACAGGTGTTATTTTGCAGGCAGATGAAGGCGTTCTTGTCTACAATCGCTTGGAAAGGAAACTACCTATTATTGATGAGGTAGGTTATATTGAAAAAATACCTAGGGGTGTAATGGCATCAGTGGAGGTGGCACCACCGGGACAAAGCATACAAACCCTTTCTAATCCATATGGTATTGCCTCTCTTTTTCAACTAACACCTGAGGAAACCCAAAGGATTGTACCCATAGCAAAAAGTCTAGTAGGAAATCGTTCTGCAGTGGTGATCAAAACCCCTAAAGGAGAAGTAAAGGAAAAAAAGATCGATGCAGGTTTCCTATATATACATGGGCCAAATCATAGTGTGGAAGCAAATGTTGATGATGGTGCAGAGAAAATCATGGTAAAGCTGGAAGAGGTCAAGGAAATCAAAGACATAGAAGGCCAACAAGGAACCAATGTAGGTAATATGCTAAACAAAATGAAGGAAACCTTGGCCACGTTGACAGAACAAAGAGTAGAACAAATTTATATACAGGACCTATTAGCTGTTGATACAACAGTACCTGTAGAGATTCAAGGGGGCATAGCAGGTGAAACCTGTATGGAAAAGGCTGTAGGGATTGCAGCTATGGTAAAAACCCACAAACTGCCCATGATGAGAGTGGCAGAGAAACTGCAAAAAATGACAGGGGTCCACACAAAAATTGCTGGGGTTGAAGCAGTAATGGCGGTACTAGGAGCAATAACTACCCCCGGTACAAAGCTTCCTATAGCTATATTGGATTTAGGTGGCGGGTCTACAGACGCAGCTCTTTTAAATGAAAATGGAATGGTACAATCTATTCATCTAGCAGGAGCTGGACAACTGGTTACATTACTTATTTCTGAGGAATTAGGGTTAAAGGATTTATATTTAGCAGAAGCCATAAAAAAGTATCCTTTGGCGAAGGTAGAAAGCTTATTCCACATCAGGATGGAAAATGGTGAAATACGCTTCTATGATGAACCACTGCATCCAAAGTATTATGGTAGGGTTGTTGTAATGGCAGAAGAAATGATTCCTATTGAAGGTGATGCTTCTATGGAGAAAATTTTTCAAATACGCAGGGAGTCAAAGAAAAAGGTTTTTATAAGGAATGCTATACGGGCATTGAAAAAAATTGCTCCCAAGCAAGAAGTCAGGACCATACCCAATGTAGTATTAGTGGGGGGTTCTGCCTTAGATTTTGAAATACCTGAAATGATTCTTCAAGAACTTTCTCATTATAAAATCGTATCAGGAAGAGGGAATATCCGACAGCAGGAAGGACCTAGAAATGCAGTAGCAACCGGACTTTTAATGCATTATGTAGGAGGATAAACATGGAATATCGAAAACCTATGATTCATATTGCAGTATATAATCCAGAGAAAGAATTGCTTGAGGAAATTACCGCAGGAATAGAAGAAGAAGGCTGCTTATATGAAATTGCCTATAATGAAGACAAGGATGTATTCGATTTAGGTTGGAATGCAGCTCATAATTCTCTATTAGGAGCAGGGATCGCTGTAAAAGGTTATCATGCACTATTTCAATGTGTTCATATGAAAAAGAACACGCCTGTTTTTTTAATTAATACTAAGGAAAAGAAAGAATTTAGACTATTGGGAAGCAATGCAGCACGGTATGTAAAAAAAATCCCTTTTAAAGCAAGGTGATGTTATGAAAATATACACAAAAAGTGGAGATGAAGGAAATACAATCAATTTACAGGGCAAATTCCTAACAAAGGATGATGATAAAATTCATCTTTTAGGAACCCTAGATGAATTGAACAGTTATATAGGTTGGATCATTAGCTTTGAAAAAAATGCCCCCTGGCTTCAATCCTTAAAGCTTATACAAAATAATCTAATGCTTCTTATGGCAGATTTGGCTAATGACGAAAAAAAAGAATGGCAAATACAACAAAAAGAGATTACGTATTTAGAAAAGGAAATTGATAAACTGCAAGCACAATTTCCTAAACAGAAAAAATTTGTTTTACCTGGAAAAACTGTATTATCCTCCATGCTGGACATAGCTAGGACTGTTGCAAGGCGTGGAGAGCGATATTTGATCACTGTAGATAAGCGGGATGCAGTAGAACCTAGAGTAAAACAGTATATGAATCGATTATCAGATTATCTCTATACCATTGCTCGATATGTTGATTTTCAATCTATCATCGAAGAAGCAGTGGTTGAAGTACTTCAACATCATGATGGTATAGGGCAAAAGGATATAAAATTAACACTAGAGACAGCAAAAAAACTAATGGATAAGATTGAAATAAAAGCAAAAAAAATGGGACTGCCAGTAGTTGTAGCTGTGGCAAATAGTGAGGGAAATATGATAGGGGTCCATGTGATGGACCATGCTTTACCAGCAAGCTACGATATTGCCGTAAACAAAGCATATACAGCTGCAGCAGTAAGAATCTCTACGAAAGAGTTAGGAAAGCTTTGTAAACCAGGAGAACCCCTATATGGGATTCAAAATACAAACCAAGGTAAAATTGTAACCTTTGGAGGAGGCTGTCCCATAAAAGCTCAAAATAAAGTTATTGGGGGCCTAGGAGTAAGCGGGGGTAGTGCAGAGCAGGATATCTTACTGGCTGAATATGGCATAGAACAAGTAGAGGAGGTGCTTAAATGGCAGTGGCAGACAGAGAAATCCAGGAAATTGTAAAGGAAGTCTTAAAAAAGCTGCAAAGTACCAGTGAAATTCCAATCCAAAAAGAACTTGGAATATTTGAAGACATGGAGGACGCCATAAGGGCAGCTAAATATACACAAGAACAGCTTAGGGAAATGTCTTTAGAATTTAGAGAAAAGATTATTAGCAATATTAGAAAGAAAACCCTTGAAAACTCCCAGTTGTTGGCAGAAATGGGGGTACAGGAAACAGGGATGGGGCGTGTAGGTCATAAAGTATTGAAACATCAGCTGGTGGCAGAAAAAACACCAGGAACAGAGGATCTTACTACAGGTGTATGGTCAGGAGACCGAGGCCTTACCTTGGTAGAGCAGGGGCCCTTTGGTGTTATTGGAGCTGTTACTCCGTCTACCAATCCCAGTGAAACCGTGATATGCAACACCATAGGAATGATTGCAGGAGGGAACACTGTAGTCTTTAATCCTCATCCAGGAGCCATACAGGTTTCTAATCAAGCAGTAAAGCTTTTGAATGAAGCATCTATGGAGGTAGGGGGACCAGCCAATATTGCTACCTCTGTTACAAAGCCTACCTTAAAAACAGCAGATGTACTTTTTCATCATATAGATATCCCTTTATTAGTAGCAACCGGAGGCCCAGCAGTTGTACAAGCAGTATTATCCTCAGGTAAAAGGGGAATCGGTGCAGGTGCCGGAAATCCACCGGTTGTGGTTGATGAAACCGCCGACATAAAAAAAGCAGCGGAAGATATCGTAAATGGAGCAACCTTTGACAACAATCTTCCTTGCATCGCTGAAAAAGAAGTGATTGCAGTAAATAAAATAACTGATGAACTCCTTTACTATATGCAAGAAAATGGATGCTATAAAGCAAGCTGGCAGGAAGTTGGGAAATTAGCTAACCTGCTTTTAGATACATCTAAGGGACATCCAATGGTAAGAAGAGAATGGGTAGGTAAGGATGCAAAGCTGATATTGCGGGGAATCGGTGTAGAGGTTGAGGAAGATATTCGATGTATCATCTTTGAATCCCCTAGAGATCATATCTTTGTTGTAGAGGAGCTAATGATGCCTGTCCTAGGGATTATCAGGGCAGAGGATTTTCAAGAGGCTATGGATATAGCTAAGGAGCTGGAGCATGGAAATCGTCATTCTGCCCACATACATTCAAAAAATGTAGACAATCTTACAAGGTTTGGGAAAGCAATAGACACAGCAATTTTCGTGAAAAACGCGCCCTCCTATGCAGCCTTAGGCTTTGGCGGCGAAGGATATTGCAGCTTCACAATTGCTAGCAAAACAGGGGAAGGATTAACCTCCACCAAAACCTTTACCAAAAGCAGGAGATGTGTACTGTCAGATAATTTATCTATAAGATAAGGAGGGAAAAAGTTGGAGACAAATCAAGTGCAAATTGAAGCCATTATAAAACAAGTATTAATGGAAATGCAGGGAACCTCTAACAGCAAAGAAGGAATCAACAATAATCAAAGGATACCAAACACCTGCAAAGCAGCAGTGTTAACAGATATACAGAAAATAGAAGTAAAGGAATTTCCTATTCCAACCATATCAGAGGATGAAATTCTTGTAAAGGTAGAGGGTTGTGGGGTATGTGGTACCGACCTCCATGAATACAAAGGAGATCCCTTTAACCTAATACCAGTTGTCCTTGGACATGAAGGAACAGGAGAAATCGTAAAGCTAGGCAAAAATGTGAAAATTGACAGTGCTGGAAAGCCAGTAAAAATTGGAGATAAAATTGTTACCAGTGTCATCAATAAAGCACCAGAGGATGCCGCGGCAGTAGACCCGAGTAAAAGTAATCTCCTGGAGGATACCAATGTATATGGACTATTGCCTGATGATGAGTACCATTTAAATGGTTGGTTTGGAGAATATATTGTTCTTAGAAAAAATTCTACCTTCTTCCAAGTAAACGATATGAATCTAAATCAAAGACTATTAATTGAACCAGCAGCAGTTGTGATCCATGCGGTAGAGAGAGCCAAGACTACAGGATTATTAAAATTTAATAGCACAGCTTTGGTCCAAGGCTGTGGCCCCATAGGCTTGCTACTAATTGCAGTACTGAAAACCATGGGAGTATTAAACATCATTGCCATCGATGGAGATGACCAAAGATTAGCCATGGCAAAGGGCTTAGGAGCTACTAAAATACTAAACTTTAAAAATTATAGAAGCACTGAGGAACTGATCTCAGCAGTCAAGGAGATTACTACTGGTAAAGGCTGTGACTTTGCCTTCCAATGTACTGGGGTTCCACAAGCAGCTTCAAATATATGGAAATTTGTTAAGCGTGGCGGTGGACTTTGCGAAGTAGGTTTTTTCGTAGATAATGGAGATTGCACCATTAATCCTCATTGGGACATTTGTCAAAAAGAAATTACAGTAGTGGGCTCTTGGATTTATACAATTCAGGATTATCCAACCACTTTTGACTTCCTAAAAAGAGCAAATGAAATTGGTCTTCCAGTTGAAGAGTTAATCACCCATCGTTTTTCTCTTG
This sequence comes from Natronincola peptidivorans, assembly GCF_900111615.1. Classification (GTDB taxonomy): domain Bacteria; phylum Bacillota; class Clostridia; order Peptostreptococcales; family Natronincolaceae; genus Natronincola_A; species Natronincola_A peptidivorans. The sequence continues at coordinate 161,933 of NZ_FOHU01000005.1, read as the reverse complement.
AGGAACTTAACGAAGCGATGGAAGTCAATATGAGGCTGGAAGGAATCAAAGTGGCCTATGTGAACAATAGGTAAGGGAGTGACCTAAATGGGTGAGGCGGTAGGATTTCTAGAGGTTTATGGACTTACGGCAGCTTTCATGGCAGCGGATGCTGCTTGCAAAGCCGGCAATATAACCATAGAAGCTTTTGATAATAACAAGCCTGCGAATGCAGAAAAATTAAAGGTTCCCTTAATTGTAATAGTAAAAATTAGAGGAAGTATAGAAGATGTTAAGGCGGGGATAGAAGCTGGGATCACAGTTGCTAGCGAAGTATCCGGCGTTGTAAGCAGTCATGTAATTGCCAGACCAGAAAAGGATACAGAAAAATTACTGAAACTACAGTGTTTCAAAAAATAAGGTGAAAAAATATAATTTAAAATATTATTCTTAGGAGGCGTTGATAATGGCACAGGAAGCATTAGGTATGGTGGAAACTAGAGGATTAGTAGCATCCATTGAGGCAGCTGATGCAATGGTAAAAGCAGCGGATGTAACTTTAATTGGAACAGAAAAAATTGGCTCTGGCCTTGTAACAGTAATGGTGCGAGGGGATGTAGGAGCAGTAAAAGCAGCGGTGGATGTAGGGGCTAGTGCTGCAGAGAAATTAGGAGAATTGGTGGCTGCCCATGTAATCCCAAGACCAAACACAGAAGTAGAAAAAATTCTTCCTATGTTTAAATAAGATTATAGGTCTATAGGAGGGCAAGTTATGTATGCGGTTGGTTTTTTAGAGATTCAGGGGTTGACGGCTGCTATTGAAGCTTTAGATAGGATGTTGAAAACCTCTGATGTTGAATTGGTAACCTGGGAAAAGAAATTGGGAGGAAGACTTGTAACCATGATCATTAAAGGCAGTGTATCGGCTGTGCAGGAAGCTATAGATCATGGGACAAGGGATACGCTTTATCCCGTTGCCGCTCATGGAGTAATTGCTAATCCTCATGAGGAGACAATCAAAATGATAGAAAAAAGTGCACAAAAGCAACAAATAGAAAAGTGGTGAAGAAAATGTCTGAAAAAACCAAAAAAAATCAAGAAAATGTAAAGACAGAAGAAAAAGAAGAATTAAAAAAAGAGAATAAAGAAAAAGCTTCTAAAGAAATAAAAAAACCATTATTAAAGGAGGAAATTAAAATGGAAAGACAAGCATTGGGAATGGTAGAAACTAGAGGGTTGGTAGCGGCAATTGAAGCAGCAGATGCTATGGTAAAGGCTGCAAATGTAGTATTAGTTGGGACAGAAAAAATAGGCTCAGGTTTAGTAAGTGTAATGGTAAGAGGAGATGTAGGAGCAGTAAAGGCAGCTGTAGAAGCTGGAGCAAGTACAGCAGAAAGATTAGGAGAAATTGTAGCTGTTCATGTTATTCCAAGACCTCATGGAGATGTAGAAGGAATTCTTCCTAAGATGAAATAGGGTGTGGTCATTGTGGAAGAAAAAATCATAGATCTTATTACTAAAACAGTAATGAAAGAATTATCTAGTAAAGAAAGCGGCGGAATACCTATAGGCGTTTCCGCTCGCCATATTCATATCAGTAGAAAAGATTTAGATACACTATTCGGAGAAGATTATCAATTAAAAAAGAAAAAAGAGTTAATGGGGGGGCAGTTTGCCTCAGCAGAAATGGTTACTATTGTTGGCACAAAGCTTAAAGCAATAGAGAATGTACGAATACTAGGACCAATACGTTCTAAAACTCAAGTGGAAGTGGCAAGAACTGATGCAATAAAATTAGGTATTAACCCTCCTGTAAGGGAATCTGGTGATCTTAAAGCCTCCGCCCCTATTGCAATTGTAGGACCTAAGGGTGTTGTATATTTAGAGGAGGGCTGCATCATTGCTAATCGTCATATCCATATGTCTCCTAAAGATGCTTTTAGGTTTGGTGTTAGAGATCAGGAAATTGTAACTGTGGAGATTGTTGGAAAAAGAGGCGGTACATTTGACGATGTACAAGTAAGAGTTGATGAAAGCTTCACCCTTGAGATGCATCTTGATACAGATGAAGCAAATGGCATGGGCATTATATCTGGGGATCATGTTGTGTTAAAGAAAAAGATGAAAGCTTAATAGGGGGGAAAACAGTGATTTTGGGCAAGGTAATTGGAACCGTAATATGCACGAGAAAAAATAGCAACTTGGTTGGGAATAAGTTTTTAATTGTAGAGCCTTTGGAAAAGATGCAGCATAGAGAAGCTAGCAAGATTGTGGCCATTGATAATGTAGGGGCAGGGACAGGTGATATAGTGTTGATTGCTCTTGGAAGCGCGGCTAGGGTAGGATGCGACATGAGGGAAGCTCCCGTGGATGCAGCTATTGTGGGTATTGTAGACGATGAAAAGGATATTGTTTTAGCAAAATAGAGATGGGTAAGGTGATATTATGAATAGGACAACACTTGTAGAGACTGCTTTTGAATGTGGCATCGTAGGAGCTGGAGGAGCTGGTTTTCCTACTCATGTAAAACTGAACAATAAAGTAAAAACAGTCATCTTGAACTGTGCAGAATGTGAACCCTTATTAAGAGTAGACCGTCAGCTGATGGCTGTATATACCTTTGAAATATTAGAGGCCCTATCCCATATGGTGGTGGCCCTAGAGGCAGAGGAAGGAATTATAGCCATCAAATCCACCTACAAGGATGCCTTAGATGCAGTAACTGCCATAATATCTACTTATGATTCACTAAAGATAAAGATTTTACCCCATATCTATCCTGCTGGTGATGAAGTAAATCTTATTTATGAAGTAACAAACAAGATTGTTCCCCAAGGGGGATTACCCATCCAAGTAGGAGCAATGGTTCTAAATGTAGAAACTGTTTTAAACCTATATCACGGACTAAATTACCACCAACCTGTGACCCACACCTATGTTACTGTAGTAGGAGAAGTAGAAAAACCCTGTACCCTCCCTATTCCTATAGGCACTACTGTAGAAAAAGCCATCGCCTGTGGGGGAGGAGCTAAAACAGAGGATTATAGTATTCTTATGGGGGGACCTATGACAGGAACCCTCCTTCATGGTCAGGAGGTTGTTACCAAGACTACAAAGGCTTTAATTGTACTGCCTTCAAACCATAAGCTTGTATTATCACGGAAAATACGTCCATCCTTCCATATTAAAAGAGCAATGTCAGTTTGTTCTCAATGCAGGATGTGTACCGATTTGTGCCCGAGATATCTCTTAGGCCACAGTATAGAGCCCCATCGCTTTATGAATCAAATTGCACATGGTATTACAAAGGATGCAAAAGCCTTTACCATGACTTTAGCTTGCTGTGGATGTGGTGTTTGTGAAAAAATAGCCTGTCATCAAGGCTTATCACCACAAAAACTTATGGAGCCCTTTAAAAAGAAATTGAGCCAACAGGGGATTAAGCCACATACATCTGATTATCATGAAGAAAAGCTTCATTTCATGAGAAATAGCAGACTGATTCCACAGGAAAGATTAATTGAAGCCTTAGGATTAAAGAAATATGATGTACATGCGCCACTGGATTTTCAGCAGTGTAATCCAGATGTTGTAAGGATACCCCTTCAACAGCATATAGGTCAGCCTGCTATACCAATAGTACAAAGAGGGATGCAGGTAAAAACAGGAGAATTAATTGGAGACATTCCCGAAGGGAAGCTGGGGGCAAAGATCCATGCCAGTGTTGACGGTGAAATAATAGATGTCAATAGCAGTACAATAAATATACGTGTCCGGGGTGATCATGCATGAAGCAAGCGATAGGATTAATAGAATATAAAACTGTATCTACAGGAATTACAGCAGCAGATAAAATGGTAAAAAGTGCAGATGTAGAGATCCTGCAGGCTCAAACAGTTTGCCCTGGAAAATATATTGTACTTATTTCTGGAAAGCTAAGCGCTGTAAATACAGCGATAGAAAATGGAAAAAAAGAATCAAACCAAGATTTGATAGACAGCTTTATATTAGGAAATCCCCATGACAGTATTTTTCCTGCTATGTATGGTATGTCGGAAATAAAGGAAGCAGGTGCTCTAGGAGTAATTGAAACCTTCTCTGCAGCATCCATCATTGTTGCAGCGGATATAGCAGCAAAAACAGCTCATGTATCCATCATTGAAATCCGAGTTGCTAGAGGGATGTGTGGAAAAAGCTATTTGTTTTTATCAGGAGAGGTTGCAGCAGTTGATGCAGCCATAAAAGCAGCTTGCAAAACGATAGAAAAGGATGGAACCTTATTAAATCATTCTGTTATTCCAAATCCAGATGAAAAAATATGGCAATCCATCATGTAAAAGCAAAGAAAATAGATGTTTTTTCAATCACCACCGTACATTTTGTACGGTTTTTTTGTGTTAGTTTAGAAGAGGATATACAATGCAGGTATAGAATTAAATACAAATATACTTGATGAAGTTCTGCTGGACTGAGTAAAAGGAGAGATGGATACACTTCAGCTAAGACAAGCTTTTTAAACAAGATTACACAATTAGCAAAAAAAGCCTTTCCCAATAGATATAGTTTCTGTAAAACAGCATTAAAGAAATAAGTGATTTGAGGGATAAAAATATGTTCAGGGGTCAAGAAAAGAGGTTAATTAATTTGGCTATTTATTTAATTTTAATATATATTGTGGTATTAATTGCTTTATTTGTTTTTCAAGAGAGCTTTATTTACTTCCCACAAAAAATAACTAGGGATTATTCTGAGGAGTTAATTAAAGAAAGCTCAAATGTAGAGGAGATTATCATAAACTCCTATGATGAAACATTACTGCATGGATGGCTGGTTAAGAATAAAGAAGTGGAGAAATCTCCTTTGATTATTTATTATGGCGGGAATGCAGAAGAAGTGTCTCATATGGTTAGAAATTGGGATCATTTTTCAGGTTATTCTTTATTATTAGTGAATTATCGAGGATATGGATTAAGTGAAGGCAGGCCAAAGGAGAAACACTTACACAAGGATGCAGTGGTGATTTTTGATGAGATGATTAAACGGGAGGATATCGATAAAGAAAACATTGTTGTGATGGGCAGAAGCATAGGAACTGGAGTAGCCGTAGCTATTGCGGAAAAGAAGGATATTCATGGTGTGATATTAATAACGCCATTTGATAGCTTAATCAAGGTGGTTCAAAATAAGATGAGGATAATCCCAGCAGATTGGATATTGAGAAATAGATTTGATTCTATAGAGAAGGCTCCAAATATCAAGCAACCATTGTTAGTGCTAGCAGCTAAAGATGATAAAGTAATACCTTCACAACATGCTACCAATTTAGCAGAAAAGTGGGGGGGCGAAGTTGATATAGAGATTCTTGATGGGGTAGTTCATAATACAATCCAATACCATAGTCTATATTGGGATAGTATAAAGAAATTCCTGGAAAGGATTCAATAGTTTTAACAACTTGTATTTTAAGAAAACGAGGAGAGATAAGATGATAAAAAAAATAACGGGCTATTATTCAATATTATTAGGAATATGCATTATAGGTTTATGGATCATGCTATTAACCACCGACACTGTACCAGAATTAGAAACTGAGCCAATCACTATCTACTTTCATTTAATTGCTGAGGTGCTCATGGGAATACTACTATGCATTAGTGGCATAGGCTTATTTAGAAAGCAAAGCTGGGGCAATTTAATGTTTATTCTATCAAACGGCTTAGTCATTTATTCAGTGATTAACTCATCAGGATATTATGGCAATATGGATGAATGGGCCATGGTGATGATGTTTATGGGGATATTAGTTCTCTCTATCACCTTCACTGCAATAATAATAAAGGAAGTATATAGGGAGTTAGCAACACAAGATGAGAGCAGGAAGGAGATTTGATAAACCGCATAGTTATAGAAGAAATGGAGGATTAAACACTTTGAAGATTCTTAGGGAGGATAAGAAAACAAATCTCTTTATTCATGAATATGAAAAAAATAGAGGAATTTACAATATTTTGAAGAAAGTATTATTTTATGCCTGCAAACAATTCTAGATTTAAAGCAGGTTCTTCTATGTAGTGAATTGATGTATATACAAGGAGGCGTAGTTTATGCAAGAAGCTAAGAAAATGATGAGAAGGGAATTTATACAGACAGATTTGGATCAATGTATAAGCTTATTTATCTCAGTATTTAATGAAGCACCTTGGAGAGACAAATGGACGGATGATACCGCAAGAAGAATGCTTTCTGATATTATCAATACGCCTAATTTTTTAGGATATGTTTACTTAGATGGAGAAGAAATCATTGGTTTTATTTTTGGACATATGGAGTATTGGCACGATGGTAACAAGTTTTATTTAAAGGAGATGTGTGTAAAAACCAATTACCAAAACAAGGGTATTGGTGGAGAATTAATCAATTACCTCCATGATGAGCTAAAAAAGAAGGATATCTCCTGTATTTATCTTTTAACAGCAAAAGACAGTTTAGCTGAGAGCTTTTATAAGAAGAATGACTATTTTAGAGAGGAAAATATGATCTTAATGCTTAAGAGTATTTAATGATTATTTTGACGAGGTGCAATAGATATGACCAATAGAAAGGATATTCTTTTACAGACCGAAAGATTATATCTACGACATTTTTATGAGGATGATTTTGATAATTTATATCTTTTATCCTCAAATGAGAATGTTATGAGATTTTTCCCTGAAGTACTTGATGTGAAGCAAACAAAAGAATTATTAAATAGAATAATAGAAAGCTATGGGTTATATGGCCATTGTTTTTGGGCAGCGTTTTTGAAGGACAGTGATACATTTATTGGTATGTGTGGTCTATTACATCAAAAAATTAATCATCGTGTGGAAACCGAGATTGCATATAGGATTTTAGATGACTATTGGAATCAAGGATTTGCTACAGAATCAGCAATAGCTTGTAAAAACTATGCATTTCATCAGCTAGGAAAAAATAGAGTGATCTCTTTAATACGTCCAGATAATATTCCTTCTAAAAGAGTAGCATTGAAGACTGGTTTGACATTGGAGGCCAAAGTATTGTTCCAAGAGCAGGAGCATGAATTGTATAGTTTAAACAACCATACAGAGTTAAATAAGAAATATAAGGATTTAGAAAGATGAATAGTATAAATAAAATTTTTCAATGGTTAGTATTTGATAGGCTTGGGTACTTTTTCAGTTTTACTGATAGTGTTTATGTTGTTAAACACAGCTACTAGCTTTAGCTGATAGTTTTAACAAATATCTTCTATAATAGATGTGGTGAGGTGAAAAAAATGAAGCACAAAGTTATTAATATTGTTACTATGATTGCTGCTATCATTACAATTGTTACATCTGTACTGTATTTAGCTAAAGAAATCATGATCCCTGGACTATCACCTTTTTCTTTAGCAGTAGTAATGTTAGGTTTAGTATATAATACGAAAATACAATTTGATGAAGGGGAGGCCAGCAAAGGTCGATGGAGATTTACCCTGTATCTTGGGTTGATAGCAGCCATCATGAATATTGCTGCAGGTATTTCACAAATTATGGTAGCTAAGATAAAATGAAGGGAGCACAAAAGATGAAATTGACAATACTACTAGATAACAATACCTTGATCGATCGTTATTTTTACGGTGAACCAGGAGTTTCTTATTTCATTGAATTAGAGGATATGAATATTTTATTTGATGCAGGCTACTCTGATGCATTTATTAGAAATGCACAAAAAATGAATATAAGCTTAAGGAACATAGATACTATTGTGATTTCCCATGGGCATATTGATCATACCTGGGGATTATATGATTTGATAAAGCTTTATACAGAAGCAACGATAGAAAATATAAATTATAATAAACCTCAGCTTATGGCGCATCCACTAGCATTTAAACATAAGCAAATATCAGACAAGGAAGAGATAGGCTCCATACTTACAGAGGAGAAACTAGCAAAGCATTTTCATATGACATTAAGCAAAGAACCAGTGTGGATAACAGACAAGCTGGTTTTTCTAGGAGAAATAGAAAGAACGAATCATTTTGAAAATAAAAAGCCTATTGGAAAAACTCAGTATAATGCCAAAGAAGTAGATGATTATTTGCTGGACGACTCTGCACTGGCCTACAAGTCTACAAAGGGCTTAGTGATTATAACAGGATGCTCACATGCAGGGATATGTAATATTATTGAATATGCAAAAAAGGTTTGTCAAGAGGATAGGATTTTTGATATAGTTGGAGGCTTTCATTTGCTAGACCCAACAGAGGAATTACTTAAATATACTACTGAATATATAGAACAAAGGAATATAAATCAAATGCATGCAGGACATTGCACGGATTTAAAATCAAAGATAGCCTTATCGAAAGCTGTTACCATAAAGGAGATGGGAGTTGGCTTGGTATTAAAATATAGTTAAACAGGGATGAGACGACCATAGTAGGGTATTATATTTTTACTAGTTAGAAAAAAACTTATTCTTAAGAAAAGGGAGGATTACAATGAAATATCCATGGCTGGATGAATACTGCAAATCAAAATTAGGTGCAGAAAAGGATTTTAAGGTTGAATGGGATGCAACAAGATATCTTATAGGAGGAAAAATGTTTGCTATGCAAGGTGGAGATAAGAACAAAAAAGCTATCATCACCTTAAAATGCCATCCTCAATTTGGGAGAAGTTTAAGAAAAGATTATAAAGATGTCGTAGCAGGTTATTATATGAACAAGGAACACTGGAACTCAGTGTATCTAGACGGAGATGTACCTGATAATATATTAAAGCAAATGATTGATATGTCTTATGAATCAGTCTTATCTTCCTTAAGCAAAAAGAAACAGATGGAAATAATAGGATAGCAATAATATTTTCATCACATTAAAAATAATACAGCGTACAAATACTATTGGCTTAGAAAATACAACGATATCATAGCACCTATATGCGAGGAATGGGTGCTTTAGTATTGTATAGAGTTTTTTGCTTGATGTCTATAACTCTTGAGCAGATAGAGATGTGAATACTGTTAAAAAAATAGCGGTATATTTCTGAATAGAATAAAGGTATTTATAACAAATATTACAGAAAATTCTGCAAAATACTCCAATTTAAAACAATCAATAAAACGTAAGATGAACTAACAACAATTAAAATATAAAGTAAGAGATAGTATCTTTACCAAAGGAGGCGTTTGGTGGTGGGTTTGGGGAGATTAGTAGGTAGAGGGTCGAATTACAATGAAATTGTTTCAGGAATAGAAGAAGTTAACTCAGGTAATTTAAGTAAAAAAATTTCTAGTAAGGATGTAAAGCTAAATGAACTTGCCGATGGTATTAACAATTTACTCTACAATTATAGAAAGGTTCTTGCTCAAGTGGGGATGAACTCAGACAATCTATGGTTACAGCAGGTGAATTAACAGTCAATACGATGATTGAAACCTGTGAAGATATTGAACTGCAAGAAAAAGAAATAGAAAAGATGAATGCTCATCTAAATAAAGTAACTGTTGCAGCTGAGGAGATTAGCGCAGGAACAGAAGAAGTAGCATCAGTAATAGAAGAACAATCATCCATTATAGAAACAATGGCATCTCAAACATCCAAATTTGAAAAAATGAGCGAAACAATGACGAAGCTTATCAAAGAACACTCACAAATTAAGGTTCCAAAGGAAACGATGGATTTAATAAAAAGTAAATGGATGAACTTTATTAAGAATTTAGCAGAAAAAGATGAAATCATTAATCTAAATAGTACTGAACATACAAAGCTGTTTAAGAAGCTGTCAAAGGAGCACAATAATAAGATAGTTCTCTATACATATACACCTGACAGCACTAGAATAGGCTGTAATCTTGATGACATACCTCCTATAGATTTGAGAAATCGCCCATGGTTTATTGGTGCATTAGAAGGAAAAACCTTTGTATCAGATTTATATATAACTACTGATACCTATGAAATCGTTTTAACTATAGCATCCCCAGTATACTATAAAGAAGAGGTTATAGCAGTTCTAGGGTTAGATGTAGTAATAGAAAGCTGATGATAGCAGATTTACATTATCACTATAGTGATGAAACAAGAAACGACAGAATATAGCGTAGGAACTTTCAATTTAAAAACCACTAAGAGGCTATACAAAAGTAAATAGTCACTTAGTGGTTTTTAATCTTTCATAGGAATGTTATAAATACACTTTACCCTTTGACGCTGATTTTAACTTATTTTCAACCCTTTATTATTCTGACTTTTTATTCTGAAACTAAACAAAACTTATAGCCAGCTCCTTTAACAGTTTGGATAAATATAGGATTCTTAGCATCCTTTTCTATTTTTTTTCGAATATTGCTGATATGGACCATCACTGTCCTGTGGTCACCAAAGGTTCCTGCACCCCAAAGAGATTCAAATAAGTGCTCATTACTAAACACCACATTAGGGTTTTTGGCTAATAGCACCAGTAATTGAAACTCCTTCGGAGATAAAACAACCTCCTGTCCATTTGCTGCTACAGAATGACTATATAAATCAATACTTAAATTTGGATAGCATAACAGATTGTTTTTTGCATTCGTATCATTTGCATTTTCTAATATTCGATTCCTGCGTAGATGAGCCTTAACCCTTGCCAGCAACTCCATTGTATCAAAGGGTTTACTCATATAATCGTCACCACCTGCTATTAAACCTATAGATTTATCACTTGGTGAAGACTTACAGCTTAAAAAAAGGATGGGTACAGAGAGTTCCTTACGCAATGCTTGGCATACCTCTATGCCATCTAGAACGGGAAGCATCATGTCTAGAATGATTAAATCGGGGTTAATTGAAAACGCATAGGTTATAGCTTGCCTACCATCTGAAGCTGTAATTACCTGATAACCCTCTTTTTCTAAGTACAAGGTAATAATTTCTCTGATATCATTATCATCATCTACAACTAATATCGTTTCTCCTGCCAATGGTTCCACCTCCTTCATATTGACTAAATACAAAACCCTCTTTTGTTATTTTATTATAGTCCTCTGGCTTTGGGTTAAGCCTTTGACTTTATCACTGATTTTCTAAGTAGTAGATCCTTCAAATAGCTTGGGTTACAATTCAAGGGATACAGCAATTTCCTCTGAATCAAGTTTCATCCTATAAATAGGGAGTGTAAAGAAAAAATCACTTCCTTTATCAACCTTGCTTTCAACCCATACTTTACCTCCATGATAATCTACAATTTCTTTAACAATAGCTAGACCTAAGCCACTGCTATTGGTTTGTCGTGCCTTTGAGACCTTATAGAAACGATCAAAGATATGGGGTAAATCCTCTTTTGGAATCCCTGTTCCTGTATCAGAGACCTTGACAATGAGGTCTCTTTGTTCATTAGTAAAGTCAAAGCTTATTTGGATTGTATCACCATCGGATGTATGTTTTAGAGCATTAGTCAAAAGATTTGTAAAAATACGCTCAAGTTTTTCCCAGTCCACTATGACATGTAAAGACATACCAGCATCATTGGTATTCTGCCAGTTAGGAGGATCATTAACATTGAACTGTACATGCTCATTCATCATATCTAAGCTGTACCTTTCTTTAATATTTTCCACTAAAAGTTTTACTGGTACTTCAGTAAACATCAGCTTTAGCTGTCGAGATTGTAATTGAGACAAATCTAATAATTCCTCAACCATATGGTTCAAATGATTGACCTTATCAGTAACTCTTTTAAGATATTTTTTTTGTTGTTGTGGTTCCTTTACAACTCCGTCTAAGATAGCATTCACATAGCCTTTGATAGCAGATAAAGGTGTCCTCAGATCATGAGATACATTTTGAGCTAGGTCCTTAAGGGATTTTTCTGACCTAGAAACAGCTTGATATGCTTCCTTTAACTCTTCTCGTGAAGTCTCTAGGGCATGCGTCCTTTCCCTTACTTTTTCTTCTAAGCTTACATTTACCTGTTGAAGCTGCATTGACAATAGTTCTACATTAGAAAAACTTTTAGAAAATTTCTTAGCTACTACTAAAGACTGAGTAAATACAAAAATCAACAGCCCCCAAGAAGATAGATTTCCCCTTGTAATATAATTCCGCAAAAAATGATTATCTGCATCTGCTAATAGAATACTGAGAAAAATAATATCATTCAAGGTAAATAGGATAAGGAAAATGACGCCTATTCCAATTAAGTAAGAGCCTTCTCTTTTCCTATTACAGACACGAACAATAATATAGATTGTATAAGCAAATCCATAAATAGAAAATATCTGATAAAGGGGATTAAATTGACTGAAGACTCTAACAGGGGTTAGCAACACCAACAAAGCAAAACCTGACGCAACAATCTGTATAAAAGAATTAGACTTCTTTGGAATGTCGTTAGGAAAAGTAGCATCAAGGAATAAATACAATAAAGGCAGACCTAAATAGTAAGCTAAGGTTTGCATTTTATGAGCTATTTCCCAATTAAAGCTTGGGAAAATATGAATAAAAAATATTTCCCCAACCAATAAGGTTCTTGTGCTGAGCAATAAGGAGTATATACCAAAGTAAAGGGTAGACTTATCTTTTGTTCTAAATATAAAAAGGGCAAGATGGTAAAAACCAATGATAAATAGACTACCAAACAGAAAAAGTTCAAGAGCAAGATTTCTCATACGCATTTCACTAATTTGCGAGGCGGTACCTAGTTGGATGCTTTCCAAGAGGCCACCACTGCGATGCCTGAAATTTGCCACTTGCAGCACTAGCTCAATACTATCGGTTTCCGGTGTAATGTATTTTACTTGAGGTAAATATTGAGGTACCATTTGCGTACGATCTATATCCACCTTACCAGCTGAGGCAATTAACTCACCGTTGGCCCAAAGATAATAGGAAGTAAAGATTCTAGGGACCTTAATACCTAGTATCTCATCCTCTGGATGATGAATCACCAATCGGTAGGTAGCGTAACCATCCCCAGAGAGCTCGCCTTCATCAATCACAAGTTTATTCCATGCCCTAGGAAGCATAATCAATTCCTTTTCTGGCGGTGTATAAGATGCATTAAAGTCTTCTGGGGTAAAAAGTGCTTGCCAATAAAATTCCCACTGACCGTCTAATGAAAGAATCCCGTCCTTTTCCCAATCCCATCCAGTTAAGTCCAATTCCCCATCAATTGCTTTAGGTGAATCCATAGATATAAGGTCGCTAGAAGTACAAGCGGATAGGAACAGAAAAGAGCATATTGAAAGAATAATAAAAGTTTTAATAAGCTTTCTAGACATAGGGAACCCCCAAGATCATTTTAATAGTTTCAATGTAAAGAAATTTTTAACTTTTCTTAAAGTTCTCTTAAACCACTAAGACACCATGGTGTGGTAGCATATATAGTATAAGTACATATTTAGACAAATTATCTATTAAATCCTTCATAATTAAAACAAAATTCTAAAAAAACTTACATACGTTAAGAAAGTTTTTATGTCTGTTATTTGTATAATTACAACATCACATTGGAGAAAAAAATATAATTTAAGAGGCAGAGATATGTAAATATCAAAGGATTGAGGGCGTAGCAAAAGTTCTAGATTCTTGTCATTGTGAGTGTAACGAAGTGAAATGAAGGCTGATAATTATTTTTTCTTACTGCATGTTTTGACTATTTTTGCAGTATAAGTATTGATAAAAGTTACTTAATATTCTAGAATAATGAAAAGGAGGTAATAAATGGGAATTTCAAATATACAATCCAACACCCATAGTCAGTTGATTCAAAATCAGCAGTTATCTGAAAGGCAAAATAATAAAACACAATCTGGGGGTACTAACCAGCAGGACTCCCCCCAAAAAAGCACTGTTAAGCTAGAGGGGGAAAGTCAAAGCATAGGAGAAGAAAAATTGATTGAAATGATTGAGAAGGCAAATAAAGTGATTTTAAAACCTCCCTCAGAGCTTCAATTTTCTGTGCATGAAGCAACCAAGCGTATCAGCGTAAAGATTGTTAATACAGAAAATCAAGAGGTTATTAGGGAAATTCCTCCAGAAAAATTGTTGGACATGGTAGCAAAAATGTGGGAGATCGCAGGATTGCTGGTGGATGAAAAGGCATAACTTTATTTCCCGCAGCATAAGTGACTAGTTCCAAATCAAAGATTTAGGTTACCCACTTAAATGTATAAGAAAGGAGGATTTATTTTGAAAAGAGCTATGATTAAAATCGTTTGTACACTTATGATTTTTCTAGTATCTATGCAAATAGTAACCATAGCAATGCCAGGCTCGGGAGATATCCTTAGTAATTCTCCTGATACAAATGATGGTAACAAATGGCGTATTGGGTATTGTGAATCAGAACCATTTTTAAATTTTACGGGTTCACTGTATGGACTTATCTTTGGACTTAATGAATCTGGGTGGATATCGGTGAACCTCGAAGAAATGCCATATGAGATTGGGCAAGAAGACAGCTTGATTATGTGGAATTGGTTAGCAGCTCAAGATACTGGTCCATATATTGAATTTGTTCAAGATGCATATTATTCATTGTATCGACCTGGTGATGAGGAGGCAGTTCATAAAAGACTGACAGAAACCAAGGATATCGATTTAATGGTTGCCAAAGGTACTTATGCTGGTCGGCTGTTGTCTAATGATGATCATAATACACCTGTTATGGTCTTCTCTACAACAAATGCTGTAAGTGCTGGGATCATTAAGTCAGATATAGATTCTGGGCGGGATCATATATGGGCACATATGGATTCAGATCGGTATAAAAGACAAATCCAGGTATTTTATGATATATTTCAGTTTAAAAAGCTAGGTGTGGTTTATGAAGATTCTCCAGTTGGAAGAATATATGCTGCATTAGATGACATAGAAGAGCTTGCTGATATACTGGGGTATGAAGTTATTACCTATACTGTTGATGAGGCTAGGGATGATGAGGATCGTGAACGATATCACAGGGAGGTCCTTGAAGCCCATAAAAAGCTAGCAACACAGGTAGATGCAATGTATCTGACGGCAGGGACTCGTGATATAAATAAAATCAGCTATTTGTTAACACCCTTTTATGAAGCAGGTATCCCTGTGTTTTCACAGCTAGGTGCTCAAGAGGTTAGGCATGGTGCCTTACTTAGCTTATACAGAGCAGATTTTTCAGGCATTGGCAGATTTGGTGCCGACAATGTTACTAGAGTGCTGAAGGGTGCTAAGCCCAGAGAATTATCTCAAATATATGGTGATACTCCTAGTATTGTTCTAAACCTAAAAGTTGCTGATAGGATTGGTTATAAAGCACCCTTTGAAATATTACTAAGTGCAGATGAAATCTATAACAGGATAGAAGGAGAATACTAGTGCAAGTATCTTTAATGGGATAGGAGGATGAAGCCTTATGACAACGAAAATAAAGAAAGTAAGGAGCACTTTAACCATTGTCTTTCTCTTGCTAATTGTTCTTGCATTAGGATTCACAGGAATACTTAACATTAATTCATTCCAACAAAACTATACAGAATCTCTTGTATCAAGCTACGCAGTTGTAGGTAGAGAAACTGTAAGAAAAATAGAATACGCTGAGAAATATGGCAAGCCGTTGGATAATTTTCTTGGAATAGAAGAACTATTAGGGGAAGTCAAAACAGAATTGCCAGAGGTGGATAATGTCTATATTGTACTAAGAGATGGGTCTTATGTTTATGATATTCATGGAACAGTTAGAGAAGAGCAGCGGCCTATATATGAATTGACGATTGCACCAAAATTTAATGCATATTCATCTGATTCATATCAAATGGTTTTAGAAGACCAAAAATATCATTTGATGCTGCCCATCAAAGACAAAGAAGGAAACCCCATTGGTAATATGGATATTGTTTTTGATAAGGAAGTAATCGATTTAGCTACTAAGGACTATGTTCGAAGTCTTATCAATAGCTTAGTAATCTTAGCTGGTATTAGCGTTTTATTATTGGTTTTTCTAAATAATTTTGTTTCTATTACCACAAAGGAAGGAAAGATAGACAGAAAACGTATATTAGCTATGATCTTAGTTTTATTAGGAGCAACTCAAATTATCTATGGATTTATCAATTATTCAGTATTAAGGCGGGCGTATATTGATATAGCTACTGAAAATACAACGATGGTTTCACGGATCATACAAAATGATATTGAATCAGTTGTAAATAAAGGCGTACCCTATAGGAAGCTATATAATCTTGATGATTATATGAATAACATTATTCATGTAGTCCCAGAAATTGGAGAAATAAATATTGTGAGTCATGACAATGAAGTGCTATTTAGGACATCAGATACAACAGTTGAGAATAACCAAATTATTCAATCTTCATTTTCTTATCAGCTGCCCTTAATAGAAGACACTGAAAATGTTAGAGCTTTCCTTAATGCAGAGCTTTCTGAGAGCTATTTAAAGAGTAGAATGCAAGAGGTTATTTTAGATATATTAACGATATTAATAACATCTATATTCTTTATGGTGGAAATTACATTTTTTATGCTGATGATTTTCAAAAAACAACTGGGGGATGAAGATACAGCAGCAGAGGATGAAGAAAATCAAGATGATCGAGAAGTTGATACTGGCATCGTTAGACCCCTTACTTTCATTTTATTTATAGCATTATTTATGCCAAGTGCCTTTATACCCGTCATGATGAAGGAAATCTATAGACCTATTTTGGGATTATCAGAGACTGTGATTCTAGGATTACCTCTTTCATCTAATTTTTTATTTGGAGCTGTAGCCACAATTTTAGCTGGGAGGGTTATTGATAGAAAGGGATGGAAGATGGCCTTCTTAATAGGTGCTGTATTTTTTAGTGTAGGTACTTTTCTTTCAGGCATTACAAATGATCCTAGTATATTTATTTTTGCTAGAGGGATTGCCGGAGCAGGATATGGTTTTACATTGATGGCAGTCAGAGGATTTATATTGGCCAATCCTCTTAAAAAGACTGAAGGCTTTTCCGCCCTTAATTCTGGACTTTATTCAGGAATAAACTGTGGTGTTGTTATTGGAGCTATGCTGGCAGATCGAATCGGATTTTCTAAAGTATTTTATATCTCTGTCATTGTAATGATGCTGGCGGTTGCATTTGCCTTGATTTTTGTACCTAATGTAGCAGCTGTGAAAAAATCATCAGAAGGAGATCAAAAGTCTCAAGGATTAAGTATTAAAAGTTTTCTTGCAAATCGGCAGGTGTTTTCTTACTTTTTACTAATTCTGATTCCAACTGCAATTTGCAGCATGTTTTTAGATTACTTTTTCCCGATTTATGCACAAGGAGCAGGGGTTTCTGTCTCTAATATAGGACGTGCTTTCCTACTACATGGGCTGTGCATTGTGTATTTAGGACCAATGCTTAGTCAGTATACAGGCAAGTATTTTGGACATAAAAGATCGATGCTTATTGCATATGCCCTTGTTATTGGCGGCACCATGACATTTGCATTAAATGGAAGCCTTACAACTGCGTTTATAGCTGTGGTACTCCTTGGTATTGCAGATAGCTTTGGTTTGGTAGCACAGACCAACTATTTCCTTGGACTGAAAGCATCTATAGATTTTGGTCAAGGCCAAGCCTTAGGTTATTACAGTAATGTTAAAAAAATTGGGCAAATGTTGGGTCCCATGATTTTTGGTAGTGTTTTAGTCTTTGGCAACAAAACAGGTGTAGGATTAATCGCAGCAGCATGTTTTGGAGCACTGATTCTATTCTTCTTCATATCGTCGTATAAAGATCCTGTTGAAGGAAAAGAGGAATACAAGGTAAAGGAGAGTTAAGAATGGCAGTGATTGATAGCGGTTATATAAAAAATATGAATGACTCAAAATACTATACATACGAAATGATTATGCTAAATGAAACACACTTGCAGGAGGTAGTAGATTTACATCAAAGGATCCTAAAACAATTAGATAGCTGGGAGTTATGCGTAACAATTACTCCAGAAGAATTTCAAAGTATGTTGGGAACAAAAGGCATGCTATTTGGCATATTTGTTGAAAAAACACTAATTGCATTTCGAGCAGTTCTATTTCCAGAGGACTTAGAAGAAAACCTTGGACCGTATATTGGACTGCAGAAGTGGCAGTTTAATCAAGTGGTTCATTTGGAAGTGACCAATGTACATCCTGATTTTAGAGGAAACGGACTACAGAAGAAAATGCTGGTAATTGCCCTTGAAATGCTGCGTCAGATCAAAAAGCACCGTCATATTTTCACCATTGCCTCACCTCAAAATTACCCTAGTGTTCACAACATCTTTTCAGTAAACATGCTTTTAATTGATATACAGAAAATGTATAACGGACGTTTGAGATACATCTTCTACAAGGACTTGCGAAGTGCATTATCACTGGATTTCAATAGCATGCAGATGATTCCTGTTAATAATATAGTCAAACAAAAGAAGCTTTTAGAGGCAGGTTATGTGGGCTTTCGGCTAAATAGAGAAGGGCTTGCTGATACAGTATCTTTTGCAAAAAGAACAAAAGCTCAGTATAGATTTGATGCTTATAATATGCTGGGATAGTATGAGGAAAAAAACTACAATTTGGCCCTAAGCTGGATGATGAGTCAAGGGCTCTTCCAAAAGCTCCTTAGTGACGATTAAAGAAGGCATTGTTACTAAGGGGCTTTCATAAATTTTTGCAAAACGCTTGTTCGTTAAGGATAGCTTTGGTATACTGTTTCTTAGATAAGCATTAAATACCAAAATATAGAAGAGTAAACAAAAGAATGGAAATAAAAAACAGGTCATAAGATGGGTCGATAAATCAGCAATGAATATGATATGATTATAAATAGTATTTACATAAGAAAAGAGGGACAGAAATGGGTGTAGAAAAGCAAAATAATTATGGAAACGATAGCCTTTCAACCTTAGAAGAAAAGGATAAGGTTAGGCTTAGGCCCGGGGTGATCTTTGGGAGTGATGGTATAGAAGGCTGCCGACACACCCTTGTGGAAATAGTAGCTAATGCTAGAGATGAAGCACAGGAAGGCTTTGGAGACTTGATAGAGGTATTTCGCTATAAGGATAAATCCATAGAAGTTAGAGACCAGGGAAGGGGAATCCCTCTGGAGTATAATGCCAAGGAGGATAAGTATAATTGGGAGATTGTATTTACAATTCTCTATGGTGGAGGAAAATATAATAACAACTCAGGCAGCAACTATCAATACAGTATTGGCCTGAACGGATTAGGGACCGCAGCTACTCAATTTGCATCAGAATATATGGAAGTAGAGGTGTACCGAGATGGCCACAAATATAATCTTCATTTTGAAAAGGGAGAGAATATTGGGGGTTTGGTAAAAGAAAAGTATGATTATCAACACACCGGCACCATCATTCGATGGAAGCCAGATCTAGATGTTTTTAATGATGTAGACATTCCCTTAAGTTTTTTCAAGGAAACCCTTAGAAGACAAGCTATCGTAAATAAAGGGGTTACCTTTAAACTATATGACGAAGAAACAGAAGAGACCTTTCAGTATTTCTACGGAAATGGTATCATCGATTATGTACAGGAGATTAGTGGGGACAAAGGCTTCACCACTCCCCAATATTATGAGTTTGAAACCAAGGGGAGAGACCGGGAGGACAAAGAAGAATATAAACTGAAGATTCAAGTGGCTTTTACCTTCAACAATGAAAATACTATGCTAGAATACTACCATAATTCCTCCTTCTTAGAGTATGGAGGTTCGCCAGATAAAGCGGTTGACAGTGCTCTTTCATCTCAAATACATCGCTTTATAAAGGATAAAAATAAATATACAAAAAACGAAAAAAGAGTCACCTTTACAGATATAAAGGACAGCTTGATTCTAGTTACCAATACCTACTCTACGATTACAAGCTATGAAAATCAAACAAAAAGAGCTATCACAAATCGTTTTATTCAAGAAGCTATGACTACTTTTTTGAAGGAAAAGCTAGAAATCTATTTTACAGAGAATAAAGCAGATCTGGAAAAGATTATCGAACAGGTATTGATCAATAAGCGAAGTAGAGAGAAGGCGGAGCTTACTAGAATAGACGTTAGAAAGAAATTAAGCAAAAACATTGATAATTTTTCCAACAAGGTGAAAAAATTTGTTGATTGCAGAAGTAAGGATATAGCCAAAAGAGAGCTTTTTATTGTAGAGGGAGACTCGGCACTGGGTTCAACAAAAATGGGCAGAGATGCAGAATTTCAAGCAATTATACCTGTCAGAGGAAAAATCTTAAACTGTTTAAAATCTGATTATGACAAAATTTTCAAGAATGATATTATTGTAGACCTTCTAAAGGTATTGGGTTGTGGGGTTGAAATCAAGAACAAGCACAATGATTTAAGCTTTTTTGATATAGAAAGGCTAAATTGGAATAAGGTTATTCTTTGTACAGATGCTGATGTAGATGGCTTTCAAATAAGGACACTAATACTAACCATGCTGTATGTACTGACTCCTACCTTAATTGAAAGAGGGTATGTATACATAGCAGAATCACCATTGTATGAGATCACGGATGCTAAAGAAAATGTATTTTTTGCCTACTCGGAGGCAGAAAAGAACAAAATTATAAAGAAGTTAAAGAAAAATTATAAAATCCAAAGATCAAAGGGATTAGGGGAGAATGAGCCAGAAATGATGTGGCAGACCACTATGAACCCAGAGACCAGAAGACTGATCAAGGTTACACCAGCAGAGGCTGAGGCCACCAAGGAAGCTTTTGAATTGTTCCTAGGAGATAACCTAGCAGGAAGAAAGGAATATATCTCGGAACATGGTTATAAATACATCGATGAATCGGATGTAATTTAAAAAATACAATCCAAAGGAGAAATAGAATGCAGTCTAAACTAACTCAACTGAATGTAATAGAAACCCTAGAAAAAAATTACATGCCGTATTCAATGAGTGTCATTATTTCAAGAGCATTACCAGAGATTGACGGATTAAAACCATCCCATCGAAAATTGTTGTACACCATGTTTAAAATGGGTTTATTGAAGGGTGCCAAAACCAAATCAGCAAATATTGTTGGACAAACCATGAAATTAAATCCCCATGGAGATGGCGCCATTTATGAGACAATGGTTCGTCTAACTAGAGGAAATGAAGCATTATTACATCCCTTGATTGATAGCAAAGGAAATTTTGGCAAAAATTATTCTAAAGAAATGGCCTATGCAGCACCTCGATATACAGAAGCAAAATTAGAGGAGATTTGTCAAGAGCTTTTTAAGGATATCCATAAGGATACTGTAGATTTTGTACCAAATTATGATAATACAATGCAAGAACCTAAATTATTGCCTACCACCTTTCCAAATATTTTAGTGAATCCCAATATGGGGATAGCAGTAGGAATGGCAAGCTCCATCTGCAGCTTTAATTTACAGGAGGTATGTAAAGCTACCGTTGAGTTCCTTAAAAATGAAGAAGTAGATATAAGTCAGTATTTAAAAGGGCCAGATTTTTCATCAGGTGGGCAGTTTATCCTAAACAAATCAGAGTTTAAGGGAATCTATAACACCGGTAGAGGCACCTTTCATTTAAGAGGAAAATATCGTTATGACAAAGTGAACAATTGTATAGAAATCTATGAAATTCCCTATACAACCACTACTGAAGCAATCATAGAAAAAATTATAGAACTGGTGAAGGCAGGAAAAATCAAAGAAATTAATGATATAAGAGACGAAACAGACAAAGAAGGCTTGAAGATCACCATAGACCTAAAAAGAAATACAGATGCTGAACACTTGATGAATCGATTGTATAAGATGACAACCCTGCAGGATACCTTTAGCTGCAACTTTAACCTTTTGATTAATGGCAATCCTAGGGTGCTGGGAGTAAAAGAGATCATTAAAGAATGGACTGTCTTCAGAATCCGTTGTATTAAGAGACAACTAGCTTTTGATGTAAAACAAAAAAGTGAGCGGCTGCATCTTTTAAAGGGTTTAGAAAAAATTCTTTTAGATATAGATAAAGCAGTAAAGATTGTCAAGGATACAAAGAAGGACAAAGAGGTTATTCCAAACCTCATGAAGGGGTTTGAAGTGGATGAAATACAAGCGGAGTTTATAGCGGATATAAAGCTAAGAAACTTTAACCAAGAATATATTTTAAACAAAACCAAGGATATTCAAGTACTACAAAAAGAAATAAAAAATCTTGAGGATACACTGAAAAGTGATAATAAAATCAATAGGTTGATCATCAAAGAACTAGAAGCAGTATCAGAAAAGTATGGAAAACCTAGAAAAACAGAAGTAATTGAAGAACAACATGTAGAAGTAGTATCAGAAGAGGTACTAATTGAAGATTATAAGGTAAAATACTTTTTAACAAAGGAGAGCTATCTAAAAAAAGTAACCTTAGCATCCCTTAGGAGCAGCAGCAATGGTCATAAACTGAAGGATGATGATGTTATTATTCAAGAGATAGAGGGCAATAACAAATCAGATTTATTATTGTTCTCCAGTAAACAAGTGGTCTACAAAATCAGAGGCTATGAGCTGGAGGATAAAAAAACCAGCAGCTTAGGAGATTATTTAATGAACCTATTAAGTTTAGGGGATGATGAAAAAATTATTTACATGGCTGCCACTGATGACTATAGTGGACATATGCTGTTTTTCTATAAAAACGGAAAATGTGCTAAAATTCCTTTGGAAAGCTATCAGACCAAGACCAATAGAAAACAGCTAGCCAATGCCTATTCAAATGAAAGTCCCTTGGTTTATATTGAACATATAACAGAAGACAAGGAGCTGGTAGCTGTCAGCAGTATAAAAAAGGTTTTGGTTTTTAATACCGAAGGAATCAATGCCAAGACTACAAGAAGCTCTATTGGTATACAAGTATTGAAATCTAAAAACAATAGCACATTGACCAATATTATAGCACCAGAAAATGTGTCTTTTGCTGATATGGACTACTATAAAGGCAAAGTTCCGGCAATAGGCACCTTTTTAAAAAAAGAAGACTCTCTCCAAAAAGCCGGGCCTATTCAGACATCGATGCTTTAAGGCTGATGATTTTCATCTTCTCTATTACTTTTAAAAAACCAATGTCTTCACGTATTTTCTTATACGTTGAGGATATTGGTTTTTTCTGTATCTTATAGAAAAAATTTAAGCACAGTTGAGGCTAAAAAATAAATTTTTATTTTCTATTGACAAAATTATCCTCATATTATATCCTAGAACTGTATTAAGTGTATTAATATTATTAATACAGTTAGGGGGTACTTATGATACAGCTGGATTTAAAAGACCGTAGACCATTGTATGAACAAATTAAAGAAAAAACAAAGCTTCTGATTATAAGAAAGGTATTGAAGGCAAATGAAAAGATACCTTCTGTTAGAGAGCTAGCTCAGTCCCTGACCATCAATCCAAACACTATCCAAAAAGCCTATAAGGATTTAGAAGCAGAAGGCTTCATTTATTCTGTACAAGGGAAGGGAAGCTTCGTTGCTCCTATAGAGGATAGCATCAATTCTGTTAGACAGGATGAGTTATTGAAGGAGCTGGGAAAAGTCATCGCTGAGCTTAGGTATATGGAGGTATCAAAAAGTCAGTTAATTGACTATATTGATGCCATTTACAAAAAGAAGGAGGACAAATAGCATGATAGAAGTTACAAATCTAAATAAAAGCTTTGGAAGCGTAAAAGCATTGGATGATCTAAGTATTCGTATAAAAAAAGCATCTGTATATGGACTGCTGGGTCCTAATGGTGCTGGGAAAACAACCTTGATTAAGCATCTTGTAGGTATCTATAAGCAAGACGAAGGGGTAATCACTGTTGGTGGAGAGTCGGTTTATGAAAATCCTATAGTCAAGTCTTCTATTGTGTATATACCAGACAATCCATACTTTTTTTCTCAATACAGTATTGAGGAAACTGCAAAGCTCTATGCTACTATTTATCCTACTTGGAATCAAGAAAGATTCCAAGCTCTAGGGGAGGTATTCCCTATTGATAAAAGGATTAGAGTTACAAAACTATCAAAGGGTATGCAAAAACAGGTAGCCTTTTGGTTGGGGATATGTGTCATGCCTGAAGTCATGATTCTTGATGAGCCGGTAGATGGTTTGGACCCAGTGATGCGGAAAAAGGTATGGAATCTAATGCTTCAGGATGTTGCAGAACGCCAAACAACTATATTGGTCGCTTCTCATAATTTGCGGGAGCTGGAGGATGTATGTGATCATGTGGGAATACTTCATCATGGCAAAATTGTAGTTGAAAGGGAACTAGACAATATGAAATCTGATATACATAAGCTGCAGATCGCCTTTTTAGAGGAAATACCAGAGGGATTATTTGAAGAACTAGAGGTTTTGCATTGTACTCAAAATGGAAGCGTTGTACTATTGATTGCAAGAGGAGATAAAGGAAGGTTAGTTTCTATGATAGAAAAAGCCAAACCAGCTGTATTAGATATCTTGCCGCTGACATTAGAAGAAATCTTTATCTACGAGTTAGGGGGAATGGGTTATGACCTTAAAAGCATCCTTATTTAGTAAAGGTTTGATTTTCAGTAATTTCAAACGATTTTGGTGGGTGAGTGCTGTATATGGACTACTACTTTTTTTTATGCTGCCTTTAAGACATATGATGATAAAAAATGCTATTCATGATGAATGGATAAAACATCAGCTTGGCAATTCCTTAGATTTGGCTGCTAACCCAAATAATTTTCAGCTTATACTTATATTACTAATACCAGTTGTAATGGCTGCGCTAGTATTTAGGTATATGCAGCAAAGCGACGTTGCTGCAATGATGCACAGTCTACCCTATAATAGAAAAGTACTATACTGTAGTCACACTATAGCAGGATTATTATTACTTCTTCTTCCAATTATTATGACATCAATAATACTGATGATTTTACAAGTCATTACAAATCTAAGTGAGTATTATTCTTTTATCAATATAATACAATGGTTAGGCTATACTTCACTTTTCCTGGTTATGTTTTTTAGTATTGCGGTATTTGTAGGAATGTTTACGGGCAACTCTATTGCACAAATGGCATTTACCTATATTCTACATATGCTGCCAGCAGGATTTTTCATACTTTTACATTTTAATATAAGGAATCTACTTTACGGCTATGGCCACAATAGTGTTTTGGCATCTAAAATAGAGAATCATCTCCCTTTATTTGTATTACTAAATGGCAGGATAAATGGGGACTACATTTCGATAGGAACGATAATAGCCTATGCGATAACAGCTATTCTTTGCTTTATAGGAGCTTATTTGGCTTATAAAGGAAGAAATGCGGAAGCAGCTGGGGATGTTATTGCCTTTAAGGTGGTTCGGCCTATTTTTAAATATGGTGTAACGGTTTGCAGTATGCTGCTGGGAGGTATTTATTTTACAAGCATTGCAGGAGTTAGTATCTTTACAACTCTTTTTGGATATCTATTCAGCTCATTTTTAGGCTATTGGATTGCGGAGATGATTATGGAAAAGTCCTTCAAGGTTTGGGGTGCCTATAAGGGATATATTGCTTATACAGTGATTGTCCTCATGCTGGTGACTGCTATTAATGTGGATGCTATTGGTTATGTTGACCGGATACCTAAGGCTGAAGATGTGGAACAGGTTTATTTGGGATCCTATTATGGATGGACTCGTTTAGAAGCAAGGGAAGACAAGGATACCCCCATTTCCATGGATGGCTATGTTTTTAAGCAGGAGGTAAACATCGAAAACATGATTAAATTACATGAAAGCTTAATAGAAGGACCTGAAAGACCCGAAGATATGGTTGGTATTTATAGATATCAGCATATTATTTATAGTTTAAAAAATGGAAAGCATATAATAAGAGAATATCCTATCAATGAAGAAAGATACGCTGCAGCACTAAAGTCTTTGTACGAATCAAAAGAATATAAGGAAAAAAGATTTCCTATTATTCACCAAAGAGCTGAAGAAATAGAACGGATTGAAATTACTGATCCCCGTTCTGCTAAAAAATCTGTCGTATTATATGATCCTATAAAAATACAGGAATTTACAATGCATCTTAGGAAGGATGTAGAAGGGGTTGCCTTTGAAGAACTGATAAAGCCCCTAGAGGGTCATCCCATGGCCATCCTTACGGACACTGATGGGAATCGTATAAATTATGCATTAAGACAAAGCTACAACTCCGTTTTTCAATGGCTAAAGAAACATGGGCACTATGAAAATGTTATCCTCCTTCCAGAGGATGTAGAATATATAGTTTTAGAGAGACTTGGAGATACAGCTGCAGCTGAAAGAGTAGAAATTAGAAATTTTGACATAATTAAAGAATTACTAGAAATCACTACCTATTCAAATCGATATCCAAATAGTACGATCCTAGTAGGCTTTTATATTACAGGGCATTCAGGAACTTCATATTATCTAGGACATCTCTATGAAGATACAGCTGTTTCTGATGAGTTAAGACATTACATAGAACAACTGCCACCTCAGTAGAGATAGCCTTTTAAAAAACCCAGTACCTGTAGGTATTACTTATGCGCTACAATGGCTGGGTTTTCTTGCGCCTCCAGTTTGAAGATTCCTGAAGAAACTTCCCCTCTCAATAGGGTGTCTTTTTCTAAGAAATAGAAGAAAATATTTTGCAAAAAATATATCCTTGAAGGTATTTGACAAAACACGCAGAATAGTATAAAAATTAGCAATGCATGAATATAGTTACATGATTGTAATTAATAGAAAAGAATAGAAGCATAAAAATAAGGAGGAAGAAATGTTAAAGGAAAAGATACTTAGGAGGGAATCAGGAATAATCACTTATGGCCTGACACCGCCAAAACAAAGAAATACCTTAGAGAAGATTCAGGAGATATCACAAAAACAGATAGAAAGAATACAAAACTTAGAAATCGATGGGCTAGTGATATACGATATCCAAGAGGAAGCTGATAGAATAAAGGATGAAAGACCGTTTCCATTTCTACCTACATTAGATCCTGGTCTATACAGTAACAAATATTTGGAGGAGTTAAATATCCCGAAAATAATTTATCGCTGTGTCAGCAAGTATACACAAGAAGAATTATCAGAATGGATGAAAGTAGATACAGCACAGGATAAATTTTCTGTTTTTGTGGGTGCAGCTTCAAGAAAACAGAAGGTGAACTTGAGCTTACAGCAGGCATATCATCTACGAAATGAAGTGAATCCAGATTTATTACTGGGGGCTGTTACAATACCAGAAAGACATATAATCAAGCATGATGAACATATGAGAGTTATTAAAAAAATGGAGAATGGATGTAAATATTTTATCTCCCAAGCTGTATATAATGTAGAAGCATCCAAAAACTTTTTATCGGATTACTATTATTATTGCATGAAAAACCAAATAGAAATGGTTCCCATCATTTTTACAATTACACCCTGTGGCTCCATTAAGACATTAGAGTTTATGAGATGGTTAGGAATAAGTATACCAAGATGGCTGGAAAATGATTTGAAAAGCACAGAAAATATATTGGAAAAATCTGTGGATTTATCAAAAGAAATGTATAAAGAACTATTAGATTTTGCATTAGAAAAGGGCATTCCTTTTGGATGTAATATAGAAAGTTTATCAGTGAGAAAGGTAGAAATCGAAGCCTCGATAGAGCTGGTAGAAGCAGTTCAACAAATAAATAAAAGAATGTTATATCAACAGGTTCAAGCTTGATACACCACAATTTAATAGTTAAATGATTAAGCCTCAAAGGGTACTTTTCCTTTGAGGCTGCACTTCATAGTAGAAAAAAATTCTGCTATTTTACTATAATTAGGAGCATACCTTGCACATTTTTTAGCAATACCTATAACATCCAACATGAGTGCATCGCACACTGCAGCTGTACAAACCTTCACATCTATTCAAAAATTCCTGTGAATACACTTGCAATTTCTGGATCAAACTGGCTACCGGAGCATCTATTGATTTCCACCAAAGCCTCTTCATGAGAAATGGCCTCTTTGTATGCTCTAGCATGGGTCATTACGTCGTAGGCATCAACTATTGCAATAATACGAGATAATAGGGGGATTTCATCACCCTTTAATCCATGAGGATATCCATTGCCATCCCATCGTTCATGATGGAAAAGAATATATTTAGCTATATGAAGTAGTTCTGGAGATGTTTCTGCAATTCTATAGCCAATTTCAGAGTGTCTTTTCATTTCCTCCCATTCTTTTTCTGTTAACTTATCAGGCTTCAGGAGGATACTATCAGATATAGCTATTTTACCAATATCATGAAGTATAGCCAGTAAACCTAATTCATTAATCTGATCATTATCAAGATTTAAGCTTTTACCTAATTTAATGCTTAACGCCTTCATACGCTGTGCATGGGCCTCTGTTTCATGACTACGCTCATACAATGATTTTTCTAGAGAATGTATAATATGACTTCTAGTACTCTTGCTTTCCAACAGTTTATTTCTATACATTTGCTCCTCAGCTGCCTTGATGACATCCGTCATGGATTGCATACCACTGTATTTTATAGCATAACCTAGAGAAATGCTTATATGTATTGGTGTGTCAGCTGATTGCTTACTTAAACTATAAATCCTTTGACAAATTAAGTTAGCAACCTCTTTATTAGTTTTGGGCAGGAGGATTGCAAACTCATCTCCACCCCACCTACATAGGATATCCTCTTTACGACAGGCTGTTTTAAGAACTTCTGCAGTTTGTGCTAAAAGCTTATCCCCTACTAAATGACCAAAAACATCATTGGTTAGCTTTAAACCATTTACATCACCAATAATAATAGAAAGAGGTAGTTGTCTGCTGGTGTCGAGGCGTTTTAATTCCTCTTCAAAAAAAGTTCTGTTATATAAGCCTGTGAGGTTGTCATGATAACTTAGATAGGTTATCCTTTCTTCAGCTTCTTTTCTTTCTCTAATGTCTGTATAGATACCATGATATCCAATGATTTCTCCATCGACAATTGTAGGGCCTCCTCGTACACAAACATCAATAAATGTACCGTTCTTCCTTCTTCTTATTGTATCTACTGCTATCTCACTGTTATGGAGAGCTAAATCATTAATCCTCCCACTTTCTTCAAGATGCTTATCATCAACAATCAATTCATCAACGGTTTTTCCAAAACATTCATGGGATGTATAGCCAAATAGATCTGTAAATTTCTTGTTTATCTCTTGAATTTTATGATTCATATCAAGATAGACCACGGCATCAGGGGAATACTCAAAATAAGACTCTAGTATTTTCTGCTGTCTTCTAATTTGCACTTCTGCTTCCTTAATTGGACGTATATCAGTATAGGTAGCATAGCCTCCAATAATTTTGCCATTAATAATAATAGGTATTCCTTTAAGAAAAACATTGATGGGATTTCCATGTTTATCATATCTTATTGCATCCTGAAACTGACAATCACCACCTATTAAACCATCCAAAGTAAGATAACCAGCTAGTTTTTTAAAAGGATCTATGACATCATTGATATATCTACCTATAACCTCTTCTGAGGTATAATGAAATAATTCAAAAAATCTAGGATTAGCAGCTACAATATTTTCATTGTCGTCAAAATGAACAATAGCATCCGATGAATTATTAAAGAGACACTCGAATGACTTTTTTTGGAATAGCAAAGCCTCTTGACTGTTTCTTTCTTTTGTAACATCTCTGAGGGTACCCACCATTCTAAGGGGCTGACCATCTGGTGTTCTCTGAGTTGCCTTACCTCTCTCATGTACCCATATATAATCACCATTCTTACAGCAGATTCGGTATTCTGCTATATATACAGGGGATTGACCATCAAGATGTCTCTGAAGTTCATTGTTTACCAATTCTCTATCTTCAGGATGTACATAATCCATCCACTCTTCATAAGAATTCATGGGATCATTTTCAGAAAAGCCTCTTATTTCATTATATCGCTTAGAGCCATAAACGTAGTTATTTAGTATATCCCAATCCCATACACCATCTCCACTGCCTTCCAATGCGAAATGCCATCGTTCCTCACTTTCCTTTAATGCAGCTTCTTTTTTCTTCAGCTGATCATAATTATCACGTAACTCTTCCTCATTAGCAGTGAGCTGGTGGAGAGTAGCCTCTAGTTCCTCATTTAACTCCTGTAGCATCTGTTCATTCTCTTTAAACTTTTCTTCTTTTTCCTTTAAGGACGTAATATCATTGATAAAGCCCTCTACATAAAGCTCATTCCCTTGAGAATCTTTTTTTATGTGGATATTTAATAAAGCAGTAATAATACTACCATCTTTACAATAATATTGCATTTCATGGTTAGAAAGCTTACCATCTCTTCTTACTTTATCCAGCAAAGCTAGGCGATTATAATTGTTGGCATAAAACTCTTCTTCAATATTATTAATAGAAGATACAACCTCTTCAGGTGTATCATACTTTAATATAGTGGCAAAAGCTTTATTAACATAGATAAATTGACCATGGATGGTACTATGAAAAATCCCTATCAATGCATCATCAAATAGATCCATATAAATTTCCCTATTTTCATTGATCATAAAAAGTCACCTCTGTTCTCTACAACACAATTGAAATCCATTAATAAAAATTATTCTACATATCTTTACAGAATACCTTTATTTTTTTAAACAATAAGCTATCGGAAGCAATGGTGAAAGATGCTGTTTTTGGCAAAAGAAGGATTTTATAGTTTAACATAGAATTTAATTAAGTATAGATTAAAATGATAAAGGAGGATTTAACATGGGTAAATTAACTGAAATTCGCTGGCATGCCCGTGGAGGGCAGGGAGCAAAAACTGCCTCCTTATTGCTGGCTGATGCAGCTTTTAACACAGGTAACTATGTGCAAGGATTTCCTGAATATGGACCTGAAAGAATGGGGGCACCTATCACCGCCTACAATCGGATTAGCTCTGAGAAAATCACAATTCATTCTAACATTTATGAGCCAGATTTTGTTGTTGTTATGGATGAATCCCTAATTGATTCCATTAATGTAACCTTGGGGTTAAAGGATGAGGGTGCAATCATTGTTAATACAGAAAGACCATGGAAGGAAGTAAGAGAACAATTCAAAGATTATGGTGGCAGTGTATTTACCATCAATGCAAGAGAGATATCGGAAAGTACGCTGGGAAAATATTTTCCCAACACTCCTTTGCTGGCAGCTGTTGTAAAGGTAAGTAAAATTATGGAGGTAGAAGAATTTATTCAGACGATGGAGGATTCTTTTAAGCATAAATTTGCTTCAAAGCCTGAAGTAATAATGGGCAATATGAATGCATTAAAGAGGTCGATGGAGGAGGTCAGAGGATATGAAGACTAAGGATGGAGTAGAAATAAACGAAGAGATAAAATGGAAGGACATCTGCCCAGGAGGAACAGTAGCATATCCAGGAAGTGCAGACTTATTTAAAACTGGTGATTGGAGGAGCATGAAACCGGTATTTAAGGCAGGAGAATGCAAGCAATGCTTACTTTGTGTACCGGTTTGTCCAGATTCCTCTATACCAGTAAAAGATAAGAAAAGACTAGACTTTGATTTTGATCATTGCAAAGGCTGTGGAGTCTGTGTGAAAGTATGTCCATTTAATGCAATAGATTTCATTAAAGAAGGGAAGTAGGAGGTGTATTATGGCGATAAGAGATAGATTATCTGGAAACGAAGCAATTGCTATTGCAATGAAGCAAATCAACCCCGATGTATTAGCAGCATTTCCCATCACACCATCAACTGAGATACCTCAGTATGTTTCACAATATGTAGCTGATGGAGAAGTTGATACTGAATTAATACTAGTTGAGTCAGAGCACAGTGCCATGTCAGCCTGTATAGGGTCTCAGGCGGCAGGAGCTAGGACCATGACAGCCACTTCATCCTGTGGGCTAGCTTTGATGTGGGAGACTTTGTATATAGCATCCTCAATAAGGCTGCCTATTACATTAGCTCTAGTGAACAGAGCTTTGACAGGTCCTATCAACATTAACGCTGATCATGCTGATTCTATGGGAGCTAGAGATGCAGGGTGGATTCAAATCTATAGTGAAAACAATCAAGAGGCCTATGATAATTTTATTCAAGCTGTAAGGATTGGGGAGGATAAAGAAGTACAATTACCAACGATGGTTTGTCAAGATGGCTTTATTACCTCCCATGCTGTTGAAAATATTGAATTGATTGAAGATGAAGAAGTAAAAGCCTTTGTAGGAGAATATATACCAGTTGCTTCTTTACTGAATGCAAAAGAGCCTATTGCTATAGGACCCTATGACTCACCTCATTACTATATAGAGCATAAGAGACAGCAGGCAGAGGGAATGAATAAGGCTAAGGAGGTTATTCTTAAGGTAGCGGAGGAATTTGAAAAAGTAACTGGTAGAAAGTATGGGTTATTTGAAGCTTATCAATTGGAGGATGCAGAAGCAGCTATTGTGATTATTAACTCCACTGCTGGAACAGCAAAAGCAGCTATTGATAAAATGAGGAAAGAAGGAAAAAAAGTAGGACTGTTGAAAATAAGAGTCTTTCGACCCTTCCCCCATGAAGAAATATGCGATGCATTATCTCATCTAAAGGCTATTGCAGTTATGGATCGTAGTGAAGGTTTTTCTTCTATTGGAGGCCCTCTTTTTGCAGAAGTACGATCAGCCCTATATGAAGCTGAAAACCGTCCAATGCTGATAAACTACATTTATGGATTGGGTGGACGAGATGTGACAACAACCCACATAGAAGAGGTATATAATCAGCTCTTCAGCATGATTAACAAAAATCAGACAGGCCAGGTTTATCGATACCTTGGCGTTAGAGAGTAGAGGTGAAGGAAATGGCATATAATTTTAAAGAAGCGATGAACAAACCTGAACGATTAACGGGAGGTCATAGGATGTGTGCAGGCTGTGGTGCGCCGCTAGCTGCTCGGGGTGTTTTAAGGGCACTTAAGGAAGAAGATCAAGCAGTTATTGCCAATGCTACCGGATGTTTAGAGGTTTCTACCTTTACCTACCCCTACACTGCCTGGAAGGACTCCTTTATACACTCAGCCTTTGAAAATGCAGCTGCCACCATAAGTGGTACAGAGGCTGCCTATAAGGTACTAAAAAGAAAAGGGAAAATCAAGGAAAATTATAAATTTATTACCTTTGGCGGTGACGGTGGCACCTATGACATCGGGTTTCAATCTCTTTCTGGAGCTATGGAGAGAGGCCATGATATGGTGTATGTTTGCTACGATAATGGTGCATATATGAATACTGGAATTCAGAGATCATCAGCTACACCAAAGTACGCTGAGACAGCAACCTCACCTATAGGGACAGAAGTATTAGGAAAACAACAGTTTAGAAAGGATTTAAGCCAGGTTATGGTTGCCCACGAAATCCCTTATGTTGCTCAGACTACCTTTATAGGCAACTTCAAAGACCTTCATGAAAAAGCTGAGAAGGCTCTTTATACAGAAGGGCCAGCATTTATGAATGTACTAGCTCCGTGTCCCCGTGGATGGCGTTATGAAACAGCGGACTTGATGGAAATTTGCAAACTGGCGGTGGAAACTTGTTATTGGCCTATGTTTGAGGTTGTCAACGGAGAATGGAAGCTTTCCTATAGACCAAAGAAAAAGCTTCCAATTGATGCCTTCTTAAAGCCACAAGGAAGATTTAGACATCTATTTAATCCTGGTAATGAGGATATGCTTCAGGAAATACAAGCAGATATAGATAAAAAATGGAATCAATTATTGAAACGATGTGGAGAGGAAATTGAATAGAGGAAATCGTAATTGAAGAAATCCAGAAGAAAAATGCTGATTTAAAAATTTTTGAATCAGCATTTTTTTATGAAAAAATCAAATAATAATGACGAAACTTTTTTATAAATAACTATTGACTTTAAAGAGAAAACAATATATTATGTAATTAGAATATTACTTAAACCGAAATATTCTAAGGAGGTACTAAGTTGAATATCAATAATCTTTATGATTTTTTCTTTCAGCACTTAAAAAAAGTATTTTATCCAGAAGAGTGGATTAAGCTTGACTGGAACTTTTCTAAAACTGAGATTTTTACTATGCTGTTGGTGGAGAGACATGGGGAAATCATCATGAGCCAAATTGCTGAGCATATTCATCTTCCTATGAGTACTGCCTCTGGCTTGGTGGAGAGATTGGTGAAAAATGGTTACCTAAAGCGTGAAAGAAGTGAGTCAGATAGAAGAATTGTAGTAATAAAGCTAACAGATAAAGGAAAAGCTTTAGTAGCTGAGCTGAAGGACATGATATTTCATTATATCGAGAAGATCGGTGAATCTCTTACAAAAGAGGAAGTAGAAGTGCTTGGCAAAGTATTTACGAAAGCAATTGAAGTCATCAATGATATTAATAAGGAAAAGGACCACTCTGATGATGGAAAAGAGAGCAATAGCATAAAAAAGATAGAGATAGAGTAATAGACCCAAAAATAAAAAGGTTGATTTTAATGCCCATGGATGATGGGCTTAAAATAAAAAAAATACTTCGAGGAAAGAAATATTCCTATAATGAAATATAAGGAGGAGTTAAAATGAGAATTATCTTATATACTGGTAAAGGTGGCGTAGGGAAAACAAGTATTGCAGCAGCAACAGCTTTAGAAAGTGCAAAAAGGGGATTGAAGACCCTGATCGTAAGTACAGATGCAGCCCATAGTCTTGGAGATTCTTTAGATACACAATTATCTCCTGAGGCTGTAGAGATCCGAAAAAATCTTTGGGCACAGGAGATAGATACCATATATGAAACAGAGCAGGGATGGAAAAAGGTACAGGAGTATATAACCTCAATCATGACATCAAAAACTGTCAAGGATATTACAACAGAAGAGCTGACGATTTTTCCCGGTATAGAGGATTTATTGAGTTTGCTGAGAATTCTTAGATATTATAAGGAGAAGCTGTATGATGTCATTGTTATTGACTGTGCACCTACAGGGGAAACCCTGGCACTCTTAAGCTTTCCTGATATGTTTAGATGGTGGATGGATAAGTTATTCCCAATGAAAAGAAGAGCTATTAAGCTAACAAAGCCTGTGATTGAACCGTTACTGGGGATGCCGATGCCCTCTGACGGGGTGATGGGAGAGATAGAAAATATATACAATCAGATGGATGAAATGAGGAAAATCCTGTCTAACAGAGATGTGACAAGTGTGAGAATTGTAGTGAATCCTGAAAAAATGGTGGTGAAGGAAGCCCAAAGAAGCTTCACCTATCTGAATCTTTATGACTTTAATGTAGATGCCATTGTTGTCAATAGAATGATTCCAGATAATGTTACTGATGATTATTTTAAAGCATGGAAGGAAATTCATAAGCAGTACAAAGAAATTATCATGGAAAGCTTTTATCCAATCCCTATTTATTATGTACCCCTTTTTGAAAAGGAAATCGTAGGCTTTAAGATGCTGTCAAGGATGGGAGAAAGTCTCTTTAAAGATAAAAACCCTGCGGAAATCTATTATAACACTAAAATACAGGAAATCAAAAAAGAGGAGGAGGGCTATACCTTATCCATCTACATGCCATTTACAGAAAAAGAGAATTTATCATTAAACCAAAAAGCTGATGAGCTTATTGTTAAGGCTGGCAGCTACAAGAGAAATATTATCCTACCAAGAACATTGTTGAATTACTCCATAAAGGGAGCAAAATTTGATAATGATACGCTAAAAATAAAATTTGGTGGTGAAGGCAATGAAGAATGAGGAGCTTTTAAAAAATATCATTAGAGTAAAGTTGCAGACAATGGATGTAGTTACAGATATGCTTCCTAAGGAAATCAGAGAGCCTGTTGAAGAGCTGCAAAGGAAATTGATTAAAACCATTCATGAGGCTACTGAAGAATATGTAGAGAAAAGTGATATAGAAAAGAAAGAGAAAAAGATAAAGACGATAGAAATAGAATAATGTCGGAAAAAGCCACTGGAGCAAACCAGTGGCTTTCTCTATAAATCACTAAAATTTTTCTAATTAAATATAAATAATCAAGAAAATGAAACGATGCATTAATAATATTAATACAAATATTAAAATAATTAATATTACCATTGACAATATTAACTTTTTTCTATATTATTTAAATAAGAAAAGGGAAATTAACCCAAAAGTAGGTGATGAAAATGAATTATAAAGCCCCAAGTCAATGTCCTATATGTAATGATGAATTAAAGATTACCCGAATGAGCTGTTCCAAGTGCAAAACAAATCTAGAAGGACAGTTTTCTGGATGCAAATTTTGCAAACTGCCAAAGGACCAGTTGGAATTTATCGAGGTTTTTATTAAATCCAGAGGAAGCATCAAGGATGTCGAGAAGGAGCTGGGGATTTCTTACCCTACAGTTCGTAATCGACTTGAAGGTGTAATACAAGCTCTAGGATATAGGATTGACAAAATTAGAGATGACATGGAAGAAGATGCATTATTGGAAAATACAAGTGAAAAAAGGCAGGAAATCCTTCGTGGACTGGAAAACGGCGAAATTAGTCCCCAGGAGGCTGCAGAACAGCTTCGCAAGCTAGGTAAATAGTAATAACACACATAGTGAAAGGATGGATTAAAATGGATAAAGAAAAATTAAAAATTTTGGAAATGATTCAAGAGGGAAAAATTACTTCAGAGGAAGGCTTAGCCCTTCTTAACGCCTTACAGGAGACAGACAAAATAGAAGAAAATCCTGTGAAAAATAAAATGAAGGCAAGAGGAAAGGAACGCTTTTTAAGAGTGAGGGTATCAGGAGATGGAACAGGGGTGAAAAAAGCAGATGTAAATATTCCTCTAGGCTTACTTAGAGTGGCCTCAAACTTTGTAAATATGGGGATGGGGATGATACCCAAAGAAGCTAGACAGCAGATGGAGGAAAAAGGAATTGATATTTCTAAGATTGATTTTGATGAGTTAGTGTATTTAATGGAAGAGGGGCTATCCGATGGAAAACTGGTGGATGTTGATGTAGATGATCCTGAAGAGGGCAGAATTCAGGTGGAAGTGTATGTGGACTAGGTCAAGTCTAAGCAATATCATGCTAGTAAAAATTAAGCATGGCAGGAAAATGAGGATTACTATTCCTTTAGCCCTAGGAGCTTTTCAGGAAGTGATAGAGAGCCTGGAGGATCTTGTATGGCTATATGAAAAGGTTTTTCCTGGGTGGAATAAAAATATAAAGAAGCTGCTGCAGCAGTCAATAGCGTCTTCTATCCCTATAGAAAATTTTTCTTTAGTATTACCTTTTCAGCTTTTGAAGGAAGTGTTTTATGAATTGAGGAAGCATGGAAGGTGGCAGCTGGCAGAGATAGATATAGAAGATATCAAGGTAAAGGTAGAGATTTTTTAGGGAGTGAAAAGAAAATGCAAAGACAACAATTAAAGCTGTTGGCAAATATTTTAGGGGTTTATCTGATGGCAACTGTATTCTCCTTTATCGAAGCCAGTGGAATTACACAGATTATCTTATTTGGTGTTATATTGTGGCTAATCAATTTGATTTTAAGACCGTTGCTGCTATTAATTACCCTTCCTATTAATATGATTACCTTAGGAATTTTCACTTTAGTGATTAATACGTGGATGATTATGCTTGCAGATACCATCATGAGAGGAGTTCATATCTCTGGATTTTGGCTTTCTTTACTGTTGGCGATGCTGATTATGGCCTTGAACAGAGGGTTAAAGAAATTATTTTAAACTTAATAATACCATAAGAAACGAAAAAAATCTCAGTCATTTATTAACTGAGATTTTCATTTTCTTCTTCTAAAAAGTCGGCAATGATTTGCTGTATACGTTGAACTTCCTCCTGAGGAATTCTTTCATACCATCCCCCATTATGATAGTAGCCTTCACCTTGGATAGAAGTAGTTTCTAGCTCCTCCGGCTTGAAGGATAGAAAAATTCGAATCAACTTTTCTAATTCATAAGAGGTTAAGGAGGTTTGCACATTTTCACTTAAAATATTCATCATATCAAAGGCTCTGGTCAATGATCTAATAGAAGTAATTTCTTGGGACAATGACTGCAATGCCTGTTGCTGTCTTTTCATTCGATCATAATCACTGGCATGTCTGCCATCATTGCTTTGACGGAAGCGGACAAAATCTAAAGCATTTTTACCATCAAGGGTTTGCTCCCCTGGATACAATCGAATCCTTGTTCCATCATAAGGGTCATCATATTCCATTCTTCTTGAAACCTCAACATCAATTCCTCCAAATAAATCTACTAAATCGATAAATCCTTGAAAATTAATAGATGCAAAACCATGCAGCTCAACATCCAGCCAATTTTCGATGGTTTCCATCATTAAGCTTGAGCCACCCCGTGGATAAGCAGCATTTATTTTATCCATTCGATATCTAGGAATTTCTACATAGGCATCTCGAGGAATTGAAATCAAGCTGACTTTTACTTCATCAGGATCCACTAAAGCCAGCATCATAGTATCGGAACGACCTTTGTCTCCAATATGCTCCCTGGCACTAATGCCATAAAGCAACATTACAAAAGGCTTCATTTCTTCTGAGCCCCCAGCTTTGCCCTCTTCCCCTTCATTCTCATCAATTGGCTCTGTAACAGAAATAGCTTCCAATGTGTTTTTATACTGTTGATATAAATTATAGCCAAAGACAGCAGTAAAAACTAAAAGAATACAAAGCCCAACTGCTATAGCCCATTGCCATTTTTTCATAGATTTTTCTCCTCATCTAATAAAGTGATTCAATGATTATTGTAAATGGTTATCAGATTAAGTATAATCAATGCTTGTTCCTTTGTCAAATCCAGTTACTGTGGTAATTGGAACCATATGCAAAGAAAAATATAAGCGATGGAATTGTCTCGTCAATTACAAAGGACGCTATCAATGATGGTGGAGAGAAATATTAGGCTATACTTAAGGTGGAGATGAAGTATTTCATTATAGGTTTGAACAGATTCAACAGAATCAGGTAAAAGTCTTCATTTCCTCCCTAACGCCTTATTTAAAGTAATTTACAAGAAAAAAATAGAAAGAAGTCGATTTTTCTGCTATTTTGGAGGAATGCAAATACTAAATATGGTATTATTACAGTATACTATTTTGCAACTTTGAGAATGGGGGGAATTTATTTGAAAGACATAATTAGAAAAAAAGAGTCATTGGTGCTTATGATACTGTTCATTTTGGCTGGCATTTTTCATGTATTCAATCAAAATGTTTTTGAAGACGGGAAATTAGCCATAGGCCCAAATATTGAAGAAAATACAAGTGAAGTGCTAGATATAGTCGTTTTAAATGATGAAGTAATCATGCTAGTGATAGAGGAGGATGCTAAAAGCCTATATAAGGGAAGTATAGATGAGGATAAAATCGTAGAATTAGAGCCACTAGAGGAGCTGCAGCTTTTAACAACAGAAGATAAGAACTATAAATCTATAGAAATTAATGATAAGAATAATCAACTATATGTCTATGGGGTGAAAGAAGATAAGACTAATTTTATAGAAATATATGATATGCATAGTAATGAATTTGTTGAAGAAATGTTATTTGCAAAAGATTATCAACTCAGCAATATTAGATATATTGATGGCTACATTGAAGGAATGTTTTATGCTAAATCAAACTATAGAAAGCAAACAGCAGAGATCATCATGAATACTTTGGCCTTTGATTCAAAATTTGAATTATTGGTGGTGGAGCTTCCTTCAGATGAGGCTTATGTCTCTAGGATAGATATAACCTCTGATATTGAATATATCCTATATACAATACATGATAAGAAAAATGATAGACATGCAACCTACATACATGATTTGACTAAAAATGAAACTATCCTTTTGGAAGAAATAAGTGAAGAAGAAATATTTACATTTGCAGATAATAAAATATTAAGTTTTCCAAATACTATTACAATAGATACCCAAGCGTCCTTTGAGGTGAATTATAAAAATAAAATAAGTATGGATGAGATGAAGGATTCTATTGAAATCGTAGATAGCGTTGTCTATGATGTGGTCATTAATAATGGTATTGTTATTGATCCTGATGAAGAAACAATGAAATTTGGATATAATATTGGAATCATTGATGATAAAATCGAGAGTATTACCAAAATGAAACTAAATGGTAATGAAGAAATTGATGCAACTCACAAGATAGTAAGTCCCGGTTTTATTGACATATTATCCTTTAATCCAAGTCTAACAGCAGCTATGTATAAGGTTAGTGATGGTGTAACAACAAATCTATCCATGCATGGTTGCACAGTTGATTTTGATGGTTTTTTTAGAGCCTATAGAAACAACCCCACATTAGTCAACTATGGAGGAGCCTTATTTGCCATTAGACTAAGATATGAAGCGGGATTAGGTCATCATGACAAAGCTAGTCAATCCCAAATTGATTACATGGTTAGAAGGGCAAGGGAAGAAATACAAAAAGGAGCCATAGGAGTAGCCTTTAGTCCAGAATACTACCCAGGAACATCTTCTGAGGAAATCAAGGCTATTATGGAGGTAGCAAAGGAATTTGGCATACCAACGCATTTCCATGGGAGATACTCCAGTCTTTCAGGAGAGAATACTGGAATAGATTCAGTGAAGGAAGTATTGGCCTATGCTAGAGAACTGGATGCTCCAGTTCACTTTATGCACTTACATAGCACTGGAGGAACAGGATGTATGGAGGAGGCTCTGGAACTTGTTGAGGAAGCAAGACAAGAGGGCTATCAAGTGACTTTTGATATATATCCCTATGACTCCTGGGCAACCAATATCGCCTTTGAAAGGTTAAATGAAGGCTGGAAAGAAAGGTTCAATATCACTTACTCCGATATACAAGTAGCAGGAAGCACAGAAAGACTGACAGCAGAAACCTTCTATAGATATAGAAGAGAGGGTGGCTTAGTAATCGTACATGCTATGGATGAAGAAGAGATAATACAGGCACTGCAGGTTGAACACAGCATGATAGGAAGTGATAGTGCTACCAGTAACAACAATAACCATCCTAGAGGTGTCGGAACCTTTTCTAGATTTCTTGGGAGATATGTTAGAGATTTAGATATTGTTCCATTTATGGAGGGTATTAAAAAGATGACAATTCTTTCAGCGAAACACTTCGAAGAATTTGCTCCAGCCTTAAGAACAAGAGGTAGAATACAAGAAGGGGTGCATGCAGATATAACCATATTTGATTATAACAAAATAATCGATA
Source organism: Natronincola peptidivorans (assembly GCF_900111615.1). Taxonomy (GTDB): domain Bacteria; phylum Bacillota; class Clostridia; order Peptostreptococcales; family Natronincolaceae; genus Natronincola_A; species Natronincola_A peptidivorans. Next base: position 120,678 of record NZ_FOHU01000005.1, on the reverse strand, counting down.
CAGCCACTGCTGAAAATTCTACTTCTCTGTCAGAAGGGATTGAGTATGTATTGGTATCTGGGAAAGTTGTCTTAGACGAGAATGGCGTTAACACCCGTGTAAGAAACGGACAGCCTATAAAAGGAGTTTTTCACCAATAATATTATAAAATTTACCGTCAGGAATGATAAAAATGACAAAGTTTTTGCCTATAAATAAAAAAGACATGAAGGAAAGAGGATGGGAACAGCTGGATTTTATTCTTGTTTCAGGAGATGCCTATGTAGACCATCCATCCTTTGGAGCAGCAGTGATAGGAAGAATTCTAGAAAATAGGGGATATAAAGTAGGCATTATTCCTCAGCCTTCATGGGAAACCCCTGAGAGTTTTAAGGCTTTAGGTAAGCCAAGACTTGGATTTTTGGTTACTGCCGGAAACATAGATTCTATGGTAAATCATTACACAGCAGCAAAAAAGAAGAGGAAGGATGATCTATATTCTCCTGGGGGGAAAGGAGGGTATAGGCCAGATAGGGCTTCTATCATTTATTCCCATAGACTCAAAGAGATATATAGCGACATCCCTGTTATTCTAGGGGGAATTGAGGCAAGTCTAAGAAGATTTGCTCATTATGACTATTGGTCCAACAAGGTACGAAGATCCATATTATTAGATGCAAGAGCAGATCTGATGGTATATGGTATGGGAGAAAGACAGATAATAGAAATAGCAGAGGCCTTAGAAAGCGGATTGCCAATAGAAGAGATAACCTTTATAAAAGGAACCGTATATAAAACGAAGGACAAGGAAAGACCCTATAAACCCTTGGTGTTACCCCACTATGATGAAATACTGGCATCTAAGAAGAAATATGCAGAAAGCTTTATGATGCAATATAAAAACATGGATGCTGTAGTAGGGAAGCCCTTGATGGAGCCGTATAGAAACTATTACGTTGTCCAAAATCCTCCTCATGAACCTATGACACAATCAGAGTTGGATAATATATATGCTCTTCCTTATATGAGGACCTATCATCCCATATATGAGGAAAAGGACGGTGTACCAGCAATAAAAGAAGTTAAGTTTAGCCTGATTAGCAATAGGGGCTGTTTTGGAAGCTGCAGCTTCTGCGCCCTAACTTTTCACCAAGGAAGGGTGGTACAATCTAGGAGTCATCAGTCCATTTTAACTGAAGCAGAGAAAATGGCGTGGGAGCCGGATTTTAAAGGATACATCCATGATGTAGGAGGACCTACTGCGAATTTCCGTCATAGAGCCTGTGAAAAGCAAGTAAAGCATGGGGTTTGCATAGACAAACAATGCTTGTTTCCAAACCCATGCAAGCAGCTTAAGATAGATCATAAGGACTATCTTAAACTTTTAAGAAATTTGAGAAAGCTTCCCAATGTAAAAAAGGTATTTGTCCGTTCTGGTCTAAGATATGATTATCTCATGTCTGATAAAAATGACGATTTTTTTAGAGAATTATGCCAGCATCATATCAGCGGACAGCTTAAGGTAGCACCAGAGCATATTTCACCTGAAGTACTAAAGAAAATGGGAAAACCCCAAAGAGAAGTATATGACAGCTTTGTAAAAAAATATCATAAAATAAACAAAGAATTAGGCATGGACCAATTCTTAGTTCCCTATCTGATGTCTAGTCACCCAGGCTCTAGCTTAAAAGAAGCCATTGAGCTTGCAGAGTATCTTAGGGATTTAGGACATATGCCTGAGCAGGTGCAGGATTTTTATCCAACACCAGGAACCTTGTCTACCTGCATGTATTATACAGAGATGGACCCAAGAACAATGGAAGAGGTTTATGTACCTAAGTCTGCCCATGAAAAAGCGATGCAAAGAGCTTTGATTCAATATCGAAAGCCTCAAAACTATAAATTAGTTTATGAAGCCCTAGTAAAGGCTGGAAGAACAGATTTGATCGGTTTTGATAAGAAATGCTTAATAAGACCTAGACAAGAGAAGAATACGCATAGAGATAACAAAGCAAAAGAAAAAAACAGTAGGGATATAAACAACAAAGGCAATAAAAACAAAAAAAGAGGTAGAAATACTACAGGAAAAAGCAGGTGAAAAGATAAAAAAAAATAGAGAAAGAGCTTGAAAATAGGTCCTGTTAAACACTATTGTTGATTATAGCTTTCTTTGAATTTTTCAGACCTGTCATCCTGAGGAAACCGAAGGATATTAGACTCTTTGCTATGCTCAGAGTCACAATCACTCAGTATCTTGTAATGATTTTATTTATACAAAATCAACATTTATCTGTAACATAGCGTAAAAATAAAAAAATTTTAATTTATTATTGACAACGGGATGAAGAATAGTATAGAATAAAAATGTAAACGATTACATTAATTATTATTACAATGTCGAAATGATTTGGAGTATTAAATATTTTTTTATCATAAAATGTAATCCATTACATTTCAAGGAGGGGTTTCATGTCAACGATTGAAGAAGTGGCTAAAGAGGCAGGGGTATCGGTAGCAACAGTATCGAGAGTGCTAAACAAGAGCAACAAAGTAACACTAAAAACAAAAATCAAGGTGGAAGAAACAATAAAAAGATTAAAATATGAACCCAACATGCTTGGAAGAAATTTAAGACGATCTGAAAGCAGAATGATTTTAGCATTGCTACCAAGCATTTCAAATCCATTTTACACCATGATTATTAAAGGGATTGAGGATATTGCAAGAGATAATGGCTATAATGTATTGTTATGTCAAACAGATTCTGAACCAGAACGGGAATTAGTATATATCAATTTACTGAAGCAAAGATTAGCGGATGGACTGATTTCCCTTGATCCTAAAATCGATATCAATGTATTAAAGGGTATATCGCAGGACTATCCAATTGTCCAATCCTGTGAGTATTCAGAAGAGTTAAATTTGCCATATGTTACAATAGACAATTTCCAAGCAGGCTATCAAGCGGTTAAGCACTTGATTTCTATAGGAAAAAAGAAAATAGCCTTTATAAATTCTGATAATAAATTTATCTATGCTAGATTAAGGGAAAAGGGCTATATAAAAGCTCTTGAAGAAGCAGGACTAGAGATTAATAAGGACTACATCATCAATGGAGAAAATGATTTTGAGTCGGGACAAAAAAATATGCAGCAGTTATTGGCACTAAAAAATAGGCCGGATGCTGTTTTTCTAGTTTCAGATGTTTTAGCAATAGGTGCACTAAAGGCTATAAGGGATATGAGTTTATCCGTACCTGAAGATATTGCAGTGGTGGGATTTGACAATATTGATTTTTCTACCATGATGAATCCTGCTTTAACCACCATAGCTCAACCGATGTATGAAATAGGATGTGAATCCTGTAGATTGTTACTTAATCGTATTCATCATAGAAATGCAGATATTGAAAAAATTATTATGGACTTTGAACTCATTATAAGGGAATCCACAATTAAATAGTCCAGACAGCACATTTTTGTTTACAAAGCATTATGCTTTTGTAATAAAAAAAGGGATGGAGGGTTATTATGAAAAAAATACTAATCATGCTGCTAGTTTTAGTTCTAGTTATTTCAATGTTAGGATGTAGTCAACAGGAGACAGCTACTGAAGCAAATGATGTTAAGGTGCTTGGTGTAGTAATGCCGAATGCAACGCATGGTTTTTTGGGGGAAAGCATTAAACACGCTGAAGCAGCAACCAAGCTTTATGCAGAAGAATATGGGTTTGAATATCAATTTTTAACCTCTGCAGAATCTTCTGAGCAAAACAATCAATTGGATACATTGATCAACCAAAAGGTAGATTGTATTGTGCTTTGGCCTCATAATGGGGATGAGCTGAGATCAGGGGCTCAGAATGTTATGGAAGCTGGTATTCCTCTTATCGTATACGATCGACTGATTGATGGCTTTGAACCCACGATGGAGGTTATGGGAGATAACTTTACTATTGGTGAAGAAACTGGTGAATATTTAAATAATTACTTTGCCAGTGAATTAGCAGAAGGAAAAGTACATATTCTTGAATTCAAGGGAGATAATTCTACAGTACCACAGCAAAGATCAGACGGTTTTCAGAAAACTGCAGATGAAAACTTTGTAATCGTACAACAATTTAGTACTGGCTGGCAAAGAGCTGTGGCACAAGAGCAAATGGAGACATTATTAACATCCAGCAGTGTTGAAGAGATTGAAGCAATCAAAGCTGTCTTTACTCATGATGATGAGGTTGTTTTAGGGGTGCTAGATGCGATTATGAACTATAACGGACCTGCTACACTGGATATTCGTTTAGCAACAGGTGTAGGTGGTAGAAGAGAAAATCTAGATACCTTTAAGCCAATTAAAGAGCAGTACGGTATTGACCAAGTAACCTATTTATTTTCACCAACAATGGTTAGAGATGCAGTAGAATATGGTGCTAAAATATTAAATGGCGAAGAATTCTCAGGTTTATACCTCATTGATACTATGAAAATTGATGCAAGCAATGAAGCAGATTTTAGAAAATCAGATATTTATAAAATTAGATACGAAAGCGGATTATAAAACAAGACTTAATTCAGTCATACAAGAGTTGACCATGAAAAATGGTCGACTCTTATACTATAGACAGAGAGGATGTTGAAGATGTTTTTACAGATGAAAAACATCTCAAAAAATTTTGGTCCGGTGAAAGCCCTAAAAGATGTATCCTTGGAGGTGGGGCGTGGTGAGATTCACGGATTGATGGGTGAAAATGGTGCTGGAAAATCAACCCTAATGAATATCCTAGCAGGAGCTTTTCAGCCAACTACAGGAGAGATATATTTCAACAATGAAAGAATTCATCAGATGACAACCATTAAAGCAACCGAAATGGGGATTAGATTTATTCATCAAGAGTTGAATGTTGTTAATGATTTAAAGGTCTATGAAAACTTATTTCTACGAGAGGAAATCTTAAAAAATTTTTGTTTTCTAGATCACAAAAGTATGATTAAAAAATCTATTGAAGTTTTCCAGCGTTTAAAAATCGATATTAATCCAAATGAACTAGTAAGTGAGCTGGATACATCTAGAAAGCAATTAGTAGAGATCGCTAAAGCACTTTTATTTGAATCAAAATTAATTATTATGGATGAACCAACAACGGCCCTTACCAACAATGAAATAGAGAATCTCTTTGAAATAATGCGGACTTTAAAAAAACAAGGTGTAAGTATTATCTATATATCTCATAAAATGCCAGAGTTGTTTAGTATATGTGATCGATTCACCGTACTGCGGGACGGAAAGTTTATTAACAGTGGAGCTTTCAAGGATATTAATGAAGAGGAAGCCACAGAAATGTTGGTAGGGAAAAGTGTATCCAGCATACCCCTCCAGAGAAATGAGATAATGGAGGATACCATAATGACGGTGGAGGGTTTGACCTGTGAGCCTTTCTTCAAGGACATAAGCTTCAGCTTAAAAAAAGGTGAGGTAATTGCTATTACAGGGTTGCATGGAGATGGTAGAGGTGAGCTGGCTGAAACATTATTCGGCGCAAGAAAAACTACAAAAGGAAGAATTACTCTAAATGGAAGACTGTTAGATCTTTCAAGCATCAGAGAAGTTATGAAAGCAGGTATTGGGATGGTACCTAGAAATCGGAAAGAAAGATCCATTATTTCTGACATGAGTATAAAAGATAATTTATCGATGGCATATCTGACAACAGAGCACAAAAAGCTGATGGTCAATAAAAAAGAAGAATTAGAAAGGTTCAGGCGTAATCAAGAGCTTACAGGCATCAAAGTTGGAGACCCCAATGATCTTATCACCTCCCTCAGTGGTGGCAATCAGCAAAAAGTAATCATTGCCCGATGGCTGGAATTAGGCTCAGATATCTACATATTAGATAATCCAACCCAGGGGATTGATGTAGGTGCAAAATATGAAATTTATAAACTAATCAATGCCTTAACAAAACTGAAAAAAAGTGTCATTTTATTCAGTGCTGAATTTCCTGAAATTTATAAGGTTGCTGATCGCTGCTTGGTTATGTATAAAGGCAAAATAAATGCTGAGCTGAAAAAGAAGGAAATGACAGAAATGATGGTGATGTATTATGCCACGGGTTCAAATATGGAGGGTTTAAAATGCGAATCGAAAACATAACAAAACCAATAAATAATAAAAATTTTAAGAAGATATATAAAGAGTACTCTTATGTGTTTTCCTTTATAATTTTAGTGATAATCGCCATAGCTGTAAACAAACAATTTCTAACCTATAGCAATCTATCTACCTTGATCATGCAATCCAGCATCAAAGGAATCATTGCACTGGGGATGACTTTGGTTATTATTTCAGGTGAGATTGATTTATCAGTGGGATCTACATGTGCCCTTGTAGCGGGCCTGGGAGTGGTAGTGTTGAATTCAACTGAAAGTATATTTATCATGCTGGTGTTTTGTATTGTATTTGGAACAATACTGGGCACCATAAATGGTTTGTTTATTAGAAAAGGCAAAATAGCCTCCTTTATCGTCACTTTAGCAACCATGAGTGCCTATAGATCTATTATTGTTCAGTTAGGGCAAGGAGGACCCTTTAATGTTAGCAGTGAAATGTATCCTACCTTTAGAATGATAGCTTCTGGCAAGATATTAGGTATTCCTAATCTAGCTATTATATTTATTGTTATTTCAGTAGGGATAGCCTTCTTAATGCAGGAAACTAAGTTTGGTAAATATGTATATGCTGTAGGTTCTAATGAAAATGCTTCAAAGCTTACAGGAATTCATGTAGATAGAATTAAAATTCTTTGTTTTTCAATCACTGGCTTATTGACAGGTGTTTCGGCTTTTCTACTATCTTCAAGGTTAACCTCTATTACAGCACCAAATGCAGCTATGTCCTTTGAGCTTGATGCAATTGCAGCAGTCGCCATTGGAGGTACTGCAATGAGTGGTGGTCGGGGTAAAATTTTCGGTACTTTTTTAGGCATAATCATGCTGCAAATGATTGAAGGGATTTTGATAGCGGCTAAGATACCACCATTCCTAAATGGCCTGGTGAAGGGGGTCATTATTATTTTGGCAGTACTATTGCAGAGAAAAAGAACAGAAAAATAAATCACCCAGGAGGTATAAAAATATGAAGCTAGGTTTTTTAACAGGAGCACTAGGGGATATTTCCTTAAAAGAAAAAATAGAATGGGCACATCAATCAGGATTTGATTGCATTGAGGTTTCTTGCTGGCCCAAAATCAATACCCGAGACTACTCTGCCAGTGACATTGATGTAGAAAATTTTACCCAAGAGCATGCTAATCAGTTAAATGATTTTCTAAAGGAAAAAAGCATGTTTATATCTTCATTAGCTTATTATGATAATCATTTACATGAGGATATTAATCGTAGGAAGAGCTACAATGACCATTTAAAAAAAGTAATTGATGCTGCCAATATGCTAGGGGTAGAATTAGTAGGAACCTTCATTGGTAAACATCAGGGTTTAAGTATCGTAGATAATTTTCAGGAATTTAAGACTGTCTTCTCCGACATTCTAGATTATGCGGAAGAAAGAAATGTAAAAATAATGATTGAAAATTGTCCTATGCCAGTATGGCATGCGGATGGATTGGCTGGAACAATTTCTTACTCACCAGAGCTATGGGATAAAATGTTTGAAGTTTTTCCAGATAAGGATCTTGGATTGAATTTTGATCCATCCCACTTGGTATGGCTTCAAATAGATTATATTAAAGCGTTAAAAGACTACAAAGAAAAAATATTTCATATACATGCTAAAGACACAAAATTCATCAAAGAAAACTTGAATCGCTATGGGATTTATGGAAAACAGTTTAATAAAAAGGATCCATTTGATTTAGGATGGGTTGAAGCTAAGCTGCCTGGTAATGGGGATGTTGATTGGAAAAGCTTCTTTCATACATTAAAAGAAATAAATTATCAAGGTGTAGTTAGTATTGAACACGAAGATCCAAGCTATGAAGGGAATCTTGAGCTTGTAAAAGAAGGACTATTATTAGGAAAAAGAAATCTTGAAAGGGCAATCTCAATAGAATAATCAGAAATGAGGAGGACAAAATGATAATAAGAGTAGGTATTATAGGATGTGGTTCTATAGCCAAATTTAGACACGCCCCCGAATATCACGAGAATCCAAATGTAGAAATTGCAGGGTTTTTTGATTATAACAGAGAAAGAGCTGAAGCACTGGCGGAGATATATGGAGGCAAGGTTTATAGTGATTATTTAGAGTTAATAGAAGATGAAACCATAGATGCTATAAGTGATTGCAGTACCAATGAGACACATCATATTGTCACTTCTGCTGCTCTAAAGAATAATAAGTCTGTTTTATGTGAAAAGCCAATAGCAATCACAGTAGAGAAGGCAGAAATCATTCTCGAAGCTGAAAAAACATCTAAAGGGATTTTGATGATTGGCCATAATCAAAGACTAACCAGTGCACATAAACAGGCTAAAGCTATATTACAAAGTGGTGAATTAGGGAAGATAATTACTTTTAGCACTACATTTGGACATAAAGGTCCCGAATACTGGGGGGCAGATAAGAGCAAGGATACTTGGTTCTTCAATAAAAGCAGATCAGTATTAGGTGTTGCAGCAGATTTAGGAATACATAAGGTGGACCTATTAAGATTCTTATTGGAGGATGAGATTATTGAAGTAAGTGCAATGGCTGAAAGCTTGAACAAAAGAGATTCCAATGATGCCTTAATCGATGTCCCAGATAATATGGTGTGTTTATTTAAAACCCAAAAAGGAAATATTGGGACAGCAACCTTTAGTTGGTCTTTCTATGGGGACGAAGATAATAGTACAAAGATTTATTGTGAAAAAGGTACCATGATGATTTATGATGATCCTGATTATCAGATCATCATCAATAAAATGGGCCAGGAAAGGATTTGCTACCAGCTTGAAGAAATACAATCTAATGATAATCAAACCTCCACTGGCATTATCAATGAATTTATTGATGCTATCATCCACAATAGACAGCCTATAGTGACTGGAGAAGATGGCAGGATGGCATTAAAAATAATAGAAGCCTCCATACTAGCGGCTGAAACAAAAAAAACTGTGAAGGTTGTGTTGTCCTAATAAATCTAGGGATCATCAAGTTCTATAAATATACGGATACGAACTGACAGTTTTCACAGCTATATTCTAGAGGATTATAATAGTACAATTTCCTCCCCTTAAAATATAGAAGCATTACAAAAAAAGAAATTCCTATGGGAGTTTCTTTTTTTAGTCATGCTTCTATATAATAGAATTATGTAAGTTTACAACTAAAAATCAATTTCTACTCGAATCAGCTTTCCTATTACTTTAACTTCCTTTAGATCCTTGATAACTGCTTTATCCTCTCTAGTACCTTCAACTAACTGAATCTTAGTGCCTTCTATTTTCTTTACTCTTCTCAAGCATTTCTTGTTATCATACTCCAGTAAATGAAAGGATCCATTGGTAAATTCATGATTAATATAGATGAGACATCGATCCCCTTTTTTCATTCTATATTGTGCCATGGTATCATCAGAAAGCTCAACATAAACTAGTTTATCTGGATGGAAGCCCTCCACTTTTTTATCGATGATGGGAAAGCTTTTATAATCTTTAATACCTATCATCTGCATATCATAAATAGGAATTCTCTTGATGATATTGGATAAGGCCTCTCCCCATTGGGCTAAAGGCTCTACCTGACTTCTTTTTACAGAGTCCGTCTTGACAGCTGGCTTTAGCTGTTTTTCCATAGGTTTCTTATCCTCAACAGCTGTTTCTAAAATCATACTTTCCTGCAAATTTCCACCAAGGACTTTAGAGATTTGTGCAAAAAGCTTCTCGTTCATAATCCTTTTACCACTCTCAACATCCAAAATAAAGGATTCTGCTACACCACATTTTTTTCCAAGCTGCTTGGGTGTCATCCCTTTTTTTATTCTCTCCTCTTGAACTCTTTTTCCTATTCTACTCATGTATTCATTTCATCTCCCTTTATCAGCTGCTTCTATCAATTTTTATTCCTTCACATCGGTATATTTTCATTCCCATAGCAGAGAATTTATCTTCATATTCTGTAGTAGCAGCATTTTCTACTTCACTATGATGCAAATCAAAAGTAATACTTTTCAAACGAAGGTCTACGAAGGAAAATTCATTTAAAGAGAACTCAAAGAGTTTTTCATTATCTGTTTTAAAATGAATTTCTCCATCCTTAATGAGCATGTACTTGTATTTCTCTAAAAAGCTTCTGTGGGTAAGTCTTCGTTTGGCCCAACGTTTCTTGGGCCAAGGATCACAAAAATTAATGTAGAATCTATTAAGCTCACCTGCAGCAAAGATATTTTCTATTTTATTAATATCATACCAAAGAAATACAATGTTTTTTAATTGTTTGGTATCGGCTTTTTCTACAGCCTTTAACAAAACCTCTTCTTTAATCTCGATGCCTATGTAATTGATATTGGGGTTCATCTCCGCCAAGGTACTAAGAAATTGTCCTCTACCTGTCCCTAGCTCCACATGAATTGGATTTTTTTCAACAAAATATTTATTCCAATTACCTTTATACTTTTCTGGTTCTGTACATAAATATCTTTCATAGCTTAACAGTTTTTCCTTCGATCCAGGTTTTTTTCTTCTTCTCATTTTTTACATAAAGCTCCCTCACTAATATTTGATATGCTTTATTATACCATCAAGGACCAAATTCTATCAATTGCCCTTTATGAAAGTAAGGAAGTCGGAAATAAGGAAAACTAAATAAAAAAAAGATGTTAGTATCGGAGATATTTTGGTAAAATTAGATTATGATATGGCAAAAAGAAGCATTTTTTCCTTATGGCAAACGGGGGTGAGGTATATGTTAAAGAAAAGAGAGGTAAAAATATTTTTTGTTTCAGGCCTAGCAATTATTTTTGCTCTGATAATGGTTTCTTCCACTGTAGTGGAAGGACAAGTAGACTCTTTTACAGAGGTCCAAGAGAAATTAATAGAAATTTCTCAAGAGGAAAGGGAGATTCTATCAAACCTATTCCTTATAGTACAAGAGATAGAAGAAATGGAGCGGGAGGAAGAGAAGATATCCCAGGACATAGTAATCATAAACCGTGAGATTTATGATTTAGAAAAAATCATTGCAGGAAAAGAAGTCGATTATCAAAAAAAACAAGAAGATCTAAAGCAAGTACTTAAAAGCTATCAGAGAATGGGGCCAGGATCTTACTTAGAAATCATACTAGATTCTGATAGCCTGACGACCTTTCTTAGGAGAATAAATATCCTCAAGGATCTCACCCGCAACACAGGAGAGCTTTTGGAAGAAATGGATGAAAATAGAGAAAGGCTGACGATAGAAAAAACAAAGCTAGAGGAAAAACTTCTGCTGACAGAAGAGAAACAGTATCAACTGAAGGAAGCCCTAGCTAAAAAAATGCAGTTAAGAAAGGACATGGAGGAGTATCTTGCATCTATGGAGGAAGAAAGAGAGTATTTTCAAGAACATCTAGCCAGCATACAGCAGGTTTGGCAGCAACTGAAGCCCTTGCTCTCGGAGACAGTAGAAGAATTTTCACGTATTATTCGAGAAGGGAATCTACCGCCAGATGCTTTGAAAATATCATTCTCTTTTGCAGGTATTAAAGGAACTTTAGAGGAAGGAACCCTTAACTCAATAATTGCACAACATTCTAGTCTTCCAGAGATGAGCTTTAGTTTTTCTGATAACAAAATTGAAATGAGATTACCCAAACAGAACCTAGTTTTAGGGGGAACCTTTGTTATCCAGGGGAGGGACACCTTGAAATTTGAAGTAAGTGAAGGAAGCTTTTACCAAATGCCACTAGAGGCTGGAGCACTGGAGGACCTATTTCGGGAGGGTGATTTAACCCTGAATCTTAAGCCAGTGTTAGAAAACAATACTTTGCGATCTGTAGATATTAAAAAAGGATATATAGAATTACTATCAACACCATTTTTATTCTAGTAAAAAGCTAGGGGAGGCGGTCAAAATGATTGAAGCAAAAGAAGTCTGTTTCAAGTACCCTGATGGAACAAAGGCTTTAAAAAATATAAATCTAAAAATTGAAGCGGGGGACATTGTCTATCTCACAGGACCTAGTGGTTCTGGAAAAACCAGCCTATTAAAGCTTTTCATGGGGGTAGAATATCCTACAGCCGGCACATTAGAAGTGCTGGGTCAGGCCATTGCCAAGGGACAGGCAACAAATATCAGAAATATGCGGATGAGAATTGGACCTGTTTTCCAAGAGTTTCGACTAATAAAAGGGAGAACTGCCCTAGAGAATGTGATGCTGGGGATGAGGTTTCTAGGGATTCCCCCTCATCAGTTAAAGGCAAATGCCAGCAATGCGCTGATAAAAGTAGGGTTGGAACACAAAGCCCTTTCTCCTGTAGAAAATCTATCATGGGGACAGTGTCAAAGAGTAGCTATAGCTCGAGCTGTAGCTAGGAAGCCGGCCTTAATACTAGCGGACGAACCTACAGGTAATTTGGATAAGGATAATGCTTTAAATATACTTCAGTTATTGACATCATTTAAAGATAAAGATACAGCGGTAGTTATTACTACACATGCAACCCATTTAATCCATGAGACGAAAGATATTCAAATCATTGAAATAAATGATGGAAGTATTTGTCATGAAAGGCTGGGATTAACATAAAATGAAGAATATATTATACAATACAGGCTACTTTTTAAAAGAAGCAAAAACCATGCTACGTTTAAGCTTGTTATCCAATATTTTTTCTCTTATCAGTACAGGACTTATTTTCTTTATTCTTGCCATGGTAATTTCTGGGTGGTTGATAAGTAGTGAAGTGGTTGAAGTAATCCAGGGAGAGGCAGAAATAAATGTATATTTTGATGAAGATATTGATAATACTGGTGCTGTACAGCTGGTTGAAAGAATAAATGACATGGATGGTGTAAGGGAAGCACGAGTGGTTGATGAGGAAGAAGCCTACCAAAGGATGGTGGAAATTCTTGGGAAGGAAGCCCGTGTCTTAGAGTTTTTTGATGACAATCCCTTTAACGCCTTTATTGAGGTAAAGATTCATTTAGAAAAAATTGAACCTGTTCTGGAGAGGCTACATCTTATGGCGGGGATAGAGCATGTAAGAGATAACAGGGAGGTATTGGATCGTCTTCAGAGTATTGCAGAGTTATCAAAGCTTTTAGGATACTTGATAATAACAGCGGTAGGGATTTCTACACTGGTGATTATATCTCATATTATTAGACAGGGAATATTTAACAATAGAGAGCAAATAAACACTTTGCGGTTGTTAGGGGCTCCTGAGAATTTTATCGCACTTCCCTTTTTATTAGAAGGATTGTTATTGACCTTAGGAGGCGGGCTATTGGCATCAATACTATCAGTCTTTACACTAAAGCAGGTTTATGCTCAAATGACTGGTCCCCTTCCTTTTATTCCTCTGCCTCCTCGTGAAACTCTCGTACCAGGCTTAGTTATACTGGTTATGTCTCTAAGTGGAATTCTTGGGATTATTGGCAGTTTGTTGGGTTTATCCTCTGCTAAAAGCAAGTAAAAAGAAGGCTATTTACAAGCCATCATGCTGAAGGTATAAAAACCCAGTATCCACAGCGTATACTTATATACGTAAGGGTGCTGGGTTTTCAAAGGCACCAAGAAGGTGAAGATTTTCTTTGAGTCTGGTGGTATAATATATCTAGTGAATCAATAGAGGGGGAGACGAAATGCTAAGCTTATATTTAGTTCGACATGGAGAAACTGAATGGAATATTGAAAAAAGGATGCAGGGCTGGCAGGATTCTGCTTTAACAGAAAAAGGCATAGAAGAGGCAGAAGCCCTACATGACTATTTAATAAATACTACCTTCGATGCTATTTACTCCAGCCCTAGTCCTCGAGCTTATAATACAGGGAGGATTGTTAGGGGAGATAGGAAAATAGAAATCATAAAAGAAGAGAACCTAAGGGAAATCAATTTAGGAGATTGGGAGGGTAAAACATCTCTAGAGGTTGAGACATTAAATCCAAAGGAGTACAATCATTTTTGGAAGGCGCCTCATAAATATAAGAATCATAGTGGAGAAAGTTTTCTAGAGCTTCAAAACCGAGGAATAAAAGCAATCAATAGTATTATAGAAGAGGAAAAACAAGGTAATGTATTAATTCTTACTCACGCTGTGACTTTAAAGGCTATTATGGGTTATTTTGAGGGACGCCCTTTAGAGGAAATTTGGGAGCCTCCTTATATCCATAATACAAGCGTAAGTCTAATAGAGATAGAAAATGGAGAATCAAATATTGTACTATATGGGGACATAAGTCATCTTGCTAAAGCTCAAGAAGCTTATTAATCATAAAAAGCAACAATGCATATGTTTTATAAAGTTAAAAAAAGATTTAGATGGGAGCTGGACTTTTATTGAAAAAGAATAACCTATTAATAGAGGGTAATATATCACAAGCCTTAATAAAACTAGCTCTTCCTATAATGGGCACATCCTTTGTTCAGATGGCTTACAATATGACAGATATGATTTGGATTGGCAGAGTAGGAAGCAGTGCTATGGCAGCTGTAGGGACTGCAGGCTTCTTTACTTGGCTGGCCTTCGCATTCATTTTTATCCCTAAAGTTGCAGCAGAGGTAGGTGTAGCCCAGTCTATTGGTAAAGAAGACATGAAGGAAGCCAAACGATACGTACGTCATACCCTACAGCTAATAATTTTTCTAGCTATTCTTTATGGAACTGGACTTATACTATTTAGAGAATCATTAATTGGCTTTTTTAATCTAGGAGATGCAGAAATAAATGGAATGGCGGTATCTTATTTAGTAATCGTAGCTTTGGGGATGATTTTTTATTTTGTCAATCCAGTTTTGAGTGGGATTTTAAATGGTGCTGGAAATAGCAGAATGCCATTTAAGCTTAATGTAATTGGATTAATAGTAAATATGATTCTTGATCCTATGATGATATTAGGACTAGGTCCATTTCCAGCTTTAGGAGTAAAGGGTGCTGCATTAGCAACAGTGATAGCACAAGCAATAGTAACCTTCTTCTTTATTTACAATATCATAAAAGCTAAAGGGGAGATATTCTCAGGAATTCATCTATTGACAAAACCTGATTTACTTCATATGAAGAGTATTATCAAGCTAGGGTTACCTGTGGCAGTGCAAAGTGGACTCTTTACTATTTTTTCTATGGTTATTGCAAGGATTATTGCACAATGGGGCCCCGTGCCGATTGCAGTTCAAAAGGTAGGATCACAAATTGAAGCTGTTTCATGGTTGACAGCAGGAGGATTTTCAACGGCCCTAAGTGCCTTCGTGGGGCAAAACTATGGTGCTGAAAAGTGGGATCGGATTCAGAAGGGATATTATGTAGCCTTAAGGATCATGGGCATCATTGGTTTAGCAGCAACCTGTATACTGGTACTTGGTGCTAGACCAGTCTTTAGCATTTTTCTGCCTGAGGCAGAGGCTGTGGCCTATGGTGTAGTCTATCTAAGGATTATTGGGTTATCACAGCTGTTTATGTGCATTGAAATTACAACGTCTGGTGCCTTTAATGGATTGGGGAAAACCGTTCCCCCTTCTATTATAGGAATTGTTTTTAATGCTCTCAGGATACCATTGGCTTTAATCCTTTCCTCTGAGAGCCTTCTGGGGTTAGACGGGGTATGGTGGAGCATCAGCATCACCAGTGTATTTAAAGGCATAATAATGGTAGGTTGGTTTATGATTATTCTTCATAAAAAATCCTACAAACCGCTTCATAAGAATGTACAATCCAGTTAAGTCAGTAGAAAATTGCTCCAAAAGGAAATGAAAAGCATCTAACTCAGTTGAAGGGTTAGATGCTTTTCTTTACAGCCTTCGTTGTTTTCCTTCGTAAAATCAAGGATTCTATAACAAATTGTTTTATAAGAAAATATATTTATAGCGCATAATGTCTAAATTTGGTATTATAAATATAAAACAAAATTGTTAATCATGATATGCTTTGAAGACAGAGGAGGAGATAGAGTGACAAAAAAGAACTACAGCTGGATTTTAGGGCTTCTATGGGGATGTTTTATCATCTATTTTATTGTAGTTTTTCAGCAATCAAACTTTTGGGGTAATTTACTTTCTCCTATTGCCGCCTTGGGAGCATATATGATTTTACAGTATGTCTATAAAAAGGTTAAGGATTTTCGCACTAGTTGGTTGATGGCAGCCCTAGCATGCTTATCCTGGGCCTTAGTTGATCTTCTATGGGGAATATATAATCTAGGCTTTGGTATTAACCCTGAGGATTTAACACTATTTATGTATTTATATCTATTGCCTAACCTATTTATTGCACTAGCCTTTGGTATTTTTCTGATAAAACAACAAAAAAAATGGAATTTATATCAGTTAATACTTGATGTTATAGCCACTGCCAGTGCCAGTGCCAGCGTGATTTGGATTCTTTTTTTCCGTGATCAATTTCAATTATTAGTAGCGTTGGATCTAGAAACAATTGCAACATTTTTATATATCCTAACAGATTTTTTTGCCATCAGCGCTATTTTTCTTGTATACATATCAAAAAGAACCAACAACCTATCCAGCACACTGCGGTTAACAATACTAGGAACCTTAGTATATACAGGAGCAGACTTACATTATATATATCAATCCTTCAATGACTTATATATCCCTAATAGTATTATCGATGCTATTTACATGGCAGGATTGTTTATTCTAGCCAGCGGTGGCCTGCTAGAAATATATAAACCAACAGTGGCCTCTTCAATGATAAAGTCCTCATTGCCAGAGAATGCTGGCTCTGCAAAAAAAGTGAGACTATTATTATTTGTACCGCTTTTTCTAGCCTATATGAAAGGCTTCAATGCGGCAGAGATGCTTTTCCTGATTGGAATAGTCATAGTGCATCAAGCATTGAGTGGATATGTCCAAGGGGCAATACAGAAGGAATACATGCTTAAACAGGAAAAAGAGATGAATAGCCTGCTAGAACAGGGCATTAAGGAACGAACTCAAGAATTACTTAAAGCGAATCAAGATTTAGACATATTGGCAAAGCAGGATTACCTTACAGGGCTTTTTAACCGGAGATACTTTTTAAAGAAGTTAGACGCAATGATTGTCGAAAGAAGTTCACCTGAGACAGTAGCTTTGTTTTTCATGGATTTAGACAGATTTAAAATCGTTAATGACTCCTATGGGCATGATGTAGGAGATAAGACCTTGATAGAAATAGCTAATCGTCTTAAGGGTTGGAAATCACCAGCTATGTTACTTGCTAGATTGGGTGGAGACGAATTTGTTATTACCATGAAGGGAGAATATGATAAACAGGATATTGAAGAAATTGCCGAGGAAATAATCAAACTTTGTCACATTCCAATGACCATTGATACCTATCAACTACAAGTGACCATCAGCATTGGAATCTCACTTTATCCTATAGATGCTTCTGATAGAAATACATTAATGAAGTATGCGGATATAGCTATGTATCATGCTAAGGGACAGGATCATCAGCAATATGCCTTCTTCAATACTTACCTTAGTAATAAGGTACAAAGAAAGCATGAATTAGAGCTTCTACTAAAAAAAGCAGATTATCATCAAGAGTTTGAATTATATTATCAACCGCAATTCAGTATCCCACAGGGTGAACTAATTGGTATAGAAGCACTGTTGAGATGGAAAAGTAAAGAAAAGGGAATGATATCTCCAGGAGAGTTCATCCCCATAGCTGAAGAGATTGGCAGTATCGTCAAAATTGGGGAATGGGTAATGGAGAAGGCTATTGCTCAAATCGCTGAATGGAATAAACAGTATGACTTGAATCTGAAAATGGGCATCAATATTTCTCCTAGGCAGTTGAACAGCCTCAATTTTATGCATATGTTTGATAGCTTCATTCAAGCCTATGATATTAAGCCAGAATGGCTAGACATTGAAATAACAGAAAACAGTGCTATGAATAATGAAAGTACAATGGAAGAGATGTTTACAGCCCTTGCAAATAGAGGTGCTTCTATTTCTATTGATGATTTTGGTACAGGTTATTCTTCCTTGAGCTATATTAAACGCTTTGACGTGAATCGATTAAAGATTGCAAAGCCTCTAATAGACAATATATCCTCAAATCACAGTGACAGACAGATTGTGAAAGCCATCGTGATGCTAGCAAAGGCAATGGCAATAAAAACCATAGCTGAAGGGGTAGAATATCAAGATCAGCTGGATCAACTAATCAACCTAGGATGTGATGAAGTACAAGGATTTTTCTACAGCAGACCTTTACCAGCTAAGGAGCTGGAAAAAATCTATTTAAGTGTCAATGAAGCTAATAAAATAGTGCAAGTCAATTCTTGAGCCAAGGGAGGTCTTTTCTTCCTTTTGGCTCATTCTTTATGTAAATTAGGGCAAAATACTAAAGAGTACAGCATATAACTAGGGGAATGATAGTTATCAGGAAGATACTATTGCAGGTGAATGTAATTTTTGGCACCATGACTGATAATGGGCAATAGAAACAGTATACAATAGCTTAGATTTTAAAACCAATGATGATAAATAAGCATATAGTCTAATGCAATTTTGGTATTATTTGTTTGACAGAGGAATGGTATTAAAGTATACTAAAATCAATGCGAAGCTAGTTTTTTGCAATAGAAAATAAAGTGCTTCAGCAGCGGTAAGGATAGCGTAAAATGAAGAACAGATTTGGAATAAATTGTATGAGAATAAGAGAATTTAGATATTAAAATAGTAGAAGAATGAAAGGTGATAAAAATGTGTGGTTTTGTTGGCTTTGCGGGTTCAAATCTAGCTTTAGATAAAGAAAAAACAATTAATACCATGATGGATACAATCATTCATAGAGGACCTGACAGTGGAGGAATTTACACAGATGAGGCTGTCACATTGGGCTTTAGACGACTTATGATTATTGATCTATCGGAGGAAGCAAGCCAGCCAATGTACAATGAAGACAAGAGCTGTGTATTGGTATTTAATGGTGAAATCTATAACTATCAAATCTTGAGAATAGAATTAGAAAAGAAGGGGCACATATTTAAAAGCAATACTGACAGTGAAGTGATTATTCATGCCTATGAAGAGTATGGTGTAGATTTATTACAAAAAGTAAGAGGAATGTTTGCATTTACAATATGGGATACAAAAAATGAAACAATGTTTTTAGCAAGAGACTTTTTCGGCATTAAGCCGTTATATTACACACAAAATACCACAGACAATTCCCTTATTTTTGGTTCCGAAATTAAATCATTTTTGAAGCATCCTTCCTTTAAAAAAGAATTGAATAAGGATGCTTTAAGACCGTACCTTACTTTTCAGTACTCAGTACTGGATGAAACATTTTTCAAAGGCGTTTATAAGCTAAAACCAGGTCACTACATGATTTACAAGAAGGGTGACATAAAAATAAAGCGTTATTGGGATTGTCTGTTTGATGAAAAAGAAAATACTCTAGAGTACTATGTTGATAAAATTAAATCAACGATGCTGGAATCCGTCAACTATCATAAAATCAGTGATGTGAAGGTAGGATCATTTTTATCCGGCGGCATAGATTCTAGTTATATTACAGCTTTATTGATGCCAAACAATACCTTTTCTGTAGGCTTCCACGATTATGAAGCTATGTTTGACGAAACCAATTTAGCAAAAGAGCTATCAGATTTATTGAAGGTAGAAAATCATAGAAAAATAATCACTGCTGATGAGTGCTTTGAAATGCTGCCAACCATCCAATATCACATGGATGAGCCTCAATCAAACCCATCATCAGTTCCACTATACTTTTTAGCTGGACTTGCCAGTGAATTTGTTACTGTAGTTTTATCTGGAGAAGGAGCAGATGAGATTTTTGGTGGATATGATTGGTATCAAACCTCACCAACAATGAATAAATACCAGAAGATACCGTACCCTATTCGCCGCCCAATCTCTTTGGTATGTAAAAAGCTGCCTAAAAATAGAGCAACTGGATTTTTACTAAAAGGTGGACAAAAAGTAGAAGAGAAGTTTATCGGACAAGCAAAGGTTTTTGAGGAAAATGATGCTTTAATGGTATTAAAGGATGATTATAAAAATGGTCCTTCTGTGGAAAGTATAACAAAAAAAGTGTATGATAGAGTGAAAAACCAAGATGATCTTTCTAAAATGCAATATATAGACCTAAATCTTTGGCTGCCGGGAGATATTCTACTGAAAGCTGATAAAATGAGTATGGCACATTCTTTGGAGTTAAGGGTTCCATTTCTGGACAAAGAAGTTATGGCACTAGCCTCACAAATTCCTAGTTATCTTCGGGTCAATAGGAAAAACACAAAGTATTCATTAAGAGTTGCTGCAGGTGAAACATTGCCAGAAGCATGGGCCAATAGAAAAAAAGTTGGTTTTCCAATACCTATAAGATATTGGCTTCGAGAAAAGAAATATTATGATCTAGTGAAGGAAATGTTTGAATCGGATATAGCGAAAGAGTTCTTTAATACTGACCATCTCATTAGATTTTTAGATGAACACTATACTAGGAAAAATAATTATGCAAGATACATCTGGACCGTGTATGTTTTTCTTGTGTGGTATGAGAAGTTTTTTGTTGAGTTATAATCCGACAATGATTTAGTCTGGGGGCAGAATAAGATGAAGGTAATAATTCGATTAACGTTATTAATCCTATGCCTAGTGTTAATAGGTGTAGGGATTTATACCTTTGCAAGTAACTTAATTGAACAGCCTATTGAAATAATTGAAATAAAACAAGGCAGCATTACCATCATTAATATGGATGATACAACAGAGCTGCCTATAAAAAATAGTGAATATACCATAACAAAGTTAGAATCAGGTGATATTGTAGAGAGACTGATTACTGACCAGGAAGGTAAAGCAACATCCGCATTGTATGATTATGATATGGAATTTGAAATAAGGCAAGTGAAGGTGCCATCTATTTATCAGATAGATAATGAAGCAGTCATTGACATAAAAATCAGTGAAGACAATTATGAATTTGTTACCAAAAACAAAATTCATCAGCATATTGAAGCATTTCTTAGGACCGCTGATGGTGAGTACGTAATTAATGAAGTTTATATTCCTGTGCCTACAGTTATGCAAAAACCTGAACTGCCAAATGGCTGTGAGATAACTGCACTAACAGCAGTACTAAACTATCTAGGCTATGATGTATCAAAAACTGAAATGGCAGATAGTTATTTACCACAACAAGCCTTCTTCCGTGAAGGAGATAAACTATTTGGCGCAAATCCGTATATTGCATTTGCGGGAAATCCAAGGGACCAAAATGGCTTTTTTGTCTATGCCCCACCAATTGTAGAGGCAGCAAACAGCTATATTGAAACTATGGGAGGAACCCATACTGCTGTGGATATCAGCAAGAGCACAAGAGAAGAAATTATCCAAGAGCTAAATAACGGGAATCCTATCGTTATATGGTCCACAATTGACCAACGAACAGCAAGGTTTAATTACTCATGGTATCTCATTGAAAATGGGGAATATTTTCAAGCAGCAACAAATTTACACGCCCTTGTAATCAATGGGTATGTTGAGGATAAAGTCCATGTTATGGACCCCTTAGAAGGACAAATTCTTTATGATGCTGATACTTTTTTTGAACACTATTATGGCTTAGGCAGTGTTGCGGTAGCGGTGTATTAATACTATATTCAATCAAATAGAAACACATGTATATAAGAGAAAATATCCAATGTAGAATGCATCTATATTGGATATTTTTCTTTTAGAAGAAAAATTTACCAAAAAACTGTTGACATTAGAGACGGAAGAATTTATAATATTAAACGCAGTTAAATTTACTGAACACTGTTTAAAAATGAAAGCGGGTGAACCATTTTGAAAAAAAACAGACAATTACTTAAGCAAGAGGAGGTTAGAAATTTCATCTTAGATGCTGCTAGAAATATTATTTCTCAGGACGGCATTCAAGGTCTTTCAATACGGAAAATTACCAATGCCATTGATTATTCGCCTGCCATTATCTATCACTATTTTAAAGATAAAAACGAGATTGTAGAAACTTTAGTAATGGAAGGATATGGAAGGATACTGGCTGCTATCAAGTCCGTTGCAAGGAATGAAGAGGCACCAGAAAAGGAAATGAAGGAAGTGTTTACCAACTATATCATGGCAGCTCTACAGAATCCAGAGGAATTTAAGGCTTTTATGCTTAATGACGATCCAATGGTATTAAAGAAGACCAGTATTCTTCATAAGGGGATATGTGAAGAAAGTCCTACAATGCAGCTTTTTAGAGAAAACGTACAGAGAGGAATAGATCAAGGACGCGTAGCACCATGTGACCCCGAAATCACAGCTCAGATTATTTGGACATCAGTATTTGGCTTAATCATAAAGCTAATGGTTGAGAAAGACATCCCTCAGGAACAAGTTGAACGGTTGATTGAACATAACTTTACTATATTGTTTAATGGAATCATGATAAGGAAGGAGGTTGAATAGGATGAAAATAATACTTAAAATTCTTGGAGTAGTGGTAGTGTTGGTAATTATTATGATTATTGCAATTATATCTATGACTAAATCCTGGGTGAATCCAGATGATAACTTTGCAGAAATAAATCTTGAGAGCATTGAGGATGGCTTCTATCAAGGGGAGTATGATGTGACCCCATTAAAGGCTATTGTGACGGTACATATAGAGAATAATAAAATAATAGATATAATCATTGATGAACATGAGCATGGTCGAGGATCAAAGGGAGAGGAAATAGTAGCGGAAATCATCAACAAACAGTCCTTGCAGGTTGATGCTATTACTGGGGCAACCCATAGCAGCAATGCAATTCGTAAGGCAATAGAAGATGCCCTTAATAAATAAGGAAGAGGATCAAAAATATAAATAATTCAAGGAATGGAGATACGAGGATGAAAACATTAATAGCATATACTACCAAGTATGGGTCCACAGAAAAGTGTGCTAAAGCCCTATCAGGAAAACTTAAAGGGAAAGTAGATGTATATAATTTAAAAACAGAAAAAAACATAGATATGACACAATATGATAAAGTCATCATAGGAGGATCTATTTATATGGGGAGAATTCAAAAAGAAGCAACTAAATTCTGCTCAGAAAATCTAGATGTATTACAGGATAAGAAGGTGGGACTATTTATCTGTGGAATGCAAACCGGGCAGCAGCTTGAAACCCAATTAAACAGTGTTTTCCCACAGGAATTACTATCAAAGTCCATTGCTACAGAAGCCTTTGGAGGAGAGTTTATCTTTAAGAAGATGAACACAATAGATCGATTTATTAGTAAAAAGATTTCAAAACAAACTGAAGACGTTTCCGCCATTCTAGAGGAAAACATAACTAAGCTTGCAATGGCAATGAATGATCTTTAATTACCATTAGACAATGTCTAGAAAAGAGATGGTAAACCCTTTAATACGCTAGGAAAAATCTTTTAAAGCGAGGTGTCATTATGAGTGTGGTAGTCTTAGACGGGATGTCAGAGAAAAATTGTATTGAAGAAAAATTAAGGTTAATCCTTGATGAAGAAGTTGATAGTGTTTCCTATTTCAATCTAAAGGATATGAATATTATGCCCTGTAGATGCTGTGAAACTTGCAACTACAAGACTCCAGGGAGATGTATAATAAAAGATGATATGACAGAGGTATTAAAGGCTATTGCCAGGTGCAATATGCTGGTATGGGTTACCCCCATTACCTTTGGTGGATATTCCTCTCAGCTTAAAAAGGCTATGGATAGATTGGTGGTAATGGGTTTACCATTGTTTTTTGTAAAGGATGGGCATTTACTCCACCCTATGCGTTATTATAAAACATCCTTGCTGGGTATAGGATGGATAGAAAATCATTCCCAGACTCAGGAAGAGAACTTCAAGACATTAGTTGAAAGAAATGCTCTTAATATGCAGTCACCCCATAAATCTCTTGTTTTTACATCAGCTGATGAGATAAAGACGATAGAAAATGAAATCAGCAATGCTGTGAAGGAGGTGTATCCCCTATGTCTGAAAAGAGATTACTCCTTATAAATGGAAGTCCCAGAAGGGGCGGGACCTCCTATAGCTTTGCTAGGACATTAAAAAAGCTTACTGAGAATGTAGGAAATACAGCAGAGATTATACATATTATTGACTATTATGATGAAAAAGAAAGCTTTGAAGAATTGGAAAGTAAGCTTCAACAAAGTGATATTATAGCCGTTGTAACGCCTTTATATGTAGATACATTAACCTATCCAAATATTTGGTTTTTTGAAAGGCTTTCTGATGAGTACAAAACTCAGCTTAAGGGGAAAAGATTTTTTGCAATTGCACAAAGTGGATTTTTGGATATAAAGCTTTCGGAGCCTTTACTGAATTCATGCAAATTTTTTGCAGAGGAAACAGGGATGAAGTGGCTTGGTGGCTTAGCCCATGGAGGTGGAGCCATAATCAACGGAGAAAAGGTAGAGAATTTGGGAAGGAAGGGTAAAAAAATTTCGATGGCCTTTAAGCTTGCTTTAGAAAATATCCTTCAGGATAAAATGGTACCTTCCCGTTCACAAGAGCTGCTAACAATAAAAATCTCCAAAATATTTTATCCTCTTCTAGCAGCTTTTATGAACCATATGACAAAACGAAATCTACGAAAGCACAACATAAGCTTTGAAGAGTTTACTAAAAAGGTATATTTGGACTAGGATTAATTTTTAATACAATACTAGAATTTTCAAATGATAAATTATACAATTTCTATCAAGGTAGCTTGGATTAAAATCTAGGCTACCTTGATTTTTTTACAAGTATTTTTCATAAAGCAAATCCATTATATCTAGAGAAATAGAAGCATATGGTGTAATATAGAACTGAAGGGGTATATATAATAAAGATGTTTTTTCAACATTTATTTTCAGTATAGGGTGATTAATGTGTTCAATTTATTAATAAATAGCTTAAGGGATTTTAGAAGAACCTATAAAAAGTATCTTGTTTTTGAGTTTATATATATGCTAATGACTGGTTTTATTTTTGTACCTATTATTGCATATGTTTTTAATCGTGTCCTTGTGGCAATGGGGTCGGGACCTTTGCTAAACAGCGATATATTTAAAATAGCTTTAAGCACTAGCGGCATCATTGGCCTTATTATTATTTCAATTTTATCAGTGATAGTAATTTTTATTGAATTTGGTGTACTTATTGTTATATCACAAAAGAATTATTTTTCTAAGAATATTTCTATATCTGAAGCCTTTATTACAATGATTATGAAAACACCAAAGATATTTGGTTTTGGAATATTACATCTGATGTTTTTTCAATTATTTTTAATACCTTTTATTGATTTACCCATATCCTCCTCCCTAATAGAAAATATAAATGTTCCAATATTTATTAGACAAGAAATCTATAGCTCCTATATATTAACAGGCCTATATATAGCAGTTTTTTTGTCGGTTATCTATCTCTTTCTTAGATGGATTTTTACACTACATTATATTATTATTGAAGGCAAATCTACCTTAGATGCTATCGGTTGCAGCTTAGTCATCACTAAACACAATAGAATTAGAATTCTACTAAAGCTTCTTCTCTTTAATATATTTTTCTTTGCTATCGGATTAACAATACTTTCTGCAATAAATCTAATACCATCCTTCATTGACATAGATAGAGGAGCCTATTTTATTGAGAACTATTTTATTACCTTTTCCAGTTTTTTGACATATATTTTTGTTTTACTGCTTACTCCAATCAATATAATATTTTTGACAAGGTTATTTTATCAATTTAACAGGAAACAGGGTGTACCCTTACAAGATAATTTAGCTACTTATAAAAGTGGGCTATTGTTAAAGCTGGAAAAAAAGATTGCCAGTCTATTACACAGAAGAAAAATATTGGTGTTCCTGATATTGGGCAGTAACCTATTAGCAACATTCTTTTTAAGTTATTCTGTAAATGAAAATATTATTTATATAGGAAGAAATGTTTTAATCGCCGCCCATAGAGGGGACCCAATCAATGCACCGGAAAATTCACTTAGTAGTGTCAGAAAGGCCTTGGATCAAGAAGTAGATTTTGTTGAAATCGATGTTCAAAGAACAAAGGATGGTGTTATCGTTTTAAATCATGATATTGATTTAAGAAGAGTTGCAGGTGTTCCTTATAATGTTGCTGATGTAACCTATGAAGAGATTTCTACATTAGATATTGGATACAGATTCTCTGAAGAATTTCATGGAGAGAGAATAGCTACTTTAGAAGAAGTATTAAGGGCGGTAAAAGACAAAGCTAGACTAATTATCGACCTAAAGCCCTATGGCTATGAACCAGCCTTAGCAAAAAAAGTTGTTGAGTTAGTAGAGTTTTATGATATGGTGGAGGACTGCTATATCCAATCTTTTGATAATAGTTTGTTGGAGATAGTAAGAAATCTGAATCCAGATATAAAAATAGGTCAAATCATGTATTTTGCAGCAGGGGATTTATCTACTTTAGATGTAGATTTTTACGCAGTAGAACAAAGAATGCTTTCTAATAAATTTATTAAAAGTGCTCGCAGGAAAGATCGGGAAGTGTGGGTATGGACAGTGAATAATGAAGAGGATATTAAAGAAGTGTTAAGATATGATATAGATGGAATTATAACAGATTATCCTGGAAGGGTACAGGAGATCATTGGATTTCATCTATAGGGATAAAGCTAAGACTACAATAATATAAGCATGAATTATAAAAAAATTTCTCTCCATAATGTATCAAGCATATGGAGAGAAATACTTTATTTATTAAAAAAATCCTATCAATAGTGTACGCGAACCAACCAAAACTTAATATTCTTGTTGCTCCAGCCTAAGTCCCAAGGGGTCCTATAGCGATCTGCATTATGAGAATTTACAAGAGCATACCCCTTTGAATCCATGCCGGTAACAATAGATATATGGGTAACCTTGCCCTTTACTTCATAAGCTATATAATCACCCGGCAAAAGCTCATAGGAAGCCTTTAAGGTATTCTCATAGTTTCCATGGGCAATTTGAGATGCTCTTCCACTATTAAGCATATAATTGTTGAAGGCATTTGCATTTAGCCAGACCTTGCTTCCGGCTCCTCTCTCATAATTCCAGGTACGATTTTTTTTAAATCCAGCTCCCTCATACAGCATCTGAGAAGCAAAGTTGGCACAATTTCCGCCCTCTGGATTATAATCTCTATAATCAGGATTATACTGAAAACCATATTCAGGTGGACTGGCAGCACCACAGTATTGATCTGCATAGGCTACTGCCTTAAGCCTTCTTTCACTGAGATTAGATAAGTCCACAGGCTGCCCTGATAATATAATCTGCTTTATCCCATGGCTTTCTATGGATTCCAGATCTAAGGAATCAGCAAACGGGTCCTTATACCATTCTCTTGAAATAACCCAGCCATCATCCTTTGGCATAATGTCTAAGGAATGGTAGGAGCCGATTCTAAAGGAATTATGGTTATAAAGATCATCTTCATAGATGTACTGATACTCTGTGGATACCAAAAGATTTAAAGCAAAGCCCTCATTCTTATCCTTAGTGCTGCGTACAACTATGTCGGAATTGATGGCTATAAACTTAATAGCTTGTTTATTAGCCCATTGGCGCAAGTAGGTCATTCTTTTAAGTTCCTGCTCATAAGCCCAGAGACCACTTCGAATATCTATGTCATAAAGACTTTCCAGCAGCTCTATGTCCTGTTCTAGTAAAGCACTATTTCTAAGATTAATGATTCTGTTAACCTTTACAGCAGCTTCATCATCTATATAAGTAGAAGAGGTTGTTTCAGACAGATTCCATTTATAAACTACGATACTAAGGGCAATTAGTAAAACCATAAACAGCAAAAATATTTTAACTTTTTTCAATTCTATAAATATAACCATTTCTTTTCCTCCCAAATATAGTCATAGAAGTATATGTATTAAATTCATATGCTATTCCGTTAGTTTTTTCCTTTATTTTCATATGAATAGGAATGGACAGATCAAGTATGAAGGATTATATTTCTCTAGCTGTGGTATGTAAGATTTATTTGAATAAGTGCATAATTATGGTACTCATAACAAAAACAATGGAATTTAAAGGTCTTTTTTTGGGGTATAAAACCTATTAAATAAACTAAAAAAAGTTTACAATGATTTATAAGAGGATAGTTTTCAATAGCATAGTCTATTTAAATAGGGGCAATTAGGATTTAACGCTCTTTGTTATAGCAATTATAAACCAGCATAATTTATCAGATGTACATAATAACTAAACAAAACTATAATCCCCAACCCATTTAATACCCCTTTTTCAACTTATTTGAAGAAGGGGATTTAGCGCTTTACCAAGAAGGAATGCTGACAGCATCATATAAATGATTTATTGCTGAGGGACTGCTTGCCAATAAATACAAAGTCATAACATAGAAATCTTATGGTACACTAGAGAAAATAGAGAATACAGACTTAGGAGGTGTAAGCTTGAAAGTGCCGGAATATTTAGCTCGAGATATTGTTGAGAACATCAAGGAGATTATTAATCAGGATATTAATTATATCGATACAGATGCAGTTATTATTGCCAGTACAAATATATCAAGAGTAGGCACCTTTCATGGTGGTGCAAGGCGGGTATTGAAAAAAAAGGATGAAGTCATTATTCAATATGATGGAGAATATGAGGGTACAAAGCAGGGTATTAATCTTCCAGTATTCTTTCAAAATGATATCGTTGGAGTGATCGGCATTACTGGAAGTGAAGAGGAAGTTGGAAAGTATGGAAAGATTATCAAGCAGATGACGGAAATTCTTATAAAAGAAGCCTATGTAGTTGAACAAGAAAAAATTGAAAGAGAAAGTAGGAAACAATTTATAGAAGAGCTATTATATCGGATTCATAATGAAGATAAAAGAACTTTAAATATGCGTTCTGAGCTATTGAATATCAGAATTGATATACCTAGGATTGTAATGGTTGCTAGAATTTATCAAGATTATGATAATAATGCAGTAAGCACACCATTACTTCAGGAAAAAGTATACAATTTTATTAGAAGTTATATTGATTTTAATAAACAAAATTTAATTATTCAAAGTGGTATGAATTATATATTGATTCTAGATAAAAAATCTCTAAATGATATATCCAGCTTAGCTGAGAGTATACATGATAGTATTAAAGATAAATATGAAATTAAGCTTTGCTTTGGGATTGGTAGGTGCAGTATAGATGTCGATGAAATGAGAAAATCCTATGAAGAAGCAAAAAAGGCTTTAGATGTTGTATTAGTTACTAAAGAAAAATATGTAATGAATTATTCAGATTTAGATACAGATCTTCTTCTTAATGAGGTGTCGGATTTAACAAAAGATACTTTTATTGATGGAGTTTTTAAGAAAATGAAACCTACTGAGATTGATGGGTATATGGAAATTCTTATAAGGTATTTCAAAAACAATGGTTCAATCACGAAGACTGCAGATGAATTATTCATTCATAAAAATACATTACAATATAAGCTAAACAAATTAAACAGGTTGACGGGATATGATCCACGGATTACTAAGGATATGGTTGTGTTGTATTTAGCAGTTAAGATATATGGTCAAATAAATAATAAATAAGTCATGACGTTGTTATAGGTAACAAAAATAGGATGAGTTATCCTATTTTTTTTTGTATTTTTGAACATAGATTAATATTCTTAATAGTTTTACAATTATTAATAAGAGAATGGAAAAAATAATAAATCATCTGTCTTATATCCGTCTCTTTAAAAAAACAAGAAGTATACTCTCATAATCAGCATATAATATTTCGTCGGCAATAGGATAACGTTATCATAAAGAAATATTTGAGGCAATAGGTTAAATATAGTGTAAATTTCTACTTTGCAGGATTAGATATTTACAACTCTGAGAGATGATTACTTTTGAAATTAAAAGGAAAAGTTGATGTTGAAAGAGGGATTAAAATGAAAGTTGTTATAGCTTCGGATTCTTTTAAAGGTAGTTGCTCATCCCTGGAAGTTGCTGAAGCAATAGAGAGGGGTATTAGAAAAATTGATCAAGATGCAGAGATAGTAAAAATTCCAGTTGCTGATGGTGGAGAAGGTACTGTGGATACACTAGTAATAGGTACTGGCGGCAAGTATGAAGAGGTGGAGGTAGTAGGTCCCCTTGGTAAAAAAATAAAAACTAAATACGGTATTTTAGAAGGCAATATAGCTGTAATAGAAATGGCTGCTGCTTCAGGTTTACCTTTACTTAAGGAAGAAGAACGTAATCCAATGGTTACTACCACCTATGGAACAGGAGAAATGATCAAGGCTGCAATGGAGAAAGGATGCAGAAAAATATTCATTGGTATTGGAGGAAGTGCTACTAATGATGGCGGTGTAGGTATGGCTCAAGCTCTAGGTGTTTCTTTTAAAGATCAAGAAGGTAAAGAGATTGGCTATGGTGGTGAAAATCTTATTAATATCTATGACATTGATCTATCCAATATCAACAGCAGTTTAGGTGAAACAGATATTGTTATTATGTCAGATGTAAGCAATCCCTTATGTGGGCCAAATGGAGCAGCTCATGTCTATGGGCCACAGAAGGGGGCTACTCCAGAAATAGTAAAGCTGTTGGATGCCAACCTAGGATACTATGCTAAGGTAATCAAAGAAAAGATAGGGAAAGATATCCTAGATATACCAGGAGCTGGAGCAGCTGGCGGATTAGGTGCTGGATTGATGGCGTTTTGTAATGCGTCTCTTTGTTCAGGCATAGAAAAGATTTTAGATCTAACGAATATTGAAGGACATTTAGCTGATGCAGATTTAGTAATCACAGGCGAAGGACAAATTGATAGTCAAACAGTATATGGGAAAGTTCCAGTAGGTGTAGCAAAAAGAGCAGTAAAATACGATATTCCAGTAATTGCTATTGTGGGGAGTGTAGGTGAAGGGGCTTCGGATGTATATGCATATGGAGTTGATGCCATCATGGATATTATTAACAAACCTATGCCTTTGAGGGAGGCGGTACAAAATGCTCCCACCTTGATAGAGGATACTGCAGAAAATGTTATGAGAATACTAAAACTTAGAAACCAGATAGCTTCCAATGTTTAATCAAAAAATGAAAATTAAAAGAAACGGAGGAATTTGTTTTGAAAATTGTAGTACTTGATGGATACACATTAAATCCTGGCGATCTAAGCTGGGAAGAGTTAGAGAAATTTGGAGATTTAACTGTATATGACCGTACCTCCTATGATTTAGGTGGACAAGACCTAGTGGTGAAAAGGGTAGGAGATGCAGAAATTGTTTTTACCAACAAGACCCCATTGACGAAAGAGGCTATGGATCAAATGCCTAACCTGAAGTATATTGGCGTTTTAGCAACTGGATACAATGTAGTGGACGTAGCGGCAGCAAAAGAAAAAGGAATTGCAGTGACCAATATACCTACCTATGGAACAACAGCAGTGTCGCAAATGACTTTTGCTCTATTATTAGAGATGTGTCATCATGTAGGTCATCATAGTGAAGAGGTTAAAAAAGGAGCGTGGACAAATAATCCTGACTGGTGCTTTTGGAACTATCCTTTAATAGAATTAGCAGAGAAAACGATAGGTATTATCGGTTTTGGTAGAATTGGTCAAGAGGTGGGCAAAATTGCACAGGCCTTTGGAATGAAAGTTTTAGCTTACGATAGCTACCCAAATAAAAGGTTGGAAAGCAGCACCTTAAAATATGCAGACTTGGAAGAATTATTAGCTGAATCAGATGTGATCAGTCTACATTGCCCTTTATTTGAAAGCACCCAGGGCATAATAAACAAAAATACTATTGAGCAAATGAAGGATGATGTCATGATCATAAACACTTCTAGGGGGCCTCTGATCGTAGAAGAAGATTTAGCGGAAGCCTTAAACAATGGCAAAATAGCTGGTGCCGCAGTAGATGTAGTGTCATCTGAGCCAATTAAAGGTGACAACCCATTATTGAAGGCTAAAAATTGTATAATTACCCCTCATATATCATGGGCACCAAAGGAATCAAGAGGACGTTTAATGGAAATTGCAGTAGAGAACTTAAAAAGGTTCTTGGAGAGTAATCCTGTTAATGTTGTGAACTAATGTAGCGGATTTTATGGTTATAAAAATAAAAGTACCATCTGACATTAAAGGACTATAGATCAAGTAAAAGTAAAATTAACATAGTAATTTTACAACAGAATTCTCCATTAATGAGAGAACTGTTGCTAAAAATATAAAAAATGGTAGTGTAAAGTAGCTTATGAAAGAGCAAAACAAAATAAAAATGAGGGGGAAATAATAATGAAAAAGAGTTTAAAGTTCATAACAGTGTTATTAGTACTAATGCTAGCAATATCTGCATTTGCTGTAGGGTGTTCTAGCACAAGCGATGCTCCTGCAGGTCAAAATGAAGGCGGAGAAGGTAATACAGCAGGGAACGATTTTCCAACAAAACCTATTGATGTTATTGTATCCTTTGGAGCAGGTGGAGGAACAGATGTAGGTGCACGCATTCTATTACCATATGTAGAAAAAGAATTGGGTGTTCCTATCAATGTAATCAACAAACCAGGAGCAGGAGGTTGGGTAGGTTGGGCAGATCTAGTAAATGAAAATCCTGATGGATATACCTTAGGATACATCAACACCCCAGCTATTATTACAGGTTACCTTAACCCAAATAATAATCGTAGAAATACAATAGATGATTTTGATTTAATTTCTAATCATGTTACAGACTATAATGTAATTGCAGTAAAAGCTGATGATAACCGATTTGAGAACATTGATGATGTAATAAAGCTAGCTCAAGAAACTGAGCTGACAGCAACTTCAACTGGTATTGGTACTGACAACCATATAGCGATACTAACCTTAAACAATGAGTTAGGTACAAACTTTACTACTGTACAAATGGGTGGTGGAAATGAGATTTATGCAGCTGTTTTAGGTGGTCATGTAGATGTATTAATATCAAATGTTGGAGAGGCTACTGCTGGTCATAATAGTGGTGATATTAGAATCCTAGCAGTTTTAGCACCTGAACGTGTGGACTTCATACCTGATGTACCAACTCTTGAAGAAGCAGGCTATGGTGAAATCTATGGTTATTCTGCTCGAGGTATTGCAGCTCCAAAGGATATGGATCCTGCTATACTAGAAAAGATCACTGATGCTTTTGCGAAAGCAATGGAAGATGAAGATCATATTAGAAGAATGGCAGAAATGGGATTACAAGTAAATGCAGTATATGGCGATGAATATTATAATCAAGTGAAACAAGTAGAAGAAAATATTAAACACATAAGTGATTTGCTAGGCTGGTAAAAAGTAAAGAATTTCATCGTATAAATAATTTACAAGTAAGATTTTAGTACCCAGCATACTTTCGGGAATCACCAAGGTATAAATAAGTCTGTGTGACTTCCCGAAAGTATACTATTTTAAGGAGGGAAGAAATGAAACGTATTATTCATCATGATATCTATATTGGAACAATCATGCTCCTTCTTTCAATTGCCATGTTTAGAGAAGTTTATACTATGCCGGAAGGACCTGCTCAATTTCCCAAAATCATTTTATCGTTATTCGCATTTTTCAGCCTATATGTTCTATTCTTAGGCATAAAAAAAACAAAAGTGCTTAATGATAAGTATGCTGATTCTTCCAAAGAAAAAGAAGAAAATTTAACCTTTACAGAGATAAAAATGCCGTTATTAACTTTCTTGGTGATTGCAGGATATGTGGTTGTTATTAGCTTGTTTGGATTCTTTGCTGCTACTACTTTATTTATGGTGTCCTTTATGTGGACATTTAAAGTTAGGTCGTGGAAGATAATGATTCTTAATACACTAGGTATTAATCTATTTATATATCTTTTGTTTGTTCTCCAATTAAATGTACGTTTACCAAAAGGTCTGTTTTTTTAGAAGGATTCTTTAATAGAAAGGGTGATACTTAGTGGTAGGTTTTGAAATAGTACAAATGTTTTTTACAGTACAAACAATTATGGCGCTTTTGGTAGGAACAATAGGTGGTATGTTTATAGGAGCTTTACCAGGATTAAGTGCAACTATGGCTATTGCTTTATTGATCCCTGTAACCTTTGGGATGGAACCTGTGGCAGGTTTGGTAATGTTAAGTGCAATTTACACCTCAGCAGTTTTTGGAGGATCTATTTCAGCAATTCTACTTCATACTCCAGGAACACCTGCTTCAGCAGCAACTGCTTTGGATGGATACGCTTTAACTAAACAAGGGAAAGGGTTAAAGGCTATTGGGATATCAACTATTTCTTCCATGATAGGAGGAACCATAAGTGCTTTGGCTTTATTATTCCTTGCACCGCCATTATCTTTAGTATCTTTAAGGTTCAATGCTCCGGAATATTTTCTCATAGCTATATTCGGATTAACAATTATTGGAAGCTTAGCCGGAGACTCTCTTGTAAAAGGACTTGCATCAGGTGCCTTTGGATTACTGATTGGTTTGATTGGTATGGATTTGATGTATGGATATCCAAGATTCACCTATGGGTTTATGACATTAGAGTCAGGTATTGCACTGGTACCAGCCATGATTGGACTGTTTTCTATATCTCAAGTACTAATTCAATCAGAAAAAATTGCAAAGTTAAAGGGTAAAAAAGAAGAAAAAATTATTGATGTTAATTCACTTGAAGGAACAGTGCTGCCATCTTGGAAGGAATTTAAAAGTATTGTACCAACAATGATAAGATCTTCTGCTATAGGAGTATTGGTGGGAATACTGCCGGGAGCTGGTGGAGACATAGGCTCATGGGTAAGCTATAACGAGGCAAAAAGATTTTCTAAGGAACCAGAAAAGTTTGGAAAGGGTAGTATTGAAGGAATTGCGGCGTCAGAAAGCGCAAACAATGCAGTAACTGGCGGAACGCTAATACCTTTATTGACTTTAGGTATACCAGGGAGTGCAGCAGCAGCTGTATTACTAGGTGGATTGCTGATTCAGGGACTTGTCCCAGGACATGCATTATTTTCTGATTATGCAGGTATTACCTATGCAGTAATATTTGGATTTTTAATAGCGAATATATTAATGGGAATTACAGGACTTTTGATAGCTAAACATATAGTTAAGGTATCAACTATACCAATCGGCATACTATCAGCGCTTATTGTAGTACTTTCAATAGTAGGATCCTATGCAATCAATAATAGTGTAATGGATATCTATGTAATGGCTACATTTGGAGTTATAGGATATTTTATGAGGAAAACTGGTTTTCATCCTGCACCTGTTGTTCTAGCTATGATCTTAGGGCCATTAGCTGAAAGCAGTTTTAAACAATCTGTGGTTATGGCTAAAGGAAATCTAATGACTTATTTCTTTGGGCGTCCTATAAGTATCGTATTGATTGTATTAACTATTTTAGCATTATTTGCACCATTAATGATGAATTATGCTCAGAAAAAAATTCAAAAAAATAATACTGCTAAAAATTAGCATGCGTAAAGAAAATAGAAAAATAATAGGTAGCTCTATAAACAATAGATGGAGAAGGATAAAAATTTACAATAAAGGGGAATAAAACATGAGTAATGTAGGATTTAGAATTTATACAAAAATTAATCGTCCTTCAAGAGAGTTAGTGGAGGCCTTTGCAGATATTCCAGTTGCCAATATTGCAGATAACATGGGAAGAATTACTTGTGTAGATTCATACATCAAGCCCTATAATGAAGCAAAGCTGCTAGGTACTGCATTGACAGTTCGTGCACCTTTAGGAGACAACCTAATGTTTCATAAAGCTATTGACATGGCAGAACCAGGAGATATTATTGTAGTGGATGGAGAAAGCAACATGAATCATGCATTATGTGGCGAAATTATGATGAGACTGGCAATGAAAAAGGGTATAGCTGGCTTCCTAATTGATGGTTGTATAAGGGATGTTGATGCACTAAAAGATCTTGATTTTGCAGTATATGCACGAGGATCAAATCCAAAGGGTCCATATAAGAATGGCCCAGGAGAAATCAATGTTCCTGTAAGCTGTGGCGGGCAAGCGGTTTTGCCTGGGGATATCATTGTGGGAGATTCTGATGGTGTAGTGGTTATAAGACCTGAAGATGCAGAAGACCTTGTGGCTAAAGGAACAAAGCATAATCAAAATGAAGTAAAAGTATTTGAAGAAATAGAGAATGGAACAATAGACAGAAGTTGGGTAGATGAAAGTCTAAAAGCGAAGGGATGTGAAATCATTGAGTAATAATATGAAGATCATCCAATGGGAACCTCTTAGAGACCTGTGTCAAAAGCTATATGAAGCTCAGGGAATGCCGGCAGACGAAGCTTTTTTAGTTGCAGACAGTCTTGTGGATGCTGACCTTAGTGGTGTAGAATCCCATGGAGTAAGCAGGATGCCTATCTACATGAAGAGAATTGAAGAAAAAGTAGTGACAAATAAGTGTAGGGTTGAAGTGGAAAAAGAGTTTCCAGGTGGATTGGCATTAAATGCCTGCAATAGTATGGGGATCGTTGCTGGTGTTAAGGTGATGGAGATGGGAATAAAAAAAGCAAAAGAAAGTGGATTTGCCTTTATTACTGTTAGTCATTCAAATCATTTTGGAACTGCAGCATACTTCACTAGACAGGCATTAAAAGAAAATATGATAGCATTTGCTGCCACGAATGCCCCTTCTACTATGGCTCCTTGGGGTGGAATAAAGGCTTATTTAGGAACGAATCCATTTTCAGTAGCGATACCTGCAGGTGACCAGCTGCCAATTATCATGGATATGGCAACCAGTGTTGTGGCACAAGGAAAAATTATTATGGCTGCAAAAACAAATGAAAGTATTCCTGAAGGTTGGGCTATTAATAAAGAAGGTGTAGTTACCACTGACCCCAAAGAA
Organism: Natronincola peptidivorans; assembly: GCF_900111615.1. Taxonomy (GTDB): domain Bacteria; phylum Bacillota; class Clostridia; order Peptostreptococcales; family Natronincolaceae; genus Natronincola_A; species Natronincola_A peptidivorans. The sequence continues at coordinate 83,639 of NZ_FOHU01000005.1, read as the reverse complement.
GCACTAGAAGGAACGGTATTACCTTTTGGTGGACCGAAGGGTTATGGCATAGCATTACTTGTTGACATATTAAGCGGTATTTTATCGGGAGCTATGTTTGGACCTCATTTAAATAACATGTGGAATGATTTTGAAAATCCACAAAATGTAGGACATTGTTTTGCAATTCTAGATATCTCAAAGTATATTGAAGTGGAATCATTTAAGTCGCGAATAGACCAAATGATCCAAGAAATAAAAACTTCGCCAAAAGCAAAGGGTGTGGAAGAAATATTTATGCCTGGAGAAATTGAGCATAGAAAAAGTATGAAACGACGAGAAGAAGGCATCCCAGTATCTAGCGTAGTATATGAAGATTTAAAAGCTTTAGCAGAAAAATGGAATGTGGCATTTACCATTTAAAACAAGAATTCTCATTAGGAGTAAATACAGATTGAATTACTCTTGTAATAATAAGGAGGCTTTGGCTATGTTGAAAATTAGCCAAAGCCTTTGCTATGATGATCCCTTGATATATATTTAAGATATTTAGTTGTATTCTGTCACAAAGGCTGAAGCCGTGCAGCAACGGATCAAAGCGAGGAATGATTATATTGGAGGTATTAGATTATGGTTATTTTAAACGCAGTACAAAGCATGCTAAGTATCATTACATTAATATTGGTAGGATATTTCTTAACAAAAAAAGGCTGGTTTGATCATAACACATCAAAAATTTTCTCGAGATTAGTTGTAACTGTCTCTTTACCAGCATTAATGATTTATAACTTTACAACCTCCTTTACAAAGGGGATGTTTTTAAACTCTACTACAGCGCTAATAATTCCATTTTTATCCATAGGAATCTGTTTTATGATTAGTATTTTACTCTCCTATTTTTTTGTAGAGAAAAACAAAAGAGGAATATTTCAAACTATGTTTACTGCTGCAAATACTGTTTTCATAGGAATACCGGTTAATATTGCATTGTTTGGAGAAGATAGTATTCCATATGCATTATTATATTATGTTGCTAATACATTATTTTTCTGGACTATTGGGGTTATGAAAATCAGTGGCGATGGGGGAAAGGTGAAAGAAAATATTTTTTCAATAGCTACAGCTAAATCTCTTTTATCTCCTCCTATTATCGGATTTGTTATTGGGATAGTTCTTGTAATTCTGGAAATTAGATTACCCATCTTTTTAATAGATACAAGCAGATACCTAGGAAATCTAACAACACCTTTATCTCTGCTCTTTATTGGGATGACCTTTCATTCTGTAGATTTTAGTAAAATAGTCCTTAGCACTGATGGCATTCTATTATTTCTTGGTAGATTTTTGATTTCACCTTTGATAGTATATGGACTATCCATCTATTTTCCAATTCCATCCTTGATGCTGAAGGTTTTTATCATCCAGGCGGCGATGCCCATTTTAGCGCAGGCAGCAATTGTGGCGAAGGCCTATGAAGGCGACTATGAATATGCCACTGTGATGATCACCCTTACTACTATTGCCAGTGCATTTATTATTCCTATTTATATGGTGCTATTACAATGATATAAATGACTAATTCAGAAATATATTATAGGGTTAATACAGGTAATTGGAAAGGAATAGTTAAAGAGATGATCTAACTATTTGGTATAACAGGCGTTGTGGCTCAGGTCCTTATGATTTCAACAGTAGTACCTACAGTTATATACATAGCACTTATTGCTGTTGAGTATGCAAACTACCCTGATTTCTCTTCCCAAACAGTAATGTTTTCTACTATGTATAGTGCTGTCAGCCTTGTTGCTGTAATTTATGCAGCAAGAATTCCTATGCCTATTCTATAGAGGCAAAAAAGTGTATAGGGCAGAACTTAAGTATGCTGGCATTAGACTGATTCTATAATAGCATAAAAAGTAGATGGCTACTATTTGCCTGTTGAAATATTTGACAATAGATTATGTCGGGAGTATAATATGGAGATATGACTATAATGATAAAGCAAAGGAAGAAATAATAATTATGACGGACATCATCGCGAGAATAATACCAATTATCTTATTGATTTCACTAGGCCAATACCTTCGTTACAAGGAATTTTTTCATCAGAAGACTATTGATGAAATAAAAAATGTAGTAATCAATATTGCACTATCAGCTGTTTTATTCATTGCATTTTTCAACATGGATTTAATGGCGGAATATTTCCTAGTGTTTATAATAATCTTTCTTGTACTAATTATTTTCTTTTTAATAGGATTAGCTTTAAATAATTATCAACAATTTCATCATCCATTAATGCCCTTTATCACATCAGGGTTTTCCTTTGGGTTTCTAGGGATCCCTTTGTTTACAACTGTTTTTGGGATTGAGAATTTAGGGATGCTGTCTATCATAGGAGTGGGGCATGAGTTTTTCATATGGATATTGTTTTATCCAGCGATGCGCATGCGATTTAAAAACGAGAAATTTTCTGTGGGTATGGCAAAGGATATTTTATTCTCACCATTAATGATCAGTATTGCCTTGGGAATGTTCTTTAATATTGCTGATTTGGGGGATTGGATTCAAGGTAATGCAATCCCAAACGGTTTTTATGTCACTGTACAGTACTTAGCTGATTTAGCAACTCCCTTAATGCTAATCATTATAGGATTTGGTTTGAGATTCAATAAAAGATATATGAAGCAAAGCATAAAATTTTATATAATTCGTATGATGATTATCCTGACAATAGGATACGCTACCAAATATTTGATCATTGATAGGATTATGCCATCAAGTGAAATGTTTAATTATGCCTATTTTACATTTTTGATTTTACCTCCGCCTCTATCTTTATCAATATTTGTTGGCAGTTATAGCTCTAAGGAAAATGAAGAATTAGCCAATAACACGGTTGTTTTAAGTACAGTAATGAGTATTGCAATATTCATCTTATTTATGTTATTTTTATAAAAAACTAAATTTCCTCTAATAATGGAAAATTAATCAACACCTGTCTAAAATCTATGACAGGTGTTTTTATGGTATAATATGGTTGTAAACTTAGAATAGGGTGTGAAGAATTTGAAGCTGGATAGATTATTATCGATTTTAGTGGTTCTACTTAGAAAAGAACGAGTGCAAGCCAAAGAATTGGCAGAAATGTTTGATGTTTCTGTTAGAACGATCCTTCGTGATATTGATGCAATAGATCTAGCAGGGATACCTATTGTAACCTATCAAGGAGTAAATGGTGGTATTGGCATTGCAGAAGGATATCGACTAGACAGAAGCCTTCTCACCTCTGAGGATATGGCTGAAATTATTACCACATTAAAGGGTGTTGCAGGCAGTATACCTCATAGCAGACAGGAGATTGTTATTGGAAAGCTTGAAAATACTATGGAGCCATCACAGCTAGAAAAGCTTCAAAACAAGGCAAATCAGTTAATCATTGATTTATCTCCATGGGGAGGCAATGAAGCCTTTAAAGAGAAAATTGCAGCTATAAAGAAGGCGATAAACACCCATAAGGAGATTCAGTTGATTTATAAAGACGCAGAAGGAGAAAAAACAGAACGGAAAATTGAACCTTACTCATTGGTGCTAAAGGGACAGAAGTGGTACTTATATGGATGGTGTTCCATGAGGGAGGACTTTCGTTATTTTAAGCTAATTAGGATACAAGAATTATCTGTTTTAGATACAATCTTTCAACCTAAAGAGGCAAAACCTCAGCAGCTTTACTGGGAGGATGACTGGAAGCAGTCCAATAACATGATTGAGGTAGAATTGATTTTTCAAAAAGAAGTGGAGGACATTGTAGGTGATTGGTTTCAAGGGGATGCCATAAAAAGTCAGGATGGCAGCCTAATGGTAAAAACGTTACTTCCAGAAAACAAAGGACTTTATGGATTTCTTCTAAGCTTTGGCACGATGGTAGAGGTAATAAATCCTCCTCATATTCGATCCAACCTGGGAAAAATAGCTGGAGAAGTTTATAAAAAATATTTCTAGAAACATGACCAACTGTTGTCATGTTTAGAATGGTATAATCTAGAAAAACAAAGGAGGTAACTATAATGAATTACAAAATTGAGTTAACTGAGGAAGCAATACAACCAGTGCTGTCTATTCGCACAAGAACTACTGTTGATAATCTATCAGAGGAGATAGGTAAAGCCTACGGAGTGATTCTACAGTATCTAAAGGAAATAGGAGAAGAGCCATTAGGGGTGGCTTTCGCTGCATACTACAACATGGATATGCAGGATCTGGATGTAGAAATGGGATTCCCCGTCTCAAAGCCATTGGAGGGAAAAGGGGAGATTAAGGCCAGTGAAATTCCAGGGGGAAAACAGGTATCCTGTATGTATAAAGGGCCTTACAAGGAAATGGAACCTACATACAATGCTATGATGCAGTGGATGAAAGACAATGGACATACAGCAACAGGAGCAGCCTATGAGTTTTACTATAATTCACCGATGGATGTACCAGAAAGTGAGCTTTTAACAAAGATTGTGTTTCCATTAAAATAAGCTGTAAGGAGTGGGATAATGAATACAAGAGATTTAGTTTTAGATGGTTTATATACACCAACCTATGAAGAGATAGTTGTTTATATCAATGAACCCCAAAGGCTTCTATGGGAGGATTTTAACACTTTTATACAACAATCTTACAACACTTCACCTAAGATAGCCTATAGCAAATGCTCTGGGAAACCTGGGTGGAATATAAAATATAAAAAATCAAACAAATCTCTTTGTACTCTATACCCAGAAAAGGAAGGCTTTGTTGTACTGTTGGTGGTTTTACTAGAGATGGTACCAATCATTGAAGCCATGGCAGAGGAATTTCAGTCGGAGGTTTTGGAGGTAATAAGATCTGCTAAGCCCTTTAATGGAACCCTTTGGCTGATGATTGAGGTGAAGGAAGGGGTAGTGCTGGAGGATGTGAAGCAGCTGCTGCTGATGAAGCATCCACCCAAAGGCTTAAACAAGAGTAAATGATTTGATGTTTCTGAATAGGATAATTAAGGACTTAGGATCTCCTAGGTCCTTGTTCTTTTTGTGTAATTGGATTTAGAGTAAAGGATTTATTAAAAATATGTCTAATATATAATGAAGACCATGCTATTGATTTGTTTTACATACGATAGCTTTTATAATCAAAGCTTTGGATAAATCCAAGTGTAAAATAGCAATAATAAGGGTAAATTAGAAATGCTATGATATACAATAAGTAAGAAGGAAAGGAGTTTTAAGATGAATACTATGCTATTAGAGAAATATGCTAGGTTACTGGTGAAAACAGGAATAAACATCCAAAAGAATCAAACCCTGATGATTCATTCTCCTATAGAAGCCGCTGATTTTACTAGGATTATAGCAAGAATTGCCTATGAGGAGGGTGCAAGGGATGTAGTAATAAATTGGAAGGATGAGTTAACCTCTAAAATAAAATACCTACACGCTCCAGAAGAAGTTTTTGAAGAATTTCCAAATTGGCAAAAGGAAATGTATATTTCCTACGCATCAGAAGGAGCGGCTTTCCTAAGTATCTCTGCCTCAGATCCTGAGCTTATGAAGGATGTAGCAGCCACAAGGATAGCTAAAGCACAGAAAACCGCCAGTACCGCTTTAAAGGAATATAGAGAAAGACTCATGGAAAACAAAAACACTTGGTGTGTAGCATCTATTCCAACCAAAGCTTGGGCTAAAAAAGTATTTTCTCATCTATCTGAAGAAGAGGCGGTTCAAAAACTATGGACAGCTATACTTGAGGCTGTAAGAGTAAATACTGAGGACCCTGTTGATGCTTGGCAGCAGCATAAAGATAATCTTAAAAAACGAACAGAATTTTTAAATACGAATAGGTTCAAGCTTTTACACTTTAAAAATTCGCAGGGAACAGATTTAAAAATACAACTATCTGAAGAACATCTATGGATTGGAGGCTCTGAGTATACCCCTGAGGGCGTAGAGTTTATTGCTAATATGCCAACAGAGGAGGTATTTACTGCCCCCAGTAAAAATGGCGTAAATGGAACTGTTGTCAGCACAAAGCCTTTTAATTATAACGGAAACTTGATTGAAGATTTTACCTTTACCTTTAAAGATGGAAAAATAGTAGGTTTTACTGCCAAGAAAGGCTATGACACCTTGAAGGGGATCATGGAAACAGATGAAGGGGCCCATTATCTCGGGGAAGTTGCTCTAGTACCCTATAACTCGCCTATCTCCAATGCTAATATACTGTTTTATAATACGCTTTTTGATGAAAATGCATCTAGTCATTTAGCCTTAGGTAAAGCATATCCAGTATGTATAAAGGATGGAGAGAACAAAAGCAAAGAGGAATTAGATAAATTAGGTGTCAATGATTCTTTAGTACATGAAGACTTCATGATAGGTACACCAGATCTTGAAATAATAGGTATCACTGCAGAAGGAAAGGAAATACTCATATTTAAAGATGGAAATTTTGCCTTTTGATGTAAAAAACAAGAGCTCCACTTAAGAAGGATATTACGAGAAGAGAAGGTGACAAAGTGATAGAATTAGGGATAATACAGAAGCTAGAGATAGTAAAAATCACCTCAGATGGAGGATTCCTTGCAGCACAGCAGGATAACAATAGAGAAAGCATCCTATTGTCTAGCAAAGAGCTACCGGAGGAAGCCAAAGTAGGAGATGAAATTGAGGTCTTTGTTTATAGAGATTCACAGGATGAAATGGTTGCCACGACAAGAAAACCAAAGATTACCCTAGGAAGGATCGCCCTTCTGAGGGTAGTAGAAGTTACAAAGATTGGTGCTTTTTTAGATTGGGGATTAGAAAGGGATTTATTGCTACCGTTTAAAGAGCAAACCAAAAGAGTCCAACAGGGTGAAGACTATTTAGTAGGTATGTACATAGATAAAAGCAATAGACTCTGTGCAACCATGGAGATTTATAAGCTTCTCAGCAGTGAATCTCCCTATAAAGAAGAGGATAAGGTTCACGGAATCATCTATCAAATTCATAAAGAGCTAGGAGGATTTGTCGCCGTTGATTATCAATATCATGGATTGATCCCGCAGCAGGAGCTATATGGTGGATATGATGCAGGAGACGAAATAGAGGCTAGAGTAACAAAGGTGAAAGAGGATGGAAAACTAGATTTAAGCTTAAGAGAAAAAGCCTATAAGCAAATGGATAAAGATGCAGAGGTTATAGTAAATAAATTGAAAGTGAATAATGGAGCATTGGCTCTAAATGATAACAGTGATCCCAGTAAGATAAAAGATGAATTAAACATGAGCAAACGTGCTTTTAAACGAGCAACAGGAAGGCTGTTGAAGGAAGGCATCATTAGCTTCACAGAGAAGGGCATAGAATTGATGAAAAAATAAATATTGAATCCTTTTATTAGTTGTGTCATCCAGCGAAAACAAATTGACGGAGTCAAATTGGTTATGTTTTAATGAATAGTAGAGGATATATTTTTATGCGCAAATGATGAAGCAACAATCGTGAGGTGCTGGATGAAAAAAAGTACAGGAACAAAAAAAGATGCATACTATATAGGTATAACGAGTCTACTATTCATAGGAAGTTGTATTTTCTTTAAAGTCTCTTTAGTATGGGGGTTTATAGGAAGTATTCTAATGACTATAGCGGTGTTGACTAAAAGAGGTTTTTCTTTGTATGCCTTAAAAGATATGATGTTAGAGGGTATAAAGGAATGCAAATCAATCTATGTACTGATTCTGCTTATAGGGGCCACTATTTCCATTTGGATGTCCTCAGGAACTGTACCTGCCATGATTTATTATGGGTTTCAATATATGGAAGGGATGAACTTTTTATTTTCTGCTTTTTTGTTTACCTCAGTGATGGCAATTTTTATAGGCACAGCTGTAGGTACCATAAGTACCATTGGCATAGCTATATTAGGCATGGGCAGGGGATTTGGCATACCGGAAGGTGTATTATTAGGAGTGATTATTTCTGGCGCTTATCTGGCAGACAAAATTTCTCCCATATCTGGACTATTAAATCTTACTCTATCCACTATGGAAACCACCTATAGGGACACTTTAAGAACCATGATGAAGACCTTGATGCCAGTATATTTTCTAACGGCAGGGATTTATTATTTTATCGGCGGCAGATATTCCATCACTGCTGACATAGATAGCTTAGAATTATACAAAGCCACCATATTACAAGAATTTTATATCTCGCCATTATTATTATTACTACCGATCGGTGTTTTATGCCTATCTATTGTAGGTATAAAGATGCTGTCAACAATAACCTTAGGTTTAGTAAGTGGAATATTTATAAGTTTTGGATTACAAAAAATGTCTATTTTAGACTTAGCCTATGCTATTGTTTTTGGATACAAAGGAAACACTGCTTCAGCAGAGTTAAATAGTATTCTTCATAGTGGGGGGATGGTCTCCATGTTGGAGGTAGTATTAATTGTTGCTGGTGCCATTGGCCTAAGCAGTATATTAGAAAAATCTGGATTGATTCATCTTGTTATCAATAAAACCATTTCTAGTACAAAAACAAAAGGACAATTAATTTTCAAGACGGGTATTATTAGTAGCGTATTGACAATTGTCACCTGTGATCAAGCGGCAGGAGTTATCATTCCAGGAAAGCTATTCAAAGAAAAATATCACCAGCTGGGTTTAGATAATAAGGTATTAGCTAGAACCATTTCAGACACAGGTACCATCATAGCACCAATAATCCCTTGGAATATCAATGCATTAATTATCAGTATGATTACTGGTGTTTCAGCCATAAGCTATATCCCCTATGCGGTACTTTGCTACATCTTTCCAATCATAACAGTTATTGTAGGCAGAGGGCTAAGAGAGGGAAAACAAGCTGGTGTTGAGCCTAATTGGTAACTAAGCTGTAAAATACATTTTTTTAAAAATTTTCTATGAATGCATCTGCAAATCAGTAGGTGCATTTTCCTATTTTTCAGAAAAAGCAAATATTTATCAAAATTTGTTGAAGAACAGCAAAAGCGTAGTTATAATAAATGTGAGGTATATAAAATAACTAATTTGAAAACTTTATTAGAATATAAGTAATTAAGAAATACTAATGACAAAAAGAAAACTAGGTAAGTATATAGGAAGGGATAGCTGTTATGAAGGATAATCAGTACATGTTAGATAACTATAAGATTATAGGAAATAAGTTTAAAGAAGAAAATCAATTGGATAAGGCCCTGCACTTTTTTCAAAAAGCTTATGGATGTAAGGGCGGAAATGAAGATATAGATCTTTTATTAGATATGGGATTGATCTATGATGAGTTAGGGGAGTATGATGCCGCAAAGGAAAAGTACCAAGAAGTGTTACATATCGATCCTCAGGAGGCTAGGGGCTATTATAGCTTGGCTATAGCCTATGACAATGAAAAGAAATATATGAAGGCAATTAAATATTATAAAAAAGCTATAGAAATTGACCCTTACTATGATAGAGCGTATTTTTTCTTAGCAAATGCCTATGATGAAATAGGACAAAAGAAGGTAGCTGCACAGTATTATAAAAAGGTGATAGAATTAGATCCAGAAGATTTTTGGGCCCATATTAATCTAGGATCTATCTATGAAGAAATCAATGAAAATCAACTATCACTTGAAATGACTCAAAAAGGCTTAGAAATGGACCCTGAGCATTATAAAGCACTCTTTAATATGGGGGTAGTACTAAAAAAGATGGGTAAGAGTGAAGAGGCCATTAATTATTATTTGGATTCCATTGAAAAAAATCCTCATTTTCCATATAGCTATTTCAATCTAGCAATCATTTATAAAGAAAAGGAAGAATTCCAGAAAGGCGTAGATGCTCTTAGTAAAGCAATTGGCTTTAATAAAGAAGTAGCAGTACTGTACTACAATAGAGCCTGTTTATATGCCTTGATGAATTTATACGAAAAGGCCATGAGGGACCTGATTGCTGCTACAGAATTAGACCCTGATTTAGTTGAATATATGAAGCAAGATGAAGAATTAAACCCTTTAAGAACTATGGAAGTTTATCAACTGATGTTTGAAGAATAGGATCTTCTTGTTTTTCTTTTTTCTAGATTTTATAATGAAAGTATATACATTAAATAGGGAAAGATAAAATTGAGAAAGAGAGACTATGAATAGACGCAAAATATTCCTAGTCTTCTTTTTTATTTATATTTAGGCTATGATATAAGCAAGAGGAGTTGATAATTCTGAAAAAGCAAAAGCATATCTATGAAAAACGATGGAAGTATTATGATAAAAAATGGAAAGAACTGGAGAAATCCATAAACAACATCGGTAATTGGAGACTAATAACAGCCATCACCGGTATTATCGTAGCAGGTATTTCTAATAGGATGAATTTGTACTATCTATTTTGGAGCAGTATGATTATCTTCATAGGAATATTTGTTTATCTAGTGGCAGTATATAATAGAGTAAAAAACTTCAACCATTGTATACAGCTCCTCAGAAGAATTAATGAAACCGCCATGGATCGGTTACACGGAAAATGGACAAAATTTAAAGATACAGGAGAAGAATTTCGAGATGAAAGCCACCAATTCTCTCAAGATCTTGACATTTTTGGGAAAGGCTCTTTATTCCAATGGACAAATACTGCTGAAACTTATCATGGCAGAAAAAAGCTTAATGAATTCCTTACTAAGCCTTGCCATAGCAGTACTATATTATATAAAAGACAGGAGACAATAAAAGAGTTAAGTAGAAAGCTATGGTGGAGACAAAAATTTCAGATGGAAGCTATGAGGATAAATGATAAAAAACTAAATGAAGCTACACTACTAAATTGGGCTACACATCAATACCCTTTTTATAGGAAAAAGTGGGTAGGATTCGGGATAAAGCTGCTGCCCATAGCGACAATATTATCTATTTTCTTAGCTTTTGGTGCTCATAGGATTTCAAAAATCATTCCTATTTTAGCAATCATTATCCATATCTGCTTATTACTTATCAAGGTAAAGAAAAGAAACCATATACTCAATACTGTATTTCAATACAAAAACAATATTAAAACCTATGGAAAAATGTTAATACACTTTGAAACAACCAGTTATGATAGTAAATATATAAAGGATCTACAGAAATCCTTAGTTAATCAAGAAGGGACTAAGGCCTTTCATCAGATAAACAAACTAGAAACTTTAGTAGACAGCATTTCCAATAGAAGTAATTTTGTATTCTTACCAATCAATATTATTACCCTATGGGATTATCAATGTATGGTGGCATTAGAAAGATGGAAGGAACAGTCAGGAGGATTGATCGAAAAATGGTTAGAAGTCCTAGGAGAAATGGAGGCATTATCTAGCTTAGCCAGTATAAGCTTTGATTATCCTCACTGGACAATGCCAAAGTTTACAGAGAAGCCTTCAGTTTTTGAAACAAAAAACCTTGGGCATCCTTTGCTGACAAATAACCAGGTAGACAACGATGTGACTATTATGGAGCCATCAAGGATATTATTAATCACCGGCTCTAACATGTCAGGGAAAAGCACCTTATTGAGAACAGCTGGTATAAATCTTGTATTAGCCTACTCCGGAGCACCTGTTTGTGCCAGTTATTTCCAATGTTCCTTTATGAAAATATTTACTTGCATGCGGATTAGTGATAATTTAGAAAAAAGCATATCTTCCTTTTATGCAGAGCTGCTGCGAATCAAAGAAATTGTAAAAGCTGCAGAAGGAGAAGGTCAGGTTTTTTTCCTGCTGGATGAAGTTTTTAAAGGAACCAACTCACAGGATAGGCATATTGGAGCTAAGCGATTGATAAATAAACTTTATGGTCTTGACAGCATGGGGATGGTATCCACTCATGATCTTGAGCTGGGGGAAATAGAAAAAGAAAGCAATGGAAAAATAAGAAACTATCACTTCCAGGAATATTATAAGGATAATAAAATATATTTTGACTATAAACTAAGGCCTGGAGTTTCCACCACAAGAAATGCTTTATATCTAATAAAGATGGCTGGAATTGAAGGGTAAATAAAAAAAACCTGCCTGTATAAATATGGTTAGGTTTTATTCTTTAAAGGTTAATAAGGTTAACATAACATAAAGAATATTGGTAATTATCGCATGAATATTGACAATAAACCTATACATATATCAATCTGTTGGCAGGTTGGTTGAATATTTAATTTTGTATATTTATTATTATAACAGCTGCTTATTATAATACAATGAATAAACTACAAAGAAAGCTAAAGAAACTATTAAGAAATTGTTAAGATTGATAGAAACAAGCATAAAAAAGATTTAACGGAAAATAGAAAGGATTTTAAATAATAATGGAAGAATGACATAAAATAAAAGTATCGAATATAATAAATAAGATGCAGAAATAACTTGGAGGTGTTACAATGAAAAGCATTACCTATGGAGAGTTAAGCTTTGATGGGGTTTGTGAAATAATTAAAGAGTACACCAGCAAGGATTTAGAAGTAGATTATGTTATTTCTGTTGGTACAGATTCGCAAAATATGGATAATTATACAAAAATGGTTTCAGTAATTGCTTTGGTTCGCAAAGGAAAAGGCGGTATCTTTTTCTATGACATCAAAAAACTAAAGAGGATTAGAAATATAAGACAGAAGATATTTAGGGAAACCCAAGATAGCATCGAGCTAGCAACAAAGGTAATGGAATTTCTTAATAATAATAGTATTCATGCTTCTCTAGAGGTGCATGTAGATATCGGAAATAATGGAGAGACAAAGCATTTAATCAAGGAAATAGCAGGATGGGTAGTAGGATCAGGATTTAGATGCTGTTTAAAACCAGAGGCCTATACCTCTACCGGGATTGCTGATAAGATTTCAAAGCGAGGAAGTAGAGTTTGTTAGATATAGTCAATTATTTTAAAATTGTAGAATGAAAAACTAGTATTATTATAAATACTATAGTAATATGGATAAAGAGGTAAATATACCCATAATCACAGAAGAGAGGAAGATGTAGATGGAAAATCCAATTGTTACTATTACCATGGAAGATGGAAGTGTAATGAAGGCAGAGCTTTATCCTGATATCGCTCCTAATACGGTAAATAATTTTGTTTCCTTAATCAAAAAAGGATTTTATAATGGGGTGATTTTTCACCGAGTGATTCCTGGTTTTATGATCCAGGGTGGAGATCCTGAGGGAAAGGGGATCGGTGGACCTGGTTATTCCATCAAAGGTGAGTTTTCATCCAATAGTTTTAAAAACGATTTAAAGCATGAAAAGGGTGTGCTTTCTATGGCTAGATCTATGCATCCTAACTCAGCAGGTTCTCAGTTTTTTATCATGGTAGCTAAATCTCCTCATCTTGATGGAGAATATGCTGCATTTGGCAAATTAATAGAAGGTGTAGAAGTAGCAGAAAAAATTGTAGCAGTCAAGAGAGACAATCAAGATAAGCCTTTAGAAGTTCAAAGAATGAAAGAAGTTACAGTTGATACTTTTGGTGAGGAGTACCCAGAGCCCAAAATCGTATAAAGTAGATTTAAAGCAACTGACTGATACAGCCTTTACTGTAGAGGAAGGTTGTTTTTTTATTTTATAGAAAGGTACAAAAATTTTTAGACCCTAGCTTGTGATTCATGTCTATAAATGCTAAAATAAGTATAATTGAAGTATATATTAATTAATTGTAATAGTCAGGATGATATTAATCCTAGAGGGAAGGAATGATAAATTTGTTGGGGAAAAGAATTCGAGAGATAAGACATAAAAAAGGGATGACACTAAATGAACTTGCTTCAGAGATAGATGTTACTGCAAGTTATATATCACAAGTTGAGAGAAACATTATTGAACCGTCCTTATCATCCTTAAGAAAGATTGCTGTTGCCTTAGGCGTACCACTGTTCACTTTTTTGCAAGATGATTCAGTGGATCCTGTGGTGGTGAGGGCATCTGAGAGAAAAAAATTAGCTTTGCCGGAAAGCAGTATTATCTATGAGTTTGTCACTCCTATGGTGTCGGATACAAAAATAAAGCCTAAAATGGAAATCATATTCTTTACACTTGAACCAAAATCATGGACAAGCGACGAAAATATTACACACGAAGCAGACGAATGTATTTTTGTTATTGAAGGACAACTGGAAATCTTCCTAGAGGAAAAGAAATACTGCTTAGAGTCGGGGGATAGTGTATATATCAAAGAAAATATTGGTCATAGATTTTATAATCCCACAGATGAAATCATAAGAGGTATTACCATTATCACACCCCCTATCTATTAAGCATATACTAATTACCAATAGCTTTTTAAAGCCTTTATATCAAAATATGGTATAAAGGCTTTTATTTAGGGTATCTTTAGTAAAAGAATACTGTTAAAATGATATAGAATATAATGCAAATAAAAATTTTTATAGAACTTGATTAAGAAGGGAGCAAAGTCCTATGAATATAGAAGAAGTACAGAAAAATTCTTGTTGAACCCCGGTATCCAATAGTACTTCTAGTCTAGAAGTAAAGCTTAAGAATAAAATGAATGAGAAAGAAGAAGTGATTAGCAATAAAAGAATACAGCATGCATTAGATGGCGTAATCACCTCTTCAGTAGGGGAGATACCAGTTATTAAATCCCAAATAACCATGAAGGATACCTTGGGGGGGATAGGTGTTCGAGCAGGCATCAACAGAAATAATTATAAGGTTCCTATAGGGATGTATGCAGTGGGAAAACCAACGGGTGATTCGCCTGTTTTGGTGACAGGGAATTATAAGCTTACGGTAGATGCGTTGAGAAAAGAATTGACAGATCTAGATGTGTGGATGATGGTTATTGATACAAAAGGCGTTAATATATGGTGTGCTGCTGGAAAGGGTACCTTTTCTACGGAAGAGATTATTTTCAGGATAAAGAAAAATAAATTGGAGGAATTAGTCAATCATAAAAGAATTATTCTTCCACAGCTAGGTGCATCAGGGGTAGTGGCCCATGAGATTTATAAGCATTCAGGCTTTAAAGTAATCTATGGTCCTATTAGAGCAGAAAGCATTAAAGATTTTTTAGCCAACAATGAAGCAACAGAAGAAATGAGAAAGGTAACCTTTCATTTAAAAGAAAGATTGACGGTGTCAGTCTTAGAAACAGTATATGGTCTAAAATACTGCCCCATTATCTTTACATTCTTTATGCTTTTACAGCTGTTTTCTGGTGAATATACTACACCGGTGGAGCTACTGTTTTTTAGCCTTATGAATACTTTACCCTACTTAGGTGCTATTTTGATGGGGACAATAGGATTAGCAGCCATGCTGCCTATATTGCCCTTTAGGATGTTTTCTATGAAGGCTTTGATATTGGGGTTGATTTGGAGTGGTATTGTTATAGCCAACAACAGTATTTTCCTATATGGTAATAATGCCATGGTATTAACTGGACATATGCTATTATTGACTTCAATCACCACATTTTTAGGTTTAAACTTTACTGGTTCTTCCACCTATACATCCTTATCAGGTGTATTAAGAGAAACTGTACGGACGGTTTCTGCTATGGCAGTGACCTCTATTGTAGGTCTATTATTATTAATCATAGATGTGTTTATATGATGGTGAGGAGGGATAAAGATGTCTTTACAATATATAAAAGATGTTGCAAATATAAAGTTTGATAAAAATAAATGTATTGGCTGTGGCATGTGTCTAGATGTTTGCCCCCATGAGGTTTTTGCCATGACCATAAACGGAGTTGTCTTAGAGAAGAAAGATAATTGTATAGAATGTGGAGCCTGTTCTAAAAACTGTCCTGTTGAAGCAATAGAGGTAAAAGCAGGGGTGGGATGAGCTTATGCCATTATAAAAGGCTGGCTTACAGGCAGTGAGCCTACATGCTAAAGATTTTTCAAGGACTTGTTCAGTAGTCCTTCTTTTTCTGGGTTACAAGAGGCTAACAAATCCTCCCAACTACAATAAAGTAGTCTTGTAGAAAATAATGTCAAAATATAGGGAGGGAAAAAATATTCAATGAGTATTTTTAAGCAGGTATCCAACAATAATAATCGAATTATAATGACTATAAAGGATAAAACAAGACAAGGAAAAGCATTACTATTTTTGCTATTAGTTTAAAAGATGAAAAGATAATATGCAGATAATCAATCACCTATTTGTCCCAAAACTGCATGAGAAGAGAGGAGCAAAGCAATGTCAAATAAACCCATAGACTTAAAAAAACTAGTCATCTATTATTCCTTTGAAGGGAATACAAGATTTATTGCAGAAGCCATAGCTAGAAGTATTGATGCTGATATTTTAGAGCTTAAACCAAAACAAGAAATAGCCTCTAAAGGTTTTATGAAATATGTTTGGGGTGGAAGTCAGGTTGTTATGAAAAAGAGGCCGGAGCTATGTCCATTAGACGTAGACCCTTTAGACTATGATGTGATATTTATTGGAAGCCCCGTCTGGGCATGGACCTTTGCGCCACCTTTAAACACCTTTTTTGATGCTGTAAAAATAACGAAGAAAAAGGTAGCATTATTTAGCTGTAATGGTGGACAAAATGGAAAAACATTTGATAATATGGAAGCAGTGTTACAAAGCAATGAAGTCATTGGTAAAATAGAATTCCTAGATCCTTTGAAGAAGAATAAAGAAAAAAATGCTGAGAAAGCAGAGGAATGGGCAAAAACTATTGTAAACAATCTATAAATTCAAAATAAGGACGTGACAATAATTGGAACATGAAAATCGATATCTACCAATATTAGCAGGGATAGCTGTAGCAATAATTTTTGGTTTTTCTTTTTTATTTACCAAAGAGGCATTAGATATTTTTGCTCCTTTTCATTTATTAAGCTTTAGGTTTGCCTTTGCTGTAATACTATTAGTGGCATTGCAGATATTAGGGATAATAAAAATAAATTTTGCAGGAAAAAGACTGCATGTGTTGTTGTTTTTGTCTTTATTTCAACCAGTTTTATATTTTGTATGTGAAACCCTAGGCGTCAATATGACTTCAGCTTCGGAAGCCGGTATGATGATTGCAGTAATACCTATCGTAACGACAATTCTTGCAGCGATTTTTTTGCAGGAAAGACCAACAAAAATGCAAACATTTTTTGTGCTCTTCTCTGTTCTGGGGGTAATATTTATCATCTTTATGACAGGAAATATTGATTTAGGAGAAAGCTTTGCGGGGATGTTTGTGTTATTGGGAGCAGTTTTTGCCGCCGCCGCCTTTAATATACTATCAAGAAAATCTTCTTTATATTTTAATCCAGTAGAGATTACCTATGTAATGATGTGGATAGGGTTTCTTACCTTTACTAGCATAGCAGTTGCACAGCATATCTATCAGGGTAACTTAGTTGATTACTTTGTTCCTTTGAGAAATACAAAGGCCATCATTTCTGTTGTATATTTAGGAGGATTATCCTCTGTTACTGCATTCTTTATGATGAATTATATGTTATCAAAGATTGAAGCCACTAAATCGTCAGTATTAGCAAATCTAGTAACAATAATTTCTATTATAGCTGGAGTGATTTTTAGAAATGAACCCTTCTATTGGTTTCATGGGGTTGGCGCTCTAATGATTTTACTGGGGGTATGGGGAACCAACTATTTTGTAAAACAAGATAAATACTATGAGTTAAAATTCCATGCAATAAAGCGGTCATAGATGATAGCAGGTATAAATACAAAGAATTTAGAATAAGATGGGCACTTTATAGTAATATAGTAAAAGGAAGATAAGTGCTTGAATCATAAATAGACAGCCATCAATGCTGTCTATTTCAGACTGAAGACAAAGCATGAAGCTTACTTACAAACCCGATTTTTCAAACTTAAGTAAATGATTAGCGAAGTTAAAATAAAAGAGCGTAAGATAATCAGATAAGAGTTTTCAACTGTTTGAGCGAAGCGAGTTTTGAAAACTCCTGATTATCTTTAAGCTCATTCCTGCCCTGGTCCTGAGCGGATTTACATAGTTTTAAAAATGGTAGGGTTTGTCTACAAGCTGAGACATCCATAAGCGCTTTATATTTGCTATCCTTCCTTTACAATAATTTTTCTATGCTATCGCCAGCCTCAAGAGCAGTAATGATAGCAGCAATATCTTTATAGGATGTATTGGCACTATATACCCTCTGAAATCTTTGCTGAGCCAAAGACATTTTACCTAGCTTAGCATAGGCAACGCCAAGATAATAGTGACAATCGATATAAGGTTCTTCCATTCTTCTTTTTCTTCCTATAGCATTTTTAAAGGCTTCCACTGCAATTTCATATTGATGCTTTCCTATAAAGCAAAGTCCCTTATAATAATTTTTCCATAATGGAAAGTTGATGTGCTCCTCTATCTCCTCAGGCAAAGTCTCCAAAAGTTTTAAAGCAAAGTCATAATCCCCTTTCTCTACTGCCATGGCTATGGTGGTAGCCTTAGGAGGCCAGTAGTATAAAGAAGAAAGGCTATTGGTATCTAATCTGTGAAAAAAATCCTTATAAATAGTATAGGCCTTCTCTAGCTTACCCAGTTCTAAACAGCATTCTGCTTTTGTTAAGCTTAGATCCTGAGATGCATTAGGATGAGATAAAACATGGTCAATAGCCTCTATACAAGCTTCATATTTTTTTGTCTTAAAATAGTTAACGGCATCTTGATAGTTTTTAGCGGCAAAATCTGTTTTTTTTCTCCATGCTCCCTTACCATAGATACATAGCAGACCAATAATGAGAAAGGACAAGCTTTTAAAGCTTGCAAATATAAAACCGATGCCTATTAACCCTAATAAAGACTGAAGATGATATTGTTTGCTTCTTAATGTATGAGGAACCTCCTGTGGCATATAAGGACTATAAAGATCCTTACTGGTAACCTCAAGACGACGCTTTTCTTTACTAGATTTACTTTGTTTTAAAGATTTTTCTTTAACATAAGAAATGCCTGTACCGGGTATAGAAGCTGTGGTACGGATTCCTCGGGGTCCTACACCCATCCTCAGACCTTTAACACCACTGCTAACTCCTAACCCACTTTTACTAATATTTAATCGTATACCTTTCCCAAGATTTACACTTTTCCTAAACCTTAATCCCATGGTGGTTTACCTCCCTTAAGTTATAGAATAAAATCCCCACTATAGATACACATTATGAGGGTATTATATTTGCCGAATCATCTATAAAACTATGATTACATAATAACCCATTAAATGCAAGAACTACATGCCTTAGGATAGTAAAACTAGTCTGATATTTTAGAAGAAGAAAGAATTTCGTATAATATAGAATAGGTTTTTCATACATATAAGAAATTAAACCTATTTAGACAAATTTTGTGTTAAAAAACAAGATTTGTGATATTATATAAAAATATAATTACTGAAATCTATAGATAAGGGTGATGATGAAATGAACTTTTCAGAAAAAAGCTTAATACTCCATGAAGAAAAAAAAGGAAAAGTTGAAGTAATATCCAAAGCTCCAGTGAAAAATCGAGAGGATCTAAGCATAGCCTATACACCAGGTGTTGCTGAACCCTGTAAAAAAATCCATGAAGATAAGGAAAATGTTTATAAGTATACTTCTAAAGGCAATTTAGTAGCAGTTGTTACAGACGGGTCAGCAGTACTGGGTTTAGGCGATATAGGACCTGAAGCGGCGATGCCGGTAATGGAAGGGAAAGCAATCTTATTTAAAGAATTTGCTAATGTGGATGCTTTTCCAATTTGCTTGAATACCAAAGATGTAGAAGAAATCATCAAGACAGTGAAAATGATAGCCCCCACCTTTGGCGGTATTAACCTAGAGGATATAGGAGCCCCTAGATGCTTTGAGATTGAAAAAAGACTGAAGGAAGAATTAGATATACCGGTATTTCATGATGACCAACACGGGACAGCAATTGTAGTTATAGCTGGATTGATAAATGCTTTAAAGGTAGCAAATAAAAAAATTGAGGATACCACCATAGTTGTTAATGGTGCTGGAGCAGCTGGTGTAGCCATCACAGATATGTTATTAAACATGAACCCAAAGGATATCCTGTTATGTGATAGAAGTGGGATAATTTATTCAGGATCACCCAACAATAATGATAGCAAAGAAGAAATGGCTGGAAAAACCAATAAAGACAATAGAAAAGGTGATTTAAAGGCGGCTATGGTGGAGGCAGACGTATTTATAGGAGTATCAGCTGCCAATGCTGTGTCAGAAGAAATGGTTAGAAGTATGAAGGAGGATGCTATTATTTTTGCTATGGCAAATCCAATACCTGAGATCATGCCGGATTTAGCCATAAAAGCGGGGGCCAAAGTGGTGGGCTCAGGACGTTCAGATTTTCCAAATCAAGTGAATAATGTACTTGCCTTCCCAGGAATATTTAGAGGTGCATTGGATGTCAGAGCAAAGGATATAAACGAAGAGATGAAGCTTGCAGCTGCTTATGCAATTGCCAGCATTATTGAAGAAAAAGAGCTAAAGCCGGAATATGTTATTCCAGATGCCTTTGATCAAAGAGTTGTAGAAAAGGTGGCGGCAGCAGTAGGGAAGGCTGCAATAGAAACTGGTGTAGCAAAAGTGTAGAGATAATCTGCTTTTTGTTGTTGATTGACAGATGCTTTACAAAAAGATAAAATCAATTGTATTATGCTATCAAAAATATTTTATATATAGAAAGAGGAAAAAAAATGCAGGAGCAGTTTTTACAGCAAGTGAGAAATAGAAGAACCTTTGCCATCATATCCCATCCCGATGCAGGGAAAACAACCTTAACAGAAAAATTGCTTTTATATGGAGGGGCTATTCGTCTAGCCGGCTCTGTAAAATCCCGAAGAGCACAAAAACACGCTGTCTCTGATTGGATGGAAATCGAGAAGCAAAGAGGTATTTCTGTTACCTCCAGTGTACTACAGTTTGACTATAATGGTTATTGTATCAATATATTGGATACCCCTGGACATCAAGATTTTAGTGAAGATACCTATAGAACCCTAGTTGCAGCTGATAGTGCTGTTATGGTAATTGACTGTGCTAAAGGGGTGGAAGCTCAAACAAAAAAGCTATTTCAGGTTTGCAAGATGAGAGGTATACCGATTTTTACCTTTATCAATAAGCTAGACAGAGCTGGGAAAGACCCCTTTGAACTGATGGAGGAAATAGAAAATGTCCTGGGGATACGTTCTTATCCGATGAATTGGCCTATTGGTACAGATGGTGATTTTAAAGGTGTCTATAATCGTTCAAAATCTCAGATAGAAGTTTTTAGTGAAGGAAAGCATGGACAAACAATTGTAGAATCAGTAATCGGTGATGTGAATGATGATGTTTTTCAAGATTTATTAGGAACCAATAAACATCAGCAGTTGATGGAGGAAATAGAGCTCCTAGATGTAGCAGGAGATAATTTTGACCTAAATAAAGTATTAAAAGGTGAACTGACACCAGTTTTTTTTGGAAGTGCTATGACAAACTTTGGTGTGAGACCTTTTCTAGAAGCATTTTTAGAAATGACAACTCCACCAACCCCTAGAAATAGTCAATATGGTGAGGTCGATCCTGAAAGTGATAATTTCACAGGATTTGTATTTAAGATTCAGGCAAATATGAATCCAGCCCACCGAGATAGAATTGCCTTTATTCGTATCTGCTCCGGTAAATTCCAAAAAGGAATGGCTGTAAATCATGTCCGTATAAATAAAAGCATTAAACTAGCACAGCCACAGCAGTTTTTAGCACAGGATAGAGTTGTAGTAGAGGAAGCGTATCCTGGAGATATTATTGGGGTCCATGATCCAGGGATATTTAACATCGGTGATACCTTATGCCAAGATAATTCTAAGATTCAGTATGAAGGTATTCCAGTCTTTGCACCAGAGCATTTCGCTAAGGTTTATGCAAAAGACTCTATGAAGAGGAAACAATTTCTAAAAGGGATTGAGCAATTATCTGAAGAAGGTGCTATTCAAGTATTTAAAAGACCTCATGTAGGTGTGGAGGAATTGATCGTAGGTGTAGTTGGAGTCCTTCAATTTGAAGTATTGCAATATCGTCTAGAAAGAGAATACGGAGTAGAAATTAAAATGCAGACACTATCCTATAAATTTATCCGTTGGATAGAACAAGAGGGCTTTGATTTTGATCGATTTAGTTTAACCATGGACAGCTTGATTGTTGAAGATAAAGAAGAAAAACCTGTGGTTCTTTTTGAGAATGAATGGTCCATACAAAAAGTAGAGGAACGTAATCAAGGTGCAGTACTAAAGAGTATTCTAAAAAAAGACACGATTGAAAAGTAAATGCAAAGAGAGAATCTTACAATAATAAAGATTCTCTCTTTTTTGTAAAGTAAAGAGCTTCATCTAAGAAAGGGGTTGTAGGGGATAAAATCCCCTACCCCCATTCAAGAAGATGCTTTTTTAATAGTAATCATCATAATACTGTAGTATCTTCATTTCCTCCATAGTATGGAAATCAGTATTATGATGGTTTTTTACCAACAACAAGATTTTTTCCTCTAGACCTAGCTTTAAAAGCATCTCATAACCCAGCTCTCCATGATGATTTTTATAGTACAGAGCTTTATTTAAAAAAGCTGGAGTCATGTTTTCTTTAAGATTAAGGTTTTTAGCAATCACCACAAAGGATTTATTGATTAAAGTCAAGTTACTGCCTATTTTTCCAATATCATGTAATAGGGCGGCTTTAATCAGGGAGGTATTTTCAGGAGCTTCTGAGTAACAGCCATAAGCAACATTTAAACTATGTCTTTGCTCACTTTTCCGCAATTGGAAGAAAAGCTCTTGTTCTTGAGGAGATAAATACTCTTTGATAAAGGCAATATCTTTATCATAAATCTTAGCAGTTAAACCTTGAAAAAATTGTTTTACTCTATAAAGCATGTTGAAGGCTCCTTAGTTTTATAGTGGGTTATATATATTATTTTACAGAAAAACCTAAGAAATACAAATACTAAATTATATTTATGATTTATGGGTATAGATTTAAGTGATAGGATGACACCATAGAATTATGATATAAATTAAGGTAATATAAGAGGTAGTATATAAAAGTTGGATTAGAAAAATTCTCAAGGAGTGGTTTAAATGAAAGCGTTATTTACATACGATTATGGTAAAGAAAAGATGGAGTCCATTAAAAATCTAGGCTATGATGTAATGATAGTTGACGAAAAAACGATTGAATATAGTCAAGAGATGGAAGATGTAGAGGTGTTGGTATGCTACAACCCATTTAACACCTTAGATATAAGCAAAATGCCAAATTTAAAATGGATTCAGCTGTCCAGTATTGGCATTGACCAACTACCTAAGGAAGTATCTGTTGAGAAGGGGATCTTGGTTACCAATAATAAAGGTGGATACAGCATTCCTATGGGGGAGTGGATTCTTTTGAAGATTTTAGAAATATACAAAGAGTCCTATAAGCTATATCAGCAACAGCAACAAAAGAAGTGGAAAATGAACACAAATCTTCTAGAGCTATATAGAAAGCGTATTGGGTTTATTGGAACTGGAAGCATAGCCACAGAGTCAGCCAAAAGACTTCAAGGCTTTGAAGCCCATGTTATTGGAGTAAATACCAAAGGCACAAAGGTACAATACTTTGATAAATGCTATGCTATTGATAAGCTGGATGAGGTATTAGGAGAGTGTGATGTGGTGGTATTAACTATTCCATACACCTCCGCTACCCATCATCTTATCAATAAAGAAAGATTAAATTCCATGAAAAAAGATGCTGTTTTGATCAATGTATCAAGAGGCAGTATTATAGATGAAGATGCACTTATTCAGCATTTAAAGGAAGGTAACTTACTAGGTGCAGCTTTAGATGTATTTGAAAAGGAGCCATTACCAGCAGACAGTCCTTTATGGGAAATGGATCGTGTCCTTGTTACACCCCACACTTCTTGGATTTCTGAGATGAGGAATGAAAGAAGGTTTAGGATTATCTATGAAAATATGAAAAGATACATTGAAAAAGAATCCTTATTTAATCAAGTAGATATTGTCAAGGGCTATTAACCCCTTGTCCTTTCAATAACTTATACAAGTTTAAGGCATAACAAAAGGTCTATCCTCATATATATGAAATAACGATATAATCAGGATATTTTAAAAGAGGAGGGACTATTTTGTTAACCTGGATAGCTTTAATACTTATTATTATAGGCGCCTTAAATTGGGGCTTGGTCGGATTATTTCAATTAGACTTAGTGGCAAAAATATTCCGAGGACAGTCATCATTGATAAGTAGAATCATTTATACTTTAATAGGTCTTTCAGGAGTATACACACTAATCATGTTGATCCTGCGACGATAGACGGCAATAGATAAAGGGTTAAGTATACCACAGATAGAAATAGATAAGCTATCTATTCATGAATAAGAAAACAGGGAAATATACCCTGTTTTTTCTTATGTCTAGGAAATTATGGTTTTTAATTTCCTAGACATGGGGAGTGCAGAGGGGATTCCCCTCGCTGGTTTAAAGGGGGTGCTCAGGCTGCGATAGCAGGCGTCGAAGGGGGACTAAGTCCCCTTATAAGCAGGCAGCCAATTTAGCTTGCTAAATTGTGCTGATCGCTTAGTTGTTTCATCCAGCGAAAACAAATTGACGAAGTCAACTTTGTTATGGGATTTGTGATTATGAAAGTTTAACCAAAAAAAGCTGCTGGCATATAATGGTATTGAGAAAATAAAAGGAGGATAATTATGTATCATAATTATGGAGGAGCCAACAATATGCCACCAATGATGAACCAGCAAGTACCACCAGTACCAGTGCCAGAGCCACCTGCCTGTCCAGGAGGAACTATATATACCATTCAACCGGGGGATACAATGTTTCGGATAGCCAATCGATATGGTATCAGTCTTACAGGTCTGATAGAGGTAAATCCACAGATTACAAATCCAAATGTTATCTATGTAGGTCAAAGGATATGTGTACCTGCAGAAATAACACCACCAACACCACCAGATGTCTTCTGTCCTGACGGTACAATATATATTGTACAACGAGGCGATACCATGTTTAATATTGCCAGAAGATTTGGGGTGACACTACAACGTCTTATTGCAGCCAATCCTCAAGTAGCAGATCCAAATGTCCTAGAGGTGGGCCAAAGAATTTGCATACCTGTACCAGATATTCCATTACCCACGGGTATTTATAGAGTATTGCTGACACCTCAAATACAAAATGTTTTAGGCGCTACTGCCTTCGTTAATGTACCAGACCCTACCTTATGGATTTCCACCTTTGGTTTACCAAAAATTTCTGAACTAGGTGATCAATGGCATTGTTACTATGCTTGGGTTGTTGATAGAGATACAGAAAAATACTTTAGAGTTACACTGAAGGATACAACGTTACCAGGAATACTAGCGGGATATGGCACAACCACTGGAACACTAGCAGGCTATGATGAAATAATTGTTACAGCTGAACCCAAACCTGTACCAGCTACACCAAGTGGACCTGTTGTACTGAGGGGAAGGCTAGTAACATAATACTATGATAAAAACAAAAACCCTGTAATCCAGTAAAATATAGGGTTTTTGTTACGATTTTTGAGAAAAAGGAGTTTGATTCTTTTCCAACAATTATTTATGATTTATTCATTTACATATTATTTATAGTATAATATAATAGGAAAGGTTGTGAAGTATCTAAAAAAAATTGCAAATAACCTTAAAGGAAAAAAGGAACAAATTAGAAAGGGGTACAGATATGGCAGAAAATCAGAATATAATGATCTGTGTAACCCAACAAAAAACCTGTGCAAGATTGATAAAGACAGGTGTTAGAATACAAGAAAAGCAGGGGGGCGACATTTTTGTGGTACATGTTGCACCTATGGGATGGAATATACTAGGCAATTCGAAAGAAGGAGAAGCACTAGATTATTTATTTGATATATCCAAAGAAGTTGGGGCACATATGACAGTATTAAGATCCTCAGAAGTGGTAAAGAGCATCTTAGACTTTTGTGAAAAACATGATATTAAAACAGTTGTATTGGGAGAGTCCAAAGAAAAATCTGCTGACAACAATGTTATTGTAAAGTTAAGTAAAAAAATAAGTGAGGATGTTGATTTAAAAATTATTTCTACAGATTAATAGAAAAAGAAAAAATCCCCCTTAAAGTATACAGCCTAGAATAATCATTCTAAGTATCTTTAAGGGGGTTTTGTATCCATCACTAAAGATTAGTTTGTCATGGAGATACCCTTCACTTGAAAATCTGCATAGCTTTCAATACCATGCTCTTCTATATCCAATCCTTTAACCTCCTCTTCCTCAGGCACACGAAGACCAATAGTACTGTCTATCGTCTTGAATACGATAAAGGAGGTGGCAAGTGTCCATAATGCTACTGCAAATACCCCTAGGACTTGAACAAATAATAACTGTAAACCACCGCCATAGAATAACCCGCCATCAACTGCAAATAATCCTACAGAAACAGTACCAACAGCACCACATATACCATGTACTCCAATAGCTCCGACAGGGTCATCTACCTTTAACACTCTATCAATAAATTCAATTCCAAAAACCACGGTTACCCCCGCAATCAATCCTATAGCTACTGAGCCAACAGCACTTACTACGTCTGTTCCAGCAGTAATGCCTACTAATCCAGCTAAAGCACCATTTAAAGTCATACTAACATCAGGTTTGCCATAACGGAGCCAAGTAATAACCATGGTGATGAAGGCCCCGGCAGCAGCGGCTAGATTCGTTGTAACAAAAATATGAGCGATATCATTGGAAGCCATACCTGACAAGGTAGAACCAGGGTTAAAACCAAACCAACCTAACCAAAGAATAAATACGCCTAAAGCCCCTAAGGTTAAACTATGTCCAGGGATAGCTATAGCCTTACCATCCTTAGTATACTTTCCAATACGTGGACCGATGATCCATGCTCCCATCAAAGCAGACCAGCCACCTACAGAGTGAACAACAGTAGAGCCTGCAAAGTCCATAAATCCTAATCCATCTAACCAGCCTCCACCCCAGGTCCAATGACCCACAACGGGATAGATAATTAAACTAATAAAAAAGCTATAAATCAGATAAGCATTAAACTTAGTTCTTTCTGCCATTGCTCCTGAAACGATGGTGGCAGCAGTAGCACAGAAAACAGTTTGAAAAATTAAAAAAGCCTCTTTAGGTACTGTTAAGCCTAGATGCTCAAAGCTTCCAGTGGACAAAAGATTCATATTGCCTATAAAGCCATTACTGGAAATGCCAAACATAATACTGAATCCTACGATCCAATAGGTTAAAGAACCAATAGAAAAGTCCATTAGGTTTTTCATAATAATATTTCCTGCGTTTTTAGATCTAGTAAAACCTGTTTCTACCATAGCAAACCCTGCTTGCATAAAAAATACCAGAGCTGCTGCTAGTAAAACCCAAATCGTATCAATTGCCGTAACAAATTCATGTGTTTCCATAAGAAAACCTCCTTCATAAACCAATAATAAGTACCAAACATTTTATAATGCATCCGGACCTTCCTCTCCAGTACGGATACGAATAACTTTTGCAACAGGAGAAACAAAAATCTTTCCATCTCCAATGGTTCCTGTAGCACAAACCTTTTTAGTAATAGAAATGATTTCATCAGTAGAACTATCAGGAACTACCATGTCTATTTTTACCTTTGGCAATAGATCAATGCTGTAGGATGCTCCTCGATAGATCTCAGTTTTGCCTTTTTGTAGGCCGCAACCTAATACCTGTGTTACTGTCATTCCTGCTACCCCTATACTATTTAATGCTTCCTTTAACTCCTCAAATTTTTTCTGTCTAGTAATAATCTCGATTTTTACTAAATCACTCATCAAATTCACCTCCTTTACCAACAAAAAAAAGCCCTCACTTCAGAGAGAACAGTAAATTCCCTTTGATGTGAGCGCCTTTGCCCATTGGTTATTAAATTTATTATGATAAACATTATAAGGGAAAAGTAAAAAGTATGCAAGATATTTTTTGAATTTTTTAAAATTTATAAATAGACATAAAAATAGCGATAAACGGCTATAGTAGATAAAATAGTCATGAAAATGATATACTTAATATATAATCATCAGCTATAATTAGCTGCAATAAATGAAAAAAGGAAGGTTTTCATGACAAAGGACATCTTAATTTATAATACTTATGCTAAATATCTAAAGGATAAATACGGAGAAAAAGTCTATAAGCTGCCGATTAATCTTCCTGTAACCTGTCCCA
This sequence comes from Natronincola peptidivorans, assembly GCF_900111615.1. Classification (GTDB taxonomy): domain Bacteria; phylum Bacillota; class Clostridia; order Peptostreptococcales; family Natronincolaceae; genus Natronincola_A; species Natronincola_A peptidivorans. The sequence goes on along the minus strand of NZ_FOHU01000005.1, from coordinate 55,385 downwards.
ATAGAGATGGGAAATTAGGGGAGGGTGGTTGTACATTCTGTGCTGAAGTAGGGACAGGATTTGAAAGCCTATCCAATCATCTAGGGGTTAGAGAACAGCTAGAAAAAAATATGATAGGAGTAAAGAAAAAGTATAAAGCAGAGAAATTCATTGCCTATTTCCAAAATTTTACCAATACTTACCTACCATTAGAAACTTTTCAAAAGTACATACAGGAGGCATTGATTGATAATGTTGTAGAAATTGCTATTTCCACAAGACCAGATTGCATTGGAGAAGAATATCTTCAAGTGTTGAAAAAAATACAAGAAGAATATGATGTTACGATTTCTATAGAACTGGGCTTACAGACTGTAAACTATCATACCTTAAATAAAATAAACAGAGGACATACCCTGGCAGAATTTATCGATGCTGTACTACTGATAAAAAAATATGACTTTGAAATATGCACCCATTTGATACTGAATTTGCCATGGGATCATAAAGAGGACGTAATAGAAAATGCTAAAATTATTTCTGCCTTAAAAATTCACCAGGTAAAGCTGCATGCACTATACCTGGTGGAGGGTACCGTCATGGGAGAAATGTATAAAAGAGGAGAATTTCAGTTGATTTCAGTTGAGGAATACAAAGATAGGGTGATGACCTTTTTAGAATTTTTAGATCCCAGCATTATCGTACAACGCCTGATTGGTAGAGCTCCTGAAGAAAATAGCATCTTTGTAAACTGGAACATGAGCTGGTGGAGGATTAGAGATGAAATACATGAGGAAATGGAAAAAAATCATAGGTACCAAGGGAAAAAAGCAGATTATTTAGGTGGAAAAGCTGTAAAACAAAATGAATTTTCCCAATAGGACAAAGGTCTTTTTTTGTAAAAATTTCATAAGAAAAAATGAAAAATATGCAGGAAAATGTCTGAATTTATAGAATATTTTAAAGGAGAATAAAATTAGTGGATAGTGGATGAGATGAATTAAAGGATTAAAGTAAAGGAGATGTTCAGATGATAAAGTTAATTGTTGGAGAAAAAGGAAGTGGAAAAACAAGGACTTTGATTCATGATGCAAATGAAGCTATTAAAAAGGCTAAAGGGCATCTAGTTTTTGTAGATGTAGATAATAGCCACATGTTTCAAATAGATTATAAAATTAGGTTCATGGGGATTAAAGAGTATCATATTAGTGGTATAGAATCATTTTATGGGTTTATATGCGGTGTTATCGCATCAAATTATGATATAGAAACTATCTATATTGATGGAGCGCAAAAAATCACAGGAGTACCATTAGAAGAATTGAAAGATTTATTTGCTAGGTTGGATAAACTAGAAATGAAATACAATGTCAATTTTGTTTTTACTTTTAGTGGCAATCAAGAAGAGTTACCTGATTTCTTAAATAAATATATGATACAGCCCCTTAAGTAAAGGAAAACCCCTAAAATATAGAGGCAATCATGCTATATTTTAGGGGTTAATTCTTTAAACTCTGGGAAACGACCTTCCTCTTTCTTTGAAAAAATCAGTTGGTCATTTGAGGTTACTTCAAACACACCTCCAGAAGAAGGGATTAGTGTTAGAGCAGTTACCTCGTTTTTGTATGCACTTAAGATTTTTTCGACCATATCCAAGGCCTTTGGTAAGTAACCTCACCCAGTACAATATTCAATAGTTATTTTTTTAGCAGCCATTTTATTTCCTCCTTTAAGAATCTTATTATTCAAGATTTCTATAAATAGATGACATTTCTATAGAAATTATCTATTAAATATAGTACCCCTTTATGTAAATGAATAATCATCAAAATCTGTTAAGGCTGTTACCTCGTAAAATAGTAAAGGAGGCTAACGAAATAGTATTATGAATGTAGCTTACTATATTTTTCGAAAAGAATTGAAGAAGAATAACGACTATGGGTTAATAGTTTTTTTCTTGTTGTATTGCTAAAGCTGCTACTATAATTACAATAGATGGGAAATATAATAATTATAAATTACAAAATTTGTGAAATAATGATATAATAGATAAGGAAATTTAAACTTCAGCTTGGGAACTGACATTGTAAGAAGGTAATGGGGTGAGACTATGGAGAACATAGAATGGAAAAGATTTCTGATTCCTTATGAACATGCTGTAGAAGAGCTAAAGGTAAAATTTAAGAGTATTAGAAATGAGCTTCGAACTATCGGGGAATATTCGCCTATTGAATTTGTAACTGGTAGAGTCAAGAAGGTATCTAGTATTTTAGAAAAAGCACGTAAGCTAGAAGTAAATCCTGATGAGATTGCTGATAAAATCGAGGATATAGCAGGGATAAGGATTATGTGCCAATTTGTTGAAGATATTTATACTGTGGTGGATTATATAAGGGATAGAGATGGAGAAGATTTAGAAATTATTTTAGAAAAAGACTATATTAATAACTATAAAGATAGCGGGTATAGAAGCTATCATATGGTGATTAAATATCCAATTCATACAGCATTGGGACCCAAAACCATACTGGCAGAAATACAGATTAGAACATTAGCAATGAACTTTTGGGCTATTATTGAGCATTCCTTAAAATATAAATACAAACAGTTGATTCCTGATCATATAGAAGCCAGGTTAAAAAAAGCAGCAGATGCCGCTTTCAAGCTTGACCAAGAAATGTCAGAGATTAGGCATGAGATTAGACAGGCACAAAAAGTTTTTGAGGTTCGATCCAATATCGTTTCTAGTATATTACAAAGTATACAGTCACTATACATAGCTGAAAAGGTAGAAGAAGCCGATAGGTACCAAGAGAGATTTTATAAGCTTTGGGAAAAGGGCGACACAATGGAATTAAAAACCCTAGACAAAGAAATCAGTAAACTAATGGAAAAGCATGATGATTATGAATAATAACGTTAAGCTTTTAAAAAGATAGGTGAAAATATGGCATTATATGCAATCGGCGACCTACATTTAAGTAATTATGTAGATAAGCCCATGGATATATTTGGACCCCACTGGGAAAATCACCATGAAAAGATTAGACAAAGCTGGTGGGATACTGTAAGAGCTGAGGATACAGTTTTGATTCCAGGGGATATCTCGTGGGGAATGAATATGCAAGAAGCAATGGCGGACTTACAATGGATAGAAAAATTGCCTGGCAAGAAAATTCTAATCAAAGGAAACCATGACTATTGGTGGAGTTCCATCTCTATACTAAATAGTACCTTTTCCAATATGCATTTTATACAAAATAATTATTTTGTTTATGAGGATTATGCTATATGTGGTACAAGAGGCTGGATTACTCCAAATAGCAACAAATTTTCTCAAAGGGATGAAAAGATTTATCACAGGGAGATACACCGCTTAAGGTTATCCTTAGAAGCAGCCAAAGCCGCTGGCTATAAAAAATATATAGGGATGCTGCACTATCCACCTACAAATGATGAGAAGGAACCTTCCTTATTTACAGAGGTATTCAAGGCTTATGACGTAGAAATTGTCGTCTATGGTCATCTCCATGGAGAGGATGCCTATGGTGCCGGGTTAATGGGACCCCACAATGAGACTACCTATCATTTAGTATCCTGTGATTACTTAGATTTTCAACTACTAAAAATAAAACAAACCAAAAGCTAAATAGCTTTTGGTTTGTTTTATTTTTATGCTCAGAGAATGAAATGGCTGTGCCATCATAATATGATTGAAAAAAAGAAGACAAGGGTATCTAATTTATATGTAAAACACTGGATTTATTAGTGTGGAAATAATCTATTTTCATTGGAAAATATTATTGGAGGTGTAAAAGTGAGAAGTAAAGAAATGTTAAAAGCAGCAAAGGAACATATTTTAGATATCAATGAATTTCCAGATATAATCATGGAAAAAGGTGAAGGCATGTATTTATGGGACACAGAAGAGAATATATATTTAGATTTTTTAGGGGGGTGGGCAGTGACCTCCTTAGGACATTCTCCAAAGGTAATACAGGAGGCTTTAAAAGAGCAATCAGAGACTTTAGTTAATGCCAGTCCCTCCTTTTACAATAAACCTATGGTAGAATTTGCTCAATATTTAGCTAAGCACTCCTGTTTTGATATGGCGTTTTTTGGTTCCTCAGGTTCAGAGGCAAATGAAGCTGCCTTGAAACTGGCTAGAAAGTATGGTCAAAAGTATAAGAACGGTGCCTATAAAATAGTAGCTCTAAAGAAGGGATTTCATGGGAGAACCTTAGCCATGATGTCGGCTACAGGAAAATTGAGCTGGAAAGAAAAGTTTGAACCAAAGGTAGTGGGCTTTACACATGTATCCAGGAATGACATCCAGGCTATGAAGGCAGCTATTGATGAAGAAACCTGTGCTGTAATGCTAGAGCCCATATTAGGCGAAGGGGGTATTTGTGAAATGGATTATGACTACATACAACAGCTGAGAAAAGTATGTGATGAAACCAACACCCTCTTGATTTTTGATGAAGTTCAAACGGGCATCGGGCGCACAGGGACTCTCTTTGCATATGAGCAATACAATATAGAACCAGACATAATGACCCTAGCAAAAGGTATAGGTGGAGGCTTTCCTCTATCAACTATGTTAACGAAAAAAGAATTGAACATTTTTGAACGAGGGGATCAAGGAGGAACCTATGTAGGGCAACCATTAGCCATGGCAGTGGGCCTGGCGGTAGTAAAAGAAGTTGTAGATAAGAGGCTTTCAGATAACGCCATGAAAATGGGAGAAGTTATTAAGCAGAGACTAGAAAACCTAAAAATGAAGGGATATATTACAGAAATCCGAGGTAGGGGATTAATGATTGCCTTTGATTTTGCTATTGAAAAAGCCTCTGAACTAACAAAGCTTTGTCGAAGTAATGGTTTAATCATTAGGGAAAGAGATGAAAGAACCATACGTTTGTTACCTCCATTAATTGTGGCGGAGAATCATATCGATAAAATGATAGAGTTATTAGAAAAATCCATGGAGGAAATTTTAATAAGATATGGAGTAAAAATGAAATAAATAAGATTTGTGTCACTTGAGCACCCTCATTCATTCTATAGCAGAGGGTATCAGGTTAGAAAGATGAAAAGAAGCGACTAAATATCAAGTATGCCTCCAAATGTTAGTTTTTATATCTAACACTTGGGAGGCACTTCAATAATAGTCGCTTTTGTTATTCTATAATAATTTATTGCATCCTAGTACGTTTACAATTTTGTGACGGACCATCTCTTTGATAGCAGTTCTTCCATCACCTAGGTATTTTCTTGGATCGAAGTTATTTGGAACTTCTGAAAAGCTTTTTCTGATAGCTGCTGTCATAGCGAGGCGAAGATCGGTATCTATATTGATCTTAGAGACACCTAAAGAGGCGGCTTTACGAAGCATTGCTTCTGGTACTCCTTGAGCACCAGGAATATCTCCGCCATATTTATTACAAAGCTCCACAAACTCTGGCAATACAGTAGAAGCACCATGAAGTACTAAAGGAAAGCCAGGAAGAAGCTTTGCTATTTTCTGGAGTCTTTCAAAATCTAGGTTAGGCTCACCTTTAAATTTATAGGCTCCATGACTGGTACCTATGGCGATAGCTAGGGAGTCTACTCCAGTTTTTTCTACAAACTCAGCTGCTTGCTCAGGGTCTGTAAAAGCAGCATCCTTTTCGCTTACATTAACATCATCTTCAATACCTGCTAATCTACCTAGCTCGGCTTCAACAACAACACCTTTGCTATGGGCATACTCTACTACTTTTTTTGTGATAGCAATATTCTCTTCAAAGGGGTGGTGGGATGCATCAATCATGACAGAGGTAAATCCATCATCCACACATTGCTTACAGATTTCAAAGCTTTCACCATGGTCTAGATGTAAAACAATTGGTAAACCAGAATCCTCAACCGCTGCTTCAACAAGCTTTTTCAAATAGGTTGGATTTGCGTATTTTCTGGCACCGGCAGATACCTGTAAAATCAGTGGTGCTTCCTCTGCCTTTGCGGCATCAACAATACCTTGGATAATCTCCATATTGTTCACATTGAAGGCGCCTATTGCAAATTTACCTTCATAGGCCTTTTGAAACAGTTCTTTGCTAGTTACTAAGGGCATATCGTATTCCTCCTATTAAATTGATATTATTTATTATAAAAATTATAGCATTAAACAATAATAAAGCAAAAAAGGAAATAATTACATAATTATAAAATAAATTGTATCATAATGCCCTAATCATCGTCAATGAAGATAATGAAGTGCTGGAATAATTATTTATATAATTATTAAATTTAGCAAATAATACAATTTATATTCATATAATGTAATGATAATCATAATTTGGGGTAAGAGTAGCAATAACAGTTTTTTTTATTATATGTCTCAATAAAGCATTCAAAATAGTTTAAACCTTAGATTAAGTATGATTTTATAAATAAGACTATGAATTTTAATGAAAATGAAGTAAAATAAACATATAAAGAATTTGTTATTTTTGAGACGTTATAGTATGATAACTTTGAACTGGAAAGGAATAGAGGTGAAATAAAGTGAAAGTAAAAGCGCATATACCAAATATGTTTACTTTTTTCAACTTAGCCCTAGGAATACTAGCTATTGTTAGTATAATTAATGAATCGTATGCTGTTTCAGCACTATTAATATTATTAGCGGCCCTTATGGACAGATTTGATGGACAACTGGCAAGAAAACTAGACGTTGAAAGTGAGCTTGGTAAAGAGCTAGATTCATTATGTGATTTGATCTCTTTTGGTGTAGCACCTGCAGTTTTAATATGGAGTTTCCTTTTAGTAGATTTTGGTGTTATAGGAATTATAATTATGATACTATTTGCAGTAGCAGGAGCGTACCGCTTAGCCAGATACAACATTATGGAATTTGAAGGATTTTATATGGGAATACCTATAACCATGTGTGGAGGTATTGTTGCATTGGTAACCCTTTACTCTTTAAACTATGAAACCAATCTGTATTTTATAGGCATTATGATGTTATTTCTGTCATACTCTATGATAAGCAAAAGAATTAAATTAAAGAAAAGATAAAGGCTCCCTCCATAGGAGTCTTTCCTTATAACCAGCATGCTATTTATTTTGACACAATAGAGGGTGTAAAAGATGAAATACATACCGGGAGAAAATATTTTTGATAAATTCTTTCAACAAAGACAAAGTTTAATTCAGCAGTTTAAAAAAGGTGATATTACGAAAAAAGAATATATTGAAGAAAGCTACGGATATATTCAAAGAATGAAGATAAAGCCTTTTAAAAGGGTAGATAATTTTAATAAAGCAATTTTTAACTATCAATACTACAATATGATGGCAAAATACTGTTATTTGCAGGGGAAAGAAATAAAGAAATACGATAAACACCCTGAAATGCATAAAGAGTATCTTGACAAGGTAAATTATTATTATCATAAAAAGGATCAATCTACATTGAAGGCTATAGAGTTATTAGATTTTTTTGATGTAGAAGCCTATTACATAAAGGTGACTTCTACCAATCTCAAGGAAAGTTTATTTGAAATTATTTTTAAGGATTATGAGCAAGTGGTGTTACACTCTAAAAGTCAGTGGCTTTTGGATAGACTGAAGGAAGAAGGGGTATTTAAAGAAGGAATAAGAAAATCCTTGATAGAAAATTATATCAATGAAAAATATTAAAAAGTAAAACAATTTAGGGAGGGATCTTATGTACAAAATTATCACTGCTGACAGATTTCTTTGGGAGGGCATCGACCTTCATGGAAAAATTGTTTTAGAAGGGGGCACCAGTTGGGGAAACACCACTAGACTTATTGCCAATAAAGTAGTAGAAAACAACTGGAGGACAGAGCTAATATCTGTAGACATTGATGACAGCCATTTTAATGAAATCGAAGAGGATATAAAAGATGATTTTGCAAAATTAACCCTTAGAAAAGGTGACTTGAGCGACTTGTATTTTATTCCTTCTAACTCCATTGATATAATAATATGTAATTATACACTATCCTCTGTAGAGCAATTTCCTTTAAGAGTAATGAAGGCAATAAAGGAATTATATCGTGTCTTAAAGAAGGATGGACAACTACTGATCACAGAAGAAATGCCTATTTGGTCTGTAGATAGTGCTGATTATACCTACTGGTCCAAAAGATTGAGGATTATTAAGAGTATTAGCGTTTTAAAGGCTATGCCTGCTTTTAATGAAATACATCCTAATGATCTAGAAGAAGGACTAGGTATCATTGGGTTTAAGGATATCCAATGGAGAGAGTTTAATGAAAAAATCAATGCTGAAATGGCAGTAAAGTTTTTAGACAAAAGAAAACAAACATTAATAAAAGGCTCTAATGATTTGGAGAACAAACAATTAAATGATGGATTTGTTGAAATCACAGAAAAACTTGTAAAAGAATTTGAAAAGACCAAAGAGTTTTTAGCTCCTGCCTATATCCTAAAGGCAAAAAAATAAGATTTCTTTGATTCTACAAACAATATAAGCTATAATATAGTGACCGATTATTACCTTAGGTCACTATATTATTTTAATTTCTGAAGCAAACTATATATAGATGCTATAGATAAAGACAATAACCATTCTAGGAGTGAAGAAGCTTGAAAAAAAGAGAAACCATAGAATTAATTATAGAAGGCAGTGAATTTGGCGGTAAAGCTTATGGTTACGTAGACGATATAAAAGTTACTGTAAAGCATGGCTTACCAGGACAAAAAGTAAAAGCCTTTGTGAAAAAAATAAAAAATAATGAAGCAGAAGCACAAATCGCAGAAATCATAGAGGCCTCGCCATTAGAAAATCAACCCACCTGCCAGCATTTTGGAAAATGCGGAGGCTGCTTTCAACAGGCTATTACCTATGAAAACCAGCTACAGATCAAGGAAGAACAAATAAAGAATCTCTTTCAGGAAGCTGGTCTAAAGAATTATCAATGGCTAAAAATACAAGGTAGTCCCCAGCCCTTTGATTACAGAAACAAAATGGAGTTTTCCTTTGGAGATGAAGAAAAGGGAGGTCCTTTAACACTGGGCATGCATAAAAGAGGTAGACATCATGATATTGTGACAGTAGATGATTGTCGCATCATGGATGAGGATTTTAGAAAACTACTGATAACCATCCTAGACTATTTTAAAGATAAAGACTTAGCTCCTTATCATACCCGTAGGCATGAAGGATATCTGAGACATTTAGTCATTAGAAAAGCGCAGTTTACTGGGGAAATACTCATCAACCTAGTGACAACAACCCAGAAACAGGTGGATTTAATGGACTTAGTTGAAAACATAAAAGAACTAAAGCTTCGAGGAAAAATCGTAGGGTTTTTACATACATTTAATGATAGTCTATCAGATGTAGTCCAAAGTGATGAAACAAAGATTTTACTTGGACGAGATTACTTAGTAGAAAAGCTGCTAGGTCTAGAATTTAAAATATCTGCTTTTTCCTTCTTTCAAACCAATTCTGCTGGGGCAGAAAAGCTCTATACCATCGTTAGAGATTTTGTAGGAGAGGCAAAAAATCAAGTTGTATTTGACCTATACTGTGGAACAGGCACAATAGGCCAAATTGTAGCCTCCAATGCTAAAAAAGTAATCGGTATTGAAATCATAGAAGATGCTGTAGAAGCTGCTAGAGAAAACGCCAAGCGTAATCAGCTAAATAACTGCAGCTTTATAGCAGGAGATGTTAAGGAAGAAGTGAAAAAACTAAAGGAGAAGCCAGACATCATCATTATCGACCCTCCAAGGGCGGGTATTCATCCAGGTGCCCTAAAGGATATCATCAGCTTCCAAACAGAAAGAATCGTCTATGTATCTTGCAACCCAAGAACAATGGTGCAGGATCTCGTTGAGCTAGAAAAGAGAGGCTATAGGATAGTGAAAGTACAGTGTATGGATATGTTCCCTCATACTCAGCATGTAGAAACTGTCGCTTTGATAGAAAAGAAATAGGTTAAAATCAGTGGTTTAGAAGGTATTTTAAAAAAATTTAAAGGTAATACATGCTCCCTTAAACGATAAGTTTAGGGGATTTGTATTAATAGAGGAAAAGAAATTTTGCAAAATTTTTCAGCAACATGCAACAGAGCTTTGGTGGGGGTGTATTATGGTGAATTTTAATAATTTACAAAAAGCAAAGGTGCTCTTGACAAATTATCCAATAAATAGTAATATTATAAAAAAACCGAGTGAGCGGTATGTAGGAAAGAAGGTACTCAATGATGACTGATACAAGGGATCGTATTGTAGAAATTGCTTCTAAGCTTTTTATGCAAAAAAGCTTTAAGGAAGTTACTATAAAAGAAATAGTTGAAAAAACAGGAGTGTCACAGGGTGCTTTTTTTCATTACTTCAAAACAAAAGAAGTTTTATTCTTAGAAGTAATAGAAAATGCATTATCTTTTGTTGATGACTATTATGATAATCTTACCAAAGATTCTTTACAGCAATTTTATAGACAATATATAGATACTTATTTAGATAGCTTTTTACCTAAGCATATTTCTATAGAGGATAGAGATATGGTGATGAATTATTTTTCACTTTACTTTGAAGCAGTGAAAATTTTCCCTGACTTTAAACAAAAAATGTCTGATATTTATGAAATTGAATTAAATAATTGGAAGTCGGTAGTTTCCACGGCAAGGGCTAATGGGGAAATCTCCTCGGTCATGAAGGATGAAGAAGTAGCTAAGATGTTTATAATCTCTGGAGATGGATTAGCAATTCAGATTATCTCCAAAGGATACGATTATGAAGGTGCAAAAAATAAGTGGATGACTCTTTGGGACAGCTTTTATGAAGTGTTGAAAAGTAAAAATTAAATAATATATTAAAGCCTTAATGTAAAGTCTTAAAATGGAAAAAAATTTCCATTTTTTTTCGATACAAAACATACCGACTACTCGGTATATAAAATAAGGAGGTAAAACATGAAAAAATTAATTACATTAACAATTCTAGGATTATTAGTACTAACAGGCTGCCAAACTCAAACAGAAATTGAGGTAGTAGGAAAAAATGTGAGGATAGTAGAGGTAGAAACTCGTAAATACGCCATAACTCTCGAGTATATGGGGATTGTGGATGCTAAAAATACAAGGGCATTTGCCTTTAAAACAGGAGGAAAAATAGAAGAAATATACGTAAAATCAGGGCAGCAGATTAGTAAGGGAGATAAATTGATTCGGTTGAATGAAGAGGATTTAAGAACGGCAGTAGATGTAGCTAAGGCCCAGTATGAAATGGCAGAAACTCAATACAATATGGCTATGAAGGGGGCAACAGAGGAGGAAATTAATCAAGCAAAAATTAGTGTAGAAATGGCGGAAAGAAATGTAGAAAATACTAGGGAGCTATATGAAAAATATCAAAAATTATTAGAGGGAGGGGCAGTATCCCTCCAACAGCTACAAGAAATTAAGCTTAAGTTAGACTTAGAAGAAAAGCAGCTCAATAGTAGGATGGAAGCCTATAACCGAATATTAAAAGGAGCAAGGGATGAGGAACTTCAAATATTGAAAAGTCAAATGGATATTGCCTATGCTTCCTATCAACAAAGTCAAGGCCTACTTGAAGAGAGTATCCTTAGAAGCGATATAGATGGAGTTATTTTGCAGATACAGGTTAAGGCGGGGGATTATATATCTCAAGGGATGCCAATTATTATTATAAAGGGAGAAGAAACCACAGTAACAGTAGGCGTTAGCAATGAAGATGTTAGCAAAATAACTCTAGGAATGGATGTAATCGTTGCACACCAAAATAATGAGGTTAAGGGAATAGTAGAAACTGTATCCTCTGTTCCTAAAAGCCAAAGTAGTCTTTATGAGGTAATAATAGACCTAGAACCAAATACAATTCCTATAGGATCTTTAGTAAATATTGACTTTATCTTAGGTGAAGGTGAAGGTATATTTCTTCCGATGAATAGTCTATTGAATGAAGGAGTTGACTTTGTATATATTGTTCAAGACGAAAGGGCTGTAATGCAGGAAGTTCTTTTAGGTAAAGTCTTTGGAAATGAAATAAAGGTACTGGAAGGAATTAATGCAGGAGATAAAGTAATTGTAGAAGGTATGAGGAGTGCGAAAAATAATGATAAAGTAGAGATTAAAGAGTAGAGGGGGATTCAATTGTTTAAGAATATTATTAAATTACCCATAAAAAATAAAACAGTTACTATATTTTTAATGATTATGATTATCATATTTGGGTTTTATAGCTACCATACTATTCCAAAGCAAGAATACCCTGATTTTCCTGTCCCAGCAGCCATTATAACAGTGATCTATCCTGGAGCTTCAGCAGAGGAGATAGAAGTCTTAGTAACAGAAAAGCTTGAGGAAAAGCTTGCAGAATTAAGAAATTATGATTACACTCAGTCTACTTCACTAAACAGTGTAGCATCGATTATTCTTGCTTTAGATTCTAACATTTCTCAAGCTGAGCTAGATCAGACTTGGAATGAGCTATATAGGACGATGGAGGATGAAAAAAATCATCTGCCAGCAGGGGTATCTGATATAAGTATTGATACGGATTTTTATGAGACTTCTGGGATATTGATTAGCCTATCCGGTGATAACTACAGCTATGAACAGTTGGTTGCCTATGGGGAAAGATTGAAAAATAATCTTATAGGCCTAGGTGGAATTAATAGATTTGTAATTATTGGAGAGCAAGAAAAAGAAGTAAAGGTAGAAGTAAATCTACAAAAATTAGACCTATATAATCTTTCCCTCAGACAGATTACCAGCATGTTGACTGCGCAAAATATTCAGTTACCATCAGGAAGTATACAGGATGACACAATGAAGTATAGCGTTAACCAAGAAGGCCTTTTCAAGTCATTGGAAGAAATTGAAAGTACTGTTCTTTATATACGAGAAGATAATATAATCGTAAGGCTTAAGGATGTAGCTGAGGTTTACATGGGCTTAAAGGACTCTAATTATAAAATAAGGAACAACGGTGAAAACGGAATATTACTTGTAGGATTTTTTAAGGAAGATGTGAATATAGTAACAGCAGGAAAAGATGTAAGGGAAGTAATAGACAAATTTAAAGGAGAGCTTCCAGAAGATATAAGTATCAATGAGATCGTCTATCAGCCAGATGAGGTTGGAAAATCTGTCAATAATTTTATCAAAAACCTTATAGGTGGAATATTTATTGTTATTCTTGTGGTTATGTTGGGGATGGGAATCAGAAATGCCACAACAGTGTCCTTTGCGATACCCTTATCTATGTTTATCGCCTTTATTACTATGGGTATTTTGGGGATTAAGGTCCACTTTATAACCATAACAGGCCTAATAATGGCACTGGGAATGCTGGTAGATAATGCTATTGTGGTTAGTGATTCCATTCAAAATAAAATTGATGGGGATATAGATCAGTTAACTGCTTGTGTAGAAGGAACAAAGGAGGTTGCTATACCTGTCTTGTCCTCCACCCTTACAACCATTGCAGCCTTCTCACCTTTACTATTTTTACCGGTGACGACAGGAGCCTTCTTTGGAGGTATACCTCAGATGATTATTATATCTTTGATTGCCTCCTATGGAATTGCAATTTTTATAACACCCTTAATGGCTTATTTATTCTTCAGAAAAAGTAAGTGTAATAGGAAAAAAGATAGCAAGATTAAAGGGATATTTGAAAGGTTATTGTTTTTAGGGATGAAGTATAAGGTTAGGACTCTTCTTGTTTCTTTTATTATTTTAATTCTATCATTAACCTTAGTCAGTACCTTACCACAAGAGCTTTTTCCAAAATCCGATAAGGATATGATCTATATTGATATACAAACAGAATACCTTAGCAATCTAAATAAGACAGATGATTTAGTCAAGGAAATTGAAGCTGTGTTGCGGGAACAGCCAGAAATCACCACCTATACATCTTCTATAGGTGGAGGTCTTCCTAAGTTTGATATATCCACTAGTCCTCAATCAAATGCTCCTAATTCTGCACAGATTGTAATGGGGGTAAATTTATCAAAGGGAGGAGTATTTAAGACGAATGAAGAGCTAGTAAGACATCTCCAGGGAATATATGATGAAAGAATTGTAGGGGCAGATGTTATTGTAAAAGAACTGGAGATTGAAGGTTTTCTAGGAGCCCCAATTCAAATTAGAATTAAAGGGAATGCTATAGAAGAAATCATTGAAGCAAAAGAAAAGATAAAAGAAGCTCTCATAGATATAGAAGGGGGTACCAATGTAAGGGATGATTTACCCCTATTAGATTATCAATTTAGTATGAAGATAGATGGAAATAGGGCTTTAGCCTATGGTCTAACAAAATATGATATACAAAATGAAGTGAATAAGGCATTGATGGGTAGAGGTGCTTCTGTATTTAGAAAAGAAGGTAAAGAATACGATATTCTGGTAAAGGGAAATATATCAAGGCTAGAAGAACTTGAAAATATGAAGATAAAGTCCTCAGCTAAGGGCGAGCAGGTATTGTTGAAGGATGTAGCGGACATTAGCTTTGGACCTGTCATTGGTCAAATCAATCGTTATGAGGGTCAAAGAACCATAGCTGTGCAAGGAGACGTAGTTGAAGGATATAATGCAATAGAAGTACAAACAATATTAGAAGAAAAGATTAAGGATATGGATTTGTCTAATGTTATCATTGTACCGGAGGGCGAAAAAGCTGATTTGGAGGGTGATTTAGGAAATATGGGGATATCAGCAACATTTGCATTATTTTTGCTCTTTATTATTCTTATGATCCAGTTCAATTCTGTAATTCAACCAGGCATTATATTAGCTCCAATTCCTTTATCGCTTATAGGCTCTATAGTGGCTCTAGTAGTATTAAGGCAGCCGTTATCGCTATTTAGTGTATTAGGGATGGTAAGCTTAATGGGAGTAGTTATTAATAACGCCATAATACTAATAGACTATATAAATTCTCAAAGAAAGACAGGAATGCCTATAGAAGAAGCTTGTAGAAAAGCTGTAAGTACAAGATTCAGGCCAGTAATTTTAAGTACCACCACTACAGTCTTCGGATTATTTCCATTAGCCTTCTTTGGCAATGACTTATTTAGGCCAATGGCAGTGGCCTTCATGGGGGGACTTATGATTGCTACCCTATTAACCTTAGTGATCATTCCAGTACTATATAGTCTAATTGAAGGAAAAATAGAAGCCTTTAAAAGAAAAGATAATAAAAAATTAGATTTAAATATATAAAAGGAAGCAAAGAAATTTGCCGTTCCGTTGTTTAAAAAGATTATTATAAAACTGACCAAATCCATAAATTTGACTATATCAATCAGTAAAAGTTGTTGTTATACTTAATTTATGAACATAGGTCATATTTGACTGAGGGTTGTAAAAAAACTGTTCTGCGCATATTAGGAAGTTTTATGAAAACAAAAAAAGGTCAAGAAACACGTAATCATATTATCCAAGCAGCTGAACAGCTTTTCATGGAAAAAAACGTTAGCAAAGTTACAATAAGTGAAATTGGTCAACGTGCTGGGGTAGCTAAAGGCACCTTCTATCTATACTTTGAGTCGAAAGATGATTTGGTATGGAACTTTATGGATTACAAGTTTGGGCATGCAGATAAATGGATGAAAGGAATATTGATAAAAGGTTATAGTGATGAAGATCTTTATGACATTGTAGATTACATTGTCTCTTTTGCAAAGAAAAATATAGTTATTTTAAATGGGTGTTCATTTTTTCTTTTTGTAATATTCGATGCATGGTTGATTCTGACGCTAAGTATATACCTTCTTCAGCTAGCTTAGCAACTATCTGTGATGGTACTAAATCAGCAAATTCAGGGTGGCTACTGTTTTTAGCACTTTGCTGCGTTCTTGCTGTGATAATTTGTTTTTAGGTGTAGGCCTTTTAACGAGTGGTCTCTGATCCTTTTTTACTGCACCTTCTTTCGTCCATCTTTGGTAGGTTCTGTCGGTGATATCAAGTTCTTTACATGCAAGTTTTAATCTGGCACCGTTGGCTCTACACGATTTGAATCACTGATCAGTCTTCCTCGGGGTCCCCCCAGATCGCGTTTGCCTTTTTTCTTAATACTAGTAGTGCAGCTGTTTCTGCTAATGCTTTTTCTTTAAACCTTAGTTCTTTTTCAAGTTTTTTGTTTTTTAGCTTTTCTTCTTTAATCTCATCATTTATTTGTTGAGGATCTTTTGAAAGACTTGTATTAGCTTTGAGACATTGTTTTCTCCAGGTTTTAACGTCATCTATATAAATACCTTTTCGTCTACAGTAGGCTGCTAGTTCTTCTTCTGTAAGGGTGTAACCCTTGATTATACTGGGGTTGAATGGGTACATCTATTTTGTCTACTCGACCTAAAGTATGTTTTTACGTTTGGGGGAACATATCGAGTGATAGAAATTCAATCAAAAAGTGAAGTAGGGTTGAGTGGACAGAACAGATAACATCCGTAGGGCCGTGGAGATAGAATAGATGTAAGTGTTTATCCCAAATATATTTTTAAATCTCAAGGATTACTTAAACTTTGAGATTTTTTTATAATTTATTGTAAGATTATTAAATCCCGTGCGTCTTATAGGTAGGAGGTGAAAAAGTGACAGAGCTTGAGGAGATTTATAATAACTATTTTAAGGCTGTTTACTTCTTCATATATAGTCTATCAAAAGATAAACATATAGCAGAAGATTTGACATCTGAAACATTTATAAAAGCGATAAAGTCCATTGAAAGCTTTAAAGGAAATTGTGATATCAAGGTGTGGCTATTTCAAATAGCCAAAAACTCATATTACTCATATATAAGAAAACATAAGAATTTGATAGATCTAGACTCAGTGCCTGAAAAAAAAGATGATTTTGATATAGAAAAATTGGTCTTTTCATCTGAAGAGTCGATGAAAATTCATGAAATTCTCCATAACTTATCTGAGCCATATAAGGAAGTGTTTTCTCTACGAGTTTTTGGAGAGTTGAGTTTTAGGCAGATTGGCAGTTTGTTTGGTAAAACAGATAATTGGGCTTGTGTCACTTTTCATAGAGCTAGAAATAAGATTAGAGAAGAAATGAGGGATTATTGATGAAAGTCACTTGTAATGTTATTAAAGATGTGTTGCCTCTATATTTAGAAAATATGCTTAGTGATGACTCATGTATTATGGTTGAAGAACATATTGAGCAGTGTCAGGAATGCAAGAATTATCTTAATGAGATGCGTACTTTTAATGAAATGCCAGTAGATAGGAATATCTCTCCTTTACTAAAGATAAAATCAACATTACGCAAGAAGAAAATTCAGACCGCAATATTCTCAATGATGTTTTCAATTATGATTTTTGTTATAACAATTGCTTTCTTGACCGCGCCAGAGTATATTCCATATAGCGAAAGAAGTGTAACAATAAATGAGATTGGAAATGGGTCGGTGCTCGCTCAATTTGAGTATACCGTATATGGATATGACATCAATAGATATCCGACAGATGAAAACACTGGTTATGTCTATCACATTACTACATGGAATAGCATATGGAATAGAAATATAAAAAAATCCAATACAAATAATACTATTTTAAATCCAAATGGTGAAAATGTTGTTTCTGTATATTATTACCATACGGATGGAAGTGAAGATATATTGATGTATGGTAAAGATATAAATCCAGACGGCGGGATTATTACATTACCAAGACTATTCTTATCCTATTACGCACTTATTGCCACAGTATTTGCTACAACTTGTGGATTAATTATGCTTATATTGTATCGTAATAAAAAAGTGCTTAATTTTACAATGAAAGTTTTCTTTTTACCGGTATCCTACCTATTAGGTCATTTGATTATTAAAGGATTTACAACTTCATCATATACTGCGACACGGGATTTTTATGTAATATTGTTAGTTGTGATTCCGATATATATTGCTTTTCTAATGGCAGTAAACTTAATTAGACAGTATAAAAATAAAAAACATGAAGGTCGTTAAGTATGATCCCTTTTGGGATAGATTTTACTAATGGGTTCAAATAAAAGATATCATTTATACGGGAAGATATCTTTTTATTGGCGATATTGGCTGTGGATATGTTTCCGCCTACTCATAGTGCAAAAAAAGTAGTAGATATGTTCCCTTAAACGCAAGGGGATAAAATCAGCCTATGACATCAATGCCATCAACTCGAGCCATGTGGAGGCAGTTGTGTTAATAGAAAAGAAGTAGCTTGGAACCAGTGGTTTAGGAGGTCCGTTTATGAAAATCGAAGAGTTATACATGTTCCCCTAGGTTTTATTCCTAGGAACTATCAGACAAATAAAATCAAATATGAAGATAAGAACTTTGATAAAAACAACAAATAAGTTAGAAGAAGAAAATAAGATGCTAATAGAACAGATTGAACAAAATACAAAGAATGCCAATGATAATATTGAATAGAATAACCTCGATACAAATACTCATAACGAAGACCAGACGTTAAAATAGCAATTTTTTTATTAGACATTTAAAATGGTTTCTAATTTTACTGGAAATCATCTCATACAATATGTTTACTGCATCAGTTGCCCTAGTAGCAGCTCTAGCCTGGAACGAAGCAGTACAAAGTGTTTTTCAAACGTTTCATTATTTTGAGGATAAAAGGATCATAGCTGGCTTTATATATGATATCATGATTACAATAATTGCAGTTATTATATCAACCATTCCCTTATTAGGGGTTTCGGTTATATACAAGTTTCCTCTTGGTGAATCGCTTTGCCTTGCCAGCTTCCTTTGCTATACATGATGTAACCAAGTCCACATATGAAAATATTACTTAGAATCATAGCATACCAGACACTATTAGAACCCCAATCAGTATAATGTTTAAAAAGGACAATCATAGGTATTCTAAGAAGCCACAATCTTCCTATATCCATAAACATAGCATATATTGTTCGCCCAGAACCTTGAAAAGTTCCTACCAAGACTTGAAATATTCCTAGAAAAGGAAGTGAAATCGAGATTAATCTACAGTAGGCAGCACCTTGAAGGATTACTTCTGGATCATGAATAAAGAACCTCATGATGTTATAGGAAGACAAAAACATAATAAATCCACCAACCATTAGTAAAGCACAGGTCATAGATATACTGGTTTTAAGCGCTTCCTTCACCCTATCCATTTGGTTTGCTCCGATATTTTGACCAATAATTGTTGCAATAGCACTACCTATTCCTAATGCTGGCATAGTTACTAAGGAGGTAACCTTGTTACCAATACCAAAAGCTGCAAGTGTAGTTTCTCCATAGGAGATAACGAAAATATTGAGTATGATAAACCCAAAGGCCGATACTGATTGACCTACAGAAGCAGGAAGACCAATTTTAATGATTTTTAGTAAAGCATCTTTTTTTATCACCAATCTATTTTTGTTTAAGTAAATATTGCTTTTTTTATTGAAAAGTGTATAGATAGCATAAAGGATAAAAACACCCCTAGATAATATAGTTGCATAGGCGGCTCCACGTATGCCAAGGTTTAGAGTGAAAATAAAAATAGGATCTAATACAATATTAAGCAGTACACCTCCTACGTTAATAATCATAGGAGTAAAGGTATCTCCTTGTCCTTGCTTTATAGCAGTATATACGAAAAAAATAAAGACCAAAGGCATGTCCCAGTAGATTACCCGTAAATAATCATAACTATGAGTAAAAACATCTCCTGTTGCTCCCATAAAGGATACTACATAGGGAACAGAAACAAAGCCTAAAATGCTGAATAAAATTGAGATGATAAAGGAAAGAGACAAAAGCTGCCCTGATATTTTACTGGCTTCCTCCCATTGATTTCCTCCTACATATTGAGAAACCATAGCAGTACCTGCTACATTCATACCAATTCCTAATGAAATAATCAAAAAAACCACTGGGAAAATCAAAGTCATGGCGGCTACTTCACTAGCCCCAAGCTTACTAACCCAGTAGGTATCTACTACATTATAGATTGTTTGTACAAAATTGTTAAACATAATAGGAGCCGATAGGAGTAAAATTGTTTTTTTCATATTGCCCTTTAAGATAAGCTCTCTTTTATTAAAACTTTTCATAGTAACTCTTTCTGCCTCCTATAGCATATTTTCTCTAGTATCCTTAAAGGAAGTTTACAAACCAACATCCTTCAGAATAACAAAGTCTCCAACGACTGTTTTGTAATTATCTAGCTAAAAATCAACAGTAGTATTTAATACAGCCCTTTATAAAAAGTCATCCATAGGTCAACAGAATATTGAAATTGATTTTTGATAGTTTATCAAATAAAATACATATTGTATATTCCCATAATATTATAACATATAGATTTAAGAAAAAGCATGATTCCTCGAGTAAATGAATTAGCAAGTTTTTGTAATTAATTCTCAGCACAAAAGAGTATTATAAACAAATGTTGAAAGAGGTGGGATGTATTCTTATCAATGAAACAATACTGATGTAGGAAATTGTAGGTGAGGGGGATATATATATTTAACAAGATAGATAATAAAATTTATTCCATCGAATTGTAGCCGAATTTCTTCGAGGGTGTATTACTAAGACTCCTGCTTTTGGAAACAGGAGTCTTAGTAATACACCGAAGGATAAAATAGAGACGAGATATCAATAAAGATTACCATGAAGGCCTAAGAGGCTATATAGCTAAACAAGCCTCAAAATATCTTCTATTATGGACGACATATGGGTCATTTGGTTTAAGTTCAGCTGCTTTATCATTATATTCAATGGCTTTTTGCATGTTTCCCACTCTAGCGTAGCAAACACAAAGCTGAATGCTTGGTATAAAACCCCAGTAATCATGCAATATGAATCCCCAGTTATCCGTAGGTTTCTTAAGCTGTGTGGCTAACGTATACCATACAATAGCACTTTCATAATTGGAAGCTTCCATATAATACTGACCAAACTGGCAACAGATTTCTGCCCTTGGATTGTCATATTTAAAGCTTCTTAATAGAGCATTAAGCATATTAGTTCTATCATTTTTATATTCATAACATACTGATAGATGATAGCAGGCGTATATATTATCCTCTACCCATCCCATTTCTGTATCTAGAAATTTAGTAAAATATTCTATAGCATCATCATATCTTTGATGATAATATAATTCTCGTGCATAATAATAGAGACCCCTGACACTTAATTTTTTCCCTCGAGAAATGATTTGTTCATAGATAGATAAATTCCTGTCATAGCTAGAAGTGCCTTCATTTTTATGTGTTATACATATATCAGAATTTACTATTTTTCCATTTAACTCTAGATATTCATGCACTGGTTCATGCCATCTATAGTTGTTTATTCTTCTTGACAGACGTTCTCTATAATAGGACAAGGTAGGCTTATTATATTGGTCAAGGCCTACATTATACTTCATCATTACAATGTCTACTGTCGGATCCAAAGTCTGCTTCAATTCTTTAAACTTCCTTCTATCTTCTTCAAGGATAACATCATCAGCATCCAACCATAGAATATAATCCATTGTAGCTTTTGAATAGGAATAATTTCTAGCAACTGAAAAATCATTTATCCATTTAAAGTCAAATATTTTATCAGTATAACCTTTAGCAATTTCTTTTGTGGTATCAGTGGAACCTGTATCTACTATAATTATTTCATCAACAAAGTTCTCAATTGAATCAAGACACCTAGCTATTACATTCTCCTCATTCTTAACAATCATACACAAACTAATAGTAATCATGTGACCACCTCAAAAATTTTTATTGGATATATAAATAACCACAAAATGAATTCTAGCTTTTAGTTAATAAAACCCCATATTTGCCTTATAGTATTACTAGCTATAGATTAAATACAGCAGGGTAATGGTTCTCCATTACCCTGCTGTTGGGGTTATACCTAGAGGAATTATGATTATACTTAGCTATCTATTTTTTGGATTAAAACAGAAGCATTAGTATTAACTTGAACTCCACCTGCAAATGTTTGGAGAATAACAGGCGTTTCAGTAGTGTGGTTCCGCACTGTTAATACATCACCTGCTTGAGCACTAATAATTACCCAACCTGGATTTGATGAAGTGCCAGCTTCAGTACCATAGGTGGCACCAGGTACAGGAGCGCCATTCTGGAACAACGTAAACTGAGCGGGTTCTAAAGCAGAGGCATAAAACCATACGGCATAATCACCAGCACTGCCTAGGATTATTGCAGCAGTTCCTGGGACGTGGGTAATGTTTCCAGTGATGACACCATTATCGCTAAAGACGATATCAGCTTCTACAAGTACGGTTTGAGGAGTAGTATTATAGATATATGCATACTCTGACAATCCCTGAGGTCCGGTAGCACCAGTAGGTCCAACAGGTCCTTGAGGTCCAGTAGCACCAACAGGTCCGGCAGGTCCCTGAGGTCCAGTAGCACCA
>NZ_FOHU01000005.1:0-32692 GCF_900111615.1 Natronincola peptidivorans | reverse complement strand
GTAGCACCAACAGGTCCAGCAGGTCCTTGAGGTCCGGTAGCACCAACAGGTCCGGCAGGTCCCTGAGGCCCTGTAGCACCAATAGGTCCTTGAGGTCCTATAGGTCCTTGTGCACCAATAGGTCCCTGAGGTCCAATAGGCCCTTGAGGCCCAACAGGTCCAACGGATCCTTGGGGTCCAGTAGCACCAGGGATGCCCTGAGGCCCTTGAGGCCCAACAGGCCCTTGAGGTCCAGCAGGCCCAACGGGTCCTTGGGGTCCAGTAGCACCAGGAATACCCTGAGGTCCCTGAGGTCCTTGTGGCCCTTGAGGCCCGGTAGCACCATCAAGTCCGGCAGGCCCTTGAGGTCCGGTAGGTCCAGTAGGTCCTGGAGGCCCTGGAGGACATGGAGGACATGGAGGCCATGGTTTACATTTGGGATAGCAATGTGTTGAAACATTTGACTTTTCAGCAATATAACGACGAAATTGATCGCTCATATATTTATTCTGCCCCCTTTACAAATAATTGATATACAGTGACTAGTTTTTATCATCCGTTTGCATGGGCCCATCTTACCTTCAATCCGTAGTTTTTGTTTAATCTTGAAGAGAGACTTTTGTTAGTTTCAAAAAACATGTCTCCCCTTTTCTCGATAATAAATTATGCAGAAGAGGTATAATAGGTTACTAAACTTGACAAAATATTAATTTTTTTTGGGTGTAACAGACGGAAGGTTGCTCTATCTAATACTAAAATTTGCAATTAATGTCCAATATTTAGAAAATTAGGAATATGTTGCAGCAACTTGTTTTTAGATGGTAATATGATATAATATAATTGCGAAAGTTAAAAAATTAACAAAGTATACGAGGGTAATAAAGGCTCCCTATCAGAGGAAGTAAGTAACGTTACAAAGAGGAACTGTAAAGAGTTTAGTTTAAGGCAATAGCTTAATACTCATGTGAACATGGCCTAATCTGCCAATATAGATAATGGTTCTACACAATTATTATAAAAATTTTAATTGGTTGCTGTATAAAATGCATACTGTATTAGGCGGATACAATGCAATAGATATTTGCAATAAAATATAAACATTCAGTTTTAACAGATCTAAGAAAAAAATAACTTCAATTTAATATGTTTTACACATTGAAAGGAGTGTATCTATGGTAGTAATTAATGTTTGTATCGGCAGTGCATGCCATCTAAAAGGAGCCTACAATGTTTTAGAAAGACTTCAACAGCTTATAAAAGACAGAGACCTAGAGGATCAAGTCACATTGAAGGCAGCCTTCTGCCTTGGACAATGCACCCAAGCAGTTTCAGTAAGGATTAATGATGATGGAGTAGTAGCAGTAAGTGACAAAGATGTAGATGAGTTTTTTGAAGAAAGCATCATTGGGAGGTTATCAAATTGAGTTTTTTTGACTTCTCAAGAGCTAATTGTAAAAATTGCTATAAATGCTTACACTACTGTGCAGTCAAAGCTATAAAGATGCGAGATGAGCAGGCTGAAATTGTGAAGGAGAGATGCATTGCCTGCGGACAGTGCTTTTTTGTATGCCCCCAGGATGCTAGAGAAGTTAAGTGTGATTTGGATGATATTAAGGCAGCTATTAAGGCAGGCAAAAAAGTGATCGCAAGCTTAGCTCCATCCTTCCCAGGGGCCTTCGAAATAGGTGATAACAGTAAAATGATATCAGCTTTAAAAAAACTTGGCTTTGAAATTATTGAGGAAACAGCAGTGGGGGCTATGGTTATTGCTGATCTTTATAAAACCTATATAGAAGAGTCTCAACACAAAAACATTATAACAACAAGCTGTCCTTCTGCAAATTTTTTAATTGAGCAGTATTATCCCATGCTTACACAATATATGATCCCCTTGGTTTCTCCAATGATTGCCCATGGAAAAATACTAAAGAGAATATACGGAATGGACAGTTATGTGGTCTTTATAGGGCCTTGTATATCAAAGAAGATAGAATCTATGGATTCTCAGCACCAGGGAGTAATCGATGGAGTATTAACCTTTGATGAGCTACAAAAATGGATGGATTCTGAAGCCATAGACCCTAACCTCCTTGAGGAGCAGCCCTGGGAAAGGATATCCCATGCCAGGGGAAGAGGTTTTCCCTTAGGAGGAGGCATACTAAAAAGTGTATTGAAAAATGATACTTTAAATTATGAATCTATAGCAGTAGACGGTATTCATGAATGTATAGATCTTCTAAATTCCTTAAAGGAAGGAAGTATTGAGGGAGCTTTAGTAGAGATCAGTGTATGTAAGGGCAGTTGTATCGGAGGCCCGGCTATGCCAAAGGCTACAAGAAACTATTTCAAAAGTAAAAAAAGGGTGAGAGACTATGTAAGTTCAGAAGTGGTAGGACATAGCAATAATGATATGCCCATTGATAACATAAGCTTTTCTAAACATTTTTCTCATAAGGCCATAGAAAAATCGCAAGCCAGTGAAGAAGAAATAGCTGCCATAATGAAGAAAATGGGAAAGTATAACCAAGAAGACCAGCTTAACTGCGGCAGCTGTGGATATAATACATGCATAGAAAAGGCTCAGGCAGTCCATGAAGGCATGGCAGAGACGGATATGTGTCTTCCTTTTATGAGGAACAAGGCCGAAAACGTTGCAAATGTAATACTTGATAATTCTCCTAATGCTATTTTACTTTTGGATGAAGATATGAGGGTGAAGGAGTTCAATGCAACTGCGGAAAGGATATTTAGAATTAGCTCCATTGATATAAAGAATAAAGCCATTAGTACTATACTAAATGACAGCAGTTTTTATAATGTGAAGTCTACCAAGAGGAGTATAATAGGTAAGAAAATCAGTTATCCTCAGTATGGTATAGTTCTTATCCATAATATTATATACATTGAAAATGAGAATCTAATTCTTGTAATTATGAACGATATGACTGAAGAAGAAAAGCATAAGAAGGAGCTGACTAGAGTGAAAGAAAGTACAATAAATTCTGCTCAAAGAGTCATAGAGAAGCAAATGAGAGTTTCCCAAGAAATCGCAAGCCTGCTGGGGGAGACCACGGCAGAGACTAAGGTAATTTTGTCAAGGTTAAAGAAAATAGCTTTAGAAGAGGCAGGTAACGAATAATGGAATATTTCATCGATGTTGCCTTTGACAAATTAAACAAACATGGAGAAGAGCTATGTGGAGATAAGGTAGAGTTAAAATATACAAAAGATAGTGTAATTTTAGTAATGGCAGATGGTTTGGGAAGCGGAGTAAAGGCTAATATCCTTGCAACCCTGACATCAAAAATTGCAGCTACTATGCTGGAAAACGGAGCCAGTATATATGAAACAATAGACACAGTAGTAAACACCCTGCCAGTATGCAATATAAGAAAGCTTGCATATTGTACATTTACAATAATTCAAGTACATCAGGATGGAAGGGCCTATATAGCTGAGTATGATAATCCTCCAATGTTTTTAATCCGTGGAGGGAAAAGCATTGAAGTGGAAAAAAAACACAGTACAATTAATGGAAGGGTAGTTAAAGAAGGAAACTTCCTTATGCAAGAGGGAGACGTTCTTACAGTAGTCAGCGACGGAGTGGTTCATGCCGGAGTAGGAGGAATTTTAAACTTAGGCTGGCAGTGGGATAATATATTAGATTATTTAAAGGGTTTATCCTTAAGAGAAAAGTGTGCAAAAAATATATCCAAGAGTTTAGTAGAAGTTTGTGAAAACTTATATTTAGGGGAGCCAGGGGACGACACTACCGTTGTAAGCATAAAATTTAGAAAACCAGAAGTAGTAAATCTTTTTACAGGCCCTCCCCTCAACAGAGAAGACGATGAATGGGTAGTAAAGGAGCTGATGAGAGGCAGGGGCAAAAAAGTGGTCTGTGGGGGTACCGCTGCCAACATAGTAGCAAGAGAAACAAACAGGGAGATTTTAGTTAGTCTGGATTATATAGATAAAAGCATACCTCCAACAGCGAATATTAGGGGAATAGATTTAGTAACTGAGGGAGTTTTGACCCTAAGTAAGGCTGTAGAGATTATAAGAAATTATATAGGTGCTCCCTTAAAGGATGATGTACAAAGTCTTAAAGGTAAGGATGGAGCCTCAAGGCTTGCTAGACTCCTTATCGAAGACTGCACCAATCTAAATTTATTGATAGGCAGGGCAGTGAATCCAGCCCATCAAAACCCCGATCTTCCTATTGATTTAAGCATAAAATTAAAGGTGGTTGATGAGCTGGCTACACATATGGAGTACTTGGGCAAGAACGTAATGAAAACATATATTTAATTGGGGGCACAATGATGAGGCGATTTGAAACTGATGTTCAACTAATAAAATACGAAGTCCTTAAAGAAGTTGCAAGATATACCTTAGAAGGCACCTTAGAAAAAAATTTCCATAAAATACCGAAAAAAATCGATCCAGGGCCAAGGCCTAGAATTAGATGCTGCATTCACAAGGAAAGGGCCATTACTGTAGAGAGGGTCAAACTAGCCATGGGTGGAGATAAGGATAACAAAAATGAGATAGAAGTGATAAATGCAGCTTGTGATGAGTGTCCCATTAATCGTTTTACCATTACTGAGGCCTGTAGAGGATGCTTAGCTCATAGGTGCATTGAGTCATGCCCAGTGAAGGCTATTTACCAAGTGGGAAAAAGGGCTTACATAAATCCAGAGAAATGTATAGAATGCGGAAAATGCAAAAGTGTATGCCCATTTAATGCAATATCTGATGTTATGCGACCATGCAAAAAAGCCTGTCATGTATCAGCCCTATATATTGATGAAGAAAAGATAGCAGTAATTGACAATGAAAAATGCGTGCAGTGTGGAAGCTGCGTATACCAGTGCCCCTTCGGAGCAATTATGGATAAATCCTATATTGTAGATGTCATAGAGCTTTTAAAGAAGGCCAAAGCTAAGGATGAACTTAGAGTCTATGCTGTAATCGCACCTGCTATATCCAGTCAGTTTACCTATGTAAGGATCGGTCAGGTTGTAAAAGGCATTAAGCTTTTGGGCTTCCATGATGTGGTTGAAGCTGCCCTAGGAGCCGATATGATTGCCTACAATGAGACACTGGAGCTAGCCCATAGGCTGAAATCAAGCAAGGTTATGACAAGCTCCTGCTGTCCTGCCTTTGTAGCTTATATTCAAAAGCATTATCCATCCCTTATAGATAAAGTATCTGACTCTGTATCTCCCATGGTGGCGGTGGCAAGGCTGATAAAATCTATGGATGAAAATGCCAAGGTAGTGTTTATTGGTCCCTGCACAGCAAAAAAGGCGGAGGCAAAGGAAAGTCATGCAGTAGGAAGCGTAGATTATGTCATTACCTTTGAAGAACTTTGTGCCATGATTGATGCCATGGATATCAGGCTAGAAGACTGTGAGGATGCTCTATTAGACAATGCCTCTTATTACGGAAGGATATTCGCTAGGACCGGCGGCCTTGCAAAGGCTGTAGAACATGTAGTGGAGGCAGAAAAGCTGGATATTGAATGTAAACCCATAAGCTGTGATGGATTGGCTGAATGTGACAAAGTATTAAAGCTAATAAAGGCTGACAGATTAAAGGGAAATTTTGTTGAAGGCATGGCCTGCTTTGGAGGATGTATTGGAGGGGCTGCATCCCTGCACCATGGACCAAAGGATCGAAATGAGGTAGATAAGTACGGTCAGTTGGCTATAGAAAAGGAGGTAAAGGACTCATTAAGGGTCTTTGACCTTGACAGCCTTAACCTAACTAGGGACTAGTAAGACTAGGATTGAGGAATAGTTAACCATTGAAAATACCGTTTGAATAAAAAAACATCAACTCTCTTTGAAAAATGAAGTTTCAACAAATGATGATGACTGTAACTTTGAAAAAGCAGGTGAAGTATATGAGCGATATCGCTGTGAAAGGTACAGGAACTGTATTTGTAAATAATAAAAACAATGGAGTGCTGATGAACCTACCAAGAAATCAGTAGTTGTAATCTAATAGCATTCACCTATGGCATTGATGAGGAGGACAGACTTTTTACACCTGTCCTTCTTGCTATAAATACAATTTTCATAATTACAAAGCACTATTCCTTTTCCCTCCCTTCAATCTTTTTACTCTTCTGTAGACACCACTGTCCGTCATGTTAAAGTATTTAGCAATCTCCATATAGGTGAAGCCTTTCCGATAGAGGCGCTGCATCTCCATCGTCTCTAGCCCCTTTAATTCCTTGGGGCTGAGGGAGAGTAGACCATATTTATGCAGAATCATGTCCGTCAGGGCTTCCTCAGGAGATAATATAGCTTCATATAGGGCATAGTAGTTGTATCTCAAATCATCCATTACTGTATCACTCCTCTGTCTGGAGAAAAAATCTTTCATTATGGCAGTGTGGAGAATTGCTGCCCTCAGAAAATTCGCGCAACGTGAAACTATGAGGCAAAAAAATATCCTGCCAATCTTGGATTTCTAATAGCTTTATTATTTTCATGGCGGCTTCATGGGGGATTCTTCTACCGCCATTTTCATAAAGATTGTAGGAAGATATGGATACTCCTAGTTTTCTAGCCATATACTCCTGGGTATAGTCCTTATTCCTTCGGTAATGCTGTAAGGTTTTTTGATTCATCTTTTTCCTCCTTTGATTAACTAAATGTGAATTAGTTATCTCTAGTATATATTCACGATATGGAAAAGTAAATAGGTTTTTTTATTATTTTGTGAAGTTCTTGTTTACAAAAAGTAAAAAAAGGTGTAGAATGATTACAAATAGTAAAAGGGTTATTTTGGAAGGTAATCATTTTTTCAAGGAAAAACTTTAGTTATTGATGCTGAATAAGAAAAAGGCGGTGAGAAGGTGCTAGGGGAGCGTATAAAAAAATTGAGGGAAGAACAGGGCCTATCCCAACTGGAAATGGCAAAGGTGCTGGGTGTGGGAAATTCTACTATGTCTATGTACGAGTCAAATGCTAGAAAGCCTGATTATGAGACATTAAAAAAAATAGCTGATTATTTTAACGTCACCACTGATTATCTTTTGGGTTTAACTGAGATACCAATGCAGGAGCAGCATGAAGAAATATTAGCGGATTATCCAGAAATCGTCAGTATTCTTAGAAGGAACAAAAAGAAATTAACCGAGTCAGATAAAAAGAGAATTGCAAGAATCATTGAAGCCTCTATTTTAGATGAGGATTAAGAATAGAGAAAGGGTATCAAAGGGGGAAATCATGAAAAAAATACTTTTAAAAGTACCTAGAAGGCAAAGGTCCATTGAAATCGCTAGAGATTTTTTGAAGTCAAAGGGAAATCCATGTGTTCCTATCCCTGTGGAACAGCATCTCATGGAGCTTTCCACCCTAATAAAGTTTAGAGATGAGGAGGAGGAGGGCTTTGGGGTAATGGAGGCTTCCGGCAGGTATAGAATATATGTCAATACCAGCATCATACAAGGCCGGGATCTATGGACCTATGCCCATGAATTAGCCCATATTGTTTTGGGGCATTATGATGATTTTGATTATAAGCAGCTATCGGATCGATGCTTGTACTACCTAGACCAAGAGGCAGATTATTTCGTCAGTGAATACCTGATGCCACAATATGGCTTTGAGGATTATTTTTTCTTTAAAGGGAGGCCCAAGTATTTTAATCCTCAATATATCGGAACACTAAAAAATTTTTTTGGTGTCTCCTGGACAGCCATGATCTTAAGATTACATACATTGAATTATCAGGACTATAAGAAATCAAAGGAATACATAAAGGATTACAAAAAAAAGAGAAAAAAGCTTTTCTATTGTAAAAAATCCTGAAGGGAAGAAATGGCTGCAGACTGAGGCAGTTTTTATTTGGACCCTTATACCGAACATATGTTCATGTGCTGATAAAGGGCTTTGAAAAAGGAGAAGGTGAGTAAAACGTGAGTAAAATGAGAAAACAAAAAAACACGACTCCCAGACATTGTCTAGAAATCGCATTTTCTTAAGTAAAAATTCCCTCTGCATTGCAGCTGAGTTTTATAATAAATTAAGATGTTAATCAATAAGTACTAATCACTTGTGATAGCACTAGATTTGCTTGCTGGATTTCTTGATGATCTTTCTTTTTTCACTTCATCTCCTGCACTGCTTAATTTAGCTACAGCATAAAGGGCTAGCCCCAATAAAACCCAACCTATAACCATTGCCCATTCAGGCCATATAAGGGAAGCGGCTCCTCCTGGAATGTAAAGAGAAAGCATTACCAAGCATAGAATTACTGCTATAGAACCTACAGCAACACCATGTTTTACCTTATAAGGTCTAGGCATATCAGGCTCATTTTTTCTAAGAACAAGAAAAGAAATAGAAACTATTAGATAAGAGATGACGATACCAAGTGCCCCTGCATTAGTAAGCCATACCAGCATACTTCTTCCCAAAAGAGGTGCAAAGGTTGAGATTACACCTATAAGTACAATAGCATTTACAGGGGTTTTGTATTTTGGATGCAGCTTAGCTAAAAAACTAGGTAACATATTGGACTCTGCCATAGCATAGATAGCTCTGCTTCCTCCAACAAAGAATGAGTTCCAGCTAGTAAGGATGCCTCCTATACCACCTATGAGTAGGATTTTAGATGCTAAGGAGCTATTGAAAATAGCCTGCATGGCATCGGCTGTGGCAAGGCTTGAGGTTTCAAGCTGACTTGCTGATAGACCCACAGAGGTACTATAGATCATCATTAAATACCAAGCGATTGCCATTACCAAGGACAAAATGATAATTTTGCCAATAGTCTTAAATGGAACATTTATTTCTTCAGCTGCTTGGGGTATAACATCAAATCCTACATATAGGAATGGCGTCATTATCATTACTGCAAATACTCCACTTCTACCATTTACAAAAAGCGGTTGTGTGTTTGCAACGGTGTCACTAAATAGCGCTCCTCCAAATAAAGCTATACCTATACATAAAATTAAAATTGTAACTACTCCCTGAAAGAAAGCAGCGGGTTTAACACCAAAATAGTTCACTATAGTGATTACAATAGAGCTTATAGAACCTACTAAAACCCATGTCAAATATACATCATGTGAAGCTATGGTATACATATAACCATGTAGATAGGATGGAAATAAATACTCGATCACCGTAGGAAATGCAACTGCCTCAAATGCAACAACAGAAACATATCCTAAAATAATCGCCCAGGTACAAACGAAGGAAGCCTTCTCTCCTAATGCCCTATGGCTGAAAACATGCTCTCCTCCACATTTAGGCATAGCAGATGTAAGCTCTGCATAGGTAAGTCCAACAAACAACACCATTATACCTCCTAGGACAAATCCCAGCATGGCACCCATGACACCTGCCATCCTAATCCATTCACCTGTAAGGACTACCCAAGCCCAACCTATCATTGCTCCAAAGGCTAATGCGGTAATATCCTTTTTTGATAATACTCTGTCAAAATTACTACTACTGTCGCTACTCAAGAAAATTCCCCCTTTAAAGTTTTATTTTTATAATCCTGCACTTTACAGTGCAAAATATGATCCTTTGTTGTATTGCTTTTAGCCTATCCCTTCTTCTAGATGAAGAAAATAAGTAACCAACAGGAACGTGATCCATCAAACCTTACATTGTCTACCTTTACGTTGCACAAGAAAAAAACACCAAATCAAAGATTTAGATCATCTACTTATTTAAGCAGGAGACTAAGCACTACATATAGCAACTTAAGCTGCAATTCAGTAAGAGTAAAACTCCCTCTGAACTCAGTTTCCTTCTATTAGTGGTATGAAAATGATATCAACTGAAATTCATTGAAATTACGCGAAACTTCTAAATATTAGCGCTATATACGCTAAAAGGAAAATTCAATTTATTCCAATGTCTTATGTACGCTTATATCGCCATCTGCCATGCTTTTCTTAGCTATTTGAAATTGATTTTGGAATAAATAATATAGGTTCTTAGACGATATGTAAAAAGAAGAACATATCTATTAGATAGGCTTGCGTAGATAAAGCTTAATACGAATATTGTATACAATTATACACTATATTACAAAAAAACGCAAAGGAAGGGGCTAATATTTAGGGACATGTAATACCTTATGATCAAGATAAATACTGCTTTTGAAGAAAATTTATTTTTTTGTTATTTCCATAACATTGCAAGAAACGACAAAGAATGCTTGGATTTATTTAAGCACTTAATACGCAAACATAGAGATAGAATGTCTAGAATCTTCTCAAGGAAGCTGGTGGAGGTATTGAGCAATTGAAAGGGTTCTTTCCATAGCTGGTTGAATGCTTCAAAATTATATGTTAAACTAAAAACAATTCTTTTAGAAACTGGTGGACTAATATAGGCGAAAAACAGTTCATTCAAATGATAAAAGGCATAAGAAATTCTATAAAGGAGGACAAGTTATGATTAAAAAAATTGCTATTATTGGTGTAGGAAATGGTGCCTTTGCAGCAGCAGCTGACCTAACATTGGCAGGACATGAGATCACTTTACATGCAAATGAAAAGTACAAAGAAAGAATAAGTGAGCTACTACAAACAAAAACCATTAATTTAACTGGCGTTGGCAGAACAGGGGAAGCCAGCATCCATAAAGTTACTACCAACCTAGAAGAGGCCATAGATGGAGTGGATTTAATTATGCCTGTACTTCCAGCATACGGATTGAAGACATTTGCTGAAAATATCGCTCCTCATATCAAAAAAGGAGATAGAATTGTTTTAGCCCCTGGCAGTACCGGTGGAGCATTAATTATGGCTAAAGTATTAAAGGAAAAAGGGAAACTAGAAGGGGTTAAAATAGCAGAAATGCATACGTTACCCTATGCTGCACGTAAAACAGGGCCAACCAGTGTTAAAATATTTTTGGAGTGTAAAAAACTATACTTTGCTGCTTTCCCATCTAAGTACAATCAAGAAATGTATGGTATGGCAAAGGAATTGTATCCTGCTATAGAGCTAGTAAGTGATGTTTTAGAGAGTTCGTTGAATAACGGAAACCCAGTATCTCATCCAGCTCCAGTAGTACTAAATGCTGGTAAAATTCAGTATTCTAATGGAGAACATTACCATTATAGAGAAGGTATCACCCCATCAGTTGCCCGTGTTAATGAGAAAATAGATAATGAAAGAATAGATATATGTAAAAAGTTTGGATACAATCCAATAAACGTCAAAGATAGATTATTTTCAATGGGATATGCCCCAAAACGAGAAACCCTTTATGAGTGTTATAGAGATAGTGAAGCCTTTAGCCCATTAAAAGGTCCCAAGGATCTAAATGATAGATATCTAACAGAGGATACCCCATGCTCCTTAGTTGCGTTATCTAGTCTAGGAAAAGCTTTAGGAATAGATACTCCTGTTATGGATTCTGTCATAACACTGGCGTCAGCTTTAGTAGACGAGAACTATTGGGAGACAGGTTATACAGTGGAGGATTTAGGGTTAGAAGACATGAGTATTGAAGAGGTAAAAGAGTTTTTATATAATGGTTATCAATAATTAACACATCAAAAACAATGAAAGACAATTTATCAAACCGATTTTAGGTGGTAAATTGTCTTGTGCTTTATAAACTATGATCAAAGAGAGTTTTTCTTTTATTATAGGTTTCTACTAGTTGTTTTTCTTTGATTTGTAGTGAAATATCCTGAGAATCTATAATTAAAAGCAACGCATCTTTGTTGATGACATCACCTTGATTTAAAGGAGATTCAAGGATTGTACCTGCTACCTGGCTGCGGATCTCCAGCATATTAGTAGGTACAACCCTTCCTGTGGCCACAACCTTTTCGTAGTAGTCCATCTCTTTAGGGTTGATAGAGGATACTTCTATTGGTTTTGCAGCCCTTAGGATAAAGAGAAATAGAAAAATAGAAGTTCCTAAGGAAATTGAGAAGATTAAAGGCCATTTGCCAGATTTTTTCATTGATCAACACCTCCTTATAGACTGATTAGTATATACCCAGTTATAGGACATGATATCACTAAAGGGAAAAGTACTTTTCAAATTGCATGTTTTGTAGTGGCAGGTTTCCAAGCCTGCCGAGATTGCCACAGAGACCAACCCCTACGATGTAAAATCTTTACTAAAAACTATAGATGTTTCTCATGTAGAATTATTGATAAAATTTTTAAAGAATATGTTTGTTGGCGGCAATTAAAGGTATATAAGTAAAAAGGAAAACTAAGAGAGGTGAAAATTATTATGAAAGTATTAATAGTGTATTATTCATTATATGGACATATTAAGACGATGGCTGAGGCTGTTATGGAGGGCGTAAAGGGAGTTGAAGGTGCAGAAGTAATACTTCGCAGAGTACCTGAAACCTTATCAGATGAAGTTTTAGAAAAGATGGGGGCACTAGAAATCCAAAAATCCTTTAGCGATATTCCTATATGTACTCTAGAAGACCTTCAGGCAGCTGATGCTATTATTTTCGGAACCCCTACTAGATTTGGCAATATGTGCGGGCAGATGAGACAGTTCTTGGATTCTACTGGAGGCCTATGGGCCAATGGAGCCCTGATAGGAAAGGTGGGGAGCGTATTTACCAGTACAGCTACCCAGCATGGTGGGCAAGAATCAACAATACTCAGCACCCACGTAACCCTATTGCATCATGGAATGGTGATTGTGGGATTACCTTATTCATTCCAGGGACAGACTACCATTAGCGAAATAAGCGGAGGCTCACCCTATGGTGCATCCACCATTGCAGGAGCACAGGGAGAAAGAATGCCTAGCGAAAACGAATTAGATGGAGCAAGGTTCCTAGGAAAGCATGTAGCCACCATAGCTTCAAAGCTAGTAAACAATAGCAGTGATTAAACCAATGAATTATTATAGAGTATAGCTGCAAACAAATTTTGTTTACCAGTGATTTAGATGCACCTTGATTTAGCTGTTATCTGTTCAATAGAACATTTTCCACATCCCTAGTCCCCATTCTCAATAACACAATAGCTCCTCACTAAGAGCCAAACTTAGTGGGGAGCTATTGTGTTTTAGTATGACTTCGTTTTCTATAAACCGCCGAACCTCTTCCTTACCAATGTGAGGGAAGGGGTTTTGTGATAGGGATGATTTAGATTATATTGTAGGATTTAGAAAATTTGAAAAAATTAATTGACATAATAGATTGAGAAATATATTATAATAATAAATAAATAAACATTCATTAATTATAAAAATAAGTATTTACTGATTTATAACCAAACCAATGAATAGAAAGAAGGAATACTATGGCAAGAATTACAGATCCCCAAAAGATAGAAAATGTTAAAAGAGCGGTAATGGAAATTATTGTAGATCATGGCTATAGTGCTTTATCTATTGATGCTATTGCAAAAAAAGCAAAGGTATCAGGGGGATATTTGTACCGACATTATAACAGTAAAGAAGAACTGCTTGAAGATACCTTTGAGACGAGTTTTTTAAAGTTTCAGGAAGAGGTTGGGAGGATTTTCACCTTTAGCAGCAATTTCTATGAATTTGTTAGTAATTTTGTGAATATGGTTTTTGAATTAACCATAGAAGATTCAATTTATTCCCAGATGATTGCTACTATCCTGATAGATAAAAATATGGAAAAAATAATGGAGGATGATGAAATAAGCTTTTTTCATGAAAGCTTAGATAAGCTTCTTCATTTAGGGAAAAAAACTGGGGAAATTAATCCACAGACCACTAGAGAAGAGATGATTCTTGTCATCATGGTGATTCCATTTAGCTATGTGATATGGAAGGCCCAAGATCCCCAGTATGAAGCCTATTTTCAAAAGGAGCATGCTGAGGGGATTATCAGACTTTGTGTCAATGCATTAAAATAGAAAGCATGCTATAAGTTTATGTCATTTATACAGCTAGGTAAGGACCAGAAAATGATAATGACAAGAAATAAGGCAAGATTTTTTTTGAAAATTAATGAATAAATATTTATTTATTAAATTGCTACTATTTTGTATTAAAAAGACTGTTGAAAAACTCCAAAACCCAGTAAGAAAGCAAGATTGTCATTCTGAGCCTTGGCGAAGAATCTAAGGGTTTGAAGATTCTTCATTTCACTTCGTTACATTTAGAATGACGAGAATCTAGGGCTTTTTCAACACCTGCATTAAAAAGTAAGGGAGAGAGCTTGTAATGAAACAATTTTTTAAAGCATTGCTTATGACACTGATGATGATTTTCTTGATTGGGTGCTCTACAGAAGATCATCAGGGACTTAATGAGGAAAGAATGGCTGCTGTGAGGGTTGCGAAAACGGAAGAAAGTGAAATGCCTACAACAATAATGTATATAGGGACAGTAGACTCAAAAGAAATCACTTCCTACAGCTTTATAACAGGGGGAAAGCTCCATAAAGCTTACATAAAAAAAGGAGACAAAGTGGAGCCAGGGGATAAGCTTGCAGAGCTTGAGCAGACAGATTTTCAATATAGCTTGAGAATGGCTGAAGGGGAAATGCTGGCGGCAGAGGCTCAATATCATAAAGCTGAAAAGGGTGTATCCCAAGAAGAGCTAGAGCGGATGCGAATAGACGTCAAACAGTCGGAGGGAGTTTTTAAATATTGGGAAAGGCTATATGAAAATATGAAGGTCTTATATGAAGCAGGGGGCATTTCTAAAATAGACCTGGATGATACAAAACTAGCCTATGATGACGCCAAGTATGGACTAAAAAAAGCTAAGGAATATTTAAGGGAAATGGAAAGAGGGTCTGGTGACGAAGATAAGCGTACGATTAAAGCCCAATATCAAACTGCAAAGGCAAATTATGATTTGTACAGGAAGGCATTAGAGGATACAGTCCTGTATGCAAATCAGGAAGGAATTGTTGTAGATCTTCTATTCAAGGAAAATGAGATTGTGGAAGCAGGTATGCCAGTAGCAGTGATAAGGAGTGGAAAGCAGGTAGTTCATATTGGCATTCCTCAACAGGATCTAAAAAGAATCCATACAGGTATGGATGTGATGGTGGATGTGGATGGACAAAAGGCTAAAGGCAGTATTACCTATATAGCTGAAGCACCAGATTTAGCTACCAGAACATATCCAGCAGAAATAGAGGTGTCTGAAAAACAGTTTAGATTAGGCACCATTGCTAAGGCAGAGGTAGCTGTTGGTATGGAAAA
This sequence comes from Natronincola peptidivorans, assembly GCF_900111615.1. Classification (GTDB taxonomy): domain Bacteria; phylum Bacillota; class Clostridia; order Peptostreptococcales; family Natronincolaceae; genus Natronincola_A; species Natronincola_A peptidivorans. The sequence goes on along the minus strand of NZ_FOHU01000005.1, from coordinate 17,544 downwards.
AGGAATATGGATTCCTATGACAAGTGTTTTTTCACATGGAGAAGACTACGTGTACATCATAAAAGAAAATAGAGCCTTTAAGAGAACCATAGAATTATTGTATAACTATAATGATAAAATGCTGGTTAAAGGAATAGAGGCGGGAGAATTACTGGCTATTAACGGAATGCAGAATTTAAATGATGGATCGAAAGTTCATATTGTAGAATAGGATGTGATCACGATGGCTAAATTTATAAAATTATTTATAGAGAAAAGAAAAATCACATTATTCTTAGCAGTGGTAATCGCATTCTATGGAAGTATAAGCTATTACCTATTGCCTAAACAGGAAAGTCCAGATGTTTCAGAGCCTGCTGCCATGATTATTACTGTTTATCCTGGAGCTTCACCAGCAGATGTAAAAGATTTAGTAACAAAAAAAATTGAGGATAAATTAGCAGAGCTAGAGGGCTTTGATAAAAGCTATGGACTATCAAATGAAGGGTTGTCTGTTGTAACAGTTGTCTTTCATAACTATGTAGATACCAATATAGCCCTACAAAATGTTAGGAATGCCGTTGCTGATGTGCAGTCAGAATTACCAAATGGGTGTTTACCTAGTGAGGTGAATACTGATCTGATAAAAGCAGCAGGGATTATTATCAGTCTTTCGGGAGAGAACTATACCTATGAACAACTGGATTCCTTTGGAAAGCTTTTTAAGGATAAGCTGGTGAATATTAAAGGAATTTCAGAGTTTAACGTGGAGGGAAAATTAAAAAAAGAAGTTAAGGTAGAGGTGGATATTGCAAAACTTAATCAACTGGATATATCTATTGCAGATATAAATGAAATTCTTCAAGCTCAAAATGTACAAATACCCTCTGGTAGTATTAGATATGAAGACGCAAAGATTACTGTAATGACTCCAGGAACCTACAGCTCATTGGAGGAGATTCGAGATACAATTATCAGTGTCTCGCCAGAGACAGGAAGCGTTACTAAGCTTTCTGATGTGGCAAAGATATACATGGACTTGGAAGAAAACGTGACTAAATTTAAACAAAATGGAAGGAATGCCGTCCTTCTGACAGGGTATTTTCAAAAAGGTAAAAATGTTATGATTGTTGGAAAAGATGTAAGAAAAGCCATTGATGAAGTAAAAGCTACACTGCCAGAGGACTTAATGGTGGAAGAGGTTATTTATCAGCCTGATGATATAGCTGAATCAATCAATACCTTTATGAAGAGCTTGATAGCAGGCATGATTCTAGTGATCATAGTGGTTTTTGGGGGTATGGGGCTAAGAAATGCTTTAGTTGTTTCTATGGTTATTCCATTATCTATATTAATAACCTTTGGGATTATGTATGTCATGAAGGTAGACATTCATCAAATATCTTTAACGGGCTTGATTATTGCCCTTGGAATGCTAGTGGATAATGCCATTGTTATAAGTGATAACATACAGGTAAGAATAGATCAAGGTGTAGAAAGGGCAGAAGCAGCCTATAAAGGAGCGGCATCCATGTCCATACCTATATTAGCCGCTACCCTTACAACCATTGCTGCCTTTGCACCTCTCCTGGGAATACCAGGGCCATCTGGAGATTTTTTAGAGGCAATCCCTATTATCTTGATCATTTCAATCCTTTCAGCCTATAGTGTTGCCATGTTTATTACACCTGCTATGGCTACTACATTTTTTAAAAAAGGTAAGACAGAAAAGAAAAAGGAGAGCATCTTTAGGAAGTTCTTTTGCAATACCTTAATGGCTGCTTTAAAGAGAAGAAAGGTGGTTCTAGGCATCACAATGGCTGTCTTTATTGGTACCCTTACCTTCATCATACCAGCATTAGACCCTCAATTTTTTCCCTATACCGATAAAAACTTATTTTATATAGATATTGTTTCAGAAGCACCTGATGATATCGAAGCCACAGAAAGGCTAACAGATGAGATTGTAAAGCTCCTATACAGAGAACCAGAAATAACAAGCTATACGGTAGCTGTAGGTACAGGATTGCCTAAATTTCATATCACCATGTGGCCTGCTACACCTTCACCAGATTTTGCACAATTAGTGGCAAAATTTGATTTAGGAGACAAGAAAGCCAGAAGGTTCAATAGCAATACAGATTTTATTGATTATATCCAGAGGAAATTAAATGAGAATATCCCCTATGGCAGAGGGACGGTTAAGCTTTTGGAATATGCAGAGCCATTTGAAGCTAGAGTAATCCTTATGATTTCTGGGGAAAATTATGATCGACTGAGAGAGGTTAGTGATTTACTGAAGGAAGAAGTTTCTAAGATTCCTGGCACGGTGAATGTAAGACATAATGCAAAGGATGAAACCCTACAATTAGAAATAAAAGTAGATAAGGATAAAGCCAGCAGTTTTGGAATCTCTCAATACGACCTGCAGAGTCAGGTGCATATAGCTCTCTTTGGCAGCAATGCCTCAGTGTATCGAAGAGAAGGAAATGAATATAATATATTGCTGAAGAGCTCCATCAATGATGTACAATTGTTGGAAAATCTTGAAATAAAGTCTTCCTTTACTGGGAACAAGGTACCTATAAAGCAGTTTGCAGCTGTAGAATTTAATAGACGAGTAAATGGAATCTATACCTATAGAGGAGTTCAAACAATAGAGCTTTTGGTGAATGAGCTTTCAGGCTATAGTCCTGTAGCAATAGCAAATACCATTGAAGATGAAATACTTCCTACCCTTGATACTAGCGGCACCACTATAAGCTTTGAAGGAGAAAGAGAAGAAATCGACGAGAATTTTTCTATTTTAGGGATTTTAGCTTTATTCAGCATTTTTGCTATGTATATTATTTTGTTAATACAGTTTCATTCATTTATCCAACCCCTTATTATACTTCTCACAGTACCTTTATCCATCATAGGCTCTGCCTTAGGCTTATTCTTGCTAAGAAATCCTCTATCCTTTACAGCCTTTTTAGGCATCATTGCCCTTGCAGGGATAGTGGTAAATAATGGGATACTAATTATCGAATACATTAACGATGCTAGAAAGGAAGGCTATACTATAGAGGAAGCATGTTTAGATGCTATAGATAAGCGTTTGAATGCTATCATTTTAACTGCCACCACTACGGTTATGGGGCTGACGCCTTTGGCTTTATCAGGAAGCAGTCTATTTAGTCCTATGGCAATTGCTTTGATGTTTGGATTAATTGTTTCGACCTTTTTGACCATGATAATCATACCAGTGGTCTACAGCTTAATTGAAGATTTAAAAGAGAAATTGAAGAAACACAAGGATAGAATAATAACCTAATCTTACTTTATAATTTGAACCCATTCTAGAAATCGTCGGACCTCTTCCTTAATAATGTAGGGAAGGGGTTTTAAATTTGCAAGCAAATAATTCAAGCATGACCCTTATACCCCCTATAGTAGAAATAGAGGGCAAATCCACTGCTATCGAAAAGGGTATTATGCAGAATAGCCTAAAAGTCTAAGTTCGCAATGCATCAGAGGTAAAAAACAATAATATCAAAACTAGTAGCTATAGAGTTGTTAAGAATATATCTCAGAACTTCAAAATCTACTATATTAAAAATGACTTACAATATTTCTTCTGGAAAACTAAGTGATATAAGAATTGCAAGATCCTTGGCTATGCTCAGGATGATACTTTGAGAAGGTTTCTGGAAATGATTGAGTTAAGTGGACGCCTATGATTATTCCATAGAAGTATATTTGTCAGAATCCTGTTAGAGGACAATGATATACTATAAAAAAACCTTAAACAATAGCACCACATAAGGATTCTAGGATTTTAAGATAAAAATGGAGGAGATGACAAAGATGAAAAAGAAACAAAAGAAACAAAAGAAACAAAAGAAACAAATGTTGAGCTTGCTTATGATCCTGACAATACTGCTATCAATGATAGCACCAGTAGGACTACCAATGTATGCGGATGCTGCAAGTATTAGTTCTACTGACCATATCTTTGACATAGAGAATGGAAATATAACCATAACGGCGGGAATTGGAGATATGATAGCGGTAAAACATGGCACATCAAGTGTGACAGAGCATGTTTATGCAATTGATACAATTGTCATTACTGGTACCACCACAACCAACATAGTTGTTGTGGATGGTGTTAAGGCAAATATAACCCTTCGGGATGTCGGTATTAGTATTGGAACAGATGATAATGCTGCTTTTGAATTGAGAAAGGCTGCAAATGTGACACTCACTTTGGAAGGTACCAATACCCTTAAAAGTGGGGCGTCCAGGGCAGGTTTACAGGTGCGTAGGGGAAATACCATTACGATTAATGGAACTGGGTCTCTTGATGCAACAGGTGGAACTGAAGGGGCAGGCATCGGTGGCGGCAATCTTGCAGCAGGTGGTAGCATCACAATTTCGGGTGGAACGGTGACAGCAAGAGGTGGAACTGATGGAGCGGGCATCGGTGGTGGTGATAGTGGAGCAGGTGGTACCATCACCATATCAGATGGAACGGTAACAGCAACAGGTGGAATTGCTGGTGCAGGCATCGGTGGTGGCTATCTGGGAGCAGGTGGTAGCATCACAATTTCGGGTGGAACTACGACAGCAATAGGTGGAACTGCCGGTGCAGGCATCGGAGGCGGCAATCGGGGAGCAGGTGGCACCATCACAATTTCAGGTGGAACTATGACAGCAATAGGTGGAATTGCTGGTGCAGGCATCGGTGGTGGCTTTCTGGGAGCAGGTGATACCATCATCATATCAGATGGAACGGTAACAGCAACAGGTGGACAAAATGCTGCAGGCCTCCCTGGTGGTGCAGGCATCGGTGGTGGCGCAGGCATCGGTGGTGGTTATAGTGGAGCAGGTGGTACTATCACCATAAATTCAGCTGCAACAGTGAAAGTAGCTTCAGAGACTATAACGAATCCAGCTATACATACATTATCGGGGAGTATTGAAAATAAAAGTACAGCAGCAGTATTTATGGTAAATTTTTTAGAAATGAAAAACATAGGAACTGCTACAAGTATTCATGTTAAAGACGTTTTTAATCCAGAAACTAGCTTTACACCAAACCATGATTATAAAACTATTGCTTTTACAGTACCAGCCAACACAAGTTATCAGCTTAAAACAGGTGGTGACTACCAACAGCATTTGACAAGTCCCATAACAGATCCTTCAACAGATTTTGTTATAGCAGATTCCGGACTTACTGTATTTGATGAGGTAGAGAATGCAATAAATCCGCCCATACCAGTAACCATACCGATAGCACCAGTGATACAATCAGTAACAGCAGGGGACAAACAGATCAGCATAAGCTGGAATTCAGTTGAAAGAGCAGAAAGCTATAAGATCTACCAAAGCACAACCTCTGGTGGTTATACGACACCAATTGCTACAGTGACGGCACCAGTTCACAGTTTTAATGCAACAGGATTAATCAATGGCACAACTTATTATTTTGTGGTGAAAGCAACCAATTTAGCAGGAGACAGCATTAACACCAATGAAGTGAGCGGAACACCCCGAGCCTCCAATAGCAGTAGCTCCAGCAGCATAAGCATCGGCAAAACCAATCCTACTCAAACAACAGCAGGCAGCCAATACACCTACAGCTTCACTGCCACAGGCGGCAGTGGAGGTTACAGCTTTAAAATCACCAGTGGAGCATTACCAGAGGGTTTAACCCTTTCAAAGGATGGGGCCATAAGTGGTACCCCTATCAAGGCGGGAACCTATCAATACACCATCACAGTAACAGATCAAAATGGCAGAGTAGCGAGACATAGCTTTACCCAAGTTATTGGAGAAACTACAGAAAAAATTCAAAAAGAACCACTAGAGGAGGAAAATCCCCCTAAAAAACAAATACGACTTACTATTGGAAAACTGGAGACACAAATAGATGATCAAACCCATTTAATGGATGCAATGCCCTTTATCGACGAAGAATCCAACAGAACCCTAGTCCCAATCAAATTCATCAGCGAAGCCCTAGGGGCAGAGGTAATCTGGCTACCAGAGACAAGACAGATTTTGATTATAGAAGGAGAACTGGAAATCCTGCTGACCATTGGTTCAAAGGAAGTACTGGCTAATGGAGAAATTATCATTATTGATTGTGAACCAAGGATTGTTTCACCAGGCCGTACCTTTGTACCTCTTCGTTTTATCAGTGAGGTGCTAGGAGCTGCGGTGGAATACGATGAAGAAACCAGAGAGATTACTATAACAAGATAGACTACTTAAAACCAATAGGACCTCAGAATTTTTTTCTGGGGAGTACAAATTAGAAGGATAAACGTAGGATATGCACAATATCATAATAGAAGACATGGAAGAACTGGATACCTTTTTCAAAATAGATACCATAGTGAATCAGTATAGGAATATTATTCAGAAACTTAAAAGTGTCAAACAAAACGTCCAGGCGACTCCTAAAAAAGCCTATAGCGAATCTGCTATAGGCTTTAACTTTTTTGTATAACATCAATCGTATTAATTGACCAGCATTGATGAAAAAAGAAGGAAAATAGGAAAAAGGGTCAGGCTTGAATTATTTACTTACCAATGATAGGATCACTTTAGTGATGAATATGGTAAGAAAACCGCCAATTTATGATCCTAGATTACAATTCCATGTAATGATTACAGGTAACAATGGATAAAATGTGGTATGTAAAGCCATTATCCTTCTAAGTGAGAAGCATTCTACCAACAATTAAGCTCGAAATATAAACTGATTTGTCAGAATCCTGTTAGAATAGTTTGCTATAATAAAAATAAAAATTGTCAGAGCATTAATGGTGTAGTAAACTAACAAATAGGAGGTTTAGATTGATATGAAAAAGCGAATAAGGATTTTATTATTGGTATTGATGTTTTTGTTAAATTCAGTTTTTGCATCGGCAGCGGACTATTTTTTGATAACGGGAAATTCTATGAATCCTGTTTTAAAGGATGGAGATGTGATTCAAATCGTATCTGAAATCTATGCAGATGGGGATATGGTAGTTGCTCAGCTAAAAGACGACAGAAAAATCGTGAAGCGTTTGATGGGTGATCATTTAGTCTCTGTTGGAGAGGGTACGAGTTATCCCGTGTCTGAGGTTACTATTTTAGGAGCAGCAGCCTATGTTCCCATGAGCTTGGAAGAGCTTGAGATGTACGGTTTCTCGTGGGATAGTGTACTGGCTGAAGGGGTAACCATCGTAGAGATATCTGCAGGATCGTCTCATTCTTTGGCGTTAACCAGTACAGGAGAGGTCTATGCTTGGGGAGATGGAGGGTTTGGACAGCTTGGCAATGGGGAATGGACAAATCAAATGACCCCAGTTAAAGTAGCAGACGGAGATATGGGAAACACAGGAGTAACAGCCATATCAGCAGGAGGGCAGCACTCCTTAGCCATAAAAGATGGAGTGGTCTATGCCTGGGGATATGGAGGGAGTGGACGGCTTGGAAATGGGGAATGGATTAATCAAATTACCCCTGTTAAAGTAGCAGATGGAGCTATGGTCAACGCAGGAGTCACAGCCATATCAGCAGGAGTGCATCACTCCTTAGCCTTAAAAGGTGAAGTGGTATATGCCTGGGGATCTGGAGAGAGTGGACGGCTTGGAAATAGTGAAAACATGAATCAAAGTACCCCGGTTAGAGTAGCAGATGGAGCTATGATCAACGAAGAAGTCACAGCCATATCAACAGGAGTGCATCACTCCTTAGCCTTAAAAAGTGGAGTGGTATATGCCTGGGGAAAGGGAGATGATGGACAGCTTGGGAATGGTGATACGGAGGATCAGAATACCCCGGTGAAAGTAGCAGACGAAGATATGATGAACACAGGAGTAACGGCCATCTCAGCAGGAAGTGTTCACTCCCTAGCCCTAAAAGGTGGAGTGGTATATGCTTGGGGACAAGGAATGGATGGACGGCGAGGGGATGGTATTAGTAATTACCACATTCAAAGCACACCCGTTAGAGTAGCAGATGGAGCTATGATCAACGAAGAAGTCACAGCGATATCAGCAGGAGGAGGCCACTCCCTAGCCATAAAAGGTGAAGGGGTATATGCCTGGGGATTTGGAATGTCTGGACAGCTTGGCAATTCTAGTACGTCTAGTGAAGCTATCCCCGTTAAAGTAGCAGACGGAAATATGGGAAACACAAAAGTAATAGCCATATCAGCAGGAAATGTTCACTCCTTAGCCTTAAAAAATGGAGAAGTCTATGCCTGGGGATATGGAATGGATGGACAGCTTGGCAATGGTAGTACGTCAAATCAAAGCACACCGGTGAAAGCAGAGTCAAACAATGCCTATTTGAGCGGACTTAGTTTCAGCATGGGGACACTTGATCCTGCATTTGATAAGGAAACAACAGCCTATACCTCAAGTGTGGCATACAACGTGGACAGTATAACCGTTATCCCCACTGTAGAACACGGCCTTGCAACAGTGAAAATAAACAATAGTAACGTAGCAGGAGGACAGGCAAGCGATGCAATCAACTTAAATGTAGGAGCCAATATAATAACCGTGGAAGTAACAGCACAGGATAAGACTACCACAAAAACATATACCATAACTGTGACAAGGGATCCCTACTGCTATCTAACAGTAAACCCATCCACAGTATCAGGCAATCTAAACTTTAGTCAACAATTCACCATAAGCATCAATAATGATACAGTAACAGGCTCTGTATACAAATCCGACCTAAGCCTTGGAGGAGTCTTTAGCGGGTTAAGTATCTCAACAGTAGATAATACATCTACCACCGTTACAGCATCAGTATATGGAACACTGGATAAAGAAGGAACAGGAAAAATTATTATAAATAAAGATAAGCTTACAACCAGTGCAGAAGCATTAACAGCAGAGGTAACAGTAAATCTATTAACAGTAACCTATAACGGAAACGGAAATACAGGAGGAATGGTACCAATAGACAATAAATATCCAGCAGGAGCCTCCGTCACAGTCCTGGGCAACACAGGTAACCTGACAAAAACAGGCTACACCTTTGCAGGCTGGAGCACCCAAGCGGATGGAAAAGGAACAGGCTATAATTCTAGTGACATCTTCACCATGGGAACAGCCAACGCAACTCTTTATGCTGTATGGACAGCCATACCAACAGGCGGCGGTGGTGGCGGAGGCGGCACACCAACACCAACACCAGCACCAGCACCATCACAAGTCCCAGGGCCATCAACAACAGAAACCGAAACCACTGTCATAGTAAATGGTCAGAAACAAATAGCAGGAACAGAAACAGTAACAGAAGAAAATGAACAGAAAATAGTAGAACTAAGAGCAGACTCCAATATACTAAATAAAATAATAGACCAAGTGCTAAAAGACAGTGAAACCGATGGCAGTACAACAGAAAACATAGTAGAAATACCCGTAGCCGCAAAAGATGCACAACAAATAAAGACCATACTAACAGGAGACATAATAAAGAAAATGGCACAAAAGGACTTTAGCCTAGCCATAACCACAGAAAAGGTAGATTATTTTATACCAGTCAAAGCAATAGCAATAGAGGAGATAGCATCAGTACTGGAGGTAGGTACAGATTCCCTCAAAGACATAGATATAGAAGTGCAAATCAATCATCTAAGAGAAGACCAGGTAAAGGAGCTAAAAGAAAAAGCACAGGCAAAGAGCTACGAAATACTGTTCCCACCGGTAGAATTTAAAATACTGGCAAAAACAACATCTGCCACAGGAGCAAAGAAAGAAACAACCATTACACAATTTTCAAGCTATGCACCGAGAGTGATGGAGATACCAGCAGGAGTTGACCCCCAAAAAATAACAACAGGAGTAGTATATAACCCCGATGGAACCTTCTCCCACATACCAACCACAGTATTTGAAAAAGAAGGAAAATGGTACGCAAAGCTAAGCTCCATAACCAATTCAATCTACACAATCATCAGGAATCCAGTAACAGTAGCATCGGTAGAAAACCACTGGTCAAGGAAACACGTAAATGATATGGCGTCAAGGCTGATCATCAAAAATCCAGAGACCTTTACACCTAATGGAGCTATTTCTCGGGGTGAGTTTGCAGAATACATCACAAAGGCACTGGGACTATACAGAACAGGAGCCTCAAAGGCAGGAAAGTTTACAGATGTAGACATAACCAACGAATTAGCAGATGCCATCACAATAGCCACAGAATATGGCATCATAACAGGGTATCCAGATGGCAGCTTCAGACCAGAAGCACAAATCAGCCGACAGGAAGCCATGACCATGTATGCCAAAGCAATGGATATAGTAGGATTAAAAGAAGGAGATAGCAACAGAATAGATAATTACATAGATAAAGATCAAGTAGCTGACTGGGCATATCAATACGTAAAGAAAACCATCAGCGCAGGAGTATTCAATGGAAGAACCCATACTACTATTGATCCAAAGGGTACCTTTACCTATGCAGAAGCTGCAACTGCCATAAGAAATTTGTTAACTAAATCCCACATCCTTGGTTCCCATTCTCAATAAAACAATAGCTCCTCACTAAGGACCAAACCTAGTGAGGAGCTATTAGTCTTCTCCACAACGGGATTCTTATTGAGGAGATAAACCTTTGCTACTAAGTGAAATGGCCTTGGTAGGGCACTTTTCTATAATCTTCATGATAGCAGGTATATTAGAAGAATCTAAATCTATAGCTTTGACCTGTGCCTTTTTCTGGTTCATTTCAAAAGCTCCAGGAAGCATCTTTACACAAATACTACAGCCAACACAATAATCTTCATTGATAGATAATCCATCTGGATTTGAAGATTTCATCTGAGGAATATCTTCTTTTTTTATTAGAATACCCATAATATATGCCATGAAGTAGATTGAAATAACGGTTAATATCCAGCGTATAACCATAAACTTAGGACCTAAAAATCTTGCTTCATTGGCTAACATAGGTACCTTAATAACCGCCCATGCACTTAATATAACGACTATATTCACAATGCTAGCACCCTTGGATAGAAGCATTTTACAGATAGGAAAAGCAGCATAGATTGGTCCTGCTGACAAGCTACCTAAAATCACTGAAAATCCAAATCCTTTAAGCCCAGAACTTTCCCCGAGATTTTTCATAATGGACTCTTTTGAAATCCATATTTCTATTAGTACCGTTAGCATAAAGATAACAGGCATTACCACCAGCATTTCAAGTAAGTAGTGTCTTGTATTTTGTAATGCTTGGATAAAAAGTCCTTGGGAAAATATGAAAGTGACAAGATAGAGTACCATCGTTATAAAAATAAGCTTATATTTTTTAATTGATTGAAATAGCATTACATCAGACCTCCCATGATAAAAGCCACCAATAGGGCTAAAACAAAACTTAATAAACTACGAAGGAGTGTAAACTTTATTCCAAATTCCTTTGCTTCTAGAGGAAATGTCTTTATTCCCACCATGGTGAGGGTTGTGAGAAAAGCCACTGATGGCACTAGGTGAGCCCCTCCCTCAATCAATGATCCAACCAGAGGAAAAGCTACAAAGGCTGGAATCAAAGTTACACATCCTATTAAAGCAGCAAATAAAGTACCGGTAAAGGGGTTTACCTTACTAAGGGTTTCAGCAATAGTAGCTGGTGTTAGCAAACTCAATACAAAACCAATAAGAAAAATAATAGCAATGATATCTGGAAGCATACCTTGCATCATCCCTTTAGCTTTATGAGTTGCTTCTTTTGTTTTTCCTCTCTTTTTTAAGTAAGAATAGATCATTAAAGGTAACGAGATACCCCACATTGATAGTGTAACAATATCCATAAAATCACCCTTTCAAATACGATATAAACCATTATATAATAGAATTAAAATAAAAGGTGTTACCAATGTAACAGGAAGGAGATTTATGATGCAATTTTTGAAAAATATTGAAAAATATACCCTCCTTAATACAATTCCACATGAATTGTTCCAAGATTATCTATCTAGGAAAATATTAAAAGTCAGTGTTTATAAAAAGGGACAAGTTATACATTTTGATGGGGATAAATGTAGTTGCTTAGAAGTAATTCTTGAGGGGAAAGTAGTTATTGAAAGAATTGGTGAAAATGGCGATTTATTTACAATCACAGAATTTTATCCCGATGATATTTTGGGTGGTAATCTTATATTTTCTAGAAATCCCTACTACCCAATGACCATCTCTGCACGAACAGATGTTGAAATACTGGAGATAGAAAAAGAAATTCTTTTTGAGCTTTGTTGTAATAATAGAGAATTTCTCTATGAATTTCTTCAATTGATCTCTGGAAATGCATTGATTTTAGGAGATAAGATTAAACATTATGCTAATCGTTCAATACGTGACAGTATTTGTGCTTATTTAAAAAACGAATACTATCTGCAAAATACATATAAAATAAGACTGAATACCACAAAAAAAGCTTTAGCAGAAAGGATTGGTATACAAAGAACTTCACTATCTAGAGAGCTGCAAAAAATGAAAAAAGAAGGTCTTATAGTATATGATGCAACTAGCATTACCATTATAGATGAGAAAATCATTCAATGATATATTTGCTTATTATCAAAGAAAAAACACTAACAATGATATCATAACAGCAAAGAACTAATTCCTCTTGATAAAGAAAAAAACAGAATAGTTATTATTTACCATCGTAGGGATGTCCCCCTGTGGCCTTCCATGATGCAAAAAATATCAGCCATATTCAAAAAAATAATTTTTTCTCTTTATATTTTATCGCTAACAGTGTATAATGTTACTACAAATTGTATAATCATACAAAGGAGATGGTTGAATGAATCAAAACAATGTCATTATTATTGGGGCGGCTGGGAGAGATTTTCATAATTTTAATACATATTATCGTAACAATGAGAACTATAGAGTAGTTGCTTTTACGGCTGCTCAAATAGTGGACATAGATAATCGAAGATATCCTTCGGAGCTGGCAGGAAGCCTGTATCCTGAAGGAATCCCTATATATCCTCAAGAAAAATTGGCTGAACTCATTAAGGATTTCAAAGTGAATGAATGTGTATTTGCCTACAGTGATGTAAGCTATGAGACTGTAATGAGTATAGGTGCAGTGGTTAATGCAGCAGGTGCGGATTTTAAACTATTAGGGCCAAACAGCACCATGCTAAAAAGCACCAAACCTGTAATATCTGTCTGTGCCATAAGAACCGGCTGTGGCAAAAGTCAGACCTCTCGCAAGGTGATAGAGCTCTTAATGGCAAAAAATCTTAAGGTGGTTGCCATTAGACATCCAATGCCATATGGTGACCTTGCAGCACAAAAAATTCAAAGATTTGCTTCTATAGAAGATTTAAAAAAGCACAACTGTACTGTTGAGGAAATGGAAGAGTATGAACCACATATCACCCGTGGAAACATTATCTACGCTGGTGTTGATTATGAAGGGATTTTAAGGGAGGCAGAAGAAGACCCTGATGGCTGTGATGTCATTGTATGGGATGGAGGAAACAATGATTTTTCCTTCTATAAGCCGGATTTAGCGATTACAGTATTTGATCCCCACCGTCCTGGACATGAATTAAACTATTATCCTGGAGAAGTGAACCTAAGGTTTACAGATGTAGCCATTATTAACAAGATTGATAGTGCTAATGGAGAGGCTATAAAGAGGGTAGAAGAAAATATAGCAAAAGTAAATCCTAAAGCGGCAGTGATTAAGGCTGAATCCAAGATCACAGTAGATAACATAGATGCAATTAAAGGAAAAAGGGTTTTAGTAGTAGAGGATGGACCTACCCTTACCCATGGAGAAATGAAAATAGGAGCGGGAGTAATTGCAGCACAGCGTTTTGGTGCAAAGGAAATCGTTGATCCCCGTCCATACACAGTAGGAAAAATCAGAGAAACCTATACTATCTATACAAACATTGGTACCCTGCTGCCTGCAATGGGATACAGTGAACAACAGCTAAAGGATCTTGAAGAAACCATTAATAAGGTTGATTGCGATTCTGTTATCATAGGCACCCCCATTGATCTCAGCAGAATTATCAATATCAACAAGCCCTGCACCCGTGTCCATTATGCGTTGGATGAAGTGGGTAGTCCAAACTTAGATAAGATATTGAATGAGTTTATTGAAAAGCATAAGCTGTAATAGTCTGAAAATCTAACAAAATAAAGAGAAGCTTTGTAAATCATCATGAGGATGTATGAAACAAAGCTTCTCTTTTTCTATAGGAAAAAGGGTCAGGCTTAAATTATTTACTGAAAACATAAGAAAGCTTAATGATGATGAATTACCAAGTACAACAGATCCAGGCTCCAATGCCTTACCGTATATAGAAGATTACCTAAGTGCAGAGTTAGTAGATGACACCGGTAGTATCCAGGTGATTATACCTAATTTATCACTGAATAAGGAAGAATTAAATCAGCTTAGAAATCACTATGGCTATTACTTTAGTAAAGAAAATGTATGTATTATAGATTTAAGCATAACCAATGAATAAAAAAGCAGTAATAAGCAAACCTCCCTGCGACGAAATTTTGCAGTATGACCTTTTCTGGAAACCGCCGAACCTCTTCCTTAGATAATCTTTTAATAATATTAGCTTCAGACAAGTCCCTGTCAGAGACCACTGAAAAAATCCATAATTTTTAAAAATGGGTTGAGTTGTCATTCTGAGCGTAGCGAAGTATCTTAGCATTTAAAAGGCTTTCAAGATTCTTCATTTCACTTCGCCGCATAGAATGACACAGAACAGGACTTTTTCACTGGTCCCGGACGTTTCGCTTGTCCTCTTCCCCTTGTTAAGATATTCTTGAAGAAGAGATCTAAATAAAAGCTTTATCAGGAATACCAATAGAGAAATGCAACATAATTATCAAAGCTATCTATAATCTGTGAAAAAGTGAGTATAGGATATATGACCATAGTACTGGAAATAGGTAAAGTTGCCATTGGAAAGGTTGAAAAATAAAATAAGAAATGGATTACTGTCCTGCATGAATCTACGAAATCTTGTATCCATAAATGATAGAATCAACCGAATCATCTCTATCATTTGACAGCTGGATCATCTCATGATAATTTAGAGGTTTGCTCAACAGAAATCCTTGTATATAATCACATTTCTGTTCAGTTAGATAATTCAGTTGCGTAGTATTTTCAACGCCCTCTGCTACAACCTCAATATCTAATTGATGTGCCAGCGAAATAATTGAGCTCATAATATGGTTCTCCTTACTTTTCTCGTCAATACTGTCGGTAAAGGTTTTATCAATCTTTAAAGTGTCCAGTGGAAACATTTGCAGATATTTTAAGGCAGTGTAACCCGCACCAAAATCATCCAATGCAATGCGTATACCCATTTTTTTTAGTTGATTAATAACCTCAATGACATGGTCCGGGAAAGATATAAATACAGATTCAGTAATTTCAAATTCTAAATATTTAGTTTCAAATCCTATATCATCAAGTGCTTTTTGTACCATCTCCACAAAGGAAGACTCGATAATCTGCACAACGGATATGTTGATTGACAGGATCGAGTCCATATGGTCAGAATCCTGCATCGCTTTAAATTTTCTCAGAGCATCTCGAAGAATCCACTCTCCTATCTGAACAATTTGCCCCGTCTCTTCCACCACTGGAATAAATTCAGCAGGACTAACAACCCCCAATTCTGACGATTCCCACCTGACAAGTGCCTCAAATCCTCTGAGGGACTTTAAACTACAGCTATATTGAGGTTGAAAAACAAGAAATAATTCATTGTTATTTAGAGCAGACTGTATACCATTCTCTATTTTAATTTTTTGTAGAATCTCACTTTGCATATTTTGACTAAAGAATTGTATGCCGTTCTTTCCTTGATTCTTTACCTTGTACATTGCAATATCAGCTGATTTTAATAGTTCAATAGAATTGAAACCATCCTGTGGATAAATTGAAATTCCATAGCTAGCAGTTATATAGAATTTTTTTGTTTTAAATAGCAAAGCATCCTGAAGTGCAGTTCTTAAACTTTCTACATAAGAAAATATTTCGTTCTTCTCCAATTTACGCTGGATTATTAAAGCAAATTCGTCTCCACCCAAACGTCCTAACATATCACTTTCATGAATCATTAGTTTCCATCGCTTAACAATAAGCTGAAGAAGCTGATCGCCAACATGATGTCCCATGGAATCATTGATTTTCTTGAAGTTGTCTAAGTCAATAAAAACAACAGCAAAGGTAGTTTTCTGATTTAATTGAAAGTTAGTAAGCTTGTCCAGTCTTTCAATAATGATCTTCCGGTTAGGAAGTCCCGTCAAAGCATCAAAAGAAGCTAAATGCACAAGCCTTTCCTCGTTTCTTTTGATAACCTGGTTAGATTCTATCAGCTGCTTATTTTGTTGATGAAGTTTCTCACGGGATGCTCTAACTTCTTCATACAACAATACAAGCTCATCTTTTTGACTTCCTATTTCTTTAATTTTATTATATAACGATTGTTGAAAAATAGAAATAATCGTTATAATAATAGCAGTACCTACATTGATTGTAATCCCTGGAAGGGCAACTGCACTTCCATGTACAAAAAAACCTACTGCTGCTGACAGAGCTCCATAAATGTTTAGTAAAAGACCAATGAAATAGCCATGTTTTGAATACCTAACAACTAGATAGACGGAAATCATCACCTGAATTTGTGCAAAAACACCGTTTAGAACATTGTAGTTTAATACCATATCTCTAAAAACGATCTGGGGAGCTTCTAGTGATGACATCTGCCTCAGAATAAAAGACATTGTTATGTATATGAATATACACAGAGAGATCTTTGCCCATTGAGCAATTCCATTTTTACGATCCTGAACAACTTTATCAATTGAACCATTAAAAAAATATTTATTGAGGTTGTTTTTTTGTTTATTAATCCCTTTTTTTAACATATTCATATCCCCCATCTACAAGTTGTATTAATCAGAAACCTTGAGTTCAATGTCAGATGCTACCTTTTAAAATTATTGTGTATAATGTTTGATTTTCAGTAACTTTTATAATATAAATTATACCATTTACTTAAGCATCTTTCAATTTATTCCAGTTATAGCATGTTCTAGTTATAGTCTTAGAAACTGAAATCTCTTACCTCTTATTTCTAGAAAACAATAATTGATTTTGCATGACATCCACAAAAAAACTATGTTATAACAATCCATTTTTGCTAGGTCTGACGTCAGGCCGCGCCAAAAATCCAATAAATGGATAAGGTAATCTTGATATAGCATGCATAGAATCGCCCATAATAGTAGTAAGGAGGGTGATAGTATGAGATATATAGAAGGCATTCATAGAAAAAGCAAGATTGCCTTACCAGAATATGTAGATGACTATGTTACAGAAGATAATCCTGTAAGGATCATAGATGCTTTCGTAGAAACAATAGATCTAGGTGAACTAGGATTTAAGAATGCAACCCCAAAAGAGAGGGGGAGACCTGGGTATAACCCCAAAGACCTACTTAAGCTATACATTTATGGATATATGAACAAAATTACTTCATCAAGAAAA
>NZ_FOHU01000007.1:140842-166031 GCF_900111615.1 Natronincola peptidivorans | reverse complement strand
GTTATCGGACAGATGAGGCAAAGGCCGCGCGTCCTGCGCGGATTTTAGTAAGATGAGCTTTGGAGTTTTAATATTTAGTAAAGTGATAATAGTAAAATGACTATAAAGAATAATAAAATAGATTTTTGTGAGGAGTGATTATGTGATAAAAGTAAACAAGTTTAGACACATTGCGATTGTAGTTAATGATTATGAAAAGATGGTTGACTTCTATTCAAATACGCTAGGATTTGAAGTAATTAGAGAATTTGAAATAGCCAGTGAGGATTTTAGAAAAGGAGTAGGTATTTCTGATGCTAAGGCGAGAGGAGCACATTTAAGTATTCCGGGGAATGGTGTAGAAATTGAAATGTTTGAGTATAACCAAAAAGTAGATAGGATAAAGGAACTGTCAATTGCAGATTATCCAGGTTTCAGGCATATAGCCTTTTATGTGGAGAATTTAGAAGATACATATAGGGGTCTAAAGGAAACAGGTATTGAATTTTTTTCTGAGCCTATTATAGTGAAAGAACCACAGAGTGTTGCTGGTTTTAGATTTATATATTTTAAGGATCCAGAAGGGAATATTATTGAATTAAATCAATTACCAGACAATAAATTATGATTATGTATAAAGTGCAGTTGAAATGTAATTTTATAATTAGTTACAGGTAGGATTCAAGGATGCCACGTCCGTGTGGCATTCTGGTCTCTGGAGGCCTCATCCGTCCGATAACCATGTGTCTCCGCAAGGGTTGCCAGAAGCATTTGCGTTGGAGAAGGGCAGGCAACCACACTCCCTTCGCTAACTGAGTCGGGTCGATTTCACCAAGAACTTGTGAACAAGTTCTAAGACTCAATTCTTCCCTGTAAGCTCAGGGGTGTCGGAGACACGAGACGTTATGTGAAAGAATTTATTAAGATGGAGGAGTTGATTTAAAAATGTTTGAAAGAGAAATAAAAAAGCTAAATAATAATTATGATGCTATAAAGACTTTTATCAATCTTGTGGAACCTGTTTTAGAAGAAAAGCAAATAGAGAATTTTAAACGAGACAGAACAGATTTAGAATTGCTTAGATTAGTTTTTAGTACCTTTGAAATTGAGGATGAACTAAAAGTGTCAGAAGAAGATAAGGCAAAAATTGAAGATAACTTTGACGGTATATTTAGTATAGAGAAAACTGATGATGGTGCTAAAGTAAGTATTAGTGGAAATGGTGCAGATAGATTTGAAAAAGCATTAAAAAGAATGAGAGAACTAGATGAACAGAAACAAATGTTGTATAAGAGTTGCTTAATGAACATCATCAGCACGGTTGAGTGTTATTTAGCAGATTTATTAAAAGTATATTATAGTGAGTATTATGATGAAATTAAATCCACTTTACTAAAAGCAAATGACAAATTCTTTTCATATAATCAACTGACCTCGTTCTCAACTATTGATGATGCTAGAAATTATATCATTGATTCAAGAATAGAAAACTTAATCAGAGAAAGCTTTTTGGAATGGATAGCTTTTCTAAAACAAAGTTTAGGTTTAAATATGGGATATTTAAAAGATCTAGAGAGTGAAATGTATGAAGTATTTTTAAGAAGAAATATCTTTGTGCATAATAATGGAATTATAAACTCTGTATACTTAGCAAATGTTGATAAGAAGCTTCTAAGTGATACAGATAAAAAAAATATGCCAATATTTCTTGATAAAGATTATTTGATAAGATATATAGATGTGTTTGAATCAATGTTCATATTAATAGCATTAGAGTTATGGAAGAAAAGGAAGAATCATGATGAGTCAAGATATGGTTTTATTGCTGATCAAATATATAGAAATATGGATTTGAGAAGATGGGAACTTGTAAAAAGTTTTACCATTTTTTTAATGAAAGAAGGAAGTTGCCCAATAGTGCTAAAGAATATGGCTAAGATTAATTATTGGCTAGCACATAAAGAGTTAGACGATTTTGATAAAATAAAAAATGAAGTTGAAAAGGAAGATTTTAGTGCTTGTACAAAAGATTTCTTGTTATGTCAGAGTGCTTTATTAGATGATAAGGAAAAAACGTTTGTTCTGATGGATTTAGTTCTAAAAGCAGGAGAAGTAGCAGTTTGTGATTTAGAAGAATGGCCAGTTCTAGATATATATAGAGAAGATTGCAAGTATCAAGAAATTATAAGCAATTATAAAGAAGCTAATGAGTCAAATGAGTCAAATGAGTCAAATGAGTCAAATGATTAGAAAAATTCCAGTTTAATTCCTTCACATAACAAGCCATTCCCACAAGGGTGCAAGAAGCACGGTCAGGAAGCAAGTCTTTGTAGGCACCGTCACGGGGCGAGGTCAGGCACCACACCTTCTCACTGGGTGCAAGCACCGCCAAGGGGTCTTCCTATGGGGTCCAGTTCGAAAGCGTCGGGAATGGCAGAAACGTTATGTGACATTTCTGGCTAAAACCATATAAAACCATTTTCAAAATTTAGAGAGAAGAGAAGAGGAGATTAGATGAGTAGAGAGTTGGAATTAGAAGAGGTAGTTTTGATTGGGAGAACTTTTGAAGAATATGACAAGATGTTTGAATTAGCAGAGTTGAATTTGGTAGAAGAGAGGGTATTAGATGTTGCTTCTGGGGTATCTTCATTTGGAGCGGAGGCTAGGGAATATGGATATGATGTTATAAGTAGTGATAGAATATATCAATTTAGTCCCGCTGAAATTGAGAAAAAGTGTTCAAAGGATTTAGTGGAAGTAATGGATAAGTTGGAGGGGATTAAGGAACTGTACAAGTGGGATTTTTTCAATAGTATAGACCATTTGAAAAAACATAGAGAAAAAGCATATAAGACCTTTGTAAAAGAGTTTTCACAAAATAAAGGTGATAACTATAAATTTGTTGAGTATCCAAGTAGCAGTTTTAGAGATAAAGAGTTTAGTATATCTTTAGTATCTCATTTTTTATTCATGTATGATGAGCATTTAGACTATGATTTTCATAAAAGAACATTAGAGGAACTAATAAGGATTACCAGAAAAGAAATTAGAATATTTCCGCTAGTGAATTTAAAAGGGAAAAAATCAGATTTAGTTGAAAGAATTATGGAAGATGAAGATTTCAAAGAATTTAGCTTTAAAAAGCAAGGTGTAAATTATGAGTTTGTAAAAGGTGGAAATGAAATTTTGAAGATTAATTTATTGGAGAAGGAATAAATTCTGGGACAAATTAAGGTATATGGTATAGAAAAATATTTGAATCCAATAAAAAAAGATTTGTTAGATGTAATTCATTTATGTGTAGTTGAGGTATTTGAATATCCTGAAGATAAAAGGTTTCATAGATTTTTTCCAATGAAAGAAGAAGATTTTTATTTTCAATCGGATAGAAGTGAGAACTATACGATAATTGAAATAAGCATATTTGAAGGTAGAAAAAAGGAAACGAAGAAAAAATTGTTGAGATTATTATTTGAGAGAATAGAAAAAGAATTACATATAGCCCCTAAAGATATTGAAATAACTATCTTTGAAACTCCTGCATGTAATTGGGGAATAAGAGGAGTTACAGGAGATGAATTAACTTTAAATTATAAAGCAGATGTTTAAAGGATGCGACTCGAAATTCAAGGGCAAAAGCACGCCAGAAACAATCACATAATAGTGCATTTGCATAAAGGTGCTGGAAGTACGTGTCATAGGCAAGCTCAGCACCACACCTTTTCACTGGGAGCGAAGCTCCGCCAAGAAGTATTCCTTTAGGGTCCAACTCAAAGGCTTCGGCAATGCGCCCCGATAGGCTCTCGCTACGCTGGCATCGCGCAAAAGCGCGACATCGCCTATCAAGCAGGTTTGCAAAATGGCTAAGACGTACGAGCCAGCTCGCCCGCCAAAGCCACTTCGCAAACCCGCGGCCCCGTTATATACAATTGTCTATTCATTTCAGAGCTGTTTTCTTGGGTCTATATTATTTAATTGAGAGCTAATTAAGGCTTGTATTAATTAGTAAATCGGGTCACCTATATTTGAAAGTCTGGTTGGGTTTTTAACATCGTTAGTAATCGAAGTAACCTAAATTAGTAGAAATAATTACTGTTAGACATTTTACGTGTATCAATACATAATTTCAAGTATAGAAACATTCAGGAGGAGTAAGCAAATGATATCCACTACAACGGCAAAGCTTATAAATATTTTACCGGATAAATTTGTTACATATATATCTAAAAAAGTTGTTGATAAATATCTAAAAAAATATGCCAATATAACTATCGAGGGAAGTGAAAACTTAAAGGGAATAAAAACACCAACTATTTTTATATGTAATCATTTAAGCAATTCTGATGGATTAGTTTTAGACAAGGCTTTAAAAGAGATTAATCCAACTTTTATAGCAGGTGTAAAGCTGTCAAATAATGCTTTTACAAGTATAGGGGTTAATGTAATAAAGACTACAAATATAAAACCTAATACTGCTGATAAAGAAGGTCTTAAGAAAATTATTAAGCTTGTTAAGCAAGGGGAAAGTTTACTGATTTTCCCAGAAGGAACTAGAAGTAGAGTCGGTAGTTTGATTAAAGCAAAGAAAGGAATCTTTCTTATAGCAAAAATGACAGGTGCTCCTATTGTACCTATTGGATTATATGGGACAGAAAAATTGTTACCTATAAATAAGGAAGGAGATATGAGTGCGGAAACCTTTAATTATGCAGATGTTCATATCAACATTGGAAAACAATTTGAATTTCCCAAAAGAGCAAAAGAGCAAGATAAAAAACAATATGAAGATTTTGCCACAAAATATATAATGAAGAAAATAGCAGAATTATTACCTAAAAATTATAGAGGGGTTTATAAATAAGTAGACTGAAAACAGTCTA
Source organism: Natronincola peptidivorans (assembly GCF_900111615.1). Classification (GTDB taxonomy): domain Bacteria; phylum Bacillota; class Clostridia; order Peptostreptococcales; family Natronincolaceae; genus Natronincola_A; species Natronincola_A peptidivorans. The sequence continues at coordinate 161,172 of NZ_FOHU01000007.1, read as the reverse complement.
ACTGATTAGGTTTCTAACATCGTTAACAATCGGAGTCACCTATATTAATGCCAAAGAAGCAACATTTGCTATATAATTATCTTGGTAGTATTTGGATAATAGAAAAAGTTGTTAGGGTGGGCCGTTGGAGCTGAATAGGCAACTATATATAACACTGTGTTTACGAGAGGTGCAGGGAGAATGTTTCAAGGATAAGGTCAGGCACCACATCCCTTCACCGGGAACGAAGTTTCGCCAAGGGGGAAGGTCAGGTAGGTCCGGCTCAGGGACGTCGCAAACCCGCGGCCCCGTTATGTGCCAGATGGTGCTGGGCATTATTCTAATACTAGGTATTAATAGAAGAGGAGGATTAGTATGGAGATAATTAATAGGGATGAGTTGATGATTTGCGGCTATGTAGTTGAAACATCGGTAGACAACTGCTCAACTGAATTAGGAAGATTATGGGACGATTATCGGAACAATAAATCTGACGAACTGTTGGAAGCAAAGTATAGATGCAAAGAAGGTTTATATGGATTAATGTGGTATACAGAGAATCATAGATACTGTTATTTGTTGGGAAGAGAAATAAAGTCTACAGGTGTTGAATTACCAAAGTCGAAAGCGATTAAAAAGATACCGCCAGCAAGATATGCTGTTTATACAGTGCCAAATAATATGAGTGTTTTTGACGCATGGACAGTATTTTTTGAAGAAGAGATACCAAAAGAAGGTTATGAGCCAAACGCTGAGATTGGATTGTACTTTGAGTACTATACAGATAAAGACAGCAATTCATGTCAATTATGGGCACCAATCAGATAAACAGGAATTTGCAAATTGGTTTTAGAGATATAAGGCAAAGTAAATTATAAGAGGTGAAACACATGAGAAAAACGCTTCGGGATGTGGCAAGTTATTTGAAGGAAATTATGGTGCCCGAAACGCAGGAAGCATATGCGATCAATCCTACATATACAAATGTTTCAGCTGAAGAGAGCATACGTGAGGGCGTTCTGGCCTTCAGAGCCTTTTTGGTTCGGCTTTACGATGTTTTATACACCAAAGGCGATGTCTATGATAATAGCAAAAAAGTTGCCCATGAATATGAAAACCGCACCACGCTTTCGGTGTATTATCCGTTCCTGCACAATGTAAGCACCATACTAATGAACATAGGTTATCATGGTATGCCAGTTGAAAACGCGCAATCTCTCGCCTGTGGAAATACAGTATTCAATGGAAAGCTGTCTGTTACCAAAAACCTTGAATGCCTTCGGTTTCTGGCGGATTGTGGTATTTGCATTGATGGTATAGATATAAATGAAAAAAAGCAAAACTTGTCAGACATCAAAACCATAAAGATTACATATCCAGATAACCCCACTATGCTGACAGGCCTGAAGGTCATGGCAATCGCCGAAATAGACCATGGCACCCTCGTCAACCAGGATGTTTTTTTGCGCTGTGATTACAGGGTATTGAAAAAGGATAAAACCGATGTGCTTTCCATCGTGCAGGATACGATAAAGCCTTTATCCGCAGATGTGCAGGATTTCATTTTGCAACTGCATCAGCGCTATCTGGATAAAGGACTTACCTGCGTTGTGGAAGTAAAAGGGTTTCATATCTATATGAAGTATGGTTATAAACGGAAAGATTTATGGGGAATTAACGCTTCCCTCAACAACGGCTATCATATCAATGTGAAATCGACAAAGACGCACGAATACACTGACACCGTCAAAACGTTTCCTCCAATTTTGCAGGAACTGATTGAAAAGGGATATGGCTGTGGCAGAAAAAGAGAAATCGGTCATTGTGATGGCGGTTGCCGTGGACTTCCCATATCGTTGGATGATTCTGTTTTAGATATACGAGATGACATTGAAACGTGGTTTGATCAAGAATTGTCATGCTTGCAAAAGAAATAAACATTATATTCATTGCGCCTTTCAAGCATAAGTACGACAAATTTAAATTTGCAGTTAAGATTATGAGTAATGTTCAGTTGAGTTATTTTGTATTCTTTATAAAATGAAACATTAAGAAATAAAAAAGGTGATGTGGATATAGTAGATTTGATGACACGAGACAGCAGATAACATAGTGTTTTCGCAGGGGTGCCGGGGGCAAGGTCAGTAACCTTAATCTTAGAGCATAGGGAAGCCCGTCAGGCACCACATCCCTTCACCGTGAGCGAAGCTCCAGCAAGACGGTCTACCTTTAGGTCCGGTTCAGGGACGTCGTAAAAACGGAAACGTTAGAGAACATGCCAATTTGGGAGAAACCTTTGAGGTCTTTATTAGAGATTAAGTATATTAGCAGAGCAGATGGATAATGAGATGTTCAATAATAATGGAGGGATCAATATGAGTTGCTATTTTGTAGCTCAAATTCAGATTAATGATAATGAAGAGTATGAAAAATATCTAAATAGTGTTGATGAAGTTTTTTCAAGATTTAATGGTAAGTATTTAGCTGTAGATAAAAGTCCTGAAATACTTGAAGGTAACTGGTCATATAACAGGATTATAATTATTCAATTTCAAGATGAAAAGGAATTAAAGCACTGGTATGAATCAACTGAGTATCAGAAAATATTAAAACACCGTTTGAAAGCCGCAACATGTGATACTATCTTAGTAAAAGGTCTCGATTGAAATAGTGCAATCTTAATCATTACATATAGATGAGCAATTTTGAGTTTAAATAAATAATACACACGTTACGGTTTCACCCATGAATAACTCCTACAGCTCACTTCGATAAAAAATCCTACAATCTGCAAACTCACTACGTTCAAACATACAGATTGCTTAACGAATTTCTCATCTGCATTCATTGGGAGTTATGGTCATGTTCTGCAAATGTACCCCTTAGCATTATTTATTTAATCATGGGGTTGTTTATCTATAATTTTTTAAAAAATATGAAAAATTTAAATTAAGGTTTAAGTCGCATCGTCTTTCCTATACGTCACAAAGAGCAATAAATAAGTGGAAGTAGAAATCTTTCAGTTAAAGGGACAGCATATAACAGAGGCTTAGCAGACATGGGACAGATAAAACATAGGGAAAGTCTGACATTGCTAAGCCTCAAAACGTTAGACGAAATACATTTAAACATGACATACTGTATTCAGGTTTTAACTGATATACTTAATTTAGAGATAACCTATGCTTTAATAACTAATTATTTCAAGAGTTTCTTTAGTTAAATAAGGATATATATGGAGGTTATAAAATGAGTTATATTAAACTTGATCAAAGTAATATCGAAAATGAACATATTTGTTGTGCAATTTCTGATAAAAAATGTTCAGATAGCTATGACCTAAAAAAAAGATGGTTAAAAAATGAATTTAATAATGGATATACTTTTCTACGATTAGATGAACGTGCAAAAGTATTTATAGAATATGGGCCTACTGAAAAAGCATGGATTCCAGTTGATGCTCCAAATTATATGAATATTGGTTGTTTTTGGGTTTCTGGTAAATATAAGAAAAAAGGACATGGTAAAGCATTGTTAGAAAAAGCAATTGCAGATGCTAAAGAACAAGGGAAGGATGGCTTAGTTACTGTTGTAGGAAAGAAAAAATATCATTTTATGAGTGATACTAAATGGTTACTTAAACAGGGTTTTGAGGTTTGTCAGGAAATTCCCTCTGGGTTCATTCTAATTTCTTTAAATTTCAACAAAAAAACTAATAAACCAAGGTTTAGTGCGACGGTAACTAGTGGAGAATGTCCTGAAAAAGATGGTTATGTAGTCTACTATTCTAATCGTTGTCCTTATGCTGAATATCATGTAAAAGTATCTCTTGCTGAAACAGTAGAAAAAAGAAATATTAAGCTAAAAACAATAAAACTCAAAACAATAGAAGAAGCCCAAACTGCTCCAACACCAGATACAATATTTAGTCTTTTTTATAATGGTAAATTCATTACAACAGATATTAGCGTTTGTATGGATAGTAGATTTGATAAGATTGTAGAAAAGTGCATAGATTAAACTAGAATAAACTATAGAAACATCAATGTACTTCGTCTAACAGCAAGGTTTACGGTTTTGTTCCTTCATCACTTCACCTAATTTCATCTGGTAATGATGTATATTATCATAAATTGAAAGATACATATCAAAATATTAATCGAGTAAAATTTGTGTTTGAACAATACAAGGCCTATAGTATTTATTTTTAGTGAAGTTTTTATATAAGGATTTATTAATCTTAGAAAAATGAAAATGAAGTTGAAAGGAGAAAAAACATGACAACATTATTTCCTAAACCAATTATGGAGCTGCCAGAGGCAGATATTCCAATTAAAGGTATTAAGGCCTATCTATCACAAGGAGAAAATCATCAGATTATATTTATGAAGTTTGCTGAGGATGTTGATTTAACAGAACATTCCCATGAAGAACAATGGGGAATAGTTCTTGAAGGCAAGATTGAATTAATAGTTGAGGGCATAAAAAATACATATTCAAAAGGAGATAGGTATTTTATTCCTAGCGGAGCAAAGCATTCAGGTAAAATATTTGCTGGATATGCAGATATGACATTTTTTAATCAAAAGGATAGGTACAAGACTAAAAGGTGATTTGATTTAAGTATGGTACATTTAGTGTAACTGAAAAGCACTTAAGGTGCAAAACAAGTAAGATAAAAGAGATTTAGTGGTAATAGAACAACATACAACAAAACATTTGAACAAGGGTACTAGAATAATATGTAAAGGGAAAGGTCAGGTGGATTTACTTCAGAGATGTTGTAAATGCCGAGCGTTAGCCGAAATGCTTTCAATGAATAATGTATAGCGGGGATTAAATGTAGCCTTTTTCCATCAAATATATAAAAAATGAAGGAGAAAATTAAAATGAAATGTGAAGCATGCGACAGTAAAATATCAGTAAACTATGGTAATGCATATACAGTTTTGTGCAAAAACTGTTCTGGTAAAGAAGTAGGTCTTAGTGAATTAAAAAAAGAAAAAATGGTAGATGATAAAATTGATAAAAGTTCAATAATGAAAGTCAATAAATGGGTTGAGTCTTTAGGGATTTTAAGCTCAATAATTGGTATTTTATTTATGATAGTTGGGTTAGGACAAGGTAATTTATCGAGTCTTCTAAGTGGAGTACTAATTGTTACCTTTGGGGTAGCAATATACGCATTTGGTAATATAATCCCATATATAGTATCGATAGAGACAAATATTAGAACCTTAAAAGATGAATTAGTGGGAAGAACCAAATTTCCCAAGGATGGACAAGATTTGTAAGAGAAGGGTACTAGTGTAGTTGCTAACGTAGAGCTTTTGAGGTGATCACATAACAACATGGTTATGGGAGGTGCTGGCGCTAGGCGAATTCTATAAGGTTAAGTGAGGGTATGGGGGTGCATTTTTTTATGAAATCTAAACTTATTGCATGTTTTGGTGATAGTATAACACAGGGGCAACCTGGAGTATCGTATCTTAAGTATTTAGATAAGAAAATATATCAGAATCATGGATTAGGTGGAGATACATTAACTGGAATGCTAAACCGAGTTAAAGAAAATATAAGTAAATCTGAATGCAATAATTATATTCTTCAAATTGGTACAAATGATGTTTTATTACCTCATTTGAAAGAATGCTCAAACGCATGGAAAAACAAGATTAAAGTAAAGAATAAAGCTCCTATAGTCGATTTATCTAGATACAGAGACGAGTATGAAAAACTCATCGAAGTATTACATACTAAACATATATCCATAATTAGCATTCCCTGTCTTGGAGAAAATCTAAACAGTGATTTAAATAAGAAGGTGGATGCGTATAATCTAGTAATAATGAATATATGCAACAATAAAGGCATTAGATATATTAATTTTAATTCTTGGCAAAAAAAGAGTATAAGAGAGAAAGAGAACCATTACTTTATTTCAGAAAATCCTAATGATGTGATATGGGATAGTCTATTAACCACATATCTTGGTCTATCAGGTTGGATAAGTAAAAAAAGAGATCTTGATATTACGGTTGATGGAGTTCATTTGAATTGCAAAGGAGCAATAGGTCTGGCAAAATTAATTATGAAGGAAAAGGAGTAGAATGAAATTTATACAAAAAGCACAAGGAGGTAACAAATGAGAAATAAATGGTTTTGTTATATTAAAATTGATGAAACAAATAATTTTGTTCAGACCTCTGGAATGGAATTTAAAAATTTTATAAATGGTATACTGACCAAACCCAAAAACATATTGATTCTTAAAGGCTCTCCTGCTGATTGTGCTTTTAGCACTGACTTATTTATGGAATACATAGCAAATGAGCATATGGAAAGCTTTCTAAAAGAAGATGTATATAGCTATGGAGATTTTTGTTGGGTAGATTTTGAGTATGAGGAGAGCATTAAAAAAGTTACTAAGCAAGAGCTTGCAGAGTTGCTATATGTAGGTCATAAAAAAATACCATTGTCAAAAATTGTATTTGATAGCTTAAGCAATAAATATATTTATTTATGTCATGATGATGACTATTGGGTTAAAGTGTACATGATAGATATAAAGGAGTATAAAAAAGTGATTGAACATAAAATTCTTACCGAGCTAAAGGGCAGAAAAAAACAAATAGCTGCTATTCCAGATGAGATTATGAGTACTTTATACGACTATTTTAAAAATGGTGCAGTTATTGATTTTGAGAATTCTTATAACAATGGAGTTAGAATATACCCGATTGGAGAAATGGAATGGGTTGAAAGTGTTCATACCAAACTGGACAAACAGAGAAACATGCCAAATAGTGGATTGTGTTTAGATTACAATCCAAGAGCAAAGAAGTGGAGAATATTTTAAACAAGCAAAAAAACATAGCCTTTGACTATGCATAATAATATAAAATCTTCACCTATCAAACAAAAAAGTATATGCTAAATTTTAATGGGAAAACTATGAAAAGCTAATTACTCTTGAGAGGTGTGACATGGAAAAAAACATTTGGAAAAATCCTGTTTTTACAGTATCAGCAGCAGTAATATTGTTTTTTGTTTTAGTAGGAGCGATTATGCCCAAAAGGTTTGGGGAGATAGCTTCTAGATTATTTGATTATACAACCATTAACTTCGGGTGGTTTTATTTATTTGCGGTATTCATACTGATTATTTTTTTAGTTGCCCTTGCACTAAGCAAATACGGTGCTATACGTCTAGGGGCACCAGAGGAGAGACCTGAGTTTACATTTTTCACTTGGATTGGTATGCTATTTTCTGCAGGCTTTGGTGTAGGGCTGGTGTTTTGGGGGATAGCTGAACCAATGAGTCACTTTTTTTCTCCACCCTTCGTTGCAGTAGAAGGTCAGACAAGAGAAGCTGCTAGGATTGCTATGGCATACTCATTTTTCCACTGGGGTGTTAGTCAATGGTCTGTTTTTGCAATTGTTGGTCTTGTCATTGGTTTTTTACAGTTTCGAAAGGAAAAAGACGGACTTGTTTCAACGGCATTGGAGCCCATTACAGGCAGCAGAATAATCGTGAAGAATATAATTGATTCACTTGCAGTCATTGCAACAGTCATGGGAATCGCAACCTCCCTTGGTCTTGGGGTGCTTCAAATGAGTGGTGGACTTAACATAGTGTTTGGCATAAACAATACTTTTGGAATCCAAATGCTTATAATTATTATTGTTTTAATTGCCTATATGCTGTCATCCACTACAGGCTTAGAGAAAGGGATTCGCTATTTAAGCAATTTAAACTTAGGGCTTGCATTAGGGTTGCTGTTATTTGTATTTACTGTTGGTCCTACTGTTTTTATTTTAGAAACCTTTACTTTGGCAATGGGGGATTATTTTACAAATTTCATTCAATATAGCTTGAGGATGCAGCCATATAAAGGCGGCACTTGGGTACGGGATTGGACAATTTTTTACTGGGCCTGGGCGATTGCTTGGTCACCGTTTGTTGGTGCTTTTGTAGCAAGGGTTTCTAGAGGTAGGACTATACGTGAATATATATTTGGGGTTATGATTATTCCTCCTGTTATTGCCTGTCTTTGGATTGCTACATTTGGAGGTACTGCGCTATGGAATGATTTAAATAGAGGAACGGATATAGCAGCAGCTGTAGATGCTGATCTAACATCAGCTCTTTTTAACACTTATAATTATTTACCCTTGACCAACTTTATTTCTATCATATCTATTCTGCTGATTCTGACTTTTTTAGTGACATCTGCTGACTCGGCGACATACATTTTATCAAGTATGACTTCCTTTGGCAGCCTGCATCCCCCCCAGTTTGCCAAATATGTATGGGGTGGTCTGATGTCAGCCATTGCAGCTGTACTGCTGTATGCTGGAGGACTTGAAGCACTACAGACTGCTTCCCTTGTAGCGGCATTACCATTTACGATAATACTGTTACTGCTAATGTTCGCAATTGCAAAGCTGCTTCAAAAAGAACCGCTGCCAATACGTGAGGCAGACTTGAGGCGTTTTCGACGTCTTGAGAAGGAAGCAAAGAAAAGAGATAAAAAATGATGAAAGAATCTATAACTTAGAAATCCATGCTTTAGAGGTTCTTCGTGGCAGCTTTTTTGTCAATAACACTATAGAAGCTATGGTGAGAATAGAACTTGACAAATAATGTAAATTTGAATAGAATGTAATATGGAAATGAAAAAAGACACTTTAAGTAGGAGTTTGTTTTATGATAGAGGTTGTTCTTAACTAGTAACTAAATATCGATATGCAAAAGATTTTAAAGCCTAGGATTCCATAGGTTGTTTGTTGTACCATTGTTTTTGCATGTCGTTACTAGATTGGGAACACTGGCTCAGCTTAAAGATATACAGACAATGCCGTGCTCTTTTGCACGGCTTTTTTTGTAGCTATTTACACGGGGTCTTGATGGATAGAATGATTTTATTATGTTAGGGTTATTTCTTTCGTTAGACTATGCTGTGGAAATGGGTTTTTATAATGCTTGCTTAAGGCTGTAGATGAATTTGTGTTCATCTGCGGCCTTTTTGTGTTATGTGCAAAGGAGGGAATTAATGCTGTATTTTAAATGAAGAATTTGAAGTTTAGCAGGTTAATATGAATAAATATTAGGAGGAAAGTGAAATGAACAAAAACCCAGAAGAAATACTGGAATTCCATAAAATTATAGAAACTTTAGGAAGTTATACCCTATCAGATATGGGTAGAAAGCTAGTGGAGAGGCTACAGCCTTCCATAGATATTGAAGTCATAGAACAGTGGATGCTGGAGACTACAGAAGCTAAAAAGATTGTTGAGAAAAGTGCCAGTATTCCCTTGCATAGCTTACAGGGAATAGAAGGGATTTTAGAAAAGCTAGGGAAAAACAACATTTTTCAACCCAAGGAATTAGAGAGTATACTAGAGCTCTTAATGGCAGGAAAAAGAGTGAAGAAATTTATGATGGATAAGTCCTCCATAGCCCCATTGGTGAGCTCCTATGCACTATCCATCTATGAAATAAAAGATATAACCGAAGAGATAGATCGCTGCATTCGAAATGGCAGAGTAGATGACAGGGCTAGTACTACCCTAGCTAAAACTAGAAAAAAGATTATTATTTTAGAGGAAAGATTAAAATCAAAGCTAGAATCAATCCTTAAATCTCCCCAATACGCACAGTATTTACAAGAGAACCTCATCAGTATGAGAAATGGTAGATATGTTATTCCTGTGAAAAGAGAATATAGAAAAAGCATTGATGGAGAAGTGCTTGATAGCTCCTCCACAGGTAGTACTGTATTTGTTGAGCCAAAAGAAGTAAAGAAATACTATAATGAATTGAGCCTCTTAAAAATAGAAGAAGAACAGGAAGAATATAAAATACTATCCTATTTAACCAGTATGGTAGAGTCCTATGAAAGAGAAATCAGAATTAATGTAGAAACCTTAGCCAACTATGACTTCCTATTTGCCAAGGGTAAGTACAGCTGTAGTATCAAGGGAAACTCAATCAACCTTAATCAAGAGGGTTATATTCATATAGAGTCTGCAAGACATCCACTATTAGGTCCTTCAGCAGTGCCATTGGACTTTATGGTAGGTAAAGGATATAAGGCATTGGTCATAACTGGACCCAATACCGGTGGGAAAACAGTGACAATAAAAACAATAGGGCTACTAACCTTGATGGCTCAATCTGGCCTTCATGTACCTGCCAAAGAAGAGAGTCAGCTGGCGGTTTTTGACAATATTTTAGTGGATATAGGGGATGGACAGAGTATCCAACAGTCACTGAGCACTTTTTCATCCCATATTGAAAACATTATTACAATTGTTGAGGAAGCCAATGAAAGAAGCTTAGTCATTATGGATGAATTGGGAGCAGGGACAGATCCTGCTGAGGGAACAGGCTTAGCCGCTGCTATATTAGAAACAGTATATAATAAAGGGGCAACGATTCTTGCTACAACCCATTACAGTGAAATAAAAAGCTTTGCAGAAAATCATAAGGGCTTTAAAAATGGTTGTATGGAATTTGATATTCACTCCCTTAAGCCTTTGTATAAATTACACATAGGAGAATCTGGAGAAAGCAACGCATTCCTTATTGCATTAAGGCTTGGATTGAATAAAGGGATCATTGAAAGGGCGCATGAAATCACCTATGGCTACCCAAAGGAATATGATGGGAGGATTTTTGAGAAAAATGTTGTTAAAGTTGCAACCTCTCCAGTATTAAAACCCCCTACAAACCCTAAAAAGAAGAATCCACCTAAAAAAGCAGAAAATAACCAGAGATTTAAACTGGGAGACTGTGTGTATGTTAGTAGCTTAGATGCAACTGGAATCGTATATGAAGAGGAAAACAGCAAGGGCGAAGTAGGAGTAATGGTAAAGAAGAAAAAGCTAAAGGTTAATAAAAAAAGATTAACACTTCATATCGATGGAAGACATTTGTACCCTGAGGATTATGATCTAGATATTGTTTTTGAGTCCAAGGACAACCGAAAGAAAAAGAAGCTTATAGGTCGGAAATTAATTAAAGGTGTGGCAATAGAGTACACAGATGAGTCATAGACAAAAAGAACGTACTGTTAGAAAGTTACCATAATAAAGGATGGCAAAGACACTTCAGAAAAAAATATACAAATCGACAAAACTAACCTTTTTTCAACAAAGGGGTTTTGTTGTTTTTGGTGAAATATAGTAATAAATGCGATTTATAAGTGATGTAATGCTAGTAGCTTAAAAGGTAAAGATATATAAGTAAATATTTACGACATAGTGTCTCAAAGGCTGCTATATTAGCAGAACAAGACGACATGGACGTTGGTAAAACAAAAAATAAGCTACAACGTGCTGGTGTGAGATGCAACCTATCGGGACTATGGGGTCAAAATCTCTGACAGGCCCTCACTACTCTCACATCGTGCAAAAGCGCGATAGCGCCTATCGGCGGGATTGCTAAATGACTAACACTTTTGAGCCAGCTCGCCCGCTGAAACCACTTAGCAAATCCTATGGAAAAGATGAGAAAACAAGAATATTACAATATAGATACATAGAATTTTTTTGCAAATTTTTGATAAGAGGGAGGTGAAAAAATGAAAGTATATGAATTAACACTAAAAGTATTTTTATTAAAGAGCATCCATAGAAAAGAAGCTTTGGAACGCGCAGGAGAAATCATAGACAAGTGCTTAACTACTACAGATAATTTTCGAAATTTTCACAATAGCAATACGTTTAAAAAATATACCTTTAATTCTCTATATAAGTTAGAGAGTGATGGCATTTACAAAGAAGGGAAAGTTTATTCTATAAAGATTAGGACTGTAGATGAGATGTTGGTAAAGTACTTTAAAAAAAATCTTGCTAATGAATGCACAGAATACATCAAAGGATTAACTGTGGAGTGTAAAATATTAAAAAAAGGATACATCAGTAAAATATATAGTATAACACCTGTTGTTATTAAGACAAATGAAGGTTACTGGAAAGGTCGATTATCATTAGAAGGATTTGAAAAGAGGTTAAGAGAAAATCTTATTAAAAAATATAACAATTATTTCGATATTAGAATGGATGAAGATTTCGAATTATTCCATAGGATTGAATTTAACAATCAAAAACCTATTGCTTCCTCCTATAAAAATATCAATCTTTTAGGGGACAAGCTGACATTATATATTGCTGAGAATGAAAACGCTCAAAATTTGGCATATATGGCATTGGGCATGGGAGTTGGAGAAGTTAATGGGCGTGGATATGGCTTTATGAATTATAAATCTTTTTAGTAGAGGAGGTGGAAAATTGTTATCTGATGTAATAGGAATTTTTGAAAAAAAATACAAGCAACAAGGAGACAAACTCATAATTGACGCATATATTCCTGATGATGGAGAATACATCATTATTGATCCAAAGCAAGATGGTTTTCAGATTCTAGATAAAGTATATATAAAGAAAGATAAAAAAATAAAAGAGGTGGATAGATCTAGTTCATATTTTGATTTCATTTGTAATGCCGACTATATGAGTCGATATTTAGAGTCTAATAAAGCCATAGGAGACAAGAATATACATAGTAATAATTATTTAACCTTTTTTGTAAAGAAAGAAAATGTTCATAATGGAAAAATTACGAATGAAATTATAGAAGAATACTATATTAAATTGAAAAATCCTCTTATAAAATACAAGACACCAAAGGCCAAAAAACTTTATATATCTCTTGAAAAGAAATTTGGAGAACCAGATGGAGCACAAATAGAAAAAATTGAAGCTTGGATTAAAGACAATATATTCAACCTAGTAGAACCTGAAAGCAAAGATAAATCATATCTAAAGATTTTTTTCAAATTTGATCTAGAGACCTATAAAAATGAAAGTGAACGATATATATTAGCCAATATCTATAACAGCAGCGAGTATAATGAAATGATCAATAGCAAAATCTATGGTTTACCTAATGACAATATGGGGTTAAATAGTAAAAAACCCTATTTAGAAAACAAAAGTAGAAAAACTACTATACCTTATTTGATTTCGGAGGAAGAAGTTTTAATTCAAAAAAAGTTTTTTGACTATTTAGCGAATCAAGTAGCAGTCAATAGACCCAATATTTACATACAAGAAAATAATATAGCGTCATATGAGAATGATAAAACACCAGATAAAGATTTTTGTGGTTATTATTTAAGATTAAAAAAGGGAAAAGAAGTTGAGATACATGATTTTGACACTATAGGTTGCTATAAAACTATAATTTCTCCACTAAGCCTTGAAAATGTCTTGCAACTCGAAAAATCAAAAATTCAGTATAATACAATTCATAAGTTATCGACACTAAAGAATGTAATTAATGAAGTTTTTTTTAGCAACTATCTAACAACCAATTTTTTTACAGACGCTAAGGATATAAAAATAAAAGATAATGCTTTAAAAAGGAATCTATTGTTGTCTAGAACCACTTTATTTTCTTGGTTTTACAAGGGCAATGATAACAATGCGTGGAAGATAATAAAGCAAAGTAGTCTAGATTTAATAAAAGGGTCCATAAATAAAGGATATTTGTTAAAGGCAGGCGACCAATTCAACTTAAGATGTGGACTAAAAAAATATTTTGAGGGGGGAGATAATATGGCTGATATTCTAGCAGATATTAAAAACAGATTAAGAACAAAAATTGCTAGTAAAGAGGGGACAGAAAGCATAACAAGTGATAGGGAGTATTATTTCGCAGTAGGACAACTAAGCAATTATTTCATCTCATTAAGTAAAACTAAAAGCAAAACACACTCTTTAGCAAATCCCATCATCAATGCAAAAAGTGATGACAAAATAAAAGAAGAACTGAAAAAACTTTATAAAAAATATAATTATACAATTAAAACTGCTTCTAATAGATTTAACAATTTATTTGCTATGGTCTCATCCTATATACCAGAGGGAAAGACTATGGAAGACTTGATCATAGCTGGATATTTACATAGCAACTTAATCTATGAAAAATCCAATAAGGAGGAAAGTGAAGATGAATAAAAGAGTGTATGGGATATTAGGAATTGTTTCTAAAATGAGTAATTGGAATGCAGACTTTACAGGATACCCCAAAACAACCTCTAATGGAGATGTGTTTGGCAGTGATAAAGCATTTAAGTATCCATTAAAAAAAATGTGGGAACAACAAGGAGAAAAGGTTGCATATATAAAATCCTTGAAACTATATGAAAATAAAAAAGGTGAGACTGAGCTTATACCAAGGTCTTTAAAGGAAAGATATGAATACATTTTTAGCGTAGAAGACTTAAAAAAGGATAAGGATAGCAAAACAGTTTTAACTAATTTGTTTAAAGCTATCGATGTAAAAAATTTTGGAGCTACCTTTGCTGAAGAGGGGAACAACATTTCTATAACAGGTGCAGTACAGATTGGACAAGGCTTCAATAAATATGCCGAAACTAATGCAGAAGAACAACAAATACTTTCCCCTTTTCGAGATGCATCAAAAAAAGAAGGAAAAGCCAATGAAGACCAAGACGAAGCCAAAGCATCTACACTTGGAACTAAGATCGTTAGTAATGAGGCTCATTATTTCTATCCTTTTACTATTAACCCAGCTACATATGATGAGTTTAAAGTATTGGGAGTAACTGATGGGTATACAGAAGAGGATTATAAAAAATTCAAAGAAGCTTCTCTTGTGGCTGCTACATCCTTTAGTACCAATGCTAAAATAGGTTGTGAAAATGAATTTGCTCTATTTGTAGAAACCCAAAGAGATTTATATCTTCCAGACTTATCTCAATATATAAGTTTTAAAAAAGGTGAAGAAAAAAACACAATATCATTACAATGTAATGAACTCCTAAATGAATTACAAGACAAGATTAGCAACATAGAAATTTACTACAATCCTTATACTACCATCGTTGAAGAGAAGATAAAAGGAGCTAAGAAATTCAATATTTTTACTAAAAAAGAGGTGTAAGGATGAAAGTTTTAAAATTTACTTTGAGTGGGAAGACGGCTTTTTTTAAAAAGCCTGATGTGAATACTTACTATTATTTTACTTATGGCAATATTCACAAAGTAGCTTTGATGGGTATACTAGGGGCTATCCTTGGATACAGTGGGTACAATCAGCAAAAGAATAACCAAAAAACATTGTTTCCTGAGTTTTATGAAAAGCTCAAAGCGACTAAGTTAGGTATAGTTCCTAGAAATAATAAGGGATATATCTCTAAAAAAGTCCAGATTTTTAACAATTCTGTGGGTTATGCTTCAAAAGAGCAGGGAGGTAACCTTATTATAAAAGAACAATGGTTAGAGGACCCCAAATGGGATATATATATTCTTATTGAAGGAGAAGTGGAAAATGAACTTGCAGATAAAGTTATGAAAAGAAAATTTAAATACATACCATATTTAGGAAAAAATGATCATATAGCTAATATTGTTGATTCGAAGATTATTGATAACATTGAGCCTATAGCAACTGCTAATAAGGTAGATAGCCTTTTCCTAAAAGATTGTTTTGAACTGCAACCCTTTGAAGATGATCCCTTTGACGTAAATATTGATTATACTCCTATCTATAAATATCAAGAAATGTTACCAGTAACACTAGAAGAAACCACCAATAAGTATGAAGTAAAACCCTTCATATACACGAATTCGCCCTTGGAACCTATCAAAAATTCATTAGTCTATAAATGTGATAATAACATAATATTTTTCTTTTAAAAGCAGGAGGGGCAACCCTCCTATTATTCAATCCTAAGGAGGAAATAATGTACTTTAATGGTGTAGAGAAATTTGAATTAGATATATTGATTAAGAATAATGGAAAAATACATGCCCATATAATGGAAAACAGAAAAGAAACCTTAAAGGAGCATGTTGAATTAGCTGTTGAATATCTGCATAAAATTATTGAGATAAAGCAACTTAATTCAACTTTATTGAATCTTGAAGAAAGTATATGTAAAAAAATGAGCACCAAAGGAAGATTACTATATAGAGAGATGCTATTCAATACAATATATATGCATGATCTAGGGAAAATAAATTGTAATTTTCAATATAATAGGATGGGAAATAGAGCATTTAAAGGAGACGAAGGGCTAAGGTTTAATAATTCTAATCACTCGATGCTGTCCTCAATTATATATTTAAACCACTATTTTAAAAAGATTGGAGGACAAGAAGATAAGGAAGATAGAAACATATTGGCTATAGCTATGCTGTTAAATGCTTACGCTATATCAAAACACCATGGAAGCTTTGATAGCTTTAGTGAGTTTAAAAATAAAGTGATAGAAGAAGATGGAGAAGGACATAGATTATATACAGAAGAGTTACCTATGTTTGATAAAATCTATCAAGAACCTATAATATTTAATGAGAATAGAAGTCTACTAGACAGAATTTTTACTAATGTTGAAAATAGTTTAAATAGTAAAGAAAAGGAAAAACAAGGAGCCTCTATATATTTTTATATATACCAAAGATTGGTAACTTCTTTACTACTGGCCTGTGATTATTATGCTACATCTCATTTTAAAAACCAAAGAGAAATTAAGAGTTTTGGTGGAATTCAAGATATAGATAGCTTATATCAGGTTTATAAAAATACAGAAATATACAAAAACATACGGGAATATGAAAAAGAAAGTTATGGTAGAGTAAATGGTTTTGATAATATACAGAACATCAATATATTGAGAAATGAGTTATTTCTTGAAGCTGAAGAAAATTTGCATAATCATATAAAAAACAATATCTTCTATCTGGAAGCTCCTACAGGAAGTGGCAAAAGCAATGTTGGGTTCAACTTGAGTTTTAAGTTGATGGAGAATCTTCGAAAGCTGAATAAAATTATCTATGTATATCCGTTCAATACGCTTATTGAGCAAAATATGAATACACTAAAGAAAATTTTTGGACATAATAGTGTGATAAAAGATATTGCAATTATCAACTCTGTAGTGCCCATCAAAACAAAAAACAAGACAGAATATGAAGACAGTGACGTTATGAAGGATGATTATGAAATATCTCTTTTGGATAGACAGTTTCTACACTATCCTATGGTTTTGACTACTCATGTTAGTATATTTAATTATTTATTTGGAACCTCAAAAGATAATTTATTTCCATTATATCAACTGGCTAATAGTATTATTATTTTAGATGAAATACAAAGCTATAAAAATAGCATTTGGAAAGAAATTATAACATTTCTTAAATATTATTCAGAAGCCTTAAACATAAAATTTATAATCATGTCGGCTACACTCCCAAATTTAAACAAACTTATAGATGAAGAAACTGAAACCATTAATTTGATTAAAAACAGAGATAAGTACTTTAGCAATCCAATATTTAGAAATAGAGTAAAATTAGATTTTTCATTATTAGAGATTCAAGAAAATATTATGGAGGTGCTTCTAAAACATGTAACGGAAACTAGCAAAAAAACAAATGGTAATGTATTGGTTGAATTTATAACAAAGAAAAGCGCAATGAAGTTTTTTAAAAAATTGAAAGATCAGAATGAACTATTAGAACATCTGGACAAAAAAGAAATAGAACTTATTACAGGTGATGATAACAGTATAGATAGAAATGTCATTATAGAAAAAGTTAAGCATAGTAAAAACATTATTTTAGTGGCCACACAAGTGATAGAAGCGGGAGTAGATATAGATATGGATGTGGGCTATAAAGATATATCTATGTTGGATTCTGAGGAACAATTTTTAGGTAGAATAAATAGATCCTGTATGAAGGAGGATTGCATAGTATATTTTTTTAACTTAGATGATGCAGCAAAAATTTATAAAAATGATATTAGGAAAGAAAAAAGCATTAGTTTAACTACTGAGAGAATAAGGGATATATTAATTAATAAAAACTTTGGAATCTATTATGAGGGTGTATTACAAAAACTTGAGAAAGAAGCAAATAAATTAAATGATAATAATTTTTATAAGTTTATCAATGAAAACATAAAAGGGTTAAACTTCAAAAAAATCGAGGAAAAAATGAGGCTGATAGATGAGCATTACCAGCATAGTGTGTTTCTAAGTAGAAAGATTACATTAGAAAATAACAAAACTTTGGATGGTGCAGCGGTTTGGAGGGAGTATATCAGCCTATTAAAAAACAATGATTTAGACTATGCAGAGAAAAAAATTAAGCTATCTAGAGTAATCGCAAATCTCAATCACTTTATATATAAGGTGCAAAAAAAAGATTTTACTTACGAGGAGAGTATAGGAGATATATATTATATTGCTGATGGAGAAAGATACTTTGTAGATGGAAAATTTGATCGGGAAAATTTTAATAAGGGTATTGGTGATTTTATATAGGAGGGATGTATGAAAGTAAATGGCACGTTGATGAATTATTTTTTTCATTGTGAGAGGCAGTGTTGGTTACATGGGAATAGAATTAATCTAGAGGACAATAGTGAGGATGTAAAGATCGGGAAAGCTATCCATGAAATAAAAAAAGAAAAAAGCAAATCCACCGAGATAAGTATTGACAATATCAAGGTAGATAGGCTTACTAAAGATTACCTGATAGAAGTAAAAAAATCAGATGCTGATATACAAGCTACTAAATGGCAAACATTATTATATCTAAAGGTATTGAGAGATAAAGGTATAGTAAAAAAAGGTAAACTAGAGTTTATTGAAAAGAACAAAAGTAAAAAGACTATCATTGTAGAATTAGATGATGAAAAATTAGTGAAGCTTGAAAAAATAACAAAAAGTATTGAAAAGCTATTGCTTGAGGAAAAAGCTCCTAGAGAGCTTAATGAGCCAAAATGCAAAAAGTGTTCATATTTTGAATATTGTTATATATAGGAGGAGACTATGGGAAGTACAAGATATATAACATCTATGGGGGAATTAACTAGAAAAGATAACTCTTTATGCTTCAGAAAGGATAATAAAAATGTCTACATACCAGTTGAAAACACAAGAGAAATATATTGTATGTCAGAGATAAGCATTAACAGTAAGCTGTTAGATTTTATCTCGAAAAATAATATTGTAATCCACTTTTTTAATTATTATGAGGGTTACAGTGGTACTTTCTATCCAAGACAACAGTACAATAGCGGAAAAATTCTCATAAAACAAGTAGAAGCTTATAATACTAAAAGATTGATCATAGCCAAGAGTATTGTGAATGCTACAGGAGATAACATATATGAGGTTCTATATCATTATTACAAACACAATAAAAAAGAGGTAAAAGATACAATTGATTGGATTAGAAAAGATATGCAAGCAAACTTAAGAAAAGCTGAGAATATCCAGCAGATTATGCAGGTAGAGGGAGAGCTATGGCAAAGGTTTTATGCAAAATTCAAGTATATACTCTTAGAAGACTTTATAATGAATAAAAGAGTGAAAAGACCTCCAGATAATCCTATAAATGCTTTAATTTCCTTTGGTAACACATTATTATATGCAAAAACAATAACGGCTATATATAATACTCATTTAGATCAAAGAATTAGCTTTTTACATGTACCGTCTGAGAGAAGATTTTCTCTTAGCTTAGATATAAGTGAAGCTTTTAAACCTGTACTAGTCTTTAAAACTATATTTGATCTAGTAAACAATAGAAAAGTACAGGCGGACAAGCATTTTGATAAAAAAGTTAACTATTGCTTATTAAATGAAGAAGGAAGAAAAATATTTATCACTGCTTTTGAAGAAAGATTAGAGAGTGTATTCCTACATCAGAAACTAAAAAGAAAGGTTAGCTATAAAACAGCCATAAAGTTAGATTGCTATAAGCTTATTAAATTTATATTAGAAGATATAGAATTTAAACCTTTTGATATAAAGGAGAAAATGTAGATGAAAAAAAATTACAACTACAATTATGCTTTCCTTTTTTATGATGTAAATGTTAAGAGGTGTAATAAAGTGTTTAAAGTGTGCAAAAAATATTTATCTCACTTTCAAAAATCAGTTTTCAGGGGTGAAATAACGCCATCGAAGTTGATGCTACTGAAAAAAGATCTTAATAAAATAATAGACGAATATGAGGATTTTGTATGCATTATAAAATTGATGAACAACAATATATATGGAGAAGAAATATTAGGAAATAAGCAAAATGATACAGGAGAAGATCTTATATTGTAAGGTTTTAAAAGAATCTGAAGAAAAATATTTTTACCAGGCTATTCTCTAAAAAATTATCATAGAATCTAATGTTTTCAAGTATTAGAAGTGTATTTATATTAAACTTATATTTCATCCAAATTGACTTGGTATAAAATCTGTTATATTGTTGATTTAGGCTTGTGATATTCGATAATATAAAGAATAA
>NZ_FOHU01000007.1:0-137429 GCF_900111615.1 Natronincola peptidivorans | reverse complement strand
CCTGCTGAACCCCAACATAGGATGTATTTAAATAATCATGAAAAAAATATATCTGTGAAGGATGCAGCTGTTGAACCTCAACATAGGATGTATTGAAATGGACATTTGTTTTGTTGCAATTTGTCGCTCCCTACATGGGGGCGTGGATTGAATCTGTATTTCTTATTACTCAATTCCTCTTAATGATATAATAAAAATTAGCAAATAATGACGAGAAAGCATCAATATCACTATAATACCCACTACACAAAAACAAGGAGAGTACCAACATGGACAAAATGACAATTGAAGGCATTGATATGGAAGTTATTTTAAAAAAAAATAAAAACATCTACCTATCTGTTCATCCTCCCAATGGAAGGGTTCGGGTAGTTGCACCTAAAAAAATGAATCCAGAGGCCGTCAAACTTTTTGTCCTATCTAAACTTTCTTGGATCAAAAAACAAAGAGCTAAGTTTCAACATCAAAAGATACAACCAAAAAGAGAATTTGTATCTGGAGAAAGTCATTTCTTTGAGGGTAGCAGCTATGCTTTAAACGTGATTGAAACCACTGGGAAGCAGAGGGTTGAAATGCGCAACAGTAATTCTATGGATTTATATGTAAGACCAGAGAGCACTGTAGAGAAACGTCAGAAAATCATGAATGAATGGTATCGAAATCATCTTAAAACGGTGATTCCTGATTATATTGAAAAATGGGAAGATACCATGGAGGTAAGTGTAAACTCCTGGGGTGTAAAAAGAATGAAAACAAGATGGGGGACATGTAATCCAGCTGCCAAAAGAATATGGATTAATCTTGAGCTAGCTAAAAAAAGCCCTAGGTGCTTAGAGTACATTATTGTTCATGAAATGGTACATTTGTTAGAAAGAAACCATAACGCTAGGTTTAAGGAATATATGGATAAATTTCTACCAAATTGGAGGAGTCTAAAAAGCGAGCTAAATGGATTGGCGGACCAATCAATTAAAGTATAAGAGTTTGTAGAAGATTTTCTATAAGCTCTTTTTACTTAAAGAAAATTTTAAGATTTCTTAAGGTTGTCTTTAGCCACAATGGAATTCATTCGTAGTAAAATAGATTTATAGAGGTTTTCGTCATGCTCTGACAAGATTTTTCTTCAAATAATATATACTTTCTATTACGCTGCGTCAGATAGAAACCTATTACTAAGGTAAAAAGAGGTGAAAAGAGGATGAGTAGCACTGTTGTCGCTTTAGAGCTAATAGAACAGGAAATCGATCAAATGAAAAAAATCATCGAAGAAACAGAAAAAAGTCTATGGGAAGTACTAAATCAGCTTGATTGCCAATAAGCTGATGAACTAGACTACAAAAACTATCAGCTAAAAGCCTAATTTCATAAATAACTTTATATACAAGCCCCACAGGTACAAAATGTACTTGTGGGGCATGCTTATATTATAATAAAATAAAAAAATAGAGGATTTAGCGGCGGCATGTCGAATTCTGTCTTGATAACTACATGATGCAAAGCTATTTAATTGAAGATGTATAATAACAATAGTGATAAAGGCAAACTTACTGAAAGGTAAGGACGCAAAGCTGTGGGTCTAAGGGAACAATGCATTCCTATGATTGTCAGGCTGCCAAAGCTTATTAAGAGAAGGCACCTTTATCAGAGATGCCTTCTTTTTTTCACATTATATTAATAGAACCACTGATTATAGACAATAATTTTTTTCAGCTGAAATGTTTGCAGGTAGAAAAGATTCAAGAATTTGCAGGTAAATTTATGACCTGGCTCATTATGCATGTTGCTAGAATGGATCAGGAGATTGGAAAATATGTAGATGGTGAAGGAGGACAGGCTCGATGAAAGCAGAATATATAAACCCCTTTTATAAAGCGACAAAAGACGTATTTCAATTAATGCTGGATATAGACACTCAAAAAGGCAATATTAGAATGGTGGAAGATATGGTAAACGGTAAGGATGCAAATGTTGCTTTGGGTGTGACGGGCGATTTGAATGGGACAATAGTTTTCAGCTTCCCAAAGGATATGACCTTGCAAATGATTAAAATTATGTCTGGCATGGAAATAGATAAGATAGATAGCTTTGCCTCCTCTGCATTAGGGGAAGTGGCCAATATTATTGGAGGTAATGCATTAACAGCCCTAACAGAAAGCAATTATGTATGCGATCTTGCACCACCTCAGATTTTCGTAGGGGGATGTAAGTCCTTTTCTATGGCTAACGAGAAAGGGCTACTATTATCTTTAGCAACTCCAATAGGAGAATTTGATATCAATATCATGTTGAAAGAAAAGTAGAGAAATATAAATACATCGTGGCGTTAACTTATGGTATGCTTAAAATAAATAAGCTAAGGGTATAGAGAACTGAGGCGGAAAAGGAGTATATAATGAAAGAATCTATGATGAAAAACAAAATAAACAAGGTGCTTCTAGTTTCAGATTTAGATGGAACACTACTTAACAAAAAATATGCAATCAGTCAAGAAAATGAAAAAGCCATAAAGGAATTTATAGATAGAGGAGGATTGTTTACCATAGCAACCGGTAGAATGGAGGATGCTGTGATTCCTTTTATAGACCAACTAGAAATTACGATTCCTGTAGTGCTATATAATGGGACAAAAATATACTGTCCTCTAAAGAAATCAGTGCTTTATGAAAAAAAACTTACTGTGAAAAAAGAAACCCTGCAGAAGATTCTATCTATCCATGGAGAGGAAGTGGCTATCTTGTTATATCAGGACAGTGATATCTACACTCCCTACAAGAATCATTTGGTGACAACACATGAGAATCAAGAGGGGGTTGAATGTAAGTCCTTATCTCAGAGACAACCAGGGGAAAGTCTTACAAAAATTGTTGTAATTGCAACAACCCATGAAAAGGCAAAGGCAGTAGAAGAAATGGTGCTTCAGATGGATATAGCTTGTGACATGGTTTTTTCAGAAAAAAATTATCTGGAAATACTTTCACCTGAGGTTTCTAAAGGCATAGCACTATCTGTACTGAAAAATATGTTAGAAATAGAGGAACACTATACTATAGCTATAGGAGATCAGCCTAACGATATTTCATTAATGAAGGTAGCAGATTTAGGGATCGCAGTAGGGAACGCCAACAATGAACTAAAAGAAGCAGCAGATATGGTTACTGTTAGTCATGAGGAGCATGCCATTGCCACCGTCATAGAGCAGCTAGATACTTTAATGGAGGCAAAAGCAACTAAATAATTACTAAAGCTGTACCTTTAGTAATTTAAGCAAGGTTGCCAATTTAAAAAGAAATGTATCTATAAGCAAAAAGGAACAAGTAGATCGCAATGATAAACAGATACGATAGACTAGATTAATATAAGAGTATGTAGAGATTTTTCTACAAACTCTTTTTTATTTCGATTTTGAGATGATAAAATAGTTCTTAAAAATTTTTGAAGTAATAATCACAGTACTTGACAAGATATGACAAAACTAGTACGATATTACTATACCGACTGGACGGTACAGTAGAATGGGGGGATGCAATATGAGCGCTACTGATACAAAGGAAGCAATATTAAATGCAGCCAGCAGTATTATTATACAAAGAGGAATCAATCATTTTACCCTTGAAGAGGTTGCTAGAGCTGCTGGGGTTAGCAAAGGTGGTTTGCTATACCATTTTCCCAGTAAGAATGAATTGATTAAGGAAATGCTAGCCAAACTGCTTGCTGAAGCTGAAGGAGGAGTTGCTCCCACAGAGCATGAGCTAAATAATCCATATACAAGAGAAAGGTGGTTACTAGAATATATAAAGACTAGTTATACAGCTACCTCTGTAGATAGAGAGCTAACAACAGGGTTATTAGCAGCTATAGCAACTAATAAAGAGTTAATTGGGCCTATTAGAGACTACTTTTCTAAACGTCAGCAGGAACTGGATCAATGTGAAGATCCTGTCTTAGCTACCATCATTAAATTAGCATCTGATGGCATGAGATTTGCTAAAATTCTTGATATTGATGTATTATCTGATGAAGCTAAGGGGAAGGTTGCATTGCGCTTAAAACAATTACTAAAAGAAAGTAGCAAAAATATTGATTAATGGATTATCTTTCGCTATTCAACATCTAATGGGAGGGTTAAACATGAATTTTCATAGGAAAAACAAGAAAAAAACCACTTTGCAAAAACAATGGACAAGAAATATCATGATCCTGATATTAGTATTATTTATTGGCTTTGGACTATTTATTTATACCACTGTAAATATGGCAGCATATCGAATGCTAAGTATTTCCATGGATGCTATGGGTAAAATCGCTGCAAGGGAGCTATCACAGCATGATATAAAGGGCCTTATAGATAGTAAAGATGCTGATAGACCAGGTTACAGAAACATTGTGGATACTTTAGAAAGTATTACAGAAAGATCAGAAGATCTATTACCAAACATTTATATTTTTGCAAAGGACAGCAACCAAGACTGGATATATATTGTAGATGCCTCCAGTCATCGTCGAGCCCAGATTGGTGATGCTTTTCCCTATGTAAATAAAGAAAGAGAGTTGGTATATGAGACAACAGAAGTACATACTACCAACATAGAGCAAGATTTCTTCACACAGCAAGCACATATGGCAGCCTATATACCTATTGTCCAAAATGATGAAGTAGTTGCTATTTTAGGGCTTGATGTAAATACAAGCGCATTAGTAAAACTACAAGTGATATTTTTAACTGTATTGGTAGGCTTAATGGCTATATGTCTATTTGTTATCTGGTGGATGGTAAGGTTGATTACCAAAAGACAAAATCGCTCTATAGAAAAACTGGTGAATAAAATGAAGGAAATGGCAGAGCTAAAGGGTGACCTTACAAAACGTATAGATATTGAGGATAACAATGAGATAGGTGAATTAGCAAACTATACCAACAAGATGATGGATACTCTCCAAAGCATACTATTAAAAGTAGAGGAAAATTCAAAGCATTTAGTAGATACCAGTAAGCACTTTTCCAAATCTTTTGAGGAAGTCAGCACTTCTTTTTCAAAAATGAATACTACTGTGGATGATGTAACAACCCGAATAATAGGGCAAACAGGAGAAATGTCAAACACTACTGAGTCTATAGTAGGTATGCATCAAGCTATTAATGAGATTGCTGAGTATTCACAGCAGGTGACAGCTGAAGCTGCTGATACTGAAACCCATGCCCTTGAAGGTAATGGAGCTATCAAAAAAATGAAAAATCAAATGGATCATGTGGGTCAAGCGGTTAATGAAACAACTGAATTAATGACAAAGCTGGATCAGCATTCTAACGAGATAAATAGTATCGTTGAAACCATTACGGCCATCTCTAAGCAAACAAATCTTTTAGCTCTGAATGCTTCCATAGAGGCAGCTAGGGCAGGTGAGCATGGCCAAGGCTTCAGAGTAGTTGCAGAGGAAGTAAGAACACTTGCAGAAGAATCCAGTAAATCAGCAGATGAAATATCTAAGCTTTTGGGAAGCATCCGAGAGGAGATTATTAATGCTTCTCGATCCATGCAGGAGGTATCACATCAAAAGTCAGCAAGTGACATACATGTAGAGGATGCAATCCAACGTTTTGAGAAGATTACATCTTCTATTCAAAAAGTATCTTCCATGGTGGAAGAAGTATCCGCTTCCACAGAGGAAATAACAGCAACCACTGCTATGATTTCTGAAAGTATGACAAGCTTAAAATCCACTTCACTAGAAAATACAGAATCAGTTGAAGAGGTCGCTTCAAGCATAGATAGTGAATCTAAAACCATTGAAGGTTTACTACGGCAGGTACTACACATGGAAACTATCTCGGATGAACTAAATCAAAGACTAAGCAAGCTTAAGCTAAAGTAATCTGAAGATATATCATCACAACCTTTGAAAGTAATTCTGGAGTTTTAGAGCTGAAGTATTCACGAAAATAACAAAAGAAATTATAAAAATGAAAAAACCTCTTAAATATGACACACAGCTGTCATGTTAGATAAAGTATAATAACCTTATCAAATAGATGGAGGTTATGGAAATGAATTATGAAGTTGTAAATTTAGAGGAAAAAATAGTGGTGGGTGTTAGTGCAATCACCAGCAATGCTGATCCAAAAATGGGTGAAATCATAGGAGGTCTTTGGGAAAAGCTGTACCAGGGAGGCGTAAACGCTACGATCAAAAACAAAGCAAACCAGTATGCCATCGGGCTTTATTCAGACTACTCAAAGGATACATATTGTGTAACCGCTGGAAATGAAGTTTCAAAAGCAGAAAACCAAGAACTGACTGTAAAAATTATTCCGGCAGGAAGATATGCAAAGTTCTCTGTACATGGACACATGGAAAAAGCAGTTGCTGAAGCTTGGAATGAAATCTGGAAAATGGACTTGGATAGAAGCTTTACCGGAGATTTTGAAGAATATCTCAACAGCGATTGGGAAAATGCAAATATTGATATTTATATTGCATTAAAATAGAATTTGATATAGGGTATACAAAAACCCCTTAAATAGTTGCCTATTTAAGGGGTAAAATATTTACTAATTAAATAACAGTAATATTTTCTGCTTGAGGTCCTTTTGCTCCTTGAACTACGTTAAAAGAAACACTTTGACCTTCCTCAAGGGTTTTAAAACCATCTGAGTTTATTTGAGAAAAGTGTGCGAAAATATCTTTTCCATCTTCTCCTGTAATAAATCCAAATCCTTTTTCTGCGTTAAACCATTTCACTGTACCATTCATATAATGTATACCTCCAAAATTTTATTCTTAAACTCATTGTAATAATCCACTAATAAAAATAACAATAGGTATACTTATATTGATTAAGTACGAATTGAAATATATTTGTGTTCCATTATTTACTATTCATTTAAGTTCCTACTAAGAATAACATACCCTCTGCAATAAAGCAAGGGTTTTTATAAAATACAGAATCTTCAAGGCAATGTTATTTTCAATGTATATTTTACCTCATAATTGGCAAGATTCAAATACATATGACAGTATATTTCAAAATATCAATTCACTTGACTTTTAGTAGATACTAAATGTATAATGTATTTTGAAGATTCATAAAAGATGTTTGTGTTCTCAAAATATTTTAATAAATGCTAAGAAGAGGGCAGTAGTAAAAAGTAGACGGTTACAGAGAGATAATCATGTGGTGAGAGATTATCACGATACCTTTTATGAAAATCACCTCAGAGCAGAGGTTCTGAAATCTTAAGTAGGAGCTTCCGTAGACATACGTTATGATGTATTGGAGTGACAGAAGCTTATGTTTCTGTAATCAGGGTGGTACCGCGGTCTATTCGTCCCTAAGTATATTAGGGACTTTTTATATTTTTTGGCAGTGTAAATTATAAAATAAAATTTATCATATTAGCATTACTGAGAAAGGATGAGAAAAATGAGTGGATTTAAATCTTTAACCAGTGGGCCGGTAGTTGAGAGAGAAAAAACTATCGCAGCATTATGGGACAAACATGATATTTTAGACAAAAGCATAAAAAATCGCGAGGGAGCAAAATCCTTTGTATTTTTTGAAGGGCCTCCAACAGCAAATGGGAGACCAGGGATTCATCATGTTATTTCAAGAACCTTAAAGGATTCTGTTTGTCGATATCATACCATGGTAGGTGAGCAGGTAAAAAGAAAGGCTGGATGGGACACTCACGGTTTACCAGTAGAGATCGAGGTAGAAAAGCAATTAAAGCTTTCTAGTAAAACAGAAATTGAAAACTATGGAATAGCAGCCTTTAATACCAAGTGTAGAGAATCTGTTTTCTCCTATGAAAAGCAATGGAGAGAAATGACAGAAAGAATGGGCTACTCCATTGACTTAGACAACCCTTACATCACATTAGAAAACGACTATATAGAATCAGTATGGTGGATTTTAGATAAGTTTTTTAAAGAAGGATTTATTTATGAGGGACATAAAATCCTGCCTTATTGCCCTAGATGCGGAACTGGCTTAGCCTCCCATGAGGTTTCTCAAGGCTATAAGGAAATCAAGTCCAATACTGTGATTGTACCTATGAAAAGAAAGGATGCTGATGAGTATTTCTTAGCATGGACAACCACCCCTTGGACATTGGCGGCTAATGTAGCTTTAGCAGTGCATCCGGAAGTAACCTATATAAAAGCAAAGCACAATGATAAGGTATATATTGTAGCAAAAGCATTGGCAACAAAGGTGATAGGCGAAGAATACGAGGTATTAGAGGAACTAAAGGGGAAGGATCTAGAATACATGGAGTATGAGCAACTGATGCCTTTTGTAAAGCCTGATAAAAAAGCCTTTTTCGTTACCAATGCAGACTTTGTTACTACTGACGATGGTACCGGTATTGTTCATATGGCACCAGCCTTTGGTGAAGATGACTATCAAGTAGGTCGAAAATATGATTTACCAGTACTGCAACCAGTAAGTGAAGAAGGAAAATACACCACTACTCCTTGGGAAGGACAATTTGTTATTGATGCAGATGTAGATATCATTAAATGGCTCCACGCTGAAGGAAAGCTGTTTAAAAAGGAAAAAATGGATCATAACTATCCCCACTGCTGGAGATGTACAACACCGCTGCTTTATTATGGAAAGCCAAGCTGGTACATTGAAATGACTAAGCTAAAGGATCAATTGATTGAAAATAATAATTCTGTTAACTGGTATCCTGATTATGTTGGTGAAAAACGTTTTGGTAACTGGCTAGAAAACTTAAATGACTGGGCTATATCTAGAAATCGATACTGGGGAACACCTTTAAATATCTGGCGTTGTGATTGTGGACATACCACCTCTGTAGGCTCAAGAAAAGAATTGCTTGAAAAGGCCATAGAGGATATTGACGAAACCGTTGAGCTCCATAGACCTTATGTAGACGACATTCATTTGAAATGTCAGGATTGTGAAGGCACCATGACAAGAGTAACTGAGGTAATTGACTGCTGGTTTGATAGTGGTGCTATGCCTTTTGCTCAACATCATTATCCCTTTGAAAACAAAGAAAACTTTGATCAACTATTCCCAGCAGATTTTATCTGTGAAGGAATAGACCAAACTAGAGGCTGGTTCTATTCATTATTAGCGATTTCCACCTTTGTTATGGGAAAATCACCTTATAAAAATGTATTAGTTAATGACTTGATTTTAGATAAAAATGGACAAAAGATGTCAAAGTCCAAAGGAAATACCGTAGACCCGTTTGAGTTGTTTGATAAATACGGTGCCGATGCACTTAGATGGTATCTATTGCATGTATCTCCTGCATGGACACCTACTAGGTTTGATATCGAGGGATTAAAAGAAGTGCAAAGCAAGTTCTTTACCACCATTGAAAATGTATATGCCTTCTTTACCCTATATGCTAATACAGATGGAGTCAATCCAAAGGATTTCTTTATTGAACACCAAGAGCGTCCAGAGCTGGATAGATGGATTTTATCAAAATACAACAGCTTGATTGGTGAAGTAAGAAAGGATATGGAGGCTTACGATTTAACAAAGGCTGTAAGAAAGATTCAAGAATTCGTAAACGAGGACCTGTCCAATTGGTATATCAGGAGAGCTAGAAGACGTTTCTGGGCCACTGAGCTGACAGAGGATAAGAAAGCAGTTTACAATACCACCTATGAAATTCTTGTGGGAGTATCCAAGCTGGTAGCACCCTTTGCACCTTTCCTAGCGGATGAAATGTATCAAAAACTAACAGAGGGCTTATC
Organism: Natronincola peptidivorans; assembly: GCF_900111615.1. Classification (GTDB taxonomy): domain Bacteria; phylum Bacillota; class Clostridia; order Peptostreptococcales; family Natronincolaceae; genus Natronincola_A; species Natronincola_A peptidivorans. The sequence continues at coordinate 127,692 of NZ_FOHU01000007.1, read as the reverse complement.
GGTGCATTTGGCAGATTATCCTGAGGCAGATACTGCTTTGATTAATAAAGAGGTAGAAAAGAAAATGGACCTAGTAAGAGATCTAGTAGGCTTGGGCAGAGCTGCTAGAGCTCAAGCAAAGATTAAGGTTCGTCAGCCATTGCAGAAGATTTTGGTGGATGGTAAATATGAGTCTCTCATCGGAGATTTAGTACCGCTGATTCAAGAGGAGCTAAATGTTAAAGAAGTTTATTTTGAAAAGAATCTAAAGGACTTTATGGATTTCAGCTTAAAGCCAAACTTTAGAGTAGCAGGACCTGAGCTAGGCAGCAAGATCAAAGCATTTGGTAAAGCTTTGGCCTCCTTAGATGCTTCTACTGTAGTACCTCAGCTGGAAGCCGGCGAAAAGATCACCCTGGACCTAGAAGGAGAATCAGTGGAGGTTGCAAAGGATTATGTGATGATCAATATCATTGCAAAAGAAGGCTTTACGGTAGAAATGGCAAGCAATTTATTTGTTATCCTAGATACAACCTTGACCCAGGATTTGATTGACGAAGGCTTTGCGCGAGAGTTTGTATCAAAGGTACAACAAATGAGAAAAAATCACAACTTCGAGGTTGCTGATAATATCAAGGTATATTTCGATGGTGACGAGGAAATCCTCAAGGCTGTAGAGCTGTATAAAGAATATATTATGCAGGAAATACTGGCAGTGAGCATTGAAAACGTGCAAGACGATACCTTTGAAAAGCAAAACTTAAATGATCATGAGACAGGTATAAAAATTGAAAAAGTAAAAGCATAAAACCTTTTAAAATCTCCAGAGAAGCTCTGGAGATTTTATTTCTTAAATAAACAACTGCATATTAGATTCTAGTGCATCTTTTAAGTAGGTTTTAGCATCTACTACCTCTATCTCAGGAATCAATTCTTCCTCTTTTAGGCCCATGATCTCCATAGATAGCTTGCATACATAAAAACGTACGCCTTTTTTTACAGCACCATTTAGAAAAGCAATTAGTTCTGGAGTGTCATCATCCTCCATCATTTCAATAAGCATACTTTTCCCAATGCCGCTAAAGTCCATTTTGGAAAGTGGAAGCTCACCTGGACCCTTTGGGGTCATCATGCTAAACATCTTTTCGTAAGAGGTTTTGTTCTCCATAGTCATTTTTTCAGGATCTCTTAGCAAGCATAGGCCCCAAAAAGCAAAAAACATTGTGACCTCTACTTCTATTTCTCTAGCCGAGTTGGCTAAAATAAGTGCTGCCAACGCTTTATCATATTCTCCACTAAACATGAGAAGATTCATCCTTTTGTTCTCCAAATAAAATGCCTCCTTTGCATTAAAAACCCAATAGACACTAGGGTTATTGATTTGCTATTCGGGTATTGCTTAGTCTCCTTTTATTCTAACCAAAGTCTAAGATTTTATTGTACTTTTCTTTATAATAGCTTCTATTTTCAGCAATTTCCCGGAGTATCCTTAGCAAAGCATCAACCTCTTGATAGGTATTGTATAAACCATAGCTGATTCTGACTACGCCTAAATGAGGTAGAGTGTCGTCCTCCATGATTCTTTGAACCTCTTCTTTAGGGACCTTTAAAAGTCTTTGGACATAGGGCTGAGCACAAAAACATCCATTTCTAACGGCAATACCAGCTTCATGAGACAAAATACTGGCTACCATGTCATGAGACATACCTTCTATATTAAAGGGAATAATGCTTACTTTGGGATGATTATCTTGATGATAATTAAACAACTGAATGTTGGGGATTCTTTCTAGGTGCGTTAGGGTATAATCTGTTAATTGTCTTTCATAGGCCTCTATATGATTCATCCCAATTTCCTTTAGTACCTTGATAGCAGCCATTGTTGCCACTACCCCCATAACATTTGGAGTGCCGGCCTCCTCCTTCAAGGGAGGGGATAACCATTTTACATAATCATGGGTAACAAACTCTACAGTGCCACCACCAGGGCAATCTGGAGCTCCTTGCTGAAAAACCTTTTTGGGTCCAATCAAAACGCCGGTTCCAAAAGGTGCATACATTTTATGGCTAGAAAAAACAAGGTAATCAATATGACCAGGATTCTTTGGTGACAGCATATCAACAGACGCATGAGGAACTAACTGTGCTCCATCTACCAGTATCTCCGCCCCATAGCCATGTGCCATAGCAGCAATTTTATGGACAGGATTCATATACCCTGTCACATTGGAGGCACCTGTCACAGCTACCAGCTTCACTCTTCCTTGATAGTGCTGCAGTTTTTCCTCTAAATCTCTTAGTGAAAGCTTTCCCTCCTTATCTATGTTGATATAGTCTACTGTGTATTTATTTCTCCAGGGTAGGTCATTAGAGTGGTGTTCCATACAGGTAGATAAAATGACTGCATCCGGATAAAGATTTACCAACCTGTTGGATAATTTATTGATGGCCTCTGTTGTGTTTTTTAAGAAAATTACCTCCTGCTTATTAGGATCGGCACCAACAAAGTTGCCAATAATGCTGCGGGCCTCTTCATATAAGGTAGAAGAACACTGAGATTTATAGCCTGCACCACGATGGATAGAGGCATACCATGGAGAGAAATTCATGATTTCTTCTAGAACCGCAAGAAAAGGAGGTGTGGTAGCGGCATTATCAAAATTGATGGCGGTAGTATAGGCGCCATTGATGAGGGGAATCTTGGTATCAATACCAGCAATTAAGCCTCTATAGCTATTAAAATGCTTTATGTATTGCATTTTTATCACCCACCTAAAATGATTTCTTCTAACCATTTTATGCATCTGATAAAAGAAGAGTGATAAAAGAAGTAGAGCCTCCTTTTTAACGTAAATTTTTTCAAAGAAATAACCCTTTAAAGAAACTGGAATAAATCTCTGGATTCAGGGTATCTATGTAAAGATAGAAAATAGGTAGTTACTATCAATTGACATTTAATTATGAAAGGTATAAAATTGGTTAAAAATAACTAAAAGATGTCAAAGAGAGGTGAGTCAGTGTATGAGATTTAATATAAAAGATGTAGCTAGAAAAGCTGGTGTATCTATTTCTACTGTGTCTAGAGTAGTGAATGATAGTAAAGCTGTAAGACCCAGGACAAAGGAAAAAGTAGAAAAAGCAATAGAGGAACTGGGATATAAACCCAATGCTATTGCCAGAAGTTTAAAAATTAAAAATACCAAGACAATAGGAATCATGATTCCAGATATATCAAATCAGTTTTACCCAGAGGTTGTAAGAGGTGTTGAAGATGTAGCCAATATGTATAAATACAATATCTTTTTATGTAATACTGACCTAGATAAGGAAAAAGAGGTCCAGTATTTTGACGCATTAGAGGAAAAGCAAGTAGATGGTATCATATTTATGGGAAATCTTATACCATTAGAGCTAGGAGAAAAGTTTCAGAAATCCGATATACCTATTGTATTGATTGGTACTGATTATGGGGATTTGCCTTCTGTGACAATTAACAATCACCAGGCCAGTATAGATGTTATAAATTATCTAATAAAAAAAGGTCATAAAAAAATCGGTATGATAACAGGCAAAGAATATGATCCTGTAGTTGGACTAGCAAGAAAAGAAGGATATAAAAAAGCATTACAGGAAGCAGATATAGAATACGTAGAAGAACTAATAATTGAAGGTGGATATCGTTTCAGGAGTGGTTACGAGGGTGCTAAAAAGCTACTAGATTTTAAAAATAGACCAACAGCTATCTTTGTTGCTAGTGATGAAATGGCTATTGGTGCCATAAGAGCAGCCTTAGAAAAGGGCATTGCTATACCTGATGAATTAGCAATAGTAGGATTTGATAATATTGACATGGCAGGAAAGGTGTATCCGTCTTTATCCACCATTGCGCAGCCAATGTATGAGATGGGAGCGATAGGAATGCGGGTATTGACAAAGATATTGAACGACGAAACCTTAGACAATAAAAAGGTTTTACTGAACTATAGCTTTATTGAAAGAGAAAGCAGCTAAAAGATGGAACAAAATCTAAGGATCTTCGTCTTACATAGTAAAGAAATCATTTTATAAGGAGGCATTTACTATGACAAAGAAAAAAATATTATCTTTAACTATAGCAGGAACTTTAATGTTAACAACAGCCATAACAGCCTTTGGAGCTACCACCAAGCAGGAAAAGGAGAATCATTGGGCTCAACCCTTTGCCACCAGGGTTGAGGAAGCTTATGGAATCCAATATTTCATGGAGAATAAGTCTTTAAGAGATATAATTTCATCCCAGGAGCTAGAAGAATTAATAAAAGCTACCATTGACGAAGATTTTTCACAAAAAATACAAGAAACTACTAGAGAAAAGGTAGTAAGTACTATGGTAGAAATATGGGCAGAAAAGACGGATACCAATCTTGAGGAAATGATATTGCCTATGATTTTGGTGTATAACGATACAGATGAAATTGATTTTGACTATAGGACCAATGTTATGGTTGCTTATTTCCATGGTATTGCAAAAGGAAGAGGAGATAGCATGTTTGTACCAAAGGATGCAGTTACCTTTGGGGAAGCAGTTACGTTGATTGCAAACACAAAGGATGCTATTCTTAAAGAAAACACAGAAGATAAAGATGAAGTGGAGAATGGTGAAGGAATGACAAAGGAATTTACCACAACTGCTGCTTATGAAATAAAAGATGCTAGTGTTGTTTTTGACTTTGAATTAACCAATATCAGTGATGAAAAAAGAGAGATTATGTTTTCCTCTGGACAGCAATTTGAAATAGAGATTATCAATGAGAAAGAAGAGAAGGTGTATACCTATTCCCATGACAAATTTTTTACCATGGCCTTAATCATGAAAACCCTTGAAGCTGGAGAAAGCATCTCTTGGCAGGATACATGGGATCTGCAGGATAATGAAGGCAACCTTGTTCCTGCAGGAGAGTATCAGGCGATTATAACGGTCTTGCTGATGGAAGAGGAGATAGAAAAACAACAATTGACTACCATAATGGATTTGCACATAAAATAAATAATAAATAAGGTGATCCACATGGATCACCTTATTTATTTTGCATATATTATTATATCAATCCTATAGATTGTAGGAAGTCTCTAGCTACTGTTTCTTCTCTAAGTGCGGCTTCGTCTACCTGGAAGTTTAGTTCAGCCATGGTTTCATCGTCGATTTGTCCTTCTAGCTCTGCCAATACATCTGCTAACTCTGGATATTGCTCTAATGCATCTGCTCTAACTAGGGGAGCTGCAAAATATGGTGGGAAGAAGTTCAAATCATCCTCTAGAATCCCTAGCTCATATGCAGGTATTCTACCATCTGTTGCAAAGGCAGTGATGACATCTACTTGGCCTTCTCTAACAGCAGTGTACATTAAACCAGCATCAAGGTCTACTACATCTCCAAATTCAAATCCATAGGCCGCCTGTAAACCTGGAAGACCATCTTGTCTTTCTACAAACTCCATGGTTGCTCCTAATGACAATTCTCCAGCTATTTCGTTAAGCTCTGAAAAAGTGCTTATCCCTAATTCATCAAGTCTATCCTGACGTAAAGCTAAAGTGTAGGTGTTGTTGAAGCCTAGTTCTCCTAACCATTCTAAGTCCCATTGATCCATAAATTCCGTTTTAACGATTTCGTAGGTTTCATCTGGTGACAATATTTCTTCATGACCTAAAATAGTGATATAACCTGTTCCAGTGTACTCAGGATACATCTGGATGTCATCATTTCTCAAAGCTTCAAAAGCAACCATTGTACCCCCTAGCTCAGTAACATTTACTTGTAGGTCTGTCTTTTCCTCGATAAGTACCTTAAAGATATTTGCTAATAGAATGGATTCAGTGAAGTCTTTAGTGCCAATAGTGATTTCACCAGCAGCAACCTGTTCTTCACCATTCTCATCTTCAGTGGCGGTACCTCCACCACAACCAACCAACACCAAGTTAAATACCAAAAACATAGAAATAAAAAGTAAAATTTTCTTGTTCTTTAAAAAATTCATTCCTCATCCTCCTCTTAAATTTATTATCTAATGCCTTTAGGTGTGATACGGTATTCTAATACACCTAAAAGCCAATCTACAAATAAAGCCAATAGGGCTGCCGGTATAGCACCTATTAAAATCAAATTGTTGTTACCTATAGAAATACCTCTAAAGATAAAGGAACCCAATCCACCAGCTCCGATGAGAGCTGCAATCGTAGCAGTACCGATGTTAATAACGGTAGAAATCCTAATCCCTGCCATCATGATTGGTAGAGCCAGAGGTATTTCCACCATAGTGAGCAGTTGACGGGAGGTCATACCCATTCCTTTACCAGCCTCTAAAATAGCAGAATCTACTCCTATGATACCGGTATAGGTGTTTTTAATGATGGGAAGTAAAGCATAGAGAAACAATACAAAAACAGCTAGACGTATGCCTATACCTAATAAAGGAATCAACAACCCGAAAAGAGCTAAGCTGGGTAAGGTTTGAAATATATTAGCCACACCTAGTATATATTTTGCTGCGTGTCTATTACGAGTAATATAAATCCCTAAAGGAATACCAACAACAATAGCAAAGGCTACAGAGATACCAGTGATCTGTAAATGTCTTAATGTTTGACTCATAACATCCGGTAAACGATCCATAAAAAATTCCCAAAAGGTCATTTTTAATACCCCTCCCTATCATCATCATAAACAGAAATAGCTTCTGTTAGGATATTTAATATACTGGTATGGGTGATTAATCCCTTTAAATAACCATCCTCTTCTCCGACAACGGGAAGATTTTTTATTTTTTTGTCCTTCATAGTTTGCAGTACATGTACCATACTTGTTTTTTCAGTAACAGTGGTGAATTGTGTCCGCATGATATCCTTCATTTTATATTGAGATATTCCTTTGCCACTTAGCTCTCTCGGAGTAACAATACCCAGCAGTTTTTTCGGTCGATCGCCTACTTGATTTACAACCAATAGATATTCTACATTTTTTTCCTTCATGATTTCTACTGCATTAGCAGGTGTTCTATCCTGTAAAATCATGATAGGCTTCTTATTCATGATATCCTTAGCAAAAAGCATCTCCGGCGATTTCCATAGTCTATCTTTACCTACAAAGTACTCTACAAAATCATCTACGGGATTTTTCAAGATATTTTCAGGAGTATCATATTGTATTATTTTACCGTCTCTCATAACAGCAATCCTGTCCCCAAGCTTTAGGGCTTCATCCATGTCATGGGTTACAAATACAATGGTTTTTTTTACTTCATCCTGCAGCTTTAAAAGTTCTTCTTGAAGTTGATCACGGGTAAGAGGGTCTACTGCACTAAAGGGTTCATCCATTAGAATGATATCAGGGTTCACTGCCAAAGCACGGGCAACCCCAACTCTTTGCTGTTGACCTCCGCTTAATTCATTAGGATATCTATCTATGTATTGAGATGGTTCTAAATTCACTAAATCAAGCAGCTCTTCTGCTCTGGCTCTACGTTTTTTCTTGTCCCACTTTTGCAAATATGGAACTAACTCGATGTTGTCTCCAACCGTCATATGAGGAAGCAATCCAACTTTTTGGATAACATACCCGATGTTCCTCCGAAGCTCAATGGGATTGATACTCATAATGTTCTTACCATTGATGAGGATTTCACCACCAGTAGGCTCGATTAAACGATTGATCATTTTCATGGTGGTGGTTTTGCCACACCCACTTTCTCCTATCAACACTACAAGCTCTCCATCATTGATTTTAAAGTCTAACCCATTTACTACTTTGATTTGATTATCATAGGATTTTACTACTTTCTTAAACTCTATCAAATACTCATCCTCCCTTCTTATTTTATTACTCAGGATAAAATAGTTGTTACATATGAATTTTCACTTCATAAAAATAAACAAGTACTTTATAGGAACTCAGCACTAGGCAGAGTTGGTTCATTATTATAAAGGTAAAGCTAGGGCTTGTCAAATTATAGAAAGCTGAGTTGACCTATCTAACCATTAGTATAAGCAGAAATATAGAAAAAAAAACCATTTTCAATATCCTATAAAAAAATATCATAAATACAGCTTAAAAAAGGTTTATTGATGTTGACAATAATAGTATAATTAGATAGTATTAAAATGATAAGTAGAACAATAATGTGTTAAACATCCAATTAATAGATTATGGATGTTTTTTTCACATAGGAAAAATGTTTTTTGAATACTTTACTTATTTGTTGTTAAAATTCAATAACATATATACTATTTTTAATAATATAAATCTTAATAAATGTTAAAATTAAATACTAGAGGAGGACCATTTAATGAGTTCAGAAGTAATCAAAAGAGAAGGTAATAAAATAACATTAAAGGTAGTCATAGGTGCCGACAAATTCCAAGAAGGAACAAATAAAGCCTATAATAAAATGAAATCAAGATTTAATATTCCTGGTTTTAGAAAAGGAAAAGCACCGAAAAAAATTATTGAGTTAAATTATGGCCCAGAGATTTTTTATGAAGAAGCCATCAACACAACCTTTCCTGAGGTTTATGAAGCAGCTTTAGAAGAGCATAATATTGATCCTGTAGATTCTCCAGCAATTGAGGACATAGAAGAGATTCAGCAGGGTATGGATGTAGTATTAACTGTAGCTTTAGAAGTTATGCCAGAGGTGGTTGTAGATAACTACAAAGGTATAGAAGTAGATAAAATAGAGTATAATGTACAGGAAGAGGATGTTCAAAAGGAAATAGATGCCTTAGTAGAAAAAAATGCTAGAATGGTTACTATAGAAGATCGACCAGTTGAAGAAGGAGATATAGTGACCATTGACTATAAGGGAATGACTGATGGAGAAGCCTTTGAAGGCGGCACAGCAGAAAAACAAAATCTAACCATTGGTTCAGGACAATTCATTCCAGGGTTTGAAGAACAGCTTATTGGTACCAACATAGGAGATGAAGTAGAGGTAAAGGTTACCTTCCCTGAAGAATACCATAGTGAAGAATTAAAAGGAAAAGATGCTGTATTTGAAGTGAAGCTTCATGAGATCAAAGTAAAAGAACTGCCTCAGCTAGATGATGAATTTGCTAAAGATGTATCGGAGTTTGACACATTAGAGGAATTAAAAGCGGATACTAAGACAAAGCTAGAAGAAGAAGCAAAAAATAAGACAGAGCAGGAATTAAGAAATAAAGTAGTAGATTCTATTACAGATAAGGTAGAAGTTGAACTACCAAAGGCAGTAGTAGAAAGACGTATTGACAGCATGCTAAGGGAGTTTGAATATACTTTAAGCTATCAAGGCTTAAATCTAGACTACTATTATCAAATGACAGGTGCAAATGAAGAAGTTTTAAGAAATCAAATGCGTGAGGATGCCGAAAAAAGGGTAAAAACACAAATAGTACTAGAAAAAATTAGCCAGCTAGAAAGCATCGAAGCTACTGAAGAAGAAATAAACCAAGAAATTGAAAAGATGGCAGAACAATATAAGCAAGAGGTTGACAAATTGAAGGAAACATTGAGAGACCAAGATATGGATTACATTAAAGATAATATTGTTGTAAAGAAAACCATCGACTTCTTAGTAGATAACGCTAAAATAGCATAAAGGATAATATTAGGAGGAGATGTAACATGGCATTAGTACCAATGGTAGTAGAACAAACCAACCGTGGGGAAAGATCCTACGATATCTATTCAAGACTATTAAAGGATAGAATTATTCTTTTAAACGATGAAGTAAATGATGTTACAGCAGGTTTGATTGTAGCACAGCTAATCTTTTTAGAGGCAGAGGATCCAGATAAGGATATTCAGCTTTACATAAATAGTCCAGGAGGCTCTATCACTGCCGGAATGGCTATTTATGATACCATGAACTACATTAAGCCTGATGTTTCTACTATATGTATTGGCATGGCCGCCAGTATGGGTGCCTTCCTACTGGCAGCAGGAAAAAAAGGAAAAAGGTATGCTTTACCCAATGCTGAGATCATGATTCATCAACCATTAGGAGGAACTCGTGGTCAGGCAGAGGATATACGTATCCATACTGAGAGATTATTAAAAACAAGAGATACCATTAATGAGATTTTAGTAGAAAGAACAGGGCAGCCTATGGAACGTATTCAAAAAGATACTGATCGAGATTTTTTCATGTCATCTACCGAGGCAAAGGAGTACGGTATTATAGACGAAGTGATCACCGCAAGAAAATAATTGCGAATTAAGAGAGGTGTAAAGATGTCTAGATTTGAAGATAAGAAGCAATTAAAATGCTCCTTTTGCGGTAAATCTCAGGATCAAGTAAGACGACTGATTGCTGGTCCTAATGTATACATTTGTGATGAGTGTATAGAATTATGTCAAGAAATTATCCAAGAAGAGTTTGATGAAAATCTTGATATTGACTTAGTGGATTTACCTAAGCCAAAGGAAATTAAATCCATATTGGACCAATATGTTATAGGACAGGAACCAGCAAAAAAAGCTTTAGCAGTTGCTGTATATAATCATTATAAAAGAGTAAATATGGAAGTAAAAAGTGAAGATGTTGAGCTTCAAAAAAGCAATATTGTTATGCTAGGACCTACTGGTTCAGGTAAAACACTATTGGCACAAACCTTAGCAAAGCTATTAAATGTTCCTTTTGCTATTGCTGATGCTACTTCACTTACTGAAGCTGGATATGTAGGTGAAGATGTAGAAAACATCTTACTAAAAATAATCCAAGCGGCAGACTATGATATAGAGAAGGCCGAAAAAGGTATTATTTATATTGATGAAGTAGATAAAATAGCAAAAAAATCAGAAAATCCATCCATTACTCGAGATGTAAGTGGTGAAGGTGTGCAACAGGCCCTGCTAAAAATACTAGAGGGAACTATTGCAAGCGTACCTCCTCAAGGTGGTAGAAAGCATCCACATCAAGAGTTTATACAAATAGATACAACCAACATTTTGTTTATCTGTGGTGGAGCTTTTGATGGGATAGACAACATTATCCAAAAGAGAACTGGAAAGAAATCTATGGGCTTCGGTGCAGAAATCCCCAGTAAGCAAAAGATAGACATGGGAGCTCTGCTAAAACAAATTCAACCAGAAGATTTATTAAAGTATGGGTTAATTCCTGAATTTGTTGGTAGATTACCAGTAGTAGTAACCTTAGACCAGTTAGATGAAGATGCACTAATTCAGATTTTAACAGAACCTAAGAATTCACTTGTGAAACAGTACAAGAAGTTGTTTGATATAGAAGATGTGGATTTAGATTTTGAAGATGAAGCTTTAGTGCTGATTGCTAAAAAAGCAATAGAAAGAAAGACTGGTGCTAGAGGATTGCGAGGTATCATGGAGGGTCTGATGATGGATATTATGTATGACATTCCATCAAGAGATGATATCGATAAAGTAGTCATTACTAAGGATACCGTTGATAAGGGAACTGAGCCAACAATCGTATTAAAAAGTACTGATACAACAAAGAGCAAAAAGAAGCCAAAGGAATCGGCATCTTAAATAAAACAATTAAAAAATCCTAACGCAGAATGAAACCATTCTCGTTAGGATTTTTTTATTTTTTTTAAAAGGAATATATAACAATTCCCATGACACCTGAAAGCATAATAATGCCGATGGGGTGAAGCTTGGATTTGTATAAAATAGCTAAAACAATAAGGCCGATAGCAAAGCCCTTCATATCTACTACAGAGGTTTGAAACAGAGAAACGCAGGCAGCGGAAATTAGGCCAATCACAGCAGGGCGGATACCAGAAAAAACACCTTCAATAAAGGGGGCATTTTTATATTTAATGATAAAATGGGCTAAGGTTGTAACAAGGAAAAAGGAAGCAAAAACTACACCGGTAGTAGCCACGATAGATCCTATAACTCCAAGCTGTCTAAAGCCTATAAAGGTGGCAGCGTTGATAGCAATAGGGCCTGGTGACATTTGAGATATAGCAATGATGTCAACAAATTCTACTGAAGAAAGCCAACGATGTATATGTACTACTTCTTCCTCAATCAAAGGCAGCATTGCGTAACCGCCGCCAAAGCTAAAGGCGCCTATCTTTAAAAAAACCCAAAACAATCTAATGAAGGCCATGTTCTCCCTCCTTTTTTCTATGGATTAATCCTGCTACAGCACATAGGACTACCACGGGAATAGGGTGCACTTTTAGTAGAGCAACTGCGATAAATGCAAAAAGAATGATGCTGATATTAAAAGATGTTTTAGAAATAGATTTAGAAAGCTTTAAGGCAGACATCAGAATCAAGGCTACAATAGCTGGACGAACCCCTTGAAAAAACAACTGAATAGCAGTAATATCTTTGATGTTATTATAAAACACAGCCAGTAGTAAAATCACCAACAAAGAAGGCAACACAGTTCCTAATAGACCAGCTATAGCCCCAAATATTCCCTTCAATTTATACCCTACAAAAACCGCTGTATTGACTGCCACCGGTCCTGGTAAGCTTTGAGAAACAGCAATGATATCTAGAAAATCCTGTTCATCTATTAGTTGATGAGATTCAACGATCTCTTTTTGGATAATTGGAATCATAGCATATCCACCACCAAAGGTAAAGGCGCCAACTCGAAAAAAGATACTGAACAACTTGAAATACTCCTTCATATTATAGCCTCCTACAGATGTATTCAATAATAATAGTATAACACAAATTGATATTAAAATTTGAATGAAATTACCTAAAGTTACTTATAATGACAGCTTTTCCTGCAGGATAAATAGCTTTGCTATGTACATACTAAAATCATAGGACAATGAAAGGAGGTCATATTTTGCCAAATGTTTTTTATCTAGTCCAGTTCTTTTTTGCTGTAGTTATTGGACTTTACTTTTTGGGCCTTTTGAAAAATCAACAAGGAAATAAAGCAGCTATAGAAAAGGAATCAAGAAAAGAGATTGAGAAACTAAAGGAACTACGAGAGAATGCTTTAACGATACCTTTATCGGAGCATACCAGACCCTCTTGTTTTAAGGATATAGTAGGTCAAGAAGACGGTTTAAAGGCATTAAAAGCAGCTCTATGCAGTCCAAATCCTCAGCATGTTATTATCTATGGTCCTCCTGGGGTAGGAAAGACTGCTGCTGCAAGAGTAATATTAGAGGAAGCAAAAAAAAGCGAGATATCGCCATTTAGTCAAAAATCTAAGTTTGTAGAAATGGATGCTACTACTTTGAGGTTTGATGACAGGGGAATAGCAGATCCTTTAATGGGCTCAGTACATGATCCCATCTACCAGGGAGCAGGACCATTAGGACAGGCAGGAATTCCTCAGCCGAAGCCTGGTGCTGTAACAAAGGCCCACGGAGGAATGCTTTTTTTAGATGAAATTGGAGAATTACACCCTGTTCAAATGAATAAGCTTTTGAAGGTTTTGGAGGATAGGAAGGTTTTCTTAGAAAGTGCCTACTACCATGCTGAGGATGAAAATGTTCCACAGCATATTCATGAAATATTTCAGAAGGGATTACCAGCAGATTTTAGGTTAGTAGGGGCAACCACAAAATCCCCTGGAGATTTATCTTCAGCCTTAAGATCGAGATGTGTTGAAGTGTACTTTCGTCCACTTACTCCAGAGGAAATAGGAAGTATTACGAAAAATGCTTGTGAAAAAAGTGAATTTGATATAGAGGAAAGAGCAGTAGAGGAAATAAAAAAATTCGCTACCAATGGAAGAGAGGCTGTAAACATCATCCAAATAACAGGCGGGTTAGCTTTGACAGAAAAAAGAAAAAAAATAACTCTACAGGATGTCCAATGGGTGATAGAAAGTGGAAACTATAGTCCTAGACCTGCTAAAAAAGTGGGAAAAGAACCATCAGTTGGATATGTCAATGGTTTAGCTGTTTATGGTCCCAATATGGGAATGATGATAGAGATAGAAGTATCTGCTATAGAACTGCCTACTAAAGGAATGGGGAGGATTATTGTTACTGGTATTATTGATAGAGAAGAAACCAATGCTCCAGGAAGATCCTTTCAAAAAAGAAGTACTGCCTCTGATTCGGTAGATAATGTGATAACAGTGATTAAAAAGTTTTTTCAGGTAGATCCTAAGGACTATGATATTCATGTCAATTTTCCAGGAGGTGTACCTATCGATGGGCCTTCTGCAGGGATTACTATGGTAACAGCCATATACTCAGCTATTACCAATCAACCTATTGATAATCATTTGGCCATGACGGGAGAAGTTTCTATTCGAGGCTCTGTGAAACCCGTAGGAGGCATCACTGCCAAAATAAATGCAGCAAAGGAAGCAGGATGTACAAGGGTACTAATACCTAAAGACAACTATCAGGAAAGATTCCAGGAATTAAATATAGAAGTTATTCCCGTAGATCATGTTACAGAGGTTGTTAAATTGGCAATGGAAATAAAGTCTAAGAAAAGTAATGTCATCTCTCCTGCAGAGACAGTGGACTTTGCTGCTGCACTAGGAAACAAAGATAAAGAATAGAATCACAATTGCTGACAAGTCTCCATATTTTCAATATTTGAAAAACCCAGTCATTTTTATGTATTTCTATATACATTGCGGTGGCTAGGTTTTCTTTCCACTTAGATGTAATAAGACTTTTAGTAGTCTGGACGTAGTTTACTTACTTTTTTCTTGAATACTTGATATAATAATGGAAATTAGGGTAAAATATTGAAAAAAGCAGTATAAAAAGTTATAATAATAATCAACTGTGTAATTTGATAAAAGGAGACGATGGTATGGAAGAAAAAGAAACAAACATTTCAAGTCGAACAATGCCTCTAATACCTTTAAGGGGCCTAACTGTTTTTCCATATATGGTAATTCATTTTGATGTAGGGAGAGAGCGGTCTATCAATGCCTTAGAGGAAGCCATGGTGCATGATCAGCTGGTTTTTTTAGTTTCTCAAAAAGAAGCTGAGATCACTGCTCCTTCTTTAAATGATATTTATCAAGTGGGAACTATTGCAAAAATCAAACAAATGCTAAAGCTGCCTGGGGATACCATAAGGGTTTTAGTGGAGGGGATTTCTAGAGGAAAGATTGTAAATGTATTACAAGAAACCCCATATTTTCAAGTGGAAATAGAGGAAAGAAGCTATCAAAGTGAAGTAACCACTGATAGTGAGACAGAGGCTTTGATGCGTAGTGTTATCGATGCTTTTGAGGAATATGTAGATATCAGCAATAAGATTTCACCAGAAATCCTTATTACCATTGCTGAGATTGAAATGCCAGGGCGATTGGCGGATACAATTGCCTCCAATGTTTTTATCAAGCCTGGCCAGAAACAAGAGATTTTAGAAGCGTTTGATCCATTAGAGCGATTAGAAAAATTGTACAAGATTCTATTGGAAGAGGTTGAAATTTTACAAATAGAAAAGAAAATCAATAGTCGCGTAAAAAAACAGATTAATAAGGTACAAAAAGAATACTACTTGAGAGAACAATTAAAGGCTATTCAGAAGGAATTAGGGGAAGATGAAGGGGTTGTTGAAGAAGTAGCAGATTACAAGGAAAAACTGAAAAAACTGAAATTCCCTAAGGATGTTCATGAAAAAATAGAGAGGGAAATTGATAGATTGTTGAAGCTATCACCAGCCTCTGCAGAAACAGGTGTTATCAGAAACTACATAGATTGGGCTTTAAATCTACCTTGGAATAAGGAAACCAAGGATAGATTAGACTTAAAAAAATCTTCAGCTATCTTAGATGAAGATCATTATGGACTTAAAAAGGTGAAGGAAAGAATCCTAGAATACCTAGCCATTAGACAACTGGCAAAATCTATGAAGGGACCTATTCTTTGCTTAGTAGGACCTCCCGGAGTGGGGAAAACATCTATTGCTAAATCCATTGCCCGATCATTAAACAGAAAATTTGTCAGAATGTCCCTAGGTGGTGTGAGGGATGAAGCAGAAATCCGGGGGCATAGGAGAACCTATGTAGGAGCGATACCCGGTAGAATCATTTCCTCTATTCGACAGGCTGGCACAAAAAACCCCTTATTCTTATTAGATGAAGTAGACAAATTAGCCAGTGATTTTAGAGGAGATCCAGCTTCTGCCTTGTTAGAGGTATTGGATCCTGAACAAAATCATGATTTTACCGATCACTTTATGGAGATGCCATTTAATTTATCCAAAGTAATGTTTATAACTACTGCTAACACCTTAGATACGATACCAAGACCACTTTTGGATCGTATGGAGGTTATCCGCATCGCTGGCTATACTGAAGAAGAAAAGTTAAATATCGCTTCAAAGTATTTATTGCCTAAACAGATAAAAGAGCATGGTTTAAAGCCTGCAAATCTACAGGTATCTGAAAAGGCATTAAGAGATATCATCAACTATTATACTCGAGAAGCAGGGGTAAGGAACCTAGAAAGACAGATTGCTAATCTTTGTAGAAAAGTAGCCAAAAGAGTAGTGGAGGAAAAGCTAAAAACAATTAAAATCACACCTGCTAACCTAAAAAAATATCTAAGCAACCCAATTTATCGATATGAGATGATCAGCCAAAAAGATGAAGTTGGTATTGCTAGAGGCTTAGCTTGGACCATGGTGGGTGGAGATACTCTTTCTATAGAAGTAACACCTATGCGAGGAAATGGTAAGCTGGTCTTGACGGGACAGCTAGGGGATGTAATGAAGGAATCTGCCAAAGCTGGTATTAGTTATATCCGATCAAGAGTAGAAGCATTAGACATAGATTCAGATTTTCATACCAATCTTGATATTCACATACATATTCCTGAAGGTGCTACACCAAAGGATGGTCCTTCTGCCGGAATTACCATGGCAACAGCAGTGATTTCTGCAGTAACGGATATTCCAGTATATAAGGACGTAGCCATGACTGGGGAAATCACCTTGAGAGGTAGGGTGTTGCCAGTAGGAGGCATTAAGGAAAAAGTGTTAGCTGCAAAAAGGGCAGGGATACAAAAGGTATTATTACCGATAGACAATAAAAGAGACCTAGAGGATGTGCCTGACAATGTAAAGAAAAAAATGGATTTTGTCTTTGTAGAGCATATGGATGAGGTGCTGGAGCATGCACTGAAAAGGGGAGAAAAAAATGAAGATTAAAACCTCTGACTTTGTCACCAGTGCAGTAGTCCCTACTCAATACCCAGAGGATTTATTACCGGAGATTGCAATGGTGGGAAGATCCAATGTTGGAAAATCTTCTACTATCAATACAATGCTGGGTAGAAAAAAACTAGCAAGGGTCAGCGGTACCCCTGGCAAGACAAGAACCATCAATTTTTTCGTCATCAACAAGGAGTTTTATCTAGTAGATTTGCCGGGATATGGATATGCAAAGGTTTCAAAAAGTGAAAAGGCTTCTTGGGGAAAAAGTATAGAAACCTATCTAAGCACTAGAAAAAATCTACAGGAGGTAATGCTTCTAGTGGATATTCGCCATGAACCTTCTAATGATGATAAGATGATGTATGATTGGATCAGGCATTTCGGCTTTGGCACCATTGTCATTGCAACTAAATCTGATAAAATACCTCGAGGACAAAGACAAAAACATTTTAAAATTATTCGCCAAAAACTGCAGATGTCGAAAGAAGATAAAATTATTCCGATATCTTCTTTAAAAAAAGAGGGTGTAGATGTTTTATGGGATAGTATAGCAGATTTATTTACCAGCAGACAATTGCCTATTACGATAGAGGAAGCGCCAAAGCAATAATATATCTGGAATAGATTTTTTAAAGTGCTAATTAGCTTTAGGGTGCAAGAAACCCCAGCAACCGTAGCGTATATGTACGTGAGGGTGCTGGGGTTTTGGTTTACAACAAAGAAAAATTGATTTTGCAATAACTTTAACTGTTTTGAAGTCTTTTTTGTTTCTGTTTAAGGAAGATTGCTTTCCAATCTAACTCAGCTATAATCATACCCATTAGTACCAATACACCACCAAAAATGCCGCTCTTTGTTAAAACTTCCCCTGCTAGGATATAGGCAAACATAGCAGCAAATACAGGCTCTCCAGAGTAAATCAGGGCTGTGTGGGTAGGAGAAGTGAATTTTTGCATAGCATTTTGAACAATAAAAGCAACGGATGTAGCTAAGACTGCTAGAATCAAGATGGCGGTCCATACCTCTGCTCCTGTCGGTATGATAGGAGACTCTATGGTAAAGGTGAATAAAAGACTAAGTATACCTACTGTGGCGATTTGTATGATAGCCAAGGCAATAGAATCTACCTTTACTGTATATTTTCCTACAGTGATAATATGAAGTGCAAACATTAAGGCACCGATAAAAGTATAAAAATCGCCAATATTGAGGGAAAGTGTAGTATCTAAGGTAAGGAAGCCTAAGCCTATTAAGGCCAAAACAACCCCTATTACTGATGCCCTTTCAGGCTTGAGCTTTAACAGCAATGCTGATAATACTGGAACTATAACTACAGCAAATCCTGTAATAAAGCCAGATTTAGAAGCTGTGGTATAATTCAGCCCTACTGTTTGGAAAGCATAGCCTGTAAATAAAATAATTCCTATTAAAAAGCCATATTTTAAAGTATCCTTTTTTATGCTGATGATATTTTTATAAAAAATGATAGAGGATAGTAAGGCGGATATGATAAAACGAATGGCAAGGAAATTATAGGTGGCTAGATGATCTAATGAGTTTTTAGACAAAATAAAGGAAGACCCCCATATTATGGTAACCCCCAGCAATGCTAAATCTGCTTTTAACTGTTTTGACATATTGATTGACTCCCTTCAATAGTGGTACATTTTTTATCCTTCCACTCCTTCTATTCTATAATATTTTACCAAGAAACAAAATATATTTTAAAAATAAAAAAAGCATATCTTCTATGCTTAGAGGCAATCCTGTATATAAGAAAAAGCCACAACAGTGGCTTTTTATAAATAATCTTATTCTTCTGGTTCAAACATATCCTTACCAACACCACAAACTGGGCATACCCAATCATCAGGAATATCATCAAAAGCTGTTCCGGGAGCAATACCTGAATCTGGATCTCCTACCTCCGGGTCATAAACATAGCCACATGGTACACATACATATTTTTGCATCTCAACAAAACTCCTTCCTCAAGATAATTTATAATATTTATTCTATGTAATTACAATTGGATTATACCCCCTATCTAATAGGGCTAAACATTAAAACTTTGAAACTTATGAAAACATCCTATATAATGTAGGAGAAGGATATTGACACTGCTTATTATAAGGAGGGTGCTATGTTATTAGATAGACTGGACAATTATACGGTAATGGACATTATGACAGAGGATTTTCTAAAGCTTCATCAAGATACATCCTTGAGAGATGCCATGAGAAAAATGTTGGATAATAATATTCAGGACATATTAGTGATAGATAAAGAAGAAAAGCTTTGCGGGATTATAAGCTTTATGGATATCATGCAAATATTGAAGGATGTTCCTAAAAAGAATAGCTTTGATGATGCAATAGGAAAATTCGCTATCAAGGATGTTGTTGTTATAGAAGGAAATGCCAAAGCGATAGAAGCTAGAAATATCATGCAGAAAAAAAGCATTGGTAGATTACCAGTAATGTATAACAATAAGCTGGTGGGAATCATAAGAGTAAGAGACATTTTAAATAAGGTCTACTCAAAAATTGATGAGATGAGGGAAACCTTTGGCTATATATTAGATAACCTGCATGAAGCTGTATGTGTGGTGGATAAGGAAGGCATCGTGATATTATGGTGTGGAAAAGCCGAAAAGCTTTATGGGGTAAAGGAAGAAGAAATCGTAGGAAAGAAGCTGGAGGAACTATTCCCAACCGGTCTGCTATTACAGGTATTAGAAAATAAAAAATCAGTTGAGAATGTTATCCATAGTCCTAGGAAGGGAAGCTATGTCAATATCAGCGCTATTCCTATATTTATCAGTGGAGAATTTGTAGGGGCAGTATCCACCGACAGAGATATAACAGAGGTAAGGAATCTATCCTTAGAGCTGGAAGCCACTAAAGAGAAGCTAGACTACCTACAAATGGAAGTAAATAAAATCAATGAAGATAAATACTCCTTTGGACAAACCCTAGGCAGAAGTGATGCTATACAGGAGAGGATTCAAAAGGGAATGCAGGTGGCAAAAACCAATAGCAGTGTATTGATTATGGGGGAAAGTGGTACCGGAAAGGAAGTGTTTGCAAGGGCAGTCCATCAAGCAAGCGGGAGAAAAGGACCTTTTGTAGCGATTAATTGCAGTGCCATACCAGAAAACCTTTTTGAAAGTGAAATGTTTGGATATGAGGGAGGCGCCTTTACTGGGGCATTGAATAAAGGAAAGATAGGAAAAGTAGAGCTAGCCCATAAAGGCACCCTATTTTTAGATGAAATAGGAGATATGCCTTTGTATATGCAGGCAAAGCTTTTGAGAGTATTACAGGAAAGACAGGTGGTGAGAGTAGGTGGAGATAAGCCTATCGACATCGATGTAAGGATTATTTCTGCTACCCATCGAAATATAAAGAAGATGGTGAAGGAAGGCAGCTTTCGAGAGGATCTGTACTATCGATTAAATGTTGTGGGCTTAGAGATGCCAAGCTTAAAAGAGAGAAAAGAAGACATTCCTATGTTTGTAAAGCATTTTATCCAAGAGTTTTGCAAGGAAAAT
Organism: Natronincola peptidivorans; assembly: GCF_900111615.1. Lineage (GTDB taxonomy): Bacteria > Bacillota > Clostridia > Peptostreptococcales > Natronincolaceae > Natronincola_A > Natronincola_A peptidivorans. The sequence goes on along the minus strand of NZ_FOHU01000007.1, from coordinate 107,047 downwards.
AATATTGCTGCACCTCAAATAACCCCTGAAGTTTTCCAAGCACTGATGCATTATGATTGGCCTGGTAATGTTCGAGAACTAAAAAACACGGTAGAGCATTTAGTAGTCTTTTCAAAGGATGGAGAAATAAGTGTAGACAGTTTGCCAGAGCAGCTACAGGGTGAAACAGAAAAAACACAAACTGAGATAGGATATGATTTACAAGAGAATGTTAAAAATATTGAAATAGGTATCATAAGAAAGGCTATGGAGACAGCTGAAGGCAACAAAGCGCAGGCTGCAAAGCTATTAAATATTCCCAGGAGCACCTTATACTATAAAATAAAATTTTATGATTTAGTGGATTATTTATAGAAATATTAACAAAATAAAAGTAGAATCTTCAAACAAGCGTCAGTGTGTTGACATGCGTCAACACACTGACGCTTTGAATTTTGGCGAACTGATTCCATAGAAAAAACCTTCAATTCAACAGATTTCGACAATGTTTAAAAGAAAAACTAGTGATACCTTTCCCAAATAAGTGTCAGACCATGGACACCTTTGGGAGAAGAAAAACCTTAACAAAAAACTATATTTCACAAAATACAAAGATAATTAAATAACAAAGTCTTGAAATAGCAACAATGGAAATGATTGCTATAGAAAAAATCTGTAGAAAAATAAAGTGCAATAAAAATTGGCACGGTAATTGCTCATAATATAAAGTGAGATTCAAGGAGGTGAAAAAGTTGAAAATTATTTTGCCATTAAAACAACATGTGGGTGCTCCTTGTAAAGCGCTTGTCCATGTAGGAGATGAGGTTCAAAAAGGACAATTGATAGCTGTTCCAGAGGGTTTAGGAGCAAACATTCATGCCAGTGTACACGGTGTTATTGAAGCCATCACTGAGGAAGCTATCACCATTCAGCCTAAAGAGGACCAAGCCCATGATTATATAAAGATCAAAGCCACTGAGGATAAACTAGAGGCGATTAAAGAAGCAGGTATTGTAGGTGCAGGTGGAGCAGGCTTCCCAACCCATGTAAAACTAAATGTCAACCTTGAGGGAGGTTATGTGATTGCCAATGGTGCCGAGTGTGAGCCAATCTTGGGCCACAATCTAAAGCTGATGGAGGAGGAGCCGGAGATAGTGGTGAGAGGACTTAAGTATATTAAGGAAATCACCAATGCTTCAAAGGGTTACATTGCCATCAAGGCTAAATATCAAAAAGCTGTAAGAGCTCTTAAAAAAGCTTCTTCTATAGAGCCAGATATAGAAGTGAAGTTCTTACCTGATATGTATCCATCCGGCGATGAAAGAGTAATCGTCAGAGAGGTTCTAGGCATTGAACTAGAGCCAGGAAAACTGCCGATGGAAGCAAAAGCAGTAATTCAAAATGTAGAAACCTTAAAGCATATTACTAATGCTATTGAACTAAGAAAGCCTTATATTACGAAGGACTTAACAGTAGCTGGGAGAGTAAAGGATGCTAAAAAGGGAAGAGTATTTTTAGATGTACCTCTGGGAGAACCAGTAGGGAAGTATATTGAACTTTGTGGCGGTTATGTAAAGCCCTATGGAGAGATTACACTGGGAGGACCTTACACAGGAACTCCAGGAAAAGAAACCTCTCCTATCACCAAAACATTAGGTGGGATTTTGGTTTCCATGCCCTTCCCACAGGAAACTAGAAAAATAGGTATCCTAGCATGTGAATGTGGAGCTCAAGAGGAAAGACTGAAGGAAATTGCCAAAGCCATGGGGGCTGAGGTGGTAGCAGAAGAAAAGTGTAAAAGAATGATAGAAGTTAATGGTAGATACCGCTGTGATCAACCAGGCATATGTCCTGGACAAGCAGAAAAGGTTCTCAATATGAAGAAAAAAGGGATACAAGTTCTTTTAACAGGCACCTGTGGAGACTGAACCAACACAGTGATGAACGTAGCTCCTAGGTTAGGGGTTCCAACTTATCATAGTACAGATCATGTACTTAGAGCTGTAGGATCAAGACTTGTTAGAAGAAATGAAAATGAATAAATATATTAAAACTAATTAATGAAAGAATATGGATAGGAGGCGATTTAAATGGCAATAACTCCAGAGACTGCGAAGGAGCATGCAAATGATGTAGCAGTAGTATGTTGTAGAACAGAAGCAGGAACAGTTCTTGAAGCCAGCAATCTTGAAGATCCAGCAATTTTCCCTGATTTGGAAGATTCAGGACTATTGCAAATACCCGAAAACTGCCTTAAAATAGGGGAGGTTTTAGGAGCAAAGCTTACAAAAACAATTGACTCATTAACACCACTAACACCTGATTTATTAGAGGGAGTGCAAGTAATGGCAGAAGAAAAGAAAGAAGTAAAAGAGGAAGTGAAGGCTGAAGCTCCAGCTCCAGCAGCTGCAGCAGCACCAGTAGTGCAAGCTGTAGGCGGCGTTGTAAAAATCCACATTGGAGAAGGCAAGGACATCAACCTAGAAATACCATTATCTGTAGCAGGTGCTATGGGTACAGTATCACAGCCTGCAGCAGCAGTGGAAACTCCAGTTGAGACAGCAACAGCAGCCAAAGTGGAAAAAGAGGCAGCTTTAGAGGCGAAAGCCATCAGAAAGCTTGTGAAAAAACATTTCAAAATTGAAAAGGTAGTATTTGGACCTGAAACAAAAATCGAGGGAACTACTTTATATATAAGAGAAAATGTTTGTGATGATGCAGTAAATGTAAGCAAACTTGTTAACTCTATCAAAGTAGACATCATTACTCCAGAAGATTATGGTAAGTACAGTGAAACCATCATGGATGTTCAGCCGATTGCAACAAAGGAAGGTGAAAGCAAGCTAGGAGAAGGTATCACTAGAGTGATTGATGGAGTAGTAGTTGTTGTAACTGGAACAGATGCAAACGGTGTACAAATCGGTGAATTTGGTTCTTCTGAAGGGGAACTAGAAGCCAATATCATGTGGGGAAGACCTGGTGCACCTGACAAAGGTGAAATCTTTATCAAAACAGAGGTTGTTATAAAAGAAAACACCAACATGGAAAGACCAGGACCATTAGCTGCTCATAAAGCTACAGATTATATTACTCAAGAAATTAGGGAAGCTCTTAAAAATGCAGATGAAAGCTTAATTGTAGAAGAAGAGGAATTGGTTCAATATAGAAGACCAAGCAAAAAGAAGGTAGTTATTATTAAAGAAGTTATGGGTCAAGGGGCAATGCATGATAATTTAATCCTTCCTGTAGAGCCAGTAGGGATTATAGGTGGAAAGCCAAACGTAGATTTAGGAAACGTACCTGTAATGCTTTCTCCACTAGAAGTGCTTGATGGTGGAATTCATGCTTTAACCTGTATAGGGCCTGCATCCAAAGAGAATTCTAGACATTATTGGAGAGAGCCATTGGTAGCAGAAGTAATGATGGATGAAGAACTAGATTTAGCAGGTGTTATCTTTGTAGGATCTCCACAAGTAAACTCTGAGAAGTTCTATGTTTCTGAAAGACTAGGAATGATTGTAGAAGCGATGGATGTTGATGGCGCTTTCATCACCACTGAAGGTTTTGGAAACAATCACATTGATTTTGCCAGCCACCATGAACAAGTAGGTATGAGAGAAATACCAGTAGTAGGAATGTCCTTCTGTGCAGAGCAGGGAGCACTAGTTGTAGGAAACAAATACATGAAGTATATGGTTGACTTAAACAAATCTACACAAGGTATAGAAAATGAAGTTCTTTCAAACAACACTCTTTGCAAAGAAGATGCTGTAAGAGCAGTAGCAATGTTAAAGGCTGCAATTGCTGGAGAAGAAGTAAAGGCTCCAGAAAGAAAATACAATGCCAATGTAAAAGAAAGTAACATTGACATGATTCAGCAACAGGTAGGTAAGGAAGTAGAGCTAGTTGCTAACGAGCAAGTCCTACCAATGAGTAAGAAAAGAAAAGAAATATACGAAGCAGAGTAGACAGAAAAAGGCACCCATGAAAAAGGATGAAAGTAATAAAGGAAAAGGTGATTAGATGAAATATGGAGACAAGATTATCTATATAGAAGGAATCGTAGTAGAAGTTCATGATGGCGCCATATCTGTTGATCTTAAAGGTAGATTAGGATTTTTAAAGGTTCCTATGAGAATGGTGATTAGTGATCATCCAATCAAAGTAGGACAAGAAGTAGCATTAAGAATGAGTTTTGTTGAGATCATCAGCGAAGAAATCAATGAAAAATATATCAGTAACATAGAAAAAAGAAATAGAGAAAAGAAGGAGGTAGAATAATGGCTAGTTTAACAGTAGTAAAAGGCCTACAATCAGAAATATTCGTACCGATTACTCCTCCGCCAGTATGGGCACCTGTAACAAAAGAGCTAAAGGATATGACAGTAGCCTTAGTTACAGCAGCAGGAGTACACTTAAAATCTGATAAAAGATTCAACTTAGCTGGAGATTTTTCGGTTAGAGCAATTCCAGGAGCTGCTCCAGTGAGTGAAATGATGGTATCTCATGGTGGATATGATAATGGAGATGTAAATAAGGACATCAACTGTATGTTCCCAATCGATCCTATAAGAGAATTGGTGGAAGAAGGCTTTATCAAAGCTATCTCTCCAGTAAACTTTGGTTTCATGGGTGGCGGAGGCGACCAAACCAAGTTTAGAGAAGAAGCAGGACCAGAAATTGCTAGACGATTAAAAGAAGCTGAAGTAGATGCGGTACTCCTAACCGCTGGCTGAGGTACCTGCCACCGTTCTGCTGTTATTGTACAGAGAGCGATCGAGGAATCGGGGATTCCTACAATTATCATTGCGGCTTTACCTCCAGTTGTTAGACAAAATGGTACACCGAGAGCGGTAGCTCCACTGGTACCAATGGGCGCAAATGCTGGAGAACCAAATAACCCAGAAATGCAAAAAGCTATTTGCAAGGATTCTTTAAAGCAATTAATTGAAATACCAAGTGCAGGAAAAATTGTACCACTACCATATGAGTATGTAGCAAAAGTATAGACATAATAAAACAAAATCTAGCCTATCTTCTCAAGAAAAAAGATAGGCTAGATATACAAGAAAATAAGGGTGAATTCAATGAATAAACAGGAAAAAACCTTAAGACGATTGGTGATAAAAACCTTTCATATAAAGAATGTAAAGATAGAGAACACAACAAAAATTGATGACAAAACCCTGAGCTTTTCTTTGGACTTAATTGACAAAATAGTAACAAAAACCCAAAGCATAAAAGAAATAAAGGTTAAAATCATACCTCCTCAGCAGCATGATCAATGGACCAATAGCATTATGGATATCATGCCTATCTCAACTAAGGTTTTAGGAAAGCTGGGAGAGGGGATTACCCATACGTTGACAGGTGTATATGTGATGCTGACAGGAGTAGACGAAGCTGGAACACAGGTAGCTGAATTTGGTTCTTCAGAAGGGATACTAAAGGAGAAATTATATCTAAATAGAGCTGGCACACCATCAATGGATGACTATATTATTTCCTTTGATGTTACCCTAAAGGAAGGTCAAGGAACCAATCGAGCTGCGATTTTAGAAGCACATAAAGTCTGTGATACCTTTATCCAAAGTATCAGAGATAAGCTGAAGAAAATAGATGGCAAGCGGTACACTGAAAAGCATGAGTTTTATGACAAAGCAAAAATAAACAAGAAAAAGGTAGCCATTGTTAAACAGGTAGCAGGACAAGGGGCTATGTATGACAATCAAATACTTCCTAATGAACCCAGTGGTTTTCACGGGGGACGAGCTATTATCGACTTAGGAAATGTACCAATTATATTAAGTCCTAATGAATATAGAGATGGTGCCCTTAGGGCCATGACTTAAAGAAGGTGATTAAATGGGTATAGGACCATCAACCAAGGAAACAACCTTGCATCATTTTAGAGATCCACTGTTGGATGTAGTTTCAAAGGATGATGATATCGATCTAGTAGGCATCATTATTGTTGGAACACCTCAGCATAATGAAGAAAAGTACTTTGTAGGAAAACGGACAGCAGCATGGCTGGAGGCTATGCGGGTGGACGGAACTATCATTTCTATAGATGGCTGGGGAAATAGTCACGTTGACTATGCCAATACCATTGAAGAAATTGGCAGCAGAGGCATTCCTGTAGTAGGACTAAGCTTCGTTGGAACACAAGCGAATTTTGTAGTGAAAAATGACTATATGGATACCATTGTAGATTTTAACAAATCCCAAGCAGGCATCGAAACAGAGGTAGTGGGAGAAAACAACCCTAATTATCTAGATGCAAGAAAAGCGTTGGCATTTTTGAAACTTAAAATGAAGGAGGTTGAATAATATGAAATTTATTAAAGGCATTCACGCCATTGATTCCCACACCATGGGAGAGCCTACAAGAATCATAGTAGGTGGTGTTCCAAAAATACCAGGAAAAACGATGGCAGACAAAAAGAAGTATTTAGAGGACAACTTAGATTATGTTAGAACTTCCTTAATGCATGAGCCTAGAGGACATAATGATATGTTTGGTTCTGTCATTACAAATACCACAATCGAAGAAGCAGATTTCGGCATTATCTTTATGGACGGCGGCGGATACTTAAATATGTGCGGTCATGGGTCTATAGGTGCTGCAACTGTAGCTGTAGAATCTGGCATGGTAAAGGTTGAGGAGCCATACACCTTTATTACTATGGAATCTCCAGCAGGTTTAATCAAGGCCAGAGTAAAAGTGGAAAATGGTAAAGCGAAGGAAGTATCCATTACCAATGTACCTTCTTTCCTATACAAAACAGATGTTGCCATAGATGTACCTCAAATTGGAAAGGTAACCTTAGATATTTCCTTTGGCGGAAGCTTTTTTGCAATCATAGATGCAAAGCAATTGGGTGTTAAGGTAGAAACCGCCCAGTCAGATGAACTGATCAAGCTTGGACTGCAAATCAGAGACATTGTAAATCGTACTGTAAAGGTTCAGCATCCAGAACAATCACATATTAACTCAGTAGATTTAGTAGAAATCTTTGATGAAGCTACCCATCCAGAAGCTCATTATAAAAATGCTGTTATTTTCGGACAAGGGCAGTTGGATCGTTCTCCTTGCGGTACAGGAACCAGTGCTAAGCTTGCAACATTATTTACTAAGGGTCAATTTAGTGAAGAAGAAGAATTCGTTTATGAGAGTATTACAGGAACGATATTTAAAGGAAAAATTGTGGGACATGAAAAAGTAGGTGACTATGACGCAATCATACCAGAAATAACAGGTAGTGCATATATTACTGGATTTAATCATTTTGTCATTGACCCAGAAGATCCTTTGAAATACGGTTTCTGTTTATAAGCAATAATACTATATCAATTATTTAAAAGGAGGTTTTTATTATGTTGGCAAATGTAATTTTAGGTGTATTAGGACTTTTCACATTATGGTTTGTTATTGTTTGGGTAAAGGGAATCAAGGAAGAAAAAGCAGGGGCTCCTACACCACATTTATTAGCCGTTGGTTTTGTAACGAATTTCTTCGATACTTTAGGAATCGGTTCCTTTGCACCAACAACTGCTTGGTTTAAGGGAGCAAAGCTGGTACAGGATAGAATTATCCCTGGAACCTTAAATGTAGGACATACTTTACCAGTAGTTGTAATGGCTTTCATCTTTATTCAAAGAGTAGAAGTTGAACCATTAACATTGTCGTTAATGCTTATCGCAGCAGTAGCAGGGGCCTTTTTAGGAGCTGATATCGTATCAGGATTACCTGAGAGAAAGGTACAGCTAGGAATGGGAATCGCTTTATTAGTTACTGTTGGATTTATGCTATTAGGAATGCTTGATCTTATGCCAGTAGGTGGAGAAGCAGTTGGATTAACTGGAGCAAAATTAGTGATCGCAGTTGTAGTGAACTTTATCCTTGGCGCTTTAATGACATTGGGTATTGGTCTTTATGCACCTGCTATGGCACTAGTTTATGCATTAGGGATGAGTCCATTAGTTGCATTCCCAATCATGATGGGTTCTTGTGCATACCTTATGCCTGCAGCTAGTGTGAAGTTTGTTAAAAACAAAGCATTTGATATGAAGGCTGCATTAGGTCTTGCAATTGGCGGAGTACCAGCAGTATTTGTAGCTGCATATTTAGTAACATCATTACCAATGGATGTTCTTAGATGGCTTGTAGTTGCTGTTATTATATACACAGCAGTAACAATGCTTAGATCAGCTGCTAAGTCAGCGGAGGCTGAAGCAAAGTAGTTTAAAAGCCCTTTAAAAATAATTTCATATACAATAGTTGCATGACTGAGTTTTAGAAGCCCTAAATACTATAAAAGTATGTATAGGGCTTCTGAAACTCTATTTTCGTGTATAGGGATTGTAGATTTATTATGACTTTATTACAAAAACAATAGAAGAAATAAAGGAGGTTATTTGGCGTTGAAAAGAAACAATCAGTCTATAGCTAGAAAAATACTTACTTATGTTATTATTTGTTTAATTATAGCCATTACTTCCATCACCTTCCTTTCTGTTCAAACGGCTAAGAACAATCTCTATCAACTGATGGAGTTAAATGGGAAGGAAATGGTAGAGGGAATCAAGTATCAGGCGTACATGCAGGAAATAATGGATGAAGGTGTTGACGATATACTAAATAACTACTTATATGATGCTGCCTTCAGTATTGCTGCCATGAACAGCTATAGTGATGAAACACTAGAGGAATTGTCCAGAAAAACTGGTTTAGAAGAGATCAATGTGATTGATGGAAATGGGGAAATAATATATTCTAATATGCCAGCAAATATAGGCTATGTCTATGGTGAAAGCCATGCCATGCAACAGGTATTGAAAGGTAGTCGAGAAAAAATAGCTGAGGATATTCGACAAAGTGAGGTAGACCAAAGATATTATAAATATGGTGGTGTTTCCTTAGCAGATGGCAGTGGAGCGGTGCAAATAGGCATTTCAGCTGATGCTGTAGAGGAAATGAGGCAAGGGTTTAGCATTCAGAACATAGTACAATCCATAGGTCAGCAGGAAAATGTCGTCTACGCTTTTGTAGTAAATAGGGATTTTGAAGCAACTGCCCACAGCAACCCTGAAAGAGTAGGAATGATCTTTAATTATGAGGGAGAACGACGAGCCATTGAAGCAGGCCAAGAACATACCGGCATCTTCACTTCAGAGGAAAGAGGTATGGATATCTATGAAGTGATTCTTCCTATAGAGAATAATGCAGGAGAAATTACTGGCGCTATTAATATGGGTCTATCGGTGGCAACTGTTGAAGATGCGGTGCGACAAATGGTCCTAAGAAGTATAATCGTCGCCGCTATAATTGCTATTATGAGTATAATAATTATATATATTGCTGTACAAAGGACTGCAAAGCCCATTAAATTATTGGCTGCTTCAACAGACAAAATAGCTTTAGGGGACTTAACTGAGGAAATAGAAGTGAAGTCCAAGGATGAAATTGGAAGCTTAGCGAATTCTTTCTCTATCATGGTAAAGAATGTAAAGAATATGATAGAAAAAATCATGGTTACCTCCAATAATATGAATTCCTTTAGTGATAAGCTTGTAGCTTCAGCGCAGCAAAATGCTACTGTATCTGACCAGATTGCTAAGGCGACTGAGGAGGTAGCAGCAGGTGCCTCGGAGCAAGTAAAGAAAACAAATCATGTTAAGAAAAATGTAGAGGATGTTTCCAATAAGATAAAAAATATTGTAGGAAATATTGAAGACTTAAAGACATCCACTATGTCTATGGTGGAATCAGCACAAAAGAGTAGAAAAGAAATGCAGGAGATGAATCAACAAATAGAAGCCATAAAAGAATCCTCTCATGTTTCTAGCACTACCATGAAAAATCTAAGTGCTACATCAGAAGAAATAGGGAAAATTGTAGATGTTATTAATGGTATTGCCAATCAAACCAATCTTTTAGCATTAAATGCGGCAATTGAGGCGGCTAGAGCAGGAGAAGCAGGTAAAGGATTTACAGTAGTGGCAGAGGAAATAAGAAATCTAGCGGAGCAATCTGTAAAATCGGCAGAGAACATCACAACTTTAATTCAAGAAACTCAAGAAAAAAGCAAAGCTGCAATTATTACTATTGATGACAGTACAAGCCAGGTAGACAAGGGACAGCAAATTGTTGAAAGAGTTGGGCATTCTTTTGAAGGCATCGTAGCCACTATTAATGAAAATCAAGATTTATTTAAAAATCTTGAAACAGCTATGATGGATTTAAACAAAATGTTTACTAATACCACAACATTGATCCAGGATATTAAATTTATTGCTGAAGATACTGCCGCCAATACAGAGGAAGTGGCAGCTTCCACCGAGGAACAAATGGCTTCTGTTGAAGAAATCACTTCTTCCATGGAGCAATTAAATGAAATGGTTAATGAACTAAATCATTTAATTACCCAATTCAAAATATAGTTTATATGAAATACTCCTTGACAGTTATTTTGTTTTTGTATATAATGATTTTCAAATATAACATCGGAAAATGTGTTGAAGGAGAATAGTAAAGAGGTAATGTTTCGCAGAGAGTAAGGTATTGGTGTGAGCCTTATAAACTAACCTTTTGAACCCGCTCTGGAGCAAATGATGATAAAATCATTACGGTGGTAATCCCGTTACGATTACGATAAGTGAACCAATTTGGTTAATTTGGGTGGTACCGCGGGTAAACTCTCGTCCCTTTTAGGGATGAGGGTTTTTTTGTTACAAAAATTTGTAAAGGAGTGAGGTATATGTCTACCATCATAAAACAATGCAAAATGCTAAAAAAAGCATCGGAAGCTTTAGCAATTGCTGATACAAAATCAAAAAATGAAGCTTTAAAACAGGTGGCAACAAGCTTACTACAACATCAGGAGACTATTTTAGAGGCAAATGATAAGGATGTTGAAAAAGCTAGAGAGAACAACATGAAGGAAAGCTTGATTGACAGGTTAAGATTAACAAGGGATAGAATCAACGGCATGGTGGAAAGTATCCATATGATTATTGATTTAAAGGATCCAGTTTGGAAAAGCAATAATGTATGGACCCTGGAAAATGGTTTAACCATTAGCAAAATGACTGTTCCTATAGGTGTCATCGGAATTATTTATGAGTCAAGACCCAATGTAACTGTGGATGCCTTTGCTTTAACCTTAAAAAGTGGGAATTGTGTTCTTCTTAGGGGAAGCTCTACCTCTTTACATTCTAATAGAGCATTGGTAAAGGCTATCAAAGAAGGTCTGAAGAATAGTCCAATATCAGAAGAGGTTATTAGTTTAATTGACGATGCTGATAGGGCAGTCGTAAAGGAAATGCTGACATTAAATGAATACATTGATTTGATTATTCCTAGAGGCGGCAAGGATTTAATCGATATGGTTGTTAAGAATGCTACTGTTCCTACCATAGAAACAGGAATAGGAAATTGTCATATTTTTGTGGACGAAAGTGCTAATATTGAAAAGGCTGTAGATATTATAGAAAACGCTAAGGTACAGCGACCCGGCGTATGTAATGCCTGTGAAAGTCTATTGGTGCATAAAGAAGTTGCTAGCGATCTCTTACCAAAGCTATATGAAAGAATTAGCCATAAGGTAGAGATGAGGGGCTGTAGTATTGCAAAAGAGATTATTGATGCAAAACCTGCCACAGAGGAAGATTGGGCTGAGGAGTATCTAGACTATATTTTAGCAGTTAAAGTAGTAGCAGGATTAGAGGATGCAATAGAACACATCAATCAATATGGTACAAAGCATTCGGAAGCAATACTAACAGAAAATCTCACCAATGCCAATAGCTTTCTCAGACAGGTGGACGCGGCCACTGTATATGTCAACGCCTCTACTAGGTTTACTGATGGAGGAGAATTTGGCTTTGGCGGAGAAATGGGAATCAGCACCCAAAAGATGCATGCTAGAGGACCAATGGGGCTAGATGAATTAGTAACAATAAAATATACGATTGTCGGAAATGGGCAAATCAGAGGGTAGTGAAATTTTATGATAGCTGAACTAATAAAAAACAGTAAAAAGATTGTCATCAAGATCGGCAGTAATACCATAGCTAATGCAGATGGAACTATCTGCAGAGAGTTTTTACAAGGTCTTGCAAAACAAGTAAACTTCTTAATGAAGCAGGGAAAGCAGATTGTAATTGTTTCTTCAGGAGCAAGGATTGCAGGAGTATCCACAATAGGAAAATGGATGCGTAAGGAAGATATGCATTATAAACAGGCTTTATGTGCCATAGGACAGGTAGAGCTAATGGATGCCTATAGAAAGGCATTTGAAACCCAGCAGCTGCACATTGGTCAGATGCTGTTAACAAGAGAAGATTTTTGTGATGCACACAGAACGTTAAATATCAGGAATACTCTTTTTACGCTGGTAGACGAAGGTGTTGTACCCGTTGTCAATGAAAATGATACTGTCAGTGTAGATGAAATAAGGATTGGAGATAATGATACCCTAGCGGCTTTGACGGCAAATCTCTGGAATGCAGATTTACTTATACTCTTTAGTGATATCGACGGCATCTATGATAAAAATCCTAAGGAGAACAAGAGTGCTAAGCTTGTGGAGGAAGTAAAAAGTATTAATCAGCTAATAAAGAATATAGAGATTGGCGATGTAAACAGCTTTGGGACGGGAGGTATATCAACAAAGATAGAAGCGGCAAGAACAGTAAATGACTATGGTATACCTATGATTCTAACGAATGGAAAGAAGGAAAACATTTTATTAAAATTATTAGAGGACAAAGAAAAAGCAACAATTTTTTGGCCAAAAAACTAAAGAGGTGATTACGTTGAACAAAACCATTGGTTTTATAGGAACTGGAAATATGGCCAATGCTATGGTGCAGGGAATCGTCAACAGCTTTAAAGACATCAATAAAAAAATATATGTCAGCGATAAAGCCATAGAAAAAGCTGAAGAAATGGCTGCAAACTACAACATCAATCTATGTAAAAGCAATAGTGAAATCATCAGCAATGCCGATATTATTATTTTAGCAGTAAAACCCAATATCTATGGAGCTGTGTTAGAGGAGATAAAGGGTGATATTTCAAAAAATCAAATTATAGTATCAATTGCTGCTGGAGTAAGTATCAAGGAAATACAAAAACACTTTTATTCTCCAATGAAAATTGTTAGGACCATGCCCAATACACCTGTATTTGTAGGAGAAGGTATGACGGCAGTTGCTCCAAATCATCAGGTTAGTCAGGAGGAATTGGAGGAAATCATCACCCTATTTCAAAGCATAGGGAAAGTTGATGTTATTCATGAAAGCCTGATGGATATGATACCAGCTGTAAGCGGCAGCAGTCCAGCCTATGTATATATGTTTATTGAAGCTTTAGCAGATGGTGCAGTGCTGCAGGGAATGCCAAGAGAAAAGGCATATAAATATGCTGCCCAAGCAGTGATGGGAGCAGCAAAAATGGTTTTGGAATCAGGAAAGCATCCTGGCGAATTAAAGGATCAGGTTTGTTCTCCTGGAGGAACCACGATAGAAGCAGTCTATGCACTAGAGCAGAACAGCTTTAGAGGTAGCGTTATAGAAGCTATGGAGGCATGTACAGCCAAAGCGAAAAAAATGTCGGGCAAATAAATAGCAACAAGAAAGGGCGGGTTTTTATACCCGCCCTCAGCTTGTAGACAAACCCTAACATTTTTAGAACTACGCAAATCCGCTCAGGACCAAGGTTGGAATGAGCTTAAAGATAATCAGGAGTTTTCAAAACTCGCTTCGCTCAAACAGTTGAAAACTCTTATCTAATTATCTTACGCTCTTTTTATTTTAACTTCGCTAATCATTTTCTTAAGTTCTAAAAATCGGGTTTGCAAGTAAGTTTCAGACTTTGTCTTCATTCTGAGGGCGGGTTTTTATACCCGCCCTTTAGTTATTTCTATAATCTATACTCAGTTAACTCCTCACAATAACTGCAACGATACTGTATTTTACCATTAGGCACCAAAGTAAACTCTGGCTCTACATAATCATCAACAGTAGTGATACAGCGAGGGTTTTTACACTTAAACATCCCAGTGACTTGTTTAGGAATTTTTAAATCTTTCTTTTCAACAATTTTATCATTTTCGATGATATTGATTGTTATGTTTGGATCTATCAAACCGAGAATGGTAAAATCTATGTCTAAATGATCTTGGATTTTTATAATATCTTTCTTTCCAAGCTTTTCACTGGGTACCTTCATAAGTAAAACTGATGGAGCATCTATTTTGTCTAAATTAAGTTTTTGGAAAATCTTTAATCCCTTTCCACATGTAATATGATCGATTACAATCCCTTTTTGAATACTTGTTACCTTTAACATGGTTCAATCACCCCCAAAAGTAGTGAAATTAAGGCCATTCGAACATAAACACCTAGCTTAGCTTGTTCAAAGTATTTTCCTCTAGGATCAAGATCTACATCATAGCTGATTTCATTTACTCTTGGCAATGGATGTAATACCAGCATATCTTTTTTTGCATTCTCTAGCTTGTCTCTAGAAAGAATAAAGCTATCCTTTAATTTTACATATTCTTCTTCGTTAAAAAATCGTTCTTTTTGAATTCTGGTCATATAGAGAATATCTATTTCGGGCATATAGGTTTCAAGAGAATTGGTCTCGATAATCTCTACATTATGATTATGAAGGATTTCATCCTTTAAATGATAGGGAATTTTTAATTCTGGTGGAGATATCAAGATAAAGCTCATATTGGGGTATCTACTTAAGGATTTCAATAAAGAGTGGACGGTTCGACCAAACAATAAATCTCCACAAAAGGCAACCTTTAAGTTCTCTAACTTGCCTTTATAGTTTTGTATGGTGATAAGATCAGTTAGGGTTTGGGTGGGATGCTGATGGCCACCATCACCACCATTAATCAAGGATACTGTAGAATATTGAGAAGCTAGTTTAGGAGCACCCTCTCGAGGATGTCTCATTACTAAAATATCTGCATAGTCATCTAGAACACGAATGGTATCAGCAATGCTCTCACCTTTTTTTACAGCACTGGTGTTAGCATCGGAAAAGCCTAAAATGGTTCCTCCCAATCTAAGCATAGCAGATTCAAAGCTTAATCGAGTACGGGTGCTGGGTTCATAAAATAAAGTACCAAGTATCTTTCCTTTGCAAACATCTGCATAATCAGCAGGATTTTTATAAATTTTCAAACCTAAATCAATAATCTGCTGAGTTTCTTCTAAGGTTAAATCATTTGGGTCAATAAGATGTCGGCCTATTAAACTCATTCTATTTCCTCCTTGTTTTTTAAGATTAGGAGTTGGTCACTCCCTTTTCAGTCTCTCAGGACTAAATTAAAGGTATTTCAATAACAAAACTTATTATTTCCCATTCAAAACAAATAATACCCTCCGGTCCAAGACCGAAGGGTATAGTAAATACAAGCATAGATGTCACACTAAGCACTATTCCTTCTCAGTCTCTCGGGACCGAATTAAAGGCTCTGTTTATTTATTTTCTCCACTATATCACTACAAAAATAAAAAGTCAATAGGTTTACGAAGGGGATATTTAGGAGGAAAAACGCATCTTTTGTAGAATACATTCTTTATGAGTCATTGGAAAGAAATAATTTTATGAGGTGTTCAGTATGTATGGTTTATTATTAGATGAAATATATAACTTCCTGATCCTAGAGGCAAACATGCCTAATTTTATGGAATACAATGAAAATGTAGACTTAATTCCTATATCAAGCATTGAATATAGAGATAAAATCAAAGGAGCCATGATAAGCCTTGCTTTAGGTGATGCTTATGGTAGTTATTTAGAGGGACTGCTTCCTAAGGAAGTAGAACACATTAACAATTTTTTAAAAGGAGATAAGTATGCTGCATCCTTAAATATAACGGATGATACAGAAATGACCATAATGCTGTCAGAATCACTGATTATCCATCAGAGCTTTAGTCCGGAGGATATTGCAAACCGATTTATCCGCCAGCGTATAACCCATATGGGTAACTCCACTAAAGAATTTGTTGTCAATTACCGTGACAGAAAAATTGAATGGTATAAAAGTGGAGCAGAATCAGCTGGGAATGGGGCTGCTATGCGCTGTGCCCCCATAGCATTGATAAATTATGGAGATTTTACTTCCCTAAAGCTTATGGCGGGAATACAGGCAGTAATCACCCATATGGATCAGATGGCTATTGCATCCAGCATAGCCCACTCCACTGGAATAGCATATCTCGCCAATATACCACCCTTTGGCTTGAAGGAAAAGGAGGATTTACTGAGCTTTGTCACTGCATGTGGAAAAAGCATAAAAGGGATTGAAACCCAAGTTTATCGTACCAGAAAAAATAGTCAAATTGCCAATTTATATACTAGAATAAGTATAGACTTAATGGAAGCTATAGAAAAAGATTTGTCAGTTGAGGAAGTAAGAGAAAAATGGGGAAGTGGAGCCTATGTATTGGAATCCTTACCCTTTGCTTTGTTTGTCTTTTTAAAAAGCCCTAATGATTACGAAAAAATATTGAAGCAATGTCTTTTGGTAAATGACACAGATACTGTAGCCAGCATAGCTTTAACCTTAGCTGGGGCTTACTTAGGATTTAATAACATTCCAAAGGGATATATTAACAAGCTAAAAAATCTTGAGGAAATGATGGCATTATCCGATAGATTATTTGAATTATCCTTAAAAAACAGAAATAACAACCCCTATAGAAGAATGCGAGAAAATATTACTGAAGCAAAGTCGCAGGACGAAATAGACAAGTTGATGTGGGAGGGAATAAAATACAATAAACAAGAAGAATTCCAGCTGGCAGTGAAACATTTTGAGGACTTGATAGGAGCCTATCCAGATATTAAGAAAAATGAAAAGATAAAGCTCCACATCATCGAAGCCTACGAAGGACTTGGAACACACTTTTTAGGGAAGGAAGCCTATGAGGATGCATTAAGATGCTTTAAAAAAGCATTGGCCTATGATTTGAACCATCCAGTGATTTTATGTGACCTAGCTATCACCTATTTAAACCTTGATGATCTAGATAGAGCAGAAAAATATGCTCGGCGCTCCGTAGAAATAGCACCAGAGTACGAAATAGGCAGAGAAGTGATAGATGCAATTACTAGTATAAAAAAGAATAACAAGAAAAAATAAGATAGGATGAACAAAAGTTGATTATTACAATACAAAAAACTTGAAGATGATGACAATCTTCAAGTTTTTTATATTGGTCAACAGGAATATAATAGTTCATTTCTAGGTCTTTACTCCTACTTCATTTATTGAAATTATTATAGATAAGCGATTTTGAGTTTAAATAAATAATACACACGTTACGGTTTCGCCCATGAGTAACTCCTACAGCTCACTTCGATGAAAAATCCTACAATCTGCAAACTCGGTACCCTCAAACATACAGATTGCTTAACGTATTTCTCATCTACATTCACTGGGAGTTATGGTCATGTTCTGCAAATGTACCGCTTAGCATTATTTATTCAATCATGGGGTTGCTTATCTATAACTTTAATTTAAACTACTTTTTTTATCGAACACGATACCCATTATAATACAGGCAAAGAGGAGATTTAAACGCTTACATTCTTTATATGGGCAGCTCCTGTGGGAGCTTTAATTGGATATAATTTGAAAATTCAATAAAATTATAAAAAGCTATAATCTATATTCACTTTATTTTATAGTGATGCTAATAGGAGGTGATACCATGCAAGAAAAAAACATAGTCTCAATATTAAAAATGTTTGCCCATGATGATGTCAGAATAAAAGTTCACCTACAAGATGATATAACCAGTGGTCAGTACGAATTAAATGAAATCCTAGATAGGGTTGTTAGCGCCATTGAATTAGAAAAAAAAGAAGATGAATCAGGGGGGGAATAGCCCCCTGCACAAGCATTGATATTAAGTATCATATTTACTTTTTAATTGTAAAAATTCTAATAAAAATTTTAAATCCTCCTCAGAGTACTTATCAATATAACTAAGAATTTTCTGATGAAGGATATCTTTTATGACGTTATTTTTAGCTACCTCTTCAATATCATTAGAAAAAAGCAGATAATCAGTACTAACATTAAATGCAATTGAAAGCTTGCATAAGGTTTCGATACTAATTCCCCTCTGGCCCCGTTCTATTAATCCCATATAAGAAGGCGACAGGTCTAATATCTCTGCCAGCTGTTCCAGTGTAAAATTCCTCATCATTCGTTCTTGACGAATCTTCTTCCCTATAGATATATAATTGATCATAGTTAGATCACCTCACTATAACTTTATCAGATAAAGGACATATTTCTATGAACCTAAAGAACTAAAAAAAATTCTAAAAGAATTGAATAATAATTCTGTGGATACAAAAAACAATGCTAAAGGAATTGACACTTTTCTGTCAATAACATACAATTGTATTAGATATTGTTTATTATTGTAAAAGCATAGAAAAATATGGTGAATTTTGTTAGAGATTAAATTATTTGTCCTTTTTCATTAAGTATTGCATTAAAAGACATAACTTATTCTAAGGAGCGGATTTTATGGAGGAGAGGATAGGAGAAGGATTTGTATTGTCCTGTAGTGATATTATTACAGATCAAGGCTTTTCTTTAGATTTTTTCATACATTCTACCAATGTAGCAAGAATTGCATTAGAGATAGCAGAGGATATGGAACTGTCATTTATGGAGAAGCAAAGTCTATACCAAGCTGCACTATTTCATGATATAGGAAAAAGTAAAATTCCACAATCTGTTTTAAATAAGAAGGGTAAGCTATCTCCCAATGAATGGGAAATCATGAAGAAACATTCAATTTACTCTCAAGAATTATTCTTAAGTATGGCATCCTTGAATAGCAAAAATATAGAGATAGGAAAAATAATAAGATATCATCATGAAAATTGGGATGGGTCAGGTTATCCCGATAGGATAGCAGGAGAAGATATTCCTTTACCTAGCCGTATTATTAGGATAGCTGATATTTTTGATGCTATTACACAACCAAGAGCTTACAGAAACTATAAAATTACAAATGCATTAGAAGTCATGGAAGATATGAAGGGAAATGAAATTGAAAAAGACCTATTCGATAGCAGTCATAGTCTGCTAAATAGTATATTACATAAAACTCTTAAAGGAAATACAGTTAACTGGAAGAAACAACAACTAATGAAACTTTAAATGCTAAGTATTGAAAGTATGGTAATAAACTAGAAAGCTGAAGGGAGGTTTGAAAAACGTCACTAGAACAATAGGTCTTTAGAAGCTT
Source organism: Natronincola peptidivorans (assembly GCF_900111615.1). Taxonomy (GTDB): domain Bacteria; phylum Bacillota; class Clostridia; order Peptostreptococcales; family Natronincolaceae; genus Natronincola_A; species Natronincola_A peptidivorans. The sequence goes on along the minus strand of NZ_FOHU01000007.1, from coordinate 87,757 downwards.
GTTTTAAGGAAGTACATAGCCTTACTATAAAAATCTCATGTCTTGAGATATATGGCGTACTTTAGATTTAAAGCTTACTATCTATTTTACTTTGGGAGGGATTTTGAATGGCTAATGTTAATATTTCCAAGATGAAAAACGTGAGAAGAGTTAGATTAGGTATACAGTTTAAGTTGACTGTTTTTATTATTGTGGCCTTTACTATAGTAAATACAGGAAACTCAATTTTTATACAATATGCATCACAAATGGTAAGTAATATATTGCTAGCAAACATATTATCCACAGTGGTTTCTATTCTTTTAGCTGGATGGGTAGCCTTCTTGATCATCAAGTTATTTATAAAGCAGCCTCTAAATAATCTGACTGAGCTAGGGAAAAGGATAGGGGAGAATAATCTTACAGAAAAAATACAGATTAAAAGAAAAGATGAGTTTGGACAGCTTTCAGATATCTTTAATCATACAATGAATAATTTGAAGGCATTAGTCGAAGAAATACAGAATGCTACCATAAGAATAACCTCCACCTCCCATGAATTAGCCAATAGAGCTGAAGAATTAGATGGTGTAACCGAAGCTATATCTAAAAACACACAGGAACTAGCTAATGGAGCCAATGAACAAAGCCAAAGTGTTGGGGACATTGGAAATGCTGTAGACGAAATGGTGAAAAGCATACAAAACATTGATGAAAAAATAAAAATGCTAGATGAATCAACAGATACAGTGATGGAGAAAGCTGAAGTAGGAAATAAAGCAGTAAAAGAGAATATTGAGGTCATGAGGGAGATTGATACCCTTACAAATGATCTAGGAAATAATATTCATACACTCAAAGTAGATGCTCATGAGATGGCACAAATAGTAGAAATGATAAATAATATTGCTGTACAAACCAATCTTTTGGCTCTAAACGCTGCTATAGAATCAGCGCGTGCTGGAGAAGCTGGAAAGGGGTTTGCAGTAGTCGCAGAAGAAATTAGAAAATTAGCAGAGCATTCCCAAGAAGCAACAGGAAATATTAAAAACTTGATAGAAAATACCCAGAGACACACTGATGAAGCTGTCAAATTAATGATTTATGCGGAAAAAGAAGTGAAAAAGGGTATAGAAACAGCAGAAAAAACTCAGGAAGCATTTACTAGCATTATTGATGGCACTATAGAAAGCAATGATCAAGTAAAAGAATTGAATAATCTATCTAGTGATTTAGCTGGTATAAGTCAAGAGATTGCTGCGAATATCCAGGAAATCTCAGCGGTGGTAGAAGAATCAGCAGCAGTTACTGAAGAAGTGGCTGGCAGCACAGAAGAACAAAGAGGTCAGTTTAAGAAAATGACAAGCCTTACCCAGGATTTATCGGCAATCGGTAAAGAACTAGGTCAGCTGGTTGCACAATTTAAGACGAAATAATCCTTCGATTAAGCTTTAATCTTCCGCATACTAGGTAATTGCAGCAAAAGTACAGTAACTACACTTAAGATGCCATAGGTAACCCAAGGAATAGGTGAATCTACTATTCCATAGAGATCTACTAATCTTCCACTTGCAAAGGCTCCAAATGCTCCCCCCACACCGGAGGCTAGGTTGGCTACGGCGAAATAAGCTCCTAAAAGACTAGGATCTGCTATCAGCTTTGTTATATTATCCATAGTAGGCATCATAAACATTTGTCCAAAAATAAAGATAATGGAGTAGATGATTAAGGATACAAAGGTGTTAGACCAGCCAATAAGGGTAATACCAATTCCCAACAAAGCTGTCCCGATGACTAAGGATAACATGGGGGAGCGTTTTTCTAAAAAACCTCTTGAGATCATCGATTGCAAAAGAATTACAATGATACTGGTGATGGTCCAAATGATTCCTATTTTATTGACATTTCCTAATATAGCCTCTCCTCTTAAGGGAAGCAATAGAGCTAACTGGGTATGGATTCCCCAGATTAACGCAGAGATGAGACTAAAAATTACAAAAGTTTTATGTTTAAAAATATTTATATAATCCCTTAAAGGCAGAGAGGGACAAGGCTGGTCTCCACAACCCTTAGGCAAAAGAATCCAAGATATAACGATGAGAATACCGTAAATGATCCCTCCAACAAAAAAGTTCATATTTGTGGCTATAAATAAGACAAAAATTCCTGCGATACTAGTGCCTATATTTGCGGCTACCGCCCTTAAGGAGAATGCGGTGGTTGCTTCCTCTTGAGTTGCTAGATAAGAGATTGCTGATTTTGCAGTAGGTACGTATATACCTGTGCCAACACCATTCAATCCTGAAAAAGCAATTAAAGGAAGGGTGTTGGTAGATAATCCTAAACCAAGGAGTGCAATAAACTGTAGAGCATTTCCTAAAATAATAGTAATCTTATTTCCTAATCTATCAGCAATAAGACCAGCTATAATACTACCAAGTTGAATAAATAGAGAGCCAGCACCAATAACTAAGCCCACCTCCGAAGGGTTTAGTTTTTTTTCTGTTTTCAATAATATAGGGAAAATAGGTACAATTAAATAAGCTGCTAAATGGATAATCAATATAGAAGATAATAATACCCATATATCTTTTTTCAGCTTCATATGGCCAGGCATACCAAACATACTTACAACTCCTAAACTAGATATAGTATGATCCTTAACATAAATCTAGTATAGACAAAGTATGGGCAAAAAATCCTCTCTATGAAAAGCATATTAAAAGCTATTTTAGGAGAAGATGATATTATTGATGTTGGTATGTAAAGCTAAAGGATGTGATGACATGATAAAAATATTGATGATAATTACGGGACTACTATTTTTAGCAATTGTTTATTATAATCTCTTTGTCATTATACCAGAACCCATCATTTTAGGTATATATCCCTATGCATTAGGGATAACTGCAATTTTAGCCATTATTTTGCTTTTACTTAAGTATATAAATAATTCTACAGTAATTAAAATCCTTCATTTCAGCTTAGCAGCTGTTATTATTTTTATAGGCTTTACCTCTATACAAATATGGAGAAATGCAAAATTATTAAACGATTATCAAGAAAACAGGAGTCGGTATTTAGATGACTTGATGCAGATGACCAAAGAAAGAGAATACAAGGTGACAGAGCTGGATCCTCAGCAGGAGGGAATAGCTATACTGATTGAGGCAAATACTGGTATACCTCTAACCCAATATAATAGAGGGACCCTATTAAACGATAGTACAAAGATTTTTGATGAGATGATTGAGGCTATGAATCAGGCAGAAAAGCATATTCATATTGAATTTTTCATCGTTAGAGATGACCATATAGGAGAAAAGTTTCAAGAATTATTGATAAATAAGGCAAAGAATGGTGTAGAGATTCGACTCATCTATGATGGGTTAGGAAGCCGACGTTTGGGCAAGACTTTCATAAGGGAACTAAAAACAGCAGGAGCAGAGGTGGTAGCCTATGATGGTGTGTTTACTTCTATTCTTAAGGGGAAGCTAAATCATCGCAATCACAGAAAAATGGTTATCATTGATGGAAAAACAGCTTTCACAGGGGGAATCAATCTAGGAGATGAATACTTAGGCAGGAATGAGGCAATTGGTAATTGGGAAGATATTGCCTTTAAGATTGAAGGGGAAGGGGCCCATTGGATACAAAAAATTTTTTTAGCTGACTGGTACTATGTTACTGAGGAAAAAATAAAAAACCAAGATAATTTTTCTACGATAGAAGTGAAAGAAACACTGCCAATGCAGATGGTAACCAGTGGATATGATACCCATTGGAATGAAATAAGTCAAGTGTACTTTTCCATGATTGCCTCTTCTAAAGAGAGTGTTTATATCGCTACGCCTTATCTTATTCTTAGTGATAGTATGCTAAAGGCTATAGAAACTGCATCATTAAGAGGAGTAGATGTAAACATAGTGGTACCCAAGAAACCAGATTTATTCATTGTAGGCTGGGCAAACGCGTCTTTTTTTGAAAAACTCCTAAAAAGCAAAGTGAAAATCTATCAGTATGAGGATGGATTTTTACATGCAAAGGCAGTATTAGTAGATAATAAAATTTTATCTTTAGGCTCTGCTAATGTCAACACAAGGAGCCTACACCTGGATTATGAGCTAAATGCTATGATTTATGATGAAGCATTGTGCATGGAAATGCAAAAGGCTTTTCTATCCTACATAGAAAAAAGTGTAGAAATAACTTTAGCTCACTATGAAAATCCTTCTTTTGCTCAAAAATTAAAAGAACTCATCGGACGTTTCATTATCCCCCTTACCTAATAAAGTATACAATGCTATTCTTTTGTAAATAATATACAAATGTTGAAGGGAGGAATTATATGCATCTAAAAATAGGGATTCCAAGAGGGTTGTGGTTTTATGATTATTATCCTCTTTGGAAAAGCTTCTACGAGGAGTTAGGCGCGGAAGTGATTTTATCAAGTCCCACCAATAAAAGTATCTTAGACAAAGGGGTAAAAAATACTGTAGATGAAGCCTGTTTGCCTGTTAAAATATTTCATGGACATGTATTGGATTTAAAAGATCGAGTGGATTATCTATTTGTACCAAAGATGATGAGTGTTTATGAAAAAGAATACATTTGTCCAAAGTTCTGTGGTTTGCCAGAAATGGTCAGTCATTCTATAAAAGACTTGCCACCTATTATTGATACAGAAATAAATTTCAATCGGTCAAGAAAGCACTTAATGAATACAGTTTATCGCTTCGGAAGCTATGTTACAAAAAACCCTATTGCTATCCATAGGGCATATAAAAGAGCTGTTGAAGAATATAGCAGCTATAAAGCCAGGATGAAGGAAGGCAATCTTCCTATCAATGGTGAGTTTTGTGAAAGGTATAAAAATAAATCAGGCATAAGTATTGCTGTGATGGGACATTCCTACAATATCTATGATAAATACGGCTCCATGAGCTTAATTGATAAATTAGAAGAGATGGGAATCAAGATTATTACCCCTGAGATGATGGATTATGCTACCATTAACCAACATACGGATACATTGGAGAAAAAAATGTTTTGGAGCTATGGTAGAAAATTGCTGGGAACCGCCATGCATCTTACGGACACAAAAACCATAGATGGTATTGTATATCTATCTTCCTTTGGTTGTGGAATTGACTCTATTATAGAGGAGTTAGTAGAAAGAAAAGCTAGGAAGGACGGAAGAATGCCTTTTTTATTGATAACAGTTGATGAACATACAGGAGAAGCGGGAGTCAATACACGGCTTGAAGCTTTTATTGACATGATTGAATGGAGGAAGAGAAATGAAAGTAACCTTTCCACACATGGGTAATCAATATGTTGCTACAAAAGTGATGTTGGAGGAATTAGGGGTAGATACCGTTATCGCGCCTCAATGTAGTCATAACACCTTAGATATTGGAACAAAGCACTCACCAGAATCCATCTGCCTGCCTTTAAAGGTAAATATAGGAAACCTTATGGAAAGTGTAAAGTATGGGGCTGACACTGTTGTGTTTTCGGGAAGCTGCGGGCCTTGTCGATTTGGCTATTATTCTATCCTAGAAAAAGAGATATTGAAGGAATTAGGACATGATATGGAGTTCATACTCTTTGATCCACCTCAAGGAGACTATAAAACCTTTATTAATCGTATATACAAACTTGCTCAAACCAGAAATCCATATAAAATTCTAAGAGCTTTAGGAAAGGGAGTACAGGTTTTATACCAGGTAGATGCTTTAGATGCAGCGGCACACTATAAAAGACCAAGGCAAAAGACAATAGGAGAAGTAGATATCTATTATGATAAATTTCATCAAGAGGTAAGGAATGTTTGCGGCTATAAAGAAACCTCACAGTTAATTAAGGAAATCAAAGAATCCATCATGAATATTGAAGAAGACCCTAGTAGAGAAGTTCTAAAAGTGGGGATTGTAGGGGAAATCTATACCATTATTGAACCATTTGTAAACCTTAATGTTGAAAGAAAGCTTGGAGAAATGGGGGTAGAAATAGAAAAATCTTTAAAAATAAGCCATTGGCTTACAGAGCATCTTTTTTTGAACCCTTTAAAGCTCACCAGTGAAGGCAAAACTAGGAAGGCTGCAAAGCCTTACTTGAGGACGATGATTGGTGGGCATGCAAGAGAAACTATAGGTTATACTGTAAGATATGCTAGAAGAAAATTTGATGGGGTGATACAAATATACCCCTTAACTTGTATGCCAGAAATAGTTGCCCAAAGTATACTACCTACAGTGGAAAAGGATTATAACATCCCTTACCTGTGTCTAATCGTAGATGAAATGACAGGAGAGGCAGGATATACTACTAGACTAGAGGCATTCATAGATCTGTTAAGGCGCAGAAAGGAGAGACAGGAAAGTGAAGAATTGTTACTTAGGTGTTGATGTTGGTTCTGTTAGTACCAATATCGTGCTAATGGATGAAGATAAAGAGATTCTTGGGAAGGTATACACAAAAACACAAGGGAAGCCTATTGATGCTATACAAAGAGGTCTAAAGGAAATAAAAGCTGGCTTGCAAGAGGATATTAAAATCAAAGGAGTGGGGACCACCGGAAGTGGAAGGCATTTGGCCTCTATGATTGTTGGTGGGGATGTTGTTAAAAATGAAATTACTGCCCACGGTATAGCAGCTTTAAGCTTTGTTGATGGTGTGAAGACCATCATCGAAATAGGGGGACAGGATTCAAAAATAATTTTATTAAGAGACAATATTATCAGTGATTTTGCTATGAACACTGTATGTGCAGCGGGAACAGGCTCCTTTTTAGATAGACAGGCAGCTAGAATGGGAATAGAAATAGAGGATCTAGGAGAAATTGCACTGCAATCTAAAAACCCAGTTAGAATTGCTGGCAGGTGTGCTGTATTTGCAGAGTCGGATATGATTCATAAACAGCAGTTGGGACATAATCAAGAGGATATCATTAAAGGTCTGTGTGATGCATTAGTAAGAAACTTCCTGAACAATCTTTCAAAGGGGAAAGAAATTTTAGGACCTGTTGTTTTTCAAGGGGGAGTAGCTGCCAACGTGGGTATAAAGAAATCCTTTGAGGAAGCATTGGAAATGGAAGTGTTTGTTCCTCCCCACCATGAGGTGATGGGGGCCATAGGCTGCTGTCTACTGGCAAAAGAGAATGCAGTAAAAAATCCTCAAACAAGCTTTAACGGTTTTGAAATCATCAACTCTGGATACAATGTGAAGGGAATCGAATGCCAGGATTGTGCCAATATGTGTGAGGTAATAGAGATATACCAGGATGGTAGGATTATGGCCCGTTGGGGAGATAAATGCGGTAAATGGAACAATGCATTGAAGAATGAAACTGAAAAACTGGCATGATATCTAGACCTCTATATAAAAAAGCTATATAGAGGTTTTTTGTTGTTTGCTTTCTGGAAAACCCACTAGTTTCAAAGAACTAGTGGGTTTTATGAGGAGTTGCAGGAGATAAATAATCATCATTAAGAAAAATTATGATTCATTAAAAATATCTTTATATTCTTGTTCTAAAAATAAGATATAACAGCATAAGATATAGCACTAGAAGCAATATGGACAACTAATTTTAATATAAGAAAAAACCTTTAAGAAACATTTATAATTAGAGCTTTTTCAATATAAGAAATTGATATTTTACAAGAAATTCATACACTTAATGGGCAAAATCATAGAATGATAAGACTGAAAACAAGAGAAACACAGGAAGAAAAGGAGCTTAATTCTTGGTAAATGTTTACGATCCAAGAAAATAAGGGGGATAAATGGTGATAAAACATTTTTTTCATAAGGCTCAGGATAATCCAATTATTGCAGCGGTAAATGATTTAGATAAATTACAGATGGCAATAGAATCCCCTTCAGAAATAATCTTTTTACTAGTAGGTAATATTTTAAATTTAAAGGAAATTGTTGATACAGTAAAGGCTGCCAACAAGCATATCTATGTACATCTGGATTTGATGGGAGGATTTTCAAAAGACATGATGGCTTTAAAGTATATAAATGAAAAAATTGGACCAGATGGAATCATAACGACAAAAAGCAGCCTAATTAAGATTGCCAAAGAAATGGAGATTTTTGCAATACAAAGGTTATTCATATTAGATTCTTTATCACTGGAAACAGCTATAAGAACTATTCATTCTGCAAAACCAGATGCAGTGGAACTGCTTCCAGGAATTATGCCTAAAATCATAAAAACAGTGCATGAAAAAACTAGTACTGCTGTAGTGGCTGGCGGCCTAATTCAAAATAAAGAAGACGCTATACAATCTGTTAAGGCAGGAGCCATGGCGATTTCCACAAGTAAAGAAGAGGTTTGGTATATGTAGCAAAATCAGAAGAACTTGTTTCAAAACACAAGCATGAATATTGATTTAAGGATAGAATGGCACTTTTTTAGGAAATACAATAGAGACGTAATTCTCTATGTATTATAAATTCTTGAAGGGAGGAGAAAAAATGAAACATGTGGGAACTATTGTTGGAACAGCCATAGCTGGAATGTTTGTTATGACTGTATGGGGTGCCTTTGCAGCTGAGTGGGGCATTATTGGAGGCTGGTTAGCTGGGCTAGTTATTATTGGAACCATGTGGGTAGTCAATCATTACGTTGGCATTCACAATAATGACGGGGCTTGGGTAGATATGGCCTTAGGCATTGGCACAGTTGGCTTTATGAGAGTAGTTTTTGAGCAAGGTGCTGGAGCTGGTATTGCATCTATACCTACACTTGCTTTTGTATTAATCGGTGGAATGATTGGTGGATTTACTGCTTTCAAACTAGAAAAGCATATAGAACAGCAAAAAGCAGCAGCATCTGAAGAATCAGCATAAAAATAGTATAATAAAGAGAGGAGGAAAAGAAAATGACCTTACCATTAGCGATTACCACTATGGCAGGAGGTTTCATATTTCCATTTTTAATAAGATTAGTTTGGGGTAAAATGGTAGACGAATGGGGGATGGCAGGAGGCTATATGGCGGCTGGATTCATTGTTGGTCTTTCCTGGACCCTGAACCATGGTGTTGGATTGATGTATCAAACAGGGCCTGCTTGGGTAGACATGGCTTTTGCAGCATTTTCAGGACTATTCGTAGCTTCTGCTTTATCAGGTGACAATGTAGGAAAAGGCTTAGTAAATGCTTTCTTTGCCATCGTCGGAGGGACAATTGGAGGATTAATACTTTCAATGATGATTTAATCAAAAGCTACTATGATAAATGATATTGTAAACATACACTAGCGGGGTTTTCATTAATCAAAAATTACAATTCTACTACTAAGAAATTCTTTACTTACAAAAACAATATGAATACTATTTATAGGTACATTCAAAAAACAAATTTAAAAGGGGGAGAAAACATGGAAAAAAAGTATATTTTAGCATTAGATCAAGGCACAACTAGTTCTAGAGCAATAATATTTGATAATGATGGCAAAATAGCTGGTGTAGCACAAAAGGAATTCACACAAATATATCCAAAGGCCGGTTGGGTAGAGCATGATGCAATGGAAATATGGGGTTCCCAAAGTGGTGTAGCTAGAGAAGTTTTAGAAAAAACTGGTGCAGACCCTCGTGAAATAGCAGCCATCGGCATTACAAATCAGAGAGAAACAACAGTAGTTTGGGAAAAAGCCACAGGAAAGCCTGTCTACAATGCTATTGTTTGGCAATGTAGAAGAACCGCTGGTATTTGTGATGAATTAAAGGCTAGAGGATTAGAAGGTTATATTAGAGACAATACAGGTCTTGTGATAGATGCTTATTTCTCAGGAACAAAAGTTAAGTGGATCCTTGATAATGTAGAAGGAGTTAGAGAAAAAGCAGAAAAAGGCGAATTATTGTTCGGAAACATTGATACATGGTTAATTTGGAATCTAACAAGAGGAAAAGTACATGTAACTGATTATTCAAATGCTTCAAGAACAATGCTTTATAATATAAAGGAATTAAAGTGGGATGAGAAAATTCTTGCTGAATTAAATATCCCAGCTGCAATGCTGCCAGAAGTTAAGCCTTCTAGCGCAGTTTATGGATATACAGATCCTCAAACCTTTGGTGGCGCTGAAATACCAATCGCTGGTGCTGCTGGAGACCAACAGGCTGCTTTGTTTGGTCAAGCGTGCTTTGAACCTGGCATGGCAAAAAATACTTATGGTACAGGATGTTTTATGCTTATGAATACTGGAGACAAATTTGTACCATCAAACAATGGATTATTAACTACTCTAGCATGGGGTGCTGATGGTAAAGTTGAGTATGCTTTGGAAGGAAGTATATTCGTAGCGGGGGCTTCTGTTCAGTGGTTAAGAGACGAGCTAAAAATTATTCGTGATGCACAAGAGACCGAGTATCTTGCATCGAAGGTAGAAGATTCAAATGGCGTTTATATGGTACCTGCCTTTGTAGGTATGGGTGCACCCTATTGGGATATGTATGCCAGAGGTACAATTGTGGGCTTAACAAGAGGAGCTAAAGCTGAGCATCTTATTAGAGCTACTTTAGAATCCATTGCATATCAAACAAGAGACGTTCTAGAGGCTATGCAAGAGGACTCAGGAATTGAACTTCAAACATTAAAGGTAGATGGCGGAGCTGTTGCCAATAACTTCTTAATGCAATTCCAGTCTGATATCCTTGGTGTTGAGGTTGACAGACCAGAGGTTACAGAAACTACAGCCCTTGGTGCTGCCTATCTTGCAGGATTAGCGGTTGGATTCTGGGATAGTAAAGAAGAAATAGCTCAGAAATGGGCAGTTGAGAGAAAGTTTGCTCCAGTTATGGAGGATGAAAACAAAGAAAAACTCTATAAAGGCTGGAAGAAAGCAGTTAACCGAGCTCTTAAGTGGGAATTAGAAGAATAGGAAAAAGCAGGAGATATAGAGAAAGTTAATCATTGAAAAAAGATAGATAATATGTAATAGTATCTTCATAGGACCAGATGTCTATGTTAAACGTGAAGAATAATAACTTAATATTATGGGTGAGATATGGAGAGCCATGAAAATATATCTATTGGGAAATAGGTATGATTAGCATGGCTCCCTTTTATTTTCTTGAGCTTACAAAAAAATCATGGAATTCTTTCTCTGAAAGGAAAGGGAGGAATAAAAATGTACGATGCAGCTATTATTGGGGCTGGTATTATAGGAAGTAATATAGCTAGAGAATTATCGAAATATGATTTAAAAGTTATTTTGTTAGAAAAGGACAATGATGTTTCTAATGGTACAACAAAAGCAAACAGTGGGATTGTCCATGCAGGCTATGATGCAGAGCCAGGAACATTAAAGGCAAAATTCAATGTCTTAGGCAATGAGATGTATGAGAAATTATGTAGGGAGCTGGAGGTGCCCTTTAGAAGAATAGGTTCCTTAGTAGTAGCCACTAAAGAGGAAGACATGGAGACAATAGAGCAGTTATATGCGAAAGGGAAAGCCAATGGGGTTCCTGATATGAAAATACTGAGTAAAGAAGAAGCACAGAAGTTAGAAAGTAATTTGAGTGATAATATAGCCGGGGCATTATACGCAGCAACAGCTGGGATTGTAGGATCATGGGAGTTTGCAATCGCTTTGGCAGAAAATGCTGTTGACAATGGTGTAGAGTTAAGATTAAATAGCGAAGTTAAAGATATTCAGAAGCTAGAGGAGAGTTACCGACTGATTACAGCAAGTGGAGAGATTCAGACAAAATATGTAATTAACGCAGCAGGATTATTTGCTGACGCTATACATAATATGGTAAGCACACCTACTTTTGAAATAATTCCTAATAGAGGACAATATCAGCTTTTTGACAAAAACTCTGGCAAACATGTGAATACTGTTGTCTTTCAATGTCCTACAAAACATGGAAAAGGCGTGGTTGTTTTACCTACAGTTCATTATAATCTTCTAGTAGGGCCAAATGCTGAAGCAGTAGACAGTAAGGATGCTCTTGATACCAGTAAGGAAGGAATGGGTTTTATAAAGGAAAAGGCAAAAGAATCTGTGAAGGGAATAAGGTTTAATGAGGTGATTACATCTTTTTCAGGCTTAAGAGCCAAAACACCTTCTGGGGATTTTATTATAGAAGAATCAAAAGGAGCAAAAGGGTTTATTAATGTAGCAGCCATTGATTCACCAGGATTAACTGCAGCCCCAGCTATCGCTGAATATGTTGTAAATTTATTAAAGGATATTGCTGGTGAATTCAATATAAATAAGAATTTTAGGCCAAATCGCAGACCCTCTGTACAGTTTGCAGCCTTATCGGATGAAGAAAAGATGAAGTTGATAGAGAAGGATCCACGATATGGGAGGATTATATGCAGATGTGAAAATATTACTGAAGGAGAAATTGTAGACATTATCAAAAGAAATGCCGGTGCAACCACAGTTGATGGGGTGAAAAGAAGAGCCCGTCCAGGCTCAGGAAGATGTCAGGGAGGCTTTTGCAGTCCATGGGTTATGGAAATCCTTGCAAGAGAATTGAATATAAACATAAATGAAATAGTAAAGGACGGAAAGAATTCATATATTTTAACAGAGGCTACAAAACAACCACAAGTCCAATTGCAGGAGGCTTAATCATTGATATTAAAAGGAAACTGGAGGGGAATACTATGTTGCACTATGATGTTGTCGTTATAGGTGGAGGCCCTGCAGGACTTGCCGCCGCCATAGAAGCCAAAAAAAATGGCATAGATAGTATATTGGTGATTGAAAGAGATAGAGAATTAGGAGGAATTCTACAGCAATGTATTCACAACGGATTTGGATTGCATGTATTTAAAGAAGAATTAACTGGTCCGGAATATGCTGAAAGATTTATTATAGAATTAGAAGAAATGGGTATTGAATATAAGCTGGACACGATGGTCTTAAGTATAACAAAGGATAAAAAGGTAACAGCTATAAATACCAGTGATGGTTTGATGGATATTGACGCAAAAGCAATTGTCCTTGCAATGGGATGTAGAGAGAGAACAAGGGGAGCGATCAATATTCCTGGTTCAAGACCTGCAGGTGTATTTACGGCAGGAACTGCACAACGCTTCGTCAATATGGAGGGATACATGGTAGGTAAAAAAGTTGTTATTCTAGGGACTGGCGACATTGGACTTATTATGGCAAGAAGAATGGTCTTAGAAGGAGCAGAGGTTCTAGGTGTATTAGCCAGAAGAAGCTATCCCGCTGGATTAACAAGAAACGTCGTACAATGCTTAGAAGACTATAATATTCCACTGCTACTAAGTCATACAGTTGTTGGCATCGAGGGGAAGGATCGATTGAAGGGCGTAATCATAGCACAAACAGATAAGAACAGAAGACCTATTGCTGGAACAGAAAAATATGTGGAATGTGATACCTTATTATTGTCGGTGGGTTTGATTCCAGAAAATGAATTATCTAAAGGTGCTGAAATAGAGTTAGATGATGCTACTGGAGGGCCTATAGTCAATGAATCTATGGAAACCTCGGCTGAAGGTATATTTGCCTGCGGCAATGTTGTGCATGTACATGATATCGTTGACTGGGTGACAGAAGAAAGTCAAAGGGCAGGAAAAAGCGCTGCTAAGTATGTAAAGAATCAGCTGCATTCAGATAGTATAGAGGTTTATACCCAAGCTGGCACAGGTATAGGTTATGTAGTTCCTCAAAGAATAAAATTGGATCATATTGAGAATGCACTAAGCTTATTTATGAGAGTAGATAAAATATATAAGGATATTCATATAGTGGTTAAAGCTGATGATAAACCCATAAAAAAGATAAAGAAAGTCTTTTCAACGCCGGCAGAAATGGAAACTGTGAAGGTACCGATGCATATTTTAAAGGGACAAGAGGTTAAAAAAATCACGGTAGAAATTCAAAATGAGGAGGCATAAGCTATGAAGAGTAAGGAAATGGTATGTATTGTTTGTCCTTTGGGATGCAAGCTGGAGATAGAAGCCATTGATGAAGCCGAAGGAAAATACAAAATAGAAGGATACAAGTGTCCAAGAGGAGAAGAGTATGGAATCAACGAATTTACCAACCCCACTAGGGTTTTAACATCTACTGTGAAAATTAAGGGGGCTCACTTAAAAAGGCTGCCAGTAAAAACCAATGGCGTTATATCAAAATATCTCATAAAGGAATGTATGGAGGAGATTAACGCTGTAGAGGTTGAGGCACCAGTTAAGATGGGGGATGTGATCATCGCCAATATATTGGATACAGGTGTAGATATCACCGCTTCTAGAAGCATGTAGGTCAAGGAGAGAAAGGGAATCATAAAGGCTGTTCATAATAAAGCTTGAATTTAAGAAACCATGTAATGAAAAGATTACATGGTTTTGTATTCTAAAGATTTAATAAGATTATTAAACTCAGCCCGAAAATACATATCATTACAAATAATAGACTACAGCTGACAAATGCTTTAAGTCCAGCAGCTTTAAAGCTGCGGATATCTGCCTGCAAGCCCATCCCCACCATAGCAATCAAAACAAACCAGTTACCTAAGTCTCTAAGGATCTGAAAAAGATTGATTTCATAAGAGCCCATGGGAAAATTCCAAGGAAACAAGTGAAAATAATTATTGAGGGAAGCTATTATTCCTACTACAAGAAATCCAATAACATAGCTGGGGACTCTAGCTTTTTTCTTTTTGTCATGGGCATGCTGTTGAAAAATACTGCTATAAACAATGGCAGTAGGTGCCAATAGTGCAACTCTACCCATTTTCACTAAGGTGCCTGCATCACCTGCCGCCTCACCACGTGCAAAGGCGCCTGCTATAGCATGAGGAACATTTTGCAAGGTGGTTCCCGCCCAAACCCCAAAGGCCATGTCTGATAGTGGTAGAAGGAAAGCTAGAAAAGAAAAAATAATTACCCCAAAGGTTCCCATGATACTGATAATAGCAGCGGCCATGGTAGTGTCCTCTTCCCCTGCATCAATAACAGGTCCTAAAGCTACAATAGCAGAAGTGCCGCATATAGAGGAGCCTATACCTAAAAGAACAGCTAGTTTTTTGTTTAAACCAAAGATTTTTCCTAAGTAATAAGCAGCCGCCTGTCCAAAGACAACCACTGTCAGTACTATAACAAAGACTCTGGCTCCCAGCTGAGATAGAGTGACAAAATTCAGACGAAGGCCAAGTAGAATAATTCCCCATTTAAGAACTTCTTTTGCAGCGTAACTAACACCAGAAATATAACCAGTTCTTATTCCTACCGTATTTCTCCATATGATAGCGAAAAGAATTCCAAGGGTTAATGTTTCTATAAAAGCAAATAGATAACGATTGGTGATGGTAGCAGATATTGCTATGAATATGGTAAATATAAGTCCTTTGATATTTTTTTGCAACAGAAACCCTCCTATAAATATCTTCTAAATGAAGTCTCATTTCATTCTAAGTGAAGGAGCATCCAAAGTAAAGTCTAAGAGATGGAGAAGTTGGTAATAATTTGCATGAAGGGGTTTACTTTAGGGAGAAAAGGATATAATAATACTATAAATGCAAAAGACTTGCATTTAAGAAATTGGAGGTAAGGATATGAAAAAAACAATACTAAAATATGGCGTATTTTTAATGATTTTAACTATGGTAGTTACAGGATGCACTCCTGCAGCATCAACGGAGGAAGAAGACTCTCAGGAGATAGCAGCAGAAATAATAGAAAAGGACCCAATTAAAGTGTTTGCTAGCTTTTATCCCTTCTATGACTTTGCTAAAAAAGTAGGCGGAGATTTAGCAGATGTACAGGTAGTGGTATCTGAAGGAGCAGACCCCCATAGCTTTGAGCCCTCTCCAAGATTGATTGCTGATATAGAAGCCGCAGATGTATTTATCTATAATGGACTAGGGATGGAACCTTGGGTTGATGGCGTTTTAGAGATACTAAAGAATAAGGATGTCATCATTATAGAGGCCAGTGAAGGATTAGAACTGATTAAATTTGATGACCATGATCATGATCACGATCATCACCACCATGATCATGAGGATCACCACCATCACGACCAAGGAGAGTATGATCCACATATTTGGGTAGATCCTATCAATGCAAAAGATATCTCGGAGAAGATTAAAGACGCTTTTGTTAAAATAGATGCTGAGAATACAGATAACTATGAAGAAAGTTTCAGCATGTTCCAGAAGGATTTAGAGGCATTAGATAAAGCTTTTAGAGAAGCGTTGGAGAATATTCAGGAGAAAAAAATGTTGGTTTCCCATTCTGCATTTGGGTATTTAGCTAATAGATATGGTATAGAGGAAATAGCTGTTGCTGGGGTTTCTCCCCATGCTGAACCAAGTCCAGGAAGATTAGCTGAGTTAACAAAAAAGGCAAGGGAAAACAATTTGGAATATATATTTTTTGAAGTCCTAGCTAACCCTAAAACAGCAGAGGTTTTGGCTAATGAAGCAGATTTAAAACCATTGATATTATACAATATGGAAGGATTAACGAAGGAGCTTAGAGAAGCGGGTGAGGATTATGTTTCTCTTATGTATAAAAATCTGGAAACCTTAAAGAAAGCTTTGGTGAAGTAGATGAAAACAATAGTAGAGGTTAAAAATTTGTCCTTTCAATATGATACAGTACCAGTTTTAAAGGATGCACAGCTTACGATCTGTGATGGTGATTTCATGGGAATCGTGGGTCCTAACGGCTCTGCAAAGAGTACATTAGTCAAGCTATTGCTAGGGCTATTAAAACCTCAGCAGGGAGAAATATCTATTATGGGACAGCCCATAGAAGCGTTTAAGGATTGGCAAAAAATAGGATATATTTCTCAGAAAGTACGAAATTTTAATGTTGGGTTTCCTGCAACAGTAGAAGAAATTATAGCTGCAAACCTCTACTATGAGATGGGATTTTTCAAATTTCTAAGGAAGAAGCATCATGAGAAAATTGATAGGGCTTTGGAAATTGTTAATATGACAGATTACAAAAAAAGACTTATTGGTACTTTGTCTGGGGGGGAGCAGCAAAGGGTCTTTATTGCAAGAACCCTGATTAGCAACCCCAAGGTTATTTTTATGGATGAGCCTTTAGTGGGTGTGGACATAGCCTCACAGGATAAATTTTATACTTTAATGGATAAACTCAACAGAGAAATGGGGATCACATTGATTATGGTATCTCACGATTTGGGTGTTATTACAGAGCATACCAATAGGGTTGCTTGTCTTGGTAATCAAGAAGTATTTACCCATGATTCCAAAACCTTTAATCAAGAAGAATATATTAAAAGTGTCTATGGTGAAAAAGCAAAGCTATTACACCATAGACATTAAAGAACTGAGGGAAGAGAAATATGCCAGAGATTTTAACCTATAGTTTTATGCAAAGGGCATTTATTGCAGGGATCATGGTAGCATTGATATGTCCTAGCATCGGAATATTCATTGTTTTGAGAAGGTTGTCCATGATAGGGGATACTTTATCTCATGTGGCTTTAGCTGGAGTAGCTGCTGGTATGCTGGGAGGCTTCTATCCAGTTTATTCTGCCTTAATTTTTTCGGTTCTAGCAGCACTGGGGATTGAAAAACTAAGAAAGGCCTATAAAGATTACGCGGAACTATCCATTGCCATTGTACTATCCGCGGGTATAGGAGTTGCCACAATTTTAATCAGTTTAGGAAGTGGAAACGCAGCTATATTTGGCTATCTATTTGGTAGTATTGCTTTGGTTTCTGAAGGAGACATTCTTTTAGTAGTATTTTTAAGCCTTTTCATATTGGCATCTATACTTTTTCTTTATCGAGGATTGTTTTATATTACCTTTGATGAAGAAACAGCAGCTTTATCAGGAGTACCAGTAAAAGGGTTGAATCTGTATTTCATTATATTAATAGCTGTTACTATTGCAGTTTCTATGCGAATCGTAGGGATTTTACTGGTGTCATCTCTAATGATAGTCCCTGTAGCTACTAGCCTACAAATTGCAAAAAGCTTTAAAAGTGCCTGGTTATACTCGCTTGTCTTTGGATTGATTGCTGTTTTAACTGGTCTTACTACATCCTTTTATGCTGACTTAGCCCCAGGAGGAACCATTGTAGTTTCTAGCATCGGAATTTTACTTGTGGTAGTGACACTAAAAAGTTTTAAACAAAGCTTTACCATAGCAAAATCTACGAAAAGTGCAAAAGTAGAGAGTCTAGAGAAATAATGACTTGATTCTTATTGTGGAAGAACCTTATAATAGAGAATAAGGTTCTTTTAAATACAAAATCCTACTAAAATCTGTGGTTAAATATTAAGCTATGTTAATGATAAATGTTGATATTAAAAAAATCTGAGGGTTGTAACCGGTGTCATCTTGAGGAATAGCGAAGGATCTTACGGAGTATAGAATGACAGTAATTGCAAGATATAAAGGGGGGAATATCACTTGATTAAAGAAAATACCAAGGATAAAGAGATACAGCAAATACTGGAAGCATTACCCAAGGAGACAGTCATTGGAGAGTTTTCAGGAAGAGATAGTGTTGCCGCCATACTAAAGGCATTGGAGGATAATGGTATTAATGATATCCTTCCAGTGGCCTCCTTTGCTGCTACAGAGTATGGAGATCCTACAAGTCTTGAAGAAAATTATCTGCAAATGGTAGAAAGGGTAAAGACACTATATGGAGATAACAAAAAAATTCATCCTCTTATCTATTATAGTAATCCTGATCTATGGAGTATCATCAATGGCAGATTTGTTGAAGTGATTAATAGAAAATTTGGATTCTATACACCATGCATTGGATGTCATGCATACTTTCATCTTCTCCGGGTCCCTATGGCTCTGAAGCTGGGAAGGAAAATCATTTCGGGTGAAAGAGAAAATCATGATGGGAGAGTGAAGGTAAATCAGCTGGGGAGCTGTCTTGATATCTATCAAGAAGTTACAAGACATTTTGGGGTAGAATTATTGATGCCTTTGAGACATGTGGATAAGGGTGAAGAGGTTGAAAGACTAATCGGATGGAATTGGCAGGAGGGAGATAATCATCCTGATTGCATTTATAGTGGGAATTATCGAGATATAGAAGGGACAGCCCTCTATGATGAAGAGAAGGTAAGGGCTTTTTTGGAAAGCTATTTATTGCCTCTATGTATCCAACTGGGAGAGTTGATCGTCAATAAAGAAGATTCCAGTAAGGTAGATATGGTGAAAATCATCATGGAAATAGAGGAGATAGCATGAAAGCAATTCTGCTGCTTTTGGATGGTTTAGGGGATCGACCTCAGCAGGCGTTGGGAGGGAGAACTCCTCTTGAGGCTGCCTATACACCCAACCTTGATAATCTATGCTCTATGGCGGAAACTGGTATGATGATTCCTTGGCGGCAAGGTGTGCCTTTGGGTACTGAAGCTGCTCATTTTTGCCTCTTTGGCTATGACATGGGAGAATTCCCTGGGAGGGGTATCATCAATGCTTTATCTAGGGATATTCAGGTGGAGGAAAATGCCGTCTATTTGGCTACCTCTTGGGCATCAGTGCAGGAAGAGGAAGGACTATTCATCCAAGAACGTTGGACCAGTCAGCTAACCAAGGAGGAAGTAGTGGAACTGCAAGACATGCTGCCACCTATGATTGATGGTATTTACTTCTGTTGGCAATACTCCGTTGGACCTCATGGAGTTTTGACTTTAAAGGGAGACAATGCTAGCGAAGCCATTTCTGATAGCGATCCTTTTTATGATGATGGCTATGTGATGGAGGTAGAGGCCTTTGAAACAGAGGAGAAAAAAGCCTATATTACAGCTCAGGCAATAAATACTTATCTAAGGAAAGTCTATCGTCAGCTAAAGCATCACCCAGTAAATAAGAAAAGAGTGCAGGAAGGAAAGAAACCAGCTAATTTTCTTTTGACAAAATGGGCAGGTAAAAAACCAAACCTATTATCTTTTCAGGATAAGCATGGCATGAAGGGCGCTATTGTCGGAGCCAGCAGGCTAATGTATGGGATAGCAAAACTTTTAGGCATGGAGTATATTCCTTATAATAGCTTCCAGGAAGGAGTTCGATCAGCATTAAACAGTGACTTTGAATTCCTTCATTTACATACGAAAGAACCAGATGAAGCAGCCCACACAAAAAATCCTTTCAACAAGGTAAAGGTCCTTGAGGAAATAGACAAACAAATAGCGCCATTGGTAGAGGCGGTTAAAAAACAAGAGATGCTGGTGATCGTGACAGGAGATCACACTACCCCCAGCAGCGGGGGCATGATTCATTCAGGCGAAGCTATACCTATAATGTTTGCAGGAAAAAATGTGAGGGTAGACGAAGTAGCCAGCTTTGGTGAAAGAAGCTGTACTAAGGGAAGTATCAGAATGACGGGTAATGACTTAATGCAGATGGTATTAAATTACACAGATAAAGCCCTTTTCTATAACTTTCGTCCAGGTGGCAGAAGGCTAAATCATATCCCTAAAACTATAAAAAAACTAAAACCATAAAATAGTAATAATTAAGTCCCTCACTTAAATTAATAAGGTGAGGGACTATATTGTTTAAACTGCTTTATTAAAGGTGTTGACAGAGTTTATAGACTGATAAACACCATTGCTAAAGGCTACAGGAGAAACCTCTCTAGCCATGATTGCCTGAATTAGATCCTGTTCATCACGAATACCATCAGGAAATTTTGTTGCATATTTGCCTACCTGTTGAAGGTGATGGGCATCACTTCCACCTAGGGCTGGAAGATTAAGCTCCATAGAGAGCTGTTGAGCCAGCAAGTTATGGTGGGGAGGTGTACTTCCATTATAGGCTTCTATACCCCAAAATCCTTGCAATTTTCTATTGTTATATCCTATACCTCGATTATTTTGGCGGAAGGGGTGAGCACTGATGGCAATTCCTTTATTCCTTTTGACAATATCCATCAACTCCGCTGCATGAATCATCTCTTTAGGAAGCTGCTGTAATCCAAAAACGAGCATATCCCCTTCAAAGGTTAGGATCTCAGCCCCGACCAAAACAAGAAAATTTTCTTCTCTTGAAAGCCTATAGGCTTCGTCGGCGATATCCATGCTTTCATGGTCAGTAATGCATATACCGTTTAAGCCCATTGTCTTTGCTTGAGGTATAATTTCCTTTAGGGATAGAAGGCTGTCATCAGAATAGGTTTTTTCATGTATGTGAATATCAATTATCATTTTTATAACTCCTTATGAAGAAAATGGCCTGCAGACATAGTATATGTCTCTAGTTTTTATTGTAGCCTATCCTTATTCTACCATCAAATTAAATATTTTAATAGATATTTGGTTTCTTATAGAAAATGTCTATAATTAATAAATATAGAGATGTCCAATCTAAGAAGTTAAAATATACATTTTTTTATTTGCATAATATAAATAGTTAGTGATTAAGCACAATTTTGAAACACACAGGTCTGCGGTTTTCCATTTGGTTATGTATATATACGTTACTTTGTTAAGTTTAAGTA
Source organism: Natronincola peptidivorans (assembly GCF_900111615.1). Lineage (GTDB taxonomy): Bacteria > Bacillota > Clostridia > Peptostreptococcales > Natronincolaceae > Natronincola_A > Natronincola_A peptidivorans. The sequence goes on along the minus strand of NZ_FOHU01000007.1, from coordinate 66,314 downwards.
AAATGATGGAGGAAGGAATTGACATAGAATCATGTGGTGATACAATTGAGATTATATAAAATAAATTGTTTAGATATAATAGCTATGGGAAAAAAGTATCATAATAAAAAAAGGCTGGAGAATTTGGAGGTATGTTATCATGAAGAAAAAGGTTGCTTTTGTATGTGTTCATAATTCCTGTCGATCTCAAATGGCAGAAGGTTGGGCAAAAAAACTAGGTAGTGATGTATTAGAGGTATACTCAGCAGGCACAGAGGACTACCCAGAAGTAAAGCCTGGAGCAGTCCAAGTGATGGAGGAAGCAGGAGTGGATATGAGTGAACATTATCCCAAGCTGATAAGTGATATACCAGAGGAAGTAGATTTTCTTATTACGATGGGATGCAATGTAGTTTGTCCATTTATACCCTGCAGTCATAGTGAGGATTGGGGATTAGAAGATCCCTCAGGTGGACCAATAGAAGACTATAGGAAAACAAGGGATATCATAAAAGAAAAGGTAGAGGACTTAATCAAAAGAGTAAAAAATAATGGATGATACTAGTTTTGTAACAAAGGGGGCACATTAAATGATGTGCTCTTATTTTATTTTAAATCAAATGTTGACAAATAAGAAAAGAATGAATACTATATGATTATAGATGAATATAATGATAAGGAGAAGATGATAAAATGAATGTGATAGATATTTTTAAAGCTTTAGGAGATGAAACTAGAGGGCGGATTATAAATTTATTAATCATGGGAGAATTATGCGTCTGTGAGATTGAAGCTGTATTAGGAATTACCCAATCAAATGCTTCAAGACATTTAAATAAATTGAGAAGCACTGGTATCATTACCTATGAAAAAAAAGCTCAGTGGGTATATTATAAAATAGATAGTAAATTTATCCGACAACATAAGCTGCTATATGATTATCTAGCTGAGATACTAAAAAAGCAGTATAGAAGAGATACGGAAAGGCTGCAAAAATTTAAAGAAAACAATGGTACCTGTGAGGATATAAAGCAAAATATTAACCTATTTGATATAGAGTGAAGGATTCAATAGTAACTATAAACTTCAATAACATTAAGGAGGAAATACAATGAAAGTAGAATTTTTTGATCCGCCAATGTGCTGTCCCACAGGGATCTGTGGACCAAGTGTTGACGAAAAATTGGTAAAGGTAACAGAAAACATCGATATTTTAAAGAAAAAAGGCTTCGAGGTAGAAAGGTATATGATTACGCAACAGCCTTTAAAATTTAGAGAGTATGAAGAGGTTTATAGGCTGGTAAAGGAAAAAGGAAGAGAGATATTGCCTATCACTGTAGTCAATGGGAGAGTTATCAAGCACAGTGAATATCCAACACTAGAAGAACTACAAAAAGAATTAGGAGTTGAGTAGATTTGGAAACAAAATTCATACTATTTTCCGGTAAGGGAGGGGTAGGAAAAACATCTATGGCTTCCACCACTGCAGTCCATTATGCAGATGAGGGAAAAAAGACATTAATCGTTACAACAGATCCTGCCGCTAATCTATCGGATGTCTTTCAGCAGGAAATTGGTCATAGAATTACAAAGATTGAAGGGTTAGATAACTTATTTGCCATGGAAATAGACCCAGATAAAGCAACAGATGAGTATAAGGAGCGGTCTTTAGCCCCTATGCGAGAATTATTTGATGAAGATCTTATCAAGGTGGCAGAGGAGCAGCTAAGTGGACCTTGTACAGAAGAAATGGCAGCCTTTGATAAGTTTATTGATTTTATGGATACAGATGAATATGAGGTGGTTATTTTTGATACTGCTCCTACGGGGCATACCATAAGACTGTTAGAGTTACCTGTAGATTGGAGCAAGCATATCGAGGAAAGTGCTAAAGGCAGCGGGCAAACCTGTATGGGCCCTGTGGCATTGATAGAAGATAGCAAAAAAAAGTATGATGATGCTATTAGTAAGTTAAGGGATTTTCACAAAACAGATTTTGTTTTTGTGATGCAGCCTGAGGAAACCTCTCTTGAGGAAACCATACGTTCCTCTAATGATTTACAGGAGCTTGGCATAAAAACAACAAGAGTTATCATAAATGGTCTAATCCCTAAAGAGGAAACCATTAATCCTTTCTTTAAAAAGAAACATGAGAGACAATTAAATTATGTAGAAAAAGCTAATAGTATATTTAACAGTATAAAGATACAAACCATGGAGCTATTTGATGCTGAGTTAAAGGGCTTAGAGATGTTTAGAAAATGCGGAAGTAAATTATTTGTAGGAAGTGATAAAAATGAATAGGCTACAGACTGTAATATACCCTCAAAACGGTGAGAGGAAAAATCTTTTCTTTTCTGGTAAGGGAGGGGTAGGAAAAACCTCTATGGCTTGTATTACAGCAGTAGAAACAGCAAAAAAAGGATATAAAACACTACTAATGACAACAGATCCTGCTGCACATATTGGAAATGTATTAGATAAACCGGTGTCAGATGAAATCACAAAAATAGATGGGTTAGAGAATCTATATGCAGTAAAAATTGATCAAAAGAAAGCTACCCAAGCTTATAAAGAGAAGGTGCTGCAGGATGCAGAAGGAAAATTTGATCAGCATACCATTATGGCTATGAAGGAGGAATTAGATTCTCCTTGTACTGAGGAAATGGCCGCTTTTCAAAAATTTGTGGATTTCGCTAGCAGGGATGATTTTCAAGTAATTATCTTTGATACAGCTCCTACAGGTCATACCCTGAGGCTGCTGGAACTGCCAATGGATTGGAGTAAGCAGATTCAATTAAAGGCTGGTGCCTCTACAAATGTGACAGAGGAGGATAAGAAGCAACAAGAAAGATTTGATAAGGTGCTGGATATGATGAAGGATAAAAAAACAACTACCTTTTCCTTTGTTATGTACCCAGAAAAGACCCCTATCATAGAAGCTTATAGAGCTTCTAAAGAACTGGAAACCTTAGATATAAAAACCCAGCTAGTGGTGGCAAATCTAATTATACCAGAGGAGCAGGCTTTGACTCCTTTTTATAAAAAGCGTAGAGCTATGCAGCTAGAATATATAGAAGAAATTAATAATACTTTTGAAGATGCTGAATTATTAAAGGTACCAATGTTTGAAGACGAAATAAAGGGTTTAGAAATGTTAATTGAAATAGGAAAAAAAATATTTGATGGAGGGGATAGAAATGAGTAAAGTAAAAGTACAGGTTTTTGGAGTAAAGGATGAACCATTTGAAGCAGCTTGCGGCTGAGGCCCCAGCACAAGCTGCGGTTCTGGTGAGGACCAACAACAAACCATAGGAGATCTTTATAAAGATTTTGTGAAGGCTATGGAAGCTACCGATCTAAAGGACCAATTAGAAATAGAATTCGTAGATTTAATGGAGGCTGACATACAGTCCTATGACTATGCTAGACCTACTTTGGAGAAGGGATATCCATTACCCATAACCTTTATTAATGAAAAGGCTGTTTCTGCTGGAGGATTAGATAGTAATAGACTCTACTTAGAGGTAAAAAAATTTATTTAAACAATAAGGAGCAAAGCCATTGTAGGTTTTCAACAGCCTAATAATGGCTTTGCAAATACTTTAAAGAAGGAATATAATGCTAAGAAATAGAAAATGATTCTATATTTTTATGCCATCTCAAATGCACATATATACTTGTGTAGATATGAAAACAGTACTATTTTGAAATAATATAATTACCCTAAAAAGAGAGTGGAGGGAATTCAATGAGAAGGATTAAAACTCAAGAAGCAATAGGGATGGTTATAGGTCATGATGTTACAGAAATTGTACCAGGAGAGTTTAAAGGTGCGGCTTTTAGAAAAGGACATGTAATCAAAAAAGAGGATATAGAAAAACTTTTGAGAATAGGGAAAGAGCATATCTATGCAATGGAGCTGCAGGAGGATGAACTTCATGAGGATGAAGCGGCATTAATAATAGGAGAGTTAGTATGCGGCGATGGAGTATGTTTTAGCGACACCAATGAAGGGAAAATTAATATTATAGCTAAACAAAAAGGGTTGTTAAAAATAGATAAAGAGCTACTTTACGAAATCAACAACTTAGGAGATATATGTCTTGCCACCATACATGGGAATCGTGTTATTGAAAAGGACGGGTTATTAGGGGGATGCCGAGTTATTCCTCTAGTAATAAAGAAGAAGAAAATAGTAGAAATTAAGAAAGTATTAAAAGGAAGGGGTAGCCTGATAGAGGTAAAGCCCTTTAACGAACTTACAGTAGGCTTAATAATAACCGGTAGTGAAGTATACAAAGAAAGGATCAAGGATACATTTGGTCCTGTTATAGAAAAAAAGATGAGGGGATTTCATTCTAAAATAGTTAAAAAGACCATTGTACCTGATGAAATGGAAATTATCAAAAAAGCGATACTGGAGTATAAAAGAGAAGGACTAGAGTTCATCATCGTAACAGGAGGCATGTCGGTGGATCCGGATGATAAAACGCCTGGAGCTATTAAATCTACTGGAGCAGATATCATCTCCTACGGAACACCAGTTTTACCAGGAGCGATGCTGTTAATGTCTTATTTAGGGGATACACCTGTCTTAGGTCTTCCAGGTTGTGTAATGTTTGCCCATAATACGGTATTTGATCTATTATTGCCTAGAATATTCGCTGGAGAAAAAATCGTGAAAAGAGATATAATAAGTTTGGGCTATGGGGGACAATGTCTTAAATGCAATGTATGCAATTTCCCTAATTGTCATTTTGGTAAGTGCTAAGGAGGAAGTTTATGAGAACCAATATTTCTTTAGAAGAGGCCCTAGAGGTTCTGCTAAAAGAAAGTACTACTACAGAAGCCATTGATGTACCGATTCTAGATGCTTTAGGAGGTGTACTGGTAGAGGATATAGTATCAGACATGAATATGCCCCCCTTTAAAAAATCATCATTTGACGGGTATGCTGTTCGATCAGATGATATTCATAATGCTACAGAGGACTTCCCTGTAACTCTGAAGGTAATCGATTTTATTCCAGCAGGGCATGTATCCTCTAAAGAGATAGGTGAAGGAGAGGCTATACGTATTATGACGGGTGCTAAATTGCCAAAAGGTGCTGATGTAATTATAAAATTTGAAGAAACACAATTCACCAAAGAAACCGTCACTATTTATAAAGGTTATCCCTCAAACACCAATATTGTAAGAGTCGGCGAAGATATGGAGGTTGGAAACATTGTTTTAAAACAAGGCGATGTTATAGATGCACAGGATATAGGGGTTTTCGCTACTCTAGGAAAGGCATATGCAAAGGTTTTTAGAAAGCCAAAGGTAGCCATCCTTTCTACAGGAGATGAGTTAATAGATATCCATCAGCCATTGATAGAAGGAAAAATAAGAAATAGCAATTCTTATGTGATTGCTGCCCTAGTGAAAAATAATGGTGGGGAGCCAATCATGTTAGGAAAATGTATAGATGACATAGAAATCATTAAAGAAAAGATTCAAGAAGCTTTAGCAAAAGTAGATATAGTTATTACAACAGGCGGAGTCTCTGTGGGGGACTGTGATTTGGTGAAGGATGCTTTTCAAGAAATAGGAGCGGACATGCTATTTTGGAGAGTTAAAATGCCTTCTTCAAAATATATAGTGGTTGCAAAATACCAAAAAAAACTATTAATAGGTCTCTCAGGAAAGCCTGCTGCAGCATATGCTGCTTTTGAAAAAATTGTAAAACCTGTAATCCTAAAGATGATGGGAAGGATAGAGCAGGAGGATACTTTATAAAATAAAAATCCACCATTCATATAGAAATAGTGGATTTTTTAATGCTAAAAAATTATATTTTTCGTATGGCTTTTATGCATTAAGCTTTTCCAGTAAGGCATCAGCATCGATACCATGTACTGCTGCCGCCTGCCCTACGGTTTCCATTTGAGAGGAAGGGCAACCAAGGCATCCCATACCATAAGACATCAAAATAGAAACTGCATTAGGGTTTATCTTTAATACATCACTGATTAATGTATCCTTTGTGATTTTCATAAGTAATAGCCTCCTTATTTTTTCTTGATTTACTATCAGTATAAAGGTTATTAGCATGAAAAAACATAGTTTATATCACAAATTTCTGTGATGCTTATCACACAATAGAGAATAAAGAGACTGATTATCTATTAAATACCTAATTCCTTTCGTTTCTTCTCTATATGGTCTACATAGATTTGGATAGTTTTTTCAGCATCCAGCTCAACCATCAGCTTTCCTAATCCAAGGGTTTCAGTTGTTTCTGTTAAGGTCTTTACCACCACATCACTGCCTGTCACAGATGGTACAGGGGCTACATGGACTAACCATCCTAATGCTATGGCTGTACAAGCATCTGCAACTGCTTTTTGCTCCAGATACTCAGGGGCGCCTATTACTAAAGGCAGTTTATCAGTATCTACATTCAGGGCATCTGCCAGTTCCATAGCTGTATGAGTCATCTTTCCAATATCAACACAAGCACCATAGGACAATACTGGGGGAATACCAAGCTGTTGGCAGACTGCCTTTAATCCATCTCCTGCTTCTTCAGCAGCAGATGGGTGGGCCAAGCCTGTATATTCCATAACAGAGGATGTGCATCCACCAGATAGCACCAAAATATTGTTTTCGATTAAGCCCTTTGTAATCTTAAAGATATTACTTCCTCCTTGACCATAACGGGCTGTAGTACAACCAACAATGGTGGCAATACCACGGATATTACCATTGGCAATTTGTTCGATTAATGGATCAAAGCTACCTCCTAAAGCATCTCTTATGGATTCTGTACTAAAGCCTACCATACATTCAGAGGTATATGGAGGTATATAAACCTCTCTATTTTCATCTCTTCTTTTGGAGAAAGCTTCTAAAGCCATGTTCAGTACTTTTTCTGCCTGTTCATTCATTTTCTCTGGTACAAAGTCCAAGGTTTCTGTACCCTGCAGCTTGATAACAGGATGGGTGCTTACCAGCTTGGTACCAAAACGCTTTGCATATACCGGCAAGGTTGGTACTGTACAGTTGTAGTCAAACATAAAGAGGTCAATTACACCTGTTGCTAATAGATATTCTTCTGATAACCATTCTCCCTCTTGACCACCATAGGCCCGCATGCTTTGTGTACCAGCATAGTTCAACAGCTGTTGTCCTTCACAAACATGACCAAAGATTTGTATACCATTGGCTCCTACCTGCCTAGCTTTTTCCTGCCACTCATCAGTAGAAGCCATCTCGATGGCTACATGGGCTAATAAAGGCATATGACCATTGGTGATGATGTTGACCATATCGGGACTCAAAAGACCCATATTTTGCTTCTGTGTTGCAATCTTTTGGGTTCCCATTAAGATTTCCTGAAGGATATCTAAGGCAAATAGTCCTTGATACTCATTGGCTACTCCCTGACGGACACAATGCAATAGAAAATCCACAGGATCAGAGGTGAAATTGGTCATACATTTGGTTTGGGCAAAAGCTACTTCACTATAGCCTCCCCCAGGGAAAAGACCTAGCTTATTCCACAATTCCTTCCGCTTTGTAGGAGCAAAGGCTTCTACTAGCTTGGAAGGCTCATGGAAGGGCCGATGAATATCCTCCATGACCCAATCAGAAAACTGTACAGCTAGTTTTTCTAATGGATCATTAGGATTAAAGCCTGCCATCTCTGCATATTGCTTTAGCTTTTCAGCATCTCTGATTTTTAATCCACTTTCAGGATGCTCTCCAGCTGCCTTCAAAGTACGGGCTGCCTGGTGAGCGTGAAAAATATTGGCAGAGGTTCCTATGGTCACATGACGGTAGGTAAAGTTCCGGGCCACCATAGTATGGGCGTCTACACCACAAACTCCACGAGGTGCCTTAGGATGAATTCTACATGGTCCATTGGCACAAAGCTGACAGGATAAGCCCTCCACACAAAACCGGCATTGAGGCTGTTGCTCAGAAAATCTATCAAAAACATTGGTTAAGGTTGCATTATGTACTACCTGATACATTTCTCGCATTGCTGGATCTACGATAACATTTAAAGGGTAACCTTCGGGGCTTTGGTCATCTACTTTGATATGCTCCCTCTGCCACTGATGGACCTCTTCTGGTGCGGGAGATTTCTTAATATTGTCATAGTTGATTTTTACTTTATCATGAATATCCTCATGATAAGTAGGATCATTGGTACCACTGACACCAGTCACATCTGCAGTTAATCCCACCTTTCCCTTACCAATGGGATTGGTACTGTTTTTTAAATCTTCTTTCTTGTAATCCGACATCTAATCATCCTCCATGTACTAGTATTATAAATAAAATTTATCTATAGTATTTTTTTCAATAATATGCAAAACTATGTATTTTAAAAAGAATAGGTTATAATAAAATGAAAGCTAAAGATTTAGCAAGAGATGATAGGAAAAAGCCACAGTTAATCAAATGCAGGTCAAGCTACTTGGGAGGAGATAATATGGGATTTTATCAAGAATTTAGTAAGTATTATGATATAGTTTTTCCTATGGGAAATGCACAATTGGAATTTATTAGGAAAAGGACATCAAATCCTAAAGGTAAAATATTAGATATCGCCTGTGGAACAGGAAATTATGCACTAGCCCTTGCAGAAAAAGGATTTTTCGTAGCAGCATTAGATCTTGATACAGAGATGATTAAACAGTTGGAAGACAAAGTAAAAGCTAAGGGGCTGGCATTAGAAGCTTTAACTGGAGATATGAAAACAGTAAAAAACCATTTTAAAGAAGGAAGCTTTGATACTGTATTTTGTATTGGAAACTCTTTGGTACACCTGACAAAGCTAGAGGAAATCCAGCAGGCTTTAGATCAAATGTATAGTATCCTGAAGGTAGGAGGGTATTTGATTTTACAAATTATCAATTACGATAGAATTACTAAATACAATATTGATGGATTACCCACGATTGAAAACAAAGATGCAGGGGTAAAATTTATAAGAAAATATAAATACGAAGAAGAGAAAAAAATTATTCATTTCAATACAGAATTAGTTGTGGCACAAGAAAATACAACGAAGACCTACTCCAACAGCGTACCGCTATATCCATTACAGAGTCAACAGCTAATGGGCATGCTTCAAACAGCTGGTTTTCAAAATATTCAGCTATATGGCAGCTTTTTGGAGGAAGAATACAGGGAAGAAAGCTATGCTACAGTAGTGGCGGCAGAAAAGTAAGAGGGGAAGGGGGAAGGATAGCATGAAAAATATGAACATAGAGATTTTAAAAGGGATACCAGTGTTTTCCCAGCTTAAGCAGCAGGATATTGAAAAAATCAGCAAGATATCCATCGAGAGAAGCTTAAAAAAAGGCACCATCATTTTTATGGAAGGTGATCCTGGAGAGGCCTTTTACTTTATTAAATCCGGGAAGGTCAAGGTCTATAAAACAACCCTAGATGGCAGGGAGCATATTTTTACTATTTTATCAGCAGGAGGAGTTTTTGCAGAGGTAGCATTATTTAATGACATAGCTTATCCTGCTTCAGCGGAGGTAATAGAGGATGCAGAAATTGGCATGATCAAAAACAAAGACCTAGAAGATTTGATTCGTACCAATGCAGAAATTGCCCTAGAAATTATTAAGGTTTTTAGCAAAAAGCTTTTTAATTCACAGCAAAAGGTAAAGGAGCTGGCATTGGGAGACACTTATATGCGAATAGCAAAAAATCTTATCACCTTTGGCAAGGAGCATGGAACAAAAACTCCTGATGGGGTAGAAATAAAGTTAAATATCTCAAGACAAGAGCTTGCCAATATGATAGGAACTGCAAGAGAAACTGTGAGTCGTGCCTTGAGCCAATTTAAAAAAGAAGGAGCTATCGATATAGAAGGAAAGAAAATTACTATAAAGAATATGGAGAAATTGAAAGACTGGATTCAGTAGGGATTGTGGATATAAGGTTTGGAATTTTAGGCTTGCTGTGTATGGGTATTCCCCATCAGACTATAGTTTAGCAATGAAATAATGGAAGTGTACAACTATATAACAAGTAATTGGTAGTGGCTAATTCTCTATAAAGGAAGTGAAAGAATGCAACAGGAACAAATACGAAAGGACATTTTAAATCGGCTTAAAACTGTAAAAGGACACATTCAAGGAATTGAAAAAATGGTGTCAGAGGATAAATCCTGTGAGGATATATTACTACAGATTGCAGCAGTAAAGTCCTCTATAGAAAAAGTTGGTGCTTTGATTGTGGAGGAGCATGCAAAGGATTGTCTTCTGAAAGACAATATTACGCCGGAAGAAGTAAACAATATTTTAAAAACAGTGATTAAGTTTGCAAAATAAATAAAAATGAGTCAAAATGCTTGACTCATTTTTATTTACAAAAAGATTTAATCACTAATAAATAGGTTGACAGGGATTTGTATTATATACTATTATAATAATTGAACATAGACATATGATTATGTACCAATATAAGAATATACTTTGTGGAATAATTGGGAGGACTAGATGAAAAAATATGTAGAAATATTTAAGGCATTATCTGATGAAAATAGGTTAAAAATCTTATTAATGCTAACCTATGGCGAGTTATGTGCTAACGACATTCAAGAACAATTGGAATTAACTCAGCCTACTATTTCTCATCATATGAAGGTGTTGCAGAAAGCAGATTTAATCAGACTTGATCGAAGAGGAAAATGGATGTACTATGCCATCAATAGTCAGAAGGCCCATGAATTATGTAAGCTAGTGCAAGAAATCACTACGGTTTGTGAAGCAAGAGGATGTGGTAGCTCTCAGGATTGTTATAATCAGCAGATGAAGAAGGAGTGATCTTTATGTTAGATAAAAATATGGATTTTCATATCAATATATCTAAGGATGCTGTGGAGTATATTATCTGCAATGGTGAAAGTGCCATCATAAGATATAGTAAAAAAGGATGATGTCATAGTGGGGATCGTTATGTACCTGTTATAGAATTAGGTAGTCCCCAAGATAATCCGGAGGATTATTATTGTTATCCTATAGAAAATATACAGATTTATATCGATAAACGTATAAAAACCTTTCATGGAGAATTAATAATAGAACTAGCCAGATTATTACGCTGGAAAAAGCTTACTTTAGAAGGAGCAGAAATTATATAATTGTTTTAATGCTTCCCCTGAAGGCTAAGTGGATACAGTGTTTCTAAAAATTAGCTTTAATACAATTGAGAAGGAGTGTTTATATGTCACAAAATCAAAAGAAAAAGTCAGGAGGACTAGGATTCTTTGAAACCTATTTGACTGTATGGGTTGCACTGTGCATTGCCATAGGTGTAGCTATAGGACAATTTTTACCAATTGTTCCTGAAGTATTAAGTCAATTTGAGTATGCACAGGTATCTATACCAGTGGCGATTTTAATTTGGCTGATGATTTATCCTATGATGCTGAAAATAGACTTTAGCAGTATTGTAGAGGCTACGAAAAAGCCAAAGGGTCTTATTGTTACCTGCACAGTAAACTGGTTAATTAAGCCCTTTACTATGTATTTAATTGCGGCCTTTTTCTTTAAGGTAATATTTCAAAATTTTATCCCAGAGACTTTAGCTAATGACTACTTAGCTGGCGCAGTGCTTTTAGGAGCAGCACCTTGTACAGCAATGGTATTTGTTTGGAGTCACTTAACAAAGGGTGATCCTGCCTATACCTTAGTCCAGGTTGCAGTCAATAACATTATTCTTCTATTTGCCTTCACACCTATTGTTGCAATTTTACTAGGTATAACAGATGTTATAGTTCCTTATGATACATTATTTTTATCTGTTGTTTTATTTATTGTTATCCCTCTCGCAGGTGGATATATGTCTAGGAACTATATTATAAAAGAAAAAGGAATAGATTATTTTGAGAATGTTTTTCTAAGGAAATTTGACAATGTAACCATTGTTGGTCTATTATTAACGTTAATTATCATTTTTACCTTCCAAGGAGACGTTATCTTAGGAAATCCGCTACACATTTTGTTGATCGCTATACCTCTGACTATCCAAACCTTTTTCATCTTTGCAATCGCCTATGGGTGGGCAAAGGCATGGAAATTGCCCCATAATATTGCTGCACCAGCATCCATGATTGGTGCCAGCAACTTCTTTGAGCTAGCAGTAGCAGTGGCTATCGCTCTATTTGGATTGAATTCTGGTGCTACCTTGGCTACAGTAGTAGGGGTGCTGGTGGAGGTGCCAGTAATGCTGGCATTAGTAAGAATCGCCAACAATACAAGACATTGGTTTGGAGAATCACAGCTGGGAAGCTAGAGTTTATTTTAAAAACCCACTATAGATAAGCAACCCTATGATTAAATAAATAATGCTAAGCGGTACATTTGCAGAACATGACCATAACTCCCAGTGAATGTAGATGAGAAATACGTTAAGCAATCTGTATGTTTGAGGATAGCCAGGTTGCAGATTGTAGGATTTTTCATCGAAGTGAGCTGTAGGAGTTATTCATGGGCGAAACCGTAACGTGTGTATTATTTATTTAAACTCAAAATTGCTTATCAATACCTGTAGGTATTGATAGATACCCTTAAGGTAGTGGGTTTTGTTGTGAGGAAAAACTATTATTACTAAAAATTGCATATATTTTTTTATAATGTATCACACTAAAAACTAGAATATAGGTAATGGGGTGATCGTATGGAAGAAAGAAAAGATGTGATGTCCTTTATTGAAGACCTGGATAAAGCAAATGATTTTTTTAAGGGTGTAGAGGAAGTAAACAAATTTAATATGTCTGCTATTGTAGAGTTAATTCAGTATTATAACATGAAGGAATTTGGGAATCCTATCTATACAAGAGAGGAAATAAGAAGAGGGATAAAAAAGTATTTGACAAAAGAATGAAAAAAATGGTAATAATATAAATAATAAAGGCATTTGTTAAGTAAGATGCTACATAGAACCATAGCAAAGTTGACTGCGTCAATTGGAGAAAATAGTATTATGTTTTTATTGGCACAGGTCTGTTAAATGCTTTTTTATTAGGGTATTTAATGAATAGTAAAAAGAATCTATTGAGGAGGAATAATGATGAGTCAAGAAGTAATTGTTTTTACAAGTAACACATGACCACATTGTGGAACAGTGAAGGAGTTTCTTTCACAGAAAGGTGTAGAATTCGTAGAAAAAAATGTGCAGACGGATCCAGCAGCTCGAAAGGAATTAATGCAAAAAGGGATTATGGCTGTACCAGTGGTTCAAATCGGCGGAGAAACTGTTGTAGGCTTTGATAAAGATAAAATTGAAGAACTATTAGGATAAATAAAGGAGGCAGAGCAATTAAGCTCTGCCTTAAAGCTGTAGCAGAGTCAACAGTACCCTACATAAATCCATCGCACAATTCTATATCATATAGCATAATCTGTAAAAACATTATAAATAATGATTTAATACAATGATGTTAAAAAAAGTATTTATAAAACAGATTTTTACAAAAACCCTAACGGTTCTTTAACATTATGCTATAATAAAAAGAGAATAATATTTAGTGTGATATTGAGGAAGGGGATTTCTATGCAGGGGATATTGTATCAGTTTTTCAACTTAATACTAATTATTGTATTATTCGCAGCACCTATAGCGCTGACAGTAATCCTGCTGCGGCATTTTGGTAAATCTAAAAACACAGTAGATAGTGAGGAATACCTTATTGAGAAGATAAGGGATTTAGAGAAAAGAATTGAAGTATTGGAGGAGAATCGATAATTAATTTATTGAATTTCGTAAAAAATATATTTATTGACACTCTATAGATTTTAAATTATAATACAAAAAAACATATAAGAAAAGCGATGATTAAGACAAGTAGAAATAGTACCTTAGTAAAAAGCGAATCGATGATGGTGAAAGATCGATAGAAAGACTATTTTGAATGGACTTAAGAGTGCTGACTGAAATCATAGTAGGTCAAGACGGATACTTCCACCGTTAGGGAAGGGTTGATACATTCAACAGCTAAGGGAGTGTTTTACACTAACTAGAGTGGTACCGCGGAGAATAGCTCTTCGTCTCTAAATGATAATTTATGAGATGAAGAGTTTTTTATATAATATAAAGTAGGAGGGAACAAAATGATGGAGAAAAAAGAAAAAGTGATTTTTAGTGGTGCACAACCTACTGGAAGCTTAACTTTAGGTAACTACATTGGAGCGATACAAAACTGGAAGGCATTAGAAAATGATTATCAATGTCTTTACTCTATAGTAGATTTACATTCTTTAACCATTCGACATGATCCGAAGGAATTTAGAGAATCCTGTTTATCTTTTTTGGCACAGTATTTAGCCTGTGGATTAGATCATAAAAAAAATATCCTTTTCTTTCAATCACATGTTCGTCAGCATACTGAACTTAACTGGATTTTAGGCTGCAATACTTATCTAGGAGAGCTTAACAGAATGACACAATTTAAGGAAAAATCAGAAAGACATAAGGATAATATCAATTCAGGCTTGTATACATATCCAGTACTTCAAGCAGCGGATATTTTATTGTATCAAACTAATTTGGTACCTGTAGGTGAGGATCAACGTCAGCACATAGAATTAGCCAGGGATATAGCCATTCGATTTAACAACGCCTATGGGAAAACCTTTCAGCTGCCGGATATTTATGTTGGTAAAGTCGGTGCAAGAATCATGAGTCTTCAAGAACCAGAGAATAAAATGTCAAAATCTGATGAAAATGTAAATGGAACCATTTTTCTACTGGATAGCAATGATGTTATTGTGAAAAAAATGAAACGTGCAGTTACTGACAGTGAAAATGTAGTGTTATATCGTGATGAACAGAAAGGTATCAAGAACTTAATTACCATCTATTCAAAGCTGCAGAACTGTAGTGTTCAAGAGGTTGAAGAAAAATATGCAGGCAAAGGCTATGGAGCTTTTAAAACAGAATTAGCAGAAATCGTAGTAGAGAGTTTAAAGCCTTTTAAAGAAAAATATCAGGACTATATGACAAACCCTGATTATATAATAGGAGTATACAAAAATGGTGCTGAAAGAGCTGCAGAAATTGCAGAAAAAACCATGCAAGAAGTAAGAGAAAAAGTAGGATTGGTGTAATGAAGGAGAGAATACTATGAAAATAAAGGGAGTCCTACCAAAAATAGCAAGGTTATATATAGGCCTATTTATCTTTGCATTAGGTATTGTCACTACTATAAATGCCAACTTTGGGTTGCAGCCTTGGGATGTATTACATCAGGGTATTTCTATCAATACAAGTCTGACACTGGGGCAGGCTAGTATTATTGTGGGATTGTTATTACTAGCAATAAACTTTTACCTAGGAGAAAGAATAGGATGGGCAACTATAGCTAATATCGTATTTATAGGTATTTTTATTGATTTTATTATGTCAATGGAGATGATACCGATAGGAAGCAGCTTTGTAATGGCATTAGTGATGGCAGTCATTGGTATGTTTCTTCTTGGACTTGGCTCCGCTTTATATATTGGAGTAGGATTAGGTGCAGGACCAAGGGATGGCATCATGGTGGCCTTCACCAAGAGGACAACACAATCCGTGCGCCTTATTAGAAGCAGTATCGAAGCCTCCGTTTTAGTTGTAGGATATCTGTTAGGAGGAACAGTAGGCATAGGAACCTTGATTATGGCTTTATCAGTAGGATACTTTATTCAATTGGCCTTTAAGATATGTAAATTTAACATAAGAAAAATAAAGCATAGATATATTGATGAAGATATTAGGTTGATAAAAAATTGGATGCAGCAAAGGAAAAATATAAAAATAAAAGCAAAAGAATAATTGCAAAAACCTTCCAGTAATAATATTTTATTGAGCCTCTATACTAAATATAGAGGTGATGAAGAATGAAAAAAAGAAACAATCCTGTAGTGCCTGAGGCAAGACAAGCATTAAATACTTTTAAGACAGAGGTAGCCAGAGAACTGGGGTTGCAAAATGATACCCATGCAGGTCATGTAGGTGGTAATATGGTAAAAAAGATGGTGGAGGAAGCAGAGAAATCCTTGACACATTTAGGAAGATCATAATTTAAATCTTTTGATTGTTTTAAAAACCCAGCACATACTTGTATTTTCGGATACACTATGACAGCTGGGTTTTCATAATTTTGCAGTTGACAATAATTTTTTAAGGATTAGATTTTATTGACTATTTTTTAAGGAACAGTTATTATTTAAAATAAGAAGAAAAAATATTGATAAAAATGTGAGAAAATTGAAGCGATATTTTGTGTTGATTAAAGGAAGTGAGACCTTGAAAAAACCCCATTTTTCTATTATTGCATTTGTAGCCTTTACGATATTTGGAACAATTATAGGTATCCATATAGATGTGCTTGGGGAAATCAATGAAGAATTTCCCTTACCCTTTAGTGGTGATACAGAGGTTCAAGAGGTTTTGGATTTGAGGAAGGCTAACCAAGACATGAAGACAAGAATAGAAGAATTAAGAACAGAGATAAATAATTATGAAGAAGAAAGAGCTACAGAAAATATTGTATTAAAAAACCTTAAGACCAAGGTAAATGAAAATAGGATGCTGGCAGGTCATGAAGCAGCAATAGGGCCTGGTATCAAAATAACCTTAGAAAGTACTTTGGAAGAAAATATAGCCATCATTGTACAACAAAAAAAATATTTAATTAATCTTATTAATGAGCTTAGGATGTCTGGAGCTGAAGTTATTGCTGTTAATAATCATAGAATTACTGCTAGAACAGAAGTAACCCTAGCGGGTATTCATATTAATGTAAATACAATGCCTATTGCACCGCCTTATACGATTAAAGCGATAGGAAATATGGACGGATTTCGTCGTTATGTAAATTTTAGAACCTTACTATTTGATTTAATGCAAGGAGACGGAATTCATGCAACTATAGAATTTGAAGAGGAAATGAAGATTCCAGCCCTGACTAAAGAAAAGCCTATACAATTTTTTGATATAACTGGAAATGGTAATTAGCACAAAAAAACAACAAGACTTCATTTCTCCTGTTGTTTTTTTGTGTGTTGTATGATTGTATAGTTGCTGCTAACATATCTTTCGAAAGGTTGTTTGAGACTTAAAAGAGTCTATAGTATCTTCAATAGTCAAAGTTTTTGAATCATGACTTTTATAGGTGTTTATTTCTTGGATATTAAAAACTGTTATAGTGAAGGCCATTAATAAAATAGCTATTATTCTGTTAAGCATCATCATTCCTCCCTAAACCAAGATGGTTGTTGTGTAGTGTATTAATAAGACTTAATTTATAATACTATAAACAAATAATATTTGATGAATTATATGTTTGTATTGACTATATTTTTTGTAAAAAAAACAAAAAATATAGATGCAATTTAAGGGAGGTTTTACATTTCTTAATTGTTTAGCAAAGTAAATTCTAGGGGGCATTTATCCAAATAGTAGTAAAAGGATTTTTTTTATCAAGATTTAATAAAGACATCCTTTATTTTTTTAATTATTTGATAACAAATCATAATGATAATTCCCCAAAACAACATGGAGCCGATAGATAATTGTTGGGTGCGAGTAATAATCAAAAATGCTGCAACCAAAAGGGATGCAATATAGGTATTATGATTTTTAAAATTATCAATGATTTTTTGACCGACAATTATTCTATCAACGATAGTAAAGATTAAAAAAGTTTTCACCCACTCTGTCATGAGAAAAACTCCAGTATGCACATAGTCCATCCTAAATCACACTCCTTATAACAATTATAGATTTATAAGTAAAGGTATACAATTCTAATAGAATTATATTATTATAGTATATCATAATCAATATTACAACTATGTATATAAAGAAAAAACTACATAATTTAATAAAAAAACCTTTGATTAGGGATGGTATGTTGATATAAAAGCTAATTTTAAAAGTAGATTAATAAAAAGTGAGAGGATAAAATATGAAAAGGAAAAACTATGAAAAGGATACATTTCTAAATGAAATATATCCACAAAACCCCATAACAGGAAATCTCATCATAGAAATTCTTTTAGAAAAATATATCTATTTATTTAATGAATGGGATAATGCATCCTTTAAAAGAAGAGATTTGGATCCTGACTTAATCTTTTTTTTAGAAGAATGCTCTCTGGAAATACCATTGAAGTACGACATTGAATTGAAAATTGCTGTATCAGAGGATGAAAGGGATCATGACAAAGAGGTCAATATTGTTAAAGGTATTAAACATCAGTATAATCACTATTTAAGGGCTGAAAGAAGATGTTTAAAGGATTTATTTAAAAAAGTATTATTATATGTAGTAACAGCATTTTCTTTGATATTGATAGCCTCAATCCTAGAAAGTGTAATAATAGATTATGAAAGTCCTGTATTCATAACAGTATTAGAAGGCTTCTATGTAGGAGGATGGGTGTTTGCTTGGGAGGCTATATCTAGTTTTTCCTTTCATCGGGGTAAAATAGTTAGGAAGATAAAGGATTATGAAAGGATTTTAAGAGCACCAATGCAGTTTGTGTACATAAAGAAGCAGGGAGAATAGCTGCTAGATGAAATAAAAACTGGAAATGATAGAAGAAACCCTAAAAAACTTTGGTAGAAATCATAAAAAAGAATTGCATAATTAAAAGCTATAGATTGTAATAATAGAAAACGCTATATCATATGAGCCAAGAAGTCCATTGCAAAAGGAGTAGAAGCTATTTTTGTGGCGGACTTTCTTTATGTCTAGAAATTATGATTTTTAATTACCTAGTTCTTTTCAAACCATCAATTTGGCTTTCACCTGTATCAAAATTGAGATTCTTGGCTCACAGTTGATAAATTAATCTTAAATTAGAAAAATGATTTTTCTAGAAAAAACCTTCATATCTTCTCAACATTGATAATATTTAATCTAATATGCAAACGGACGTATTCAACTTTATATACGAAGAATTAGCTTTAGGAACCAAGAATGAAGCAAAAGAACCATTTATGTGTATATCACGTAATGAGGATGAGGTAGCTATCTATCCGCTAGTTTCTGGTGGGTAGACATCCTCACTCACATAAATAGAAGAAACAATAATAATGTAGTTTAATTATTCGACAAATTATAGTAAAATAAACTGATAAGCTAAAAAAATATCAGACTATTCTGAAACGAATTACAATAGTGACTAACAAAAAAATTAAAGGGGGAGATATAGTGGAAAATCCATTAATTAGTGTTTTTGTAACCTCTAACTGGATATTGGGGTTATTGGCTGCCTATATTGTATTAATCCTGTTTTTAGGCTTTAAGTATTCTAGTAAGATTCATGAGTCGGATGACCTGGCACTAGCTGGAAGGAACTTAACACTACCGTTTATGGTGCCATCTATAGTAGCAACATGGATTTGCGCTGGTGCTATTATGGGTGCTGCAGGAGAAGCTTATTTATTTGGTTTGCAAGGTGTTGTTTTTGATCCATTTGGACCTGTTTTGATGATGTTTATAGTGGCGGTTTTCTTTGCTTTTCGCCTCCGTAGAGCTGGTTATAGTACAGTAGTAGACTTTTTTAATAAGAGATATAACCCCAGAATGGGTATGCTGTACATGATTATCCAGGTTATAGCAGCTACTGGCTGGTTAGGTGGACAATTGGTGGCACTAGGGATCATTGTAAATCTAACCACGGGCTTCAATATGACAATAGCTACAGTGATTGCAACCATTGTTGTAACATTAGTTACGTACTTTGGAGGATTATGGGCATTATCAAGAGTAGATGCTATTGGATTTATCTTAATTGTCATGGGATTACTGGTAATGTTCCCAGTAGTAATGGGAGAAGTGGGCGGCTTTAGCAACTTCTTGGCAACTGCCGAGAACTGGGGAGAGCTGCCAACCTTCGCTATCTTTCCTGTAGCCGCTGACGATGGTGGTTACTTATGGTATGCGGGTTTATTGGCAATTATGTATTATATCGCTGCCTGGGCATCTCTAGGTATAGGGGATATTAATAGTCAGGTGTTATTACAAAGAGTATTGGCGGCTAAGGACGAAAAAACAGCCGTTAGAGGCTTTGCCATTAGTGGCGTTTTATACTTAGTTTTAGGTCTAATCCCTGTTTCTATAGGTATTGCTATGTTCACTTACGGGTTAGAACTGCCCCTGGATCAAACTGAGATGGTATTACCATGGGTAGCTGACTATATGATGTCACCTGTGGCGGGAACCATTTTTATTGTAGCTTTAGCAGCAGCTATTATTAGTACTGTGGGAGATAATTGTTTAATTGTTTCTACCCTTATTGGTCATAACCTATATGAACACCTTAAACCAGGTGTTACCAAAAAGGATAAATTGAAAGCAATGAGAATAGCCATCCCCATAGTAGCTATTGTGGCTATGCTGATTGCACTAATGTTTGGTGCTGTTTATAAATTGATTGTATTTAGCGGTGCTGTTTCCTTAGCAACTATTGTTGCACCATATGTGGTTGGCTTCTTCTGGAAAAAAGCCAACAGCAAAGGTGCTATTGCCTCCTTCTTTGGTGGTTTAACAACCTGGGCAGTTTCTTTTGCACTTTTACTTCCCTTTACAAAGGAAGCTAATTTTGAAGAGGAATTGATCGAAGCTGGCGTGGCGATGGATTGGGCGATTTGGGATGCTCTTTATATGGCATTGGTCCCTGCTGCCATTGTAGGCTTTGTATTGATTTTTGCAGTATCCTTAAAAACCCAAAGCTCAGATCCACCAAAACCGTTTGTTAATGCTAAGGGTGAATTAATGGATGATAAACTCTTTTTCTGGTCTAAGGATAAAAAGATAGAAAAAGCATAATAAAATGAGGCTTAAGACTAAAGGTATTTTTATTCCTGATGAAGTGAAGCATAAGTTTCTTTATTTAGTCATAAACTGTCACTGGCTTAAACAATAATCTTAGTAATATATGAGAGAAAGAATTTGCCACCTCTTCTTTAAAATGAAAAGGTGGCAAAGCATTTTATATGCAATAAACAGGGTATACTAGTCAGTAATGAGTAGAAGGAGGGAAAAAAATGAAGTATCGTTTACCTTGGGGAGAGCTATATACAGATGATTTTAGCAAAGCTGATGTCGTTATTTTAGGAATACCCTTTGACAGTGCAGTAAGCAATAGAAAGGGTGCAGCGGAAGCACCTGATAAAATTAGAGAATTGTCTCGAATCTTACCACCAGTTACAGAAGAAGCATTGATACTAAAAGATCTTAAAGTATATGATGATGACAATGTTGAAATCACCTTAGACTGGCAAGAATACTTTAAGGAAGTAGAAGAAAAGGCTGCCAATCTTATAAAAAGTGGAAAATTCTGCATCTTCATAGGGGGAGATCATGCTGTCACTATACCACTAGAAACAGCTTTTGCAAAAGTAAATAAAGGTGAAAAAATAGGAATTATACATTTTGACTCTCATCCTGATATTATTGATACCTATGATGGACATCCATGGTCCCATGCCTGTACCCAGAGAAGGGCTTTGGAATTAGATGCTATACAGCCAGAGGGATTAACTTTTATTGGTCTAAGGTCCTACATGGAGGAAGAGGTAAAGTTCTTTGAAAAACATCCAGAAATCACGATTATAGGTGCAAGGGAGGTATACAAAAAAGGTATAGATTATGTAATTAATACTGTTAAAGAAAAGTATAAAGATTATACGAAAATCTATATTACTTTAGATATAGATGTATTAGATCCAGCCTTTGCCCCTGGAACGGGTACTCCAGAGGCCGGAGGACTTAGTACTAGAGAACTGATAGAGCTGGTAAGGGACATGATTTTATCACTTCCGGTGGAGGCAATGGACATTGTAGAGGTTGCTCCTCCTCTAGATTCCTCTGATATTACTAGTTGGGCAGCACTAAAAACCATATATGAAGTTTTGGGTGCAGTATATGTAAAGAAAAATGAATATGTAAGAATTTTGTAGATGCTTTAAAGAAATAAGAAGAATATTTTGAAAAACAAGTAGCATATTATATACATACTGAAATAGATATGATATAATTTACCTGTTTTTAAATAACAATGGAAAAAAGTATTAAAGGAGGAAGAAAATTGCCAATCATTTTAAACGAGCATCACTCTTCAGGATTTTCTTTAAACTGGACAGTAGATAAAGTTTTATATCAACAGAAATCAGATTTCCAACAGGTAGCCATCGTTGAACTACAAGAGATGGGAAGAGCATTAGTATTAGACAATATTATCCAAGTAACCGTTAAGGATGAATTTGTATATAACGAAATGATCACCCATGTACCATTATTTACCCATCCTGCTCCTGAAAAAGTACTTATTATTGGTGGCGGCGATGGTGGTGCTGCTAGAGAAGCTGCAAAGCATGAAAGCGTAAAACAGGTAGATATGTGTGAAATTGATGAGAAGGTAATAGAGGCCTGCAGAGAGTATTTGCCAGAAACCAGTGTTTCTTATGATCATCCAAAAGTAAATGTAATCACCAAGGATGGTGTTCAATTCATAAAAGATAATCCAAATACATATGATGTCATTATTATAGATTCCTCAGATCCAATAGGTCCTGCTGTAGAGTTATTTGGTAAGGATTTCTATCATAATGTATATAACGCATTGAAGGAAGATGGTATATTTGTATGTCAAAGTGAATCACTATTTCTGCATCAAAACCTAATCAAAAAAGTATACGATACTATAAGTAAGTTATATCCTATTACTAAAGTATATACTGCTACTACGCCTACCTATCCAGGGTTTCTTTGGGGCTATACAATGGGATCCAAGAAGTATGATCCTTATGATAGAATGGATGCTGAAAAACAAGATCTACAGACTAAATATTACAACCATGATATATTTAAAGCTTGCTTTGCATTACCAAATTTCATAAAGGAAGTATTAGAATCTAATAAATAGCAAGTTGAACCCATAAGAAAAGCTAGATCAGAAGTTATTTTGGTCTAGCTTTTACTATATCTAAATATAGTTAATAAAACAGTTATTACAACGAAAAGGTAGGTAAAGGTAAATTTTCAATATCTAGAAGCTATGATAAAGGCAGTTGTACTTATAAAAGTAAAGGTTCAGGAGATGACTGGTAAAAAATTTCAACAGCTACAGCTGAAAATTACTATAATTTTAGTTAAGAATACCATCAAGGATAGGGAGTATCTCTTCTGGATATTGTTAAGGCTTATTTTATTTTGACAATTCAATAATTTTGAAGGAGTTTTTAAGAATATAAAGAAATACTATACTAAAATACAAATTGATTACGATGAAAACAGTGAAAGAGGTGTCTTATATTGTACTATATCGGTGTGGATTTAGGTGGAACCTCCATAAAGGTAGGACTAGTGACAGAATCAGGAAGTATTATCAAAAAAAATAGTGGGGCAACGCCTGTAGAAAAGGGTTATGAAGGGGTAACAAATAAAATAATAGAGTTAATACATAATCTGATGGAGACAACAGAAGTAAAAAAAGAAGACATTAAGGCAGTTGGGGTTGGGGTGCCGGGAGTAGCAAATGAAGAAGGATTTATTTATTTTGCAACAAATCTCTTTTGGAAGAATGTACCGTTTGGAGAAAAGCTACAAGAAGTAACTGGTATGAAGGTATACGTAGAAAATGATGCAACAGTTGCTGCTGTAGCAGAATATACCAATGGGGCCACAGCTGGTACAAAAAACTCTATTTTTTTTACCCTAGGAACTGGCCTAGGGGGTGGGATCATAATAAACAATCAAGTATTCTCTGGTAGTCATGGTATTGGTACAGAAGTGGGGCATGTAATTGTAGGAGACAATTTTTATGATTGCACCTGTGGAAGCAATGGATGCCTAGAGACCTTTGTTTCAGCAACTGCCCTTATAAAACATTGTAAAAGCCTGTTGCAGGATAATAAAGAAAGCATGATTTATCATCGAGTAGAAGGGGACTTAGAAGCTATCAATGCACGTATTATTTTTGACTGCGCACGAGAAGGAGATAGTATTGCAATAAAAACTGTAAATAGAATGATACATTATTTAGCTATCGGCATAGGAAATTTTATTAATATCTTTGATCCTGATGTTATTGCCATAGGAGGTGGCATCTCTGAATCAGGGGATGTTTTCCTAGAGGATTTAAAGGAAGAAGTTAAAAAATATATCTATGTAAAAAGCATGAATATTACAGAAATCAAATTGGCCCAGTTTAAAAATGATGCTGGTATTATTGGTAGTGCTATGTATGCTAAGCTCCAGCTTATTAGATAAACATAGGCGAGTAGGGGGTAAGCTATGAAAAGAAAAATTAATGTAGGAATTGTTGGTTTTGGCCAAGGAGGAAAGGTTTTTCATGCACCTATTATACAAGGAATTGAAGGGCTATCCTTAACAAAAATTGTTGCAAGGAAACAGGAAACCATAGAAGATATCAAAAAAATATATCCTAGTGTGGAGACTGTTTCTGATATCGACAGTCTTTTGCAGGACGAAGAGCTGGAACTTGTGGTGATTGCTACTCCTAATATTACCCATACAGAATTTGCAAAAAAGGCTTTGCTGGCTAATAAGCATGTAGTAGTAGAAAAACCCTTTACAAATACATCCAAAGAGGCAGAGGAATTGATAGAGCTGGCAGAAAAACAGAATAAAATTCTTACAGTAAATCAAAACAGAAGATGGGATAGTGATTTTTTAACGGTTAAAAAAATAATTGAAAATAATTTCTTGGGAAATATTGTAGAATATGAAGCCCATTTCGACAGATTTAGAAATGTAGTAAACAAAGATGATTGGAAAGAAGAAAGCTTGCCAGGGGCAGGTATACTTTATAACTTGGGAAGTCATTTGATTGATCAAGCATTGTGTTTATTCGGGATTCCTAAAGAAATAACAGCTCATGTAGGGATTCAAAGAGAGGAAGCAAAAGTGGAGGACTTCTTTCACGTTATATTGCATTATGAAAAACACAAGGCCGTTCTTAGAGCAGGCATGTTGGTAAGAGAAGCATTACCACACTTTATTGTATTGGGTGACAAAGGTTCCTTTGTAAAGTATGGGATGGACCCACAGGAGGAAGCATTAAAAGCAGGAGAACTCCCTTATAATAATGAACTATGGGGAACAGAATCAGAGGAAATATGGGGCATCCTTAATACAGAAGTATCAGACAGTCATTTTAGAGGAAAGGTAGAAAGTAATAAAGGCGATTATAGAGAGTTGTACAGGAATGTATATAAAGCTATTATTGGAGAAGAAGTATTACAGGTAAAGCCTCAGGAAGCAAGAGATACAATAAAAATTATTGAGCTTGCATTAAAAAGCAACAAAGAGAAGCGTACAATACCCTTCCTTTAATGAATCATCTGTAATTTTTCACAACAAATTATTACTATAACCAACAAAGTGGTATGAATGCTGATAAAAAATAGCATTAAAATACAAAAAAGTATAGAGGAATAGGAGGCTTACCTCCAGTATAAATGAAGTTAAGAGATAAAATGAAATATCATTCATAGACTCAATATGAATAGCATAATCAAGTAGAGGAGATTATTACCGTAATCCACACTACAAATGATAGACCGTCTATCCTAGTTGCTTAAATAAATCAATGACTAAACTAGTGAAAGGACGGTTTCTTTTTTTTAGTAAAGAAATGTTTTGCAGATGCTTTTAACAGGAATAACACTATATTTGTCGAACTATTATAATTACATTTAGATAAAATTTAATGGAGGCAATCCTTAGATATGAAAAAAATAAAAGTGGTTTTTGATTTTATTAATAGAAATATTATTTTTATTTTACTCATCATCATCATCATTAATGGTGCAATTTTATATAAACTATCCCAAAGAGAACAGGGTACTATTTCAATGGTGCCGAGATATCATTTCTACTTTATTGGACAAAACTCAGTGGACCCATTGTGGAAGCAAATTAGACAGGGGATAGAAGCTGCAGCTGAGGACTACAATGTAGTGGTAGAGTTTAATGCACCTCGATTTAATAATCCTGAGGAGGAGCTAAAATATCTAGACATCGCTATTACTTCTAATGTGGATGGTATTATTACCCATGTTTCAAATGGCAGCGGGGTTGTTGAATTGATCAATAAAGCCTATGAAAAGGGAATTCCCCTTGTCACTATTGAAAATGACAGTAAAACCAGTAATCGAAATGCTTTTGTAGGGACCAATAGTTTTATACTGGGCAGGGAAGCAGCGCAGCTAATGATAAAGGCTACTGGTGGAGAAGCTAAAATAGCTATTATCGTAAGCAGTGATTATGAGCTAGATACCTCTAGCCAAAACTTAAAAATCAATGGGTTTTTAAGTCATATTAAAGACTATCCAAATATGAAGGTGGTAGAGATATATACCTCAGAGCTTGGGACAATAAGTGCCGAAGAAATAACACAATCAATCATAAATAATCAACCAGAAGTGGATGCTATTCTGACAACTAATTATGTTGATACCTTAGGGGCTTCTCAAGTTATCGTGGATCATAATAAGGTAGGAGAGATCTCAATTATTGGCTATGGTGATATGGAAAACATTTTAAGATATATTAAAATGAATATCATTTATGGGACAGTTATGAGTGATCCTTATAAAATGGGTTACGAAAGCTTGAAGGCACTTATAGATATCAAGGAAAAGACCAATGTCTCTACCTTTATAGATACAGGAGTAAGAGTCGTTACTCAAAGCAATCTTCACGAATATGAAGAAATCATTGATACTTTTGAATAGATGGTGAAAAAATGGATAAAGGTATTTTTCGTTTTACAGGGATAAGAAAAAAGTTAATTATATATTTCCTAATAACCACATTGATATTAGGGATTACTAGTGTGTTTTCCTACTACAATGCCAGGATAGTCTTGACGGGACTTAAGACAATTATTACTGATTATATTTATCTAAATGATCTAAATAACGATGTTCAGCTGTTAATGACAGAGGTAGAACAATACTTAACCACCAAATCCTCCGATGCCCTGCTAAATTATTACACCATATATAACAGTCTCGAAGAAAAGATTGAGGATATTAACAGGGATCCCTCCTATGATACTGATGATTTAAAGCTAAAAAACATAAGGAATATGGTAGACAACCTTTTGATAGAGACAGACTATGCAGTTAGAGCAAAAAGAGGGAGGATCAGTTCTGAATATATTGCCCATTTTACAAGGTCTATTGAAATAAGTGATCACATTAAGTTTTATATCAATAATCTCTTAGATAATAAGCTGCAGCATGGTTCTGATAAATACGATAACATTACAAAAAATATGACCTTTATAAGTTATATGAATGCTATTCTTATTCTGTTTTCCATTATGTTAAATATTTTCCTTGCAATTCTCTTTACCTATAGATTGACTAAACCAATCATAGAGCTTGCTGATTCAGCTGAGGAAATATCAGAAGGTAACTTTGATATCCAACCAATCAGCATTAAAACCAATGATGAAATTCATGTATTAGCAGGAGCCTTTAATAAGATGGTAGTTAGTATCAAAATCTATATTGATGAGATAAAGAAGCAAGCAGAAGTAGAGACAAGATTAAAACAGCAGGAAATGGAAAATTTTCGGATGAAGAGTCTTTTAAAGGACGCTGAATTAAAATCCTTACAATCTCAGATTAATCCTCATTTCCTTTTTAACACATTAAATGCTGCTACCCAGCTTGCTATGATGGAGGGGGCAGACCAATCATCCGAGTTCATCGAAAGAATTGCAGGGCTTTTTCGGTATAACTTAAGAAAAATGGATGAACCAGTGACATTAGCAGAAGAAATAAACTATGTCAAAGATTATATGTACATCCTGAAAATACGATTTGGAGATAAAATTGAGTTTTTCACAGATATTGATAACAATTTATTAGAAGTAAAGGTTCCCTGTACTATTATACAGCCAATTGTTGAAAACGCTTTCATCCATGGGTTAGAAAATCTTGAAAGAAAGGGAAGAATATACTTAAATCTAAAAGCTGACCAAGATAAAATCTTAGTAGAAGTAATAGATAATGGTATAGGTATGGAGAAAGAAAAAGTGTTTGCCCTCATTTTAACAGAGGACGAAAAACGCACCGCCAACAAGCATGCTACAGGTATAGGTATGCATAATGTTATTGATAGGTTAAGACTTTTTTATAATATTGATGACATAAGAGAGATCATCGAAATAGATAGTAGGGTAGGCAACGGCACCAAGGTTGTATTGAAGATACCTTATGAGGGGAAGGTGTTAGAAAATGGTGAAACTGTTAATTGTTGATGATGAGCATATCGTGATTGAATCATTAAAATTTATCATTGAAAAGCATGTAGAGGGAGTAGAAGTGGTTGGTACAGCAAGATCCGGTAGAGAGGCTATTGAAAAAACACTGAATCTAAAGCCAGATGTAGTCTTTATGGATATCCATATGCCAGGTATTAATGGCATGGATGCTATAAGACATATCCAAGCCTCCCATAAGGATGTATTATTCGTCATCATTACTGCTTATGAATATTTTCAACACGCAAAGGATGCAGTAAACTTAGGGGTATTTGAATATCTACTAAAGCCTCTAAACAAGCACAAAGTAATGAAGACCTTGCAGGATATTCACGAAGTAATTTATCATAAAAGAGAAATTATTAAAAAAGAAATGATGCTGAGGGAAAAAATAGATAAAATTCTTCCTCATGTAGAGGGTCAGTTTATGTATTCTCAATTATTTAACAGTAATATCATAAAAGATATAACCTTTTATGAAGAGATTTTTGGTATGAAGCTAAAAAAAGGCTATGTTATGATGGCAATTCTAGAGGAAATAAAACTAGATAAAAAAGAAGATAACTTAAAAAATAGCTTAGTAAAGCAAAAGTTTTATGATGCCTTTAAAATGGAGTTAAAGAATGCGTGTCCTTGCTTAATGGCACCCCCATTATTAGATAGAGTAGTAGCTTACATACCAGTGGAGGAAGATGCTGATGCATACCAAATAAGAAATGCAGCAATTACTTATGCTAAAAGCATTGCAAAAAGACTTCGTCCAATTGTTAGTATTCCTTATAAAATCGGTATAGGTAAAAGCTATGACATAGATTATTTTTCTCAATCAGCAAATGAGGCTTATATAGCTGTCAGTATATCCAACCAAGACACAGTTATTCACTATGAAGATGTTCAACTACCTTCTTCTTCCATAGATATCTATCCTGCTAGTAAAGAAAAAATGCTAATACATAAGATATTGACAGGTAATATGGAGGAGGCCCTAGGGGTATTTGAGGAAATCTACTGGTGGATGACAGGCCATTATGAAATGGATGTGGATAAGGTAAAGTCTAAGTTAATAGAGTTGTTAATTTTGATACAGCGAAGTATTCCTCAAATAATGAATAGTAGTTCTATAATAGAGGAAAACTACTTATTACAAATTGTAAAGATAAATAGTATGGAGGAATTAAAGCTTAGCTATTCAAATTATTTAAAGACAACCATCTTAAATCTTGAGGACTCAAAGGAAAAAGAGATAAAAGGTCTAATTACAAAAGCAATTAAATATATTGATAAAAACCTGCATAAAAATATTAATCTTAATGATGTAGCTGAAGATATGAATATGAGTTATCATTATTTCAGCCGATTTTTTAAAGAATCTATAGGGAAAAATTTCGTGGATTATTTAACGGATTTAAGGATACAAAAATCCAAAGAAATCCTAAAGGATGTTACTGTAAATATAAAGGAAGTATGCTTTATGGTGGGATACAGTGACCCAAATTATTTCAGTAAAATATTTAAAAAAGTTACAGGAATGACTCCAACAGAATATAGAAATAGTGTATTATCACAAGGGGTGATATAATGCATAGGAAAATAAAAATGAAATCTATTATAGCTATTTTTCTTGCAATCATAGCAGTGGTACTAGTATTTCAAACAGTAGAGCTATTAAAAAACACCCAGACAAAGAATATTCAGCAGAGCATATCAGAGGATGAAATTAAAACCATAAAAATTGGGTTTTCCCTAGGAACATTGAAAGAAGAACGATGGATGAAGGATAGAGATATCCTTATGGCAAAGGTTACGGAACTAGGAGCAGATATTATTGTACTGAATGCCAACAATGATGATCAAGATCAATTGAAGCAGGTAAGGTATTTATTGGAGCAAAATATTGATGTGTTAGTGCTTGTGCCCAATGATCATGGTAAAGCAGCAGCAGCAGTTGGGCTGGCAAAAAGACACGGAGTAAAGGTGATTTCCTACGATAGATTGGTGCTAAACTCTAATGTGGATTTATATATATCCTTTGATAATGAAAGAGTGGGAGAACTGATGGCCCAACATGTATTAGGCAAGATGGCCCATGGAAATCTTTTGATCATCAATGGAGCCACCAGTGATAACAACACCAGGCAAATAAAACAAGGATACAATAGAATACTCGGACAAAAAATAGAGGATGGCAGTATTAATCTTCTAGCTGAGGAATGGGCACCTAATTGGATGAAGGAGTATGCTTTTCAGGTAACGGATGAGATTCTACAGAGAGGTGAAAAAATTGATGCCATTATAGCAGGAAACGATGGCTTAGCGGATGGTGTTATTCAAGCACTAGCCCAATACAGACTGGCAGGACAAACGATTGTGGTAGGACAAGATGCAGACATAGCAGCTACTCAAAGGATTGTAGAGGGTACTCAACTGATGACGGTGTATAAGCCTATAGAAAAATTAGCTGAAGCAACAGCACGAATGGCTATACAATTAGCAAAGGGAGGAGAATTAACAAATATCAGAAACACTATCTATGATGGCACCTATGAAGTTCCATATTATGTCCTGGAACCAATTGCTGTGGATAAAAAAAATATAGATGATACCATTATCAAGGATGGATTTCATAGAATAGATGAAGTTTATAGAAATCTTTCTAAAGATTGATATTACAACAAAAGCGTCGATAGGCGCTTTTTTTTATGGCAAAAAATTACTATCAAAATAAAGAAAAAAAGCAAGAACACAAAATAATAAAGAATAACCTAAAATCCTACAGAGGCAAAACAGTATGAAATGTTGAAATTATCAATACAGATTAATTAAGAAGAAGGAAAAGCAAGCACTGGAAAACGTTTCTATCAACAACTTAGTTTTTAATTGTGTTGATTTAATGAGGGGATTTAAAAACATTAAGTCAATATAAATTAAAATAAAAAATTTAAGGGGGATTTGTAGAATGAAAAAAAGTAAACTATTATCATTATTTTTAGTAGCTGTATTGATGCTTACAGTATTTACAGCTTGCAGCAGTCCAGCGGAGCCTGCAACAGAGCCAGCAGATGAAGAGGAAGTAGCAGCACCAGCAGAGGAGACAATTCGTGTTGGTTTATCTCTACCTACCCAAAGAGAAGAAAGATGGGTAAGAGATAAGGAAAAAATGGAAGCAGCAGCTGCTGCGGCAGGTATTGAATTGATTGTTAGGGTTTCTGATGCAAACCTACAAGAACAAATCAATCAGGTTGAAGCATTATTAACTCAAGGAATTGATGTATTAATCCTAGCACCACATGATGCATCAGCAGTTGCAACATTAGTAGAAAAAGCAAATCAAGAAGGTGTTCCAGTAATATCCTATGACCGTCTAATTACTGATACTGACAAAGTAGACATTTACTTATCCTTTGATAACGTAAAGGTTGGTGAATTACAAGGTAAGTATATCACAGAGCAAGTGCCAGAAGGAAAATATATCATTATGTCAGGTGCTCCAACAGACAACAACGCTACCCTGTTTAAGCAAGGTGCTATGAAGTATATCCAACCACTAATTGACGCTGGAAAAATCGAAGTAATAGCAGAGCAAGCAGTAGAAAACTGGGTGCCGGAAAATGCACTAAGAATTGTTGAAGCAGCATTGGCAGCAAACAATAATGAAGTAGATGCTATTTTAGCACCAAATGATGGTACAGCTGGAGCAGCTATCCAAGCATTAGCGGCACAAGGCTTAGCAGGTGAAGTTCCTATCACAGGACAGGACTCAGAAGTGGCTGCAGCAAAGAGAATCGTTGAAGGAACACAGTCAATGACAATCTTTAAAGATACAAGAGATCTAGGAGAAGAAGCTATTCAAATAGCTATCAAGTTAGCAAAAGGTGAAGCCGTTGCTACAAACGGTGAAGTAGATAATGGTGTATTCGCAGTTCCTTCTGTATTGTTAGAGCCTTATGTTGTTACCTCTGACAATGTTCATGAATTATTAGTAGGAAGTGGATATATTACAGAAGCAGATTTACAGTAGTAATCAATTTTGTTTAGTACTTTATCGGAGGAATAGCTTAATAGTTATTCCTCCCTCTTTTCACATTGCATAAGCGACAGACGAAATCAAAGATTTCCGTCATCTGCTTAAGTATATATAGCCTCCTATGGCGATTGCATAAAAGGTCAGGAACGGGAGCTTTTTTAGAAAGGTGGATAGCCCTATGAGTGAATACATTTTGGAGATGCAGAATATCGTGAAGGAATTCCCTGGTGTAAAAGCACTTGACAATGTAAATTTTAAAGTTAAAAAAGGAGAGATTCATGCACTGGTAGGAGAAAACGGTGCTGGGAAATCTACCCTTATGAAGGTTCTAAGTGGAGTATATCCTTATGGAACCTATGAAGGTAAAATTCTTATCAATGGAAAAGAACAAAGATATGCCAATACCAACGATAGTGAGGCAGCAGGTGTAGGGATCATTTATCAGGAATTGACATTAGTTAAGCAGATGAATATCTGTGAAAATATATTTTTAGGCAGTGAGCACAATAAGTTAGGAATCATTGACTGGAACAAAGCCATGTCAGAAACACAAAGACTTTTAAATGAAGTAGGGTTAACATCAACTCCTGATACAAAGATAATCAACCTAGGTATAGGTAGACAGCAAATGGTGGAGATTGCAAAAGCCTTATCAAAAAACGTTAACATTTTAATTTTAGATGAGCCTACTGCAGCATTGAATGAGGATGATAGTGAGAACCTATTGAATATCATCAAGAAACTAAAAGAAGAAGGTATAAGCTGTATTTACATTTCTCATAAACTAAAGGAAGTCAAAAGCATAGCGGATACCATTACCATTATTAGGGATGGAAAAACCATAGAAACCTTTTCTAATGATGAGGAGGTAAACCAAAACAGAATCATAACAGGGATGGTAGGTAGAGAAATAACCCAACTATTTCCTAGAAAGCCTCATACCCCAGGAGATGTAGTATTAGAAGTGAAGAATTGGACAGTATACAATCCAGAGGTACCAGATAAAAAAGCAATAGACAACATTAGCTTTCAGGCGAGAAAAGGAGAAATCTTAGGGATTGCGGGATTGATGGGTTCAGGAAGAACAGAGCTTATGATGAGTATATTTGGCGCCTATGGCATAAATAAATCCGGAGAAATATATATTGAAGATCAGAAAACAGATGTAAAGGAGCCAAGGGATGCTATTGAAAGAGGCTTATGCTATCTTTCGGAAGATAGAAAAAAAACCGGTTTGGTTTTAATGATGGATGTAAAAGAAAATATTACTCTTTCTAGCTTAAAGACAATATCCACTATTGTTGGAATCAATGAAAATGAAGAAATCAAGGCAACAAACTACTATGTAGATGCCTTAAAAATAAAAACCCCATCTATTGAACAGAAGACAAGAAACTTAAGTGGAGGAAACCAACAAAAGGTTGTTATAGCAAAATGGTTAATGGCAGCACCAAAGATATTGATATTAGACGAGCCAACCAGAGGGATAGATGTAGGGGCAAAATATGAAATATATAGCATCATGAATGATTTGGTGGAGCAAGGTGTAAGCATTATTATGATTTCCTCAGAGCTACCAGAAGTTTTAGGGATGAGTGATAGGATTTTAGTAATGCACGAAGGCAGGTTTACTGCAGAGCTAGATTGGCAGGGAACAAGTCAAGAGGATGTTATGCATTATGCAACTGGCGGAAACTTAACAACATCATGATGATGTATTAGAGGAGGTTAATTTCATGATAAGTAAAACAGAGAATAAACAAAATCCCATAGATATAATAAAGCTATCCCTTAGAAACAATATTAGACAATATACCATGTTCATAGCTCTAATTAGTATTATGATTATTTTTTCTTTATTAAGCGATGTATTTTTAACTCCAAGAAATCTATCAACCTTATTTCTACAGACTGCACATATCGCCGTATTGGCCTGTGGTGTAGTACTGGTAATTGTAGCAGGACATATTGATTTATCTATAGGTGCTGTAGTTGGCTTAACGGGCGCCATTGCTGCAATCCTGCCAGCTCGATATGGCATAGGACTTGTACCTTCTATACTGATTACCCTGGCAGTTGGTGCACTCATAGGACTATGGCAGGGCTACTGGGTTGCCTATCGTGCTGTTCCGGCCTTTATTGTGACCTTGGCAGGAAAGCTTATTTTTGAAGGAATGATTATAGGGGTTACAAAAGGAGCGACAACAGCAACAAGTGCCAGCTTTAATAAAATCGGGCAGGGATACTTTCCAACTCTTTTCTTTGAAAGCACACCAAGGGATATGATTCCCCATGATACAACGGTCATTATTTGGGCACTGGTGATTGCAGCCTATCTATGGTTAGAATTTAATCGTAGGAAAGAAAGAATAAAATATGACTTTGAAATATTACCTAAATCATTATTTGTAGTAAAACTTAGCTTAGTAATTCTTTTAATCTCAGTAGTATTTTCCATCATGGCCTTTTATCTAGGAATGCCTTATTCTATTATGATCTTAATGGTCATAGGAGGGTTTTATACATTCCTTACAACACAAACTACCTTTGGGCGACATGTATATGCCATTGGTGGTAGCAAAGAGGCAGCTAAATTATCTGGTATCAATATCAAAAGTAGAACCCTATGGATATTTATTTCATCAGGCATATTAGGGGCTATCGGCGGTATCATCTTTACTGCAAGGGTAGGTTCAGCTGCAGCTTCTGGTGGAATGGGAATGGAGCTGGATGTAATAGCTGCTGCCATTATTGGAGGTACCAGTACATTAGGAGGAGAAGGTACCATCGTAGGAGCCATCATTGGAGCCTTAGTTATGTCTACTCTTAATAATGGAATGTTACTTTTAGATGTGGGAACTACCCAAAGATTAATCGTCAGAGGCTTGGTATTATTAATTGCAGTATGGGTGGATATCGTTTCCCGTAAGAAAAATGCATAAATATG
Source organism: Natronincola peptidivorans (assembly GCF_900111615.1). GTDB lineage: Bacteria > Bacillota > Clostridia > Peptostreptococcales > Natronincolaceae > Natronincola_A > Natronincola_A peptidivorans. Next base: position 31,054 of record NZ_FOHU01000007.1, on the reverse strand, counting down.
CTATTATTACTTCTTAATATATAGGTTAAATAATTTTTCCCCCCATGAAAACAGCAAGGTGGCTTTTAGAAGCCACCTTGCTGTTTTATAGATGCAATAATATAAGCATCGCATAAGAAAATCTGTACTATAAACAGATGTATTACTCAATCCCTCTACCTTTGTTCATACCCATAATAACCTCCTTTTTTATTGAAAAATTAGTTCTCTTTTGTACTCACTTACCGGACCTATCATCACTTTCTATATATATTTCAAATTTAAAAGAAAATTCAGAAAAAGCCTTTTAAAATAGAAAATGCAAAAACTATACCAAAGCAATATTCATAATGGGTGGCATACTTTCAAGGATTAAAGAAAAGACTATGGGCAAGCAGTATCAATATTGATACAAGATTTTGTAAAAAAAATAGGAATGCAGCTAAATAGAAAGGGTTTACATTATGAGACAGAACCAATGAAAGTCTCAATTTATAGTATGCAGGCTATTTTTTATCTAGCTTGTTAATACAATAAAAGAAGATTATACTAATAATATGAAACTGGCTGTAAAAGATGTAATAAATAAGACGAGGTGGAAAAATGAAGGCAGAAGTAATAGCGGTGGGAACAGAAATATTATTGGGAGATATAGTAAATACCAATGCTCAATACATAGCTAAAAGGTTAGCGGATATGGGGATTTTTTTATACCATCAATCAGTGGTGGGAGATAATCCAGATAGAATAAAGAAGGCTTATGATATAGCCTTTAGTAGGGCTGATCTTGTGATTGCTACAGGTGGATTAGGACCCACAAGGGATGATTTAACAAAAGAAATGGCAGCAGAATTTTTTGGCAGGAAGTTAATCCTTAATGAAGCTTCCCTTGATAGCATAAAAGAGTTTCTTTTTCGTAGAAATCAGCCGGTTACAGAGGGAAATAAAAAGCAGGCATTTATTCCTGAGGCAGCAATTATTTTAAAGAATCATCATGGGACTGCCCCAGGATGCATTATTGAGGAAAATAGAAAAATATTAATTCTTTTGCCGGGCCCCCCAAGGGAAATGATTCCTATGCTAGAACAACAGGTATTGCCATATTTAAGTAAATACCAAGATGGGGTATTGGTCTCTAAGGTATTAAGATTATGTGGTATAGGAGAAAGCTATGTAGAGGAAAAGATTAAAGACATTATAGAGAATCAAAGTAATCCAACCATTGCTCCTTATGCAAAAGAAGGAGAAGTGATTTTGAGGATTACAGCAAAAGCAAGCTGTAAAGGAGAAGCTGAAGGATTGATTGTTCCAATAGAAGAAAAAATCCGAAGTAGAGTAGAAAAATACATATATGGAGAAGGGGATACTACCCTAGAAGAAGCGGTAGGAAAACTATTGATTCATCATCAATTGAAAATCGCTACTGCTGAATCATGTACCGGTGGACTCTTGGCTGCTAGACTGGTAAATCATCCTGGTATCTCTTCAGTTTTTATGGAGGGTGTCATTACCTATAGTAATCATGCTAAGATGGAACGATTAGGCGTAAAGGAAGAGACATTAAAAGCATTTGGTGCCGTCAGTCAGGAAACCGCTGCTGAGATGGCAGAGGGTGTAGCAAAGCTTGGCAAAACAGATATAGGGATATCTATAACAGGAATAGCAGGCCCAGGTGGAGGCACAAAGGAAAAACCAGTAGGGTTGATCTATGTAGGAGTTTATTTAAAGGGAAAGACCCGAACAAAAGAACTGTTTTTTAAGGGTGATAGGCAGAAATTGAGGAACTTTGCGACAACTCAGACTTTGTGTTGGTTAAGGAGAGTCTTGATGGAAGAAGGTTACAGTCAATAAAGGGAGGGAAATCAGAGGGTGAAAACCTCTATCCTCTCCATATTCAGTGGAGTAAAAACAATAATTGCTTTAACATCAAGAATTTAGATAATAAAAGAACCCTGTTGAGTAGATTAGGGTTCTATTTTATAAAGTGATGATTTAGACAAATCCTCATATTTTTGATATCATAAGTATAAAGAAAAAAAAGGAATAATAACTAAATAATACACTGATATGATTGTTAATTACATATAAATTACAAATTAAGGTGATATAATGAAGAATTCCATAGAGAAACTTAATTTCAAACTACATAAAGCAAATCAAGATATAGAAATGCTGAATGATATCATAGAAAATCTTAGTGATGGTATCTATATTACTGATGGGGAAGGTAATACCCTCAGAGTAAACAGTACCTATGAAAAAATGTCGGGACTAAAGAAGGAAGAATTAATTGGAAAGAATATGAAGGACTTGGTGAAGGAAGGTTATTTTTCAGAATCTGCCAGTATTCAGGTGTTGAAATTAAAAGCCGCTGCTACAGTTATGTATACAGTAAAAACGGGAAAGCGTCTTTTGGCAAAAGGAGTCCCGGTTTTTGATGAAAAGGGTAATATAAAGTTAATCGTCAACAATGTATGGGATTTAACTGAAATATATCATTTAGAAAGTCAAACATTAGATAAAGAAAGAATCACTGAAAAGAAAGAAGAGGATTTTATTTTTCATAGCAAAGCCATGGATCAAGTGGTGGAGTTAGCCCTTAAGGCTTCTAAGGTAACCTCTAATATATTGATATTAGGAGAATCTGGTGTAGGAAAGGATGTTATTGCAAAGCTTATTCATGATGCCAGCAGCTGCAAAGGCGGTTATATAAAAATAAACTGTGCAGCTATACCAGAGCATTTGCTGGAAAGTGAGCTTTTTGGTTACGAAGAAGGATCCTTTACGGGGGCTAAAAAGCAAGGAAAGCCAGGAATGTTTGAGTTAGCTGAAAAGGGAACCATCTTTCTAGATGAAATCGCAGAAATCCCCATTCATTTACAAGCCAAGCTGTTAAGAGTAATTCAAGAAAAAGAAGTGATTCGGGTAGGTGGTACAAAACAAATTTCAATTGATACTAGAGTAATTGCAGCTACCAATAGAAACCTTGAAGAAATGGTAAGAAAGGGAAGCTTTAGAGAAGACCTATACTATAGATTAAATGTGGTGCCTATTAAAATCCCACCCCTAAGGCATAGGAAAGAGGATATTATTCCTTTGATAGATTATTTTACAAATATCTTTAACAAGAAATATCATCTTCAAAAAAGCTTCACAAAGAGTACCTTGGAGTTTTTTGAAAAATATCATTGGAAAGGAAATGTGAGAGAGCTGCAAAATATTGTAGAAAGACTGATTGTAGTAGTAGATCAAGAGGTAATTACAGAGGAGGATGTTGCCGAAATATTAAACTTCAAGAGTAAAAAGGTGGTTACAACGGATGCAGCAAAATTAAAGGATGCAGTAAAACAGTTGGAAATACAATTGATAAAAGAAGCTTTAAAAAACTATAAATCTACTAGAGCTGCAGCAAAAAAATTAGGCATTGATCAATCTACCTTAGTAAGAAAAATAAAGAAGTACAGCCTAAGCTACGATGCAATAAAACATCGAGACGATGAAGAAATGCATCGATCAAAACCTGAGTTATAGAGGGAGATTCCTCAAAGTGATGTGATGACGCATCAAACGTTTCCTGGAGTTTTTTAAGCGTAATAACGATTGGGAAGGTAGAAGACTTGAATTTACTAGTCTTTAAAAAGGGTTTCATAAAAGACCATTGATTTTAAAAGTTGGCATAAATGTTGCAAACATAAATTATATAAAAAATAATAAGGAGGAGGATGTGACATGAGCAAAATAGTAACTCTGGAAAAAGCATTAGAAAATGTAAAAGACGGTATGACGGTTATGATTCCTGGTTTCATGGGGGTGGGGACACCAGAAACCCTTGTAGATGGATTGATTGAAAAGGGAGTAAAGGATTTATTTGTAATTTGCTCTGATACAGCTAGGCCAGAAAGAGGTATAGGTAAGTTAATTGTAGATAATAGAGTGAAAAAGCTAATTGCTTCTCATATTGGAACAAACAAGGTTACAGGTGAAAAAATGAATGCTGGGGAAATAGATGTTACTTTAGTTCCTCAAGGAACACTAGCAGAGAAAATCAGAGCTGGTGGTGCTGGACTAGGGGGGGTTTTAACACCCACAGGAATTGGCACTGTTGTAGAGGAAGGAAAACAACGAATTGAAGTAGATGGAAAACAATTCCTATTGGAATTGCCCCTTAAAGCAGATGTTGCATTAATTAGAGGAAGCAAAGTAGATAAGGCAGGAAATGTGTGGTATGAGGGAGCCACTAGAAATTTTAACCCTATGATGGCTACAGCTGCAGATATCGTGATTGTTGAAGCAGAAGAAATTGTAGAAATAGGAGAGATTGATCCTAATAACGTGGTAACTCCAGGAATCTTTGTTGATTATATTGTAAAGGGGGAAAAATAATGGATAGTAGAGAAATCATTGCTAGAAGAGTGGCAAAGGAATTAAATGATGGAGATATAGTAAATCTTGGTATTGGAATGCCAACGAAGGTATCTGATTTTATTCCTGATGATGTAGAGGTTATTCTACAGTCTGAAAACGGTTTCGTTTATATGGGTCCAGCCCCACAGGAAGGACAGGAAGATGACAATATCGTAAATGCTGGTGGATTGCCAGTTACTGTGAAAACTGGTGCCAGCTTCTTTGATAGCGCTGTTTCCTTTGGCATCATTAGAGGAGGACATGTGGATGCTACTGTTTTAGGTGCATTACAGGTAGATGAAAAAGGCAATCTAGCCAGTTGGATGATTCCTGGGAAAATGGTTCCTGGCATGGGAGGAGCAATGGACCTAGTAGTAGGAGCTAAGAAAGTAATCATTGCTATGGAGCATACTGCCAAAGGCAGACCAAAAATTTTAAAGGAATGTACATTACCTTTAACAGCAGTCAATGAAGTGGATTTAATCGTTACTGAGATCTGTGTTATAGAGGTAACCAAAGAAGGCTTAGTTTTAAAAGAAGTCGCAGAAGGTGTAACAGTAGAGGATGTTCAAGAGGTAACAGAAGCAGCATTAATTATCCCTGAAAATGTAAAAACAATGGATATAGGTCTATAATAATAGCACTATAATAGGTAAATCACACAGCATTTGATGTGTGGTTTACCTATTTTTTTTTTTCTTTTTCTAATATAGTTGCGCGAAACATATGTTCCCATTATAATAATACTATGTAGTAGGAAAGGAGTAGGAAGCATGCTAGCAAGAACGCACATAGCTCTAGGTCTGACAACAGCATTGTTTACAGCTACCCTTATAGGTACCTCCTATCTTAAAGATAGACCAGATGCTATCACTCTACTGGTTATTGTAATAGCAGCTCTTTTACCGGATTTAGATATGGGAACCTCTGCACTTGCAGGAAAATTTGGTGTTTTAAAGGCAAATCATATCCAGAAAATATGGTTGGTGGTATTGATACTACTGGCAGCAATAACGGTTGTATACTTAAAAGAAACACCTATATTTTATGGTGTTTTGTTTATGCTGTTGTTAGCGGCTGTATTTTCAAAGGATTTTGCTAAGAAGGGCTATTATGTCCTGAGGAATTTGGTACAGGGAATGATAGGGGTAGGCTTTATAGGGGCAGGTTACTATTATCAACAGCCACCGTTAGTGGGTATAGGATGTATTTTGATTTTGCTATTACTTAGTAAGCATCGTGGGCTTTCTCATTCTATTGTATTTGTGGCGATTACCTATATAGTGGTCAAAAGTATTAGTAGTTATTATGATTACATGGATTATAGCTTATTGTTTGCAGTAAGTATCCTGTCTCACATTATAGGCGACATGCTTACAAAAACAGGTGTAATGCTTTTTTATCCATTTAGTCAAAAAAGAATCAAGTTTCCCTATACCATAAAAACCGGAGGGAAACTTGAAAATATCATTTTTTTAGCTGCTTTCTTAATTGCATTTCGTTTGGCAAGGCTATTGTAGCATAAAAAATTTAAGCAGCATAACAGTACCAATAGAACCAAACACAATATATATGATCTGCAGCTTTAGAGAGGCTAATAAAATAGCTGCTAGACCTCCCAATAGACCAACGATAGGTAAATTTGCCTCTACCGTTAAGATACCTGGAAATATTAATGCTCCTAGCGCTGCATAGGGAATGGCTTTTAACCATTTGTTTCCCCAAGCTGGGAGCTTTAGGTTATTCATAATAAAAACTGGCAGCAATCTTGGTATAAAGGTCACGATTGCCATTCCCAAAATGATGAAAAATAATTGCATATTGTCACTCTCCTTGTACAATAAAGGTGCCTATAAAGCTGCCAACTAAGGTAGCCATAACGATAGCCCAACCAGAGTTGAGATAGATATTAAAAATATAGCATAATATACCGCTGATAGCCGCTAAGATACCTATCCTATAATTATCTTTTACTGAAGGAATTAACAAACCAATAAACATGGCATAAAGACCAATAGACATGCTGGCACCGATGGAGGCAGGGATTACCATGGATAATAAGCCTCCTAGGAGGGTGCCTAATCCCCAGGAAAAGTAGGCGGAAAGCATCACACCTGCGATAAAAAAGCTAGTGATGTCTTTAGCATCATCATTTCCTTCCATCGATAGCAGGGCAAAGGTTTCATCCGTAATACCAAAGGACAAAGGCACTTTTTGCAGCATAGGAAGATGCTGAAGCTTATTCATCAGAGACATACTCATAATAAAATGACGGAAATTTAAAATAAATGTTGCAAAAACAACCTCAAAGCCTAGGATTCCCATTCCAAGCATATTCGCTGCCATGAATTGACTAGCTCCAGCATAGACCATAAAAGACATAAGGACTGTATAGAATAAAGGGATTCCAGTTTGAGCAGAAATAACCCCAAAGGAAACAGCAATAGGAAAATAACCAATGACAATGGGCAAGGCTTTTTTTATGCCCTTCAAAAATTCTGCTCTTTTAGTGACAATAGACGAAGAAATATTTAAAGGATTGTTAACTGTATAAGAATTTTTTGTGTCCATAGAAAAACTCCTTTTAAGTTTATAGAATACAAAAAACGTTAATAAATTATCAAATTTCAATGTTTCATACATTTTAATATATCATTTTCCTTTTTAAAAAACAACAGCCATTATCAATAAAATAATGGACACCAATTGTATTGTGGATACTGCTTGTATATAATAGAATTAGCAGGAACTACTGATGAAGGGGGAAAAACATGATAAAAACAATACTTTTTGATTTGGATGGAACATTATTGCCACTAAATATGGAGGATTTTCTAAAAAGATATTTTGAAGAATTAGGTATGAAATTTCAGAATCTAATACATCCTAAGGAACTCGCAAAGCTTGTATGGGGATCAACAGAATACATGGTAAAGAATATAGATAAAGAGAAAACAAATGCCGAAGCCTTTTTTGAAGATTTTTTTAGTAAAGTATCCCATAAACCGGAAGAGCTTAACCCTATATTTGATGATTTTTATATCAATGATTTTCCTAAAATAAAAGAAACAGCCTCTCAAAATCAAAACATTATTGATGCTATTACTATATTAAAGGAAAAAGGATATGAACTTGTAGTTGCCACCAATCCCTTGTTTCCTAAACTGGCTATTTTGCATAGAATCCAATGGGCAGGTTTAAATAAGGAAGATTTTGTATTTATAACAAGCTTTGAAGAAATGCACTATTGCAAACCTCATATACATTTCTATGAAGAGATCCTAGAAAAAATTAATAGAAGACCAGAGGAATGCATGATGGTAGGAAATGATGTAGAAGAAGATATGGTAGCTAAAAAATTAGGTATAAAAACCTACCTAATAGAAGATTATAAAATACAACGTTCTCAAAAAATAGAAGGCATAGATTATATAGGAAAGTATGAAGATTTTTATGAGTTTGTAAAGACACTGCCATCTATATAATTTGCACTAAAGATTTCACATCGTAGGAGTTGGTCCCTGTGCCAACCCGGCGTGGAAACCTACCCCTACAAAACATGTATTTTGTTTAATACAATATATATTAAATAATTATTATTCTACAATAATATACTATTGGTACTACATGAAGAGTTTGGAGGAAAATAATATGACAGCATGCGGATGCAATAGACAAACGGATGAATTAGAAAGACAGTGCCCATTATGCAAGGAAAAAAGTAAAAATATTAATTTTATGGCAGTAAAACCTGTGGTTAAGCAGGATTTACAAAGATTCGTGCAGAAGGATAACTATTATATTTGTAGAAATACAAACTGTGATGTGGTTTTTTTTAATGAAGAGGAAAATATAGTTTTTTTAACTAGAGATATTGATATGTCAGCTGATTTCAGTGAAGTATCAAAAAACAATAAGCATAAATGTCAAAAAGGCTGCGGGGGTTGTAGTCAAAAAAAGGGTGGATGATAAAAATGACGAAAGAAAGTGTATCAGCAGTGGTGCTGGCTGGTGGGGGGAGCACTAGAATGGGACAAAATAAAGCATTGTTACAGCTTGGAGACAAAACAATGATAGAAAGGATTATTGAAGGTTTAAAGCCATTATTTAATGAAATTATAGTAATTACCAATCATCCTGAAGAATATCCCATGATAAAGGATATACTATTTGTAAAGGATGAAATGAAATTAGAAGAAAAAAATTCTTTAGTAGGCATTTACACAGGATTGTTAGCAGCAAAAAATCCTTATGCATTTATTGTTCCTTGCGATATGCCTTTCTTAGATCAGAATCTAATTCAACACATGCTTCAGCAGTTGGAGGGAGAGGATATAGTAATTCCCTTTATAGAAGGGCATTATCAGCCGCTACATGCAATCTATGGAAAAGGCTGTATAGAGCCTATAAAAGAGCTGTTGGAGAAAAGAAGGTATAAAATAACAAGCTTTTTTGGACAAGTTAAAATAAAAACCATAGATGAGGAAACAATAATGAGGTTTTCAAAGGATATGAAATGCTTTCTTAATGTCAATACTTATGATGCTTATTTAAAGATACAAGAAGATTGGAAGTAATATTAATAATCCAGGGAGGTGATGGTTGTATGTCTAAGGATCCTATGGAGATTATGGGCCAGCAGGGCAAAATAAAAATAGCTCATGATATCGTCATGACCATAGCTCGTCATACTGCTGAAGAGGTGGAAGGTATTATATCCATAAAAGGTGGATTACCTGGTGGGATTTTAGAGCTTTTCAACAAAAAAACCAGTGCAAAGAAGGGTGTTAAAATAGAAAATGAGGAGACACAGGTAGTAATTAATCTTTCTGTTGTAGTGGACTATGGTACTGTGATTCCAGAGGTCGTAAGAAAAGTTCAGGAAAAAGTAAAAAAATCTGTAGAATCAATGACAGATGTTCAAGTATCTAAAGTGAATGTTTTTGTTCAAGATATAAATATTACATAATCTAAATAGTTGACAAGGAAAAAAACCACTAGATTTTAAAGACCAGTGGTTTTTTCTTGAAATGTACAGGAAATCAAATAGTCTACTAGCAATCATTATGGTCATGATAATCATGGTGATGCTCATAGTACATCATTTTATGCTTATAAGCCTCTGCCTTATGCATATAAGCCATATGCAAATGCATATAGTACATCTTTTTCATATGCTCATAATGATGCTCATCCATTGGCATGTCAGGCATCATAGGCATACCCGGCATAGGCATACCTGGCATGGGCATAGCTGGTGTGTGGCCTGGGGGCATAGGCATACCTGGCATTGGTCCCCCTGGCATAGGCATAGCTGGCATGTGGCCCGGAGGCATAGGCATACCTGGCATTGGTCCCCCTGGCATAGGCATAGCTGGCATATGACCTGGAGGCATAGGCACTGGTGGATAAGGGCCATGCATACAGTCATCCATTGATGGGTGTTTCATATTTTCTTTTTTAGCTTCCATAAAAAAACCTCCTATAGTATAGATATGATTTATTCATTAATTTCCTTTAATAATAGAATATGAAAGGCTTCTCATTTGGAAACTTGACCGATGAAAACAACTAAAAAAACCACCTGTTACTGGTAACAAGTGGTTTATTCTGATAAAACTGCTGTCCTTCATATCATTGCAAAACTTTGACCTCTGTCAAGGGACAGTTTAAAGATTAAATAAAATAACTTAGACTACAATCCTCAGGAAAAAAACCTATGAATTAAGCTGTATTTTATTTATGATTGTCAACATATTCTACTATATTTCCGATGTTTTTAAAGCCTTCTGCTTCCTCGTCGGGAATCTCAATACCAAACTCATCTTCAATAGCCATGATAATCTCTACTGCATCCAGCGAGTCTGCATCCAAATCATTCAGTAATGATGTAGATGGTGTAATAGAATCAACATCACTAACGCCTAACTGCTCAGCTATAATTTCTTTAACTTTTTCAAATGTCATAAAGCCTCCTGGTTTGCATTATAATAGTACAATCCAGGATTTCACCTCCTTAAATAATTTAAATAGATATTCTGAATTTACTATGTAACAACTTTTACTTATATATTATAGGCAAAAGTTTATATTTAGAATACCATAAAAAATAAAAAAAGTGTATATTTAGTTATAAAAAATTAAGACAATAAGAAAGACTTTTTTTATTATGTATTTATAGAAGGAAAAGAGAAGAAAATTATAGAAATAATACCTAGATTACATTTTGGAGGTGTTGCGTATGAGAGAAAAAACCATTGGTATACTGGGAGGAATGGGACCAGAAGCTACTAGTGATGTTTTTAGAAGAATTATTAGATTTACTAAAGTAAAAACTGATTCTGAACATATTCGAGTAATTATAGACAGTAATCCCAAGATTCCAGACAGGACCAGGGCAATACTAGGAAATGGAATTAGTCCTATTGATGAAATGGTAGCAACCGCCAGAAAAATACAAACTGCAGGAGCAGATTTTCTAATCATTCCATGTATGACAGCACATTATTTTGTAGAAGAGCTGGAAAAATCAATTGACATTCCCATTATAAATGCTCTAAAGGAAACAAATAAATATATCGACAGTCAATACCCTTCCATGAAAAAGATAGGACTTTTAGCTACTACTGGAACTATTACTACGGGATTGTTTCAAAAGGCATTAAAGAATAAGATAGTGATCATACCAGAAAAGAAGGAACAGGAAAATTTAGTGATGGATACGATATATGGGATTAATGGCATAAAAGCAGGCAATACTTCAGTAGAAGTGGTGGAAAAGTTCATTAAGGTAGTGGAAAAACTACAGGAAGAAGGAGTGGAGGGTATCATTGCTGGCTGTACAGAAGTGGGATTGGTTCTATCATCAAAGGATATAGATATTCCCCTGATTGACCCATTGACTGTACTTGCTAAAACAGCGGTTGTCTTAGCAAAAAATCTATAGTTCAAAACTCCTATTAATTCACTGATGCAGCTTCTCTTTTTTGTTCTTTTTGTAGAAATATATCGAGACATCTGATATAATAGCAAGCGAGTATTAGGTTAATATTCCATTAATTTCATGTTAAGAAACTTAACTCAAATTTAACAATTCCTTAACATTTAATTAATAGAGAGGGTATATTATTTTCTTATGTATGTAAATGCTAAGGTGTAAGGTTATTTTATAGCAGAAGAAAAGGGAGGATGTTAATGGAAATCATTTTTGGGCTACTAGGTGGGTTAGGTTTATTCTTATATGGTATGAACGTCATGAGCACAGGCCTCCAAAAAGCCGCAGGTGATAAATTAAAGGCAATTATTGGTATGCTAACCACCAATAGGTTTATGGCGGTTATTGTAGGAGCCATTGTTACTGCTACCGTACAAAGCAGTAGTGCTTCCACAGTTATGGTAGTAGGATTTGTTAATGCTGGTATGATGAAATTGACCCAAGCCGTAGGTGTCATCATGGGGGCAAATATTGGGACAACCATTACAGCCCAAATTATTACCTTCAAGATTGAAAAATATGCACCCATCATTGTAGGAATTGCTGTAGGGGTTTGGTTATTTAGCAAAAACCGTAAAGTAAAACAGCTGGCAGAGGCCTTTATTGGTTTTGGTATATTATTTATTGGTATGCAGCTCATGGGAGATTCCTTAAGACCATTGAGAACCTATGAACCTTTTAATGAAATGTTGATAAGTTTTGGAGAACATCCTTTCCTTGGAATCTTTGCAGGGTTTTTGATTACCGTAGCAGTTCAAAGTAGTACTGCTTCTACAGGTATTTTACTAGCTTTAGCCATGGAAGGACTGATTCCTATCAGCTCTGGTCTGCCGATATTATTTGGTATCAATATGGGAACCACAGTAACAGCAATGCTGTCAAGTATAGGAGCCAATAATACAGCAAAAAGAGCAGCTGCCTTTCACTTTCTCTTTAATCTGTTGGGCACTGTAATTTTTGTGGCCTTTTTACAGGGACCAACCTACAGGATTATTACGTATTTAAATCCTGATGAAATTCCAAGACAAATAGCAAACGCCCATACATTGTTTAATATAACAACTACATTCTTGTTATTACCATTTGCCGGAATTCTAGTGAAAATAGCAAAAAGAATTGTTCCAGGGGAAGAGGAGCTTGGTCACGGTATTAAATACATTGATAATCGTCTTTTGACAACACCTTCTATTGCAACCGTAAGTGCTATTCGAGAAGCCCTTCATATGGGTAATGTAGCAAAAAAATCCTTAGAAGGTGCCCTTGAAGCTTTTATCGAAGGAAATCAAAAGAAAATTGATGAAACCCTTAAGCTAGAAAAGGTAGTCAATGAATTGGAACGAGAAATGTCTGCTTATCTAGTAAGCTTGTCGAATACAAACATTTCCCTAGATAATAGAGAGACTGTCAATGGTTTGTTTAATACCATCAATGATATAGAAAGAGTTGGAGATCATGCTGAAAATATAGCGGAGCTAGCCCAATATAAAATAGACAATCAGCTGATATTTTCTGATACTGCTATAGAGGAAATAAATGAAATTGCTACAGTAACATTTAAGGCCTATAAAAATGCTTTAACTGCTATGAAAAATCTAGATGGAAGCTTAGCAATGAAGGTGATTGAGTTGGAAGGACAAGTGGATATTATGGAGAAAACCTTAAGGGCAAATCATATTGATAGATTAAATAGCCAACAATGTGTTCCAACCTCAGGGGTTATTTTCCTAGATATTATAAGTAATCTAGAACGGATTGCTGACCATGCAGCTAATATCTCTATGGCAGTATTGGATAAAGTAAAAACAAAAAAATGAAATGAAGCTAAGTAGCTTATGGAAGATAAATAAAAAACTAGAAATTGACTTATTAAAATATTAGCAAGATAAAAAAACAACCAAATTTTTAAGAATTTGGTTGTTTTTTTATATACAATTATGGAAAAAATAGAAAAAATTAGGAATTATCACTTCTATTAAGACATAATTGAATATTTAAAAGCTGAAGGGATAAACTAAAAATAGTTTATTTGAAAGGGGCACATTATGGGAAAGGAAGGAAATACTCAATTAATCATTATTGGTGGAGGAGAAGATAAGCGTACCGATAAAGAAATATTAAAGGAAATTGTACGCCTATCTGGTGAAGATAGAACCAATATAGCGGTGATTACCACTGCTACCAATTACCCATTGGAGGTGGGAGAAGAATATAAAAGGCTGTTTTATGATTTAGGAGTCAATAGAGTAGATACCATAAATATAGCCAGTAGAAAAGAAGCAAATCATCGACAAATTGTAAAAAGTCTAAAGGATATAGACTGTGTTTTTTTTGTAGGAGGAGATCAATTAAGGATTTCTAGTATATTGGGAGGAACAGAGTTTCATCATTATATACAAAAACAGATAGAAGAGGGTTTGATTATCGCAGGAACCAGTGCTGGTGCCTCTATGATGAGTGAAGTAATGGTGGTAGAGGGAGACGAAGAGGATGCACCGAGAAAATGCACAGTAAAGATGGCTCCTGGAATGGGCTTTTTAAAGGGTGTTATCATTGATCAGCACTTTAATCAGAGAGGAAGAATTGGTAGACTTTTAGGGGCTGTGGCACAAAATCCCTATACCCTAGGATTGGGTATTGATGAAGATACAGCCGTTATTGTTAACAAAGAAAAAGAATTAAGAGTAATTGGCTCAGGTGTTATTACTATAGTTGATGGTAAAGATATAGGGTATACAAATATTTCTGAGCAAAACCCAGATGAGCCATTGGCTATTACGAACGTAAAGGTGCATATTTTGCCCACAGGATATAAATATAATTTAAAAAATAAAACAGCCATCATCCTTGATCAAGAAAGAAAAGAAATAGAGGAGGATCGTAAATGAATTTGGTGAGGACAAAGGTATACTCCGGTAGAAATATATATGCGCATTTTCCAATAATAAGGGTAGATGTAGATATAGAAAAATATGTGGATATACCTACATGTGACATTAAGAATTTTAACGAAAAGCTGTTATCATTGTTACCAGGATTAAAGGAACACAAATGTAGCAATGGCATGAAGGGTGGATTCGTAAAAAGACTGCAGAAGGGTACTTATCTAGCCCATGTAATGGAACACACTATTTTAGAAATTCAAAGACTATTAGGATATGATATAAGTTTTGGAAAAGCTAGGTATTTAGAAAATGATACTGTATATTATATTATTTATGGTTATGATCATGAAATCGCAGGAGTAGAATCAGCAAATCTAGCCTTTGAAGTTATACAAAGTATTTTGCAAAACAAGGAAATAGCTTTAGATCAGCAATTACAACAAATTAAAAATGCAGTTGTTATTAACGAACTAGGACCTAGTACTGCTGCTATTGCAGCGGAAGCAAAAAAAAGAAAAATCCCAGTTATGAGAATTGGCAATCATAGCCTCCTACAGCTGGGTTATGGAAAGTATGCAAAGAAAGTACAAGCAACTATTACAGGAAATACCAATTCTATAGCAGTAGATATCGCCTGTGATAAGGAGCTAACCAATCATATACTAAGAATCCATGGATTACCAGTACCCGAAGGAAAAGTTGCCCATACCTATGAAGAGGTTAAAAACGTTATAGATAAAATAGGTTTTCCGGTTGTGGTGAAACCCTACAATGGAAACCAAGGGAAGGGAGTTTCATTAAACCTGAATTCCTTGAGGGAGGTAAGAAAAGCTTTTAGTATAGCCCAAGGCTATAGTTGGCAAGTGCTAGTAGAAAAATATATACCGGGAAAGCATTATCGTGTTGCTGTGGTACAGGAAAAGGTTGTAGCAGTATCGGAACGGATTGCTGCTCATATCATAGGGAATGGGAAAAACACTATCAAAGAATTAATTGATATAGAAAATCAAAATCCCCTTAGAGGAGAAGGTCATGAAAAACCATTAACAAAGATTAAAATTGATGATGTAATGTTATTCC
This sequence comes from Natronincola peptidivorans, assembly GCF_900111615.1. GTDB lineage: Bacteria > Bacillota > Clostridia > Peptostreptococcales > Natronincolaceae > Natronincola_A > Natronincola_A peptidivorans. The sequence goes on along the minus strand of NZ_FOHU01000007.1, from coordinate 15,715 downwards.
TATTAAATAAAACTGGAAAAAAACTAGAGGATATTCCCCAAAAAGGTGAGACTGTATATCTAAGAGAAAACGACAATTTAAGTACTGGAGGCATCGCCTTAGATGTAACAGCCGATATTCATCCTGATAATGCTAGATTAGCTATAAATGCTGCTAGAGCGATTGATTTAGATGTAGCAGGAGTAGATATTACTACACCAAATATAGAGAAGTCTATTTTAGAGGAAGGTGGCGCTATTATAGAAGTAAATGCTTCACCGGGCATTCGAATGCATCATTATCCATCTAAAGGTAAGAGCAGAAATGTAGCTAGTGCCATTGTAGAAAGTTTATTTCCAGAGGGACAAAGGCACTCCATACCAATTATTTCTGTAACTGGAACCAATGGGAAAACCACTACTACTAGGATGTTAGCAAAAATATTGAAAGAAAAAGGTTTGATCGTTGGAACTACCTGTACCGGAGGGGTATATGTGCAAGAGGAAGAAATAATAAAGGGTGATACTACAGGACCTAAAAGTGCTCAGGCAATCCTGATGGATAAAAGAGTAGAGGTTGCAGTGCTAGAAACTGCCAGAGGAGGCATAGTGAACAAAGGGCTTGGATACGATATTGCTGATATTGGCATCGTTACCAATATTAGTGATGATCATTTAGGTATAGATGGTATCAATACATTGGAGGAAATGGCAGATGTAAAGGCATTAATTGTTGAAGCGGTGAAAAAACAAGGCTACGCCATCCTAAATGCTGATGATGCCTATGTAGATAGAATAGCTGAAAGAGTAAGATGTAATATTATCTTTTTTACAAAGGGAAAAAATAATAAAGCAGTTACAGATCACATGAAGTCTGGCGGGAAAGCTGTTTTTCTAAGAGATAAAACTATCTGTATTTTTGATGGAAAAAAAGAACGGGCTGTTATAGAGGTTCATGAAATCCCAGCCACCTTTGGGGGGGTTTTAGAACATAATATTGAAAATAGCATGGCGGCCATAGCTGCTGCTCATGGATATGGTATAGAAGAAAAAATAATTTACAAGGCATTAACCGAATTCTACACAGATACTGTAAACAATCCCGGTAGATTTAATGTATTTAATGTAAGGAACTTTAAAGTAATCGTTGATTATGGACATAATATTGAAGGGTATAATAAAGTGTTAGAAGGATTAAGTAAAATCAAAGAAAATCGCTTAATAGGTGTAATTGGGATACCAGGAGACAGAACAGATATAAGTGTTTTAAAGGTAGGTGAAATAGCAGGAAAGCATTGTGATTATGCTTATATTAAGGAGGATAAAGATCTAAGAGGTAGAAAGGCTGGAGAGGTAGCAGATATACTAAAAAAAGGGTGCAGTCTTGGAGGGTTAAATGATGGTTATATGGAAACAGAGTTATGTGAAACTAGTGCATTAAAAAAGGCAATGGAGAATGCAGAAGCAGGAGATATCATTGTTGTATTTTACGAGAATTATCATCCATTAATCAGTGCTATAGAAGCTTTTAAAAACAGAAAAGATATTGGACAATCAACGGCTACAATGGATGTGCAGATGCCTAATAACATAGCAAAGGTTAGTCCATAGCCATTTTATCCAGACGCAAAACCCACTACCCTAAGTATTATTAAATATACTGCGGTTGATGGGTTTTCTTTATGTTTTCTTCTAAAGCTTATTCCATTCTTAATTATGCTATAATAAATTATCTAATTAGTTGTAATATTTTATCATATGATTTATTATAGTAAAATAAAGATTTAAAGTAGTTTTGGGTATATTTAAAGATAAATATTATTTTTTTTAGAGAGAAGGGATGGCATTGAAAAATATTGGCGCATTTTTTGACGTAGATGGAACACTATATAGAGATTCTTTGATGGTAGCACATTTTAAAAGACTAATAAAATATGAAGTGATAGATCCTGCTATTTGGCATAATATCGCTAAGAAGACCTTTCACGACTGGGACAAAAGACGTGGAAACTATGAAGATTATCTATTAGATGTAGCCGAGGTATACTTAGATTCCATGAAGGGACAAAACAAACAGCATATAGAGTTTATTACCAATCAGGTAATCAATATAAAGGGAGATAGAGTCTATCGTTATACCAGAGATAAGATAGAATGGCATAAAGAACAGGGGCACAAGGTTATCTTTATATCTGGAAGTCCCGACTATTTGGTATCAAAAATGGCAGAGAAATATGATATCACTGACTATAGAGGTACTAAGTACCAGGTAGATGAAAACAACAAATTTACTGGAGAAATCATACAAATGTGGGATTCTGATAGTAAACATAAAGCTATACTAGAATTTGCTGATATGTATGACATAGATTTAGAAGAGAGCTATTCCTATGGCGATACCAATGGAGATTTTTCTATGATGAAGCTAGTAGGAAAACCAGTGGCCATCAATCCAGCGAAGGAGCTCTTGTTAAATGTAAAAGCAGATCAGGAGCTAAAGGATAAGATTACGATTATTATAGAAAGAAAAGATGTGATCTACCAACTAAATGCAGATGTAGATATCATATAAGCAACAATTAAAAAAAGCTGTAGGAAGGAAAGAGTCCTACAGCTTTTTTGTTGCTATAATCTAGTTAGCTAATCTAAATGAAGAATCTGCTATCCTAACAGAATCCCTAATACCAGAAGTAACATATACATCTTGATCCTTAGTAACAAATATTCCTTCTACATCAGGAAGACTTTCAATGAAATGAAGTCCTTCCTCCAGCCCCATAACAAAGGTAGCAGTAGAAAAAACATCACCCTCCATGGAAGTATTGGAGATGATAGATACACTAACAAGTTCATTGGCAGTGGGATAGCCAGTTTCTGAGTCAATAATATGATGATAATGCTCACCTGTTTCCTCATCAATAAAAAATCTTTCATAATTGCCTGAGGATACGATGGACTTATTGACTAACTCAATACTAGCGATTACATCAGAAACACCAATAGTAGGATTTTGAATACCCATTCTCCAAGGGCTGCCATCAGGTTTAGGTCCCATCACATAGATGTCTCCACCAAAATTTACATAACCACTTTTTATACCTTCTTCTTTTAAAATTCTAGCAGCTTCATCAACGGCATAGCCCTTTGCAATACCACCTAGATTAATCATCATATGTGGATCTCTAATATAAACCTTGCTTCCATCAATTTCTAATTGCTGTAGATCAACATGATTTTTAGCCCACTGAACTTCTTCAATAGAAGGCTTTTGAGAAATATAATCAGAGTCGCTGGCTTCGATACTTTTCCTCCATAATTCTATTAATGTACCTAAACCTATATTGAAGGTACCATCCGTTAATTCATAAAAATCTATACCGCTTTTTAATACCTGAAGGGTTTCATCTGATACCTTAACAGACTCAATACCTGCTTTTTCATTTAATTTATAAATATCACTGTCTTCAATGGTAATACTCATGGAATTTTCTATTTGGTGAACCCTTTGATAAGCCTTACTTAAAGCTCTATTTCCCTCTTCATCAGAAGGACTATATATCTGTATAGCAGCAAGGGTGTTTAAAACAAATTGTTGTTCCTTTTGCTCAGTCAATACCTCATCAGGTTTTTCGCTACAGGATATAAGGATAAAAGATACCATCAACAATAGTAGTAAGGTCTTTGCTCTATGAATGAATATTTTCACAATAAAACACCTCTCTTTCACTAAATAATTATAGCAAGCAAAAATGTAAAAGTAAAGGATGCAAAAGATAGCATCACACCACATGAAGTATTGCCATTTTATAGAAAAAAGAAACAAAAATATTGCGAGGTGAATCAAAGTATTTAAAATTCAACACCACAAACCAATAACAACTATTAAAAGATAGAAAATCTTAGAAAAAAAATAATACAAAATACTATTGAAAATCAATTTCGTTTGATATATAATTAACTTGTAACAGAAGAAAAAATATAATAGTACTTATAACAAGGGGGAAATTTTTAATGAAAAAAGTGTTGATGCTAATTTTAGCAATGCTTATGGTAGTAAGTGTTGTTGGTTGCTCTAGTCCTACAACTGCTGATCCAGATCCAGCACCACCAGCAGAAGAAGTAGTAGAAGGTAAGTATAATGATGGTACCTACGAAGCAGTATCTGATGCAGGTCCTAGAGGATATGGTAAAGTAGTTGTTACTATCGAAAATGATGAAATTGTTGCATTAGAGTTAACTGAGTACACTGGGTTCAATGAGCAAAAAGGGGATGACTATGCATATGGAGAATTCCATGAAGCACAAGCAGAATTAACAGAAGCTTATATAGCAGCTAATGGAACTGAAGGTGTAGATGTCTTCACAGGAGCTACTAGCTCAAGTACAAAATGGACACAAGCGTTAGATAGAGCTTTAGAAAAAGCTTTAGTTGAAGCTTCTAGTGATGCTGAGTACTCCGATGGTATCTTCATGGGGGCTACTGAGCTAGGTGAAAGAGGACGTAAGCTAGCTTGGGTAACGATTGAAAATGATAAAATTGTAGAAGTAGAATTAAAAGAAACAAGATTTGTAGATGATAACGAAGAATATAAAGATGAAGAGTATGCATTCGAAGCATTTCATGAGGCATTAGAAGAAATGCCAGCTAGATTTATTGAAGCAAATGGTGCTGATGTAGAAATCTATACAGGAGCTACAAGCTCAAGTACTGGCTGGATGGAAGCAGTTGAAAATGCATTAGAAGCTGCAAGAAAATAATATACAAAAACAAAAAACTTCCTAACCAAATTCTTTGGTTAGGAAGTTTTTTTGTTAAGAAAAAATCTATAAATAGCTTTCAACTGTCAACTTTATAAGAAGTCAACGTATTATAGAGTAAGGATGTATGGTAAATAGAGGAGGTATGTTGATGAGAATGTCTAGTAGATATCTAAGATTATTAGATCCTTATATGGAGGGTCCTGATGTTATGCATGTTCAAGAAAGACTAACAAGCTTAGGATTTTATGAAGATGAAATAGATGGCGTATATGATGAAAATTTATTTGAAGCTGTTAGAAGCTTTCAAGCAGATTTTGGCTTGAGCCCTGATGGAATCGTGGGACCAGATACGTGGAATGCTATAGGTTTAGATCCTGAAAGGAGATATCCTATACCGCCGGAGGGATATTCTATAGAGATAGATTTAGAGAGGAAAATATTAACCCTTAAACAATTTACAGAGACACTAGAAACCTATCCTGTAGCTGTAGGAAAGCCTTCTACACCTACACCTGTAGGAGATTGGCAGATTATACAAAAGACAACAAATCCAGGGGGACCCTTTGGTACTCGGTGGATGAGAATAAATGTTCCTTGGGGGGGATATGGCATCCATGGTACTGATGCCCCAGAATCTATAGGGACTGCTGCCAGCCGCGGCTGCGTGAGGATGTTTAACGAAGATGTCAATGAATTATATGATATTGTTCCATTGGGAACACCTGTAAAAATCATTGGAGATGTATTTACAGGAAGAGTTCTAAGCGAAGGAGTAGAGCCAGGGCCGGATGTGTTTGAAGTAAAAACTACTTTAACAGAGCTAGGCTATTATGATGGAGAAATAGATGGCATCTATGATGAAGAAATAGCAGAAGCTGTAACAAGTTTCCAAAGGGATTTTAATATAGTAGCAGATGGTGTTGTGGGGGTAGAAACCTATAATGAACTGCAGCTAGCAAGAGATCAATACTTGGAAGTCAGGGAACCGTAAGAGAGTTTTTAAAAGGATCATCATAAAACTTCAGATGATCCTTAATTTTTTCTCGCAAACTCGTAATTATATGATACAATAAACTAATATAGTCATAATAGCATATGGATTCAAAAAAAGAGCCAAAAAAGTCTATTAAAGGACAAAAAAGTCTATTAAAGAAAACATACCTTTATGGTATGATAAACAGAGAGGCTATATGCATTACTGATAAAGCAGATTTTTTAAATGAATATACGATTGCTTATCTGATGAATAACTATACAATATAATATAGTTATTTTAATTATTGTCTTTTATTGGCGAAGACTAAAACGTTTTAGAAAGGAAGAAAATAATGCGTTTAATAATTGTTGGAGGGGGAAAGCTAGGCTATAAACTAGCAGAATCCTTATCACAGGAAGAAAACGATGTGATTGTTATTGACATTGACAGTCAGGTTCTGCAGAGAATCAACGATCACTTGGATGTGCTTACTATTAAGGCAAATGGCGCTCAATTGCAGACCCTGGAACAGCTTCATATTGAGAAATGCGATTTGATTATTGCTGTCACGGGAAGTGATGAAACCAATGTATTGGTAAGTGTGATAGCGAAAAAATTAGGATGCAAAAAAGTAATCGCACGTATTAGAAATCCTGAATACGCTAATCAAGTGGAATTTATTAAAGAGAATATGGAGATTGATTATATTGTTAATCCTGAACTATCAATGGCTAGAGAAGTTGCTAAGTACTTGTTAAAAGGTCAGGCCCTATACATGGAGAATTTTGCCAAAGGCAAAGTAGGCATGGTGGATTTTAGGGTACAAAACCTAACCGGGATAGATGGCAAAAAAATAAAGGAATTAGATATGGCAGGGCCAGTATTAATCGTAGCCATCTGCAGAAATGGTGAGATGATTATTCCTCATGGTGATACAGAGATTCTAGCCACAGATACCATCTATCTTATGGGACAAAAAGAAGGTATTAATAACTTTTCTAAAGTCTATGGAGCTCCTATAGATATGAGAGCTGTAAAAAAGGTACTGATTTTAGGTGGTGGAAAAGCTGGGTATTACTTAGCAAATAAGCTTACCTATAATGGTGTCGATATAAAGATTATTGAGCAAGATAAAGAAAGGTGTAAGTATTTAGCAGAAAATTTAAAGAGCGGTTTAGTGATCCATGGAGACGGTACGGATATAAACCTTCTTATGGAGGAAAATATTGCGGATATGGATGCTTTGGTATCCCTGACAGGTTTAGATGAAGAAAATTTATTAATTACATTATTAGCAAAGCAATATGGAGTAAATAAGGTTATTGCAAAAGTAAGCCGTTCCAATTATATACCCATCATTGAACAGTTGGGTATTGATGTTGCTATAAATCCTATCTTGATTACAGCCAGTGAAATTCTAAGGTTTATTCAAGGTGGAAGGGTGGTCTCTATTTCTCTGCTATTAGGAGGAAAAGCTGAGGTACTAGAAATCATTGCCCGGAAAGAATCAAAGATTGTTGGCAAAAAGCTAGCAAATCTTGGTTTGCCAAAAGGCATCATTATAGGCTCAATTCTGCATGAGGATAAAGTAATCATACCAGATGGTGAATCAATTATTCATCCAGGCGACAGAGTGATTGTTTTTTGTCTGCAATCTGAAGTGCTGGCATTAAATAAATATTTTTATCGGCCTCAAGGGGGACTATTAAATGAACTACGGAATAGTTTTAAAGGTACTGGGAAATCTACTGCTATTTGAAGCTGTTGCTCTTCTGCTGCCATTAGCAGTAGGAATTTATTATAAAGAAAGTAGCGTTCTAGCCTTTATGTACACCATATTGATTTTAATTGTATTGGGAGGAATGATGAGGAAATTTCCCAGCTCCTCTAAACAAATAAAGGCTAGAGAAGGCTTAAGCATCGTTGCCGGAGGATGGATTTTTGTCTCTTTTTTTGGTGCTTTACCCTTTGTATTGGATGGTAGTATTCCTTCTATGGTAGACGCTTTCTTTGAAACTGTATCTGGACTGACTACAACGGGGGCTACTATTATTAATGATATTGAAGTATTACCTCGGAGTATTTTGTTTTGGCGCTCCTTCACCCATTGGTTAGGTGGAATGGGTATATTGGTATTAACCCTAGCAGTGCTGCCTGCATTGGGGGTAGGGGGATTTCAAATTTTCAAAGCAGAAAGTCCTGGTCCTGTATCGGACAAGCTGGTACCTAGAATGAGAAATACTGCAACGATTTTATATACTGCTTATTTAGGAATTACTATCTTGGAAATGATCCTTCTTTTAGCAGGAGGACTGACGCTATATGAATCTGCCCTACATACCTTTGGTACTGTAGGCACAGGGGGGTTCTCTACCTACAACAGCAGTATAGGCGCTTATGAAAGCAGCTATGTAGTCATGGTTATTGCTATATTTATGATAGCTTCTGGAGTAAACTTCTCTTTATACTATGAACTGTACAAAAAGAATTTTAAAGAGATTTATAAAAATTCTGAACTTAAGCTATATTTATCTATCATAGCTATTAGTGTTTTATTAATAACTTTAAATCTATATGGCAATGTCTATGACAATATATTTGAGACCTTCAAGCAGGCATTCTTTCAAGTTGGTTCTTTTATCACCACTACAGGTTATACAACTACAAATTACGAGGAATGGCCTGGATTTAGTCAAAGCATTTTATTCTTTCTAATGTTTGCTGGGGGATCTGCAGGTTCTACGGGAGGATCTATTAAAATAATCCGTTTACTTATTCTATTAAAGCTGGTAATAAGGGAGATCTCTAAAATACTACATCCTAGGGCAGTAATTCCTATTCGAATCAATGGCAAAATGATATCTGCGGATGTAATTGCAGGGGTTAGCAGCTTTTTCTTCTTATACCTATTATTATTAATGGTGGGTTCTCTACTAATTTCATTAGAAGGAATTGGGCTGGTTAGCTCTATTAGTTCAGTGGCGGCTACGCTAGGAAATATAGGACCGGGCTTTGGCTTTGTAGGGCCTACCCAGACCTATAGTGATTTTAGCGTTGCCAGCAAGATGCTGCTATCTCTTATGATGCTATTTGGCAGATTGGAATTATATACAATATTTATTTTATTAATGCCAGCTTTTTGGAAGGAACGAATATAAGCAAAGGGATGTTGACGAAATACAATTAATGTACTAAAATAACATAAACAGCCATATATAACACAAAACTATTGTAGCTACTTTTCTTATGGAAAAGTAGCTATATTGTTATAAAACAAGAAAAATATATGCAATATATAGATTAAATATACAGGGAGGTAGACAGGTGAAAAAATCAGATTTGAAACAAATGCTGGAGAAAAAAGTTTTAACATTTGACGGCGCTATGGGGACAATGCTGCAAAGGATGGGTCTAAGCACCAGTGAATGTCCAGAAATATATAATCTACATAATAGAGAAATAGTTAAAAGCATTCACCAGCAATATCTTGAAGTAGGATGCCACATTATCCAAACCAATACCTTTGGTGCAAATAAAATAAAGCTTCAGCAATATGGTCTCGGTGATAAGACAGAGGAAATCAATAGGCAAGCTGTACTTATTGCTAAAGAAGCAGCTTATGGTAAAGGATTGGTGGCAGGAGACATTGGCCCTACTGGGAAATTTGTATATCCATTAGGAGAATACAGCTTTGAGGAAATCTATCAGATATTTTTTCAGCAGGCAAAGGCCTTGATAGAAGCTGGAGTGGATTTGATCAATATAGAAACCATGTCGGATATCAAGGAGGCAAAGGCAGCAGTGATGGCAGTAAAGGATGCTGGAGATATCCCTGTCACTTGTACCATGACCTTTCAAGAAAACATGAGAACACTGACAGGTGCGGATCCAGAAACTGTAGCTACTGTACTAGAATCCTTAGGTGTAGATGTGCTAGGGGTCAACTGTGGCTTTGGCCCAGATATGATGATAGATATTATCAAAAGAATGAGTCAGGTAACTGACAGTTTTTTAATGGTGCAGCCAAATGCTGGGTTACCTAAGCTAGTGGATGGAGAAACTATTTTTGATTTATCTCCTGAGAAAATGGCAGGCTATGTAGAAGGATTAATTCAACTAGGAGCAAATATCATAGGAGGCTGCTGCGGTACAACACCTGAACATTTACAGCAAATCGTTGATAAAGCAGCTGAGATGAAGCCTGTACAAAAGAAGAAAATATCCTTTTCTAAGCTAGCCAGTGCTAGAAAAACCTTAATCATAGGGGATACCTATGAAACTAGGACAATAGGTGGTTATATTAATCCCACTGGGAAAAAATATTTGACTGAAATGATAAAATCTGAGAACACATCTGTATTGTGCCAAGAGGCTGCAAAACAAGTGGAGGCAGGTGCCCACATCATCAATATCAATCTAGGGGTAGATACCTTAGATGAAAGTAAAGTAATGAAAAATGCAGTCTTAGAAATACAGCGGTCTATTGATGCCCCTATTGCATTAGATACTGTAAACTATCATGCAATGGAGGAAGGGTTAAAGGGAGTAGAAGGAAAGGCTTTACTAAACTCTACCAATGGTAAAGAGGATGCACTGCATCAAGTGTTAGATATGGCAAAGAGGTATGGAGCAGCTGTTGTAGGTTTGACCTTGGATGAAAAAGGAATTCCCCAGAAGGCTGAAGATAGAGTAAGGATTGCAGAAAAAATTGTAACAGCTGCTTTAGATAAGGGATTAAGAAAAGAAGATATTTATATTGATACATTAGTTTTGACAGCTGGCGCTCAGCAGGATTTAGCTTTAGAATGTTTAAAAGCCATTAGGCTAGTGAAAAAGGAATTAGGTGTAAAAACTGTTCTTGGGGTAGAAAATATTTCCCATGGATTACCCAATAGGAGCTATGTCAATAATGCTTTCTTAGCTATGGCTTTACAGGCTGGACTGGATTTACCCATTATTAACCCGTATCATCATAACAATTGGACAGTGATTAAAAGCACTGACGTATTGGTGGGAAAGGATAAAAATGCTAAAGCTTATATACAATGGTCCAATATAAATAAAAATACAGCATCAAAAGAGGAAATAGAAGAAACAAAAGAAAAAGAGAAAGCTAGTGAAGCAGAGAAATTAATGAAAATAATTAAGCAAGGAGATAAGCCAGTAGCAGTTCCACAAGTAAAGCTATTGATGGAAGAAGGGATGGAGCCAGTAGAGATCATAAACAACTGTATCATTCCAGCATTGGAAAAGGTGGGAGAAAACTATGAAAAACAAATCTACTTTTTACCCCAGCTTTTATTAGCAGCCGAAGCTGCTCAAAGTGCATTTCAATATCTAAAGGAATTTGTAAAGGAAGACACGGATAAAAAATTAGGCACCGTTGTTATCGCTACAGTAAAAGGAGATATACATGATATAGGGAAAAACATTGTAGCCATCATGCTAGAAAACCAAGGATTTCATGTAATCGATTTGGGAAAGGATATAGCCACTGAGGTTATTATCGAAACAGCTTTAAAGGAAGATGCCAGTATAATTGGATTGAGTGCCTTAATGACCACAACCATGCAGGAAATGAAGAAGGTTGTAGCAACCTTACAAGCTAGAAATATCCATATACCAGTGATGGTGGGTGGGGCCGTTGTGACAGAAGATTATGCCAGGGAGATAGGTGCTTATTATGCAGCTGATGCTATAGAAGCTGTAAAAACAGCCAATAAAATTATGTATAACAATAAAAAAATAGAACCCTATCAACAAAAATAACTTCCCTATTGACTTTCTTTAAAAAAGAATATACTATAAACATATATGTATGTTTATTCATTTCTAAGTATAAATAGTTAAAAAGTTCATCAGTTTCTTTGATGAAGAAAATAATCTATGTATCCTCATTATGAATAGATTACTAAAGGGAGGGGTATTTTGTTGAAGGAGAAAAAAGTAAAATTGTTGATGAATCATACCACCCAACCAAAGGACAAAAATATCTTATCAAATAAAGCCCAAAAGGTATTGAAAGAAAATAGAGAAAAGCGCTTAGAAATGTGGAAAAATAATTAAGAGAATATGAAAGATTATAAAGACTATAAAGAGGCTCAAGTAGGACTAAGGGCCTTTTTTTGTGTGATTAAGACTGTTTAGTAAAAATTCGACATATAAATCCGCTGAAAAAAAAGGGATTAATGGAAAAAAGTTGAATAAGGAAATTGAAGAACAATAGAAGAATTGGAATAAAAGCTATTCTAATGATTAAGCCACGAATCACTAGAGGGGGTGCGGTGGTGGAAAAAAATATTGATTGGAAAAATATGATAGCTGAAAGAGAATTAATGGGAGCTATTCTCAATAAGATTTCAGAAGGGATTGCTGTTTTAGACCAAGAGGGAAGATTTATCATGATGAATGATGCTTACAGTCAGATGCTTTCCTATGAAGGTAGAGTACTGGAAGATGCAATGAACAGCTATGACCTGGAGAAGAATAATGCATATATTAATATCAATGAATTTATTATTGGAAAAGTTAGAGAAGGCATAAGCTTTGATGATGAAATATGTACAATCAGCAGCAAAGGAGAAAGGAAGCATATTTGTTTCAGTTGCAAACCTATTTGTAACGAGGAAGGGGAAGCAATTTACACAGTTGTATGTCTTCATGAGATGACAAAGTTAATGCTGCAGTCTGAAAAAATACAACAGCAGAAGGAATATATAAATAATATCATACAAGCTTTGCCAACACCTGTAGCTGTAGTTGCGTACCCCGGATGCACTTACGAATTTGTAAATAAGGAGTATGTAGAGTTCTTAAAAGCCATGACAAGAAAAGCACTTGACCATAATGACATAATAGGAAGTACCATTAGTGAGATTCTGCCTTTAGCATGTGCAGATGCTATTAAAGGAATACTAGGGAAAATTTATAAGGAGCCTATGACCACCCAGGAGAAGATGATTTCCTTTAAAACACCTAAAGGTGAAGCTAAGCATTACCAAATGCTTCATACTGCTCTAAAGTATAGTGCTAATGACAAAATGTATATCGTAAGGATCGGAATGGACATTACATCCCAAGTGGTGCTTCTTGAAAATACTGAAGCCTTAACGAAAGCCAAGGAGGAATTTTTTGCTACCATTTCCCATGAGCTTCGATCACCTATTGCTGTTATGCACTCCATTTTTCAAATGTTGAATGATGATTATTATAAAAGGGAATTAAATGAAAAGACAAGAAAGCTGTTAAAAAAAGCCCAAAGAAATAACAGAAAACTATTAAGGCTTGTTAATAATTTTCTTGACATTACAAAAGCTGAAGCAGGGTTTATGCAGTTAAGACAAGTAAATGCTAATCTTGTCAAGTATACCCAGTATCTTGTTAAAACTATTCTGCCGGTTGTAGAAAAGAAAAAGATACAGCTGAATTTTACTTCCACCTGCAGTACCAAAAGAATCGTTTTAGACATAGAAAAATATGAAAGAATTTTATTAAATTTATTATCAAATGCTGTTAAATACACCCAGTATGAAGGAAAGATAGACGTATATATACACGAGGATGACAGGTATTTAAAGGTAGGAGTCAAGGATAACGGCAGTGGAATTTCAGAAGAGGAAATAGATAAAATATTTGACAGATTTTATATTTCCTGTAGTTCAGAAAAAAAGCTAAATGAAGGAACGGGTATAGGGCTATCTTTGGTTAAAAGATTTATGCAGCTAATGGAAGGAAAGATTGAGGTAAATAGTCACCCAGGAGAAGGTAGTGAATTCATTTTAAGCTTTCCAAAAAAGCTAAAAAATACAACAGAATATACGATGATAGAAGAATTGCAGCCCACAAGGGAAAGCATAAGCCTGGAATTTTCTGTATTGTATGATTAAAACTAAGCCCCTGCCCATGAAAAACATGGATAGGGGCTTAGTTTCTAGATAATAAATATAAATGTATTTTTTAGGAGTTAAGTGTAAAAAGGTCTTTTCTAGCTAGTCACCTAGAAGCATGCTGACATCTAGCAGTTCTCTTTGCAGTTCGAGCAACTTATTTTTTATTTTATCATAATCTTTTTGCAATACCTCATCATCCATAAAACGATTTGTCTTAGTAACTAAGCTTTCAAATTGGTCGTATACCCGCTGCAGCTCCTTCTGAATATTTTCTTTCCTTTGAATAGGTTCTAGTATTTCCCCTGAATATGCCTTTAAAATATCGTTTTCTAGCTGGAAGGTATAACCCATGTTTGGAACAATAGTAGGGATACCATATTTTGAAGTAATTAATTGTGAAAGGGTGGTGGAAGCATCTTCTTCCCCATGTACTAGAAAAATTCTTCTTGGCTTTTTACGGAATCCTGCAATCCAGCTCAATAGATCCTTTTGATCTCCATGACCAGAAAAACCCTCTATACTATGGATCTCTGCTAAAACTGCAATCTCTTCTCCCAGCAGCTTTACTTTTTTCACGCCATCCTTTAGTATTCTTCCTAAGGTTCCCTGTGCTTGATAGCCTACGAAAACAACGCTATTCTTTGCCTTCCACAAATTATGCTTTAAATGATGACGAATTCTACCGGCAGTACACATACCACTAGCAGAAATGATAACCTTTGGATAGTTGGCTTCATTTAAACGCATAGATTCTTGATGATCTCGTACAAAATAAAGATTATCAAAATTCAAAGGATTGTCTCCACTAAGTATAAGTTTTTTTGCTTCTTCATCAAAACAATAGGAGTTCTGCTTAAAGATTTCTGTAGCTGAGATAGCCATAGGACTATCAACATAAATAGGAATTCTAAGAAAGTTTTCTAGTTCATCATTATACTCATAATATTTATTGAGTTCATAAATAAGCTCTTGTGTTCTGCCTACAGCAAAGGAGGGAATAATAACAGTACCACCTCTCAAAGCAGTAGTATTGATTATCTCCATAAGTTTTTCCATTCTCTCTTCAACATTTTCATGAATACGATTACCATAGGTAGATTCTAGAATCAGATAATCCGCCTCCTCAATAATCTCGGGATCACGAATTAATGGTTTGTTTTTCATGCCGATGTCTCCAGAAAAAACAATTTTTACAGTATCGTCCCTCTCTGTTATCCATAATTCAATGATGGAAGAACCAAGGATATGACCAGCATCTCTAAAACGTATTGATATATCATCATTTAAAGCTATTTTTTGTTGATATAGAGCAGATTGAAAATATCGCAGGCTGATCTCAGCATCCGCAGCTGTATATAAGGGTTCTATAGGAGGCTTTCCGGCTCTTTTTCGTTTTCTATTCTCCCATTCAACATCATTTTCCTGGATATAGCCGCTATCCACCAGCATGATTTCAGCTAAATCCTTTGTTGCCTTGGTACAAAGAATTTTTCCCCGAAATCCCTCCTTAACTAGCTTGGGGATTCTTCCGCTGTGGTCGATATGGGAATGGCTTAGCAGAAGAAAATCGATTTCACTAGGCTTGAAGGGAAAGGCTTCATAGTTTAAGCTTTCCAAATCCCTACTACCTTGAAACAAACCACAATCCAAGAGTATCTTGTATTTCCCAGTAGAGATTAAAATATTGGAACCTGTCACTACTTTAGCGGCACCTAAAAATTCTATTTTCATTTTACAGCCCCCTTTGCAAGGATCGTAGTGTCAAGTTTGACACTCTTTTTTTACTAACTAATCATTATATTTTAAAGGTTTCAAAGTTTTTTTGTATAAAAAAACAATGCCCCCCCATTTCTTGATATAATTGAAGTTCCCAGCTCACAATTAATAAAGAAAGGGTGGTCATTGTGAACTCCATTATATCTTATTTAGTACTATATATTCAATATCTACAAAAAGAACTTTATACACTTTTAATCTTTGTCTCTAGAAACATCCCTTTACGCCAATTGAATTTTGAAGACTCTAATAGTCCTAAGTACCAGAAGTTAAAGATTGATAAGCTCCCTAGAATTCTAAAGTTTCAAATGCAAGATTATCGCTTCCTTCTGGAT
>NZ_FOHU01000012.1 GCF_900111615.1 Natronincola peptidivorans | reverse complement strand
TTCTTTGCTGGCTTTTTCTTCTTACCCTGCGCCCCTTCCTCAGCGGCGACTTTTACTACTATATCAAATATCTGCGGGTTTGTCAATAGGTTTTTGATATTTTACACTGTGTTTAAGTCATTAAAATATAGTTTGGCAATTTTATTTTTTTTTATACATTATATATAGCTTAATATAAACTTAAGAAAAATCCATCCTATGAACTTAATAACAGCTATTATCCCCTAACTATTTTTAGTAAGTGTACTCATTATAAATTATTCTCCAGATATTTTATTCTTTTTTACCTACTACTTTACCTGCAATAAAGATGTAGATTTGTCAAAAAACGATTATTTTAGTCCAGTTATTTTTTTCTTGCATGCAATAGTAATTTCATCATGTGGATTAATATCAAAGGATAAGTTAATATATTTTTCTGCTTTTGTCTTGTCACCTATTTCAAAATACATCATCGCTAGATTACATAATACTTCGCTGTTTTTTTCTTCTAATGCTAATGCTCTATGAAATTCTTCAATAGATTTTTCTATTTCACCAAGGGCTCCATAGCATAGACCTAATTCTACAATGCTATCTACCTGGTTTTCTTTCAGCTCTAAAACTCTTTTAAAGTATTGAAGCGCTACATGAAACGCCCCTAGTTGCCGATGCGCTAAGCCAATGAAGAACAATAAGTTCCACCACTCCTCATACCTTTTCTTCAACTCCTCTAATAGGGGTAAGCCTTCTTGAGGTCTGCCAGCAAGCACTGCTTCATATCCTTTTTCATATTGCACCATATCTTCAACCTCTATAAGCAATGCTTGGAGGTGCTCTTTGTATTTTTCCTCTATTCCATGTTCTATAGCTTTTTCCCAGTGCAACTTTGCTTTAATAAATTGCTTACTATCTTTGTATATAAATCCTAAGTAGTAATAAGCTAAAGGCTCATCTTTCTTTATTAACAATAATTCCTCTAACTTGTCTCTTGCTTCTTTAGTAAACTTTGTATATGTTTTTTTCATTGTAATAAGCTCTTTGTCTCTATATTGTAATACGGTTGTTCCATAATTTATTAGAGCATTGGTGTTCTTGGGATTTATTAAAAGCAAGCATTTAAAGTATATAATACCCTTTATTAGATTATTTACTTCCAGCGCTTGTAATCCTTGAAATAAAATATATTCTTCAATTTTAGGGTTCGCTTTGTATAAAAATTCAATATACTCTTTTTTGTGTTTGAATTTAGAATCTATTCCTAACAAGTATATGATTCCTCTTATTATACTTCCTATAGTAATTACTTCATTTACTTCTTTCTTCTTAATACTCTCTGCTAGTTCTTCTATCATGATAGGCATATCTAACCCATCATGAGGAAGCTTATAGTTCCTTATATTTAACTGTGCGTCGTTCTTTAAGTGAATAAAGGACAATTCCTCTGTCCTTTTTAACAAGTAATCATCTATTAGAAAAATCATTTTTATCCTCCATACATTTTATAATTTATTTATTCCAGTATTTTATGAAAAATGACATCGTCTATATATGTTTTTGTTTTAGCATCAAAATGATGCTGATAGACACTTCCAGAAATAGTAAAGCCACAACATAACATTGTATTGATGGAGGCCTTATTGTTACTATATACATAAGCTCTAGCTAAAGATATATTTTTTTCTTTTTTCTTAATATCATCCAGGCTATACAAAATAAGACTTTTAGCAATATGTCTATTTCTATAATCAGGATCAATTGCAATAGTGATTAAGATACCATGTGATTCATTGCTTAAGCCTCTAACGCCTCTAAAAAATCCTACTATTTTTTCATCAATAATGGCAACATATATATAATAATTAGGCTGATGTAACCAATTTTCAACTTGTTTTTTCTCTACAATATCTACGTATGTAACTTCTGCTGCCTCTTCTTTCAATTTTTTAAACAAAAGCAAAGATTGATGTAAATCATCTTTATTCAACTTTTTATAAATAGTGTTCATTAGGTCTCCTCCATTGAATAGCATCTGCTCGAAATAATTGTAGCGTTATCAACTCTGTAATATATCAAAATTCTCGCATAAATAACCTTTTCCTTCTATTGCTAGTGCTTAATATTTCAAAGAGATATCCTCGATATATCATTGTGAAGGAAAGCCACACTTGGCCTAAGATAAATAGTATCAACCCTATTGGAGATTGGAAGATAATTCTTAGGGATTGAAGAAAAAAGTATATTCCTGTTAATAAGCTTCCCGTTAAAAAATAGAGAACTCCTAGTAAAATTAAATTAGGTGCAAACCATTCTATCCAGTTGTCTTTAACAAATTCAACTGTGTAGGTGATGGTTTCCCATGGATTATAATGTTTCTGATAGATTACCTCAGGTATAGCGTTCAATACAATTAGCACTACTACATTTATAATTAGTCCAATTGCCATCCCCCTAAAAAAAGGTGTCAAAAAAGTATTAAAAATAAGAGATGCAACCCACGCAATAAACATTACTCCCCATACTTTTCTTAAATATACTGTGAATCCATCCTTAAAGTCCTGGAGACCAAATTTATTTTTTCTTATAATACAACTGATTAGATATAAGTAATTAGATACTAGTGCACTAGAGAAAATAATGTGTACCAGCCCTGCTAATATCCAAAAATGAGGCAGCAGCATAGATAATATTATAATCGCTATTGAATAAAACAATCCTGTAAAAATGATAATCCAGTTTTTGTATAAGCTCTCTATAGCATTTTTTGTAACTTTTCTATTTGTATAGAAAATATCCTTTATTATTTCCATTGTTTTTCTCACCTCTTCAATTTTTTATTATATAATGGGTTCTTCCGAGAATTCAATAGTTTTTAATAAATAATACTTGCAATGTTCTATTGCTTTACTTTCTATATCATAATCATATAATAAGACAACCTTACATTTTTCTATATGCTTTAAAGCACTAGGGTTATTTTCTAATTCTAACATATTATATTGAAACTGTTCAAAATGTACTTTTTTTATAATTTGTTTAGCAGGAAGATCGATGTATTGAGGTAAATAGCGCTGTAAATTGTTTGGTTGTTGTAAAAACCTATGACATTTTTCCTTGAATTTAATATCTTTACAAGAAGAAAAGAAATCTGGTAAAGTTGAAGTCTTGTTATACTTTAAAAAATCAAATTTTAGTACCTCTTTAAATACTTCATTGTTTTCAAAGCTTTTATTTAGATAAAAATTCAAAAGAATTTGGTATAATTTATTTCTGCTATGATATTGATGATGATAACCTTCTTCCTCCCAATAAAACCACAGTTCTTCAAAGAATCTAAAAGGACTGCTATAATAATTTGTAATAACAACTTCTATACTGCTACTAAACATCCTGGTATTCCAGAAGGTCTCCACCATCTCTTCTATTCCTTTTAAAACCATAATTTCTCCATAGCTTATAGCATCATTTTCTAGGACTTCATATGGTGGCCTATCATCATAAATATAGTTATACTCTAAGGCTTTTTTTCGAATACCTGAACCCTTTAATAGCTTTAAAAAACCCACTTGAAGTTTTTCAGGTCTTAATGCAAATACATCGTCAAAGGATTTTCTAAAGCTAAAGTAATCTTCCTTAGGTAACCCCACTATTAGATCTAAGTGTTGATGAATATTTTTACCAGAAGAAATTTTTGTAACTACATCTCTTATCTTAGCAAAATCTTTATCTCTTTGTATAGCCTGCAAAGTTTCTGAATTAGTAGATTGAATTCCTATTTCAAATTGAAATAACCCCGCAGGAGCCTTTTTAAGCAAATCTAACATATCTTCATCAAGTAGGTCTGCTGTTATTTCAAAATGAAAGTTCGTCTTACCTTTACTATGCTTAAGGATAAACTGTAAAACATCTATAGCATATTGCTTCTTAGCATTAAATGTTCTGTCTACGAACTTAACCTGTCTCACTTCTTGATCAATTAAATACTTCAACTCTTCCTTCACCATTTCAATAGGTCGAAATCTAACACCTTGAAAGGTTGATGATAAACAGTATTGACAATTAAAAGGGCATCCTCTTGAGCTTTCATAATAAATTATTTTATCTTGGCTCAGCACTTCGTTTTTGTAGGGGAAAATTAGCTCTTGCATTTCTATTGGAGATATACATTCTTCATTGATAAACACCCTGCCTCTTGCACGAAATGCTAAAGAGCGTATCGAAGAGTAATCTTCATCATTGTTAAGGGCATAGATCAATTTAGAAAGAGTAATTTCTCCTTCTCCTATAACTACTATATCTATAGCATCATTTATCTCCATGACCTTTACTGTTTCAAAAGAAACTTCTGGACCGCCAAGTACGATTGTAATCTGAGGCATAACTTTTTTCAATAATCTACTTATTTGATGTACTATTTGTATATTCCAAATGTAACAGGAGAAACAAACAACATCTGGTTGAATTTTATATATTTCATTCATGATATATTCTTGGCTATGATTAATTGTAAATTCCTTTATTTGAATGTTTTCTACAAAGCTTTTTATACTATTGCTCAAGTATCTAATAGCTAGGTTACTATGTATGTATTTTGCATTTATCCCCGTTAGTAAAACCTTCATATAGTATCATTCCTTTTTATATATGTTTTTCTGTATCATGAACATTATAGCACAAATTTCCATATATTAAAGATGTACATTGCTTTATTACCAGTAGATTATCTCTATTTGAATAATGTGTATAATCATAAATTTTATGTGAATCCTATTGTATTATTGCCATTTCTCCAATATAATACTATTGTGTATATAATTCAAAGAAAGGCGGTTCTTTTTTGTTACCACAAAGTCATATTATCATCGCAACAAAACTCCATAGAAGTATCAAAGAAAAATTTTATTTAAATCTAGATATGAAGAATTTGATTTATGGGAGTATCAAACCAGATATTCCTCTTCATTTTAAAGGTCTTAAACACTTTAAACCTCAGTCTTACGAGTATATTACAGATGAAATATATAGGTTGGGAAAACTCTCTTTATGTAACAATACTGAACAAATAAAACTTCTTTCAAAACAAATTGGTATAGTAACCCATTATATTGCTGATTATTTTTGTGTTCCACATAACGATAGGGCTACTTATAAAAATAATTTTCTAAATCACCTTGCATATGAATCAAACCTTCATAAGTTATATAAGACTTATAATAACAAGATTGATGTTCCTAAGAGTTATTTTAATATAGAGAACACAACTTCTCACCCGATTAAGTCTTTAGTTGATACGCTGCATGGAACATATTCCTTGAAAAATGAAAGTCTAAAAAACGATTTGGAAAGTTCTATTGAGGCCGTTGTTATTGTAGGCTTGTATATAGTCTATCATAATATCATTAACTGTACCTATGACATCGCTGCTTAAAAGCTAGTATTGTTAAATGATATAGAGGCACTTAAATATAAGTGCTTTTTTCTTGCTTATATATCCCTTCTCATCAAAAAAAATTTGTAGGAATTTGAAGGTTTTTTTATCTTGTTGTAGAAATATAGTATATAACTTTTTTCACCAGAAGGAGAGAAAAACATGGATGAATTTGCAAAAATATCAGTTGAAGAAATTTCTAAAAGAGACATATTAATGATTATTAAAGCACTTGAATATACAGGTGAAAATACTAAAATTTCCTCATTTCTAGAGCTTAAAAATTCTATAGTTAAACAGTTATGTCTGTTATCTAATACTACTGAAGAAGAATTTATTACCTATTTAGAAAAAAGCTTTTAACCACTAAATAATAAAGTTCTACTGGCTTAGACTATTGAAAAGATCAACAACCTCCAGACTGTTCAAAAATCTTCAGCTTGTAGACACAAAAAACCCAGCTACTGCAGCGTATAGTTAATACGTAAAGGTGCTGGGTTTTTGAAGTGATAAAGAAGATGGAGAATTTTCAGCAATCGAAAAGTTCTACTGTCTTATTTTGTAGTTTAAAAAAGTATATGTTCCTATTTTGGTTTTAACTAATACTTTTATATAGTCTTTTGTTTCGACTTTCTCTATTATACGAATTGTATTTAAAATTGGGTGTTGTAACCTTTCATCTTTTTTAAGTTTAAATATGTCTTGCATTTCTTTGGATTCTCTCTGTTTATCATTATTCTTCCTTTGAATTTGATAGTTTCTTAAATTGTATAAGTATTGACCCATGTTAAAGATAGATTTTTCATCTTTGACTAAGTTTTTCCTTTCATATGCTTCTTTAGAATTTATTCCCCAAAGCCCATAACTTAGAGCCATTATTTCTTTCTTATCTAAAAGTGGTATACCATCTAAACTTTTGGGATTTCCTGATTGTAGTGTAAAATAAAAATCTATACAACTTAATAACATTTCTCTACTGTTCCAAAGACTATTTTGTTTTCTTTTATCGTTTTTGAAGCGATCCAAATCTATAAGAAACTGAATTCTTTCCTTTTCAAATTGTATATTATAGTTCTTAGGTAGTCTTCCTCTAAGATTTTCATTTAATAATTTTAATTGAAGCTGTGTTAAATAGTCTTTTAATTCATCGATGAATTCTTTTTTATTAATAAATCCCTTTTCTAACAACAAATATCCAGATCTTAATAGTATCAATCCAGCTAACAGCACTTGTGGATGTCTGTTTAGATATAATAGATTTTTATAAGCTTCTATTTCTGCTACATGATAGTTTTTATTGGCTATTAAGATAGGGATAATTCTACTTATACTTGATCCACTTGTGTTATTCCAGTAACTTTCGCTTGTATAATAGTCTTTATTATTTAATCGTTCAAGAATAGTGGTAACATTACCATGGCGATAATATTTCCATAACTTTAGTTCTTCATAAAACCGTTGATAATCTACACCAATTTTGAATTCTGAAGCATCATCTATTAAGCATTTAATCATAATTAGTATTAGCTCAGTTATATAGCTATATTGTCCTTTTTGTTTTTCCATAACCAAATCTTTATTATAACAATAAGTAAAGTCCTTGAGGGCAATTTCTTTAGAATTTGTATTCTCCATGAGAAAGCCTAAAGCATCACCATGTGCCATCCATAAAAGACTATTTATTATTTTTCCCTCTGTAGTCAAACCTTTTCCTCCTAAACTTTTTCTATGTGCTTTTATTCTTTTATTATAGTATAAAGAGACAATTTATACAAAATCTCGCTATTTTTTGTTACTTAAAATAGTATAGAAAACTACTGAGTACCTTTTAAAATCAAAATATAAAAAAATCCAGTTACCAAAGCGTATAAAGAAATACACAAGGATACTGGATCTTTCTACAGTTCTATATTACATTTTTTCAGGCGCTTTTATCCCTAAAAGATTCAATCCTATACCGATAACCTGTCTAACTGAAAATACAATGGCTAGACGTGCCCTTTTGATTTCTTTCTCTTCTACTAATACCGGATGATCATGATAAAAGCGATTAAAAGCTTGTGCAATATCAATAATATGTCTCGTTATGATAGAAGGTTCATTCTTCCTTTGAGCATCTTTAACAACTTCAGGAAATTGTTGTATACCTCTGACAACCTCCATTGTAATATCATCAGTCAGTAAAGCTGAATTTATCTCTATGTCTACTGGAACATCAGCCTTTCTCAGAACACTGCTTGCTCTCGCATAGGTATATTGAACATAAGGTCCAGTTTCCCCTTCAAAATTTAATACTTTATCCCAAGAAAAAGTATAATCCTTTATCCGATTATTTGACAACTCTTGAAATACTATAGCGCCTACTCCCACATCCTCTGCTACTTCCTCAAGATTTGAAATGTTTGGATTTTTGTCCTTAATTATTTCCTTGGTTTTCTCTATTGCTTTTTTTAGTACATCTTCCAAAAATACTACTCTTCCTTTTCTAGTAGCAATGGTACCTTCCTCTAGCCTTACCAGTCCAAAAGGAACATGTAAACAGTCCCTGGCCCATTCAAACCCCATCATTTCAATTATCTTTATCCATTGCTCAAAGTGTAGATTTTGCTGAGAAGCTACTACATATATGTTTTTATAGAAGTCATAGGTTTCTTTTCTATAGATTGCGGCTGTAATATCTCTAGTAATGTATAACGTTGACCCATCTTTTTTTCTAATTAATGCAGGAGGTAACCCATAAGATTCAAGATTAACTATATCTGCCCCTTCGGATTTTTCTAATACATTTTTCTCCTCCATCATTTTTAATACCTGAGGCATTTTATCAGAATAGAAGCTTTCTCCTGCCAAGGAGTCAAAAGAAATGCCTAGCAGATTATATACTCGATTAAATTCCTCCAAACTTACATCTCTAAACCATTTCCATAGTTCTAAAGCTTCTGCATCACCATTCTCTAATCTAGTAAACCACATTCTACCTTCTTCTTCCAATGCTGGGTCCTTCTCAGCTTCATCATGAAATTGTATATATAGCTTTAATAAAGTGGGTATAGGACTTTCTCGCACTTCCTCTTCATTGCCCCATTTTTTAAAGGCAACAATTAATTTTCCAAATTGGGTTCCATAATCTCCTAAATGATTTATAGCAATGGTATTGAACCCTAGAAATTTATAAATTCGGTTAATAGAGCTTCCGATAACAGTACTTCGAATATGTCCTATATGGAACGGTTTTGCAATGTTCGGAGAAGAAAATTCTACAATAACGTTTTTACCTTTTCCTAAATCATCACTCCCATAAAGCTCTTTTTTTACAAATACTTCTTTCATTGTCTCTTCTACAAGAATAGCCTTATGGACAAAGAAATTAATATACCCCCCCACCTGTTCTATTTTTTCGAAATATGTAGTTGGTTTAATTGCATTAACAATATCTTTAGCAATCAATGGGGGCGCCTTTCGAAAAGTTTTCGCTAGTTTAAAGCAAGGAAAAGCAAAGTCACCCATCTGAGGATTTGGTGGTATTTCTATCATAGATAAAATTTCCGATTCCTCTGAATCCGCTATGTTTTGCTTGAGGATATCAACTACTAATTTTTTAAAATCTACCATTATTCAACCTCCTAGATCAATAGTTTTTTAGAAAACAAAAACTCTCATCCCTATGTTTAGAGACGAGAGTATTATCCCGTGTTACCACTCTGATTGGCATCATGCCCACTCTTATTTCAAATAACGGTGAAAACCGCCTTGCCCTACTAAATAGTTTCGGACAGGACCTCAAAGGTGCGTTTCAATGCAAAACTGTATCAGACTTCCACCAACTCTGACTCGCTGTAACAACATATTACATCTACTTTCCTTATCATGGGTATATCTCTATTTTTACTTTGTTAATTAATATATCATATATTTTTGCAACAATCAACAAATTTATGCCTAAAGAATCTGTGTCTATGATGTTATAGGATATTCTTCATCTGAATATATCATAATACCGTTTTTCTTAAGAATAGCAGTAGTTACTCCACATCCCTTTCTAAAAACATTGGAAAAGGTTCCGTCATATATTTCACCGACTCCACAGGAAGGACTTCTTGCCTTTAAAATCGCTTCACTAACCTCTAAGCATTTGGCAATTTTCAAGGTTTCTTTTGCTCCTCTCACAAAGGCTTCTGTTACATCCTCACCATTTTTATTGATAATTCTTGCTTTGCCTTCTAAAACATCTTCCCCATCTCCTCCTTGTATTTCTGCCGGTGGTCTAGGAGTTGTTAAGCCACCTAATTGCTCTGGGCATATTGGAATAAAACTATCCTCCCCAATAGATTTCAAAATAGAAGGCTTTTCATTATTCTTTCCATTATATCTACAATTAACTCCCAGTAGACAAGCACTGATTAATTTCATTTTATCACCTAATTCTTAATAATATTTTTAAAAACTTAATTAAAGATTTAAAGCCTCTGAATCAGGGAATTACTTAACATCCTTAATATAATAATATAGAAATCTCCTAAAAAATTCATGTTTTTAATTGAAGGATTTTGAGATGATAAAAAGTTTACTTTAATTCTACAATCGTAACCCCAGCTCCACCTTCTCCGTATTTACCATCCCTATGATCCTTTACATGCTTATGCTTTCTTAGCATTTGCTTAATTCCAGATTTTAGAACCCCCGTGCCTACTCCATGAATAATTGTAATTTCAACAAGTCCAGCTAGATAAGCATCATCTAAATATTTATCCACCTCCATAAAGGATTCCTCTAAATTTTTACCTCTGATGTCCAATTGATTTTTTATATTGGTTGCTTTCTTCTTTGCAATTTTAGCTATACCTTTTTGTCTATTCTCTCCTTTTTTATCAACTCTTTCTAAGTTTGAAACAGGTATATTCATTTTCATAATGCCTACTTGTATATACACCTCATTATTTTCATTTACTGGAGCAAGAACATGTCCAGCTTGATTTAAGGACAAGACTTTCACAGTTTCTCCCGGTTTAAGATTCAAAGGTGGATTTTTACTGGTTTTTGTTAGTATGTTTTCTTGAAAACCTTCTGCTAAATTGTGCATTTTATCATCTATTTGTCTTTTAGCTTCATTTATTTTTTTATTTATAGCTTTTTCTTCTTCTTCTAATTTCATCTTTCTTAAATTATCTATTATTTCTTCAGCCTCTTGTTTAGCCTCTTTTATTATTTTAAAAGCTTCTTGTTTTGCTTCCTTAATATGCTTTTCCCGTTGATGTTCTAATTTTTCCTTCTTTTCTAGATAATTCTTCAGTAAATTCTCTGCTTCAATTCTTATTTTATTGGCATTTAATCTATCCTTTTCTGCTTCTGTTCTATTTTTTTCGATATTCTGCAGTAGATCTTCAAATTCAATATTTTCAGTAGTCAATAAAGTTTTTGCTTCTTCTATCAAGGTATGCGATAAACCTAATTTCTTTGATATCTCAAATGCATTAGATTTCCCAGGAATTCCTATCAATAGTTTATAGGTGGGCCTTAAGGTTTCAACATCGAATTCTACAGATGCATTTTCTACATTGTCCTTCATTAAAGCATACTGCTTTAACTCGCTATAATGGGTAGTTGCTATTGTAGAAACCTTTAGATT
Organism: Natronincola peptidivorans; assembly: GCF_900111615.1. Classification (GTDB taxonomy): domain Bacteria; phylum Bacillota; class Clostridia; order Peptostreptococcales; family Natronincolaceae; genus Natronincola_A; species Natronincola_A peptidivorans. The sequence goes on along the minus strand of NZ_FOHU01000012.1, from coordinate 91,035 downwards.
ATTTAAATGGTTAAGAATAGCCATTGCTAATGCTGCACCCTCTGTTGGATCTGTCCCAGCCCCTAATTCATCTAATAATACTAATGTATTAGGTGTAATTCCTTCTAAAACATTTACAATATTCGTCATATGTGAAGAAAAAGTACTTAGGCTTTGCTCTATACTCTGCTCATCTCCAATATCAGCGAAAATGTTATCATAAACTGCTAGCTTTGTTCCATAATCTGCTGGTACATGTAAACCACTTTGAGCCATCATAGACAATAAACCCACAGTTTTTAAAGTAACAGTCTTGCCTCCCGTATTTGGTCCAGTAATCACTAAAAGTCGAAAATCTTCACCTATCCATATATTTGTTGGCACTACTTCATCTTCCTTCAATAAAGGATGCCTGCCATTTTTTATCCTTATAAGCCCATCTTTATTTAAGCTGGGCTCAATTGCCTTCATGGCCAAAGATAGCTTTCCTTTTGCAAAAATAAAATCTAGTTCCTGTAAAATACTTTGATTGCTCTTGATATCTTCTCCTCTTTCTGCTATCATTGAGGAAATTTCCATTAGTATTCTTTCTATTTCTTTCTTCTCTTTAAGCTTTAGTTCTTTTAATCCATTGTTTAGCTCCACAACCGCCATAGGCTCAATAAATAGAGTAGCCCCACTTGAGGATTGATCATGTACTAATCCTGGGAATTGTCCTTTATGCTCTTGCTTTATTGGTACTACAAACCTATCCTGTCTGATGGTAACAATGGTATCCTGTAAATATTTTTGATAAGTGGTGGAACTGATGATACTATTTAATTTGTTCCTAATAGCATCATTTTTACTGGATATAGAACGACGAATACCCTTCAACTCTGACGAAGCATTATCAGATATTTCTGTTTCACTTACTATGCATAGATCAATTTTATCTTCAATCTCCTTAACAGTTTTCAGTGATTTGATTAATCCCCCAACAATGGATTGTTGCTCTTGCTCTTTATCCTCTTCCTTCATAAATTGTTTTAGTCTTCTAGCAACAGCTAGTGTAGCTTTCAAATGAAGCAATTGACCAGGATCTAGATAAGATCCAATTTCCGTTCTTCTAACTAGCGATAAAATATCATGTATTCCAGTCAGAGGAGGATTTCCTTTTCTAATAAGAATACTTTGTGCCTCACTAGTTTCCATCTGAAGAATTTTAATTTTATCAAGATTATTTATAGGCTGTAACCCATAACTAATATTTTTGCCTAATGAAGATACGCATTTTTCTCCTAATAAATCAATAATTTTTTTATATTCTAGTACTCGAATACTTTTCTCATTCATCCAATATCACCTCTTGAAGCCTTATTGTATTTTACTAGTTATCTTTCTATCCTATTTATTGTATCATATTACTTTTCTCCCATATATTCAAGTTTCTTCTTTTACACAAAAAAAGATACGGTTTCCCCGCATCTCTTTAAAAATATGGTTATACCTTTAGATAAATTTATCTTTTTTACTAAAAAAGATCATGAAATCATTCTAAATAGCTTTTATTATCTACTCCCCATTTTTTTAGTTCTTCATGACTTCCTATCCACACAGGTGTATGTACATTCACTTGGTTATATAATTCCTTAACATCTGTATTGATCATACGTATGCATCCATAAGAGACATTTGTACCTATTGAATAGGGAGCAGCATTCCCATGTATCCCATAGCCACCACCTGATACAGATATCCCAAGCCATCTTCTACCTAATGGATTAGTAGGTGCTCCGCCTTTTTGAGGCTCATATTTTCCCCCCATGCCTCCCCAATATGGATCTACCACTTTGTTGGTAATGTAATACTTCCCACTTGGGGTTGGGGTACTTGATTTTCCAATGGCAACAGCATATTTTTTTGCCACTTGATTTCCCCTATAAAGTGTAAGTATTCTTTTAGTTTTATTGATTGTTATCCATTCATTGTCAGTAGGAGGACTTGCAATTATATCTGGATACTTATATCCCTCATCTTCCATCCTTTTATGCAATGCACTTGTGGATTCCTTACCAAAATCAGCATCTACCTTGAGATTATGGTCACCCTGGAAACGAAGAACTGCATTTCTTAAATTTATTTCTTTATTAGAATAATCTTCATGATAATAACCTAATTCTTTCAGAACTTCTTTATAGTCAATTTCTTTTTTTACTTCTTCTTCTATTTTAAAGTTATTTTCTTCTATTTCATCATGAGTTTCTTCTATTACTATTTCACTCTCTAGTAATTCATTATCTATTACAATCTCACCTTCTAATAATTCCTTCTCTATTACTATCTCATCCTCCAGTAGCTCCTTCTCTATTACTATCTCATCCCCCATTTCTACATGATAGTTTTCTAATGTACCACCTACTGATGATGTTAATATGGTGGCGGTAATGCATAAGGATATCAGTTGCGTTATTATAGTATCACCTCCCGGCTCTATAATTTTTATTAATCACAGAAGTTTTTTATGCCAGTTTTTTGAGGTGAATCATTACTTTATTAAAAAAATTCAAAATCTTTCTTTATTAATAGAAAGAATAGGATATAATTATTAATAAATAACTTTATACAGGGGGAAAAAATATGGATATAAGTGAAAAGAAAAATATATACGATGGAATTTGTAACGCCCTCTTTGAGAAGGATTTTTTAGAGGAATGCCTTATTAGCAAAGCAATCATTAAAAAGCATGTTGAAGACCCTAATTTTATTAATAAGCTACATGAAATCCTAGAAAATAGCGATTTTAGCTGCAATGCCACTTTCCATCTATGCGAAAATTTTTTAAAGGAACTTTGGGGAAAAAACATGCCTGCAAAGCCACTTTTCTACATATATCAATTTACACTTAGCCTGTCTTTTCCGAACTCTGTTGAGATTGAGCTAAATAGCTCTTTAAATGGTGGTTGCTACATTTATTTAAAGGTTCTTAGAATTATATCTAGTTACCAGAAAATATACGAGAAAGATAGCTTTCAGAGCTTATTTCCTTTGCATCTTTTATCGCCTGATGAAGAGAATAGTTTAATGAATACCATAGAATATAGAGCTTTTGTTAGTAGTTTTAATAGAGAATATATTTACGAGATGATGAAGCTAAACTATGAAATTGTTGGTCATAATACTCTGGATCATATATGTGGCGTACATTATCTTTCAATGTTTATTGCTAAACAGCTATTATCTAGAAATATTCCTTTAGATCTAGGTAGAGTCTCAGGTGCCGCAGCTGGCCATGACATTGGCAAGTTTGGATGTAGAAGTTTTGAATCTAAAAGAGTAGCTTATCTTCATTATTACTATACTGATCAATGGTTCAAGAAAAATAATATTCCTTATATCGGTAATGTTGCTTTGAATCATTCTGTTTGGGACTTAGAGTTAGAAAATTTATCTCTTGAATCTTTAATCTTAATTTACTGTGATTTTAGAATAAAAAATATAGTTGGGTCTAATAAAAAAGATGAGATGCAGATGATTGGTTTGAAGGATGCCTTTGATATCATACTAAGCAAATTAGATAATGTTGATGAGAGTAAAGAAAAAAGGTATAAAAGAGTTTATATCAAATTAAAAGATTTCGAAGATTTCATGTTAAGTATTGGTGTCAATATTGATCCTAAAGCTATAGAAAACAATGCTACATCAGATACTAAGAAAATATATGCCTTGATGCATAGTAAAGCGATTACAAATCATCTAAAATATATAGCTATTCATCATAACATTAATTTAATGCATAGATTTGGAGATGAAACCACGCTAAATGAAATTATTGAAATCGCAAGAACTCAGAAGGACCCTAAAGTACTTAGAGAATACTTAGATATTTTTCAAGAGTATTCAACCTATCTAACACAGAAACAAAAAATTATAGCTATGAAATTTCTATATGAAAAACTAGTTCATCCAGAGGAAGATATTCGTAAGCAAAGTGCTCACATCATAGGTAGTTTGATTGCTTTATTTGATGAGAACTATCGTAAGGAGATTCCTGAAGGCTTATCTTTAGAAACACCAGAAATAACTAGTGGAGAATTATTTAATCAATATATAAAACTATTTATGTATCCTGACCATAAAATTATTCCTATACATCGTCGATGGATTAAAAACAGTATAAATACATTAGTAAATTCTTTGTTTGAGCAATGTGAAAGAAGTCAACTAAATCATTATAAGGACATTATCCTAAAATATTATGATGGTACAATTACTCATGATGCAGATATAAAAATAATATTAATGCAAACACTTAAGTGTATTCCATGGCAACCTCAATGTAATTCTCATAATCAAGCCTTAAGCTATACTTTTAATGCTTTAGAAGATATGAATGCTGATGTTAGGATTTCAGCTTTAGATACATTGAGCTATTTAGTTTCCTATATTACTAAAGAAGATACAAGCTATGAATTATTAACGAAGTTTATTTCTGAGGTTCAGATGTCTATTGTCCCGGCTGAAAACTATCTATATCTAAAGATTGCAGATGCCATATCGGTTCCTTCTGAGGTATCTGATAGATTATACGGTTTTTATCAACAGGATATCAATAAAATCTCTGATATGTTCTTGGATAATCTTAAAACTGAAACCAATTGGGTTGCAAAAAAATTTCATGTTGAGTTATTATCAAAATATGCCATTAAGAACGCTATCGTTGATAAGTTATATATTGCTATGCATTTTTGTAACCTTTTAAAGGTAAGTTCTGTTGAAAATGTTCGTAGTAGAGCTGGAGAAACCTTAGTAAAGGTTTTTCCACATCTTCCCATTGAACAACGTAATGATATTGCTATTGAGTTGCTTCGCACCCTTGAAATAGAAGGTGCTCAGTTCACGAAATATATCCCAAATTATTTGGGTCAAATTATTATTTATCTTAAGCCATTGGAATTAGATGAAATTATTGAGGATTTAATCGAAAAAATTAAACATGCTAATACACAAATAAATTCCTTATTACTAAAAACCATTGGTGTTTTCATCGTAAATTATCCCAAATATAAGGAAATATTTAAAGAGGATGAAGAAAAATATAATCAACGTTTATCTAAAATGCTAGGTATTCTATTGAACGGTTTAGTACATGATCATCATCAAATAAAACAAGTATCCTTTAGTGTTATTGGGAAAGATGTATTTGGCTCAAACATCCTTACTCTTGAAGAAAAACACTATATATTTCAATTAATCGCAAAAAAAATCCTTATACTTTTGACAGACGCTGAGGAAACTGAATTATTATTTCTCACCAATTCCGCTGGTTTAAATCATATTTACCGTTTTATTTCTGACTATAAATTTTTATACGGTGATATAGAAGTACAGTCCACAAAAAAAATTGCTTTTTTTCCTGGGTCATTTGATCCCTTTACCTTAGGACATAAAGAAATAGCTAAAGAGATAAGAGATCTAGGCTTTGAAGTTTACCTGGCAGTTGATGAATTCTCTTGGTCAAAACGAACACAACCAAGCTTAATAAGGAAAAATATTATGAATATGTCCGTAGCAGATGAAATGAATATTTTTATCTACCCTGAAGACTTTCCTGTAAACCTTGCTAATGCCGAGGATTTAAATAACCTGAGAGAAAATTTCAGTCATGCAGAGGTATATATCGTAGTAGGCAGCGATGTTATACTTAACGCATCAGCTTACAAACAGCTTCAGAAAGAAAAAGGTATTACTCATTTTGCACATATTATTTTTGAAAGAAGAAACGATGATTATAATAATGAAAAAATGTCCGATTTAGAGGATCGATTAAAACATATTCAACAACCGGTTATAAAGCTAAACCTTCCTCCTCAATATGAAGATATCAGTTCTACGCAGATTCGAAACTATATCGATGACAATAGGGATATTTCAAAATTAATAGACCCATTATCTCAAAAATATGTATATAATAACAACCTGTATAGAAGAGAACCACAGTACAAATCGTTATTACAAACTATTACTGTAAATATAGAAGTGAGAGATAGCTTTGATTATGAATTAATTAATGGTTTAGCATCTGTTTTTCATAATAATTATAACGATGCTTTTAAAAATATTGAAACAGCTAGTAGAAAACCCAATGCTCGTATTGTTCTAGTTAAAGATGTAAAAGAAAACGGGAAAATCCTTGCTTATTCAATTTTTCACTGGCTTCCATCTGATATGATTTATCAAGAGTTCAAAGATAGTCATATTTCCCAATGTATAAGAGAAAGCTATACCGGTAGAATTATCCTTTTAGATGGCATTTTTATTAGAGATGACGTGCCTCTTGATAATTTATATCAAATTATCCTTACTGAGACACTAGCCTACTCTATAAAAAATGATTATAGTTATGGTATTTTTACTAATAATATTCAAGATACTACACCTTCTGAATTAAACAGAATTCTAAAATATCATGGTTTTCAAGATTTACCATATGCCAAGGGTAAAACTCCTGTGTTAGCAGTGAATATGACGAATCCTTGTAGTTTGTATCTTGATATCCAAACTATTATCAAAGAACCTTTTCGAAGTAACGAAAATGTGCAATCCGTTATAGCAAGTTCAAGAAAGAAATTACAAGTAGCCCTTACTAAGTTATATCCCGGAAACCTGGTTATTTCTTTTGATAGAGATATCGTAGAGGAAACCCTTGTTAAAAAGATATGTAGAGAGAATGGCGTGCCTCCTGTTCCCTTAAGTCCAAGGATATTAGGCCCTGCCATGTGTGTTCCCTTCGGCAATATATTAAATAGGGCCATTGTCCCAAATACTGTTACTAAAACCTTACATACCGAAAAAATGTTTGACCCTGATATGCAGCGTTTTACAATAGGTCCTTTTCCCTACTATTTAGACCTAACTAAACAAATTAGAGTCATCCACTCATTCAATAAACCAGTTATCTTGGTAGATGATCTTTTGAACAAAGGATATCGTATTAAAGCTATAGATCCTATACTAAATAGTGAGAACATCCATGTAAAGAAAATAATAGTAGGTATGCTGTCGGGAAGAGGAAAAGAGTTGATGGAGATTCAAAATAGAGAAGTTGATAGTGCTTACTTCATCCCCAAATTGCGTTTATGGTTTAACGAAGCACTATTTTATCCTTTTATTGGTGGTGATACCCTTTGGAGAGGAGTATATCCTAAGAAAAATTTAATTCCTTCTATTAACTTAATATTGCCTTATACATCTCCCACTTTTATTAAGGGGGTTACTGCTGAAAGCTTATACAATTTATCTTTAGTATGTATAGAAAATGCTTTAGACATTTTAAGAATATTGGAAATGGAGTATCAAAAAATTAATGAACGAAAACTTACACTTTCTTTGCTAGGTGAAGTATTTTTATATCCAAGATCCCCAGATCAGGGTGAGAATTTATCTTATGATTTCAATGTAAACCCTTCTATACATTTAGAAAAAGATCTGGAGATGCTTCAACGTCTTGAATATAGCTTTATTGCTAATTATGAAAGGAGGAAATGATAAATTGTACTATTACAAGCACTTAAATAGACTCTTATTCTCACTGAATCCATATAAAGAATTACAAACAATTAGTGAGGATGAGGTAATTCATAGTGATGCTATGATATACTATCTATACTCAATGAATCCCAAGAAGTCTAGAATGCATTTTGCTGTCTCTCATCCCTCTCTATTATCCATGAAACATGAGGGAATAAACCTGCTACAAATGACTTCAACTAGTAATAATAGTGTTCCCAACTGGTTATCAGAAAAAATTGAGAAAAAAAAAGTTATGGCTGTTAATACTGCTTATCTTAACTGGGAAAAAATTCTGTTAAGACAATCTCCAGCTAAGTGGAGGGTGAATATAGCTGGCTTAGGCGATGTAGGAGGAACCCTTCTAACAGGCCTTCGATTAATTGGTGGGGATTGTATTGATTCAATCGGTATATACGACAGAAATCCAGAAAAACTCATGCGCTGGTATTATGAAATCAATCAAGTTTATTCTCCAGGAAAGGCTTACTTCCCAGAAATTGATTGTATAGATATAGATTCATTATTTGATTGTGACATGTTTGTATTTTGTATTGCAAAAGCAGTTCCACCAGTCGGCACAGAAGTTAAAGACGTGCGAATGGTGCAATTCCAAGAAAACGCACAAATAATTAAAGAATATGCTAAAAAAGCAAGAAACAAAAATTTTGATGGAATCTTTGCTGTGGTTTCTGACCCTGTAGATTTGCTTTGTAAAGTTGTTTATAATGCCAGTAATCTAGATGAAAAAAATATTATGGATTATCGAGGGCTTGCACCAGAACAAATCAGAGGCTATGGCTTAGGGGTTATGCATGCTCGTGCCTTATACTATTCAAAAGAAAATCCTAAAACAATTCATTATGCTGAAGAAGGAAGGGCTTTTGGCCCTCATGGTGAAGATTTAGTCATTGCCGATAGTATACAGCACTATAATGAAACTCTATCTCAATATCTAACAAACAAAACAAAAACTGCTAATATAGAGGTTAGAAAAACAGGTTTTAAACCCTATATAGCTCCTGCGCTATCTTCTGGTAGTCTCTCTCTACTGGCTACTATTAAAGGGGATTGGCATTATAGTGCTACCTATATGGGAGGAGTATATATGGGAGCAAGAAATCGCTTGCTTCCAACTGGAACAGAAGTAGAATTATTAGAGTTGCCTGACCTATTATTTAAAAGACTAGAACAAACATATTATAAATTGGAGGAAATGGTATGATTTATTTAATTATGCCAGGTAAAAATTCTCAACAACTTTCAGCTATGGTTGATGTAGCTGTAAAAGGCATAGATACTACTATAGTAAAGAATGCAATAGATATTCCTGATTTAAAAAATAAAAAAATCTTATTTGCCGTGGAACTAAATGATATAGGTTATAATATAGGACTTCTGGAGATTTTAAACACCATATCTAAGAGGGGCAACAAAGCCTTACAAGGATCAACTGCTGGATTGTTAATCCATAGCGATAATGAATTATATACTAAAAGCGTTGCAAAATCAATAATATTTGCTGCTAATCAATTAGGCTGCAACTTTTTAGGGCATCCTTTAGTAGAGGCTACAGGAAGTCTAAATAACTTTTTAACTTGGCAAAAGTCATATTCTATGTCTCTTGAGGAAATTTCCTTAATGAGATCTAAACTTTTATGTGAAAGGCTTTCAAATTACTCATTTGAACCAATTAAACATCCTAAAGTTATTGCTTTGCATTCTAGCTCAAAAACTACTTCTAATACTTTAATGCTATGGCACATGATTAAAGAGCATCTTAAGGATTGTGATCTTGAAGAACTGCATGTTGAGAATGGTACAGTTTTAGATTGTATTGGTTGTCCTTATAATACCTGTAAACACCTAGGCATGAGAAATAGTTGCTATTATGGCGGCATGATGGTAAAGGAAATACTTCCTGCGATTGAGAAGGCCGATGTCATTGTCTGGGTGTGTCCAAATTATAATGATTCTATCTCTGCAAATTTAATGGCAGTAATTAATAGACTCACTGCCCTGTATAGAAAAATCAAATTCTATGATAAAACTATTTTTTCTGTTATAGTATCCGGAAACTCTGGAAGTGATGCTGTTGCTCAGCAATTAATTAGTGCTTTAAATGTAAATAAAGGCTTTAGGCTCCCTCCTTATTTCTCAATTATGGAAACCGCTAATGATCCTGCTGTGATTTTGAGTGTAGATTCTATAGAGAAAAAAGCTAGCGCCTTTGCAGATAATATTATGTCTTCTATTAAGCCCTCATCATCTAATACTTACTAAAATAAAGGCCTTCTATTTGAAAAATATGTTTAGAACCTTTACCAACCACATTTTAGTAAGAATTCATAATCTTAAAAATCATATAGCATCAGCTAGATTATAATTCTATTTACAATTCTATTAATAATAATGAATATTTACAATTTTACCTATCCTCCTTAAAATATTAATCATCTCTCCAATATTTTTAAATTTTGTATCCAGCCTATTTGATTGATCACCTTTTTTATGGGCCACGTTTAATGAATGTCCAAGAAAAAAATTTATATGGGTAGCTTCATTAAGTAGCTTATTAGCTAAGATACTGGCACCATTATTTTCCTTTAATTTATCTAAAATATCCTTAGATAACGGTTTATTTGTAAAATCTTTTAGGTATTCTAAGGCAAACTTCATGGTAATAGCACCTTCAGTGATTAATTCCAGACCCCGCATCTTAGAGATGGGGGGAATTTCTTCCGTTAAAGTGTTAATATCAATACTTATGTCTCTTTTTAGTTCTCTTGCAACAATATTAGCAGCCGTTCCTCCACAGACAATTCTCTTTCCTGGACTACTAAAAAAATTTTTCACGATTATAGGATCTTTTTCTTTTAATAAAGGCGGACCAGTAAAAATATTAATTATTTGTGGAGCCTTCATTTTTATAGTCAAAGCTGTTGCATCATCACTGGCTTGCCCATTATATAAATCGTAGCAAATACCAATCAAAGATTTAGAGATCATCATTGCATTATTTCGTCTATTGGTACATAAGTCCTGCAAGTATTTTGCTACATGATGCCATTCCCAGCCATAGTTTAGTATCTCTCCAACCCCAGCATGAATAACACCATCAGTAGCTACAATCAATTTATCCTCTTCATTCAAGCGAAACTTGATCTCTCTTATTTTTTTGTCATTAATTATTGTTATTTCACCATTAAATTTGATAATCTCTTTTTGCTTTCTTGAGTAATAAAAAACTGTTGGGTTATCAAGTTCAGCAATATAAGTGTCACCATTTTGTTTAACATAAACAATAGTAAAGGTTGAGTAAGCAATACCTCTTACTTTACACACTGGCAATGTATTGGTTATGGTATCCAAAACATCAGCTAAGTTAGCTCCATTTTTTAACATTGTAGCCGCTATTTTCACCGTTAAGGTTGCTAAGATATTTGCTTTTATGCCACTTCCTAACCCATCTGATATGACTACTATAACTCCTTCATCCATTCTAACTATTTCAACTTGATCTCCACAAGTGTCTTCATTCTTTTTGATTAATTGGTCATAACCTACTTCTATGAAGTAACTCATTTAACTATCACCTGACTTTTCTAATGTGATGTCTAAAAACTGTTTTAAAGCCACTCTTGTTTCTGCAGTGGTTTCACCTAATACACTACATATTTCTTGAGCTACCTTCATTTGTTTGGCTATAACTTTTTGTACCATCTCGTCTGTATTCTTCTTTACCTTGATTAATTCTTGTTCCTTTTCCTCTTCTTTAGTAATATCATTAAGTATCGCTAAGATGGTATCCTGTTCTTCAATATACAGCAAATTCTGTATTACAGTTAGGTTTTGCTGCTTTAGCTTAATTTTTTTCCCACAAATACTTTTCTTTGTTTCAAAAACTTTCTCATAATCTTTCTGGTCCAAAAGGTTTGATAGTTGAAGATCATCAGTATATTGTTTCTCTATATTTAAATGATTGATAGCTGCTGGATTAATACTGATTACTTTCAAATCTCTATTTACAAGCAAGTTATAATTTGGCGAATTTTCAAAGATTAAATTTGATATTGTTTCAGTTTTATTTCTAATATAGGGCAAACACATATCACTTTTATCCATGTCATTAAAGATAGCTATTGCTTTATCACGGCATGTGTCATAACCACAGGTGCCACAGTTTATCTCGTCACTTTCCTTATATTTTCCCATTAATTTTAATATTTTGCTTAGTTCACTAGTGTTTGGCTTCAAATTATGTACTTTTTTGTTGGAAAATTTTCTTTTAAATGACTCTTTAGTGTCTTGGGTGTTAATTAAATCCTGAGAGCTTCCACATTCGCTATATTGTTTCATCTGCTTTTTTCTAGTAAACAATTTTGTTTTACACTCATGAAATGAAGGTCCTTGAATACAACCATTCATACAAAAATTGATTTCTATAAAGGCTGGGTCTAAATCATCACTCTCTATGCTTGCTAGAATTTCTTTTGTATTTTCTAATCCATTAACTTTTATATAATTCATTTTTATAGATTTATCAGTGTTAATACTTATAAATCCTTCTATTGTAAATGCTTTAGCAAATTTAGATCCTTCCTGATCAAAAGATCCTGTTTCCAATTTATTTAGATCAATGCTGCTTGAAACTATCCATTCCTCCAGCTCTTGGAAGGTTAAAACAGCATCAACTATCTCCATAAAACCACTACGCTCTAGCTTTGCAGCTGTACATGGTCCTACAAATATTATTTTACTATTCTCTCCATATTTTTCCTTTATCAATTTAGCATGAGCGATCATTGGTAAATCTACAGCCAGCATATACTTGTTTAATTCAGGATAATATTTTTGCACCAACTGATTAATCCCTGAGCATGCAGAGGTAATATAATGCTTTTGATGCGTTCTATTATAAATTTTTAGATATTCATGATGCAGTACATCTATTGCTACTGTTACTTCTTCTGCAAAATTAAACCCTAGCTTTCTAAGGGCAGTTATTACTTTAAGATAATCATTTCCAAAGTATGCTGCAAAAGTAGGATCTAGGGAAGCAATTATTTTAGTATCGTTCTCCATCATTTTTTTCACTCTTGAAATGCTGTTTGGTATTTTTTTATTTTTTTGAGGACATATAATGAAGCATTTACTGCAGCCAACACACCTATCAGATGCTATTACTGTTCTGTTTTCTTTAAAGTATATTGCCTTTACCGGACAACTTCTAATACACTTATAACAATTTTTGCATCTATCTTTGGATAACGTTAAAGCTTTTTCATTATTCATTTCTTATATCCCCCACCTGTAGTATGATTTGTGCTATTCTTAATCTCTAATAGCATATGCTCATTCTAATTCTTACTATATTATCATTACCACTGTATTGTCAGTGCTGTTGCTGCCTTAAGCTTTAGAAGTTAAGCTTTTTAGTTTCTAAGTAAATACTGCATTATTCAAAAGGAAGAAGACTTCAATTTATACTAAACTTCATTATGTCGCTTCTCTATAGTGAATATCATCAAACCTATAAATTATTTTGTTGCTTACAAGCCTTTACAATATGTTTTGCCAAAATGGATGTTGTTACAGAACCAACACCTCCTGGTACTGGTGTAATCATAGAGGCTTTATCCTTTACATTATCAAAATCTATATCTCCACACATTTTCTCATCTTCATCTATATTTATGCCCACGTCAATAACTACTGCACTCTCCCCTACAAAATTTTCCTTTACAAATCTCCCTCGTCCTATTGCAGCTATTACTATATCTGCATTGCTTGAGATTTTATCTATTTCCTTTGTTTTTGAATGGCAGACAGTGACAGTTGCATCTTCATTCAATAGTAATAGTGCCACTGGTTTACCCACCACCATAGATCTACCTAATACTACAATGTTTTTTCCTTGGATATCTACATTATAATGCTTTAAAATCTCTACCACTGCTGTAGGTGTGCAGGGAGGAAAGCCAGTTTTATCTCCTTCTATCATCTTTCCAACGTTTATTGGACTTAAACAGTCTACATCCTTTTCTGGTGAAATCTCATACTTTACAATGCCTTCATCTATATGGTTAGGCAAAGGTCTAAAAATCAATATTCCATTTACTAGGTCATCATCATTTAATCTTTTTAGTTCTTTGACAAAATCCTTCTGTGTAACATCCTCTGGTAATTCTACTACTTCTGTTTCTATTCCAATTTTTTTGCACCTTCCAAGGGCTCCTTTTTCATAGGCTAAATCGTCCGGTCTAGTTCCCACCCTAATAATAGTAAGTTTAGGATTAATACTCTTACTCTTCAATACTTCAACTTCTTTAATAAGCTTTTCACTCATTCTATCAGCCACAGGCTTTCCTTTTATGATTGTATTCATTATTACCCCTCCATTTGATATAATAATCCATATGCTAAACTTCACTATTTATCTACATCATACTCTTGAAATTTCAGAATTTCATACTAAGTATAGTACTTGAAAATTTCTTATTTGGATACATGAATTATAAATGTCTATCCATCTCTATAGAAAAAAATATAGAAATGGGCTTCACTTCATAGTATCCAATAGTTGGGCAATAAACCAGAACCTCAAGGAGAATAGAAATGAAACCCTCTTTATATTTTTATTCGACAGTTAAACTCAATGTCCTTCAAATCAATCTCTTATTCATCACTCAAAGAAATGTAGGGTTATTGCAATAAAAACAATTGGTGACTTTTTCTTTATACTAACTTTCCTTTTTTATATACTTGATCTATGTTCATAACAGTTTCAATATTATCCAAAGGATTCTCTTTTAATACAACAAAATCTGCAACTTTGCCTACCTCTAAGGTCCCATAATCCTCCGCTATTCCTAAAAGCTCTGATGCAGTTTTTGTTGCCGAAACTATTGCTTCCATAGGATTCATAGCAGTATCCACCATAAGCTTTAGTTCATATGGAGCCCTTTCATGATAGTTAAAGGGAGTGCCTGCGTCAGAACCCATGGCTATCTTAACACCTGCATTTTTTGCAGCAGTAAAGCTTTGTAGGTGAGTATCTTTAATCTTTTTGGCCTTTTCGACGGCATATTCAGGTATCCCACCTGTAACACCGTGCTTTATAATATTATCTACTGCCGATAGGGTTGGTACCAAAAATACACCGTTTTGTAACATCATCTCTATAGTTTCATCATCTAAAAATATGCCATGTTCTATGGAATCAATACCTGCCAAAATAGCATTTTTGATTCCTTCCTTACCCTGGGCATGAGTAGCAGTTTTCCTACCTGCTTTATGCGCTTCTTTTACAGCTGCTTCTATTTCTTCTTTGGTCAGTTGTGGGGAACCAGGTTCTACACCTGGTGTCATTACCCCGCCAGTTGCCATTATTTTAATTATATCTGCACCTGCTTTTAACTGTTCTCTTGCTGCTTTTCTTACATCGTCTATACCATCGCATTCTCTACCCATTTGCCATCCATGCCCACCGGTCATTGTTAATAGCTTCCCGCTAACTAAGAATTCTGGGCCTATTATTAGACCTTCCATCCTATGCTTTTTAAGAGCAATATCAACAAAATCTTTTCCACCCAAATCTCTAAAATAGGTTATACCGTTTCTTAACATATTCTTTAAATTCAACATACCCTGTATAGTACTCTCTACAGTTGTTTGGTTTTCCAACGCTTTAGAAGTATCTCCAACCGGTGGAAAAAGCAAGTGTACATGACAGTCAATGATTCCTGGCATGATGGTTTTTCCATTATAATCGATTATTTTAGTATCTTCCTCAATGCTAATATATACCAATTTGCCTATTGCTTTAATCCTATCTCCTTCTAGCAACAAACCAGCTTGTTCTATTGGTGCCCTACCAGTGCCTTGAATAATTCTATCACACTTAATAAGTATTTTTTCCCCCATAATCATCACTCCATTTTTAGTGTAAAGTATTATTATACTCATTAATTATGAGGACTCTAGTTAGTACAATTAAAATCCAAAGAGTCCTCATAACGTTAGATCCTAATATTCTATAAAGTAATTAACCAGTATATATTACTTAAATATATCTACTAAGCTTTCAAAAATATCTTTACTTGCTTTAAGCCTACCTTCATTTCCAAGTACGCAAAGGTAGTTCTGGCTCATCACATCTTTGATTAGTTTTGCTAGGTTATTGATATCTTCTGGCTTGGTATTTAGTACTTCATCTCGTTCTCTTTGTGAATCTTCCTGCGATATTTTACTTATATATCGAGCTGTAGCTTCTTGACCCTTCATGGAAGGTGTTAATGGAGCATCCATTTTACTGATTGTGCCAATAATATACTTTGTCATTTCTCTATCATTAGCAGAAAACGCATCTAAATAACTATAGGCATCATCATATACCTTCAATGTTTTATCTAAATTTGGATCTCTATAAGAAGTAAAATATAGATTACCATTTCTGCTGAAACCAGCCATAGCTCCATAGGCTCCACCAGAAACCCTTACTTTGTTCCATAAATAATTTAGACTAATAATTGTCTTTGCCACCTGTAAGTGCCCTGTATATCGGTATCCTAGTTCATTAAAATTATAGGCTTTTGCCACATATTGTACTTTGCTGGAGGTTAGTAAGCCTTCATTTTTTGCTGTTAGCTTAAATTTATAGCTCTGCTTATCTAGCTTTTCATCACCAAGCTCTTTTAAAAGAGAATCAAAAGATGTCTTAAATTTATCATAATCCTTTTCTTCTATTGTTAAGCTTACCATCATATTGCTTTTATTAAAGAGGATTTTAGCTACTTTGGCCAAATTATCTTGAATTTCCTCTAACCTATTATCAAGATCCTCTTCTAAACCAGCAATAAACTCATAAAAATCAATTCCTGTACACAGTTCTTTATAATAACCTATTGGTGAAAAATAAGAAGTTACCCTTCTTGCTGCAACAATATGTCCATCCTGCATAATATTCATCTCAAGTCTAGACTTTGTTTCTCTAATGATTTCTTTTAGTCTTTTTGCTTCGTTATATCTAGTATTACCTAATAATTCTCCCAAGAGCTCAAACAGTTTTGGTATTTGTTTTACCAATGCACTTGATCTTACCATTAGTTTAGGAAAGTACTCTCCGTCATCATCCTTCAAGGAGTAGGCTTCTACCCGAAAATCAACTCCACCAGTATAGATATTTATTTCGTTGGATAAATCTTCATAATTATACTTTTCTGTACTAACTTTACCTAGAACGAAGCTTAGTAGACTGGCATATGGAATAAGTTGTTGGGGTACAACAGAAGCATCAAAAAGAAGATTCATATAAACAATCTCATTGGTAAACATAGAATGAAGGAGAACTGGTATATCAGCCTCACTTTTTTCTATTAATGGCAGTTTTTCAGCCTCCTTATCTATATCCTCTAAAGCAAGTAAAGGAATTCTTTCTAAGTCTTGAGGATCGTTAGCTTCCTCTTGATAACTTTTTAAAGCGGAGGTGCCTTCTACTAATTTTAGTAATTCCTCCTTAGATAATTTCGCTTTATAGTCCCTAAGCTTCTTCTTCACCTCTTCCTCTTTTTCTTGGGCTAATCCCTTTTTGGGCTTAACAATTAATAGGGATTGATGCTGATTGTTCAATAAGCTTTCTTCAATTAATTCCTCAAAATAATTGGTGGTGAGAGCAGTTTTTATTTTTTGCAATGTATTTTCATAGCCTAAATGTATCATTGGATTCTCGTCATAAAGCCAGCTTTCCATACTCTTCATGCAATAAATTAACCCTTTAGGATATCTTCCATAGTCCGCTTCCCTTAGTCTAAATTCGTGAATATTTATAGCTGCTTCTATCAGCTTTTTATCTATTCCTTTATCTACTAATTGTTGTAAGGTATTCCTCACTACATCCTTAAATTTATCTTTTTTCTCCTGGTTGGAGTTCTTAACAATAACACTTACCACAGGTTGATAGATACTATGATCATAGGAGCCAAAAACATCTTTTCCTAAATCTGCTTCTAAAAGCGCCTTTTTTAATGGAGCTGCAGGGGTTTCTAATAATAGGTAAGTTAATATATCAAAAGCCATATGCAACTCTGGATTTGTTGATTTTCCTACAACAAAGTTCATGCTAAGGAATGTTTTATTTTCTTCTTTTTCATTAGCTGATATAGAGTACTCTACCACACTTGTTTTAGGTTCTTGATATGGGGCTTGAAGACTAATCTGAGAATCTACTTCTATTTTGTCAAAATCCTTTAGATACTGTTCATTGATAAACTTTAAATGCTCCAATATATCCCCATTACCGTACAAATATATATAGCTATTTGATGGATGATATAATTTTTTGTGAAATTCTTCAAATTTATCCTGTGTTAGTTCTGGAATTATCTCGGGATCACCACCAGAATCATATTGGTAAGTGGTATCAGGAAATAAGGACTCCTGCATCTTCCTAAATAGTACTTGTTCTGGAGACGAAAAAGCTCCTTTCATTTCATTATAAACCACACCTTTATAAATAATTTCATCCTCTGGAGTTTCTACTTCATAGTGCCAGCCTTCTTGCATGAGTATTTCAGGTTTTTTGTAAATATTTGGATAAAAAACCGCATCTAAATAAACATCCATGAGATTTATAAAATCCTTATTATTTCTACTGGCAATTGGATACATTGTTTTATCAGAAAAAGTCATGGCATTTAAAAAAGTATTCAAGGAACCTTTAGCTAATTCTACAAAAGGATCCTTTGCAGGAAACTTCCTAGATCCACACAAGACTGCATGTTCTAAGATATGAGGTAATCCAGTACTATCTGTGGGAGGAGTTCTGAAGGTAATGGAAAACACTTTGTTATCATCATCATTTTGTATATAAAGCAATCGTGCTCCGCTCTTATCATGCTGAAAAACTCTTCCTATTGAATTTATTTCTTTGATTTCTTTTTCTTCCACTAGTTTAAAACCGTTATAACTTTGCCCTACTTCAAATATCATTAATTTATTACTCCCTTCCACTTGAATTTAATAAATAGCTTTTTATTGAATCTTTCCCTTTTTTTATCCTTTACATTCTATATAAATAGATTTTTGTTGCATTATCGAGAGAAATGATATCCTCGATGTATAATTATCAAGTCCCTTAATATAGATGCTGCAGCTGGGATAACACCAGAAGCTCCTCCAATAATTGTTAGGTCTCCTAATGTGTCTGAAGCATACCTAACACCTTTGTTTTTTCCATTTACATTAAATAGTGGATGATGATTATCTAGTATCTCTAATTGTACTGTTAGTTCTATTTTGTTATTCTTATTAGTAGCTTTACCAATAAGCTTGTATTTTTTTCCTTCTTCTATTGCTTTTTTTACAGATTCTAAGGTGATTCTAGTAATACCTTCTACTTTTATGTCTTCTAATTCTTTTTCTTGGTTCATTAATACATTTGTAAGAATTAACAGTTTTGTAGCTGTGTCCCATCCTTCCACATCTAGTGTAGGATCCGTTTCTGCTATACCTAAATGTTGAGCTGTTTTTAAAGCTAGTTCATAAGAAATATTTTTTTCTTCCATCTCTTGTAGAATAAAATTTGTGGTACCATTTAAAATACCTTCTATAGAAGTGATTTGTGAACCAGCCATATCTATCAGCCCACCATTAATGGTGGGTAAAGCTCCACCAGCAGTACACCCAATACAAAACTGTACATTGTTTTGTGCTGCCAATAAATTTAGCTGCTTATATGCCAATAATACTGGGCCTTTATTTGCAGTAATCACATGTTTCCCATTGGCTAACGCCCATTTAATATAGGTCATAGCTGGTTCAGCAGTTTTTTTATTGGTTGGTGTCATCTCTATCAAGACATCTATATCATGATTTTCTATTAGCAGCTGGAAATTAGCCTTTTTAGATCCTCCTCGCCTATACTGACTTATATCAGACTGATTTTCTAAAAAAACCGTCAAGTCTTCATAATCTATCCCTTCTGGATCATATATGCCTCCATTACTTTTTAAAATATAGATTAGCTTTATATCTAGACCTTCTAACATTAACTCTTTCTTTTTCTTTCTTAGCAATTGAAAGAATGCTTTTCCTACTCCCCCAAAACCTATTATAGCGATTTTCATGATTTTCCTCCTGATTTACATTAGTTAGATGCTATATAAAGTGAAAAAGTATCTTTTATAGATTCATAATCTTTACTTAATATATTAAATAGATTCTCACAATCATTCATCTGCTCAAGTTTACCTAACTCTTCAAGTTTTAGAGCAGACTGATAAATCGACTGTATATTCAGACATGCAGCTGCTCCTTTCAATTTATGTGCTTTTTTATATAGTGCTTTGCTATCTTTTAGATCTATGGCATTCTTTATTTCCTGTATTAATAATCCAGCATATTCTTTGCTAATAAAATCTCCCATCAACTCTTTTAACAACTCTATGTCACCGTCTAAATTATCTAAAACTTTTTCTAAGCCAATGATTTCATTATTATTGGCAAAAAGTATCTGTTGAATAACAGACCATAGAGTAGCTTCAGTAATTGGTTTTTTTATATATTCATCCATTCCTGCTTCAATACATTTTTGTTTTTCTTTAGATGTATCACTTGCAGTCATTGCTATGATAGGTGTATATTGTTTTCTATGCCTTTCCATCTCCCTTATTGTTGATGTAGCCTGTAACCCATCTATTTTAGGCATATTTAAATCCATAAGAATGATGTCGAATTTTTTTAGACTACATAGCTTTATTGCTTCTTCTCCGTCTGAAGCCAAGAAAACATTCCACCCTTTTCTTTCGAACAATGCATTTACTACTTTTTGATTTATTTTTTCATCATCTACTACAAGTACATTTAAAGATTTTTTGTGTTTTTCCTCCATAAAGTCCCCCCCTTATCCATACATAATAAATCTACTTTCACCTTGTATAAGTGACTGACTCAAAATCAAAGATTGCACTCTGTGAAAGTGACTGACCTAAAATCATAGATTTTAGTCATCTACTTTTAGTCATCTACTTTCACCTTGTATAAGTGACTGACTCAAAATCAATGATTTTGGTCATCTACTTAAAAAGGCGTTTTATCAACCAGTTTTGGTGATAGCCGCCTTCCTATACTCATATCTTACTTCTACAAAGCTTATATTTACTTTATATTATTCATAACCTTCAAGAAAATTTCTACTAATTTTGAATCAAATTGAGTTCCTGCACAGTTCTTAATCTCTTGTAATGCTTCATTAGGCTCCATTGGTTTTTTATAAGCTCGCCCATGAATCATCACATCATATGCATCTGCAATAGCTAAGATCCTAGATATAATAGGTATTTCTTCATTTTTTAGTCCCAATGGATACCCTCTACCATTCCACCATTCATGATGAAATAAGATGGCTTCTGCTATAGGTATTAACCTTTTTGAAGAAGATGCAATTCTGTAGCCTGTAACTGCATGTTGTTTTAATAAGTCCCATTCTTCTTCTGTTAACATAGCTGTTTTATTCATAGTTGTGTTGGATATAGAAATTTTACCTATATCATGAAATTCAGCTAACAACTCAAGCTCCTGTATACTTTTCTGTGACATCCCTATATAATTAGCAATTTGTAATGATATTTTTTTTATGTTATCAATATGTAATTTCGTCTCATGAGTTCTTTCCATTAAAGCATTTTTCAAGGAGTCTATAATCATTTCATGAGCTATTTTACTTTCAATTAGTTTGTTTTTATACATCTTGCTCTCAGCCTTTATTAGAAGCTGATTAATATCTTCATTCTCATTATTTTTGGTTATAGATCCTAAAGCAATACTTGTCTTAATTAGCCCATTGCCTTCCTGTTGACATGTCTTTTTTATGCGGTTGCATATATATTCAGTAGCTTCCTCAGCGGTTTTGGGGAGCAAAATAACAAATTCATCACCGCCCCATCGGGCAACTAAATCTTCATTTCGACAGCTTTCCTTAAGCTTCTGTGCAATGTTGATTAATAGCTTGTCTCCCTCTTTATGGCCAAAAACATCATTGGCTATTTTTAATCCATTGATGTCTCCAATAATAATGCTCAATGGTAATTGACGCTTTACATTAATACGTTTTAACTCCTCTTCAAAATAAGCTCTGTTATAAAGTCCAGTTAATTTATCATAGAAGGTTAAATATTTCAGCTTCTCTTCAGAATTTTTGCGCTCAGTAATATCTGTCAATAATGTTGACAGATATCCTTGTTGAGGACTGCTAATAGTAATAGAAAACCATCTTTTGGCGTATTCAAGATAATATTCTTTTATATGTAATTTTACACCATCTGCAGCTGCTTCCCCATATACATTTATATCATTTAAAAAGCTATTATATTTTTTATCACTAAAAATTTCTTTTATACTACGGTTAATAACATTTTTTCTATTTATACCTAAAGATTTTATAAAAATATCATTCACTTCTAAAAAAATATAGTCTACAGGCTTGTTGTTGCCATCGAAAACTATTTTGTAATATGCAAATCCATCAAACATATTATCAAATATGTTCCTATACTTGACTTCATGTTCTTTAGCCTTTTTTTTCATCATATGTGCATAGGTAATCATTTCAATATTGGCATATAAATCTCTTTTGCGAAAAGGTTTTACAAGATAAGCAAACCCTCCTGTTACTTTTGCTTTTTCTAATGTATCATCATCTGATAGTGCAGTTAAATAAATTATTGGTATATCAAAGGAGGTGCGAATTTCATTTGCTGTCTCAATTCCATTCATATCTCCTTCTATTTCAATATCCATTAATATTAAATCTGGTTCATACAAGAAACAAGAACCCACGGCATCTTCACCAGTAGCAACTATATCAACTACTTCATATCCTAAGCTTTGTAAACTCTTCTTAATTGTCTTTGCCGTTATTTGACAATCTTCTACAACCATAATTCTAGTTTTTTTCATGCTCTCACCTGACCTTTGAGAAGATAATCTTTTTCTATCAACATTTGCTTTTACTCGCCTTCAATATTGCATACAACTATATTATCATAATTATTTCTTTATTTTCAATATTACAGTAAATTATTATGATTAAATTATTATATGAAGTTGAAAGCCTCGCTTTATTATTCGCGAGGCTCATTAACCAATCTAGAGTTTTGTATACTTTCCTTCATTCTCCATTGAAACAAATAGCTTCTTAAGTCCCTGACCTTCCCTGAAAATATAAAAACTTTCATTCCTCCACCTCCACTCAATATGCCAAAACACCCTCTTGGTATGTTGTTTGAATTCTTGTTAATCCAAGGATAATCCAAAGGCTACATAAATTGCTTGGGTTATTATTCAATGGGAGTAAAATATCCCTTTGAATTTAGTCAGATTTTATGGCTTGTTCATTTTTATTATTATATTAATTCATTAATAAAAATATGAGTAGAAATTGTAAGTTTTGTTAGGGTAAAATTATTACACTATTTGTTTTTATTGCTATGTCCCATCTTCCCTTAATTTATCTATACTATGATCTTTTTTGCCACTCCAGATCCATACTAGTCCAAAACCTACAATAAATATGACGACAATAGAAAGGTCAAGAGTATAGGGTAATAATGCTCTCGAGGAACCAAGGATTAATCCCGCAAAGAAGTAAGAGATAAGACTTCTATACTTTTCATAAATGATATTCAATATCTTTGCTAATGAAAAAATCCCTATAAGACTGCCGACTCCAAAAAATATAAGAATCCCTAATTGTAATTCCTTAATAGCAAATAATATATTATCATAAATACCTAATACGATTAATATAGTGCTGCCAGGAATGCCTGGGATTATCATAGCAGCACTAGACACTGCCCCTCCAATAAACAGTAATAACCAGCTAATATTTTCACTTCCCATTACTATACCCATGGGTTCCCCACCCATAAATAATCCTAGTAATAAACCGCTAGTTAAAAAAATTAACCTTTTGGGATTAACCTTTGGACAACCTTTTAAAACAGGTTTAATAGAAGCTATTAAGCATCCCATTAAAAAAACAGCTGTCTCATCTCGAAAGGCTTCAAAAAATAGTGCAAATATCATGCCCCCACCAAAAATACCAATAATTGTCCCTAATAATAATGGTAGATATGGTCTCACATTAAATTTCACCAAATCCTTCAGCATATTCTCGTAGATGCCAAAAATAAGAAATACCGTTCCTCCGCTCATTCCCGGTAAAACAATAATAAAGCCTAAAATAACTCCTTGGATAATAGACTGCATAGTTACCTCCACTTGCATTTTTTTCTATAGTTTTTTGGGTTCTATCCCCAGTAAGAAATCAAAAACTCTTCTCATTATTTTTCTTGTAGAGACATTGTCAAGATTGGCAAACACACCTACTGATAGTTTTTTTTCTGGTATTATTGCAAAGCTTGTTCTAAAGCCTATATCGCTTCCTTCATGTCCTAAGATATCGTATTCTCTATGTTTACCTATAAGCCAGCCTAATCCAATCTTTTCTTGGTTATTATTGATATCTATTACGGGATCCCACATTTTTTTATAGCTAATCTCTTGTAGTATTCTTTCATTCTTTAAGATGCCTAAGTTTAAACTGCCTATTGCCCATTTACTCATATCTAATACATTAGATGTCAAAGTAGAACTGGGGGCATGAGACCTGTTGTAAGGATAGACATTAGAAAGTACAACTTTTTTTTCTGTATTTTTAATATGTGGTATAGCTATATCATCAGTATTTTCTCTGTATAATAAAGTACTATGCTTCATTCCTAAAGGCCTCAATATCCTTTCGTCAATATAGGCTTCAAAAGTCATGCCTGTAACGATTTCTATTAAGTATCCTAATACTTCATAAGCTATATTGCTATAATGAAACC
The DNA here is from genome assembly GCF_900111615.1 of Natronincola peptidivorans. Classification (GTDB taxonomy): domain Bacteria; phylum Bacillota; class Clostridia; order Peptostreptococcales; family Natronincolaceae; genus Natronincola_A; species Natronincola_A peptidivorans. The sequence goes on along the minus strand of NZ_FOHU01000012.1, from coordinate 66,622 downwards.
TCACTCCTGGCTCCCATAGTAAAGAAATATTCTTTAATCCCTCTACATATCTTTTTAAAGCTTCTTCATCATATTCTGGATGATGCCATCCATAATCTTGACAATCTGGTAACCCAGATGTATGAGATAACATTTGAAGTACTGTTATTTTGTTAAATCTATTATCTCTTAATTGCAAGTCTGATATGTAACTACTAACAGTTTTATTAAGTTCTATTTTTCCTTTTTCAACCAATTGCATAATACCTGTGGCAACAAACAGCTTTGTTATTGATGCCATATGAAAAATTGTATTTTCTGTTATAGGCAACTTTGTTGCTATACTAGCAACACCATAGCCTTTGCTGTAGAGTATACTTTTATCATCTGTAATCATCAGAGATAATCCAGGAATATCTTGATAGAACATTATTTTTTTAATATCTTCATCAATTAGTTTTTCTACCTTCCTCATGTTTTTATTACCCCTTAATAATTCTGTTATAATTATTCTAATTATAGTGTAACATACTTTGTTTAAAGATGATACTTTTAGCCCAACTTGTAAATAACCTACTAAATACTTGATAATATATTTATAACTGTATTCTATAAATCGTAACAATATATACCTATAACAAATGTATCTTTAGTGAAAGTATCTGTTTTCTCAATATTTTAAAGGGCACATTATAATATAACTGAAAAACTTTAATACCAATTCCTTCTTAGGGTTATTTTTACATGATAGTGGTAGTCATATAATGATCCTTTCTTGAAAATAATAGTATTAAGGAGGGATTTTTATGGCTAAAAATAAATATAAAGAAAAAAACTTAGGTAGAACTATAGAGAATCATAAAACTGCTGCATGGGCTAATATTGAAAGCATAAAGCCTGAATCAAGAGTTCCTATTCCAAATGAAATAGAAGTTAAAAATGCCAAGGAATATGTTGATACAAATCAAAAATAAAGATTATATTTTTCAATCCTTCCAAGATGAACTGGGTTTTAAACATAAGAAAAGGGACTATCTTAGTCCCTTTTCTTATGTTTTTTCTAATGATACTGCATTTCTGCTAATCTTCTATAGGTATCATATTTGTCCCTAGCATTCTTTTCAGCTGCATCAAACAGCTCTTCAGCTATGTCAGGGAAGGTGTTCATAATTTGAGAGTATCTAATTTCTCCATGTATGAATTCTTTGAAGGATTCTTTAGGCTCTTTAGAGTCTAAAACAAATGGATTTTTCCCTTGCTCTTTCAATTCAGGATTATAGCGATATAGATGCCAGTATCCTGCCTCAACAGCTTTTTTCTCTTGTGCTACAGTTGTTCCCATTCCTGTTTTTATGCCATGACTGATACATGGAGCATAGCAAATGATTAATGAGGGTCCTTTATAAGCTTCTGCTTCTGTTATTGCTTTGATAGTATGATTCATATTCGCCCCCATAGACACCTGAGTTACATACACATATCCATAGCTCATAGCCATTAATCCCAAATCTTTTTTTCTGATTTTTTTGCCCGAAGCTGCAAATTTAGCTACTGCAGCAGTTGGAGTTGCTTTAGAGGACTGTCCACCAGTATTGGAATAGATTTCTGTATCCATCACAAGAAGATTTACATCCTCTCCTGAAGCTAATACATGATCTAATCCTCCATAGCCTATATCATAGGCCCATCCATCGCCACCGATAATCCATACGGATCTTTTCACAAGATAGTCTTTCTTTTCTAGGATTTCCTTTATGATTGGATTTTCAAAATGCTGTTGTTTTATCAGTAAGCTTAATAGTCTTTCTGAAGCCTGTTTAGATTTTTCTCCATCATCTATGGCTTCTAACCATTCCTTAAATGCATTTTTGCAATCAGCATCTATATCCGTATTTAAAGCCTGTACCATTAAGTCTGCTAATCTTTCTCTTATTTGTTTAGCTGCTAGGTACATGCCATACCCAAATTCTGCATTATCCTCAAATAGTGAGTTTGCCCATGCAGGACCTTGTCCTTTAGCATTGGTTGTATAGGCTGTTGATGGTGCACTTGCACCCCATATAGAAGAACATCCAGTGGCGTTAGCAATTAACATCCTGTCTCCATATAACTGAGTAGCCAGCTTTACATAAGCAGTCTCTCCACATCCAGCACATGCCCCTGAAAACTCTAATAAAGGTTGTGCAAATTGACTTCCTTTGACAGTTTTTTTATCTATCAACTCATCCTTATAACTAATATTATTATGAGCATATTCCCAGTTTTCTTCTTGTTTTACAACCTCTTTTTCTGCATCTACCATAACCAATGCTTTTTCTGGCGCTGGACAAATATCAGCACAGTTTGCACATCCAGTACAATCTAGGGGAGTAATTTGCATGCGATATTCTAACCCCTCTAAACCTTTCCCCATGGCTTTCTTTGTTTCAAATGTCTCTGGCTTATTTTTGATTTCTTCCTCATGTAATAAGAAAGGCCTAATAACAGAATGGGGACAGATATAAGCACATTGGTTACATTGAATACACTTATCTGTTTGCCACTGAGGAATCATGATGGCAATTCCACGTTTTTCATAAGCTGTTGTACCCAGTGGGAATGTACCATCCTCCATTCCTTTAAAAGCACTGACGGGTAACTCATCCCCCTCAAGCCTTGCCATTGGTCTTTGAATGTTTTTTACAAATTCAGGCTCATCTTTAATAGGGAATGCTTCTTCTTTAGCATGACTCCAATCATCAGGTATTTGTATATTTATTAATCCATCTACACCACGATCCACTGCCTGATGATTCATTTGTACAATTTTTTCGCCTTTTTTACCATAAGTATCTTGAATTGCGTCCTTTAAAAATTTAATAGCATCCTCAATAGGGATTACCTTTGCTAGCTTAAAGAAAGCGGCCTGCATAATCATGTTAATCCTTCCACCTAAGCCAATTTCTTGTGCGATTTTCACAGCATCAATAGTATAAAAATTTATTTTTTTCTCAGCTATAGTCCGCTTTATTGATGCAGGAATCTTATCCTTTAACTCCTCCTGTGACCATGGACAGTTTAATACAAAGGTTCCGTTTTCCTTTAATCCCTTTAACAAATCATAGTGATGTAAATAAGATTTATTGTGGCAGGCGATAAAGTCTGCATTATAGACTAAGTAGGGAGATTTTATAGGTTTTTTTCCAAAGCGCAAATGAGAAACAGTTGTGCCTCCCGATTTCTTGCTATCATATGAAAAGTATGCTTGAGCATATAAATCAGTTTTATCTCCAATTATTTTTATGGCAGTTTTATTAGCTCCAACTGTACCATCGGAACCTAAACCCCAAAATTTACATCTTATAGTTCCTTCAGGAGATGTTTCGATTATATCTTCTTCTGGAAGAGATGTATTTGATACATCATCTACAATCCCTATGGTGAAATGATTCTTTGGATGATCTTGCTTCAAATTATTAAACACTGCTAATATTTGTGAAGGAAGTGTATCCTTTGAGCCTAATCCATATCTACCACCAACGATAATAGGGTTTTCAGGTCTATCATAGAATAAGCTTCTTACGTCTTCGTATAAAGGCTCTCCAACTGCTCCAGGCTCTTTGGTTCTATCCAGCACGGCTATTTTCTTAACGGATTTCGGAAAAATATTGAAAAAATGTTTTGATGAAAACGGTCTATATAATCTTACCTTAATGACACCTATTTTTTCACCTTTTTTCATTAAATAATCTACGGTTTCCTCTATTACATCACAAGCAGAACCCATTGCGATGATAATCCTTTGTGGATCATCTGCTCCATAATAATCAAAGGGCTGATACCTCCTTCCTGTTACTTTATCGATCTCCTTCATATAATTTTCTACTATATCAGGAACAGCATCAAAAAAAGGATTAGCTACCTCTCTGCCTTGAAAATAGATGTCAGGATTTTGTGCTGTTCCCCTTAATACAGGAGCTTCTGGATTTAACGCTCTATTTCTAAATTCCTTCACAGCTTCATAATCCAACAGTTTATCAAAATCTTCATAATCAATTAATTCAACTTTTTGATACTCATGAGATGTTCTAAATCCATCAAAGAAATGCAAAAATGGTACCCTTGCTTTAATTGCTGCTAAATGCGCTATCCCTCCGAGGTCTATCGCTTCTTGTACATTGCTGGAGGCCAAGAGAGCAAATCCTGTTTGTCTAGTGGCCATCACATCCTGATGATCTCCAAATATAGATAATGCATGGGCTGCTATTGCCCTAGCACTAACATGAAAAACTGCTGGCAATAATTCACCCGCCATTTTGTACATATTGGGCAACATTAATAGTAATCCTTGAGATGCTGTATAGGTTGTTGTTAAAGCTCCCCCCTGAAGAGAGCCATGAACAGTTCCAGCAGCTCCTGCTTCTGATTGCATTTCCACTACTTTTACCATTTGCCCAAAAAGATTTTTCTTGCCATGGGCTGCCCACTCATCTACTCCTTCAGCCATAGGAGAGGATGGTGTAATTGGGTAAATAGCTGCTACTTCAGTAAAAGCATAGGATACATAAGCTGCAGCTTCATTTCCATCCATTGTCTTCATTACCTTAGCCATAAACTTCCTCCTTTAGATCTATTTAATAATAGAATTAATTATTGGTATTTTATCCTTATCACTTATTATTTTACTTTTTCTTAATATCATACATAAAAAAACTCCTCTTCAAAGCCTAAGTCAAATTACTTAGTCCTCAAGAGGAGTTTTCTCTTTTTGTATATTTATTTTATCAATTAAGCCATTTGTTTTCTATTTAAAACTGCGTTTAAAACAACACCAATAATCGCTGCTAAGCTTAAACCCGTAATTTTCACTGTTTCTGTAACTGGAATACCAATTGAGATACCAAATATTGCTTCTAAATGTCCAGCTCCAAGTCCTAACACCAATATAGAAACCATGATTACTACATTATTCAGATTGAATTTTACATTGTTCGTCTTAATAGTTTTGACACCAATTAGTGCAATCATACTGAATAACATCATGCTGATTCCTCCCATAACCGCAACAGGAATGGTACTCAGAAATCCTCCAATCTTAGCCACAAAGCCTAGAATGATTGCTAGTATTGCAGCTATTCTTAGAATGGCTGGATCATAGTTTTTTGTTATTGCTAGTACTCCAGTGTTTTCACCATAGGTTGTATTAGCAGGTCCGCCTATGAATCCTGCAAACAATGTTGCTAATCCATCTCCAAGTAGTGTTCTATTTAGACCAGGTTCTTCTATAAAGTTTTTACCTACCACCTGTCCATTTGTTGTTATATCCCCAATATGCTCCATAAATACTGCTAGTACCACTGGTGCAATAATTGCTATAGCTCCTATCTCAAACTTTGGCAAGGTAAAGCTAGGTACTGCAAATAATTCTGCTTCTTTCATTACTGCAGTATCCACCAAGCTTAAGTTAAGAGATATAATATATCCCACTACTACTGCAATCAAAATAGATAACTGTTTACTAAATCCTCTGCCTTTTATAGTAATGGTCAAGGCTGTAAATAGTGTTATAGCTGCTACCACAAAGTGATCAGATGCCATACCATAAGCAACTGGTACTAGGTTCAAACCAATTACTATAATCATTGGTCCAACTACCTGAGGCGGTAAATATTTTTTTATTTTTTCTACACCAACTTTTTTTACAGCAAAGGACATAAGCACATAGATCAAACCTGCTATTACTATGCCTCCCTGAGCATAAGCTAAGTCTCCATTATACAGGTTACCCACCTGGACAATTACAGGAATAAATGCAAAAGATGAACCTAAGAACACGGGTACTTTTCCATATGTGACAAAATGAAATAATAAGGTTCCTACTCCTGCAGATAATAATGCTACTGAAGGATTTAATCCCGTCAGCATTGGCACCAAAACTGTTGCTCCAAACATAGCTACTAAATGCTGAATTGCTAGCATTATGTTTTTAGCAGAATTTAATGTTGTTGTCCCATCTTTCATTTTAATGTTTGTTTTTGTAAAAGTATTCTCTGTCATTTTAAAAAACCTCCTTTTAATTTGTATCAAAGGAGAAAATTATGTTTTCTCCCTTTTCAACCTCACAGGGCTGATTTAAAGGTATTACTAAAAACTTTTTTTATAAGAAAAAGACTTCTTGCCTAACTGGCAAGAAGTCACATTGATTTCCTAAATCATATATGATGACTATATCACTATCTTGCCAGCCTCACAGGACTGAGTTAAAGATTATTCTTATCTAAAAGATTATACCATGTTCTATTTGTACGTGCAATAACATTAGTAAATATTTGTATTTTCTTATAATTCAATATATAAACTATTTTTTAGTGTCATAACCATTACCCTTGCATAAAAATGATTGTTATGTTTCACTCTATTTGTTTTAATTGCTTATTCTATCAACGCTCCATAATTGATTAATAAGTCCTTGACTATTTTTTTATTATCTTCTGATAATACTCTCAAAGGCCGTCGAGGCATGCCCCCTTGATAACCCAGTAAATCCATCGCTTCCTTTAGAGCTGGGACTCCTAACCCTCCTGTTACTGTCAAATTTAATTGCAACATTTTTAACTGTAGCCTCTTTGCCTCTTGAAGCTTTCCTTCATTAAATAATGATACCAAGTTGCAGCAATCCTCAGGTAATATATTCCCTAAAGCTACTGTAGCTCCTTTTGCTCCAACAGAAAGTGCTGGCAATAAATAGCCTGCATTACCTGCAAATACAGAAAAATCTTCATCAGTATCTCTTATTATTTCTGACAATTGAAGGATGTTTCCAGCGGTGTCTTTTATGCCTACTATATTTGTATGTTTAGATAATTTTGCCACTAAAGCAGATGACATATTAATTCCTGTATTCCCAGGCATATTATATAGCATTACTGGTATTGGACAAGCATCAGCCACTTCTATAAAATGCTGGTAAAGAACATCTTCCTTCATACCGCCTTTATAATAATGTGGAGGCAGTACCAACACAGCATCAGCTCCAAATTCTGCAGCTTGCTTACTAAAGGCTATGGTTTCTTTGGTGGAATCATAGGTAGTACCTACGATTACTTTTTTATCCTTATTCCAGTGCTTCATTACAAACTCAATTACCTTCAATTTCTCTTCATGGGCTAAATAGATAAATTCTCCATTGGAACCTAAAACCACAATGCCATCCAACTGAGTCTTTCCCCATTTTTCTAAATTATACCTTAGTTTCTCAAAGTCAATTTCTTCATTTTCCTTAAAGGGTGTTATGATTGGTGTGTAAATTCCTTTAAACATACTATGCCCCCTATCATCACTTTATTTTTTAATTATTGTTTAGGCTAATGCTATTTTAACATATTTTACACTTCTATTGCATAGATGGTATAAAAAACACCTTGGAAATTTAGTGGGGATCTTACTATTTTTTTATTTGTTATTATACTGATAAATTTCCTCTACAATTTGTAGATGTTCCTGTGATCCTAAAATATTATATGGATCAATCATTGCCTCTTCAAAATCTAGTATTCCTCTTTCATACTTAATCATTAGAATTCTTCTTACAGAATCTTCTAACCTCGTTTCTGGTATTACACCCTCTCTTATAGCTCTTAATAGCCCATTATAAGCCTTCTCTAGAGATGCAGGCATCAGAAGTATATCTGCTCCTGCTTGGAATGCTAATACTGCTGCTTCTTCTGAAGTCCAATGTTTAGAAATAGCCGCCATTTCTAGAGCATCTGTTATAATTAATCTTTTATGCTTTAGCTGGTTTCTCAATATATCTTCTATAATAATCTCTGAAAAAGTAGCTGGTAAATTATTGTCTGTAATATTAGGGACAATAATATGGGCAAGCATAACACCGTCTACACCTTTTTGAATTCCACTTTTAAAAGGATGGAATTCCACTGCATTTAATCTTTCACTATTATGATGTAAAGTTACTGCTTCCTTATGAGTATCTAGAGAAGTGTCTCCGTGTCCCGGGAAATGTTTGACTACGGCACTAATATTTTGTTCTTGGATCCCTTGCACCATTTTTCCTACCATTTTTCCTACCTTATGGGGATCGTCACCAAAGGAACGTTCTCCAATAACAGGATTGTTGGGATTTGTGTTAACATCTGCTACAGGGGCTAAATTCATATTAAAACCTAAAGAAGATAATTCTCTTCCCAATAGTTTGCCTACCTTATAGGCTAATTCAGGGTTTTCTGTCATCCCTAGAACTTTGTTCCCTGGCAGCTTTGTAGCTGGCATTCCATTGCTGCTGTTTAACCTGCTAACAATTCCACCTTCTTCATCAATAGCGATAAACAGAGGGGTTTTACTGATTGCCTGCATATTGTTAATAAGCTTTTTTGTTTGCTCAACTGTATCGATATTTTCAGCAAAAAAGATTATGCCGCCTAAATGATGACTTTTTATTAACTCCTTAGTCTTTTCATCTAGATATGTAACAGGCAGATTTTCTCCATTATGTCGAAAGGCTGCCATGAATATCTGTCCTACTTTTTCTTCTAAGGTCATACCATCTATATAGCTATCTATGTAAGCATAAATATCTTCCTCTTCATTACTAGCATTCGTTAATTCCTCAATTGTTTGATTTTCTATAATTTCCAATGGTTCTGATGAAGTATCTAAATCATCATTGTCCCAATAATCTTTAGTACTATTACATCCATTTAATAATAAGGCAATCATTAATACGAAATAGACCCATATACATTTTTTAAGCATATTTCTTGCTCCTTACTCTGGCAGTTTTTCTAAAACTATTATACTCTATCATCGCTTTTTCTTGTGCTTGAATCCTTGTTATATTTATTTTAGCAAAGTTATCACTTAGAACCTTCACTAAGTGAGGATCTATTACGTTGCGATTAACCATTTTGTTTAGAACTTTTAATGCTTCAATTTCCTTCATACCTTTCCTATATGGCCTTTCTTCAGTAATAGCTGTGAAAACATCTGCAACAGCTATTATTTTGCTACCTTCTTTCAATGCTTCTCCTTGAATGCGAAAAGGATATCCTGTTCCATCTATACGTTCATGGTGAAGGGCAGCATATTGTTTTATATCATTATCAAAAGCCCGGATTTTGTCTAATAGATGGTAACTATAATAGGGATGTATTTTCATTATGCTGTACTCTTCCTTGGTTAATTTGTCTGGTTTTTCAAGAATTTCACTGGGTATACCTAGTTTACCAATATCATGTAGGTATCCTGCTATTTTTATCTTTAAGCAGTCTTCCCAACTCCAATGCTGTATTTTTGCTAATGCTTCAGCAACAGCAGCCACACCGCTACTATGTACAGAAGTGAATCTGCTTCTAAAGTCAATAATATAGGCAAAGATTTTTGTGGTTTCCATTAATTCTTCAAGACCTAGGAATTGATTCTTGCTTCCACTTAATTTTTTTATTTTATCATCAATAGAAGAAAAAATGAGATCAAACCAAAAACTTTCCTTTTTCATTACTATCTTAAAAGCCTTTAATATTTTAGGATGAAACATATGAATATATCTAGATTCAATGTGCTTCACTATTTCCTTCGCCTGGGATAGTATTTCAAAGTCTTTCTTTATTAACACTGCTATTCTATCTGCCAAATGGATAATGTGACTTTCTATTGGAATAGCTACACCATCAATTACTTCTCCCTTTCCATCTTGCCATGGTTGATGATGGTATCTAATGATTTCAGCAGCTTCATTAAACTTTTTATAGTTTTTTAGTAAGAGATATCCAATATAGGCATGATGATTAGAGTCTTCTATTTCAAATTGTAGTGATGCCACCCTATCTTTGAGGGTAAGCGCACCAATATCGTGTAACAGACTAGCTATAATAATCTGATTTTGTTTATCTGGTGATAGATTCATTTCTTTGCCTATATGATAGGCAATATAGGCTACTTGTTTATGGTGATTATTTAAAGTGGGGTTTATTAAATCAATGGCGTCAGATAGCATTAGGCTTAAGTCTAATAATGATACTTCAACTGTTTTTCCTGTCATTATTTCACCTCGAATAGTGTCACTTGTTGTAATAATTTCTCCTCATTATGTATTATTATATCATAAAATAAGTCTTACCCATAATATGGCTAAGACTTATAAATATAATTATTTTATTATTGTCCACTAAACTTTTTTATCTATTATTTTTACTTGATGGTATACTTTTTTACCTTTCTTAATGGTTAAGCTATCCTCATTAAACATATTATCAGTAATAGGAAGATTAATATCCTCTACTTTCTTATCATCTATAGAGATTCCCCCCTGCTGTAGAAGACGTCTTCCTTCTGATTTTGAAGCTGTCAATTTAGTCTCTACTAAAAGAGTCATAATGTCTAATCCTTCTTCAAGCCTTGACCTTAAAATATTTGTGGTTGGCATAGTATCAGCTGTTTTACCACCACTAAACAGAGCTTTAGCAGCCTCCTGTGCCTTTTGTGCTTCCTCTTCACCATGTACTATTTTAGTTACTTCAAAAGCCAATACATCTTTGGCTTTATTAATGGCTGCTCCTTCTAAAGATCCAAGCTCTTTCACTTCTTCCATAGGTAAGAAAGTCAATAATGCTAGGATTTTTTCTACATCTTTATCATCAACATTCCTCAAATATTGATAAAAATCATAAGGTGAAGTTTTCTCAGGATCTAACCAGATGGTACCTGATTCAGTCTTGCCCATTTTTTTTCCTTCACTGGTGGTCAGTAGTTTAAAGGTTAAAGCATATACAGATTCTCCTTCTATTCTTCTAACTAATTCATATCCTCCTAAGATATTGGACCATTGATCACTCCCACCCATTTGAATTTTACAGTTATATCTACGGAATAATTCTAAATAGTCATAGGATTGCATTAGCATATAATTAAATTCTAAGAAGGTTAACCCTTGCTCCAACCTTGACTTATAACATTCTGCCGCAAGCATTCTATTGACAGAAAAATGTCTACCAACTTCTCTTAGAAATTCGATATAATTCAGCTCTAACAACCAATCTGCGTTGTTCACAATAGTTGCTTTATCATTCTCAAAATCTAAAAATCTAGCAAACTGTTGTCTAAATCTTTCTGCATTTTCTGCTATGGTTTCCTTTGTCATCATTTTACGCATATCTGCTTTACCAGAAGGATCTCCTACCATTGTAGTACCCCCGCCTAATAAAACAATAGGCTTGTGTCCAGCTTTTTGCATATGCATCATTACCATGATTTGTAGAAAATGTCCAAGGGTTAAGCTATCTGCTGTTGCATCAAAGCCAATGTAGAAGGTTACTGGTTCTTTCGCCATTAGCTCTTTTAATTCCTCTTCATAGGTAACTTGTTCTATATACCCTCTTTCTTCTAAAACTTCAAATACATTTTTCATTTCGTGCCTCCTATCATTCTAATATAAAAAATAAAGAGCCCTATTCATCCTTGTTTAAGGACGAGCAAGACCCGTGGTACCACCTTAGTTTCCATCTATAAAAAGATGTCTCCATGTCAATCTATCGGTTGACTTCCGCAATGATTTCCCATTGTAACTCCAAAATGTAATTCACAGCTTTATGTACTATAGACTTCTCACCAACCAGTCTACTCTCTGAGGTGTAACCATAAAGTGCTACTTTTTTCTTCATCGTCAAAAAGTATTATTTTGAAATATAATATTACAATCTTTTTTTTCTGTCAAGGGATAAAACATTATTTATTCAATTCCACGGTAAAAATGACCTCTAGTATAGTGATTTATTCCTTCTTTTACTTTGCTATTATCAATACTTCCATTGTTAAAGTACATATCTATGTTTTTTTTATAATTTGTCACAATATTTATGATTTCCTGAGGTGTCTCGTTAGTAAAATCTAGTCTATAAGATGTAGTGTATATTTTTGCTAAATCTTCAACTTTATCTATCATATACAAAGGACAGCTGTTCAACACCACTGTTCTTCCCCACTCGTCTTTTGTGAAAGGAAAAATAGCATCCTTTTCATCTTTTAGACCCCATAGGTAATGAAAGGCTTCATCTTTACATTCTTTGCACTGATGGTTACATACATCACCAATAATCAAAGGACAGGCTTCAGTAACCATAATCGGTAATTTCCCATAAACAATTATCTCAACTTCTAAACTCCTATTAACCTTCAAATTTTTAATATTTTTCAAGTCCAACTCAGTGGATAGAGTTACACCAGAAACACCTTGCTTCTTCATAAACTCTACAGTGCTGCTATTCATTATGTTTAAGGTAAAATCAGCTATAACAGGCTTTTTCAAAGTCTTTCTTCCAAATACAATCATACCTAAATCTCCTGCTAAAAGCCCATCAAATGAATATCTTGTCAATATTTCTTTTAGTATCTCCTGTTCATTATCTTTTATTATAGCCGGACTTCTAAAATAAATTTCCACCTCTTTACTTTTACATAATTCTAAAGCAGCTTCAAGATTTTTTGTGTTTCCGTAATATACCCTCTCCACCTGTTGTTGAAGCACATACTTTAATTGTTGATAGGAATCAACTTTGACTGCTAATCTTGGCCTATACTTTTCAGTGGTTTTTTCCCTTAGCGATGTGTGTCTATGATTGATTACAATTTTTTCTAAAGGTTTTGGCTGTTTTGTGTTTCTATTGCTTCTAAGATTTGACAGTGCTTCTACAGCATCTCTTCTGACCTGATTAATTGAGGAGATTGGTATGGAGATATTTTTATCTATAGTGACTTGGATAGTTTCCATCTGAAATGGTGTATTTCCTAGTTTACTTATATTTTCTATTATTTTCTCCTCAGTTAAAGCTACTTTTCGAGCTCTCTCCACAATTTCTTTGCTTTCTTGATATACTATGTTTTCTTCATTATCCCAAAGCCATAGTTTTATAGGCATATTAGATAGTACTTTAATCTCTCCATAGATTTTCACTTTTTTATTTTCATAACCTGCCTCGTAGCTTTTTTCTATATGCTTCATTAACTGTAAATCTAAAGTTTTAAATACATCATCACCTTTTTGAATTGAACCTAAAAATTGAATATCCACAGTTTCTCCCTTAGCGGCTTCATGTATTAGCTCATTATGTAAAAATATTTTGTTGATAACACCTCCATTACTACCTGAAATATTGCTCCATATTTCAATGCCATCTCCCTGTCGAATATTTTCCATAAGCTTAATAGTAATTCTTTTGTTTTTGATGTTATATTCTTTTATTTTCCCTAAGAATAATCCTCTATTGTTTGGTTTTTCTGGATTAATGATATTTTGAGTGGTGCTACTTAGTAAATACCCTTTTGTAAATTTTCGATTGAAGACTTGTGTTATCTCCTTCGTTACTTTTTCATCCATAAACGGTTTTTTATATAGCAAATAATCGTCAATGGCTCTTCGATAAGCCCTTACTATACTGGCTACATAATGAGGCTTTTTCATTCTGCCTTCTATCTTAAAGGAGAAAACACCGCTTTCAATTACTTCTCCTATATTATTCAATACATTTAAATCTCTCATACTCATATAGTATCCCTGACTTTTTGCAACAATTTCTTTATTTAAGGATATGATTTCATATTTTTTTCTACAGGGTTGAGCACATCTACCTCTATTGCCACTGCGACCTCCTATAAAGCTGCTCATTAAACACTGTCCTGAATAACTATAGCATAGGGCTCCGTGTATAAATACTTCAAGCTCTGCTTGAGTATTATCATAAATTTTTTTAATATCCTTTAAAGATAGTTCTCTAGCTAAAACAACTCGTTTAACTCCTAGTTCTGTTAATAAATTTATACCTTCACTATTGTGTAAAGTCATCTGTGTGCTGCAATGAATTTCTAAATCTGGAAAAACCTCTCTAACAATTTGTATTACACCTAAATCTTGTACAATGATAGCATCTATCCCAATGCTATATAGTCTATTTATATACTGAAGCAATTCTTTCCTTTCCACATCTTTTATTAGGGTATTTATTGTTACATAAACCTTCACTCCTCTAAGATGTGCATACTTCATAGCTTTTTCTAATGTTTCCATTTCAAAGTTTGAGGCATATGCTCTGGCACTGAATGCTGTTCCGCCTAAATATACAGCATCTGCACCATTTTGTACAGCTGCATGAAATGCTTCATAGGACCCGGCTGGTGCTAGTAGTTCTACTTTTCCCATAATCATTAACACCTTTCTCTATTTCTATAATAAAAAAAGCAGTAATATTATTATATCACTACTTTAAATATTTTTTTCATTGATTTTGTTTGACGACTATATCTTTTTTACTTTGTTGATGGTATCTGTATTGTTTACATATTCCTCTAAATCTTTTCTCATTTGTACCAGTTTGATTTGATTTTCAAATAACTTATTCTGTAAATCATTAATAATAGCCTCAGCATTAACTAAATCTTCTTCATTATTATGTAATTTCTCTTTTAGTGCTTTGTTTTCTGTCTCAATTTTTTCTTTATAGCTCATTAATTCTTCTGCTTGCTTTTGTAGTAACTGAAGACTTTCTCTTTTTTCCTCCAATTCCTTTAAGGCAATATTATAGTGATTTTTTAATTGTTCTAATTCATTTAAGGGGTCAGCATGCTCTTTTTTTATTGTATCAAATTGATTTTGCATTTTTAAGAATTGATCGGCAATATTTATACTAGTCAATACAGCAATCATAGAAGTGCTTAACTTATTATTATGCTTTGCAATACAGTCCATCTGTTCATCGACAAAGTTACCTACTTTTAATAAATAATCCTTTGGCTCTGTTCCTATAATTTGATAGTCTTGTCCATTTATTTTTATTATAACTTTATTTTTCTTCTCCATAGTAGATCAACCCCTCACTGGACTTATACATTTTGATTAAGCTTTATATATCATTTCTTTACAAATAGATAATATCCTGCTTAAAAAGCATGAGAAATTTATTTTTTCTTTAAAAATCTTTTATAAGTTAAGTAAATATAATATAAACTATGCAACCTATAGGTTGCATAGTTTATATTCATTTATTAATCTCTTAGTGTTCCACCTAGTTTTTCTTTAATTTCTTTTAAAATATTATCATGTACTATATTTACTTCTTCATCCTTTAATGTCCTCTCCTTATGTCTATAGGTTAATGTATAAGCTATACTTTTGTGTCCTTCTTTAATCTGGTTACCTTGATAGATATCAAACAATTTATAGTTTTCTAGAATTCCTTCACCATTTGTAAAAATAATTTTCTCTATTTCTTTAACCAAAACGTATTCTTTCACTACTACTGCAAAATCTCTTGTTATAGCAGGGTATTTAGGCAGTGGTTTATACATAGTATCCAATCGAGTTAAACGAAGTAACAACTCAAAATCTAATTCTGCACAATAGCACTTTTTGCCTAAGCCATAGTTTTCTAATACTTCAGGATGGAGTTCTCCTAATACACCTATAGTATGATCTCCATAAACAATACTGCCGCATCTTCCTGGATGAAAGGTTGGGTGATGTTTTTCCACCTCATATTCATATCCTGTAATTCTTAATCTATTTAATAATCCTTCTACTATGCCTTTCAATGTAAAGAAGTCTTCATCTCCATAGATACCTATGACTAAATTGGATAGTTCATGTGGTAATTTACTGGATTCCTCCATCCTAGGAATAAAAATCCTTCCAAGTTCAAAAGCTTTAAACCCTTCTACTTTTCTATTATAGTTTCTTGCCATTACCTCTAATAGATTTGGTAGAAGACTAGTTCGCATAGCACTGGTTTCATCTCCTAGAGGGTTCAATAATGTGATGAAATTCCTTTTTATACTATTTTCCGGCAACCTTATTTTATCAGCGCTTTTTGGACTAACAAAGGAATAGGTGGCAATCTCATTAATCCCCATAGCGTTTAAAGCATCCTTTGTAACATCTTCAATTATTTGACCATTTGTTTTCCTGCCAACAACAATATTTCCTCTTGCCATCGTAGCCGGAATATTATCATAGCCATAAATTCTACCTATTTCTTCTACAAAGTCTGCCTCTTGATTTAAATCAATTCGATAAGTAGGTATCCTTGCCTTAATAACATCTCCTTCATCCTGGGTAGCTATTTCTAAACTTTCTAAAATTTGTACCATTTCTTCATTTGTAAGATTTGTACCAAGCAAATCATTTACTTTCTTTGGACGAAGACTCTTTTCTTCAACTTCTTTTGGTTTTGGATAAACATCTACAGCACCTTTTAAAATTCTTCCTACTCCTAATTCTTTGATTAGTTGACAAGCTCTTTCGGCTGCTATTAAAGCAATATTGGGATCAATCCCTTTTTCAAATCTTGAAGATGCTTCTGTTCTCAGTCCTAATTGTTTTGATGTAAGTCTAATCCCCTCAGGTTCAAAATATGCAGACTCTAAAAGAATAGTTTTGGTGGCTGATGTAACCTCTGATTCCTCACCACCCATTACACCAGCAATTGCCAATTCCTTCTTTGTATCACAAATCATGGTGATATATTCCTTTAGTTTTCTTTCTACACCGTCTAAAGTTTTAAAGGATTGACCTCGCTCTCCTCTTTTCACAATAATTGTATGCCCCTCAACATAGTCAATATCGAAAGCATGTAAGGGTTGACCGTATTCTAACATAACATAGTTGGTTATATCAACAATATTGTTGATGGGTCGTACCCCTGCTTTTGCTAATCTTTGTTGCATCCATTGGGGAGAAGGTTTAATGGTAACGTCTTCTATTACTCTAGCAACATATCTTTGGCATCCCTCAGTATCTTCTATGACTACACTGACCTTATCACTACTTTTATCTTCCGCTTCCTTCACTTGTATGCTAGGATATTTTAAAGTTGTTCCAATAGTTGCAGCTACTTCTCTAGCTATGCCAATCATACTTAAGCAATCTGGCCTATTGGAAGTAATCTCAAATTCAATTACCTCATCCTGTAGATCAATGACATCTGCTATTTTTTTTCCAAGAGGATATTCTTCCTTCAGTATCCAAATCCCATCCTTCATCTCTTCAGGAATAACTGATTTGGGTATTGCTAGTTCTTCCTGTGAGCAAAGCATTCCCTCGGATACCTCTCCTCTAAGCTCCCCTTTATTTATTTTTACTCCACCTGGTAAAAGTCCACCATCTAATGCTACTGGTACATAATCACCTTCGGTTATATTCGTTGCCCCCGTTACAATTTGTATTGTTTTTTCCCCAATGTCAACCAATACAACCACTAGCTTATCAGCATTTGGATGAGGTTTAATTTTTAGAATTTTACCAACAACAACGCCTTCTATATCCTCACCAGTTTTTTTAACTGTTTCTACCTTTGAGCCTGACATCGTCATCCTATCTGCTAATTCTTTTGTACTCATATTTATATCAACATATTTTTTTAACCATTTTACTGGTACCAGCATAAGTTAAAACCTCCTTATTTTATCTTCATCACATCAGTTAAAATTGATTTAAGAAACGCATATCATTTTCAAAGAATAAACGTATGTCATCTATTCCATATTTTAGCATTACTAGTCTGTCAATTCCCATTCCAAAAGCAAACCCACTATAGATTTCTGGATCAATTCCGCAGTTTCTAAGGACATTTGGATGTACCATTCCCGCTCCTAACAATTCGATCCATCCTTCGCCTTTGCAAAACCCACATCCCTCGCCACCACATTTAAAACAGGATGCGTCTATTTCTGCACTTGGTTCTGTGAAGGGAAAATAATGAGGTCTGAACTTAATTTCTGTATGGCTCCCTAAAAACTCTTTAGCAAATACTTCTAAAGTACCTTTTAAATCTCCTAGGGTAATCCCTTTATCGACTACCAATCCTTCCAATTGGTGAAACATAGGAGAATGAGTAGCATCTGGTGTATCATTTCTGAAACATCTCCCTGGAGCAATTATCCTAATGGGAGGCTTTACTCTTTCCATTACCCTTACTTGTACAGGTGATGTTTGTGGTCTTAGGATAACATCCTTATTGATGTAGAAAGTATCAGAGATATCTCTAGAAGGATGATTTGCTGGGGCATTTAATGCATCAAAATTATAATATACTGTCTCCACTTCAGGCCCCTCTGCAACTTTAAAGCCCATCCCTATAAAAATGTTTTTTAACTCATCTAAGCCTTGTGTTAAAGGGTGTTTTTTCCCTATTTCTATTTTCTTGCCTGGCATGGTAATATCGATTGCTTCAGAGGCTAATTGTTGCTCTAGTGCCTTATTTTTTAAGACTTTTTTTGCTTCTTCAAGCAAAGTCTCCATGGTTTCCCTCACTTCATTAGCCATTTTGCCTATAATAGGTCTCTCTTCAGCTGCCAAGCTACCCATGCCTCTTAAAACTTCAGTTAATTCTCCTTTTTTTCCTAAATATTTCACTCTAGTTTTCTCTAATGCCTCCATGGAATCCGATGCAGAGATTTCTACTTTAGCATTGTCCTGTAATGCTTTTAGCTTGTTTTCCATAACAATACTCCTTCCTATTCAACATAATTAATAAAAATACAAAAACCCCCATCCCTAAAAAGGGACGAAGGTTTATTCCGCGGTACCACCCTAATAGCATATAATATATGCCACTCAAGAGACAATAACGGTGTCCAACCGATAAAGCCTACTATAACCTTCAGCTTTATTGCTCCAGAGGGAACTTCTGCTATACTTATTTGAAGTGCTTCCAGCCTATGGCATCTTCTCTCTGAAAAATAGTCTATAGCATACTTTTCTCTTTCTTAGCTATTACCATTGTATATTTCTTGATTAATTTCTAATTTCTTGTACATAATATAGGCTGTTATGGAGCCAGTTAGTTCAAATATTCTCCAAAATGCTTCTGCAATCCTCAACGAACCACACTCCTTCCCCTAAGCCATTCTTGTAGATTCATTATAGCATAGGTTGGTGAGGGAAACAAGGGGATTAAATAAATATATGTAAATTTTTTGAAATTTCTAAAGACTCATAAATCTTTTCTTTTCTATTGCTTTATAGATTAGTATAGCCGATGCAACAGAGGCATTTAAGGATTCCACCTTACCCAATATAGGTATTTTTATAGACATGTCTACTTTGGACAATAGACTTTGATCTATACCATTAGCTTCATTTCCAATAATGATGGCAATTTTTCCCTGATAATCTATATCTAGATAGGTATTATCTGTGTTTAGATTACTGGCTATTAGTTTAACTCCCTTTTTCTTTAAATAGTATATCCATTCCTGACTACCTTCCAACTGGATAATAGGCATATGAAATAAAGCTCCCATTGTAGCTCTAACAGTTTTCGTGTTATATGGATCCACACATCCTTTGGTTAAAATAACGGCATCAACACCAGCAGCTTCAGCTGTCCTTATGATGGTTCCCATGTTGCCAGGATCCTGAATTTCATTTAAAATAATATAGAAATCTTCATCTTTTATTGAAAGCTCTTGTAAGCTGGTGTTTTTTATATCAACAATCGCCATTATACCTTGAGGGTTTTCTGTATCAGACAGCTTCCGATATAGATCCTTAGATATCTCATATAATTTGTTGTTTCGCTTTAATTTCTCTAATAAATCACTTCCACCTTGCACATTTCTTAATTCTTCAGTATAAAGGACAAAAGCTATAGGAATATGATGTTTAAGACATTCTTCAATAATTCGAATCCCTTCAACAATACATTGATTATACATCCTTCTATTTTTCTTTGTATGCAAGCCCTTTACATGTTTTACTAGCTTGTTTTGTTGACTCGTAATGATCTCTCTTTCCATGGTTTTCACCTAGCTTTATCATAAACTATTATTCTTTTTTATTTTTGTAGCCTCTTTAAGTCATTGTTATGTCCAATTACTACTAACACGTCACCTCTGTGGACTACATCATTAGCTGTAGGAGATACATTAATATGATTTCCATGTTTGATTGCCATAATATTAATCCCATATCTTGAACGTATATTAAGGTCTAATAGTGTTTTTTCATGCCATTCATCTATAGTCGTTATCTCCATGATGCTATATTCCGGTGCAAGCTCTATATAGTCTAATATATTGGTGGCTACTAAGTTATGTGCAACCCTCATACCCATATCTCGTTCTGGGAAAACAACCCTATCAGCACCAATCTTATATAATACTTTAGCATGCAGCTCGCTTTGTGCCTTTGCTACTACATATTTCACCCCTAACTCCTTTACAATAAGAGTAGCCATTATTGAAGATTGGATATGAGAGCCTATAGTAATAACCGCCACATCAAAATTTCTCAAACCCAATGACCTTAAAGCATGCTCATCTGTAGCATCCACTTGTACAGCATGGGTTACTTTATCAGAAATATTCTGCACCGTTTCCTCATGTCCATCTATTGCTAGCACATCATGTCCTAATTTGTATAGGTTCTCAGCAACACTACTCCCAAAACGACCACATCCAATAACTACAAATTGTTTCATTTTTTCACCATCCTAACCTACCAATATTTTACCTTCGGGATATTTTATTATACCTTTATTCTTTTTCTGCTGTCTAGCCAATGCATATGCTATGGTTAAAGGCCCTACTCTACCAGCAAACATCATAAAAATCATAATAAGCCTTCCTATGGTACTTAATTCATCAGTAATACCTAGAGATAGTCCTACAGTTCCAAAGGCAGAGGTAGTCTCAAATAAAACTTCTTCAAAGGAAAAACCCGTTTCTGTTATCATTAGCAGCATAGTAATGATCATGATCAAGGTAATACCTATTACAGCTACTGTAATACCTCGATTAACAATATCTCTTGATACTTTTCTTTTAAAAAGTTCTGTATCTTCCTTACCTTTTATTACAGAAACAACAGTAAATAGAATGACTCCCAAAGTAGCAGTTTTAATTCCTCCTGCTGTTGATGCAGGTGATCCACCTATATACATCAACATTATCGTCAGCATTTTTGAGGCATTTGTCATTCCATCTAAGGGTATCGTATTAAACCCAGCAGTTCTTGGGGTCATGGACTGAAAAAAAGCAGCAAGCATTTTCCCACTAAAGCTTAAGTCTCCTAATGTTTCAGGATTGTTCCATTCCAACACTAAAAATGCTAAAAATCCTAAGCTTAGTAATAAGGCAGTAATAAACAGTACCATTTTTGTATGTAATCCTAATCGCTTGAAGCTTTTTTGATTAATAATATCAACGATAACAGAAAAACCTATCCCTCCAATAATCACTAGTCCCCATATTGCAAGGTTTACAATGGGGTCCGCTACATAGGGGGTAAGTCCTCTACCTTCTCCAATCAAGTCAAAACCAGCATTGCAAAAGGCGGAAATAGCATGGAATATTGAATAAGCTATGCCCTTACCCCACCCATAATCTGGTATGAATCTAAAGGATAACAGGAATGCACCTATACCTTGAATGATAAAGGTACCCAAGATAATGTATTGTGTAAATTTCACTATTCCTGCTAAAGTGTATTGATTAAGAGCTTCTTGCATGATTAGCCTTTCTTTTAAAGATATCTTTTTCCCCAAAAGCACAAAGAACATTGTTGCCATCGTCATAAAGCCTAGACCGCCAATTTGGATTAGAATTAAAATAACAGTCTTTCCAAATGTACTCCAATAGGTGCCTGTATCTACAACTACTAATCCGGTAACACATACGGCAGAGGTAGCTGTAAATAAAGCATCAATAAATCCTATGCTTTGCCCAGACTGTGAGGCTATAGGCAAGTTTAGTAAGGTAGTCCCTATTAAAATAACTATTAGAAAACCCATTACCAAAATCTGTGTTGGTGCTAGGTCAATATGACCTATTCTGTCCTTCATTTTGTAACACCGCCTAAACTATAATCTTAAAGATTCCATTCTATTATTATATTACTATTATCTAAATAATTCCATCTTCCTTTAATTATTTTCTTTTAGTATTTTTATATTAACAGCAAACTATCCTATCCTTTAAATAGTTATTAAAGAGAGTCCTCAGT
This sequence comes from Natronincola peptidivorans, assembly GCF_900111615.1. Taxonomy (GTDB): domain Bacteria; phylum Bacillota; class Clostridia; order Peptostreptococcales; family Natronincolaceae; genus Natronincola_A; species Natronincola_A peptidivorans. Next base: position 44,661 of record NZ_FOHU01000012.1, on the reverse strand, counting down.
TTAAAATGAGGACTCTTTTATATTAAGCGTTTATTTTTTCTTTTGCAACATTCACTAATTGAGCAAAGCCTTCTTTATCATAAATAGCCATTTCAGCTAGTACTTTTCTATTCATTTGAATACCTGCTGTTTTTAAACCATTCATAAATCTTGAGTAAGATAATCCATTCGCTCTAGCTGCAGCATTAATTCTAGTAATCCATAATTTTCTAAAGTCTCTTTTTCTTAGTTTTCGACCAACATAAGCATGCTTTAAAGCTTTCATAACAAATTGATTTGCTGGTCTAAATAACTTACTTCTCGCTCCTCTAAAACCCTTCGCAAGTTTAAGTATTTTCTTATGTTTCTTTTTGGCATTCACTGCCTTTTTCACTCTAGCCATTTATTAAAACCTCCTTTTACGATATCTACTATGCTAAAATTTGCGCTAATTTTTTTGCTTCACCTTTGAATACCAATCCTGCTTTTCTAAGATTTCTTTTTCTTTTAGCAGATTTCTTAGTTAAAATATGACTTTTAAAAGCTTTCATTCTTTTTATTTTTCCAGATTTTGTTTTTTTGAATCTCTTTGAAGCACCTCTGTGACTTTTCATTTTTGGCATCGTTATTTCCTCCTTCTAATCTATGCATTCTTGGGAGTCAAAACCATAATCATTTGTTTCCCTTCTAGCTTGGCGTGTTTTTCAACTTGACTTACTTCCACTAATAAATCTCTAAATTCATCAATAACTTTTTTCCCTAAGTTTATATTACTTAACTCTCTACCTCTAAAACGCAAAGTAACTTTAACTTTATCACCGTTTTTTAGGAATTTAATAGCTTGATTTGCCTTTACCATCAGGTCATGCTTTTCAATATTAGGGCTAAGTCTAACTTCTTTAATATTGACTACTTTTTGATTCTTCTTAGCTTCTTTCTCTTTTTTGGCTAATTCATACTTATATTTTCCATAATCCATAATCTTGCAAACAGGTGGCTTTGCTTGGGGCGCAATTTTCACTAAATCTAGGTTTTTAGTATTTGCTAGTTTCTGCGCTTCTTTTACTGCTATAATCCCCAATTGATCCCCATTAGCATCAATTAACCTAACTTCCTTATCCCTTATTTCCTCATTAATCTGAAGCTCGTTGATATCTCTAATAATCTGACACCTCCATTATATAATTTACATAAAAAAAACGAATAGTATAAACTATCCGCTTCAATTTTAATAACATAACTTCATCAATACATCTCTCAAAATGTCTGTTATTAACCTATATAGCCTTTGCTATAAGGTGAGAAGCGGAACCTTCTACTTTGTTTTCTACAATAGAATATCAATTTACTGGTGATTTGTCAAGGGTTTTGTTATAACAAATATTATCCTATATTTTTCTTAAATTTATTATTTGTTGATAATAGAAAAAATACAATTATTTTCCTTGGGTTTTCTTCATTCTCTTTCTCATTTTTATCTTTGGTTTTGGGTATGCTATTTTTAAAGACAGTATAAGGTGGTGATGTAATGAAGAAAAAAATAATATTCATGCTTTTCTTGATTTTTTTAGCATTAACAATCGTCTCTAGTTTTTCATTTTTGTCAGGAGGCGATATTAATAACCATTTTGCAAGTAGGGATCGTTTACTTCTCATAGGAGTAACCGTCTTCCTGTTTATTTATTATATTAAATTGGATAAACCATTTCAATATGCACATGCAACTATCAATGAAAAGAAAGAAGCCGAACAAAAATCGAATGAGATTTTTACTAAACCTAAAGTAACCTTTGAAGATGTAGCTGGTCTAGAAGAAGTAAAGGAAGAATTGATAGAAGTTATTGATTTTATCAATCAAGTAGAAAAATATCAAAAAATGGGTGCCAAAATTCCTAAGGGAATTTTATTTTATGGACCTCCGGGAACAGGTAAAACATTATTAGCTTCTGCTGTAGCAGGTGAAACAAAATCTTCTTTTTTTTCGGCAAGTGGCTCAGAGTTTGTAGAAAAATATGTTGGTGTTGGTGCAAAACGTGTCCGTACATTATTTGAAAAAGCCAAAAAGGAGTCTCCAAGTGTTATATTTATTGATGAAATTGATGCAATCGGTGCAAAGAGGCATCTGGATAGTAATAATGAAAAGGATCAAACCCTTAATCAACTACTAGTAGAATTAGATGGGTTCAATACTGATCAAACAGTAGTAGTAATAGGAGCAACAAATCGTTTAGACTTATTAGATGAAGCTTTACTTAGACCTGGACGTTTTGATAGACATATGTTTATAGGCAATCCAAATGTGAAGGCTAGAGAAGAAATATTGAGAGTGCATACCAAAAACAAGCCCTTAGCCTTGGATGTAAAAATCGAGGATTTAGCAAAAAAAACCCATGGCATGAGCGGTGCTCACTTATCTAATGTTGCTAATGAGGCTGCTATTATTGCTGTGAGAGAAAACCAAACAACCATCGCTATCAAACATTTTGAACAGGCCATCGAAAGAATTATTGCAGGGCTACAAGTTAAGAACCCTAGTGTTTTATTAAAGGAAAAACAAATTGTCTCCTACCACGAGGCCGGTCATGCGTTAATTGCCAAAATATTAAATACTGATATTGTTCAAAAAGTATCTATTATCCCTAGAGGTCAAGCCCTAGGATATGTTCTTCATATGCCACAAGAGGATAGGTACATTATGACAAGAGAAGAGCTCTGTAGTAAAATTATGGTCATGTTGGGAGGCAGAGCTGCTGAAGAATTAATTTTTGGTCACCTTTCTACTGGTGCAAGAGATGATTTGAAAAAAGTAATTGATATAACCATGCAAATGGTTTGCGAATATGGGATGAGCGATTTAGGATATATGTCTAATAATCCTACAATGATGCAGGTTTTGGGACAAGATATTAATAAAGAAATGAATAAGATTATTGATGATTGCTATGAAATAACTCAGCAGCATTTAAAAACTTACAAAAATCAGTTAGAGAAAGTTGCTGCCGCTTTGATGGACCGTGAGACATTAAATAATGACGAGCTAAGTGAATTATTAGGAGACTTTCTGGATGAAGCAAAGGATTCTCCAAAACCGTTGGACTCAGATAAAGAAATGGAAGCTGTATAAATATGACCCTAGATTGTAGAAACAATCTAGGGTCATATTATAAAACTATATGGTTTTCTTCTCTATGTCATTAATAATATTTTCAATAAAGGTATCTACCTCTACAGCTCCTAGCTCTCCTTTATCTCTAGATCTTACAGCCACTGCTTCTGCCTCTACTTCTTTATCTCCAACCACAAGCATATAAGGCACTCGAGATAACTGAGCTTCTCTAATTTTATATCCAATTTTCTCGTTTCTCATATCCACCTCTACTCTTAATCCCTTCTCCAGCATCTTATCCCTGATCTTTACTACATAATCATGATGGACATCAGTAATCGGTAGTATTTTTATTTGTATTGGAGCCAGCCATGTTGGAAACTTGCCTGCATAGTGCTCTATCAGGATCCCTATGAACCTTTCAATACTACCAAAGATGACCCTGTGAATCATGATGGGGCGATGTTTCTCTCCATCAGCTCCTATATAATGGATATCAAATCTTTGTGGCATTTGAAAGTCTAATTGAATAGTACCACATTGCCATGTCCTTCCAATACAATCCTCTAAATGGAAATCAATTTTAGGACCATAAAAGGCACCATCCCCTTCATTTATTTTGTACTTCAATCCTTTTTCTTCTAATGCTACTTTTAATGCATTGATAGCTAAATTCCATTCTTCATCGGTGCCCATAGAATCTTTTGGTCTTGTGGATAATTCAATATGATATTTGAACCCAAATATATTATAGAAGTAATCTACAAACTCAATAACCCCAATAATTTCATCTTTAATTTGTTCTGGTAGCATAAAGATATGAGCATCATCCTGTGTAAAGCATCTTACCCTCATTAAACCATGTAGTGCTCCAGATAACTCATGACGATGTACTAACCCAAGCTCGCCCATTCTTATTGGAAGATCTCTATAGCTATGCATTTTTCTTTTATACATTAATATAGATCCCGGACAATTCATTGGTTTAACTGCATAATCCTGTTCGTCTATATTTGTAAAATACATATTTTCTTTGTAATGATCCCAATGTCCAGATTTATGCCATAGGTCTTCATTAAGAATGATGGGAGTTCTAATTTCTTCATAATTTCTCTTTACATGTTCTGTTCTCCAAAATTGTTCCAATTGGTTTCTTAGGACCATACCCTTTGGATGAAAGAAAGGAAAACCGGGACCCTCCTCTTGCAGGCTAAATAAATCTAATTCCTTACCAATTTTTCTATGATCTCTCTTTTTAGCTTCTTCTAGTCTATGAAGGTATTCTTCTAAATCCTTTTTCTTTTCGAAGGAGGTTCCATAGATTCTTTGAAGCATTTTATTTTTTTCATCGCCTCGCCAATAAGCTCCTGCTATACTTAGCAGCTTAAAAGCTTTCATCTTATCAGTAGACATAGCATGGGGTCCAGCACAAAGGTCAACAAATTCTCCTTGTTTATAAAAAGAGATGACCTCGCCTTCTGGCAGATCTTCAATAAGCTCTATTTTATAGCTTTCATTCTGTTCCCTCATCAATTTGATAGCTTCATCCTTAGGTAGTTCAAACCTTTCTAAAGCCAATTTTTCTTTTACAATTTTCTGCATCTCTGCTTCAATCTTCTCTAAATCCTCTGGAGTAAATTTATGCTCAGAATCAAAATCATAATAAAACCCATTATCTATGGCTGGACCTATTGCTAACTTTGTATCAGGATATAATCTTTTTACTGCCTGCGCCATAATATGTGCACTTGTATGTCTTAAAAAATCTTTTCCTTCTTCATCTTCAAACCGTAAAATGTTTAGACTACAGTTTTCTTCGACTGTATAGCTTAAATCTACCAATCTATCATTTACTTCTGCTCCTATAGCTACACGAGCTAATCCTTCACTAATCTCCTTTGCGATATCATATATAGACGTCCCTTTATTTACTTCCTTTACTGTACCATCCTTCAATTGCACTTTTATCTTCTCCATTTTTCATCCTCCTTAATTATAAAAATAAAAAAACTCCCTCCTAAGACAATAGGACGAGAGAGATACTTACCCGCGGTTCCACCTAAATTGATTAAATCCACTTTATTAGACTATAACGTTGTCATCGGTTTTCCTTTCACTCATAAGTCAGCCATGAGTTAATTAGAAACAGCTGAAGGGTAGTTTTCAATTGACCATATACAAAAACACTTGCAGCCTAGGTGTTTTCTCTCTGGGTACTGGAATCAATTTACTCTTCCTCTTTATAGCTTTTTTCTTTTTTAAAATAATTATATTTTTCAAAAAAGTTTTTGTCAAGAGATTATAAATATTTTTTTCCAATCTATAGATATTTATTCCTATAGTTGGTCTTAAAATAATGCTATAATTAAGATTCCTTGTAATAATCCTATGATAAATCCCAGCACCGCTCCTAGTATTTCTATATGCTTTAATTCTTTTTTTGCTATACTAAGCACAACTGCTTCTAGTTTATCTAATGGAAATTCATTTATCTTTTCTTCAATCATTTGAGATAATTCAATAGTAGAGGTACCTTTTGTAATAATTGCCTCTAGAATTTCAGCAATTATTTTTTCTCCTTCTTGGTCAATAATATCTTCAATATAACTTTTTATCATTCCTTTAAAATGAGAAGGAATAATTCCTGGTAGTCTCTCACTAATAATCTTATTAATCTTATTTTTAATAACTAAAAATATTTCTTCCTTACTATGACTATTGATTAGCTTTGATGCAATATCTTCAATGGATAATAAATCGTTCTCAATAGTTTTGCCAATACTTACTGCTACCTCACTTCTTCTTTTAGGTATCAGCCCTTGTATTTTAATATTTAGAATGGAAATATAAATAGGGTCAAAGGGCCTAAATAATAGTTTTACCGCTAATAAATTTGTTACCCACCCAATTATTGCTCCGATAGCAGCTAGTATTAATATTGTTAGAAAATTCATCCCTTCACCTCTTACATAGATCTTTTAAAGAGAATTACATAAATGATTATACCATTTTGTCCATATATTGCAAATGAAAAGCAAAAACAACTCCCTATTGAGAGGGAGCTGTGTTATTCTTTTTCTGCTTGAACTTTTACTTTACACCAATCACAAGTGTCACACACCTTTACCCTATCTGCAAATACCCTGGATATAGTTTTAATCACCTCTGCATTACTATTTTTTGATACTCTATGAATAAACACTTTGTTAGGTGCTATAGTAATTAGTGAACTAATAAGTAAATCCTCATAATTTATATCTTTATCTGTCATTTCTGCAGCAATCATTTTTAAATACTCATTATTTACTATATTGCTGTACTGATCATAAAGCTTATATTTATTATCTTCTTCTATTACAATATGGATAACATCTATTTTTGCCTCTTGTATATCTACAAAATACTTTAAGAGCTTTATAAACTCGTTATATTCCTTATCCATTAATAAATCTTCTACCGCCCGCTCTACAATATCCTGTAATTCCAAAATATAATCTTTTAAACGAAAGGTGATAAAACCTTTAAGGTTTAATTCAGTATTTTCTTTAAAATAATCTACAAAACGCTGTATGATTGTAAACTTTCTTTGGTAAGATTCATTATTTTTATTCTTTATATCATTTTTGTCTTTTATTAAAAGCCCTTTGATATTATCTTGAATTTCCAATCGTTCCTTTACAGTGAAATAGTAATAATCGTATTCTATTATGCGATTAAATAATTCACTTTCTTGATAAAGCTTAATGTATTCATATAATGCATTAGCAACACAATATTTAAAAATATTAATAAAATCGTTAATTGGATAATTTTTTATACTTTCAGTTTTAATACTGTATTCCAGTATATAAAAAGGTTCATCTATGATAATTTTTTCATCTATTTCAACACCTTCATTTTTGAAGGACTGGATTTGCTTTTTTAATAAAAACTGTAGTTTATCAGGATTATTTTCAATAGCAATAGCCAATAAATTCATTATCATCACTCCTTTCTGCTGTACTAGTAGTATATGTTTAATTGTCTTTCATATTCTATGTCCTATATTACATATAATTCAAATTAATCCATTTCTAATAAAACAATTAATGTTCCTTAGTGCAGTAACGGTTTCTGACTTATGAGCTTTTAATTTTTATTGTAATTTTTAGAAAAAATGAAATTATTTTATAATCTTTATACTATTAAGAATTCCCCAAAATCCTAAGGTATTCTTATCTAGATACCCGCAACTGACTCCAATAAACCCACAATCTAACCCTGGTCAAACTATTTTCCGGTATTCATTAACAATGAATCAAATCCATACTTTATAGCTCCTTTATGTATACCTATATCAGAGGTAATTATAACATTGTTCCGTATTATTGCTTTAGAGCATCTAGAATACCCTTGCTTAGCATGTATTTTTTTGATCCTTTATTTTTATTATAATTTAGTAAAACCTTTTCAGTATATTTGAAATTATGTATTGTAAAATTCTTTACTCTACAAACATTATATGCCATGATCTCAGGGTAGTTCCTTTTAAGCAATGATGCTATTCAATTACATAAGACTCATTTCTCTAATATAGGTTTATAGTATTGGAGTAGGTTAGGTGCAACAACAATCTCTTTTCCTCCATCTTCAATTAAATTTCCTATATATTTTCTTGGTATATGGCCCAAATACTTTTTCACGAATAATGAAAGATTTTATGCTTTAGAAAAAGAAATCATTGACTTCCTAATACCCAAATACTAAAATTTATTTAAAGAGGTGATATAGTTGTCTGGTATAATTCATGTATCTGAAATGGTTTCTATTGCTTTCCATAGTATGATTGTTATTGCTGCAAAAAAGGATGTGGGATTATTAAACGTGAAGGAAATTGCAAAAATTATAGGTGCATCGGAATCACACTTATCTAAGGTGATGCAACGTCTTGTTAAGGCAAAATTTCTCCGATCCGTTCGTGGACCTAAAGGTGGTTTTGCGCTGATTAACTCCCCTGATCAAATTTCTTTATTAGATATATTTGAAGTAATAGAGGGTCCTTTTATAAACAATCAATGTCCTACCAGCTGCGATATTTGCTCCTTTAAGGCTTGTATTTTAGGAGGTGTCCCTGAAAAAATGAATAAAGAGTTTAAAGAATATCTAATGCAGCATAAATTAAGCGACCTCATCCCCTTATTAAAGTAGAAGTCGCTTAATATCCTTCCTTGATAATGCTGTTATATTCTAGTTCTGTTATTACATATAGTCATTATGCTGAAGCTGTTCCCATAAACTTTTCAATATCCTTATCCACTTCTGTAATTCCGCTGATTCCAAAATTCTCAACTAAGACTTTGGCTACATTAGGTGATAAGAAAGCCGGCAGTGTTGGGCCTAAATGTATATTCTTAACTCCTAAATATAGTAATGCTAATAACACTAATGCAGCTTTTTGTTCATACCATGCAATATTATAGGAAATTGGTAATTCATTTATATCTTCTAATTCAAATACTTCTTTTAATTTAAGGGCAATTACAGCTAGTGAATAAGAGTCATTACATTGACCAGCATCTAGAACTCTTGGTATTCCTCCTATATCTCCTAAATCAAGCTTGTTGTATCTATACTTTGCACATCCAGCCGTTAGGATTACAGTATCCTGTGGTAAATCCTTTGCAAATTCTGTATAGTAATCTCTGGATTTCATCCTGCCATCACATCCAGCCATTACAAAGAATCTTTTAATGGCTCCACTTTTTACTGCTTCAATAACTTTGTCTGCAAGGCTAAGTACAGTATTGTGAGCAAATCCTCCAATAATTTCACCTTTTTCTATTTCAACAGGAGGCTGACATTTTTTTGCATGCTCAATAATTGCTGTAAAATCCTTTTTGCCATCCTTTGTTTCAATATGTTTTACTCCTTCAAATCCTACTGTATTTGCTGTATATACTCTATCTTTATAGCTATCCTTAGGTGGTACTAAACAATTGGTTGTCATTAAAACTGGTCCATTGAAGAATTCAAATTCCTTATCTTGCTTCCACCATGCATTTCCATAGTTTCCAACAAAATGCTGATATTGCTTAAAGGCTGGATAATAATTGGCTGGTAGCATCTCACTATGGGTATATACGTCTACTCCTGTGCCTTCCGTTTGCTTTAATAATTCTTCCATATCCTTTAAATCATGGCCACTGATTAATATAGCTGGATTATTTTTAACCCCTATATTTACCTTTGTTATTTCAGGATTTCCGTAGGTTGTTGTATTGGCTTTGTCTAATAATGCCATTACATCTACTCCATATTTCCCCGTCTCCATGGTCAGTGCTACTAAATCATCAGCGCTTAGGTTGTCATCAGTTGTTGCTGCTAGAGCCTTTTGCATAAAATCAAAGATATCCTCTACTTTATATCCTAAAACATAAGCATGCTTAGCATAGGCAGCCATACCTTTGATTCCATATATAATAAGCTCTCTTAAGGATCTTACATCTTCATTCTCTGTAGAAAGAATACCAACCTCTAATGCTTTTGCAGCAAACTCACTTTGACCTTCTCCCTTCCATATAGCAGCATCATGCAGGTCAGCTTTCAATTCTCCGCCTGCTTGGAGGAACTGTTGTTTCATTTCATCTCTTAATGTTAAACCTTCTTTAATTTTATCAAGGAAATATTTTGCATCAAAATTGCCATTTGTAATAGTAGCAAATAGACTTTCCATAACGAATTTATCTACTGCCTCATTTCTAATTCCTAGTTTTTTTGCATCCTGACTGTAGATAGAGATACCCTTTAGAACATAAATTAGTAAATCCTGTAGGTTGGCTACATTGTCTGTTTTCCCACAGACTCCTCTAATGGTACAACCTGTTCCTTTAGCTGTTTCCTGACATTGATAACAAAACATACTCATTCTTACCCCTCCATTTTCCTATTTTTTTCTTTTTTTTGAAAATTAAGCCTTTATAAGTATTTTAGTATTTAAATACTTAAATGTCAATGCTATGGTATCGTGATTTTTGTCACAATCCACCTACAATGTTAATAATACCCACTATCGCTACTGTTAATCAGATATCTAATATAATAACTACTTGCAAACTATTCAAACAATACAAAACAACTAGAAATCCATTCTCTCTAGTTGTTTTGTAAATTGACACACGCTTTTAAAACTAAATTATAATATATACAGCCTAAGATTGTGCCAAAACCCTAGTATGCAATTGTAGTCTATTAATTAATTTAAATTTAGGAGCGTATTCTTTGTCACTCCTTTTGCTATTGTAACTACTGATGTTACCAATTAGCAAAATACTCAGTGGTTCATGCTGATTTTTAACTGATTTACACAACTGTATTTTTTTCTTCTATAACAGAGCTTTTGGGTGTAATCATAGATGCAAGTACTACTGCTGTAATACCACCCACTAGCTTACCTACCACCATAGGAAAAATCATTTCTCTGTTAACGCCCGCCGTAAACCCTAAATGGTCACCAAATACAAAGGCAGCGCTTACTGCAAAGGCTACATTGATTACTTTTCCTCTTTCATCCATGTCCTTCATTAAACCAAACATAGGGATATTATTAGCAAGGGTTGCTACCATTCCTGCTGCTGCTACATCTCCCATTCCTAAAAGTTTACCCATCTTCATCAACGGATTTTTAAATACCTTAGTAATAAAGTATACCATTGGGAATGCACCAATCAACATAATAGCAATTGCTCCTACAATTTCTATGCCATCCCAAACTGGTGCCATTCCTGGTATGATAACGATCCCTGTTAAGGTCTCTATGACAATTGCAGCTGTTCCTGCTGTAATGACAATAACTACCCCTGCACCAAATTTGGTAAATCCTCTAATCATTCTATCAGGAATTTTCCATAAGCCTAAGGATATGAGAAGGGATACAATAATAATAGGTACTAAGTTTTTGAAAATCATACCAATATCAAAACCTGCAGTTATACCTCCTGCCAAGCATCCAATAGGTATTGTAATCATACCTGCTAAAATACCTTTAGCTAAATATTTATGATCCTCTTTCCTAATAATACCTAGAGCAACTGGAATTGAGAATACAATTGTTGGTCCCATCATTGCTCCTAATATTAGTCCAGCAAACAAGCCAGCTTCCTCTGTTTGAGCTAGTTCCATTGCCAACGGGTAACCACCCATGTCGTTTGCTAATAAGGTTGTAGCAAACATGGAAGGGTCTGCTCCTAGTGCCGAGTAAATGGGTACTATAACAGGACTTAGTATTCTAGCTAAAACAGGTGCTAATGAAACTACACCTACCATAGCAATCGCAAGGGAACCCATGGCCATAAATCCTTCATCAAACTTTTCTCCATATCCATATTTGTTCCCAATGATTTTATCTATTGCCCCAATAATCATAAATATGACCATCATATACACAATAATTTCATTAATACTCATTTTCCTTCCTCCTTTTATCAAATATTTTATGTTAATTAAGATCTAGTCCCCTTCTTTATTCCATGTTTCATGATTGAATTATATCTACTACACTACATGTTATTTTCTTTATAATATCCTCTTCTGTTATTTCATAGCTGTTTTCTAATATCTCTGTAATTCTTGCAATTAGGTCATCTGACTCCTCTATTTTTTCTTTGCCATAAATAACCTTTATTCCCTTTTCATGTGCATAATCTCTAGCACCAGGCGAAACAATAACCTTGTCATTAATATAAAGTTTTTCTATTCCGTCGTTAAACATTTGTTCTACCATATTAATGGTGATAAGCTTCTTTCCCATTATTCCCCCCCTTTATCCTTCGATGTATTGCTAATGTTCCCGCTTTTAGTGAATCAACTAAGTAAGAAGCTAAAACTAAAACTTGAGTTGCTTACTTTTGGTTAATCTACTTATTCAAACGGGATATCAAGCATTACATGAAGTATCATGGCCTACTTTTTATTGAGCGTTAAATACCACTGAATTCAGTTTCATTAAATTACAATAGGTTATGGATGAGTTCAATTCTAGGAGATGGTATCACTACCTTATGTACCAGCATTCCATTGTCATATGCTACCTTGCCCCCAGCTTCAACAGCTTCATTCACTGCACTAATATCTCCTGTAAAGGTAATATAAGATTTACCTCCTACCCCAACACCTAGGCGTATTTCAATCAATTGAATTAATGCCGTTTTAACAGCTATATCGGCAGCCGTAATAGCTGATGCTATACTGAAGAACTCTAATACCCCCAAAGCATTTACTTCTTCTATTTGAGAAAGACCGTTAATTCCTTGGATAATTTGTGGGTGGATATTGGGTATGATAAGATCATCTACTACGAAAGAACTTCCATTATTTCTTCCTGTATCTATTGAGCTGTTTACTGCTGCTACATCTCCTGTAATCAATAGTATAAATTTACCTGGACACACAGGTTTAGAGAACAACAACTCTACATCTGCTGCTTTCATCATAAAATCTGTAACTTCTATTCCCTTCGCAATGCTGTTTAATTCTATTAGTCCTATTGCTTTTAGCATTCTACCACCCCACTTCTTTCATCTTCAATCACTATCTTATCTGTTACTTCAATAATTTTTCCTCTGATGCTGGCGTGAATGTAGGCACCTAATTCTCCTTCTTTCATTTTTCCTATTATATCCCCTGCTGCAACCACGTCTCCCACTTCGACTATTGGAGTTGCTTGTAGACCTATGTGTTGTTTCAATGGGATGCTTACTCTTTTTGCACTAACTTTTTTCAGTTCCGCTAGTTTTTGCCCTTCATACAAGTTTAGATTTAATCGTGAGATCAATCGATTAACTGGAATTTTTCTAAAATCCCTCATCATTGCAGGCTCTAAGCTATCATTATTTGCATTAAACTTTATTTTCTTTTTCTTTAATTCTTCCTTAAGATGTAGATTCATAAGACGAGGGGATAATCCCATGGGGCAAGCATATAATTCACAAATGCCACACTCACAGCATGTTAAAGCCTCTCTGAGAATTTTTTCTTCATTATGATTCATTGCAACTGTCCTCATTATTTTATGAGGTCTTAATGGATGCCCAATCAAAAATCTTGGACATAGCTCAGTACAAATTTCGCATTGAATACAAGCAGATTTTGCTTGATTAACAATATGCTTGATGGGAACACGATTTTTATTGACTATATTATGATTTGGGGGTAGGACAATAACTGATCCATCTGTCTTAGTAATAACTCTTTCTTGTAATTCTTCTTGATTTATTATTGTCCCCATCATGGGTCCTCCCATTATGACACAATAATCTGCTATTTTTGCTCCTCCTGCCTCCTCAATACATCGTTTCACAGATGTTCCCAATGGCACTTCCACTAAAGTAGGTCTATTAACCTCTCCAAGCATAGACAATATTTTGGATATTACTGGCTTTCCATCTATTGCTCTTACTACATTAACAATTGTTGAGACATTAGATACAATTGTATCTACCTGTAGGGGAATACCTCCTGGTGGAACAATTTTTCCTGTTGCCTCATAGACCAATACATGTTCATCTCCAGTAGGAAAAAAGCTATCCAAATAAAACAACTCAACCCTAGCCCTTAGATTATCTATAGCTTTTTTTAAGTTTTCTATTTCTTTTCTGTATTTCTTTTTTATAGCCAATATCTTTTTTTCTGCCCCCAAATGGTCTCCTATGATTTCTATTCCTTTAATTATATCTTCACTATATTTCTGCATAATATATTGATCGGTTTTAAGGAGAGGTTCACATTCTGCACCATTAGCAATAAAGATTTTCGCTTTGCAATCGAGTTTTTTATGGGTGGGAAATCCCGCTCCCCCAGCTCCTACAATACCAGCATTCCTTATGATTTCTAGTAACTCCACTCCCAACCCCTCCTATTACACTATTCTTTGTCTATCTCTACAGAATCAATAATTCCAACAATTGTTGCATCAATAGGTGCATTATCTTTTCCTAGTATTTTTCTTGCAGAGCTTCCCTTTGTTACTAAAACAATTTCTCCTATTCCTGCTCCTATTGTATCTACAGCTACAAAGGTAGGAAGCTCTTTATCATAATAATGATCCATTGGTTTAATAACTAAAAATTTCAAACCATTTAATGTGTCTTCTTTTCTCGTAGCCCAGACGTTCCCTACAATCCTACCAATAATCATCCTCCTCTTCCTTCCACTGCTTTATTATTTTTCTCTGAATATTGCTATCCTGTTTTGTTTTATATAGTCTTCTGCTAATGGTGTTATAATCGTTTTCTCTCTCAAGAAAATTTCTTCATATCCTTTACTATAGAACTCCTCTATGTCAGTCTCTGTAATGATTCTTTTATCTATGATGGTACTGGAATTATCGTTATTCATATCTTTCTGATGGTTATTGAGACTTTCATAAAAGTTGTCTTGGTCTACTATGTGAATTCCCAGCTCTTTAAGTTTTTTTTCGTAGCTCTCCATCATCTGATAATAACCTATATTGCTAGTTTTCTGATACTTTCTATAGTCAATTCCTTCTTTTAATACATATACTTTTACTCCTAATAAGATAGCTTCAGAAGTAATCTCACTTATATCACCGTTCCTTACACCTATTCCTATATTCACCATTTCTTTTATAGGTAGATAAGGTATTATAATGGCATCATAGTAGTTTATTGATTGCCCTTGATGATAGCTTTCTATCCCCTCTACCTGATAACGCCCTTTTATTGACTGAAAGTATCTTTCTTCTTCCTTACTATCTGTTTCTTCCAGTACCAATAGTTTTTTTAAGGGGGGTGGTGTATCATGGTTTGTTATTTCCATATGTTTAAGGACTTCTAATGTAATAGCCTTCACTAGCCTTTCTAGATCCATCACAATCACATCCTTTATATTTTGCAGTTCATAGCTATCCCCAAAGGTGTCACTAAAAATGGATTACTAGGCTTCACAGTTTTGATGCCAGTTTCTTTTTCAATGACTTTCTCTATTCCTTCTAAACAACAGGTTCCTCCCACTAAATATATACAGTCAACTTCAAAGGAGTGAATGTGTTGTTTAATAATACAGGCTATTTTTTGAATCACAGGTATTACTATTGTAAAGATTTCTTTATTCCTTTCCTTTACTTTTTTTAAAACTTCTGCCTCTTCAAATTTAATTTTATAACTACCAGCAACCACAAGGGTTAAATGGGTTCCTCCAGTTGCTTCATCCGCTGTATAGATAACCTCACCTTCTTTAAATATAGCTAATCCAGTAGTGCCTCCTCCAACATCTACAATGACACCATTTCTTATGTTCAGTACAGAATTAGCTGCTGTAGGTTCGTCTAATATGTTTGTAACCTCTAACCCAGCACCCTCCACTACATAACGGTGGGTGTTACTATCTTTTTCACTGGTGCCAGGAGGTATTGCTATAGCTGCTTTAGTTAAGGTTGATCCTAACCGCGCTTCTAGCTTTTTCTTCAATCTTTTTACTATAGCCGTTGCTCCTATATAATCCACTACTAGGCCATCCTTTATTACTTGTGCGAATTCAAGTTCACAGGCTATAGGTTTTTTCTGTTTATCTAATACTATCAAAACGATGTAGGCAGTACCTAAATCTACCCCTACCAGTAATTCTTCTTTTAGATTCCGTTTATTAGTACATATTATTGAATCTTCCACCGCTGTTATCTGAGTATCTACCTTTATAAAATCTGTCATAGATTTCTTCCTTTCTACTATTAGAGGAGAATCCTACCTAATGTATCTGACGTAAAACCTATGGCATTAGCTTCATCATGGTCTATATGCATATTGAGACAATAGTTTTCCCCCACCCTTACCTTTACATCTTCAAAGATAACTGGTCTTTCACTAATGACTTTTATTTTCACTTTTTTGTTATCTTCAACTTTAAATCTCTCTGCATCTTCTGGATTCATATGAATATGTCTCTGAGCTATAATAACTCCTTCTTTTACCTTTACAGCTCCATTTGATGTAGCAATAAGCAGACTTTCACTTCCTATCAAATCTCCCGATTCTCTAACTGGCGGCCGGATGCCTAAAGTAATAGCATCTGTCTTAGAAATTTCAATTTGTGTATCATTTCTAGGTGGACCTAATATAGCAACATTGTTAATTACACCCTTGGGACCTATTAACATTATTCGTTCATTATATTGATACTGTCCAGGCTGAGACAAATTCTTTTTCTTTGTTAATTTGCCCTCTTCTCCAAATAGTAATTTGATATCTTCTTTGCTCAAATGAACATGTCTAGCAGAGATTTCAATGGGAATATATAAATCTTTTTTTATTTTTTCTAAAACTCTATGAAGGATAGTATTCACTTGTATTTCTTCCACTGTGAGTCCCTCCTATCGATAAAATCCACCCAAATATCTACACATCAAAAGATAAATCCCACTGCTTAATCTATTAAGAGCTATAAGTATATCTTGTCGTTCAATGCTTTCTTCTTTTTTAAAAGCTTGAATCCCACATATTTCTGTTTCCCTAGCGTTGCTCCTCAGAGTATTTAATCCTATTACTATATCACCCATTTCATAATGGGGAAGTACATGTTTGAATTTGAAGTGTTTTTCAGGATGATGAGATATCTCCCTAATTTCTTCTTCCCCTAATCCAAAGAGCTTTATCTCTGCCAGTTCTTCACCTAATACTTCTGCTCTCAAAATATTTCGAATGAATTGTAATAGCTCATCTAAATCCTTTTGAAGTTTTACTAATTTATTTTTATTAACTAATATTTGAATCTCTAAGATTTTAGATTGTAGGCTATCTAACTTACCCCTTAATATAATTCGAGGATGATCTTTATAAACCAGTTTATCTCCATATAAATGTGTCATGTACTCTGGTTTTTCTTCAAAGTAGCCACCAGTATAATTGCATTGATATTTATATTTTCTCTCCACCTTCTTATCTATTGCTTCTAAGTTTTCCTGAGGGTTCTTACCATTTTGGGACTTTTCATCTACAATAAGTTCTATTTCGTTGTCCTTCAGATATTGTTGGGCAGAGGGAGTAATTAAGATTTCTTTGCTTATTACATATTTCTTTGATTTAATTTTTTTATAATGATTTCGCAGAATTTCTTCAGTTAGTACCTTCATATTTTCCAACTCCCTTGGAAGGTTTATCCACCCGGGCTACCATTGAGCCCGGGACTATAACAACTAACCTTCAACTTTTGGCAAAATGACTTCTACTTCTCCATGAGGTCTTGGAATAACGTGTACAGAAATCAGTTCTCCTACTCTATCTGCCGCTGCTGCACCTGCATCAGTTGCAGCCTTCACTGCTCCAACGTCCCCTCTAACCATTACTGTAACTAAACCTCCCCCTACATGTTCCTTCCCTACTAAGCTTACATTTGCCGCTTTAACCATCGCATCAGCTGCTTCTATCGCTCCTACCAATCCCTTAGTTTCAATCATACCTAACGCATTTGCATTTGCCATTTTTTACTCCTCCTTAAAAATTTAGTTTTTTTAATTCCTCCAACACCAATTCTGTAATCCTGTTAACATCAATATTATTTTTCGGTTTTAATTCTTCTGCTTCTTTTAGCCCGTAAACTAACCTCTTCACGTTCATCAAATGAATGGGACTTACATTGTCTGAAGTTGCACTACCCCCAATACCTCCAGATCCTAATGTTAATGAGGGTGTTAAACTAGTAGTAGCACCTATTGCCCCTTGAGATGATGGTGTATTTACTAAAATTCTAAACACTGGCTTCTTAAAAGCAAATTCTTGAATGACTTTTTCATTCTCTGAGTGAATAACCAAAGAATGACCTAATCCGCCATAATTTAATAAATCAATGCAAAGTTCACATGCTTCCTGCCAATTATCTCTTGTATAAAATGCAAGGATTGGAGATAATTTCTCCATGGAAAATGGATAAGCTTTACCAACACCCTTCTCCTCACACAAAATAACTTTTATGCTTTCTGGTAGGTTTATCCCTGCCATTTCAGCTATTTTTTTGGCTGTTTGCCCGACAATTTTAGGATTTAAGCCTCCCCATGGATTTTGTATAATGACGGCGAGCTTTTCTATTTCTTCTCCTGTTGCAAAATATCCACCCTGCCGAATAAACTCCTCTTTAACCTTTTTTTGAATACAGTTTTCCGTAATTACCGCCTGCTCAGATGCACATATAGTACCGTTATCAAAGGTTTTACTATCTATGATCCGTTTTACTGCCATGTGAATATCTGCTGATTTTTCTATGAAGGCAGGAACATTTCCAGGCCCCACCCCTAAGGCTGGTGTTCCAGAGCTGTAAGCTGCCTTAATCATCTCTGACCCACCTGTTGCCAAGATCAAAGATATTTTTTTATGAGACATTAATTCTAAGCTGCCTTCCATGGTGGGCAAGGCCATACTACTTATTAATCCTTCAGGTGCTCCTACACTAACCGCTGCTTCATTCATTACTTCTACAGCCTTATTGATACATGTTACTACTGAGGGATGAGGACTAAATATTATAGCATTTCCAGCTTTTAAAGCGCATAGGCTTTTAAATATGGTTGTTGAAGTAGGGTTGGTTGAGGGGATGAGAGCTGCTATTATGCCTACTGGCGACGCTATTTCTATCATTTTTTCTTTTTTATCTTCCCTAATAATTCCCACAGTTTTCATATCCTTTATGTGTTGGTATACTGCTTTACTGGCAAATAAATTTTTGACTATTTTATCTTCATATTTTCCAAAGCCCGTTTCCTCTACCGCCATTTCAGCCAATTTTTCAGCGTGTTTCTCTCCTGACTCTGCCATAGCTTTTATAATAATGTCTACCTCTTCTTGACTAAATTCTTTAAACTGTTTTTGTGCTTTGTCAGCTTTATCTATAAGGTTTCTTACTTGTTGAATAGATCGTAAGTCCTTATCATCTAGAATCATCTGTCCTTCCCCCCCTTTCATAAAATTCTAATATAGCCATTATTAATTGATTTTTTCTCGCAAATTTTATTTCCCCTTTGTCTAACTTGATTCCCTCCATTTTGCGTGCTAAAGTTCTTAATTTCACTACCTTCATAGCTTTTAGCTCTTCTATTGTTTTCTCAGGATTACTTAAGTTTTCATTTAATTCTTTATCTATTCTTATTTCTTGTACTATCGTATCAACATCCGCATAATCCTTATTCATACTTTTTCTTAATTCTTTTTTCTGGGTTTTATGGATGCCACAGATGTCGGAGAAAATTATTTTATCTAATCCCTCCGCTGTTCTAGAAATAACATGGGTTGACAGCAAATTACCCATTTCCTTTACTGCTACTTCTGCAGCATCTATGGCCACCTTAACTGCTGCAACATCTCCTGAAATTTTTATTGTTACAAGCCCACCAGATACCTTCTCTAGCCCAATCAAGGTCACATTGGCTGTCTTTAAGCAGATATCTGCTGCCTCTACTGCTGATAAATATCCGAAAGTCTCTATTAATCCAAGAGCCTTACCTCTCATTTTCTCACCGCCTAACAATAAGGCTAAAATTTAGTTGGATTATCTGCTACATACTCAACTGCTGCTGCAAATGCATCACAGGCAGCTTTACATGCTGATTGACTTCCTGTAAGTAGTCCACCACCAAAGTTAGTTTCAGAAGGTGGACCATAGAAGATTGCCATCCTTACATCTGCAGCCTTCAAAGCAGCATCTAAAGCGTACATAGCTTCCATAGGTGGTGCGATAAGGTATGCAATAGCTTCGCCCTCCTGTATACCCGCTGTGTCAGATAGATAAGAGCCTGATCTAGAAATGCAATGGGCGTAATAGGCAATACTATCGTCCTCGTTAGCACTGTAAAAACAAGCGCCATTTTCAATAAATTCAATAGCAGCATTTAGACCGCTTCTAACTTCTGCTGGATTAGGTCCTGCTAAAATACCTATGAACTCTCCTGCCAGCTTTGTACTAGCATTAGCAGCTCCTCCATAAAAAGACTTGGCATAAGCTACTTGAACATCTGCTTTTTTTGTAGCTTCATCTAATGCTGTATAGGATACATCATCGATATCTGTTGTTATGATACCTATACTTCTGTGTTGCTTTTCTAACTTTAGTTCTGTTGCCATATCAGGATTAATGTTTGGAATTAGCTTTATACTTAATACCTGAGCACGAATTGGGTCATTTCTCATTTACTTTCCCTCCATTCTTGTAAATTGATATCATCATAATTTTAAATCTAAACCACTTGCTTTTTTGTCTAGCATTTGCTTTAAAATCTCAGCGATGTGAGCACCAGCTTCAACTGCTGGGGTACCTCCTTTATGAATATTGGATACTACCGTTCTTCTTGCTTCAGGCATATTGACTGTAGCTTTATATGCCATATAAGCACTCATGCTCTCACCAGTGGCAAGACCAGGTCTTTCACCAATCAAAACACATGTTACTTCTGCTCCTGTAGTTTCAGATATAACATCCATTGCAGGGACTCTTCCATACTTTACGAAAAATGGTGTCCCTATTTTAACGCTATATCCTTCTAAACCCTGCATAATAGCTGGAAGAATATCTCTAATATTTGTTTCAATCGCCGTGGAACTTAATCCATCAGACACATAAATTTGTACTTCAGGATTCATAATACAATTTTCTCTAATTGTATTTAGTGATTCTTCATGAAATTTTCTTCCTAAATCCGGTCTTGTAAGATACTGATCTTTACTATTGCACATCGTTTCTATAGTAAATAAATCCATCTCCTTCAAAAATTCCTCTGATACGTTTGTAAAAACAGCATCCATTGCTACTGCATGGTCAGCTCTAAATCGTAACATCGTTTCTGTTTTGTATCGTGGTCCCGCTCTCCAAACCCCTATTCGTGCAGGAGTTGTTTCCTTCATTTTTAGTAAGCCATCTAAATTTTCAGCCTCAGGAACTAAGACCTGTCTTTTTAAATCTATCTCAGTAATGTCCTGCAAATCCTCTTCACAGTTTTCTATGTCTTCAACTATCTCTTGTTTTACTCTGTCTTCACAATCCTTTGGTAGTATTTTTTCAGATGTCATACCTAGCTCTGATATGACTTGCTCAATAACGATTCTTAAGTCTTTTTCAGAAATCATATTCTCCCCTCCTTTTATTATTTGAAAAATATAGAAGCATCTCCAGCTCTACTTGTTAATTTCCCATTCTTTATCAAATTCATTTTTCCCAACCATTTCTCAAATTCATAACTTGGCCTCAAGTTTAATAATTCTCTTAGGGTAGGAATTTCATGATATCCAGTGCATTGATAGTTCAACATAACATCATCACCTGCTGGGATACCCATAAAATAATTACATCCTGCATTTGTCAATAGTACTGCTAAGTTTTCTATATCATTTTGATCCGCTTTCATATGATTGGTATAACAAGCATCTACACCCATAGATATGCCCGTTAACTTCCCCATAAAATGATCCTCAAGACCTGCTCGAATTACCTGTTTGCTATCATACAGGTATTCGGGACCAATGAAACCTACAACCGTATTAACTAGGAAAGGACTATATCTTTTTGCTAATCCATAGCATCTTGCTTCCATTGTAACCTGATCAGCATTATGGTGGGCATCAGAGGATAATTCAGAACCCTGCCCAGTTTCAAAATACATAAAATTCGGCCCTGTTGCTGTTCCTTCCTTCATCATCATATCATTTGCTTGATCTAATAATTCTACTGTTATGCCAAAGGCTTCATTCCCTCTTTGAGATCCTGCAATGCTTTGAAATATCAAATCACTAGGAGCTCCTTTTTTAATTGCTTCCATCTGAGTTGTTACATGAGCTAACACACAAATCTGTGTTGGAATCTCCCACTTTCTTTTAAAGTCATCAAAAGCTTTTAGTACCTTGGTAACACCCTCAACTGTGTCTTCAACAGGATTTAAGCCAATAACAGCATCTCCAACACCATAGCTTAACCCCTCCATAACGGATAGCATGATTCCTTCAATATTATCAGTAGGATGATTTGGTTGTAATCTAGCTGCTAATGTACCTGGCAATCCAATAGTTGTATTGCAGTGAGCACTAATCCGAATCTTGCTAGCTCCATAAATCAAGTCCAAATTTGACATAAGTTTTGTTACACCAGCCACTATTTCACTTGTAAGACCCCTGCTGATTCGTTTTACTTCTTCTGATGATGTACTAATGTCTAAAATCCATTCTCTCAATTCAGCTACTGACCAGTTTTTGATTTCTTGATAGATTTTTTCATTTACACTGTCCTGAATAACCCTAGTGACTTCATCTTTTTCATAAGGCACTACAGGGTTATTTCTTAAATCTTTTAGAGTTAAATTGCTCAATACCTCCTTAGCAGCTATGCGTTCTGTAACAGAATTAGCTGTAATCCCGGCTAGACTATCTCCTGATTTTTCTTCATTTGCTTTAGCCAATACTTCTTTGACAGAATTAAACTTGTAAACCTCCCCAAATAATTTTGTTTTTAACCTCATAATAACTCCCCCTATTCTAAGAATTGAACACTAATGTTTTTATGACAACCGGCACTACTCTGTTATTAGCTAAGGGTCTGCCAATGTCAATATAGTCTCCGTTGTCAACTTTGATACTATCAATACAAATAATATCCTTTTTATAGCCTACTTGCTTATACAAGGTCTGACCCAAGACCTTGGCAATGTCATTCTCTACTACTACTATTAGGACTGCATTTTGCTTAATCACTTCTTCCATTCCTTTAATAATATTTGCAGCTAAATTTTGTATTTCTTTGAAGCTTGGATTTTTTAGTCCCCTTATGCCTAAGGCCACCATTTGCATCTTCTCTTCTAGGTCAAACCACTTAAGCTTATTTTCTATTTTTTCTATGAAACTCTCTTTAGTTAACCTTTCTTCTTTAACTGACATTTTTAATATAGGTATATTCTTAAGAGGAAACACATCCTTTGTAAAGGTAATGGTGCTTCCGCTAATATCAACGGTATGAGATCCTGCTCCCACTACGGTTGCCCTTATGGTTTCTATGGGGTTTGCTAATTTATAGCTTTTTAACAGATTGGATTTTCTAATTGAATGGCCTAACAAAATACCAATATCACTGTATCTAAAGAGTGAATCTCCGTCTTCTTCATAAATATGATCTGCAACTCCCCCTGAAAAGGTTATATAATCTATAGAATAATTTCTTTTTAAATCCTTACCTATAAGCATTTTTTTACCAGCCTCCGTTGGAGACTTTAAGCCTACTACTTCTAGAAGTATTTCTGTCATTTTATCAGCTATCTTCTCTATTGATTCTAAGCCTATTTCCATACCTTCCTTTATTTCTAAGCCCATATTTTTTGTTAAGTCTTTTAATTTCGGAGCTATGTAGCAAATCTTTTTTGTATCCTTTTCAAACCTGATTAATCTCCCACCTATGTCTAAGCAGGCGGTATCAATAACTTCTCCATCCTTGAACACTGCTATGTTAGTGGTTCCACCTCCAATGTCTAAATTAATTACGGTACAGCTATCCTCCTTAGATAGTTTTTCTGCACCAGCACCTTTACCCGCAATGATGGCTTCTAAATCTGGTCCAGCTGTTGCAACAACAAACTCTCCTGCTAAATCACTAAGGGTTTTTAAAACAATACTTGCATTTTCCTTTCTAGCGGTTTCTCCTGTAATGATAACGGCTCCAGTTTTGACCTCTTTAGATGAAATACTTGCTTTGTTGTATTCACTCTCAATAATTTTTCTTACATTCAAGCCATCAATTTCGTAATGGGAAACTATAGGAGTAAAGTAAATATCACTTCTATATATAACCTCTTTTTCTACAATACTGATATTGGGTACAGACGCTGCCGAAGCAGTATTTTCGATAGTAATTTTACTGAAAATCAACTGGATAGTAGATGTACCAATGTCAATCCCCACGCTTAAAATTTTTTCCCTCAATTTTTTTGCCTCCTCTTTCCTCTAAAAACACATAAGAGGCCAAGGTAAACTACGAAAAATCATACTTTACCTTGGCCCCTTTGCCTTTTACACTAACACAACCTTGTGTTATCTATTCATTTTTAAAATCAAAAATAACTTTTGTACCACTGGGGGATGAATCTATGTGTATATCCCCAGCTAGCTTATCCTGCACAATGCTGTTCACTATTTTCAGTCCTAAGCTTCCTTGCCTTACCGTCAGCAGATCAAACCCTCTCCCATTATCTATGATAGATATACTTGAATACATACTCCCTTTTTGTATGCATATTTCTATATGACCAGCATCTTTATCTTCAAAGGCATATTCTAGAGAATTTTGTAATAATTCATTTACTACTAAAGCAATAGATGTTGCTTTATCAGAGTCTAAAGTGATGCTATCTCCCTTTAAATCTATTTTTATGTCTTTATGAGGTACAATCCCATAATCCAATGTATTATCTTTGATTCGAGATAAAATTGTTTTAATATCAACGTTATCTACTCCTTTTTGTGCTAGAATTTCATGAGTAACTGCAATGCTTAGAATTCTACTGATACTTTCATTAAAAGATTTTTTAACTAAGTCATTGTCAATACGCCTTGACTGTAACCTCAAAAGACTTGCTATCGTTTGAAGATTGTTTTTTACTCGGTGATGAATTTCTCTAATTGCTACTGATTTTAAAATAAGCTCCTTCTCTTTCTCTTTAACCTCCGTGATGTCTTTTATCAGCATTATTACAGATGCTAATATTTTTTTTTGTTTTACAACAGCATATTTGACTTGTAAAGATAATTTTCCTATATCAATTTCTGTAATATTAAAGGATTGTGCTTCCACAACCTTCTCAAATACACTACCATCAAAAGCTAAATTATCAAAATTCATTCCAATTATATGATCTCGATAACCTAATTTTTTATATAGTTCATCAGCAACTGGATTAGCATAGGTTGCCACACCTTGGGGATCAAACATAACGATGGCATCATTAATATGATAAGGAATGGTGTTTTCATTATCTATAAAAGACAATAATGTTTCTGTAAGCTGTTCTGTCGTTTCTGCTAAAATTTCCATGTGTTTATTTTGATTGACATGCTCCGTAATATCCTGTTCCATGATAAGACAAGCGATGGTTTTTCCTCTATCATTCTTGATAGGCACTACACTTTGCTTTACCGTTTTGTTTTCTTGGGTTATGGCCTTTAAATCTCTTGTAGCCATACCAATTTCTAAGGTTCTTAAGGCAGCAGGTTCATTCTTTCGAAGGGCTAATTCTCCCACAACTGTATGTTTATACATAGACGGATAGATTAATGGTTTCGCTTCCGCTACTACAATAGCAACATTAGGATCTCTAGTCAGACAGTCTATAAATACATCTGCTTTTACAAGATCAGATATAATAGGGAGATTGCTGGAAATACTTTCCAACTTCATTATCTCCATATCCGATAAATTCGTATGTATATAGCATAACTCCTTTAACATACCCTGCCACCCATCTTTGTTTATTGAAATACTTCTTGCTTTTTATTGATTAATCACAATGGTAGATGCAATTTGTTTCATAGCACAACGTTTATCCATACTAAGCTTTCTTATTCTTTTATATGCCTCTTCCTCTGATATTTGATATTTTTTCATTAAAATCCCTTTTGCTTTTTCTACTGTTTTCCTAGTTTCCAGTTGTTCTCTGATAAATTCTATATCTTTTTTCATTTGTTCAATCTCTTTGCCTTTGCAAAGGGCCACTTCTATAGCTGGCATAAGAGATTTCTCATCAATAGGTTTAATAATATAACCCATTACACCCGCTTCTTTAGCCTGTTCTATGAATTCTCTTCCACTATAGGCCGTCAATAATACTACTGACTTTGCTAAACCTTCTTGAGTAATAACCTTAGAAGCCTTTAATCCATCTAACAAAGGCATTTTCACATCCATTAACACTAAATCAGGTCTTAGTTTTCTACAAAGCTCTACTGCATCAAATCCATCAGAAGCTTCTCCTACTACACTGTAGCCAGCTTCCTTGAGCATCTCAGCAAGATCCATCCTAGTAATAGGCTCATCATCGGCTATTACTATATTTTTGTACATTTCTTCTCCCCCTTTTTATAAAGGTTTGATCATCTTGTTGTTAGCTATCTTATGTATTTTAATACATCTTTGTCTTAGATGTATGCTTGTAAAACAATATATGCTTAATAATTTAACATTAGCACCACTTTGTCCACTAAAGTAAAATCTACTATGATTTTGTTAGATGACTAGGGGTAAATCCTAATACACTTTGTAAGACATGAATGACCTCCCGAAGTCCAGACTCTACACTAGCTACATCTCCAGTTATAACCAACGACCCGCTAAATCTATCTAAAAAACCTATCTCTACACCAGCAGCCTTTGTAGCAACATCTGCTGCTATGATAGCTGCTTCGCTAGGAGTTATGGTTAGAATGCCAATGGCTTCTCTATAGTCCTCTGTTAGTCCTAATTTTTTATATATACCTCTTTCAGGGCTTGCTATTAAATGGGCAAGAGTTATTTGTTTTCCGGGGACATACTCCTGTATAACTCTTTGTTTTTCTTCCATTTATCTTTTCACCACCTAATAATAGCTTTAAAATGCATAAAAAGCTTCCTAAGAATGTATCTCTATCCTTTAGAAGCTTCATCGCTTTCTATTACACGCCTTTGTGTAATTGAATATTCAGATTATTTTTATGTTGATTAAATTATACTATACATTCTTTATCAATACAATTAAAAATATTTTTTCAATTTAACTTTATGAAAGAAATTCTACCTCAAAATCCAAAATATTTGGTAATATTACAGGAGATAAAAGACCATTACTTACTATTATAAAACATTAATTTGTAAGAAATAACGTTATCTCCTTTATCCCCTCTCCTGTAAGGCTGCTTACTTTAAAAACTCTTTGCGCTCCTGCATTTTTTAATAATTTTTCAGCAATTTTAGCCTTTTTGTTGAAGCAATCAACTTTAGTTATTATTCCTACAACAGGTTTTGTGAACATCGTAGCAAAATTAGGTGGGAATACAGTTTCTATTTTCGTAGCATCCTGTACAAGTCCTACAATATCAGAATCATTAGAGGATACAATCAACGCAGAATAATAATTTCTGTTTTCAATATATTCTCCAGGGGTATCTAAGACATGGCAAATATGCTCAACTGTTTGTGTTTTTTTATAGATTAGAGGCAATTGATTGATAGCTTGAGCAAGGGTGGTTTTGCCACATCCTGATGCACCTATTAATATTATCTTTTTCATGCATTTATTCACCTCACCCATAAATATTAAATGCTTTATCTTTCTAGAATCAAAGACATGCAGATCTAAAGCTACATTTAAGTATACATGGTCTCAGTTTTACGCAAAACTGTGGGGTGCAATGTAACTCTTGGCACATTAAAATTTAGAGCATATGTATGATGGTTTATATTTATTAATATTAAGAACAACTAGAAGTCTTTTTGATGTTGTTTTTATTGTTCAGAAGTATTAAACTCATTGATTATTCCTCTGTTATTACTTTCTCTATTGCAGCCCCTGGTGGTACGATTGGAAATACATTGTCTTCTTCATCTATAATGCAATTAATAACAACAGGTTCTTTAGCTTCTAATGCTTCTTTAAAGGCATTTTCAAACTCTACTTCATTTGTAATTTCATAACCTTTAGCTCCGTAGGCTTCTGCTAATTTAATGATATCAGTAGATCTTCCTAAGGTAGTTTGGGAATATCGTTTATCATAAAATAGTTTTTGCCATTGTCTTACCATGCCTAATACACCATTGTTTAAAATCACGATGATGATTGGTAAGTTATATTTTACCGCTGTAGCTAATTCATTACAGTTCATTTGAAAGCTACCATCTCCTGCAATATTAATCACTTGTTTCTCTGGTTGAGCCAGCTGTGCCCCTATACAAGCCCCTAACCCATACCCCATAGTACCTAAACCTCCAGAGGAGATAAAGGTTCTTGATTTGGTATATTTATAATACTGAGCAGCCCAAATTTGATTTTGTCCTACCTCTGTAGTAATAACAGCATCTCCCTTTGTGATATTATAAATTTTCTCCAGCACGGCTTGAGGCTTTAAAGCGCCATTGGTTTTATAGCTTAAAGGAAAACTATTTTTCCATTCATCAATTTGATTAATCCATTCAGTCCTATTCATAGGATTGAGTTTTTCATTAATTCTTTTAATTACTTCCTTTACATCTCCAATAATACAATAATGGGTTTTTATGTTTTTATTGATTTCAGCAGGATCAATATCTATATGAAGAATCTTTGCCCGCGGTGCGAAAGCCTCCATCTTGCTTATAACTCTATCACTAAACCTTGCTCCTATAGCTATTAATAAATCACATTGGGTAGCTGCCAGATTTGAGGGTTTCGTTCCATGCATGCCAATCATTCCTGTAAATAGCTTATGATCTCCAGGAAAACCTCCTAATCCCATCAAGCTGCTACAGACAGGTGCCTTAATAGTCTCTGCAAAGGCTACTAAATCTCCATTGGCATCGGCATGATTTACACCCCCTCCAACATAAATGAGAGGCTTATTGGCTTCTTTTAGTAACTTAAGAGCATTGTTTATATCTTCCTTTGTTATATTTTCTACTGCTTTATTAACAACCCTCGGTTTTTCTTTTATATATTCTGTTATTTGTGCAGTGATATCCTTTGGAATATCCACTAGAACAGGCCCTGGTCTTCCTTCTTGAGCAATATAAAACGCCCTTCTAATCGTTGCTGCTAAATCGTTAACATCTTTAACAATAAAATTATGTTTAGTAATCGGCATTGTAATTCCAGTTATATCTACCTCTTGAAAGCTATCCTTTCCTAATAGGGCTAAAGGAACATTTCCTGTGATTGCTACCATCGGTACGGAGTCCATATATGCAGTTGCAATACCTGTAACTAGATTAGTAGCTCCTGGTCCTGAGGTAGCTAAGCATACGCCTACCTTTCCAGTAGCTCGTGCATAACCATCAGCAGCATGAGACGCTCCCTGTTCATGGGAAGTCAATATATGTCTTATATCATTCTGGTATTTGTAGAGAGCATCATAAATATTTATGACAGCACCTCCAGGATAACCAAAAATAGTATCTACACCTTGTTCCTTTAAACATTCCATCAATATTTCTGCACCATTTAATTGCATCATCTTTCCCTCCCTCTATCAGACATCTATCTTCATACTAGGCTTTTACTATTTGGCTAATTCTTGTAGTATCAATCTACCCATTTCCTTTGTTCCAACCAGTGTCATCCCTTTGCTAATAATATCTCCTGTTCGATAATTGTTTTCTAGTACTTTCATTACTGCATTTTCTATAGCTTTAGCTTCTTCTTCTAAAGCAAAGGAAAAACGTAACATCATAGCAGAAGATAAAATGGTTGCAATAGGGTTAGCTTTATCTTCTCCTGCAATGTCTGGTGCTGACCCATGAATCGGTTCATACATTCCTAAACTACCTTCTCCCAAACTGGCTGAAGGTAACATTCCTATAGATCCTGTAATCATACTAGCTTCATCTGATAGAATATCTCCAAACATATTGGTGGTAACTATAACATCAAACTGTTGGGGATCTCTTATTAATTGCATTGCTGCATTATCAATATACATATGATCTAATGCAACATCAGGATAATCCTTAGATAGTTCTACAATTACAGAACGCCATAATCTTGAACTCTCCAACACATTGGCTTTATCTACACTTGTTACTTTTCTATTTCTTTTTCTAGCTATTTCAAAAGCAGATCTTGCAATTCGTTCTACCTCTCCAACACTATAGGATTCTGTGTCATAGGCTGATTCTCCCATTTTTCCTTCCTTGTTTCGACCTCTGTCTCCAAAATATATTCCCCCTGTTAGCTCTCTTACAACACAGATATCAATACCTTTTTCAACGATATCACTTCTCAAGGGAGATGCTTCCTTTAATGCTTGATATAAGACTGCCGGTCGAATATTTGCATATAGACCTAAGGCTTCTCTTAACCCCAGCAACGCTCTTTCTGGCCTTTTATCTCCCGATAAGTTATCCCATTTAGGTCCTCCAACTGCCCCTAATAACACTGCATCACTATTTCTACAGATCTCTATGGTTTCCTTTGGAAGAGGCATTCCTGTTTTATCGATAGCGATACCTCCAGCCAAGACTTCTTGAAAATCCATTTGGTGACCAAATATTTCTCCAACCTTATTTAACACTAAAATAGTTTCTTGTATTACTTCTGGTCCGATTCCGTCTCCTGGAATTGTGGCTATACTATACCTCATACTTATTCCTCCATATCCATTGCTTTCTACAAATTACCTCTAATATATCCAATTAAGCCGTCAGCAGCCATAAGTTTCTGCATGAACTCTGGAAATCCTTGTGCCTGGTAAGATTGTTCTTTAGTGACATTGTAAATAGTACCCGCCTTAAAGTCCACTTCAATTTCATCACCAGCATCAATACTTTTTACTGCTTCTTCACACTCTAAAATAGGCAGCCCAATATTTATGGCGTTCCTATAAAAAATTCTTGCAAAAGAACTGGCTATAACACAGGATATACCTGCCGCTTTTATGGCTATAGGCGCATGCTCTCTTGATGATCCACAGCCAAAATTTTTATCTGCTACAATGATATCTCCCGATTTTACTTTTTGCTGAAAACCTTCGTCAATGTCTTCCATACAATGCTTCGCTAGTTCCTCTGGATCTGAAGTATTTAGGTACCTAGCAGGGATAATGACATCAGTATCTACATTGTTACCATATTTAAAAACTGTTCCTTGTGCCCTCATTTATTCTTGCCTCCTTATGCTATATCTTCTGGATTTGAAATTTTTCCTGTTAATGCTGAAGCTGCTGCTACAGCTGGACTTGCTAAATATACTTCAGATTCCGGATGTCCCATTCTACCGACAAAATTTCTATTGGTTGTGGCAATTGCTCTTTCTCCCTTTGCCAGAATTCCCATATGCCCACCTAAACAAGGTCCACAGGTTGGTGTGCTTACTACTACATTAGCTTTTATAAAGGTTTCAATTAGTCCTTCCTGTAAAGCTTGAAGATATACTTTTTGTGTTACAGGGAAAACAATTACTCTAAGACCTTTAGCTACTTTCTTATCTTTAAGAATCTCAGCCGCTACCCGTAAATCTTCTATTCTACCATTGGTACAGGATCCAATCACTACTTGGTCAATTTTAACATCTCCTACTTCATCAATGGTTCTTGTGTTATCTGGTAAATGTGGAAATGCAATTGTTGGTCGAACAGCACTTAAATCAATTTCGTAAACATTATCATATTCTGCATCTTCATCTGCTGTATAAATAGTATAGTCTTTCGATGAATGCTCTTTCACATAAGCTAAGGTTTTGTCATCCACCATAAAAATGCCATTCTTTCCTCCAGCTTCAATTGCCATATTCGCCATTGCAAATCGATCATCCATTGATAGATTACTTACACCTTCACCAACAAATTCCATTGATTTATAAAGGGCTCCATCCACGCCTATCATTCCAATGATATGCAAAATAATATCTTTGCCACTTACCCATTTTGAGGGCTTACCCTTCAACACAAATTTGATAGCTGATGGCACTTTAAACCAACATTTTCCCGTCGCCATTCCAGCTGCCATATCTGTGCTTCCAATTCCCGTTGAAAAGGCTCCTAGTGCTCCATAGGTACAGGTATGCGAATCCGCACCAATGACTACATCACCTGGTACTACTAAACCTTTTTCTGGGATAAGGCCATGCTCTATTCCCATCTCACCCACTTCGAAATAATTTTCTACTTCTTTTTCATGAGCAAATTCACGAATCATTTTACATTGTTCAGCAGTTTTTATATCTTTATTAGGGGTAAAGTGATCAGGTACAATCGCTACCTTTTTCTTGTCAAATACTTCTTTAACTCCTATTTTTTCAAACTCCTTAACTGCCACTGGAGTTGTAATATCATTTCCTAAAACTAGATCTAAATCTGCTTGTATAAGCTCTCCTGCTTTTACAACTTCTAAGCCCGCATGTGCTGCCAATATTTTTTGCGTCATTGTCATTCCCATTTTTTCATCCTCCTGTAAAATCAAATATACGCCCTAACTTTTTCTTCTATATCCTTAATCAATTTATATTCAATGGAGTCTACTAAAGCAATCCAACTTGCTTCAATAATATCTGTAGAAACTCCAACTGTTGTCCAAAGATTATAACCATCTGTTGATTCGATCAAAACCCTAACCTTTGCTTCTGTAGCTGTATCCGTATCTAACACTCTCACTTTATAATCCTTCAAATATACTTCCTTTAGCTGTGGATAAAAGGTTTCTAACGCTTTTCTAAGGGCTTTATCTAAAGCATTTACTGGGCCTACTCCCTCAGCTACGGTCATTTCATCTTTTCCATCTACAGTAATCTTTACCAAAGCTGAAGATGTGTTATCTCCCCTAGCATGATTTTCTTCAATAATTTTATAATATTTTAGTTCAAAGAAGGGTTTATACTTTCCTAAATGTTTTCTAATAACTAACTCAAAAGTACTCTCAGCGCCTTCAAACTGATAACCTTCATGTTCTAATTTTTTCAATGTATCTATAAGATTCTGTGTCTCTGGAGAATTCTTTTTTATGTTTGGATTAACTTTTTGCATTTTCGATAATAGCGTGCTTTTTCCAGAAACTTCTGACATTAATACGCGTCTTTTGTTACCAACTTTTCGTGGATCTATATGCTCAAATGATTTTGGGGATTTACTAACTCCATCAATATGCATTCCACCTTTGTGGGCAAAGGCAGAGTTACCGATATAGGGTTCTCTTTCATTCATGGCTATATTAGCTACTTCTGCTAATAATCTTGCAGTTGAAGTTAAATTAACCATCTGGTCTTCTAAGATACATTTTTTTTCTCGTTTTAACTGTAGATTAGCAATCACAGTACTTAGATTCACATTTCCACATCGTTCTCCAAAGCCTATATAGGTTCCTTGTACCTGTGTTGCTCCTGCTTCTACAGCCATAATCGTATTTGCAACAGCCATTCCCCCATCATTATGACAATGAATTCCTACCTTTATGGGAAATTTATTAACAACTTCCTTCGTAATCCGGTATATTTCATCTGGGAAAGCACCGCCATTGGTTTCGCAAAGTACTAGCCAATCCGCTCCACCTTCCTTTGCCGCCTCCAAGGAAGCTAAAGCGTATTCAGGATTAGATTTATATCCATCATAAAAGTGTTCAGCATCAAAAACTACTTCCTTACCCTTGCTTTTCAAAAAGGCAATGGTATCCTTAATCATAGCTAAATTTTCTTCTAAGGTGGTTTTTATAATCTCTGTCACATGATAATCCCATGATTTTCCAAAAATTGCTACTGCAGGAGTATTAGCATCTAGTAGTGATTGAAGATTATCGTCTTCTTCTGTAGCTATATTGGCCCTTCTAGTGCTTCCAAAAGCCGTAAGCTTTGTATATTTAAATTTTTCGTTTTTGATGCGTTTAAAAAACTCTAAATCTTTGGGATTTGAACCTGGGT
Organism: Natronincola peptidivorans; assembly: GCF_900111615.1. Classification (GTDB taxonomy): domain Bacteria; phylum Bacillota; class Clostridia; order Peptostreptococcales; family Natronincolaceae; genus Natronincola_A; species Natronincola_A peptidivorans. Next base: position 11,011 of record NZ_FOHU01000012.1, on the reverse strand, counting down.
TACCAGCTTCAACGTAGCTGATACCCAGTTTATCCAATGCCCTAACGATTTTAATTTTATCTTCAACAGAAAAAGAAATGCCTTCTGCTTGAGCTCCGTCTCTCAGTGTAGAATCAAATATTTCAATTTTATTATTCATGAACCTCACTCCTCGTGCCACTCTAATTCATTTAGCATTTTATTAATGGCGTTAATATAAGCTTTAATACTAGCTTCTACTACATCTGTGCTTACTCCCCTGCCATTATAGATATCCTGGTCTAGTTTTATCTTAACACTTGCTTCTCCCTGAGCGTCTTCACCTTCGGTTACGGATTGAAGAGAATAATCCTCTAAAGTAAATCCATTACCCACTATTTTGTCAATGGCTTTAAATGCGGCATCCACAGGACCATGACCAGTTGCTACCTCTTCTACTTCTACTTTTTCCTTCAAAAGTTTTACTGTTGCAGTAGGGGTAATGGTATTGCCGCTATTAATTACAAACTGATTTAATATATATAATTCTTTTATAGCTAGTGTCTTATCCTGTACTAGCGCCTCCAAATCTCTATCATAAATAACCTTTTTCTTGTCGGCCAATACCTTAAACTCTTTGAATAGATTAGATATTTCTACCTTGGTAAAATGATATCCTAAAGTTTTTAACCTTTCCTCAAAAGCATGGTGCCCAGAGTGCTTTCCTAAAACAAGTTTATTTTTAGTAAGTCCAACGGATTCAGGTGTCATTATTTCATAAGTACTCTTATGTGCTAGCATCCCATGTTGATGAATTCCTGACTCATGCGCAAAAGCATTATCTCCTACGATAGCTTTATTATGTTGTATTTTCATGCCCGTTAGCTTGCTCACCAAACGACTTGAAGGATAAAGCTCGGTTGTATCAATATTTGTAAACATATCATATATATCTTTTCGAGTGTTTATAGTCATAACAATTTCTTCTAAGGCTGCATTTCCTGCTCTTTCTCCCAAACCATTAATGGTACATTCTAGCTGGGTGGCTCCAGCTTTAGCAGCTGCCAATGTGTTGGCCACAGCTAACCCTAAATCATTATGGCAATGTACTGATATTTCCGCTTTATCTATGTTGGGTACATTATTTTTAATATTGTAAATAAGATTATAAAATTCATCCGGGGTTGTATATCCAACTGTATCAGGAATATTAATCACGGTAGCCCCTGCATTAATCACAGATTCAAATATTTTATATAGATATTCCCAATCACTTCTTGAGGCATCTTCAGCAGAGAATTCCACATCACTGCAGTACTGTTTTGCATACTTCACCATTTCTACTGCCCTTTCTAAAATCTCTTCTTTGGATGCCTTTAGTTTGTATTTTAAGTGGATATCAGATGTTGCAATAAAGGTGTGAATTCTAGGTGATTCTGCATGTTTTACAGCTTCATATGCTCTATCTATATCTCCTGGCAAAGCTCTAGCTAAGCTTGCCACAGTAGAGTTTTTTATGCTTTGTGCTATTGTTTTAACTGCTGCAAAATCTCCAGGGGATGCAATAGCAAAACCCGCTTCAATTACATCTACTTTAAGCCTTTCCAGCTGTTTTGCAAGCTCCAGCTTTTCTTGAAGGTTCATACTGCAACCTGGTGATTGTTCTCCATCTCTTAAAGTTGTATCAAATATTTTCACTTGCTTTGCCATTTACATCCCTCCGCCTAACCTTCTAAATTATTTTTTTAACCAACTCATCATTTTTCTTAGTTCTTCTCCAACCACTTCGATCTTATGGTTTTGTTCCATCTTTCTTCTTGCATTAAAGGATGGTCGATTTGCTTGATTTTCTAATATCCAGTTCTTAGCAAAGCTTCCATCTTGAACTTCACCTAAAATCTTTTTCATTTCTTCTCTAGTATCTTCAGTGATAACACGTCTAGATGCAGTGTAGTCTCCATACTCTGCTGTATCACTTATAGAGTACCTCATATAGCTTAAGCCCCCTTGATTTATCATGTCAACAATTAATTTCATTTCGTGAAGACACTCAAAATATGCTACTTCTGGTTGATATCCAGCCTCTACTAATGTATCAAAGCCTGCCTTGATTAATTCTGTAACACCACCACATAGCACCGCTTGCTCTCCAAATAAATCTGTTTCTGTCTCCTCTTCAAAGGTTGTTTCAATAATCCCTGCTTTAGCTCCTCCTAATCCCGCTGCATAAGCCAAGGCCATATCCTTTGTATCTCCTGTTACATCTTGATATACTGCTATTAGACATGGTACACCTTTACCATCTTGGTATTGACTTCTTACTGTGTGTCCTGGCCCTTTAGGTGCTACCATAAATACGTTAACATCCGCCGGTGGAACGATTTGCCCAAAATGAATATTAAAACCATGGGCAAAGACTAAGTATTTTCCTGCTGTTAAGTTTGGCTCTACACTTTCTTTATATAGGGCTGCTTGTTTTTCATCGTTTATCAATATAATAATGACATCAGCCTGTGCTGCTGCTTCTGCTGCCACCGCTACCTTTAGCCCAGCCTCTTCTGCCAGTTTCCATGACTTACTTCCTGTATATAGTCCTACTACTACATCAACTCCTGATTCATGTAGGTTCAATGCATGGGCATGACCTTGACTGCCATATCCCAATACCGCTACTGTTTTTCCTGCTAATAATCCTAAGTTACAATCCTTTTCATAATACATTTTTGCCATTGGTAATTCCTCCTCATATTATTAATTACTCCATCGCCCTAAGGCTGTAAGCCCTGTACGAACAATTTCTTTAATACCATAACTTCTCATCATATCTATGAAGGCTAATACTTTGTTATGGTCTCCTGTCATTTCTACAGTTAAGTGCTCATTTGCAACATCAATAACCTTTCCTCTAAAGATATCAACCACTTCCAATATAGAGGCTCTATTGGACTCATCTGCCTTTACCTTTATTAATGCTAGTTCTCTATATACTGCTTCTTGGGGTTTTAACTCAGTAATATCTACTACATCAATTAATTTGTTTAGTTGTTTTTTGATTTGCTCTAGCACTTGGCTATCTCCCTGTAATACAATGGTCATTCTTGTCAGTCCTTCATCTTCAGTTTCTCCAGCAGTGAAGCTATCAATATTATAACCTCTTCTGCTAAACAACCCCGCTACCCGACTCAGTACACCTGGTTGATTTTCCACTAAGACAGATAGTACATATTTATTATCCATAATAGAACCTCCTTTTTATTAAAAATTTAAATATTCCTATATTTTAGAATAATAATTACATTAAATCAATAGTTTTTTAATAAATAATTAAATTAGATGTGTTTTTTTTAACTATAGTGAATTTTTTTTAATTCTAAACAACATTTAATTCTAAACAACAAAAAACCTCGTTCCTATATAATTATTTAGTAATTATACAGGGACGAGGATATATTCCACGCGTTACCACCCTATTTTGAATCCACTTCACAGTAGACACCACTCTCCAGGTTCAATCAAACCCTTGCCTATAACGGGGCTTACCGTTAACCTCTTACTTTATCTCTAAGATTTCAGAGGTACTGCTTAGGAGGGATTTGTATTTTCTCTACAGTATCGGCTTTCAGCAACCACCGACTCTCTGGAACTGTCATGTGGAAAATACCGTTCTCCTTCATCGCATTTACTTAAGTTAAAATTTAATTTTATTTATTGTAGTTTAACAACATAATTCTATATTGTCAACCTATTTTTTAGAAAAATTTAAAAAATAAAAATATTTAAACAAGCTTTCATTGCTTATCATTGAAAATATGTATTGAAAATCTAATATATACACTCTTTCTTATTTAAGAAATGAATACTGCTAAAATACTTTCAAAAAATTATATTTGGAAATAGAAAAATATTTAGGCTATGTTCCTTAGGCATTTTAAAACTATGTAAAGTATGACAAATTTATAAATACTCATATAATAAAAAAAGATGCACTTGATTAAGTCCATCGTCCATCAGTTATCTATATATTAAACTACGATTTTCATGTGGAGGCGGCACCCAGATTTGAACTGGGGAATAAAGGTTTTGCAGACCTCTGCCTTACCACTTGGCTATGCCGCCAGAATCTTAAATATGGAGCGGAAGACGGGATTTGAACCCGCGACCCTCGCCTTGGCAAGGCGATGCTCTACCACTGAGCCACTTCCGCGTCATGGTGCCCAGAGGCGGAATCGAACCACCGACACGGGGATTTTCAGTCCCCTGCTCTACCGACTGAGCTATCTGGGCTGGTGGGCGCAACAGGACTTGAACCTGTGACCCCCTGCTTGTAAGGCAGGTGCTCTCCCAGCTGAGCTATGCGCCCTCAGCAATGACAAAATCTAGTATACGTCATTTATGCTAATATTACAAGGGCTTATTTCTTCTATATTTCTTGATTATAGCCGATTTAATTCTGTTAAATCATTATTACTTTATTTTTTAATCTTTTTTGTCATTCTTTTAAATTTCTAATAACAGCTTCTCTAGTTCTTCTTTATTAAAAATATGTTTTTTATTGCAAAAATGACAAACTAGTTCCGCTCCTTCGTCTTCTTCTATGATTTCTTGCAAATCGCTTCTCCCAATACTAATCAAGGCTTGCTCAAATCTCCTTTTGCTACAATCACAATTAAAATCTATTTCGTATCTCTCCACTATCTGTGGAGATAAATCTCCCAATACATAATTTAAGATATCTTCTTCCTTCATCCCATTATTCATTAAGGAGGTTATAGGTTCCATTGAGGTAAGCTTGGTTTCTAATTGATTTAAGATATCTTCTTCAATATGGGGTAATATTTGAATAATAAATCCACCGGCAGCCTTTATACTATAATCTCTTTCCACCAATACACCTAAAGCCACTGCAGAAGGTTGCTGCTCTGATTTAAGAAAGTAGCTGGCAAAATCTTCTGCTATTTCTCCTGAAACAATGGCTGATGTACCGATATATGGATCCTTTAATCCTAGATCTTTTATAACAGTGATATCACCCTTTGTTCCCACTGCCTCTCCAACATTTAGTTTTCCAGGAGCTATGTAGGTGCTTTCTACTTGTGGATTAGCTACATAGCCCTTTACATTGCCATGACTATTGCCTACCACTACAATAGAACCCAGTTGTCCTCCACCATTTACTTTAACAGTAATTTTATGATTTTCTGCCTTTAGCATTAACCCCATTATAGAGGTAGCTGTCATGGTGCGTCCTAAAGCTGCTATAGCAACTGGAGATGCTTGATGAATTTCCCTTGCCTTTTCCACCATGTTTGTAGTATCTGCAACAAAGGCTCGAATGCTGCCGTTACCTGCAATTGCCCGAATAACTGTACTTTGCATGATTACACCTCTCTTTTAAATTGCACTATATTTATTATAGCCATATACTTTTCGTTATAGTTACAACTTTATAATATTTTTTAATTGTTCTCTCTCATTATATAAGTGAACATGAAAAAAACAAGTTGGCGTACCAACCTGTTTTAAATCCTTGGTAAATTCTTATATATTTAATCCCAATGGGATTTGACTACAAGATCAACCTTCGTTTTGTAAAATTATGCTCTAGATACGTTTGTAGCTTGAGGTCCTTTGTCACCTTGAACAATTTCAAATTGAACAGCTTGACCTTCTTCTAATGTTTTGAATCCATCCATAGTAATTGCTGAAAAGTGTACGAATACATCGTCCCCATTTTCTCTTGAGATAAATCCATAACCTTTCTCAGCGTTAAACCATTTAACTGTACCTTTTTCCATTTAAAAATTCCTCCTAAAACTTAATTTAATTTAACAAAGACACTATGTATCCTCATTCTTTATCAGTTTAACATAGGAAAATATTGCTGTCAACTGTTTTTTAAATATATACTTTGATACTTATGGCTTTCTACTGATGTTGAGTTGCCTTTTTATGTTGTTTCTTTCTGACTGTCATCAATCCACCAATCCTACCAGTTTCTTTAGCAGTCAGTCCTCCCCAACCCAGCTTTTTTACTTTGTCTATTAACCCTAGTTCTTCAGCTATTTCATACTTCATCATTAAGTCTTGTGTAAATTGATTATTGGACTTATTTTTTTCCATTTTTATCCCTCCTATCTCTATTGTTGGATAAAAATAGGAAAAATATTCAATGCAGTTTAACCAAGACTAATAATTTCTTTTAGTTGCATAAAAGCTACGAAAAGATAAAGGGGTATCATTAGTACCAAAGGAATATACTCTGTAAAGGATATAGAATCTTTTATTTCTTCTTCATATTTTGACCCTTCTTCATGAAAGTTATTCAGCTTCAAAATATTTTTTTCCTTTTTCATGTCTTTTTTTATAATATTTATTAATTTAGAAGCAATAAAAGCAGCACCTATAGCTAATAACCCAAAGATCACAACATTAATAAACAATGCAGTTGTAGTAGAAATCTCTACTGCTGTTTCATAATTTTCTTCTGGTAACTCACTAAATCGATTAAGTAAGAATCCTAGCGTAACTGCAAAACCGTTATTAACAATATGTCCTATAATCCCTGCATATAAAGAATTAGTCAGAATTACTAAATAAGAAAAGACCAATCCTAAAACTATTGGACCTACTAAATTATATAGATTAAAATGAAATACTCCAAAAAGAATAGATGATATAATGATGGCTTTTCTGGTTCCAAGTTTTTCATATCCTGGCAATATAAATCCTCTAAAAAAAACCTCCTCACAGATTCCAGCAGAAATAGAAATGATCATAAGTAATACAACATATTCTCTTGTATCTGTAGCTGTAGGTAATTCAGGAATGTTGAGATTTCCAAGTAAACTTAAAATTGTCATAAATAATGCATTGCCAAAAACAGCTGTTGGATACATTAATAGCGTTATAAATACGATCAAGATACCATGTTTTATCTTTAATTTATTTAGGCGCATTGTTGATTGAATTGGTATCTTTCTTACTAACATATATATTATTGGAGGCATAAGAATTAAAATATATTGTGTAATTATTAATCCCGATTTAAGGCTTAAGTGTTGGAAGTATGATCCAATTGTAAATAAGAGTACTGCTCCTATCAGATACAGAATGTTTGCATCTATTATTTGTAATTTTTTTTGATATTGCATTCTTACACTTCCTTTATTCTATATTTCTAGTGCGTCACGGTGTTCTAGTAGGTTTAGGTATACTTGCAATCCATAAGTTAATATTTTTTCATCAAAATTAAATCTTTCATTGTGTAGAGGATAAATAAATCCTTTGTCTTCATTTTTGCAGCCTAAAAAGAAGAAAACCCCTGGAATTTCTTTCTGATAAAAAGCGAAGTCCTCTGCCAACATAATAGGATCTACTGTGTCAATTGTATCCTTTTCTTGAGCTGCGATAAAAATTTCTGTCAACTTTTCATCATTGTATACTGCTGGATACATATCTCGAAATAGTATTTCGATTTTACATTGGTAGTTCACTTCTAATCCTTTTTTGAAATCTGTCATTCTTTTTTTGATAATGTCGTAGGTTTCTTGGCTGAAGGTCCTTATAGTTCCTTCTAAAATTCCTTTTCTTGCTATTATATTCCTCTTTTCTCCTACCTCTAATCTTCCAATGGTTAAAACTCCAGGTTTAATGGGATTTATACTTCGACTTATGATTGACTGCATCCCCAATATCAGTTCGCTTGCAATTAAAACACTATCTACTCCAATATGAGGCATCGCACCATGAGCACTTTTCCCTTCTATATGAATATCAAATTCTCCATTTTGCGACATCATTGCCCCTGGACGTACACCAATCTTTCCCTCCTCTATCCCTGGAAAGAGATGGAGACCATATATCTCTTCTACATTATATTTTTTAAGAATACCTTCCTGCATAATAAAAGAAGCGCCTCCAGGTCCTTCTTCAGCTGGCTGAAATAATAAGACAATATTTTCTTTTAGTTTGTTTCTATTTTTAGCTAAATAATTAGCTAGGCCTAATAAAATAGCCATATGACCGTCATGGCCACAACCATGCATTTTACAGCTATGGGTAGATTTATAATCCAATTGATTGTCTTCTTGCATGCCTAATGCATCCATATCAGCACGAAAACAATATGTCTTTTTTGCATTATGTCCTTTAAAATATGCTATAACACCTGTCCCTAGAACCCCAGATTCATATTGAATATCTAGTTTATCTAAATAAGATTGAATGTATTTAGATGTCTTATACTCTTCAAGGGCTAATTCTGGGATTTGATGTAGATCTCTACGTATGGCTTTTAGTTCTTCTAATAACTCCATGGTTTCTATGGATATCTTCAAGTACATTTCACTCCTTTATTATTTCATTCATTTTATTTTATAGTTTTTGCACGTGGAAAACAACTTTTATTCAGCATTTCCATCCTATGTTCTTCTTGGTACTGATATTGTTATTGCTGGTTTCTTAATCCTCCAAGTAAGAAATCAGTTATTATTAGAGATGAATTTTTCATTGGAGCTAATACTTTTATTATAGAATTTTTCTATTTAAATAAAAAAAGTCTCAGAGAATAGAGACATTTTTTAGCGATTTTCATCTGTTACGATAAAAACATATGGGATATTTCTATAATAGTCTCCATAGTTTAAGCCATAACCTACTACAAATTTATCTGGAATAGTAAAACCTATATAATCAGGCTCTAATTGGACTTTTCTTCTTTCTGGTTTATCTAATAATACACAACTCTTAACACTGGTTGCATTTTTCTTTCTTAAATGATCTAAAACATATTTCATAGTAAGACCTGAATCAGTAATATCATCGACAACTAAAATATCATATTCTGTCAAATCTTCATTAATATCTGAGACAATCTCTACAGATCCACTAGACTCTACTCCATGACCATAGCTAGAGGTAGTCATAAAATTTATTTTAACTGGTATACTTAATTCTCTTACCAAATCAGCAGTAAAAATAAAGCTGCCCTTCAGCAATGAAACAATATATAGATTTTTATTACCATAATCTCGAGATATCTGTTTTCCTAATTCCTTAAGTCTATTCTTTATATCTTCTTCTGAACACAGTATCTCCCATACTTTTTTATCTATGCCCATAAGTCACCTCCATCATTTGACTGTTATCAATATTATTAATTATTTTAATGTAAATAGTACTACATGTCAATTAAATTGTCGATTAAGCGCAGCCTATAATCCTATTTGTATTTTGCTTTAAAGGCGATAAATATATTTATATTTTGACTATTTATAATCATTTCTTTGGATTTTTGATAATATTTCTTTAATATCCTTGAGTAATACAATGATTTTGTTAATAGAATATTGTATAGAGATTAATATAATTAAGAGAATTGCTCCACCTACAATAAGGTTTCCATAATTCATCCTTTTCCCTCCTAGCCATTTTCCAGTTTTGCTTTTTATGAAATCTTAAAGAAAACACGCTTAAATCTTTTTTTCTTGCTTCTGGTTAAATCTGTCTCATTATTTCATTAACACTGCTACTAACGGTTGATTGCTAATAATTCGTCTTTTATTAAGCTTTCCTTCACGTAAATTCCTTTACATACTGTTATTATTATATCATAAACTTTTTAAAAAATTATCTTATTATGCCAATAACAAATAGGTAGCTTCTTTAGGATAAGTGCCTATAATCTTCAATAAGGAGTACCAATTCCTTTGCATTAATCATCACAATATGGTAATGTATTCTGTTATCCTTTATAATAGTATCATATATATTAACCATAGGGGGAAAAACTATGAATCGACAAAGAATTTTGGATACAATGCTGGAGCTCTGCGCTATCCCTAGCATCTCAGAAACAAAGGGGGAAATAGAAGCTCCATTAAAAATGGTGAAAATTCTTGAGCGATTGAGTTATTTCAAGACAAATCCACATCACCTTCAGCTACATACTATGCCAAACGATCCTTTGAATCGAACCTATATCACTGCTTTTATGGAGGGTGCGGTACCATCAAATAAAACTGTTATTCTTCTAAGTCATTATGATGTAGTAGGGATAGATGAATTTGGCATGTTAAAGAAATATGCTTTTCATCCAATACTATATACAGAACACCTTAAGACAACAAAATCCATAGAATTGCCCCAAGAAGCTTTAAAAGATCTAAATAGTGGAGATTATTTATTCGGTAGAGGTATTATGGATATGAAGTACGGCATTGCTGCCCATATAGAAGTCTTATATGAAATAGAGAAAAACCTTGATACTTTTCAAGGAAATATTCTTTTATTATCAGTTCCTGATGAAGAAACAAATTCAGCTGGAATGCTGTCAGCGGTGGAGTTCTTACTTTCTTTAAAGCAGGAAAAAAATTTAGAATATCTATGCGCCATTATAAGTGAGCCTCATTTCCCAAAGTATCCTGGAGACGATAATATTTATATCTATAATGGCACAGTTGGTAAGCTTTTACCGGTTTTTTATTGTGTAGGAAAAGAAACTCATGTAGGTGAGCCCTTCGCTGGTATTAACCCTAATATGCTTACTGGAAAACTCCTTGAAAGAATTCATCAAAACCCTCATCTTAGCGACACTTTAGGAGAAATTTACACACCTGCTCCTACCTGTTTAAAGCAATCAGATACAAAAAAGGATTACTCTGTCCAAACACCTGTTGCTGCCTATACTTATTTTAATTTTGTAACCCTTACTTCTACTCCCGTAGTGTCAAGTTTGACACTCTTTTTTTACTAACTAATCATTATATTTTAAAGGTTTCAAAGTTTTTTTGTATAAAAAAACAATGCCCCCCCATTTCTTGATATAATTGAAGTTCCCAGCTCACAATTAATAAAGAAAGGGTGGTCATTGTGAACTCCATTATATCTTATTTAGTACTATATATTCAATATCTACAAAAAGAACTTTATACACTTTTAATCTTTGTCTCTAGAAACATCCCTTTACGCCAATTGAATTTTGAAGACTCTAATAGTCCTAAGTACCAGAAGTTAAAGATTGATAAGCTCCCTAGAATTCTAAAGTTTCAAATGC
>NZ_FOHU01000009.1 GCF_900111615.1 Natronincola peptidivorans | reverse complement strand
AAAAAGATTTCAAAAAAGACTAAGATGCATGGCTCCTTTAGAGTATCGAAACCATGCATCCAAATGTGCATAACTTTTTAATTAAATTACCTGTCTACTTGACAAAGGTCAGTTCAAAAAGTCACAAATCTAAGACAAAGATTTTCGCAATGTATTTATGGGTATCTACTTATGTAAGGAGTGTGAGATTAAAAGTAAAATGGCGAAGGATAAACTTTTTTGGTAAGAGGATTGAAAAAGAATCTATCTTGTAATAAAGTTAATATGAAGTAAAATTTAGGAGGCTAAACATGGAATTAGTTTTAGGTTACTTATTTATCTATTTTGCAAAGGTTTCGGATGTTACCTTAGCAACTGTGCGAATGATTATGGTAGTAAAAGGAAGGCGAATACAGGCAGCCTTGATAGGTTTCGTAGAAATTATTATCTTTATCTTAGCCATAGGAAAGGTTTTAGCAGACCTTGATAATCCTTTTAATGTCATTGCCTATGCTTTAGGATTTGCTACTGGTAATTATATGGGTATTTATGTAGAGGAAAAAATGGCACTGGGAAGTATAATTGCACAGGTCATCACCCAAGGCGGTTCCGTAAGTCTGGTGGAAAGGTTTAGAGAAGAAGGTTTTGGCGTTACAGTAGTAGAAAGCTACGGTAGAGAAGGGATGCAGCATCTTTTAAATATCACAATGCAAAGAAAAAATCTAGGTAAATTTTATCAAATTTTAGATGAACATGATAAAAAAGCATTTGTGACAGTAACAGATGCTAGAGCGATAAAGGGCGGTTATTTTACCCGCTTCAAAAGAAGATAATTCATGAATAGTATTGTACCCTTTATAATATAATGATAGAAGAAATAGGTATTATATTGTTGAGGGGGATGAGGATCGATGAAAGGTTATAGGCTGCTAGCTATTGTCATGATACTATGCTTGATACTGGTTTTATCAGGCTGCCAAAATCCACTTACTAGATTAATAGGAGAAAAAGATACCTCAGATACATCCTATGTGAGTTATCTGATAGATAATGAAGGATTTATTGATGCAGAAGATCCAGACCTTAGAAAAACAGTGCTTTATTATAGGGATGAAAAAGGATTTGTTATTCCTGTTATGAGAAGAATACCTTGGGAAGAAGGAATCGCAAAATCTGCAGTAAAACAATTGATTGATAGACCAATAGTGAGAGAAGATTTATCTATGATAGGATTGGAGCCGGTGCTACCAGTTGGCACAGAAATTATTGGAATGTCCATCAGAGATGGCGTATGCAGAATTGATTTCAACAGGAGCTTTTTAAACTATGATACTAAGGAAGACGAAAAAGCTATAGTACAGTCTATACTTTACACTTTAACGGAGTTTGATACAATCGACAGTGTTCAAATTATGGTGGGAGGAGAAATTCTTAAAAAGCTGACCTATGGTACCAATGTAGGCGAACCTTTGAAAAGAGAGCATATCAATCTGACACATGAAATATCACAGGAGAGTATGCCAGTAGTGGTATACTATAAAGGTACTGTCAACGGTGAAGAAACCTTCTTTGTGCCAGTAACAAAAGCAGTAAATGCTATAAAGGTTGACATAAAGACAGCACTAACGGCATTGTTGGAGGGGGCACCAGAGGATAGTGGATTATATAGTGAGATACCATCAGGCACAACTGTTAATGATGTATATGTCAAGGACGGCGTAGCCTACATAGACTTTTCAGAAGAGATAAAAAGAATGCCAGAAAGCGTTATTCATCAGCAATCTATGGTATATGAACTGGGATTAACATTGAGGGAAATAGAACCAACAATAGGGCAGGTTAGAATATTGTCCAATGGCACTGAGATTCAGCTAAGTAGTAATGTAAGCCTGAATTTACCAACCTTTTCAAATGAATTCTAATTTAAAAAACATATCAACATCATAGAAAAAAACCGGATTACTACCGGTTTTTTTTAGTGAAATAAAAGAGAAAAGTTTGGGGAAAACTTTCATAGATAAAGAAAAATGTGATACAATACAACAGAGAATAAGAAGCTATTACAAATTGTAGAGAGGATGATGGTTTTTGTCTAGAATAGATGGAAGAAAAAATGATGAATTAAGACCAGTAAAATTTACTAGAAACTATACAAAGCATGCACAGGGCTCAGTACTAGTAGAAATGGGAGAAACAAAAGTAATATGTACTGCAATGATTGAGGATAAAGTACCTCCTTTCTTAAAAAACACAGGAAAAGGGTGGATTACTGCGGAATACTCAATGCTTCCAAGCTCTACACAAACACGAAAAATAAGAGAATCCTCCCGTGGAAAAATTGATGGAAGAACACAGGAAATCCAAAGGCTTATTGGCAGAGCTCTACGTTCGGTAGTAGACTTAAATGCTATAGGAGAAAGAACCATATGGGTTGATTGTGATGTTATCCAAGCAGATGGAGGAACAAGAACAGCTTCTATTACAGGTGCATTTGTTGCACTGGTGGATGCTGCTAATATACTGCTTGAAAATGGATCATTAAAGAGAATGCCTCTAAAGAACTTTGTATCTGCTATTAGTATAGGAATTGTAGAGGGAAAATATTTGCTAGATCTTTGCTATGAAGAAGATTCAAAAGCAAAGGTAGATATGAATATTGTTATGACAGATAAAGAAGAATTTATTGAAGTACAGGGAACTGGGGAAGAAGCTCCCTTCTCAAAGAGCGATCTAATGGAACTGTTGACATTAGCAGAAAAAGGAAATGCCGCATTGATAGAGATGCAAAAAGAAGTGTTGGGTGAGCTAGCAAGCAAAGTATTGGGTCCAACAGAAGAAACAACGGAGGGAAATAATGAAAAATAGTATTGCTGTTATTGCTACAGGAAATTTACATAAGCTACAGGAGATAGGAGAAATACTAAAGGATTTTCATCTTCAGACAAAATCTATGAAGGATGTTGGATTAGGAGATTTAGAAATACTAGAAGATGGAGAAACCTTTGAAGAAAACGCCTTAATTAAAGCCAAAACAGTTATGAAAAAAACAGGCTACATGACAATTGCCGATGACTCGGGGCTAGAGGTAGAGACGTTAGATTGTCAACCAGGTATATATTCTGCTAGATTTGCAGGTGAAAATGCCACCGACAAGGACAATAATGAGAAGCTGTTGCAAATGCTAGAAGGGAAACCATTAGTAGAGCGAAGAGCTAGATTTGTGTGTGTTATTGCAGTTGTTATGCCAGATGGAGAAAGCTTTACTGTGAGGGGAGAACTCTATGGCATTATTGGGTTTCACCCAAAGGGAGATAAGGGATTTGGCTATGATCCATTGTTTATGACCAGGGAATATGAAGGATTATCCTTGGCGGAAATAAGTCCAGAGGATAAAAATAAGATTAGTCACAGAGGAAAAGCATTAGACGAAATGAAGAAAGTCCTTAGTGAGAGATTAAGGAGTGAATGATTTGAGGATAGCCGTGCTGGGAGATAGTCATAGAGAAACATTTAATATAGATCTAATTGCAGATACATTAGAAGAAGTAGATTTAGTCATTCATACAGGAGACAATTATGAAGATATAAAATACATTGAAAAAACATATAATAAAAAGGTATTAGGGGTTAGAGGCAACTGTGATCCAGGAGCAAATGCAGAAGATGAAATCATTGAAGAAATAGAAGGGAAACGTCTTTTCATATCACATGGCCATAAATATGGGGTAAAATATAGTTTAAGTACTATTTTTTACCGAGGAAAGGAAGTAGAAGCGGATATAGTTATCTTTGGCCACAGCCATGTACCCCTTCATGTGATGGAGGAAGATGTTATATTGCTTAATCCAGGCAGTATCAGCCTTCCAAGAGGTAGGGAGGGTAAAACATATGCTATTGTAGAGATACAGGAAAGCATTTTTGCTGAGATAATTGAGCTGTAAGCAAAGCAATAGTTTACATAAAGAATTGGAAAACTGAAGTATTTAAAGAAAAGTAATGAATAGCGAAGTATATTTTAAATATTTCAGGGAAATCCTTAATAACCACAGAGATTTTTTATTGACTTAAATGCTAAATCTATGTATACTATATTTTGTCCTTCAAAATTAGAGGGCGAAGAGATAGCGTATCTGCTCTATTGATTCTTAAAAAGCAATAAATGGTTGACTTTTTTATAAAAGCATGATAACATATAATAATGTCGAAAGAACAAAAAAGTATGCGGGTGTAGTTCAGTGGTAGAACTTCAGCCTTCCAAGCTGACCGCGAGGGTTCGATTCCCTTCACCCGCTCCATTAATATGTACCCATAGCTCAGCAGGATAGAGCAACGGCCTTCTAAGCCGTGTGTCCGGGGTTCGAATCCCTGTGGGTACGCCATTTATATGGTGGGTGTAGTCAAGTGGTTAAGACACAGGATTGTGGCTCCTGCATTCGTGGGTTCGAATCCCATCATCCACCCCAATTAATGGGATATAGCCAAGTCGGTAAGGCAACGGACTTTGACTCCGTCATCCGCAGGTTCGAGTCCTGCTATCCCAGCCAATTAAACATTGGAGGGGTAAAGTCCCTCCATATATGCGGAAGTGGCTCAGTGGTAGAGCATCGCCTTGCCAAGGCGAGGGTCGCGGGTTCAAATCCCGTCTTCCGCTCCAATTTATTTTTTGGCAAAACAACTAAGACAATAAGGGATAGACCTTTAATAGAAATACGAAAACTTTATAGATGAGAACTATAATATAAAAAGTTGCAGCTATTAGATAAATAGCTGTTTTATTTTGGGAAAATTCAATTAGAATGTGATGAAATCTCTGTATTTCAACAAATAGACCCCTGTGAATTAATTTTCATTTAGGGGTCTATTTTATGATTCATGAAGCATACAATGAATCAACTGCCAAATCCCTACTATATATTTAAAAGTAATAGAGACGCTATATATTCAGTTAAAAAGATGAAGATATTAGAAAAAAGTCAAAGCACGGTTACTTTTTGCATTACAGGAAAAAGGACAAAGGTCAGGATGGAAACCAATCTTCAACAGGAGAACTTCCAAAACAATAGGGATAGGAGGTGTTAAACAACGAGAAAGCACACTGCTTTCAAATCTTCTCAAAAGACAAAAAATCATTACTTAAATTACGTGAAAGCTATAGACAGAAAAAATTAGCTTAGATTGAGTAAAGATAATTTAAAGAGAGGTGATATGTGGTGTCAAGAAGGCTAAGATTAGCAATGGTATGCATACTAGTTCCTCTATTGATCTTTGGAGCTGGCCTGACTTCCTTTGCAGTTGGAGAAAATGGCATAGATGTGGAAGTACCAGAAGAAAAAATAGAAGTAGTAGAAATAGATGAAGAGGTAGATGAAGAGGTAGATGAAGAGGCAGATGAAGAGGTAGATGAAGAGGTAGATGGAGAGACAGATGAAGAGGTAGAGGTAGATGAAGAAGTAGAAGTGGATGAAGATGAAGTAGAAAAAGAGGTATCAAAAGAAATTGAGGAAATACAATTAGACTCAGATAATATGATTATAGATTTTGATGATGAAATAGGTTTACTAGGTTTTGGAAGTATACCAGTACCACTGAAAGATGTGCATCGCGGCAAACCTTATACTTATTTTGAAGATAAAAGTGAATCGTGCGATTTTGATTTAGAGCCAGGTCAGGTATTATGGCATCTTGTAATGTCTCCTGTAAAAGGTAGTGCTTCCGCAAATATTAATGGAGTTCCAGGAGATCAAAGAGGAGCATCTTTACATTGGAATATAATAACTACAGAAAAAGAAGCGCCAGCATGGCAGGCACAAGTCTGTAATGGATTTAAATGGCAAACTGAGCTGAGGGTGAGTCATACCTGCTATGGTGGAGATGTACAGGTAGAGACAGGAAAACTTACCATAACTAAAGAAGTTCGCAAAGATGAAATTGGGGTTTTGGGCGAACCAGTAGAGGCACCTTTTGAATTCCCCATAAGAATAACTGGAGAAGGATTTGACGAAACCTATTGGCTTGAAGATGGTGAGAGCGTAACTATTGATTTAGAAGAAGGAGAGTACACTATAGAAGAAATTGAAAGTTTACTTGAAGGCACACTCTATAAACTGGAGGGCATATCCTCTGATATTTACCCCACTATAAAAAATAACCTCAGCGTATATGTAAGCTCGACAAACCCTGTGAGTGTAACAGTAACTAATGTAGAAGTAGATCCACCCGAAGAGCCTCCACAAAGGGGTTTAGTCATTGAAAAAACAGAAAAAGATGGCAAAACCTCTGCTAAAATTGGAGAAGAGGTTACCTATATAATTACTGTAACCAATAACTACAAATTGCCCCTTAGAAATATCAAGGTAGTGGATGAAGAGCTAGGTGGGGACTGGAGGATACCTCGATTAGCTGGGAGATATCAGCTAACTGGAAGTAATGTTTGGGCACAAGAAATTCCTCACATTATAACTGAGGCAGATATAGTAGATGCAGAGTGTTCATCCTTTACCAATACGGCAACTGCGGAAGTAAGAATTACATGCAAAAAATCTATAAAAGTTGAAGATAGTCATACAATAACCATATGTCCTGATGATAAACCAATATTAAAAGTAAAAAAAGTAGTAGTAAATTTGCCAACCAGTCCGCCAGCTTCATACAGCATAAAAATCTATGAATATGACCTAGAACAAAAAGAACGAGGAAATGAAGCTATTAGAAGTTTTGAACTGACACCAGGAGGATGGTTAGAAGTTAGCCCCTCCCTACCTGTTGGAACATACATCATTATTGAAGAAGAACCAAATCATACATTATTCTCAGGTGTAACCTACACAATAGAGGAGACTTATCCAGAAGAAAATGAACTTGTGCCTATGCGTGCTGCCACAACTGAAGTAAGATCTGAGGGAGTCTTTGAAATACGTGAAGGGGTTCAGACAGCTATAACAGTAACAAACACTTTCGACACACCTGCCCCACCACCTGGCACATCAATTTTCACAGTTAAAAAAGTAGTAGTAAATGAACCAACAAATCCTCCAACCTCATATAACATGAAAATTTATAAATATGATGAGACACGAGAAGAAGTCAAAGCTTTCAACCTTGCAGAAGGCGGGGTAAAGCTTGATTCCTTAGATGTAGGAAGGTATATCATTATTGAAGAAAAACCAAATCATACATTATTCTCAGGTGCAGCCTATGCAATAGAGTATATTTATCCAGAAGAAAATGAACTTGTGCCTATGCGTGCTGCCACAACTGAAGTAAGCCCTGAGGGAGTTTTTGAAATATTTGAGGAAGTTGAGACAGTTATAACAGTAACAAATACTTTCAACAAACCTACTAGTTCTAATGGAGGCTCTAGTGGAGGAAGCTCTAGCAGTAGAGGAAGCAGTAGAATCACCCCAGAACCAGAAATAGAGATCATTGAAGAAGAACCAGAAATCGAGATCATTGAAGAAGAACCAGAAATCGAGATCATTGAAGATGAGCCTGAGGAAGAAATTATCTTAGAAGAAGAAGTTCCAGTAGGCATTCCACAGCTGCCTAAAACAGGAGAAGCTAATCCCATAGGGTTCTATCTACTAGGATTACTATTAACAGTAATAGGGCTCAGAATGAAAAAAGTCTTTTAAATGATGTTGTAATTATATTAAATAGAGGGGAGAAATCCCCCTCTATTTAATGTATAAGAGGAAAGCTCTGTGTTCCTATTTATATAAAAAGAGGGGTTGTAGGGGGCTTCATCTCTCTGCCCCTTTTAGGAAGAGGCTTTCTTATATGGAGTTGATAGATATGAAAAAATTAAGTTATTTACTTATCGTAGCAGGAATACTGATTGCAAGCTATCCTAAGCTGAGTGATATGTATAGTAACTATTGGCAGCAAAGACTGTTAAAAGAATTAGAAATAGATGATCAGCAGGAAGAGATAATTAGAGAGAATTATACAGAATTAAACCGTGTGTTTGAAGAGGAAAGAGAAGTATTAGCAGCTATGACAGAAGGTACAAGTGAAGAAATAGAAGAAATAGAGGAAATAGAAGAAGATTCTGAGGAAAACCAGCAAGAGGTTAAGGAGATACCAAAACCAAGCATTCAGACTAGAGGAAGAATAGAAATTCCAAGAATTAATCTACGGTTACCGATATTACAGGGTACCAGCAATACTGCTTTAAATAGAGGAGCAGGCCACTTAACGGGGACAAATCTGCCTGGTGAAATCGGCAATGCAGCTATTGCTGCCCATAGGGGACACAGCTATGGAAGATTGTTTAATCGTCTGGATGAATTAGAAGTTGGAGACATCATTATTATTTATTTCAACAATCATAATTACCAGTACACAGTCTATGAGACAAAACTTGTTAAACCTACAGAAATCTCTGTATTGAATCGAAACAGTAGGGATAGAGTTTTGACACTAATAACCTGTGATCCTATATTTGACCCCACCCATCGATTGATTGTTCATGCAATAATGGAATAATATTTTGACAAATTTTTAATTTAATAGTATTGCCTTAAAACAAAAAAATAATACAAAAATTTCAAGATAATTTTAAAAGATATAGCTCCTTTTAGAAAAATATGGTATAATTACACTAATTATACATAATGAAGTGAAATGTTGAGACTTTTCACCGATAAAGGCAAACTATTCGAAAGGATGGGACGCAAAGCCATAGGATCTAAAGTAGATATCTCTACTAAGATAGCCGAGCCACCGAAGGAGAAGTTTTTGTTGTCTAATAATGTATAGGTATCTAAAACTAAATACCCTAATCCATATAGAGCAACAAAATGGTGGACAAGCTTTCCACCGATAAAGGCAAACCATTCGAAAGGATGGGACGCAAAGCCAAAGGGCCTAATGCTGTAAAAGCAAGGGCAGCCGAGCTACCGAAGGGGGAGTATTATTATGGGAAAAAGAGTATTATTTATTCTTATAATTTTTATTTTATCAACAAGCAATGTTTTTGGACAAGCTGTCATTGACACCAATGCTCTTGAGCAAGGTATTATAGGCGTTCAATATAACAATAATAGTTCAAATAGAACAAAATTAATGGTAGAAAAAGATGGAAATAAATATACCTACAACATTAATGGAATACAGGAAAACTTTTCTCTTCAGATGGGAAATGGAAACTATAAAATCAGTTTACTTGAAAATACTGAGGGGAACAAATATAGAGTAGTATATAATGAAACGGTAGTAGCAAGTATGCAAAATGAAAACAATGCATTTACAGGATCTGTACAAATGATAAAATGGGATACATCTATGAAGGCCATCAAGAAAGCTCAAGAGTTAGTACAGGGTGCAAAAACTGATGAAGAAAAACTTGAAAGTATATATCAGTACGTTATTAGCAATGTAACCTATGATTATGAGAAAATAAGTGGATTAACCTCTGATTACTTACCAGAAATAGAAAAGATTTATCAAGAAAATAAGGGAATTTGTTATGACTATGCCGCTTTAGTTGCAGCCATGCTAAGAAGCGTAGGGGTACCTACGAAGCTAGTGATGGGCTATGCTCCAGATGTGAAGGAATACCATGCATGGAATGAAGTATATTTAGAAAGCAAAGGACAATGGATTACCATAGACACAACAGTAGATGCCCAATACATAAAAGCAAATCAAGAAGCCAATATGAAAAAGAATAGTAACCTATACAACAAAGTTAAAGAATATTAAAAGCCACAAAGAGAATAGAGAAGAGCAGCTATAAAGCTAGCTCTTTGTTTTTCTGCAAGGAAATGAAGTGGAAGGAAATCGATTATATAGATAATATTGTCTCTAAAGAACAACGGCATTAAGAGTGCTGCACCCTTGACAGTATTCCTTCTTTTCGTTATAATAAATAAGTCCCAAGACAATAATAAACAATATCATGCGCCCTTAGCTCAGCTGGATAGAGTTGCAGACTTCGAATCTGAAGGTCGGGGGTTCGAATCCCTCAGGGCGCGCCAGTGAAAAGCCCCTAGTCATAATGACCAGGGGCTTTAATCATGCCCATTTACTGAGTTTACATAAAGTGATTTGTCTACTATTTGTCTACTAAAGATATTAAAAACTACTAGAATGCATTAGAAAGTGATGTAAGAAGAATTTAAGGGTATACCTATTTAGTACACCCTTTTATGAAGTAAGTATTAAAATTGTTAAGCCTTTTTTACCTCGGCGACCTCTTTATTTTTATCTAATAATCCTTCTAGGGTGGAAGCGGCTCTAGTATCGGAAGCTCGTAAAGCATGACTGTAGAAGTTTAAAGTTGTGGAGCTCTGGGCATGACCTAAGCGATTTGCTACAGTCCTAATATCTACTCTTTCAGATACCAATAGAGTAGCACTCGTATGCCTTAATTTATGAAGAGATAAAACAGGTAATAAGTACTTGTGTTTATCCTCTTTTTTTATTTTAGGATTTTCTTGTATTTTGTCATTGTAACGCTTGATAAATTTAGTCAACCATTGGTTAGGGCTATCATAATTCATTGGTTTACCATTCCATTGACATAGGATCCATTTATTTTTATCCCAGTCCTCGTCCCAGGCATCCCCCAGTCCAAGCTTCTCTTGATTCTGCCACACCTTGTATTCTCTGAGTAGTTTAACTACATTACTGGGGATAGATATTGTTCTAATAGAACTTTTAGTTTTAGGTGCTTTAGTGAAGGTCCCTAATTCCTTTAAATAGGAATTGGCCCTGCTTATCCTAATGGTGCCCTCCTCTAAATTAAGGTCAGGCCACTGTAGGCCTAACAGCTCTCCTTTTCTTAAGCCTCCAAACAAAGCAAGATTAACAACGACTTGATATTTAAGATCTTCATCTTTTATTGCTTCAAGTAAAAGAATTGTTTGTTCTTCATCAAAATGTTTAACCTGCTGGGGAGCGTTATTATGTTTAGGCACTTTAACTCGCCTACAAGGATTATCCTCAATGATTTGCCAATAGACGGCAGTTTGAAGAATACTTGATAATATTTGGTGTTGATATTTAATGATCCGGTTAGAATAAGGTCCAGGTTTGCCATCTAATCTGCAGCCATCCTCTAGTAAATTATTTAGAAATGACAAAATTTGATCTGGCCTTAACTTGCTTAATTTAATATGACCTAAGCATGGTAGTATTTTGCCGTTCAGCTCAGCCTTGTATGATGCAAGGGTCCTCTCTTCTAAGTTATGAGCAGCATATTCAGATAACCATTTTTCTACGAAGTCTGCTAGCTTGATATTATTATCTAGGCTTAAACCTTTCTCAACTTCTCTTTCAAACTCTAAAGCTAATTTTTGAAGTTCCTTTTCCCACTTCTTATCAGTCATATCTACAGGTTTTTTTACTGTTTTGGTCTTAGTAATTTTTTTTCCCTGGTTATCGTAGCCGTTACTAACAGTGATTAGCCAGCTATTTTTCCTTTGTTTAATACTTGCCACAATTTATACCTCCTATCATCTTTAGTAGACGTTAAATAAGTGCTCATTTTTGGATATCATCTAACTTATCGAATAGGTAATTTATGTTGTTAGATATGTTATTATTTTGGATCGAAAAAAATTGCTCTATCAACCCTTTTAATTCACTTTCTTTATCCAATGCTTCAAAATCCATCATAACTTCCAAATCACGTAGATTTCGAAGTGTTTTAATTACTTGTGTCTCATCAATATCCTTATAAGCATTAGGATTAGACATACCTATGTATGCCTCTTGTTCAGAACACTTAATAAAGAACTGAGTAAATTCTGTAAGGCACTTTAATATCTGTAGGTAAGTGTTGTTGATCTCTCCGGCATGTATTGTCCTAGCTAGATATCTATATAATGTTTGGTTTAAGTTCATCATGGTTGAACTGACTTCTGGTGATAGTAGTTTAGCTTTCTCTTCTGCGCTGAAATCTTCTAAAACTGATTGTATCAATTCAGGATTACTATAATCACTCTTTCCAAGTAAATAATCAAGTGACACATTAAAAAATTTAGCCATATGAATCAATATTTCGATGCTGGGTTCAGATGGATTAGTAGTTTTTTCATAGGAGGATATTATCTGTTTCCCGCCTAGATTTAATTCTTGTGCTAATTCTTGTTGTGTCATATTCCTAGCTGTTCGTAACTCTTTGAGCCTTTCATTTAATTTAACCATTTAGATTACCTCCTGCCTTATATCCTAATATAAACAATAATAGCACAGAAACAAAACAAAGTCAAATAAAAACTTACCAAAACTACATTGAAAGTAAATTCATATTTGATATAATAGATATAAGTAAAATAAAATCTTACATAAACAGAAAGGGAGGTAAGATTATATATGACTATAGTAGCTAAAAATGAAAATTTGAGAGCTGCAAGACTAAGGAGTGGCATGAGTATTAGAATGCTAAGTAAAACTGCCGGTTTATCAACTGCAACAGTTTCTAAAATAGAAAATAAGAAAAGTATGCCAAACCCTTCAACTGCTAAAAAAATATGTGAAGCTCTAAATAGCGATTTTGATAATTTATTTGAAATTACTGAATCAGGAAAGGGGGTCTAGAAATGGCAAGAATGCGTACAATCAAGCAAACAGTGGAATATTTAAAAAACAAGGATCCTGATACTGCGGTATCAACTTGGTGGCTAAGGATGATGGTAAAGTCAGGCCAGATAAAACATCATAAAGCTGGCAACAAATTTTTGATTAATCTCGATGCGCTGGAGGACTTCTTAATGAATCCTCCGCAGGATGACAGTCAATCAACCAATTCAGATTTTGGAAAGCTGAGAAAGGTCTACTAAAGGGGGAGTCCCATGAACACCAAACTTAACACAATAAAAATTAAACATGATGGTCCCCTAATGCTGGCTACAGGGAAATCAAGAAAAGAAATAAACTGGAAGAATAAAGAGCTCATTTGGTCCCAGCTGGTAGAGAAGCTTAGCAATACAACTAGAACTCCAGAGACTGCAGCTGAGTATAAGAAATCATCAAAGACTCAGAAAGATGAGATCAAAGATATTGGTGGTTTTGTAGGTGGGTCAGTTAAAAATGGTAGAAGAAAAGCTGAGAACGTAGCTAATCGTTCCTTAATCACGCTGGACCTTGATATGGTAGAAGGAACCTCAACTGATATATGGGATTCTATCACCATGCTGGACGATTATGCTATTGTGATGTATTCAACTCATTCACATACACCGGAGAAACCTAGATTAAGGTTAGTCATTCCATTATCGAGACCTGTACTAGGGGACGAGTATCAAGCTATCGCCCGAATGATAGCTAATGATATAGGGATAGATCAGTTTGATGATACTACATACGAGCCTCATAGACTGATGTATTGGCCTTCTACTCCTTGTGATGGGGAATACGTCTTTAAGTTTCAAGATGGGTCCTGGTTGGAGCCTGATGATGTTTTAAACAGGTATATAGATTGGAAAGATGTATCCTATTGGCCAGAGAGCTCAAGGCAAAATGTAAGGATTAGCAATCTAATCAAGAAGCAGGAGGATCCCTATGAGAAGAAAGGTATCATAGGGGCCTTCTGTAGGGCTTATAGTATTCAGGAGGCTATCGAGAAGTTTATTCCAGATGTGTATGAGGCTACAGGTAAGGATGATAGATATACCTATACTGAAGGATCCACTGTCGGCGGTGTGGTTATCTATGAAAATAAATTCAGCTATAGTCACCATGGAACTGATCCAGCATCAGGGATTTTATGTAACACTTTTGACCTTATAAGGATACATAAATTCTCAGGGCAGGACGAAGAAGCGAAACACGGAACACCAGTTGTGAAGCTGCCATCATATTTAGCTATGATAGATTTTGCTTTAAATGATAGTGATGTAAAAAAACTAATGGCTGATGAAAGGTTGGCAGAAGTAAAAAGGGATTTCGATTTTGGTACAGACTGGCGTGAGCTGCTAGAGTTTAATAGAAATGGCGAACTCAAAAACACGCTTACAAATATTGTATTAGTCCTAAGACATGATCCTGCTCTAAGAGGGATATTTTATAACGAGCTAAGAGAAAGTTTAGATACTGATGAATGTCTGCCTTGGAAACGCCTTAAAGGTGGCTGGAATAAAACAGATGAGGTTAGCTTAGCAGGCTATATGGATTCAAATTATAAGCTTTATGCTCCCGGTAAACTTAAGGAGGCGGTTTTAAAAGTAGCTGTGGAAAGATCTCGACATCCAGTGAAGGACTATTTAAATAGTCTACCTGAGTGGGATGGCGTCAAAAGAATAGATGAACTTTTAATTAAATACCTGGGCGCTGATGATAATGAGTATGTAAGATTGGTAACTAGGAAAACATTGGTAGCTGCAGTAGCAAGAGTAATGAAGCCTGGTATTAAATTTGACACTGTATTAGTTTTAAATGGGCCTCAAGCGGTAGGAAAAAGCACCTTGTTTTCAAAATTAGGGGGTAAATTTTTCAGTGACTCGTTATCTATTTCTGACATGAAAGATAAAACGGCATCTGAAAAACTTCAGGGATATTGGCTTATAGAAATAGGAGAGCTGGCAGGTATTAAAAAAGTAGACCAAGAAACTTTAAAATCATTTTTATCAAGACAAGACGATAAATATAGAGCTGCCTATGGATATTCTGTGGAGGATCATCCAAGACAGTGCATTATTGTAGGATCTACCAATCAAGAGGCAGGGTTTTTAAGGGACATTACTGGTGGTAGAAGATTTTGGCCGGTGAGGGTTCCTGGAAGTAAAGGGTTCAAGTCCTGGGATTTAAATGATAAGGATATAGAACAAATATGGGCAGAAGCTGTAAAGTTTTATAAAGAAGGCGAGCCTTTAATCTTAAGTGGAAAAGCGAAACAGTATGCAGAAGAAGCACAAACAGAGGCTTTGGAAAGTGATGAAAGAGAAGGGTTAGTAAGGGATTATATAGATAGATTATTACCTGGGAATTGGGATGATATGGACCTATATGAAAGAAGAAACTATTTAAGAGGAGACGATTTTTCTCAGGAGATTACTGGGGAAGTGAAAAGAGACAAAGTTTGTGTGATGGAGATATGGTGTGAACTGTTTGGAAAAGAGCCCAGCGCTATGAGAAAGATAGACTCTTATGAAATAAATGCTATCATGAGAAAAATTGATGGGTGGGAGAAATATACAGGCAACAAGGATGGACGTGCAAGAGTTTCAAATTATGGGATACAGAGGGTTTTTGTGAGGAAAGAGTAAATCTTGTGAACGAAGGTGAACGAGAAAAGCCCTTGTTCACATCTCTTGTTCACAGCTTGTAACTAAGTAATACAAAAGGATTGAAGTGTATCTGTGAACAAGGTGAACAAGAATAAGTTATAGAGGAAGATAATTATAGAAATTATACGTTAAGTGCATATGTAAAATCTATAATTTCTATAATTTGAGTACCGCATAGGAAAATCTTGTCACTTGTTCACAAATTACAAGGCTTATAGGCTTAAAGCATAGCATTAGACCAGGTTTGGGCGCGTGAACAAAATATTCAGATCAACTAATCTTTGTTCACAAAATCTAGAAGCTATTGTAATTATAAATAATCTATAAATCCTATACTGAGAGGAGGTTAGACATTGAATAAAACTAAAGTAAAGAAAATAACCAAAGACCCCAATTTAGAAACTATAGTTACAGAAAAACGAGGCTGGAAGAGGTATGAACATTCTGACTACAGGACTAAATTAATAGATGGGATATATCAGGTTTATCCGGTAGGATATTATTCGGATGTATCTGTAATTATTTGTTGTCCCCACTGCAAACAGTTTCATTTACATGCTAATCATGACGGTCTAAGAATGTCACACTGTAATGGCCACAGATATGGATTACCAGAAAGAAGTTATTACATAACAGGTACAGGTAATAAAACTGAAGATTGATGTAATCATGGATGATACATCTAAGCTTAAAGGGGGCTATATATGGACCTAAAAAAACCTCTACCTCCGGGGCAGCAAGATGAGTTTTTGAAGATAGCTAAGGATAACGAGGAAGTTAGAAATAAAATAATCATACATAATTTGAAGTTAGTAAGCTGGGTAGCACTTAAATACCATAAAAAACACAAAACTGAATATGATGACCTTTTTCAATTAGGTGTCTTAGGGTTGATGAAAGCAATAGAAAAGTATGATCCAGCAAGAGGGGGTAGTTTCTCCTCATATGCAGTTTGGTATATTCGTAGCAGCATTACACGAAATATGTTTTTATTTACTGATGATACTTCCTTAGATGCCCCTATGCCGGGCACTGAAGATTTGACATTACAGGATACTTTACACGATAGAACAGCTAAAACACTTGAAGAGGATGTCGAAGAGAATTTACTTGCTGAGCAACTAAGAAAAGAGATGAAAAAAAGGCTAAACCCAGAAGAATACGAAGTAATAACCATGTTTTTTGGATTTTATGGAAAGGTGTATAGTGTAAAGCAGATAGCTGAAAAAATCAATTGTAACCGCAGCCAAGTCAATACAATAAAAAATAGAGCTGTTAGAAAAATGAGATGGACTACATTCATAGTAGGCTTAAAGAAAGAAGTAGACAGAAACACAATTTTTTATAAAAGCCCAGACTTTTCTCAAAAAAAGGTATCAGGAGTAAGACCCTCCTCACCGGTAGAAAGGACTGTGATAGAAAGAGAGAAAATGCTAAAAAGGTTGATTAAAGAACTGGAGGTGTAAAAGTTGACATTAGGCGGTATTAAGCAGGAGAATCCTGAATTCTATGATAACTGTATTATCTTATGTCAAATATATAGGTTACCGAGTAATGACGATATGAAGATTGCGGATTTAATAGGGATGCTAAGCAAATCGAGAGTCAGGCACGCAATAAAAACAAAAGCTAATTTTTAAAGATAAAATATACCAAATGTTTGGAGGACAAGGGTCAAATGGGAAAAACTAAATTGCAGGTAATTAAAAATGAAAAAGATGCAGAAATAACAGAGTTGTACCTACATGGTAGAATAGGCGAACCAGTATTTGATGAAGAGACCATAACAGTAAAAGCAGTAAAAGAAAAGCTTGATATGATTGATACAGATAAGATAGTTGTCCATCTGTATAGTGGAGGTGGTTGCTTATTTTCCTCAATAGTAATACATAATTTATTAAAGACACATAAAGCTGAGGTTGACATAGTGGTTGACTCTTTGGCTGGAAGTGGTGGAAGTATTATAGCAATGGCCGGTGATAAAATCAAAATGTACTCTAACGCTATGTTATTTATCCATCCAGCAAGCACAATAACCTTTGGGAATGCAAATGACCATGAAAAAATGGCAACTGATTTAAGAAAAATGGATAAATCCTTAAAGGAGAACTATAGAGCACGATTCAATGGAACAGATCAGGAACTAGAGGATTTAATACACAATGAAACCTGGCTTACAGCTGAGGAAGCTAAGGATCTAGGGTTTTGTGATAGTATTATAGAGAGCAGCACCGAAAACAGCGTTAAGAATACATTATTGAATGAGCATTTAAAATATAAACCTAGTAAAGTAAAAGCTGATTTAATGAAGAAGTATGGCAAAAGAAAAGCTGAGCAGGGTAAGCAAAATGTATTCAATAACTTTAAATGCAAGAGAAATTTACTTAATAACTTTAAATAGGGAGCGTGTAGGATAATGGCTATGACTAATTATGATAAGAAGAAGTTGTTGAAACAGGAGATAGTAGATATAGAGGGCAAGATAGAAGAAGTACGACAAGACATAATAACTGAAGCTAAGGCAAATGGAACATATGAACCGGGTGTGAATATAGACGCTAGGAAAGAATTATTGGAACCATTTAGAAAATTTATTAAAAAGAAAGAAGCTAAAGAGGAAGAGTTAAGGTTATTAATCAAGGAAATGCTTGGCAAGAGTGAAGGTTTATACGATCCGGTGGATATAGCAAAAGGAAAATTGAAAAGGATGGAGGTACACGAGGAGATTAGAGAGCTTCTACAAGACATAATTCAACAAGCAACTTTATTACAGAAAGATATTAAAAGCTTAAACAAGTTGAATCGAGCAATGCCAGTAGTGGCTCCTGTATTTATTACCCATGTTGGTAATTTAGAGAAACTTATCTTAAATTGTGAAACAGAGGTATTCAAATTAAAACACGTGAAGAAAAAAGAAATAGAAAAAGAAATAAAAGCAGCTGAGGAAAAAAAGAGTATGCAACTTAAAGATCTAGAAGCAAAAGAAGCAGTAGCAGCTAAGTATAAAGACATTTAATATAAACCTCCTAGTCCTGGAATGACTATAAACTTAACCAAGGGTGTTTCGATTGTCCACTATCACCATATCCTGGGCATGATATAAAAAGGCCTACTTTTTATACTGGAGGTGCTAAATATGCTTGTATTAGGGATATATTCAATTGTTTTTTTAACTATAGTAATGGGAATTGCAATAACAGCTAAAAAAAATAGCAAACTAGAACTTTTTGGCATCGCATTGTTCTTGCCTGTTTTGACTTATGTTTGCTTATCTCTTTTAAAGTGAAAGGGAGGAACGAGCTGAAATATATACGTAATCTATATTCTAAATAGATAGGAGGCTGAAAATGAGTAGAGCAATTGAACGTAGAATGACCCTTAGGGATCAAGTAACCCCAACGATGAACAAAATTAATAGAAACACTTTGACATACAAAAAACATACAAGAGATTTAAGAAGAGATGGTCAAAGAACCTGGCTTGGAATTAGAAGAAATATGCTGGGGGTAGTAGCAGCTGGCACTGCCCTTTTAGGCTCTGTTATGGCTATCAATAGGATGGAAGAAGCTTATAAGGCTCAGTCTCAAGCCGAAACAAAGCTACAGGCGGTTTTTAGAGCAACTGGTAAGGCAAGAGAGGACCAGGTGAAAGGTCTAAAGGAATACGCAAGTGCAATGCAAAGTGTAGGTGTTATTGGTGATGAAGTTACCCTAGCAGGGTTGCAGCAGTTAGCTACATTTAACGTAACTTCTGACACTGTTGAAACCCTCACAGCCGGTATGCTGGACCTTGCAGCTCAACAGAAAGGATTAAATGCAAGCCAAGGCGATCTAGTTAACATAGGTAACATGATTGGTAAGGTAATGGAGGGGCAGGTAGGAGCCCTTTCAAGGGTAGGAATATCCTTTACATCAGCTCAGGAAAG
This sequence comes from Natronincola peptidivorans, assembly GCF_900111615.1. Taxonomy (GTDB): domain Bacteria; phylum Bacillota; class Clostridia; order Peptostreptococcales; family Natronincolaceae; genus Natronincola_A; species Natronincola_A peptidivorans. The sequence goes on along the minus strand of NZ_FOHU01000009.1, from coordinate 130,031 downwards.
GGTATTGAAATATGGTGCCGAACAGGAGAGAGCTGCTACACTGGCGCAAGTCCTGCAGCAAAATGTTGGTGGTGTAAATGCTGCTTTAGCTGCCACTGATGAAGGGCAGATTAAACAGGTTACTAACAGAATAGGTGATTTGCAAGAAATGGTAGGTAGAGTAATAGTAAGAGTAAAAGGTGAGTTTGCCAGAGTCTTTAATGATAATTTACCGGCTATAGAAGGCAAAATAAATTCTGTTACATCAGCTATTGGTAATTGGATAGATGATGGTGGCATTACTGGGTTTATCGACACTTTATCCCTTACCTATGATACTGCTAAAAGGTTAAGTCCTGTTATTGGGGTACTTACAGCATACCTAGCTTACTACAAAGTAACTGCTCTAGCTGCTCTGATCCAAACCAAAGGACTTAATGCTGTCATGTCTGCTAATCCTGTTGGATTTGTAATCACAGTTGTGGTAGGATTGATAGCTGCAATAACACTGTTAAGGAAAAACAAAGATTTATTAAGACTTAAATTTATGGAGACTTGGAATGCTGTAGCTAGTTATGCAGAAGGTGGAACAAACAGAATGATAGGCAGTGCTAATACTGTTATAAGCGTTTTTGATTATGCAGGTCAAAGTATCAAATATATGTTTCATAGCATGTGGAATGATGTTATAAGCATGAGTGAAAGCGCTGTATCAAAGTTGGCTAAACCACTTAATGCAGTTTTAAGAGCTGTTGGAAGAGAAGAAATTGGTGTTAACTTCTCTGGTGTCATGTCAAATATGGAAAGACCAACATGGGAAAGAAAAGATTTCATCAGAGAGGTACAGGTTAGGAGATACTCTGATGACACGATAGCCCAGATAGAAGATGCTAGAAAAAGAAAGCAGGAGCAGCAGGCTAAAGACAACACAGAGGCCTTAGAGATGCTTGCTAATGCAGTAAGTGAAAACACAGATGCACTAGAAGAAAACACAGGAGCATTAGGTAAGTCTAGTAGTGATCTTACTGGAGAGGAAATAGCTGACAAGTTGTTGCCAAGATTGGAGCGTGTGGTCTATGGTTAAATAAAACCCTAAAAACATACCCCGGGGTCAAAAAAATCAAAAATTCTATGATTAACCAGGACCGGATGTGGAGCAAGACAAAACAAATTTTTTCAATTTTATCACATGAGGGGGGTCCCCCTACCCAATAGCAAAAATAATTGCACTTAAATACTAGGATTAAAAAAATACTATTTACTCTAAAATTGTTACCATATTTTAGAGTAAATAGTATATAATTAGGATATAATCCTTAGTAAAGGCATATAAAAACTATGTCGAAACTTGCGATGAAATTATGGAGGTTTTTTTCTTCTTTTGTAGAAAAAAGATAACGAAAGGAGAGAAAAAGATGCCTTCAAATAGTATTTTGCCAGAACCAGTAAAAAATAAATACTCACAAGAAATAATCTTTATTAGAAACTGTGCTAAGAGTAATCAGATCAAAATATCAGATCATTGTAATAGAAAGATATCTAAAAGAAAAATAAGACTTAGTGATGTTTACGAGAGCATACGTAATGGGGTAGTAATGGAAGTTCAAGATTTTGAAAGAGATGTAAAAGTCCTATTTCAAGATTGTGCTAACAAACCTCCAAATTTTTTTGTAGCAGTAGCAATAAAGTCCACATTTGGGTTATGTGTTACTGTATACTTACCGGATCCAGAAAAATGGGTTTTGGAATCAAGTGATCAATGGAGGAGGAAAAAAGTAAATGTTTAATGTATGTTATGATTGTAATGGTGAGTTAGTAGAATCTAGAGGAAATGTTTATGGTTATTGGGGTGATGTTGAGTTAATATTTCCTGAATTGCCAAAGTACCAATGCAACCAGTGTGATGAGTTTTATTTAGATGAGAAAACAGCAATCCTTATTCAAGAAATAACCAGAGCCTTGGACAATATTAAGGAAACACCGGAAATTGTTGATATACGAGATAGTTATGACTTGCTAATCAAACATGTTGAAGAGGTATATGAGATAATTACAGAGAAAAAATTACATTTAATAAAAACAAATAATAAAATTATTATTAACAGAAAAGATATATACTCAATATTCAATAAAGATAATATTTCTGTCGCTGCGAGAAAACACTGTAACATAACAAAAGATGTTGAAAAAGAAATAGATAATTTATTTAAAGGGAAAGAATAGAAGATGTAAATTACTCTTTCATAAAAATGAAGGTGATAAAGTTGGAGAAGCATAGAGTGAAGTTATATGTTAATGATGTGTTACAGAAATATGAGTTAAAACACCCTTTAGATGTGAGAGGGTTAGTAAATATATTAGGCTTTGATGTTAAGTATGTAGATACTGGTGGTAGTGATGCATATACTATAATCGTGGGCGGTAAGAAATTGATACTATTAAATAAGAATATGATGCTAAAAGAAAGAATTAACTTCACATTAGCACATGAATTAGGTCATTATTTTATTCCTGATCATCTAGAGCCGCTGTATAAATGCAATGTAAATGAGTTAATATCTACCAAAAACTTGAATAATAATGATAAAGAAAGAGAAGCAGATCTATTTGCTTCAGAATTATTAATGCCAACACAATTTATTAAAAAAAGCAGCGATGTTAATAGTCTTGAAGATATAATAAATACTGCAAGGCATTATAATGTTTCTATTCCCGCAGCAGCAATTAAAATAATTGAGCATACAGAGGATGTTGTCTGCTTTGTTTACTGTGTGAAAAATATAATTAAGTGGTTTGTAGCATCTGAAGATTTTAACAACTATATAAAGCTAAAGGACATAGTACGTACTTCGGCTCCAGAACACTCATCATTAAATATTTGCAAGGAAACTTATCAAAGAATAATAAATAATAGAGTACCAGCATATATTTGGATAGATGAAGTAGAGAGTGATATATTTGTCGAAGAAGAAGTAGTTTATTACCCAGAATATGAAACAGGGTATATTCTAATTAAAGCTGATAACCTAATAAATTATGATGAAGATTTATTCTATTAGAAGAGCTGAAAAAGCTCTTTTTTTTATGCTTCATTTATCTACTAATAGAATTTAATTTTTATTTAAATTAAAAATTATTTAAAAGATATTGACATGAAATGATATGTTTTGATATAATATGATATGAAAGGAGGTTGATTTATGGGAATTGATAAATTGCCTGAAATTTTGACAACAAAACAGTTAGCTGAGTTTTTACAGATCAGTGATCAAACAGTCAAAAGAGCTATTAAATCAGGTAAGCTAAAAGCATTTAAGGTAGGCAAGGATTGGAGAATTGAAAAAGAGGCAGTAATAGAATGGATAGACAAATAAAGAGGAAGCCCATCTCGTCTCGCAAACAAGTACTGGACTTCCTAGTTAACAACACCTATGAGGGTATTGCTATATTTATTATATCATATCCTCAAGGTTAAACTAAAGGAGGATTTCTTATGTTAAAAATGGATCTGAGTGTTAGCGATCAATTAAGAGAAAAAGAAGACGCAATTGAAAGGTGTTTGGATAAGATCGAAAAAGCTAGAATAATATTAGGCAGATGGGAAGATGAGTACGTTTTCAGGGAAAAACCAATTGCGGAAGCTGCCATCAAATTTGGAAGTGTAAGAGGACCAAAGACAGCTCATCAAAGACAATCTTTTAAATGGTTCCATGAATATGAAAATATAAAACAGTTTGTTCGCATTGCAAATGATTATGTTACTGAAGTAAAAGAATTATTAGAAAAATGTATAATAGATGAAGAATTGAAAGAATAGGAGGATGTTTATGATAACTTTTTTAAAAAAAAAGCAGCAAAGGTCTCTTTGGGCAGTGTTTAAAGCGACAAGTAGTTTGTTTAGTAAAAACATAGTTGATATATAAAACAAGGTAGTGCTTATATGCACTACCTTGTTTTATAAGCTTTTATATAAATAATTAACGGTGTTATAAACATTATCCACAAAATTTACATGTGGATAAGTAGTTTTAATAATTGACTTTGTTGATAATTAATTTTATAATTTATTATGTGCAGAAAATTATTAAGGGTAGGTGAAAGAGCTTGGAGTATACGTTATATTTTGATGAATCTGATAAACAGGGAAAATATTTTGGTAATTTCTATGGAGGTGCTCTAGTATCTTCAAAATACATAGATAGAATAGTAAAAGACTTAAATGATAAAAAACAAGAGTTAGGTTTTTTACATGAAATAAAATGGTCAAAAGTTAGTGAGCAATATTTAGATAAATATATTGAAATCATGACGTTTTTCTTTCAGTATATTAAAAAGAACGAGATTAAAATCAGAATAATGTTTACTCAAAATTGTAGAGAAGCCAATAACCTAACAAAAGAACAAAGAGAAAACGAATTCTTCTTATTATATTATCAGTTTTGCAAACATGCATTTGGGTTCCAATACTGTAACCCTTCCAATGAAAAAATAGTGTTGAAAATGTACTTTGATAAGCTGCCTGACACGAAAGAAAAGAATGGAAAATTTAAAGAATATGTGTATGCCTTGCAATATCAAGATGTATTTATGGAGAATAATATTTTTATTAGAAGGGAAGATATTACAGAAGTAACTTCACATGATCATGTGATTCTACAATGTATGGATATAGTATTGGGATCAATACAGTTTAAATTAAACGATAAGCATAAGGAAAAGCCCGAGGGTAAAAGAACAAGAGGGAAGAAAACTATAGCTAAAGAGAAATTATACAAGCATATAAATAAATTGATAAGAGAAGTATACCCTAACTTCAATGTAGGAGCCAGCACTGGAGTTGGAGGAGATTATGGCAATAGGTGGAACCATCCTTATAGGCATTGGCTTTTTACCCCTAACGAATATCAGTATGATGGAACTAAAACTAAAAACTTTAAAACAAAATTAAAGCCCCATCTTTCCTACTAAGTATCCCAAGTGGAACTTGAGACTTCGGATTGACAGAGCTTAAATTTACTACTATTAATTAAATTATATCCAATTAACACAATACTGTCAATAATATTGTTGGTATTAAGTATAAACAATATTAACTATGCCTATACATGAATTTTTTACAATTTAATATTTAAGTTTTAACTACATATAAGGTAGCTCCGGCTACCTCATTTTTAAAAAAATTCTTTAGCTTTTTTCTCATCATAAGTGCTTTCATTGTCCTTTTCAATTAACCGAATAATGATGTCTAATATGTGCGGTATTGCTGGTTCGATCCAAGTTTAAAATACGTATTCGGTTAATTCCACAGGATGTGATTTGGTGATTTCTCCGGTTCTTCTGTCTAATCTGAACTCCGTATAAATCGTGATTGTATCTCCCATCAATCCCAAACTCCTTTAGAACATATATAATTTATTAGAAGTTTCCACAAAACATTAGAATTTATTTACAAAATTATAAAATAATTTAAATTTGTTAAGAATTAAGGATAAAAACGAAGGTAGAGAGGTGTTTTATGATTTACACAGCTAAAGAACTCATGGAAATTTTAAAGATTAAGGAATCGCTTTGCTATAAGCTACTTAGAGAAGGAGAAATAAAAGCATTTAAAATGGGTAGTGATTGGAAAATACCTAAGCAATCTCTTGAAGAATACATAGCAAGGCAATTGAAGGTTTGAAAAAAGAAGGGCCTCCACAGCAACACTGAAAAATTTTTAGAATACATGGAGAACCGATGATAGAAAAACCTTTCAATACAAATTTTGCTTACGAGAAAAATTTCCTAAAGAGGTCGTTTCAACCGACTACATTATGACGCTAGAATTGTTTACTATACAATAAATAAATGTTAGAAAATATAATTATAGAGATTATAAGCTTGTCTACTATTTGTCTACTAAAGGTGCTAATAGTAGACAAGAATTAAGAAAAAGTACCAAATGATAAACTGATAAAAATAAGCAATATCAAAGGTTGTAAAAAGATACAAAAGTTTACGTAACGATATTTTCTAGACTTCGAATCTGAAGGTCGGGGGTTCGAATCCCTCAGGGCGTGCCAGTGAAAACCTCTAGTTGTAATGACTAGAGGTTTTTTAATATAGACTTACTACAGCCTAAGCCTACTACGACAAAAAAAGTATAAAATCTCTCCATGCAGAGTGGCCTAAAAGCTTTTGAACTACCTTAGGATGTTTATTTGCCTCTAGAAGTCGAGTCCCATACATATGATGGAAGCCATGGAAGGTTACATCTTTTAATCCTACTTGCTGTAGAAGCTAAGCTGTCTAGTTAATTGTAAGGGATCCAGTATTGTTTGGTGTATTCATTGTGGCTTGAGTAGCATACGCGCCTACATTTAAAAACGTGTTAGTCTATAACAATTGATGCATCTTAGTATCTCTATCATTTAAATTGGAGTGTGGCTAGATATAGTTTAAATATAAAGCTTGACTTAACGCCTAAAATGGTTTAGTTTTAATCCAAATGGATTAAAACTAAACCATTTGTTATGGGTCATTAGACTAAACAAACCTTATATGTGGCATAAAAATGTTCCATTATTTATAAAAGAAGGTTTTTTATGCAGGTCTTATGTAGGTTTGGCCCCTATTAAAGTTGGCACAATATGTGCAAAGAATTAATATGAGAGGGTGGGAATATGGAAACTAAGAAAATCAAACTAACAGCTGTTGAGGATAGACCGCATCTAACCTATAAAGCTTTATCCGTATTATACAAATATGGAGTAGGACTAATTTGGATGGAAGTTTATGCATATGTTGCATATATCAAACTGATGCCCGTCGAAGAACATATTTGGGAACTTATTAAAAAAGAGTTTGAAAATCTTAGTGAATGGGAGAGTATCGAAGAAATAGATCTATTTCCTTTTGAGGAAAAGAATACACAAATGAAAAATGTATTAGACCTCATACCGCATGGAGTAACTCTTGTAAACAAAAAAGGAGATATAAAATATATCAATAACTATGCTGCAGAAAAAATATTTAGGTGTGAAGGTAAGGATATTACTGGAGTAAATATCAGAAAATACATAGATTACGATAGATTTATATCCTTTTTAGGAAATGTAAAAGGCAAAAAAAACATAGTAACTGAAAGGATGGAGATAGGAAATCAATTATATCAAGTGAATCTGCAACTTATTAAAAATGAGGAGGATGTCTTAACTGGATACTTAATATCATTTTACGATATAGATAAATCAAGTGTATTCAGTCGTTATGATAACCCCATTACATTTGATGATATTATAGGTGAAAGTGGAAGAATGATTTCTGTAATAAGTGAAGGCAAGCAATACTCCAAATGGGATTCACCGGTGCTTATTACAGGAGAAAGTGGTACTGGGAAAGAGTTATTTGCAAGGGCGATTCATAATCATAGTAACAGGAAAAACAAACCATTTATTGCAATTAATTGTGCTGCCATTCCAGATCAGCTATTAGAAAGTGAGTTGTTCGGATATGAACCTGGAACCTTTACAGGAGGAAATAAGGAAGGTAAAGCGGGAATCTTTGAAGTTGCCAGTGGAGGAACTGTTTTTCTTGATGAGATAGGAGAAATGGCACCCCATATACAGGCAAAGTTGTTAAGGGTGTTGCAGGAAAGAAAGGTAAGAAGAGTGGGAGGTCACAAAGAGATTCCCATTGATGCCAGATTGATATCAGCTACCAATCAGAACTTGGATGAAATGGTAAGAAATAAAGAGTTCAGGTTAGATTTATTATTTAGAATCAATATATTTAATATCAACATACCTCCTCTTAGGGAAAGAAAAGAGGAAATCCCCTTATTGTTTGAATATTTCTCCAGGATGCATTCTGAAAGATATAACAAAACCATCACTGGAATTGAACAAGATGCTATGCGAAAGCTGATTAACTATAATTGGCCAGGTAATGTAAGAGAGTTTCAAAATGTACTGGAAAGAGCAGCTGCCTTGTCCATTACAAAAACAATTTTAGCCAAGGATATAATCCTTAATTATAATTTAACAACAGAAGATTCATTGGTAGAAGCGTCTCTTAAAGAGTGCATAGAAAGTTTGGAAAAGAAAATGATAACCGATAGCTTGAAATCAACAAAAAGCATTAGAGAAGCTGCTAGAAATCTTAAGGTTACACATACTTTGCTTATGAATAGAATGAAGAAGTATGGCATATTTAAGGAGGATCTTAAAGACTAGTTGAGATTACACCTCCATAAAATGAAAAAATATAATGAGCAAATAATTAAAATGCAAAACAGCTATTATAATGAAAGTTAAGGAGGATACAGGATGAACAAGGAAAGCTTAAACAAAATGGGTTTTTCAACAAGGGCAGTACATGCTGGATATCAAAAAAATGAATTTGGGGCATTGGCAACGCCAATATATCAGACTTCTACTTTTATATTTGATTCAGCAGAGCAGGGGGGAAGAAGATTTGCATTAGAGGAAGGGGGATATATTTATTCCAGGTTAGGAAACCCAACCAACACACAGGTTGAAGAAAAGCTTGCTAATTTAGAAAATGCTGAAGCGGCTGTATCAACGGCATCAGGTATAGGAGCCATTACCTCTGTTTTATGGACTGCTGTACAGGCAGGAGATCATATCTTAGCAGCTAAAACCTTATATGGATGCACTTTTGCATTCTTAAGCCACGGACTAACAAAGTTTGGTGTTGAAGTCACATTTGTTGATACAACAGATCCTGAAAATGTAAGAAAGGCTATGAGAGAAAACACGAAGGTTGTATACCTTGAAAACCCTGCAAATCCCAATATGACTATGTCAGATATAGAAGCAATTTCAAAAATTGCTCATGAAGTAGAAGGGTGTATTGTTGTAGTAGATAATACCTACTGCACCCCTTATCTTCAAAGGCCACTTGATTTAGGCGCAGATGTGGTGATTCATTCTGCTACAAAATATTTAAATGGACACGGAGATGTAATAGCTGGATTTGCTGTAGGAAAGCAGGATTTTATTAATCAGGTAAGGCTGGTAGGTATAAAGGACATGACGGGTGCATCTCTCAGCCCTTTTGATGCATACTTAATTAATAGGGGAATGAAGACCTTAGATCTTAGAATGGAGAGACATTGTGCAAATGCTCAAATTATTGCTGAATTCTTAGAATCTCATCCTGCAGTAGAGAGTATTGCATATCCAGGATTAAAGAGCTTTCCCCAATATGATTTGGCTAAAAAACAGATGAAATTGCCAGGTGCCATGATTGCTTTCGAAGTGAAGGGTGGTTTAGAAGCTGGTAAAAAGTTGATGAATACAGTGGAATTGTGTACATTAGCAGTAAGCTTAGGAGACACTGAAACATTAATTCAACATCCTGCTTCTATGACCCATTCACCCTATACACCGGAGGAAAGGGCAGAGTCTGATATTTCGGAAGGATTAGTGAGAATATCTGTAGGTTTAGAGAATCCGGAGGATATCATATCAGATTTAGTAAAGGCTTTAGATCAATTATAATATAAACTGAACTATTCTAAATCAATTATCCAAATGATAAATTAAAAGGTATTGAGGAAAACTAGATACATTTTTAAAATCAGAAAAATTTAGCATTCAAATTGAAACCGGGAAACAGATTACATATAAGAATCTTTAAAACATAAACCAGTTATAGAAGGCTTAGTGCCTTCTTTTTTTCTACAACAACAGTACTACAACCAATATAAAAATATAGATAGCCAACCTAAGAAGTAAAAATATACATTTTTAATTTACCATAATTAGAAATATTGTGACCAATCGTAATTTTGATACACACAGGCCTGCGGTTTCACCAATGGATGATGTCTACAATCCATTCCAATGAAAAATCCTATAATTCGCAAACTCGCTACGCTCAAACATACGAATTTCTTAACGGATTTTTCATTTCCATGGATTGGACATCATGGCCACTGTCTGCAAATGCAGCCCTTTAGTGTATCAAAATTAAGCATAGCAACATCCAAATATTTCTTAGTATAATGATAGTTTTCAGCTTGGATATATATAAAACACCTATTGACATAGACATGAAATTTCTTTACACTAATTGTATACGTTGTATACAATGTATACAATATAAAAACTGATAAAAAGACATATCATATTTTATAAAAGGAGGTTTATAATGGATATATTTTCATTAGAAGGTAAGGTAGCAATAGTTACAGGCTGTAGAACGGGACTTGGTCAAAGTATGGCTATAGCCTTAGCCAAGGCAGGAGCAGATATCCTAGGTGTAGGATCTACTGATTTAGATGAAACAAAAAGCCTAGTAGAAAAAACAGGTAGAAAATTTGTTGGTGTTCAAGCTAACTTGATGGAAATGAGTTCTATTCCAAAGGTTATGGAAGCGGCTATGGATAACTTCGGCAAAGTAGACATTCTAGTTAATAACGCAGGAATTATTAGGCGTGAAGATTCTATTAATTTTTCTGAAAAAGATTGGGACGATGTTATGAATATCAATCTTAAAATGGTATTTTTCTTAAGTCAAGCGGTAGCTAAAAAGTTTATTGAGCAGAGAACTGGAGGAAAGATAATAAATATTGCATCCATGCTCTCTTTCCAGGGAGGTATAAGAGTTCCTTCATACACAGGCAGTAAATCTGGTGTCAAAGGCCTAACCATGTTAATGGCAAATGAGTGGGCTAAGTATAATATTAATACTAATGCAATAGCTCCAGGGTATATGGCTACAGATAATACGGCTGCTCTTAGGGCAGACGAAGGAAGAAGTTCAGAAATTTTATCAAGAATACCTGCTAATCGATGGGGAACCCCTGAGGACTTGGATGGAACAGTAGTTTTTCTAGCATCTAAAGCTTCAGACTATGTTAATGGATTTACAATTGCCGTTGATGGCGGCTGGCTTGCAAGATAGAAATTTGATAAGGAGTGATGTTAGATGAATTTAGAAATAAGATACGCAAATCATCCAGAGGATTCCAAATATTATACAACGGAAGAGCTAAGAAACCATTACTTAATAGAAAAGTTATTTGTAGAAAATGAAGCGGCTTTGGTTTATTCTCATATTGATAGAATTATCGCTGGTGGTATCATGCCTGTAGGAGAGGAAATCAAACTAAGTGCTGGTAAGGAACTAGGTGTTAGCTATTTCTTTGAAAGAAGAGAAGCTGGGATAATAAATATTGGCGGCAAAGGAAAGGTAACAATAGATGGTAATGAATTTATCTTAGACAATGCTGATGGTCTTTATATTGGAATGGGCGGTATGGATGTTACTTTTGAATCAGAAAATATCAATAGCCCAGCAAAATTTTATTTTAATAGTAGTCCAGCCCACAAAGCTTTTCCCACTAGAAGGATTACTTTAGAACAAGCAAAAAAAGTAAAACTAGGGGAAAAAGAAAATCTAAATGTAAGGACAATTAATCAATACATACATCCAGACGTATGTGAAAGTTGTCAGTTGGTTATGGGAATGACTATTCTTGAACCAGGAAGTGTATGGAACACAATGCCTGCCCATACCCATGAAAGACGTATGGAAGTGTATATGTACTTTAATATGGATGATGAGGCTAGGGTTTTCCATTTAATGGGGCAACCTCAAGAGACAAGGCATGTTGTCATGGCTAATGAACAAGCCATTATATCTCCTAGCTGGTCTATACATAGCGGTGTAGGAACTAGCAATTATACCTTTATATGGGGTATGTGCGGTGAAAACATTGAGTTTACAGATATGGACCATATTGCAATAAAAGATATCGAATAACAAGATATGCATCAAAATAACAAATAATTATTTTATTGTACGAGGAGTTTTAGATATGACAGGTATAAAACATTATAAAGCCAATACAATTGCAGAAGATGTGTATAAAAATCTAGAAAAAGATATACTTAATTTAACGATTAAACCAGGACAAATTTTAACTGAGCAAGACATATGCGAAAGATATAATATATCTAGGACTCCTAGTAGAGATGTGCTTCAAAGGCTTAACAATTCTGGATTGGTGGTTACTATTCCATATAAGGCAAATTATGTTTCTTTGTTGGATATGGATCGTATTCACCAATTCATCTATATGAGAATAGCGATTGAGACGATGGTTATTAGAGATGCCATAAAGATGCTTGATGATCGTCTAGTAGCTGGACTTGAATATAATCTAAAGCTTCAAGAGGCTCTTTTAAAATCAGATTTTACTACAGAAGAATTCTATAAAATAGATGGTGAACTTCACAAGGTATGGTTTAAAGCAACAAACAAACTAATTGTTTGGGAGCAAATTCAAAAACTGCAGGTACATTATACTAGATTCAGAATGCTGGATATTGTTGCAGTTAAGAACTTTCAAGCTATTTATGAAGATCATGTAGAATTAGTAGATATCATAAAGAACAAAAAAATTGATTGTATAGAAGCATTTGTTAATAAACATCTAAATAGTGGTATTGAGAGATTGGGCCACCGAATCTACACAGAGTTTGCAGACTACTTCATACATGATAAAGACATTAATGATTAAAGATACACTCATAAGGCTTATCGCAGAAAGATAAGGTTTATTTGTTTCTCATCACAAGCAAATTATCCGATGGCTGCCAACCCTCTCTTTTGATTTAATTGCATTAAAATCCTACTTAAATCCAATTTTACTTGATAAATATAAATAATTGTTATCGTGTGCATAATATGATATGATGTTTTTGAGGTGGTAAAATGAACGTTACAATAAAGGATATTGCAAAGCTTGCAGGTGTCTCGCACACTACAGTTTCCAGAGCCTTAAATGACAGCCCTTTAATTAGCCAGTCTACAAAAACAAAAATCAAGACAATTGCTGAATCTTTGAATTATATACCTAATTATAATGCTAAGAGTTTAGTACTCCATAGGTCTTATAATATTGGACTATTTTTCTCATCAATTGATGAAGGTACATCATCTAGCTTCTTTTATGAAGTCGTTAAAGGGGTAAACAGTGTTGCACATAAAGAATTTAATCTTACTGTAAGCGGTATCGATGGATATGCTAATTTAAATGTAATCAACAAAAAACGTTTTGATGGCATTATCGTTATGAGTCAAAGTACAAAGGATGACTATTTTATCTATAATATATTAGAAAAAAACATTCCTACTGTGGTGTTGAATAGAGAAGTCCAGGATGCTAATGTCATTAACATTCTCTCTGATGACCGCAATGGCGTTCAAAATGCGGTAGAATACCTAATAAGTGAAGGGCATAGGGACATTGCCCTTATTGAAGGGAAAAAAGGATTTAGATCTTCATATGAGAGAAAGGAAGGATTCCTACAGGCTTTAATAAATCATAGTATTCCTATGCATAGAGCCTATACCGTTGAAGGAAAATATGATTTGGAAAGCGGCTATAAAGCAATGAAGCAGCTTCTAAGTCTTCAAAATATTCCAACAGCAGTATTCTGCTCAAATGACGATATGGCTGTAGGTGCCATTAAAGCAATTGTAAATGAGGGGCTAAGGGTACCAGAAGATATTTCAATTGTTGGATTTGATGACAATGTTTTTTCATCCTTTTTATCACCAGCCCTTACAACTGTGAAGAGACCTATTGAGGAGATTAGTATCAAAGGAGCCACGAAGCTATTGAAGCTAATTGAAGGTAAGCATCTAGAACATGAAAGGATTTATGTTCCAACAACATTACAAGTAAGAGAATCAGTAAAAAGAATAAATGATGTGAGTAGATAATATTTTATGGATAATATAAAGAGAGTGACTCTCACAATTTCTTGCACACGTTAACATAAAACAAAGGAGGGTAAAGCCATGAAAAAAATTAATGAATGCTTTGAAAAGAAATCCTATAGGGAAAAAGTATTACAATTTGGAGAAGGTAATTTTATGTGTGCCTTTGTTGACTGGATGATAGCTGAGATGAATAAAGCAGGCTACTTCAATGGAAGTGCAGTAGTCATACAGCCAATAGAAAAGGGTAGAGTAAAAATACTAAATGAACAAGATGGATTATTTACCTTATATTTGAATGGGATTAAAAATGGAGAAGTTATCAGTGAGCATACAATTATAAGCTCTATAAGTAGAGGAATAAATACCTATAGCGATTATAATGAGTTTTTAAAAGCAGCAGAAAATCCCCAGTTAAGATTCATCACTTCTAATACAACAGAGGCTGGAATTGTTTATGAAGAAAAGGATAGGCTTGAAGATAGACCCCAAAGCAGCTTTCCTGGCAAGTTAACAGCGTTTTTGTATCATAGATACCAATTTTTTAATGGAGATATGGAGAAAGGATTTATCTTCTTACCATGTGAGCTTATCGATAAAAATGGTGAAAAGCTTAAAGAAACTATTGTAAAATTAGCAAAGCTATGGAATTTAGAAGAAGGATTTGTAGAATGGATAAATGAAGCCAATACATTCTGCAATACGTTGGTTGATAGAATTGTACCTGGATATCCAAAGGATAAGATAGAAGAGATTACTAAAGAACTAGGATATGAAGATAAGCTGGTGGTGGAAGGAGAACAATTCCATTTATGGGTTATCGAAGGACCTCAATGGGTGAAGGATGAATTCCCAGCTGATAAAGCAGGATTAAATGTATTATTTGTCGATGATCTTACACCTTATAGAACAAGAAAAGTAAGAATATTAAATGGTGCCCATACAGCCATGGTACCCGTTTCATATTTATATGGGAAGGATACTGTAAAGGAAGCGATAGATGATCCGGTTGTTGGTAAGTTTATTCAGGATGCAATCTATGATGAAATTATTCCTACATTGGAGCTGTCAGAGAAAGAATTACAGGATTTTGCTCAAGCAGTTATGGATAGGTTTAAGAACCCTTTTATCAAGCATTATCTAATGAGTATATCTCTAAACGGTATGTCTAAATTTAAAACAAGAGTTTTACCATCTATTTTACAATATCAAGAGAGCAATAATAGTTTGCCAAATAGGTTAGTATTTTCCCTTGCTGCCCTGATTGCCTTCTACAGAGGAGAGAGAGATGGTGTGAGGATTGATTTAAAAGATGACGAGGATATCCTTGAGCTATATCAAAACCTATGGGCATCATATGATGGAACAAGACAAAGTCTAGAGCAGATTGTTGAGGCAGTATTAGGGTATGAGAAAAACTGGGAGATGGACTTAAACAAGATAGATGGACTGCATCAACAAGTGACGGATTATCTAGAAATGCTATTGGATAAGGGTATGCAAGAAGCAGTACAAACTTTTTAACACCAGTATATAGATATATTTAAGTTTACAATACGAAAATATACGAGGAGGGTAACAATGAAAAAATTTTTGGATGAGAATTTTTTATTAAACAATGAAACGGCGATTAAGCTATATCACGACTTTGCGAAGGAAATGCCAATTATCGATTATCATTGCCATTTAAATCCCAAGGAAATCGCAGAAAATAAGCGTTATAGAAATATAACTGAAATCTGGCTTGGTGGAGATCATTACAAATGGAAAGCCATGAGAAGCAATGGTATTGATGAAAAATACATTACCGGTGATGCTGAAGATAAGGATAAGTTTTTAAAATGGGCAGAGACAGTTCCCTATACCATAGGAAACCCACTATACCATTGGACCCATCTGGAACTGCAACGATATTTTGGCATAGATACACTACTTAATCCAGAATCTGCAGAAGAAATTTGGGAAAAGTGTAATGAACTGCTGCAAAAAGAGGAATTTACAGCACGAGAACTAATTAAAAGATCTGATGTAAAGGTGATTTGTACCACTGATGATCCAATTGATACATTAGAATATCATAAGGCTATTGCAGAAGATACTACCTTCGACGTAAAAGTATTGCCGGCACTTCGACCTGACAAGGCAATCAACATTGAGAGGGAGGGCTTTACAACCTGGATTAAAAAACTAGGAGAAGTAGTGGGAAGAGACATCGTAAGCATGGATGCTTTACTAGATGCACTAAAGGAACGTGTTCTATATTTTGATTCCTTAGGATGCAAAGCATCTGATCATGCCTTGGATCCAATCGTATTCGAAGAAGGCCACCAGGAAGAAATTAATGATATCTTTGTAAAGGCTTTAAATCAAGAAGAATTAACAGCGTCAGATATCCGAAAATATAAAACTCATGTACTGTTATTCTTAGGAAGAGAATATGCCAAGCTAGGATGGGCGATGCAGCTGCATATAGGGACCATTCGAAATGTAAATAGCAGAATGATGAGAACAATAGGTCCGGATACAGGCTTTGATACCATTGGAGACTATGTTTTTGCAGAAGCTTTGGCCAAGTTCCTAGATGCATTAGATACGACAAATGAACTGCCAAAAACAATTCTCTATTGTTTGAATCCTAGGGACAATGAAGTGTTGGCTACTATGATAGGATCTTTCCAAGGCGGGGGAATACCAGGGAAGATACAGTTTGGATCTGGCTGGTGGTTTAACGATCAGAAGGACGGAATGATTAGACAAATGATAGCTTTAGCCAATATGGGATTATTAAGTAGATTTATAGGAATGCTCACAGACTCTAGAAGTGTTTTATCCTACACAAGACATGAATACTTTAGAAGAATCCTATGCAACTTGTTAGGTGAATGGGTAGAAAATGGAGAGTTTCCAAATGATATCGATTTATTAGGGAAGATTGTGAAGGATATTTGTTACTATAATACCAATCGTTATTTTGGGTTTCGTCTTCAGTAAAGTGGACAGAAATCTAAGCTTATTACGATAGAAAGGAGGATTTATGAAAAGGTTTATAAAGATCCATGATAAAGACAATGTGCTGGTAGCACTAACTGATTTAAAAGCTGGGGAAACATTAGAAATTGATGGGGTAGTAGTACAACTTAGGATGGATATCTCGAAAGGCCATAAGGTAGCAGTTAAGAAAATCAGCAAAGATGAAGACATTATTAAATACGGGTTGCCTATAGGCTATTCACTGGAGGATATAGCAGCAGGAGACCATGTCCATGTTCACAACACAAAAACCAAGTTAAGTGGAAATATTGAGTATGCTTTCAATCAAAAACTAGTAGATAGAGATATCACAAGGGATAATCAAGTATTCATGGGCTACAAGAGAGAAAATGGCAGTGTGGGTATAAGAAATGAATTATGGATTGTCCCAACAGTTGGTTGTGTAAATGGTACTGGACAAATGATCGTAGATACTTTTAAGACTGAAGTAGATATAAGCTTAATTGATCATATTGAGGTTTACAAGCATAATTATGGATGCTCCCAATTAGGAGATGATCATGATAACACAAAGAGAATTTTAGGTGATTTAGTGAAGCATCCCAATTGTGGTGGAGTACTGGTATTAGGCCTTGGCTGTGAAAACAATCAAGTAGCAGAATTCAAAGAAATTCTTGGAGACATAGATGAGAACAGAGTGAAGTTTTTGATAACCCAAGAGGTAGAAGATGAGATACAGGAAGGCGTTTGCCTTTTAAAGGGGATCTTTGAGACAATGAAAGGGGATACCCGTGAAGAAGTGCCTTTGTCAGAGCTAAAGGTTGGATTAAAATGTGGTGGATCTGATGGTCTTTCAGGCATTACAGCCAATCCATTATTAGGCAGCTTTTCAGACTATTTAATTGCCCAGGGTGGTACAAGTGTACTAACCGAGGTGCCTGAAATGTTTGGAGCAGAGACGATATTGATGGAAAGAGCAAAGGACGAAGAAGTCTTTGGAAAAATAGTACACCTAATCAATGATTTTAAAGAGTATTTCTTAGCAAATAATCAACCTGTATATGAAAACCCATCTCCTGGAAATAAAGAAGGTGGTATAACTACCTTAGAAGACAAATCTTTAGGATGTACCCAGAAAGCAGGTCATTCTAAAGTTGTGGACGTACTAAAGTATGGGGAGATATTAACAGAAAAAGGATTAAACCTTCTAAGTGCTCCTGGGAATGATTTAGTAGCTTCAACAGCTTTAGCTGCATCAGGCTGCCATATGGTTTTATTTACAACAGGTAGAGGGACTCCCTTTGGTACCTTTGTTCCAACAATAAAAATATCTTCCAATTCAGAGATTTACAACAAAAAGAAAAATTGGATAGATTTTAATGCTGGAACCCTTGTAGAAGATCAATCAATGGAAGAAGTTTTGGAAAAATTTATCCACTATATTGTTGAAGTTGCCAGTGGTAAACTTGTTAATAATGAAAAAAATGAATTTAGAGAAATCGCAATCTTTAAAACAGGGGTAACATTGTAGGATTGGGAGGAATCTATCACCAGAAGGTTCTTTTATGCTCCTCTATATGTCTATAGAAGTGGTGTTTAGAGGGGTTTACCCTCGAAGGTTTCAAGGGTTTAGATTGCATAGCAATCGTCTAGGGGGACTAGTTCCCCCTAGCTTAAACAAATTGACGGAGACAATCTTGGCTATGTTATTTATATTCAACATAATGATTGACAGCCAATACATACTATGGTAGTATGGTAGTAGGCAATACATAATAGATGAAATTATTCTTTATGGGAAGTGAATATATGAATATAGCAATAGAAAAGCAAAGAAATGGAACCACAGTTGGTGATCATGTATATGAAGTCATCAAAAAAAACATTATTAACCTTAACATGGCTCCAGGTAATCGGGTGAGTGAAAAGGAGGTTTCTGATCTTCTGAATGTTAGTAGAACACCCGTCAGAGAAGCTTTCATTAAATTAGCCAAAGAAGGCTTGCTCTACATCCTTCCTCAGAGAGGAACTTATATTTCTTATATAGATTTAGACATTGTGGAAGATGCAAGGTTTATTAGGGAGAGTTTAGAGCAGTCTGTGCTTAAGATTGCTACAGAAAGGTTTCCAGAGGAGTTATTAGATACTCTTCAAGAGAATATATATGAACAAAAAAGACTAATAGAGAAGAGATTATTCTTTGAGTTTTTAGAAATGGATGAAGAGTTTCATAAAACCATATTTATGGGATGCAATAAAGAAAGAACATGGTCTTTTATAGAACAGATCAATTCAGAATACAAGCGTGTTCGTATGCTTACCTTTATTGCAGATATCAATTGGAAAACTGTTATTGGACAACATGTGCAGATTTTAGAGAGTATTAAAACTCATGATGCGGAAATGGGGCAAAAAGTTTTAAATAATCATATCAAAAAGTTGATATTTGAGCAGATAGCATTAAAAGAAAAGTATCCTCAATACTTTAAAGATGAATCGTAAAATCTTACTATGGATACCAAGGGGATTATTAGGTTTTCAATAGTATCAATGAGATGAAGAATTGTTGGCAAGCTTATGAAAACGTTATCTCATGCAAAGAAAAATTACTGGCATTAATGTGGAAATTTCCTAGATGTAGGTACTGATTTAAAGAAAAAGAATTTTTAGGAACTTTCTACAATGCAAATATTAAGAAATTAAATTTTAGGAGGGGGAAATATGAAAAAAAGTTTTAAATTATTATCATTATCTCTTGTATTAGTGCTAATTCTTGCATCATTAGTAGGTTGTGGAGGCCAAACACCAGAGGAAACAACAACAGAAGAGCCGACTCAAGGACAAACAGGTCAAGACGGACCAGAAATTACCCTTGTCTATGCAGAAGTTAACCCACTTGACACTATTGTTGGTCAAACAGGTACTGTTTTTAAAGAAAAAGTTGAAGAGCTTTCAGGTGGAAAGATTAAGATTGATATTATGGCCAGCGGTGTTTTAGGATCAGAAAATGATGTACTTGATACAATGCTGGGCGGTGGTGGAACAATTGATATCTCCCGTATCTCAGCCTTTGCCCTTACAAGCTATGGTGGAGAAAAGTCAAAACTTCTTTCTATTCCTTTTACATTTGTAAATCGTGAGCATTTCTGGAATTTTGCTACATCTGACTTAGCTCCTGAATTCCTTCTAGAGCCACACGAAAATGGCAGTGGTGTTAGAGGCTTATTCTATGGAGAAGAAGGTTTCCGTCATTTCTTCACAGTTGATGAAGTTAATACTATGGAAGACTTAAGAGGTATGAAACTAAGAGTATCAAATGACCCTGTTATGAATGGTATGGTACGAGGAATTGGTGCCGACCCTACAGTTGTATCCTTCGGTGAGCTTTATTCTGCACTTCAAACAGGTGTAGTAGATGGAGCTGAACAGCCTATCGCAAACTACAAATCAAATGCATTCCACGAAGTTGCACCAAACATGATTCTTAATGGACATACACTTGGAGCAATCCAGGTAGTTATTACAGACGAAGCTTGGGATAAACTGACAGCAGAACAACAAGATATTCTTATGGAAGCTGGTAGATATGCATCAGCATTTAATAGAGAAATCTCTGAAGAAGCTGAAAATAAAGTACTAGATGAGTTAAAAGCAGAAGGTATTAATATTGTAGAAGTTAATGATATTACCCCTTGGCAGGAAGCAGTTAAAGATGTTGTAGCTGCTGAAACAACAAATAATGCTGAACTATATCAAAGACTTGTAGACATGCAATAATACCCACAAAAGGTCTTAAAATAGAATATATATTGTTTAAATTAGGATGATATTAAAAGGCACAGAGGTAAACTACAACCTTTGTGCCTATTTTTAAAGAGAACTTTAGTTAGAGGAGGAGGTAATGTATGTCAAACATTTTTAATACGATAGACAAGATAAAACCGGCATATGATATGACATATAAGATAGTTCTTTTTATATGCAAGGTACTTTTGATAATAGTTATTTTCATTACCACTATGGCAGTGACTGGGCGATACGTTTCTTTTATCCCAGACCCAGCATGGAGTGAAGAAGTGGTTTTAACTTGTATGGCCTTTACGGCAGTTCTTTCAGCAGCTTTAGCCATCAGAAGAAAGGCACATATTCGTATGACAGCATTTGATAAGTATTTGCCAAAAAAACTGATAGTGGCTTTGGATCTTCTTGCAGATGTTGCTGTTCTAGCCCTGGGAGTTGTTATGATAGTAGTAGGCTGGAGATATGCAGTGCTGCTTGGTTCTAGAGGGTCCTATGTAAGTATGCCAAGCGTCTCTAGATTTTGGATGTATTTCCCCGTTCCTCTAGCAGGTATAGCTATGGTGATTTTCGAATTAGAGGCCATATATAATCATATTAGAGGGATTTTTCTGAAAGAGGAGGTATACAATGAGTGCTGAGAGTATGGCAATACTGATTTTACTAGGTAGTTTTTTCGTTATGGTATTTTTAAGATTTCCTATTGCTTATGCAGTAGCTTTATCATCTGTGTTCACTCTTTTGTACCAAGGACTTCCACTTACAACCATTGCTCAGCAGATGGTAAGAGGAATTAGTTCCTTCAGTCTTATGGCTGTACCTTTCTTTATTACAATGGGGGTTCTTATGGGGTCGGGAGGAATCTCTGAAAGACTAATTGGCTTGGCAAAGGCCTGTGTAGGCTGGATGCGAGGAGGTATGGCGATGGTTAACATCGTTGCCTCATATTTCTTTGGAGGCATTTCTGGTTCTGCATCTGCAGATACTGCATCTCTTGGCAGTATTCTAATCCCTATGATGGTAGACCAAGGTTATGATGATGATTTTTCTACGGCAGTTACCATTACCTCATCCGTTGAGGGGCTTTTGGTTCCCCCAAGTCATAACATGGTTATCTATGCCACGACTGCAGGTGGTGTTTCAGTGGGAAGCCTTTTTCTTGCAGGCTATGTACCAGCGGCAATACTAGCGATATCCTTGATGATAGGCTCTTACATCATTTCAGTTAAGAGAAACTATCCAAAGGGGGAAAAGTTTAACCTGATAAATTTATTAAAACAAATTTT
Organism: Natronincola peptidivorans; assembly: GCF_900111615.1. Lineage (GTDB taxonomy): Bacteria > Bacillota > Clostridia > Peptostreptococcales > Natronincolaceae > Natronincola_A > Natronincola_A peptidivorans. Next base: position 108,240 of record NZ_FOHU01000009.1, on the reverse strand, counting down.
TATTTCTTTTTGGGCCCTTGCAGCTGTTCTGATTGTTGTAGTAGGTGTGGTTGGTGGTATTTTTACAGCTACAGAATCGGCAGCTATTGCGGTTATTTACAGCTTGATCGTTAGCGTATTTATTTACAAAGGTCTTGATTGGAAGGGCGTTTGGAAAGTGCTTGAAAAATGTATAGATACACTTTCTATCGTACTGATTCTGATTGCAACTTCTAGTATTTTTGGATTCTTACTAACACGATTGGGGGTTCCACAATTAGCAGCTAATGCAATTTTAGGTCTTACGGATAACCCAATTCTTTTAGCACTGCTTTTAAACCTTATTCTTTTGGTTCTTGGAACTATTATGGACATGGCTCCAATAATCCTGATTGCTACCCCAATTTTGCTGCCAATTGCCACTTCAATTGGACTTCATCCTATTCAGTTTGGTATTATGATTATTCTAAACTGTGGTATAGGTCTTTTAACTCCACCCGTGGGTGGCGTGTTATTTATTGGTTCAGCAGTTGGTAAAGTGCCAATGGAGCGGGTTGTAAGAGCCACATTACCATTTTATATATGTATGATCATTACCCTAATATTGATTACCTTTGTTCCTTCAATTAGTTTATGGCTTCCAGCCTTATTTAGGTAGTGAGAGATATGAAATATAAATTCAATTATCAAACAACAGCTTTTGATATTTGGCAGTTATCCATGTATGGTGTTTATGGTTCAATGGTAGGGGTATGTAATATTATATTTACTGTTGCGATGCTATTGTTGACAGGAAGATTTTGGGGAGATGTAAATAGCCTTATAAAAATCCTGCTAATAGCCGGTATTTGCTTATTTACAGTTATTCAACCCATAGTTGTTTATATCCGTGGAAAAAGACAGGCAGCAACGATTCCACAGGATATGGAGATAGGCTTTGATGATAATGGAATTCATGTAATAACTGAAAAACAAAGTTCAGATTTAAAATGGAATGCCATAAAAGGCGTATTAAAAAAACCTAGTATGATTGTTATATTGTCAACGGATAAACATGGTTTTATACTAACCAATAGGGTGTTAGGAGAAAAGAAAGAAGCCTTTTATGACTATGTATCTTCAAAGATTAAAAAATAAGCATATTTATCTGTTGAAAAATCATGAATCATGTGAGAAGTACTGAAAAAACAAGGAATTATATTAATTACTAGTATAGTTTAGTTTTCTATAAAAATAGAGAGGAGTCTACAAAAATGAAAATGACATTAAGATGGTTTGGAAGCAAACATGATACCGTAACCTTAGAGCAAATAAGGCAGATTCCTGGTTGTGTAGGTGTTATTACTACTCTTTATGATACTAAGCCTGGAGAGGTATGGAGTAGAGATGCCATCAGAGCTATGAAGGAAGAAATAGAAGCAGCAGGTCTGGAATTGAGTGGTATTGAAAGTGTAAACATACATGATGATATTAAAATCGGTCTTCCTACAAGGGAGCAATATATTACAAATTACATCGAAACTCTAGAAAACCTTGGTAAGGAAGGAATCGATTTAGTATGCTATAATTTCATGCCTGTATTTGACTGGACAAGATCGGCCCTTGCGAAAGAAAGGTCTGATGGATCCACAGTACTTTCTTATGATCAGGAACTTGTCGATAAGATTGATCCTTCTAAACTGTTTGAAGAAATGGATGCCAACTCTGGTGGATTTATTCTGCCTGGTTGGGAACCAGATAGACTTGCAAGGGTAAAAGAATTATTTGAAATGTATAGAGAAGTAGATGAAGAAAAGTTATTCCAAAATCTTGTATATTTCCTGAAGGCGATTATACCAACCTGTGAAAAATATGGAATCAAAATGGCCATTCATATGGATGATCCGGCATGGTCTGTATTTGGTTTACCACGAATTATAAATAATAAGGGAAATATTCAAAGATTATTAGATGCCGTTCCCAGCATCAATAATGGTCTTACATTATGTACAGGTTCTTTAGGCTCGAACCCTGACAATGATATCCCTGATATGATAAGGAGCTTCAAGGGAAGAATTCACTTTGGCCATGTAAGAAACCTTATCCATCTTGCCCCGGGCAAGTTTGACGAAGCGGCTCATTTATCTTCAGATGGATCTTTAGATATGTTTGAAATTATCAAAGCATTTTATGATATCGGTATGACGGGACCAATTCGCCCTGACCACGGAAGGATGATTTGGGGTGAAAAAGCGATGCCTGGTTATGGTTTATATGATAGAGCATTAGGTGCAACCTACCTAAATGGATTATGGGAAGCAATAGAGAAGTCATCTAAAAAATAATCTAAAACCTATCAATATATAGATGTATGATTAGGAAACTTAATATACAAGGGCTACGGTTTCGCCTAAACCCCCGGGCTGCAAATGTAGCCCTTAGTATATTAAAATTCTAGTCCAGTGATACACTACTAGAACTTGTGTAGGACTATATGAATATTACGAATGAATCTAATGGATAAGTATAAACCTAGAGAAAGAGGTGGACTAAAGTGAAGTTAAATTTAAAGGATTTAAACGATAAGAAGGTATGGGAAAATGCAGAATTTAAGCTTCCTAAATTTAATATTCAGCAAGTTAAAGCAAATACAAAGACTAATCCTACATGGATTCATTTTGGTGCAGGTAATATCTTTAGAGCATTTATAGCAAATGTCCAGCAAAACATTTTAAATGAGGGTAAGAGTGATAAGGGGATCATCGTAGCAGAGGGATTTGACTATGAAATCATAGAAAAGATGAATGAACCTCACGATAACCTAAGTGCGCTTGTTACCTTAAAGTCAGATGGAAGTATAGATAAGACGGTTGTAGCCAGCATTGTAGAATCCTTGATTGTAGATCCACAGAATAAAGAAAACTGGGATAGGTTAAAAGAGGTTTTTGTCAATCCATGCTTGCAAATGGTAAGCTTTACAATCACAGAAAAGGGATACAGTTTAAATGATGCCAAGGGAGAATACTTTCCTGCGGTAGTTGAAGATTTTAATAATGGTCCTGAAAATCCAGTAAGTTATATCGGAAAACTAGCTTCTCTTTTATATGAAAGATACATGAGCGGTAAAACACCACTTGCACTAGTAAGTATGGACAATATGTCACATAATGGCACAAAGCTTTTTTATGCGGTAAATATCTTTGCGCAAAAATGGGTAGAAAATGGCTTGGCAGATAACGGTTTTGAAGACTATGTTAGAGATCCTAAATCAGTATCTTTCCCATGGTCTATGATTGATAAGATTACACCACGACCTGATCCAAGTGTAAGAGAGATGCTTGCAGAGGATGGCTTTGAAGATGTAGAAGATATTGTTACATCAAAAAATACTTATGTGGCCCCCTTCGTAAATGCAGAAGAACCGGAGTATTTAGTTATAGAGGATCTATTCCCCAATGGAAGACCTCATCTTGAAGAAGGTGGAGTTATCTTTACAGATAGAGAAACCGTCGACAAAGTTGAAAAAATGAAGGTTTGTACTTGCCTGAATCCCCTCCATACAGCCCTAGCTATATATGGATGTTTGCTGGACTATACACTGATATCCAAAGAAATGAAGGATCCTGAATTGAGGACATTGGTTGAGAGAATAGGGTATGAAGAAGGACTACCTGTAGTTGTAAATCCAGAGATTATTGATCCGAAGAAATTCATTGATGAAGTACTTCAAGTAAGGTTTTTAAATCCATTCATGCCAGATACACCCCAGAGAATTGCCACAGATACTTCTCAGAAGCTAGGAATTCGCTTTGGAGAAACAATAAAAGCTTATATGGCAAGAGAAGATTTAAATGTTACAGATTTAAAGCTTATTCCCCTTGTGTTAGCTGGATGGTGTAGATACTTGATGGGTATTGATGACAATGGAGATAAAATGGAGTTAAGCCCAGATCCCCTGTTAGGAGAGGTAGCACCTTATGTTACAGCTATTGCTCTTGGTGATAAAGGACCATTCCATGACAAGCTTAAACCAATTTTATCAAATGAAAAAATATTTGGTGTAAATCTTTATGATGCAGGTTTAGGAGAAAAAGTTGAAGGTTATTTTGAAGAATTGGTATCGAAAAAGGGTGCTGTTAGAGAAACACTAAAAAAATATGTTTATTAAATAGATTTATGTGGAGGGAAATAAACAGAAGAATCCTTGAAAAATATGGTTTTTCACCAGATTTCCCCCTTTTTCTTATTATATCTTACATTTATCAGTTAACCTTGAAACATTTCTAATCCCATAAGAAAGCTGAAACTCAACCTTGGTGATACATTAAATGCAAATTTAAGGAAATTAAAATACTATCTTTTCAGAGAGGAGTAATCATCATGAATGAGCCTTTTGTTTTTACTGAAGATTGTAAGCTTGAAACAGTTTCAGAAGGAGTAAAAAGAAAAATATTAGCCTACGGAGAGCAGCTTATGGCTGTTGAAGTACACTTTGAAAAAGACGCTGTAGGACCACTACATAGTCATCCTCATACGCAGCTTTCCTATGTTTTGGAGGGGGAGTTTGAGTTTGAAATCAATGGAACTACAAAAACTGTAAAGAAGGGTGATACCCTATATAAGATGCCTAACCTGGTGCATGGATGCAAATGTACTAAAAAAGGGATACTTTTGGACATATTTACTCCCCATAGGGAGGATTTTTTAAATAAAAAGTAAAGATGTTTTATTGCTTAACAGATTTCTCATCTACATTCGCTGGGAGTTAAGGTTATAATCTACAAATGTAACGGTTAGCATTATTTATTTAATCATGGGACTGCTTATCTATACTTTCTACAAATAATTTAAAGGTAATTGTCATTGCTATAATCGGATTAGGTTTTTCTATGGCAGGTATTTATCCTACAACAGTTTCTACAGTTGGGAATATCACGAAGTCTTATCCCATGGCCATGGGTGTCTTACTAATGGTAGCAGGCATTGGCGCTATTATGATGCCAATCATAACCGGGGCATTATCGGACTCTTTTGGCATTTTAGCTGGTATGGGTGCTATTGTGGGAGCTATTATTTTAATGATAATATGTGTGATTCTAAAGGTGTCAAGGCTAAATATGGCTGTTAGAAGTGAAGTGGAATAAAGAATTTCAAAATACTATAAAAGTTGATTACATATTTTGTTTTAGTATAGACATACGTCTCTGAATTTTAATATACTAAGGACTACATTTGCAGCCCATGGTTTTGGGCGAAACCGTAGGACGTGTATATTAAAGTTTAGATTTAAAAGCGTATGTCTATAACAGTTCTAGGATTTTTATACTTAATTAATCCATCAATTCAGAATTCCAAGTGCCTCGCCTACTATATCTATTAACTAATATTCTAGATTACTACATCTTGAGATGGGTATGAATAATAGGATTAAGTTATTAATAATAATATAAATATTGAAAGGTGTCGATAAATAATGAGGGTTATACGTTGGGGAATGATTGGGTGTGGAGAAGTCGCAGAAGTAAAAAGTGGCCCTGGATTTGAAAAAGCCAATAATTCTACTTTAATTGCAGTTATGCGAAGAAATAGCAACCTTGCTAAAGACTATGCAGTAAGACATAATGTTCCTAAATGGTATGATGATGCAGATGAGCTTATAAATGACCCTGAGGTAGATGCGGTATATATAGCTACTCCACCTGTTTCTCACAAAGAATATACAATCCGGTGTGCAAAGGCTGGGAAACCTGTATATGTAGAAAAACCTATGGCTCTTAGCTATAATGATTGTCAATTAATGATTCAAGAATGTGAAAAAGTGAATGTTCCATTGTATGTAGCTTTTTATAGAAGAGCACTTCCACAATTTATTAAAGTAAAGGAATTAATCGAAAGTGGTATAATTGGAGATGTTAGATTTGTTACAGTAAGACATTTTGAGAAACCTCATCAAGAAGAAATAGAAGGAAAGAATTTACCTTGGCGTGTAATACCAGAGATTTCTGGAGGTGGCAAATTTCTAGATATGGGTTGTCACACCTTAGATATATTAGATTATATTTTAGGACCTATTAAAGAGGCTAAAGGAAGTATAGATAATCAAGCACAGTTATATAAAGCTGATGATATTGTTACAGGTAATTTTGTTTTTGAATCGGGAGTTCAGGGTATAGGAGTATGGTGCTTCTCAGCATTTGAAAACTATGAAATGAATGAAATCATTGGAAGTAAAGGAAAAATTGAATTTTCCACTTTTAGTTCAGAACCAGTTGTATTAACTACTGAAGAAAAAATCACAAAATTTCCAATAGAAAATCCTAAACACATTCAACAACCATTAATTCAAACAGTTGTTAATGAATTGAATGGGGAGTCAAAATGTCCTAGTAGTGGGAAAAGTGCTGCAAGAACAAGTTGGGTTATAGATCAGATTGTGAAAAACTACTATAAGAAATAATAACTGAACACTAAGGAGAAAATTTGTCCTATTAATAAAAACTAGAACTATAGGAGGTCTATTAATGCGTGTATCTTATGATAAACTGAAAAGTGAACTAAAGAGAGTTCTTTTAAGTAGAGGATTTGAAGCAGAAGCTGCGGAGATGGGAGCGTCCATAATTGCAGATAACAGTCGTGACGGAGTATATTCCCATGGACTAAACAGGTTTCCTGTCATTGTAAAATCAATAGATGAAGGTATGATTAAGCCCGATAGACATCCAGTAAAGTTGAATAATGCCGGGGCACTTGAACAATGGGATGGACAACTGGGTTTTGGTCCAATAAATGCTTGTATTGCCATGGACAGAGCTATTGAATTGGCTGGACAATATGGGATAGGATGTGTTGCGCTTAAAAACACGAATCACTGGCTTCGTGGAGGCACCTATGGATTGAGGGCTGCCAATGCAGGGTGTATCGGTATTTGCATGACAAATACATTCCCCAATATGCCGTCATGGGGTGGTACGGAAAAGCGCATAGGAAATAATCCCTTGATTATATCTATCCCACATAAAAGTGGAGGACATGTGTTATTGGACATGGCTCAGTCTCAGTTCTCCTTTGGAAAACTGCAAACATACTCTCTTGCCGGAAAGAAGCTGCCGGTTACAGGAGGTTATGATAAAGATGGAAATTCTACTGATGATCCCGATGCGATATTAGATGGTGGTGAGGTTCTTCCTACAGGCTATTGGAAGGGATCTGGACTTGCTATAGCCATTGACATGGTAGTAGCAGCACTATCAGTTGGCAAATCCACCTATGATTTGAGGGAGATTCAAAACGATACAGGTATTTCACAGGTATTTATCGCAATCAATCCCGTAGTATATGCTGGTGAAGATTATGCTGATGCTTATATAGAAAACATGTCGGAGTATATTAAGACATCAGCAAAGAAAATAGGCGTTACCGATATCCTTTATCCTGGAGAAAGGCCTGCTAGAGAAAGAGTAGAGAATATGACAGAAGGTATCCCCGTAAACGAGGAAATGTGGGAAATATTGTTGAAGCTATAACGAGAGAAGTTGATATTCATTAATTAGCTACTTCTATTATGAAAACTGCAGCTGTAGGGAAGTTTCAAGAAGTCTTACAAAATATATAGCAATAGACACACCGAATCCTCAGCGCGTGCTATGAAAGCTTAGCAACACCAGTATTTATAAGAGTACTGGTGTTTTTTTTGGATTAAATTATTGCTGTATTAACAGACTTTTTCTATCAATTTGAGAAATGTCAATCCTTTACGAAAAAAATATTATATTTTTCTTCATATTTCGACATAATTTTCAATTAATTTTGTTTATAATGTTTATAAAACCATTAACCTGAATGGAGGTATGTTATGAAATACTGTGTATTATGCCAGAAGCATGTTGAACCTGTAAAATCCAAGTGGAATTGGGGTTGGTTTATTATCCTATGTTTTACTGTTGTAGGAGGAATAGGATATGCAGTTTATCATGTAGCTTTGAAAAGCAAAGAACACTGTCCGATATGTAATACAAAAAAGCTTGTAGAATCTAGCCAAGAAGAGATTGAAAATACAAGAAGAGAAAAAGCAAAAATAGGGAATGGACCATTAGACAATCTAGAAGAAAAGGTGCTAAAAGCCCTCAACATTGATAAACCAATAGAAATAGAAGAAAAAGCAGAAACAGCAGAAACAGCAGAAACAGGGAATGGACCACTAGACAATCTAGGGGAAAAGGTGTTGAAAGCACTTAATATTGATAAGACCGTTAACTAAACGGTCTTTTTTACTACGATAAGGCAATCGCGATAATGGCGTTATTCTGTTACGAGGAATGTGGATTTATCCTATGGAAACCATCTATAATATTTCTTGTAAAATGTAGGAATTAGACTTTTTTGTAGAAATATATTGTTATAAAATGTATTTGCTAATGAAGTATGAAGAATAGGATAAAGCTGTATTAATCATAAAGATGCATGGCTGGGAGGCATAAGATGAGGAAGGGTAAATTGATAATCAGTATAGGGATTTTAGCTGTTATAACTTTGCTATTGCTGACAAGCAGTTTTATCAAAATTGATGTGGAGCAAGGCAACGCTCAAAAAGGAAAAATTTCTATTGATAGGATTGAAAATAATCGAGCTATTGCGTTAAAAGGCGAATGGGAGTTTTATTGGAATCAATTGGTAGATCCTTCTGAGTTTAATCAGATAGAGGAAGAAACTATGGACTATTTAACAGTGCCTCAGCTATGGAAAGGACAAACCTATAGAGGATCTTCTTTAGGAGAGACAGGTGCAGCTACTTATCGATTTTTTTTAACAATAGACAACAGCTCAATAGAAGACAACCAAGGTATAGCAATAAAAATGCCCTTTGTTTATTCTGCCTACAAACTGTGGTTGAATGGAGAATTGGTTTCAACAAATGGTGAGATTGGACTAAACAAGGCAGAGGAAATAGTGCAAAGAAGGCCAGAAGTAATAAGAATTTTTCCTAGAAGTGGCACAAATGAGCTTGTTCTTCAGATTACAAATCACCATTTTTACAGGGGAGGCATATCTAAATCCATATTATTAGGGAATTTAGAGTACTTATCTAGTACTAGAGAAAAACAAATTGCCCTAGACATTTTTATGGCAGGAAGCTTTTTTATTTCAGGGATATTCTTTCTATTGCTGTATTTTATGAGAAAAGATGAGAATATTATCCTATATTTCACTTGCATATGTTTTATATTTCTTTCAAGAACGCTGCTAACCAATGAAATTTATTTAGCTCAGGTACTGAAGGATTTTAACTGGGAAATTGGAAACCGTATGGAGGCAGGGTTTTCCTATATTGGTATATCGGTAGTGCTGCTTTTTTTAGGGGATTTATACAAAAATTATTTCACAGTGAAATATACAAAGGCGTGGAAGATTTTTATCATTATAATGCTTCCATTAATTATATTCCTACCTCACAAGGCCTATGATAGTGTAATAATTTATGTGAATGCAATACAGACGATCTATGCCATTTACCTTTTTATAGCTCTAATCAAAAACTTTGATAGATCTTTGCCAGATTTTTATGTTTTGCTGACTGGAAAAATTATTGTATTTATTTTGGCAATCCATGATATTATAATCACTTATCTTGTTATTGACGTTACCTATAAAGTGCAGATTGGAATGTATATCTACGTTATTTCTTTAGGATATGTATTAATACTGTATCTTTACAGGGAATTTGAAAAGGTAGAGAAACTAGTTGTTGAAAATGATAAGATGTTTCAGGAACTATGTGAAATGAATGAGGATTTGGAAAAACTAGTTGAAAAACGGACTGAGGAATTAGAGGATACCAATAGACGATTGTATGAGCTTTCTATGCAGGATGGTCTTACAGGAATACCTAATAGATTACAACTTGATGATAAGCTGGAATACTATTGGCAATATGCAGCTGAAAAAGGCTTGAGGTTATCAATTCTTTTTTTTGATATTGATTTCTTTAAAAATTACAATGATAACTACGGTCATATCAAAGCTGATGAAGCTCTTCAGCAAATTGCAAGCTTTCTTTATAGAAGGGTAAAAAAGGATAGAGATGCTTTTATAGCAAGATATGGCGGTGAAGAATTTGTTGTATTATATTTAGATAAGGATATGCAGGAAACCTATGAGATTGCAGAGGAATTAAGAGTGCTGGTAAAAGAAATGAAAATTCCTCATGAGTTTTCTCTCATCGCTGATATAATAACCATTAGTGTAGGAGCTATTTCTACTATGGCAGATACCAAAAACAAAGCTACTGATGTATTGAATGAAGCGGACCAAGCATTGTACAAAGCAAAGCAAGGGGGACGTGATCGAACATATATGGAGGGCAATTAAAAAAAGATTTAAAAGGCAGGCTTTTATAAAAGTGAAAGTCTGCCTTTTAATATGCGCAAGTAATTCGCTCTATACTGTATATAGAAATATTTTTTACATTTATACTAATATGAAGGAAAGCTTTTGTAGTCAATAATAAAGAGCCTGGGTGTAGATTTTTTAGAAGAAACTATAACAAAAGAAAAAAATCTGATAGAATGATAATATAAAGAATAAGTGAAGGTTGTAAGCCTTACAGACGCAACTACAAAAGTTGCCGCAGTAGAAAAGAAATGGAGTGGTTCTAATGGTAGGAATAAATCTTCTATTAGTAGAAGATGAGGAAAAGCTTCGGAAGCTAGTGAAGGCATATTTGGTCAAGGAAGGGGTTCATGTCCTTGAAGCAGCAGATGGGCTTGAAGCTATTAAAATATGGGAAGAAAACAAAATTGACTTCGCTATTCTAGATATTATGCTCCCAAAATACGATGGTTGGACATTGTGCAAAAAAGTAAGAGAAGAAAGCAATATTCCAATTATTATGTTAACTGCTCGAAGTGAAGAAACCGATAAGCTATTCGGTTTTGAACTAGGGGCGGATGATTACATGACCAAACCCTTCAGCCCGAAAGAATTAGTTGCTCGGGTGAAGGCGCTATTAAAAAGGAGTAATCAAGCAATATCAGAGGATATTATAGAGATAGAAGAGTTGAAAGTAGATAAAAAGTCTCATCAGGTAGTTCTAAAAGGCGATATACTAGAACTCAGTCCTAAAGAGTATGACTTATTGCTGTACTTTCTTCATAATAAAAATCAGGCATTGACTAGAGAAATGATTTTGAATGGTGTATGGGGATATGATTATTATGGAGATTTAAGGACCGTAGATACTCATGTTAAAAGATTGCGTCAAAAGCTGAGGGATTATGGAGAGTTTGTTAAAACCATAAGAGGGACTGGGTATAGGTTTGAGGTGAAGGCATGAGAACGAAATCTATTTTTTCTAGGCTATTTCTGTTTTTTCTTTTATTCACAATAATTATGATTACTGTGCTATGGATGGTACAGGTAAAGCTGTTACCTCAATACTATCAGCAAGAAAAGGTGAAAATCCTGGAAGATTATGCAAAAGAAGTAGAAAAAGCCATAGGTAAAGATGAATGGAATGACACTTCAAGAGAAGTTCTTGAAGACGTTTCAGCAAGAATCAATGGCAGAATTGCAATTCTTGATAGAGAAGGAAATATGCTCTATCATGAAGGAATGATGGGACAGTTTAGAGGAACTAGGATACCTTCTGAGGAATGGCAAACTGTATTATCTGGCAAGACAGCTTCTTATCAGGCATCTGGAACCAGAGGAAATCTAGAATTCCTTGTAGTTGTAGCACCAGGAGAACAATATATTTACTTGATACAGATACATTTTCAGACAATTGAAGAAGCCATTGCTATTGCAAGAGGATTTTATATTTATTTGCTGGGGATAGGACTTATTGTTGCTCTTTTGCTTGCAGCTTTCTTTTCAAGAAAGTTGATTAACCCCTTGGTTAAATTGAATGACATCGCAAAGGAAATGGCTGAGTTCAATTTTAAAGTTAAATGGGAGGAAGATCGGCAGGATGAAATCGGACAGCTGGGAGAAACATTAAATTTTTTGACAGACCGTTTACAAAGCACCATTGGAGAATTAGAAAAAGAATTAGCTAAGGAAAAAAACCTAGAAAAAATGAGAAAGGAATTTGTTTCCCGTGTTTCTCATGAATTACAAACACCTATATCGGTGATTAGTGGCTATATCGAAGCATTGCAGGACGGGATAGCAACAAGTGAAGAGGAACAAGAAGCGTATTTTAAAATCATTGAAATGGAAACTCATAAGATGAGTAGATTAGTAAGAGAGATGTTGGATTTAGGTCAGCTTGAGTCTGGTACTTTTAAGGTCAATATAGAGGGATTTAATTATGGAGACCTGATTAATAAGACCCTCTGTAAATTTGAAATAATGAAAAAAGAAAAAGATCTAATTGTTGAGATTAAAGGAAATGGATACAATTGCATGGTTCTAGGGGATGAACACAGGATAGAGCAAGTTTTGACGAATCTATTACAAAATGCAGTGAATCATACGAATCATGGGGGGCATATAAAAATAATCACGAAGAATGAAGGCACCAAGGTCTGGACTGGTATTTACAATGATGGAGAAAGAATTGCACAGGAAGAGATACCTTATATTTGGGAAAGCTTTTATAAGGGTGAGAAAGAAAAAGGTGGTACAGGCCTAGGACTAGCTATTGTAAAAAATGTTTTAGAGCTTCATGGTAGCAGTTATGGCGTTGAAAATACTGATAAAGGCGTTTGCTTCTATTTTGATATTAAAAAACAAAACTGATAACATAAAAAAGCGTACCATCTGAAAAATGATGGTACGCTTTTTTAGTTTTCATTTTGCTTCTGCATACTTAGCCTGATACATTTCCTGGAGTCTTGACCGAGTTTTTAGAAGCCGAGTTGGTAACTCGTCGTTGTCGACATAATCTTCCCAATAGAGGTGTAACCTTGTCCTTTCTCGCAAATAATCGTTTATGCACTCGCAGTTTTCATTACACTCCCATAGCCTTTGTCGAAGTCTATCTTGGTCGCAATCAATGGTAATATCTTTGTTACAATATTGATGACGAGGTTCTTCTACACAGTCTTTATCTCTTATCTGATCACGTATCTGGTCACGAGTTCTGTCAGCGGCTACGCTAACGTTTCTGTTTCCGCCAGCTCCTTTTTCCGCATAGGCTATAGATCCTGAAATGCCAGCAAATACAAACATTGAAACAATGAAAAGGGCAAAAATTCTTTTCCATTTATAATGCATGAAACATACCTCCTTTTTTACTATAGAATACGAAAAAAGGCAATTATTTTTGGGTGAAATTAACATAAATATTTATTTTTATTACTTTTTATTTCCTTTCTTTCGAGATTGTCTATCGTCGATGGATTTATTTCCTAAATCATTAGCATAGCCTTGGCTAGGCTCTTTTTCTATAGGAATAATTTTTGGAGCTTCATTGTTTTCCTCAATGATTTCATTTTTGTCGCTTGCAAGAGGCTCTTCATGGTGGGACTCTGGAGTAATTGGATTGTTATCATACTCTAGCTGCCCTTCTTTTTTCATTTGAGGGGATTGATAGCCACTATTTTTATTACCTTGGGTAGGAGAGGTAGTATTATTAGAATTTGAGGCATTATTATGGTTTGGTTGATTTTGTGTTTGTCTTTTCAATACACCTGGCTCTATTTCTAAGCCCTTTTCTTCAACTATCGGGGCATTTTCTTTATTTCTCCATTGATAACCATTATTCCATTTGTATTGATGCATCGGACCCACAAGTAGTTCTTTGACCTTCATAGATTTAACATCTTCTAGCTCAAGGACAACTTCATTTTGCAATAATTTTTGATATAGCTTATATTTACCTAAGGTTATAGCATGTTGCCTAGATGCTTCTATATCGGATTTGTTACCCTTTAGTGAGATAATGCTGATATGATTTAAGTCATTAACAAGGTTTATTTGATCCCTTATATCCTTCTCAAGGATTTCCAGATCCATAACAAAACTCTTCTCCAGTATACCAATTCCTATAAGTACAGAACTATTATCAGAAGTAATATATCTCTTATTTCGGGCATTTAAAATAGATGTATACAATACATCCTTTATTTCCTGTCCTATCATATCTTGACTGACAATCAAAGCACCTTCATGATTTTTTGGAAATATATTTATTACTATACCTTCTTTGTCTATTTCATATTCAACACTTGGGTTTATATCTAGGCTTATTATGGCCACAGGGTTAACTGAAGTATAATTGGCCCCTTGAAATTCAGGGATGAGTGTAGTAAAAAGCAGTAAGATAATAAAGATAGCTGCACATCCGACAAAGGCTATAAAGCTTCTTTTCTTTTCCTTGTAGATGTCTTCATCTAAAAAAAGGATCTGTTTTCCAATATATAAGTCATTTTTCTTAACAACCTTATAATATTCTATATGACTGGTGATTACAACAGCGTAATCCTTCTCTATATCTACTATGCGGCCTTTATAAACCATTGGAACTCCCCCTTTTTGCATCATTTATATAGGTCTTTAGGATATCTAAGTTACTATCTAATATCAGTACAGCAGCGATTATAAATTTTTTGTTTCTATCAAAAAACTTCCTTGAAATTTTAAACTCTGATACAAGAATTAGATAAGGGAGACGTTTTTTTTTATACAAAAAATCCTTTTCTTTTGGATGCTCAACAATATATTTAGCTGTTTGCAAAGCACTTATTCGTGTATGGCTATGCTTTGGTGAATTCTCTACTAGGTCATGGAATGTGATATTGAATTGATTTAATTTGTTTTTAAATTCATTTAATTCTATATGCAAATCCATGCATTCATTAAATTTATTTACTTCTAATCCATAGTTCATCTTAATGGATTCATTTCCGTTAAGTTGATCTATAGAAATGGTGATATTTTCAGGAGTCGCTTTTCGCATATAGTCAATCATCCTACTTTTGATCACTAGAGAAGCATAGCTTAAAAAGTTTCCCTTTGAAAAATCATATTTATCGATGGCTTCATTAAATGCTTCTAACCCAATCATATATTCTTCACTGTTTTCGGCCTCAATATATTTACTCAGCTTAGTGGATATAGTTTTTACGATAAAAGGAATATAATCTTTAATCATTTTTTCTCTTTCCTCTGAGTTGCCATTTTTGATTTTTTTAATTCTTTCTGATAGTGGATCTTTTTTAAATAAGCTTGTTAGGTTTGACAATGTCACCCTCCCCTTACATTATAGGAATACGAGATTTTTTGAATTTTTATGGCATATTTTACTAAGTGTATTTGCGGTTTTACTGAAGTCTTTAGATTTCTATTTAGAACGCATTTTTTCATAGACTAGTCTGCTGAAATAAGTTCAGTATTCTATATGCCTTTAGTTTTAAAATATGTTACATTTTGTTCGTATTTCAGAGTAATTAAGGCACCAGACCTTGAGTAACAATAGAAACTTTTTTTATCAAAGAATTTATTGAATCCACCGATAATTAAGCAAATAATTAATTCTCAAAACGTTGGAATACTATAGTTTATTTTGCATATATTAACAACGAAAGGAGGTGACCAGCAAATGAATGGAAGAAAATCAATAGCAATAGGTATGACAATCATGCTGATGCTGGCGGCATTTGTACAACCTATGCTTGTCTATGGCCATGGAGATGGAGGAAGCGGCAAGGGAGCTGGTGGTTCGAATAGTGGACATCATGACTCTGGAGAACAAACTACTCCTATAGTGGATACTGAAACAGGAAGCTGTGAAGAAAACGATTCTCATGGAGGAACAGGTGGTAGTTCAGGTCAAGGAGGCTCAGGAGGAAGTGGTTCAGGTCAAGGAGGCCCAGGAGGAAGCGGTTCAGGTCAAGGAGGTCCAGGAGGAAACGGCTCAGGTCAAGGAAGCTCGGGAGACGACAGTTTAGATGAAGGAAGCACTGGCAGCTCAGGCGGCAGCGGCTCAGGTCAAGGAGGTCCAGGGAGCAGCGGTTCGGGCAAAGGAGGCGATTCAGAAAGTGGCATCTCAATCACACTAAAAGTAACTGTTGAATGGCCAGAAGGAATAGCGTCACGAGATGTAAATTTAACACTAGTTGGGGCACATTCATCAACCACAGAAAAAACAGATAATAATATAGCTACTTTTTCTGCAAAACCAGGGGATGAGTGGCAGCTTATAGGGGAAGTTATACCAGGTTTTATAACTCCCAAGGTAGATATTCAACTGAAAGGTTCTGATGCTGGAGAAACTAAAGAAGTAACCCTTACTTATGTAGTAGGTAATCAATTAGTAGAAAGAATCGTACTGAACAAGACTACATTAACGATTTTTAGTAGTATCACACAGCAGCTTACAGCAAAAGTCTACCCAGCCAATGCTAATGATCAACGAGTACAATGGTCTTCAAGTAATAATGATATAGCTACTGTTGACAGTAATGGGGTTGTTGAAGCAAAGGCACCAGGTGAAGCTATTATCACTGCTACGTCTAATGATGGAAATGCTGAAGCAGCTTGTAGAGTGACTGTTATATCTCAACAGGCTGCAGTACCTGTAAACGGCGTCACACTAAATACAAACGCAATCACCTTAAGTATAGGAGGAAACCAAAGCCAGCAACTAACAGCAACAATAAACCCTCTAAATGCGACAATAACTGATGTTGTGTGGTCTTCATCCAATGGAAATGTAGCCACAGTTAATGAAGATGGTTTGGTAACGCCAATTTCACCAGGTTTAGCAGTCATTACTGTTGAAACCGTAGATGGAGGATTTAAAGCATACTGTCATGTATCAGTAGGGCATGCACCTGAAATTGAATATATCATACCTACCCTAGAAGGTGGAATAGTCACTGAGCATTTTGATCATGCTTATGATGTTTATATCAATGTAGAAAATTTAGTTGATAAACTCATTACTGAAAAAGGGGAAGATTATCTTGCGAATGGAGTAAAATATTACGTAAAGGTAATAGATAGAGGAAGTACAGTACCTTTAGGTGAAGGTGAAGTTATAATCTTTAGCACTTCAACAGAGTTTCATCTACATGGCGCAACAGAGTTTAGTATCACACAGAACTACAGCAACCGATACTTCGTCTATATGAGTCAAGATCCAAGTTATCCTAAGGCTGATGAACAAACCCTCATGACTAACTTTATGGGAGGCAGGGCAACACCAACAATACCAGTTGAAAAAATAGTTGTAATGGTAGAAATGATTGGTGGCTATAGGGGTCCTGAAGGAATTGTTTTTCTGCTAGCTAGAGAAGAAGTTGCAGATAAAACCCCCGCTGAAATCACTTGGAAAGACTACTATAGCGGAGGGACACCGGCCAATCCATATCCACCAGGCGGCCAAGGAGGCATTGAATTAGACAAATTTGTGGATGAAGTAAAAATGATTGGAGAAGCAAATGAAGAAGGATTTATTGAATGGATAACACCTAGAGAGCCAATAAAGCTTGGGGGATATCTTTTACTTCAAGTAACACCTATGGGTTATGTAGATAATTTAAACCTGATAAATCCAGAATCACATGACGGAGACTTGATGAAGGCCGTCCATCTGATGAGGGATGGATCTTTAGATCGTAAAGTGACTAACATATATGTAGGCCCTAGTCCAAATGGTGAAGACCCAAATGGTGGAGACCCAAATGGTGGAGACCCAAATGGTGAAGACCCAAATGGTGAAGACCCAAATGGTGGAGACCCAAATGGTGAAGACCCAAATGGTGAAGACTCAAACGGTGATTCTTCAAAAGAATCAGATAGTAATGGAGATAAGACTGGAGGTCGGCCTAATTCATCAGGTTCTGGCGGTTCAAGTAGATTAATTGATGTTGAATCCGTCCTTGAAAATGATCTTGAAGATATTCCTGAAGCTACTCTTGCTACATTAATTGATGTTGAAAGATTTAGAGGACATTGGGCAAAAAAATTTATTGATAACTTAGTTCAAAAAGAAAAGATTTTAAAGAGTGTTTTTGATAAAGACAAGAGCCTAGATGACAAGATAAATGAAGTTCAACTTTTAGAATTACTCATATCTATTAACGCCAACAAAGAGCTAGAGACCCCTGAAATGAGCAGCGATGGGAAAAAGTTTGCAACTCGTCAGGAAGCAGCAGTTTTGTTAATGAAAGTGTTTGGATTTGAGGAAATAGATGACGCTGTTCTTACCTTCTTGGATAGTAAAGAAATTGATGCCAGTGCAAAAGGGTATATTGCAAAGGCCTATAAGCTTAAAATTATCAAAGGGTATCCTGACAATACCTTTAGGCCTAATCAAACCATAACAATGGCGGAATTACTTGCAATGCTATCAAAATGCTTAGACTTGATAGAATAGTAATAGTGTGAAAGGGAATGGACTACAAAGGTTGTAGTCCATTCATCATGCTTATTTTTTCCTCAAAATTATCTCTCGTCCCCATCCCCAAGGAATAGTAAAGTCAAATTGATTAACTTTTTCTATACTATTTCTTTGAATAATTGCAGTCAGTTCTACAATCGAAAGACGACCGCCCGGATCGCTACCGGCTCCACAGCTTCCATCCTCATGACTATGATCTCCATCAATGCAGTTAAGCGTTATTACATCCATAGCCATTAATGAAGCAATATGGGTATGAGCGTCTCCTCCACAGCCTTCGCCTGCTGGGACCATTCCTCGACGGTGAATGATGGCTTCCTCATCTTGGACGGTGACAAAATCACCATTGCTGCTTACCCAGGTGATGGTAGTCCCGTATCCTAGCATATCAGTGCTTGGTAGTGTTACTTTATTTATTTGATCAGGGCCATGTCCTCTACTGTATAGGAAAAGCTTCAAATGATTTGATGCTTCTGATACAGCCAATGGGGCATCCACAGTTTCAGGAGCTTCGATTGTAATTCCAAAGTCAATATCAATTTTACCAGCTTCATTCTTAACCTCTGTTCTAACATTCACTTTTCCTTTTTGCACGGGTGTGACTTTTAGTCTACCATCATCTAACAGTTTTAAACTAACACTTCCAGTATTTTGTTGTTCTCCATAAACAGCTTCAGATACAGTGGTAGATACAGGCTCATATACAGCCTGTGTAACGGTTGTAGCATATGAAGCTAGGTCTTCAGCCATTAGAAATAAAGGATATTGTCCTAAATATAGGATTTGATCTGGAAAGTCCCTTGGAATAGGAGTAGTCTCATTGTGAGAATGATCCTCTGAAGTTTCCTCACCAATGGTAATGGCTCTGCCCCAGCCCCAAGGAATCATCACATGAAAGTCTTTTACAGCTTCAGAGGTACCTTTTTTAATTGCAGCTGTCAAAGCTACGATTCTTGTTTTACCTCCAGTATCACTACATTCTTCTTGACCAATATCGCCTCCACAATATATGCCAATCTCACCTATGTTCATGAAGGATAGGATTGAAAGGTCATCCACGGTGCATCCACCATTGTCATGTCCAGTACCAGAAATTCCTCTGCGGTAGATAATGGCTTTATTGTCCTCTATTAGTATGTATTTATTGTCTTGTGCTTGGTCTTTTAATTTCCATGTAATAATTGTTTCATACCCCTTAGTATCTGTAATAGGCAAAGCAATTTTCGATGTTTTGCTACGTCCTGTGGGATTTTCAACAGATAAATCTAAATCTTTTTTAATTTCTTCAACTATTTTAGCATCTGTTGGAACTTGACTGGAATCTATCACAACAATAGTAAAGGTTATATTTACTTGACCGTAAGAATTAGAAACGGTTGCTGTAATTGTTGTTTCACCAACTTCTTTACCCATTATTTTTAGACCATTTTCCTGTAATATTTCTCCAGATGCAATCGACGTATTTTCCATTGTAGCAGCTATTACTTTTTCTCCATATGTGGCTAAATCTTTTGGTAGCAGTAGGATGTCTTCATTTACAGCTAACTTAAATGCATCTAAGTTTTTAGCAGACGGAGGATAGGTATCATTACGTCTACTACTGCCTGAACTGCTCCTAGTTGAATCATAATCTATTTCATCTTTAAGCTCTACATCTTCGACCCTTTCTTCAATTTCTATAAGTTCTAATAGTTGCAATGATTTATTTAGCACAATTACCGCCTCTGCTCTTGTGATGGGTCTTTCTGGGTGAAAGCTGCCATCAGGATAGCCTTTCATCAATCCATACCTTATAACCGCTGAAACAGGACCTTTACTCCATCTTGCGATTTTGCTACTATCTTGAAAAATGTTAATTGAATCATCCTCTAAAGAGGTATCTAATTTCAGTAATTTCGTTAAAACAATGGCGGCTTCTTGTCTACTGATACTATTATTAGGTTGAATGGTATTGTCTGGATAGCCTGAGATATAACCTGCCTTTAAGGCTTTACCGATTTGAGAATAGAACCAATCTGTTTCATTTACATCATTAAATCTAATTTCCAAGGTATCATTTAAATGAAAAGCTTTGTTTACCAATGTAAAGAACTCAGCCCTAGTGATAGTATAATCTGGTCTAAAGGAACCATCGGGATATCCAGAAATGAGACCTTTATTTAGCCATTCTTCAATATGTTTCTGGCCCCAATGATTTTCAATATCAGTACCTGCTGATGGTTGTCCAAATGTAAAGCTTGGAATAATCATGACAAGACACATTAGAAGAATAGCTAGTCTCCTAAGCTTCATTTTCATTTTTTCACCCCTTTCTAGTCTAAAATTTTGTTTCATAATATCTCTCCCTTCTAAATGTATTCTATTGATTTTTTTGATCTAACAATCAAGAACAGTATACCAATAGAATGTGGTAAATTATGTAATAAACTGTCCAGTTATTATTTAAATTTTATTACATGAATCAACAATATCATTCAATTTTCCAATAACATAAAAAAAGCGTACCATCTGAAAAATGATGGTACGCTTTTACATGTTATCTTTATTCTCTTATCTATTAAAACCAAATCTATTACCGGCGCCTCTAAAGGAACCCTTCTCTGTTGTCCTGCCAAAGCCAATAGCTAGTCTTTGATTGTCATCTCTGTTTCCACCAATGCTTCTACAATTATTCATTCTTTCTTGAAGCTTAAGTGCAAAATCATCTCCTTGAGTTTGTGTCAATCTTCCATCAGCTACCATTTGATCAATTTTTGAAAGCTTTAATTCAAGTAGCTCTTCAGTAGAACCAGCAGCTGTGTAAAGTTGTAACCCATTTCCAGTAGGCTGAGTGTCTGCAAAAGCTAGACTACTCCCTATTAGTACTAGGGTTAGACTTAGTGTTAGAACTAAAAGACTTTTTTTCATGTTTAACATCTCCTTTAATTTTATTTTGTCCTACAATCATATTATGCTTTCTTTTTGTGACAGTTTTATGACAAATACATGTAAATTATTATTGAAGGCCTAGTTTTTCCTCAAAGATTTCAAGGGAGGTACTATAATATATGCCCCATCGTTTTAATTCAAAAAGATTATCTCCTACCTGAACATTTCCCTCTATGACGGTATAGGCAGTAGTGAAACCCAGTTTTTGCAAAACATCTAAGATTTTTTCATCATAATGTCCATAAGGATAAGCTAAATGTGTAGTGTTCAATAGCTCTTTACTTTTTACCAGATCTGTTATTACCACATCTTCAGGCTTAGAAATTAGATAACCTTCATTATTAGAATCTAATAAATGTAAATTATGAGTATGACTGGCAAAGTTGAAGACATCTTGACTTGAATGAATTTCCTCCCAACTGAAATATTGGAGTTGGCTGGGGTCAAACTCCAGCGTCTCATCCGCAATATAATCAGTAATCAAAAAAATTGTGGCTTCAAAACCGTATTCCTTCAAAATTGGATGGGCATAAATATAATTGCTTTTATAACCATCATCAAAGGTAATAACAACACTTTTAGAAGGAAGAGGTTCTTCGCCTTTTACAAAGAATTTCAAAGCATCAAGGCTAACGGTTTGAAAACCATGTTGATTTAGAAGTTCCATTTGTCTGCGAAAGTCCTCTACAGCGATAATAGACTCGTTGGGGGAACTAGGCAGATCTTTTTTTTCTAAAAGATGATGATATACTAAGACAGGCACTTCTTGAGCAAAATCAGACGGGATGTAATTTTCATCTTCATCGAGCGGCATAGGAAGTACTTCGTGTTGATCACCAAAAACTTCTTCTAAGATACTTTTTTCTTTTAAGCTGAGGCTTACCTTATTTTTATCTCCTTCTAGAGCCCACACTAAGAAATAGGCTGTAAAGATTATGATAGACAGAATTACTATCATTGTTGCATTCTTTTTTCTCATGTTACTTCACCATCCTTAATTAAAATATTTTGATAGATGGCTACATAGTAAATCTTTCTTGTGGCATTGACGTGACAATCAGAAGAAAAAAAGAAGCAAGAATGAACTGATGATAGAATAATACTTTCAAAAATTTAATGATATATTCTTAAACTGGAGGCGTAAGATAAAAATTGATTTTTGCACAGAAATCATTATCCTAAGGACATATAAAAATAGGCAGTTTTGCTGTGATTGAAGCATATAAAGAGAGGGTATAATCCATATGAATGCCAATATTTTCCTTAAATTTAATAGGTTCCGTAGCTGAAGATGAAAACACCATAGTTGCAATAGTTTAATAGGAGTTTACAATACTCCAAGGAGAAAACAATGTAAAAATATTGATCCAAAGACTTTGCGATATTATTTTATTATGAAATGGGTGAATTGTATGGTGGATAAGAAAAATCTTAAAGAGATTGACCATAAGTTACAACATCAGCTAGGGGATTTCTTAAGACTAAGGAAAAATGTTAACCCACGAATGGAAGCATTAAGAATTTTTATCATCTATCTCCTTGTAGGCGGTCTTTGGATACTATTATCAGATAAAGTTTTAGCCATCCTTGTTGAAGATCCGGAGATTTTTAAGGCAATTCAACTATACAAAGGATGGCTTTATGTCCTTATAACAGGGGTAATATTTTATTTTATTATAAGCAATAGGATGATGCTGTTTAAGATGGCCATTGACGAAGTTTTTCACGGATATGAAGAGCTAAGTGCTACCCATGAAGAATTGACAGCAATGGATGAGGAGCTAATGCAGCAATACAAAGAAATACAAAAGCATCGTGATGCCCTTATGATTAGTGACCAGCGCTATCAATTGGCGGTAGAGGGAGCAAACGATGGGATTTGGGATTGGGATCTACAAACGGGAGAATACTTTTTCTCTCTAAAATATAAAAGTACTTTTGGATATGAAGGGCAGGAACTGAAGGATGACCTTGAAACATGGCAGCAGCTTTTTCACCCTGATGATAGACAAAAAGCCCTAGATGCAGTGGAAGCTTATCTTAATTCAAAGAAAGGAATCTATGAGAATACCTATCGAGTCCGAAGAAAAGACGGGGGATACCTTTGGATTCTTAGCCGTGGGAAGGCTGTATGGGACAGAGAAGGAAAAGCAATACGTATCGCTGGCTCCCATACAGATATTACAGAGAGAATAAATATGGAAGAAAGACTGCATGCGCTAGCATATTTTGATCCACTCACAAAGCTCCCTAATCGAATAATGCTTCAAGAGGAAGTAAGTAAAAAAATAAAGGAAGCGGAAGAAAATAACAAAAAATTGGCGTTTCTTAATTTTGACGTAGACAATTTTAAAAACATAAATGATACAATGGGCCATAAAGCGGGAGACAAATTAATTCAATTTATAGCAAATACCTTAGCATATTACATAAAACCACCCAACCTAGTAGCCCGTTTAGGTGGGGATGAATTTGCTATTGTCTTGATGGATATAAAAGACAATGAAGAAATTATTTTACAGGTGAATAAAATAAAAGACTATCTAAGAAAACCATGGAGTTTAGGTGAATTGGAATTCTTTATCTCTGTTAGCATAGGAATTGCCATATATCCTAACCATGGAACAGATGTAGCGGAACTCATGCAAAATGCTGATACAGCTATGTCCCATATGAAAGCAAATCAAAAAGACGGATTTTGTATTTACATGTCTGATATGCGGAAAAAAACCTGGGAATACGTACATATGAGCAATCAATTGAGGTATGCAATCAATAATCAAGAGTTTCAGCTATATTATCAGCCTCAGATTGACTTAAGTACTGACAAAATTATAGGAATAGAAGCACTTATTCGGTGGATACATCCAGAAAAAGGATTCATTTCGCCGATGGAATTCATACCCTTTGCAGAAGAAACTGGATATATTGGAGAAATCGAAGAATGGGTTTTAAAAACTGCCTGCAAACAAAAAAAACTTTGGAAAGAAAATGGATATGATGATATAAAAATCTCTATTAATTTATCGAGCAAAATGTTGACTCAGCCTAATTTGGTACCAAATATACGAAAAATATTAGAAATGTATTACATAAAATGTGGAGATATCGAGCTGGAGATTACGGAAACCGCTGTAATAGATAACCTAGAAAAGGCAATAGAAGTACTGCACCAGCTAAGGGAGTTTGCCATAACCATTGCCTTAGATGACTTTGGCACAGGATACTCTTCTTTAACCTATTTACAAAAGCTCCCTATCGATATATTAAAAGTAGATAGAGGGTTTATAAGTAATATTGATACTGAAGAGGAGGAGTGCTATATTTTAAAAACTGTTATTGATTTGGCTCATAACCTAGGGTTAAAGGTTGTAGCAGAAGGGATAGAAACGAAAGAACAATTAGACTTTTTAAAACGAAACGGCTGTGATATTGGGCAAGGATATTACTTTAGTAAGCCTGTTCCAGTGGAGGATATAGAATCGCTGTTAAAGGAAAAAACACAATGAAGAATCTAACATAGGACAAGAGATTAATAAAGATGGAAAAGAACTGAGGTATAGCTTAAAATAATAAGATTCATACTTCTTCGTTGCTTCAAAAACCCAGCACCTTTACGTATTACGTATACGCTACAGTTGCCGGGTTTTTTTGCGCCTCCAAGCTGAAGATTTTTGAACAGCCTGGAGGTTGTTGAATAAATAAATCTTTCCATACTTTTCTGGATATCCTGAGCTATAGCTTTACTATTTTTATGGGATTTAAAAGGAGTTTAATAAACCATTAACTGAATTTCCACTACAGCATAGAGAGAAAAATATGATATAATAAAGCAAGAAAAATGTAAAAATACAAAGAAAAAAGTTGAATGATTAGCAAAATTTACATAAGGTTCTATCAGAGAAAATCCTTATAAAGATTTAATAGTATGCTTTAAAATTGGAGGAAAAAGATGAAAAATAATTTTTGGAAAAAAAATCAAAAACAAATCATCATTGCAGTGATGGTTTTAGTAATAGGTCAATCTTTAATCAGCAGTATTTCTTTGAAGGTATTACTCAACTTAACAGCAATACAAATTATTTTTGCAGGTATCTTTATATCTGTGCTTGTTAGCTTTCCCATGACAACTTTATCAGATACCACGAGGATAACGAAGGAAAGCTTTCAGAAGGAAATTGATTATGCTGAAGATATTTATAAAATCCATAGCCTCGCTGTTAAGGTGAAAAAGGATGGTTTGTTATCGCTACAATCCGATATTGATGTAGAACAAGATACATTTTTGAGGGATGGCATGATTTTATTAAACGATTATAAAAAGCCAGAAGTGATTAGAGATATCTTAGAAAAAGATATTGAATCAAGAGAAACAAATTTATTTAAAGCCTACAATGTCTTCAAAATGATTTCTCATATAGCGCCGTCTTTAGGACTGGTTGGCACCCTAGTAGGTCTGATTGGCCTGTTATCTAATATACATCAACCCTATGAAATCATGAATAATATGGCGGCGGCTTTGGTAAGTACATTATATGGTAGCCTAATAGCTAATTTTATTGCTGTGCCAATCATGGTAAGAATTAAAGAATATATTGATAAAAACATTTTAAGGTATAACATCATCACTGAAGGTTTGTTATTGGTTGCTAGAAATGACTCCGCAAGAAATGTATTTGATAAAATGAATGTTATGCTTAAGGAAGAAAAACGTTTGGAATACCCTGATAAGAGGATGAAGGAAAGGAATTATAAACCCTATGAATTCCAATTATAAGGACAATAAACATGAAATAAAGTTTTCTAACAATTGGATTATTACCTATAGCGATATGATTACTATTGTCTTATGCTTTTTTATTCTATTCTTTACTTATACTGCTGAGGAAACAAGCATTTTATATGATATCAAGCAACATCTTTCGTTGGAGGTAGAAGAACTTAGCAGTCAAGTGGAGGAGTTAAGCGAAGAAAACATAGTATTAAAGCAGGAAAAGGAATCTTTGGCTGCCATATTGTTTGGATTAGAAGATATAGAGGTAGACATATTGCAATCTCAAGAAGAGTTTATCCGTTATTTAAGAGAAAAACATCTTTTAGACCTAATAGACATTGAACAAAGTGATGTAGGCCTTTTGATTCGCTTTAAAGACAGTGTTCTTTTCTCAAGTGGAAGAGCAGAGATATCAGAGGATGGACATGTGATATTAAACCACATTGGCGATAAATTAAAGCAAATTGATAATAAGATTGTGGTGGCAGGCTACACAGATAATGTCCCTATGAACAGTACTTTATATCCTTCAAATTGGGAGCTATCTGTTGCTAGAGCTATGAACGCTGCCAGGGTTTTAATGGAAGAAAAGACAATAGCAGAGGAAAGGATTTCTGTCAGTGGATATGGGGAAAATCAGCCTATTGATACCAATGACACACCAGAGGGTCGTTCCAATAACCGAAGAATAGAAATTACTATTCTTAACTGAAAAGAGGTATGAGATGATTTTTTTAAGCGCATTACAAAGCATTCTGAGTATTATTATGCTAATTTTAATAGGATTTTATTTAACAAAAAAAGGCTGGTTTGACAAGAGTGCATCCCAGCTTTTTTCTAAACTTGTTACAACCATCTCACTGCCAGCATTAATGATTTATACCTTTAGCACTTCCTTTACCAAAGAAATTTTAATGGATTCAGCAGTGGGATTTGTTATCCCATTTATTTCTATGATGATATGCTTTCTAATCAGCATGATCCTTTCTTACTTTTTCGTTGAAAAATCTAAAAGAGGTATGTTCCAAACGATGTTTACAGTTTCAAACACAATATTCATAGGTATCCCTGTAAACATTGCACTCTTTGGTGAAGCCAGTGTTCCATATGCTTTATTATACTTTGCAGCCAACACCCTATTTTTTTGGACCATTGGGGTTATGAAGATTAGCAGTGACGGTGGGGAAATGAAGAAAGATATTTTCTCAATAAAAACAATAAAATCTATCCTATCCCCCCCTTTTATAGGCCTCTTTGCAGGCATAATCCTGGTGATGCTAGAGATCACATTACCTAGCTTTATCATGGATACAAGCAGATACCTAGGAAATTTAACGACACCGCTATCCTTGCTTTTTATTGGAATGACCTTTCATTTCATTGACTTAACTAAGCTCACCTTTAGTATAGATCAGATGCTATTATTTTTAGGGAGATTTTTGATAGCACCTTTGGTGGTATATATTCTGTCAATGTTCTTCCCTATGCCACCTTTGATGCTGAAAGTATTTATTATTCAATCTGCAATGCCTATTATGGCACAGGTGGCTATTGTGGCAAGGGCCTATGACGGAGATTATGAGTATGCTACTGTTATGGTTACCTTTACCACCCTTGTTAGTGCCTTTATCATACCTTTATATATGGTTTTATTGAGCAGGATTTCATAGCAACACAAAAAAGTAACTTCAATCTTAAAATAAGCAAATTATCGAAGTCGAAAGGATTAGCAGAGGAAGTCAAAACCCAAGCAATTCAATAGCAGGAGTATGAGCATTTATTTAGAATTTAGATGAATTTCATGATATAATAAGATTATTAGCATAATTTGTCATAATTAGCTGAATTATGGAGGGGGCACTATGTTTTATATAGAATTTTAAGGGTAAGTTCATTGTAAGGTCTATTTATCGTCATGAGAAAAAATCTCAAAGAGCATGATTTACAGTAGGTAGAGAAAAGGGGGAAGCTTGTATGATGCTGGATTCAGTTTTACACTTAAGAAAATTTCTAGCACCTGAATTTGTTTTTGGAAAGGATGCCAGGCTATTAATTGGTCGCTATACAAAAAATTTTGGAGGCAGGAAAGCACTAGTGGTAACTGACGAAGGTGTTATCAATGCAGGATGGGTGAAGGATGTTATAGATTCACTAGAAGAAAACAATGTTGATTATGTTGTTTTTTCTGACGTGACACCTAATCCAAGAGCTAAGGAAGTGATGGCAGGGGCAGAACTGTATGGTCAGGAAAATTGCAACATCATCATTGCCGTAGGCGGAGGCAGCCCTATGGACTGTGCAAAAGGCATAGGGATTGTTATAGCAAACTTAGAAGATATTAACTACTTTGAAGGCATTGATAAAATAGAGATGCCCATACCTCCTCTGATTTGTATTCCCACCACTGCTGGAAGTTCTGCAGATGTTTCACAATTCTCCATCATCTTAGATCAGAAAAGAAACCTTAAAATGGCTATTGTTAGCAAAGCCATAGTACCGGATGTGGCATTAATTGATCCTATGACCCTCACTTCTATGGACGACTATTTAACGGCTTGCACTGGTATGGATGCATTAACGCATGCCATTGAAGCCTATGTTTCAAATGCTAGGTCTGTTTTTACAGATTTATATGCCTTGGAGGCCATCAGAATCATATCCACAAATCTTCCTAAAGCTGTAAAGAAGCCTGTAGATCTTAATACATACGGCCAGATGATGCTAGGCAGCCTCTACGCTGGAATCGCTTTTTCAAATGCAAGCTTAGGAGCTGTACATGCTATGGCCCATAGCATGGGAGGTCTTTTAGATACCCCCCATGGAGAATGCAATGCTATTTTATTAGAACATGTAATTGACTTTAATTATGAAGCTGTAGCAGAGGATTATAGGGAGATAGGGGAAGCTATGGGTTTGCAGTTAATGTATATGGATAAATTATCTAGAAAAAATGCTATTATTGAGCACATCAAAGATTTGAAGCAAATAATAGGGATTCATAAAAGTCTAAGAGATATCGGCTTGACAGCTGACTACATTCCAATTCTAGCAAAATATGCCGTGAAGGATGCATGTATGGCGACTAATCCCATTCTTCCTCAACAGAGGGATGTAGAGGTGATTTATGAAAAAGCATATTGATAAAATGACTGATCAAGAGATAGAGTTGCGGGAAAAAATACTGGGATTGGGAGAAAAATCCTTTAGAAAAAACTACTATCCAGAGCTGCAAAGTAGAAAAGAAAAACTAGAAAGCATTTTATATACGGTACCAGTAGGGATAGGAATAATGATGAATGGCGTTATGGAAGATACAAATGATGCCCTTAGCAATATAACAGAGTATTCAAAAGAAGAGCTTGTGGGGAAAAATTTAAAAATTTTTTATGCATCAGAGAAAGAATATGAAGAGGCAGGACTACGAAACCATCAACAATTTGCAAGAAAAGAGATCCATACCATAGAAACAAAATGGCAGCAAAAAAGTGGAGGATTTATTACTATATTATTAAGTTTTAGCCCACTGGATGAAGAAACACCTGCAAAAGGGCTTACATTTACAGTGGTGGATATTTCAGAGAGAAAACAATGGGAAAATGCTCTACATTTAGAAAAGGAACGTTTAAGAATTACATTGCATTCTATTGGAGACGGAGTAATCGCTACCGATAAGGATGGCAGGGTTGTTATGCTTAATAGTGTTGCAGAGGAGCTTACTGGTTGGTCTCAGCAGGATGCACAGGGAAGGGAAATGAGAGAGGTTTTCAATATTGTTAATGAATACACCCGTGTACCCTGTGAAAACCCAGTAAAGAAGGTTCTGACTACTGGAAAAACTATAGGATTAGCCAATCACACCACATTAATAGCTAAAAATGGGATAGAAAGAGCTATCGCTGACAGCGCAGCACCTATAAGAGATAAAGATGGCGAAATTCAAGGGGTTGTGTTGGTTTTTCGAGATCAAACAGAAGAAAGACAAAGGCAGGAGGAAATAATCCGTTTAAGCTACTATGATAAATTAACAGGATTATATAACCGTAGTTTTTTTGAAGAAGAGCTTAAAAGGCTTGATACTGAAAGACAGCTGCCATTATCCATCATCATAGGAGATATAAATGGACTAAAATTAACAAATGACGTATTTGGCCACCAAGAAGGAGATCGAATTCTGCAGTCAGCTGCGAAAATCATTAAAGACTCATGCCGTGCAGAGGATATTGTTGCACGATGGGGTGGAGATGAATTCATTGTACTTTTGCCCCGTACATCAGAAGATCAGGCAAAAAGTATATGCCATAGAATCAATCTGCAATGTGAAAATCAAGAGGAGTATACGATCAAAACATCTATCTCTTTAGGGTATGCCAGCAAGGAAAAGCCTCAACAGGATATAATGCAGCTATTAAAGAAGGCAGAGGATTTTATGTACCAACATAAACTTCTAGAAAGTCGCAGTTTGAGGAGTGCCATTGTGAGTTCTATAAAAAGGACCCTATGGGAAAAAAGCCACGAAACAGAAGAACATGCTGAAAGATTGAAATATTATTGCAAAAAAACTGGTATCGCTATGGGACTTTCTGAGATGCAGCTATATCAGCTGGAATTATTGGCGGTTTTACATGATATAGGGAAAATCGCAATAAAAGACCATATTTTAAACAAACCAGGCAAGCTTACAGAGGAAGAGTGGAGAGAAATAAGGAGACATCCTGAGATTGGATACCGTATTGCACAGTCTGCACCAGAGCTTACTCAGATTGCTGAGTATATACTGACCCACCATGAGAGATGGGATGGTAGTGGATACCCTAGCAACATCAAAGGAAAGAGCATTCCATTACTATCAAGAATTCTCGCTGTTGTAGATGCCTATGATGCCATGACCAATCATAGATCCTATCAAAAAGCCTTACCAAAAGAAATTGCAATACAAGAGCTTTTAGATAATGCAGGAACACAATTTGATCCGGAGATTGTAAAAATCTTCTTAGAACAGGTATTAAAAGAAGAAAAAGTAGATAAAGAGGAATAAAGCATGTAAATTCAAAACTATCTTAAGTCTCTATACAGTATAGGTATAGGGACTTTCTTTTTTGAAACCAAATGATTGACCATCCTAGGCAGGATTGGTGTTGAAAAAATATAGTAAATATTATGGCGATGGCAGCATCTGGATTTTGTTGATTGTTAACTCTCTATCCTCTTCTTTTTTTGATATTCAAATCTGGAGGATTACAAACAATCAAGGCCTAGAAAGGAAAATAGTATTTGGTGCCCATATTCCTCTAAGAATGTAGAAAAATATAAATTTCTACAGGAAAACAGGGGTTTTTTGTTGAATTTAATAAGCAGTAAAAAGTTAGAGAAGGGAAGTAGAAAAGTGAAAAAATTGATAAATACTTTTATATCCTATAGCCTTCTTTTGGGATTTTTACTGGCTACTTATCTTTTCTATCTAAACATGGGCAGCCTATACGAAAACTGGAAGGATTTCTTCCAGTACTTTCCTTATATTTTATTCCTCTTGGCAATTATATTGGGTTGCTGGTTCAATAAAAGCAAAGTAGTGTTCATCGCTTTTATTTTAGCAGCAGCCTATTGTAGTTATATTTCTATTCCAGAGGTAATAATTACTTTCCTAAAACCACAGGAGAAGTTTATTATCTTCATTACTCTAGCTCTTCCACTGAACTTAGTAATTTTCTCTTTTCTAAGGGAAAGGGGTATCCTAAGCTTTTGGGGTAGACTCAAAATTCTCTTTATCTTAGTAGAGGGATGGGCTATTTACTATATCATTAGATTTGCAACTATTGACATTCTTCGCCTGCTTGAGGAGGATTTTTTCATAGAAGCATCGGCATGGATAGGGTGGGAGATAAATGGCAAAATATTTCTTTTTGTACTACCTGGCATCATCCTTTTTACTAAATCTATTATCACGGATAGTTTTATAGACAAAACCTTTTTTTCTATACTGATTGCTATGGGAATTGTTTTTTATAGAGTAGAAAATCAAGAGGGATTTTCTGTATTTTTCTCTGCAACGGCTCTTATGCTGATTATATCCATCATTAAAGACTCCTATGCCATGGCATATATTGATAAACTAACGCAAATTCCTTCCCGAAGGGCCTTAGAGGAGGAGTTGTTAAAGCTAGGGGGACAGTATACCATTGCTATGGTGGACATTGACTTTTTTAAGAAGTTTAATGATAGATATGGTCATGATGTAGGAGATGAAGTATTAATGATGGTGGCAGCCTGTCTTAAGGGAGGTCAAGGCAAAGCATTTCGATTTGGTGGTGAGGAATTTACCATGCTATTTCCTAATAAAAGCATGCAGGCGGTTTATCCACATCTTGAGGAATTGAGAAAAAAGATAGCACAAAAAGGATATACTTATCGAGGAAAAGGAAAGTCAAAAAATAAGAAAGCCAACAGTAGTCAAAGGAAAATCCTAAGGGTAACAGTCAGTATGGGGATTGCAGAGAAGAATGAAAAATATACAACTCCTGAGGAAGTAAGAAAGGAAGCAGACAAAGCTTTATACCGAGCCAAGAAAAAAGGGAGAAACTGTGTAAGTAAATAATAAGAAAAACTAAACCAAACATACGTTTTCAAAAACACTAACATATGGAATTTAGATTATGGTATAATTTAAACTAAATGAATGTAATACCAAAGAGGAGTGTACATAATGACGAAAGTAGTTAATAGGGCTGATAACAGCCTCCAGATAGAAGAAATCCATAGAGATTGGGTATTTTGGAATAAACTGTACAATGGTGATGCATTAGAGGTACTTAGAACCTTACCAAGTGCAAGTCTACAGTTTGCAGTGACCTCACCGCCATATAATGCCGCCCATAACTATGATGGTTATGATGATAACCTAGAGTGGGAAAAATATAAAGATTTTTTAAGAGATGTTATTACAGAAATACATAGAATCCTTGTAAAGGGTGGAAGATTTGCCATCAATGTTCCCTTTGCCGTTAAAAATAAAAAGACAAAAAAAGTAAGGTTTTTAGCTACCATGATTGCAGGATTATGCGAGGAGTTAGCTTTTATTGAGTTTGAATTTATTACCTGGCACAAGGGAAAGGATATCAATCATTTTCAAGGAAATAATACAGCCTGGGGAAGCTGGAAAAGCCCATCTAATCCAGTTTTTAGGCCCTTGGGGGAAGTAGTAATGGTTTTCTCAAAGGAGCAAACAAAGCTGGAGGGAGATAAAGAAAAGATCGATATTGAGGCAGAGGAGTTTAAAAACTGGACAAAAAATTTATGGTATATTAATGAAGAGCATGGCTATGAGAACCTGATGTGTATCGCCAATAATCAAAATAAAAAAGAACACCCTTGTCCGTATCCAGAGGAATTGGTAAGAAGATTGCTAAAGCTATACACCTATAAGGACAATATTATTTTAGATCCCTTTAATGGCATCGGCACCACCACAAAGGTTGCCAAGGAAATGGATAGAAGGTTTATTGGTATAGAACAATCCCTAGAATATTGCCATATAGCAGCAAAAAGCATGGGAGAGGCCGCTGGTTTGGTGGTGACATCATCAGAGGAAACAGCAGCAGCTAATTTAGCGATTCTTGATATAGAAGAAAAGGAACAAAATCTTCCATTAATAAACATTGAAGAAATTGTTGAGTACAAGGATTTAGTTAATCCATCTCAAATCCAGCAGGAAACAGTAAATCGATGGTTTAATTTCAAGGAAAGCTATAGTGGCAAGCTGGTGGAGCAGCTAATAAAGCGTTATAAAAAGGAAGATTGTAAAAGAATCATAGATCCATTTATGGGGGCGGGATCTACCCTATTTAAAGCCTATAGCTTGGGGATTGATAGTGTAGGTTTTGATGTGAATCCCATTTCAGTACTGGCAGCAAAGGTAAAGACAAGTAATTATGATGAGAGAGACATCAAAGAAATAGAAGATTTCATAGAAAATCTACCAAAGATTGCTATTGAAAAACAAGCTTATCCTCATTGGGATCCCCTGCTAAATTATATATCTGAGGAAAAGTTAGACCTTTTATTATCCTATAAAGCCCATATTGAAAAGAAGATAGCCAATGAAAAAGTATCAGATTTACTTAAGATTCTATGGTTATCCATGATAGAAGAAGTGTCCGACTACAAAAAAGATGGTAATGGAATAAAAAAGGTGAATAGAAACTTTCCTATTGATAAAATTCAAGAAAGATATAGGGAAAAATTACAAATAGCCTTGGAGGATATCAGTACCTTTAAAGAAAAAAATAAGCATGGGGCCAGCCTATCTATTATCAATGATTCCTCCATGAACATAGATAAATATGAAGACATAAAGGATATAGAAATGCTTATTACCTCCCCGCCATATGCCAATTGCTTTGATTATTTTGAAGTATATAAGGTAGAGCTATGGTTAGGAGAATACATCAAAAATCATGATGATTGGAGAAAGCTAAAGAAAACTGCTATGAGAAGTAATCTAAATGCAAAACTGGAAAGTCAAGATGTTCTAGATCATAGTTACTTTACAGAAATCATGGTGAAAATTAATGAAAGAGTAAAGGATAAGAGAATTAAGGATAAAAAAATACCCATTATGCTTAATAATTATTTCTATGATATGAGAGAATTATTGGAAAAACTCAGACCTAAAATGAAAAAAGGAGCAATCATCTCTATTATTGTAGGCAACTCTGCATATGGAGGTGTTGTTATCCCTACTGATGAAATCATTGGAGTCATAGGAAAAAGCTTAGGCTATCAGCTGGTGGAAATAATAAAAGCCAGACCATTAAGAACCAGCTCACAGCAGATGAAAATAATCGAGGAAAAGGATAAGCTCCTTTTAAGGGAGAGTATTGTTACTTTGAAATACACATAGACATAGTCACTGACGGGAGGGATTTCATGGGCAAGGTAAAGAAAAATCAAATAAAAAGCATGTACGATTGTGTCAGTGATTTGAGAAATAACATTGATACCATAGTGGGCTTACTAAGAAGCTATTATAGTGAAAAAGAGATAAAAAGCACCCATTCCAACAGTCAAGATATGGAAAAGTTTGGATTCATCAAAGAGAGACAAAGAAATATCCTAAATATTTCCCCTGTGGGACTGGTCTATTGTGAAACACAGGAGACTTTGGAGAGAGAAGCTATAAAAAGAATTCAGATCTTATTTTATTGTGTAGAGGATATCTATCCCTTTTGGATATTGTTGAAGCTACTATATGAAAATAGAGAGTTGACGAGAGAAAATGTAAATAATATCATGGATATCCCTGTAGAGGAGATAAGAGAATACCTAGAAGGTAGAAAAAGAATAACGTTATCCAATAAATCCTTTAGCAAGGATAAAACAGAGATGTATACCTATATTGCTAACTTTATGGTAAATACAGGCTTTGTGAGCTCTGAAAAAGAAGGTAGAAGATTATCGAAGCTAGTTTTAAGGGAAGATAAAAATAAATTTATTCAAAGGATTCTTAGAAGGTATCCAACCATTAATAAAAAAACCAATGAGACATTATATAGAGAACTATACCAAAGCGATGGACTTGAAGAAAAAATTGATAAATTTTTAATGGGAGTAGATCAATAAAATGAGCAATTTAAACAGCACTTTTGATATAAATAAGATTAAAGATAGAGAAAAAGTAAAATATGCACTGGAGCCATTGGATATTCCTCAGAATATAATGGAGATGCTGCAGAAGACCATTGATGACAATAAGGTTTTAGTGGATGATATTAATATCCTAAAGATGATTGTGGCAGCTATTGTTAGTGGTCATCATATTATTTTATATGGGCCTGTTGGAACTGGAAAAACAGAGTTGGTTAGGTTGCTGGTGGATATTTTTCATTGTGAGCTAGAGGTAACAACAGCAGGAGAAAATTGGGACAGCCCTGATTATTTGTTAGGCAGTGAACAATATATTGCAGAGAAGGGCTTTAAATTTATAGAGGGCAGTTTGGTTAAGTCCATCAAGAGAACCTATCAGTATATTTACTACGACACCATAAGTGCCTACAAAGCTACAGAGAGTAGTGCATTTGATGCATGTTGGCTGCTGATAGATGAGATTAATAGAGGAGATGTAAACAGATATCTATCCAGCCTTATGACAGCCCTAGAGCCTATCAGAAAGAATGTCACTGAGAAAGAGCTAAAGGAAAAATACAAGATTAGCTATCTACAGGAAGAAAAGGAAGAAATTTTATATATGCCTAAAAGACTGCGAATCATTGGAACAATGAATACCTTTGACAAAAATGTTTTGTATAAGCTGCCGTTTGCTTTAAAGGGAAGAAGGTTTGCGTTGATTCCCATCAATGTACCCCAAAGTCTAGAAAGAGAGTCAGAGATCATAAAGGCTTCATTGGAGGTTGATTTCCCATTAGCAGATAAAGCTTTATTAAATGACTTTGTAGCATTTATCAAGGGTTTTATTGAAAAGAATAGAGAAATAAAGCTGGAGATTGGAACTGGTGTATACATTGACATTGGACGTTTAGTGTTTGAGATGCAGGAGCTTGATAGTACTGCAGAAATAGAGGATAATATTGACTTAGCAGTGGCTATGAAAATTATTCCTTTATTACAGGACATTGAGATAGGAATACAACAAAAAATGAAGAGACTTCTGGAAGCATATGGCTTAAAGCAGTCTAAGGCATCCTTAGAAGAACTAACAAGAGATATTACTTTAGAGTTGGATGAGGACTATGAATAATAACGATTATAGTAGATTTTTAAAAGGTTCTCTAGATTTAATTATTACAGACAATATGCAAGTAAGGGAGTTTATTGATGATTTTTTTGATAAATCCCTTCAGGAAATAGATCCTGAACAAGTGAATCTCAATTATATTCTCTGGGCCATTAAAGGAATAGACATGGTATCTCATCTATATCCGAAGAAGGGGATTTATTTCATAAGAAATATCATTGATTCTTTAAAATATACAAGGCAGAAAAGCTATAAATACTCAAAACACTTAATCGGTGGAAAGCTAGACAAAAAATATGTTAGTAGACTGCTGAAAAGCGGGAAAGATATTAACAAAATACAGGAGTTTCGATTAATTGTAAAGGAAAAAAATTATGATGATTATTATAATCTCTATTTCGCTGCCAGTCTGATGACCCTTGTAAAAGACCTGCAAGGCATTATTAAGGATGCCAATAACATTCCTGAAGTAAAGGAATTAAAGGTTTACAAGAAAATATATGGCGTATATTTAAAGCTAATACATCTATTGAATGATGAAATCATACAGGACTTAGTTCTTCAAGTAAAAGGTGATATTAACCAAAAACATCTACAGCTGATGATGCAAAAAACCTATAAAAAATTACCAAAGGAATATAGAGTTTTTTACACATGGTTCAATAAATTTAAAAACAAAGAAAAATATGATTTTCTTAAGCTGGATAGTATTACTGTTGATAAGGTATTTGAATATTATGTCCTAAAAAGTATTAAGCTTTTTCTAGAAAAGAATAATTATCAAAGAGAGAAACAAAGATTTTTAATGTATAATTCTAAGGGACCGATTTTTGAATTTATCAATGGGAAGAGCAAAATAGATGTTTATTTTCAAAATTCTAGTCAACTAAAAACAGGAGACTACATTCAGATAAGATATGATGAAGAGACAGAACACTATAAAAAAACAAAGCCTATGACGGGGATACCAGATGTTATTCTCGTTATTAAGAAAGAAGCTGCAAGAAAAGTCATTTTGATGGATGCAAAATACAAAACCAATTTTGATAATTCTAATGATCGGTATAAGATGCTGGGTTACCTAAAGAACTTCAAACTGGAGGATGCTCCCTGTATCCTGTTATACTACAACAAGGAAATAGAAACTGTATCCAATACAACAAAGCTCTATATCAATAAAACCAATAATCCTTCTTTAGATAATAATAGCAATGCTATAGAGATAGAGGAATTAAATTTAGATAATATGGTATTAAGCCATTTATTTAAAGAGCTAGAGGACTTAGATAAGGATAAAAGCTTTAAAGAATTATTCAACAAGTCTTTGACATTGTAGGTAAAGATGGGAGGAGGATAACTGATATGATACCTCCTCCCAAAAGTATTTACCTATAGTTAATAAACTGTAGATTCATAGGCAAGTCAGCATCCTTTAAAGCTTGAATCACCATCTGAAGATCATCTCTGTTTTTGCCTGATACCCGGACAACATCACCCTGTACAGAGGCTTGTACCTTTAGTTTTAAGCCCTTTATTAAAGTGGTGATTTTTTTTGCCTCTTCCTGACTAATCCCCTGCTTGATTTTAATCACCTGTTTAGCTCTTCCCCCTAATGAATTCTCTACCTTCTGATAGTCAAGAGCTTTCAGAGAGACGCTTCTTTTTGTAAGCTTTGTTTGTAAAATATCCACTACATTTCTAAGCTTAAAATCATCAGAAGTAACAATAAGAATTTCATTATCATTCTTTTCAACAGTAGTATTACTATCTTTAAAATCAAATCTTTGGGCGATTTCCTTTTCTGTTTGACTTATTGCATTAGTGACCTCCTGCATGTCTACTTGAGAAACAACATCAAAAGAACTATCCTTTGCCGCCATTTTATCACTCCTTTTCTACATAGTATATCTTTACCTATTATAGCCATTTTTTCCCTAAAAAACAAGTTATAAAGATAGCTCAGCATCACTAGAATAAGTGCTGTTATTTTCATGTATAGAAATAAAGGATTCTCACAAAATAATTAGGATAGAAAAAATCATGAAATGGAGTGATTCATATCAAAGCTATTATAATGGCGGGGGGAAAAGGAACAAGATTAAAACCGCTTACTTGTAGCATACCAAAACCAATGGTTCCTATTCTAAATAAACCTACGATGGCTTACACTGTTGAGTTGTTAAAAAAACATGCAATCCAGCAGATTGCAGTTACCATAGCACATCTTCCTACCGTTATAACAGATTACTTTGGGGCTGGGGAAAAGTGGGGTATCAATTTACAATATTATGTAGAGGAGGTTCCATTAGGAACTGGTGGCAGTGTAAAAAATGCTGCAGAGTTTATCGATGATACCTTTATTGTCTTGAGTGGGGATTCCTTAACCGATATAGACATTCAAAAAGCTGTAAATTTCCACAGAAAGAAACAATCCAAAGCAACCCTTATATTAAAAAAAGAAGCAGTCCCCATTGAATATGGCGTTGTCATTACTGATGAAGATGGAAAGATAACAAGATTTCTCGAAAAACCTAGCTGGGGAGAGGTTTTTAGTAACACCATTAATACGGGTATGTATATATTAGAACCAGAGGTTCTCCATTATTACCAAAAAGGTGAGAACTTTGATTTTAGCAAAGATTTATTTCCAAAGCTTTTAGCAGACAATATACCCATGTATGGATACATCACTGAGGATTATTGGTGCGATGTAGGGGCATTAGATTCCTACACCCAGACCCATTTTGATATATTACAGGGAAAAGTGAATATAGCGATAGATGGATATCAGATAGAAGAAGGCATATGGATTGGAGAAGGTACACAAATTAGAGATAATGTATCCATAACGCCACCAGTTTATGTAGGAAGAGATTGCATTTTAGAAGAAGGAAGCAAGCTAGAGCCTTATACAACTATAGGAGATCACTGTAGTATCGGGAAGAATGCAACCCTGAAAAGAAGTGTTGCTTGGAATAACACCAGTATTGGCAGAGACACTCATAGTAGCGGTGCAGTTATATGTAATGATGTGGAAATAAAAAAACAGGTAGAAATCTATGAAAATGCAGTCATAGGTGAAGGAAGCACATTGATGGATGGGGTGATTGTTAAACCAGATATTAAACTTTGGCCCCACAAAAAGATTGATGAAAACACAATAGTAAATCAAAATTTAGTGTGGGGGACCAAGGCTTCAAAAACTATTTTTGGTTTCAAGGATGTTTGTGGACAAATCAATATAGATATAAGTCCAGAGTTTGCATCTAGATTAGGGACAGCCTTTGCTTCATCCTTAAAGGAACCAGGTGCTATTATCATAAGCAGTGATGCCTCTAATGCCAGCAGTATTATTAAAAATGCCTTAATAGCAGGAATTCATTCCACGGGTGCTGGAGTCATCCATATAGGAAATGTAGCTATGCCAATGAATCGTTTTGCAGTAACCCATTTTAATGGTAATGGTGGTATACATGTAAGAATGGATGATACAGATAAAAACTTGGTACATATAGAATTTGCAGACAAAAATGGTGCTAACATTCAGAGGGCTACAGAAAGGGAAATAGAAAACCTCTTTAATAGAGAGGATTTTAGAAGGGGTAATGCAGATCAAATCAAATCCACTATTCATATAGACAGCTTTAAAACCTTTTATCTAGACAATGGAACAAGGCTGTTGAAAAATATTGCTGTAATAAGAAGAAAGCATCCCAAGATACTAGTGAGTTCAAAATCCAAGGAAATGCAAAAACTAACCTGTGAATTCCTAGAAATGATAGGATGTGGCGTACAGCAGGACTATAGCATAGAAAATGTTAGTAAGGTAGAAGATTATTTGCTGCATATGTCTCAACAGGTCATAATGAGAAAAGTGGATTTTGGAGTAGTCATAGGTGAAGATGGAGAAACTATGATCTTAGTGGATAAGAAAGGAAGGATAATACAGCAGGAAAAGTTTGATGCATTGGTTGTGATGATGCTCCTAATGGAAGGTATTAAAAAAGAGATCGTTTTACCCCATACCTACCCTGAACGCATCGAAAAAATTGCAAAGGAACATCATGTCCAGGTCAGGAGAACAAAATCTAATCCAGCCAGCATTATGAATGCTATGCTCAGTATGGAAGAGCGAGAGGATAAAGGGCTATCACAATATGTACTAAGCTATAATGCCATCTGGGGCATAGGTCTTATCCTTGATTTTTTGATAGAAAAAAATATGAAGCTAGAGGACTTAGCAGATGCAATTCCAGCCTATTATTTTATTAAAGAAAGTATCCCCTGTGACTGGCAGGATAAGGGGTGGATTATTCGCCAGCTGGCAGAAGAGCATCAGCATAATAATATCGAGTTGTTTGAAGGGGTAAAAATTAAGGAAGATAATGGGTGGGCACTGATACTACCCGACAGTGAAAAACCCTTATTTAACCTATATACAGAAGGATTTTCTGAAGAATATGCACAGGAACTATCCAGTGCTTTTCGAGAAAAAGTAAAGGCGTTACTAAAAAGTCAAAGGAAGTGATGCCTTTGATTTTTTAAAAACAAAGGAGATGAAATACATATGCTTTTTAATAAAGATAGAGAAGGAAATAAAGATAATAGAATTATACATTTTAAAGATGTATTATTGACACCAGAAGAATTAGAAAATCATGCGAGGGAAATTGCAAAAAATCATACTGTATTTCATGATAAGAAATCTCTGAAATATTTATTAAAAAGACTAGATAATAATTTTCATAAAATTGCCTCTGTCTATGAAGGCCTCAATAAAGCTGTTGTAGAAAAACATGAATTATCTCCAGCCTCTGAGTGGCTTCTGGACAATTTTTATAAAGTAGAAGAACAGGTAAAGGAAGCAAGACAAAATTTGTCTAGAGAACAGTTTTTAAAGCTAGAAACACGAAATGCGGGTTATTTGAAAGGATATCCAAGAGCTTATGAAATCGCCTTGGAATATATTTCCCATACAGATGGCAAGCTGGAAGAAAAACTATTGATTAGCTATATTAAAGCCTATCAATCTCAAAGAGTAATGACCATAGCTGAAGTATGGTCACTTTCCTTAATGATTCGCTGTGCCCTTATAGAAAACATAAGAATTGTTTGCGAAAAAATACATGAAAAGCATACAGCATGGCAAAAAGCTGAAAAATCTGCTCTCCTTCTGGAAGAAGAAATGATCCAAGCAATTAAACAAAATATAACATTACAGGGCAGAGTAAATGCCCCCTATATAGAACATCTATTAAGAGTGCTCAGACATAAGGATCTAGAGACAGGAGAGGTAGTGACCTATTTAGAAAAAAAATTAAAAGATTTTAATACCTCTATAAAGGAATTAGTGGATGAGGAGCATAAGGAACAGGCTGCAAAAAAAATAGCTATCGGTAATGCCATTACAAGTTTAAATATTGTTGCAACTTTAAATTGGAATGATATTTTTGAAAGTTTAAGTGTTGTTGAAGAAATACTGCGGCAAGATCCCAAT
This sequence comes from Natronincola peptidivorans, assembly GCF_900111615.1. Lineage (GTDB taxonomy): Bacteria > Bacillota > Clostridia > Peptostreptococcales > Natronincolaceae > Natronincola_A > Natronincola_A peptidivorans. The sequence continues at coordinate 65,990 of NZ_FOHU01000009.1, read as the reverse complement.
GGAGTTTATCACCAGCTGGATTTTGATTCTAGAGATTATTATCGAAGCCATGTTGAAAAAATAGCAAGAAGATTAAATGTGGAGGAAACAAGAGTAGCCAGAAAGGCCATAGAAGCAGCTGAGGCAAATGCCGAATTCTATGAAGGAGATAAAAGAAAGCATGTGGGCTATTATCTATTAGATGAGGGAAGAAAAAGCTTATTTGAAAGCTTAGAAGCCACAGAAACAAGGTATTCTCTATACAACAAATCTTCCTCCACCTATCTACTACCCATTATTGGTGTTACAATCCTCATTGTATTTATGGCCATTGTCTATGGAGGACGGTTTATTGAAAATCAAGGGGCAGGTCTACTATTTTTAGTAGGTTTGGTGGTTTTGATACCAGCTGCCGATGTGGCTGTTGTCTTTACCAATTGGCTATTAACCAATTTATTTCCTCCCACCTTTTTACCTAGGATTGAATACAGGGAGGGTTTACCTAGGGAGGCTTTCACTATGGTGGTGGTGCCAACTCTATTATCCAATGATAAAAGAGCCAAGGAGCTGATAGGTCAGCTGGAGGTTTTTTATCTTGCCAATAAAGAGGATCACCTTTATTTTGCTTTAGTAGGAGACTATAAAGATGCAGATGCCGAAGAGTTACTAGAGGATCAAACCATTATAGATACTGCTATGGAGGAAGTAAAAAAATTAAATAAAAAATATAAGAAAAATATTTTCTACTTTTTTCATAGGAAAAGACAATTTTGTGACAAACAAAACAAATGGATGGGTTGGGAAAGAAAAAGAGGTGCTTTACTGGAATTGAATGATTTGATTATGGGAGAGAAGGGTACCTCCTATACCATTGTATCAGGAGATATAGAGAATCTAAAGGAAGTGAAATATGCTATTACCATTGATGCTGATACCCAACTACCTATAGACGCAGCAAAGAAATTGATTGGTATCGCATCTCATCCATTAAATAAGCCTATAATAGATGAAAAGAAAAGGATCGTAACAGAAGGCTATGGATTAATTCAACCTAGGATAGGTGTAAATATCGAGAGCGCCAACAAGTCATTTTTCTCCAAAACATTTGCATCTCCAGGAGGAATAGATTCCTATAGCGTTGCTAATTCTGATGTCTACCAGGATTTATTTGGAACAGGAATTTTTACTGGGAAAGGGATTTATCATATAGAGACTTTTAATAAGGTACTAAAGGAAGCGATTCCAGATCATACCATACTGAGCCATGATTTACTAGAGGGAAGCTATGTCCGAGCTGGATTGGCCACTGATTTTCAGTTGATAGATGATTACCCTTCTAAATATAGCGGTTATATGATACGACTTCATCGGTGGGTACGGGGGGATTGGCAGCTGACAAAGTGGCTATTTCCAACCATTAAAAATAGACAAGGGGAGACAGTAAAAAATCCGTTGTCAACTCTGTCAAAATGGCAAATTCTTGACAACTTAAGAAGAAGTCTTGTGCCAGTAAGTCTTTTGCTATTGTTTTTGTTGGGAATCGTTATATTTCCAGGACCTGTAATCTTTTGGATAGGCCTAGGAATCTTCACGATATTTTTCCCTCTATTGATCAGTGTGCTAGATTATCTAGAGGAAAGAGTGAATCAAGCTCTCAATGAAAGAATGACTGCTGATTTAATTGTCAAACTAAAATCCAGCTTCTATCAGAGCTTGCTAAAATTTATGTTTTTACCCTACGAAGCCTATATGATGGTAGATGCTATTGTTAAAAGTCTATATCGAGTATTTATTTCCAAGGAAAACCTACTGCAATGGGTACCGGCAGCTGATATTGAAAAAAACCTTAAAAATGATAAACAAAGCACCATTACAAGAATGAAAAGTGGTATTTACATAGGAATAGCTACCTTGCTTATCATTTTATTTATAGCGCCGTATAATATCCTTTATTTTATTCCTATAGTAATAGCATGGGGGATCGGACCTTATGCCGCATTTGAAATCAGTAAAGAAACAGAAAAAACAAAGGAAGGTTTACCAGAAGATGATTTACTGCAGCTAAGAAAAATTGCAAGAAAAACCTGGGGATATTATGAAGATTTTGCTGGAGAAGAGAATAATTATCTTCCACCCGACAATTATCAGGTGTTTCCTCCTAATAAAATTGCCTACAGAACCTCCCCAACCAATATAGGGTTTCTATTGATGTCCATCCTCTCAGCAAGAGATTTCGGTTATTTATCAACAGGTGAAATGTTCAATAGAATAGAAAAAACCATTGCTACCATAGAAAGGATGGATCGGTGGAAGGGACATCTATATAATTGGTATGACACTAGAACCCTGGAGATTTTGAGGCCGTATTATGTATCTACAGTAGACAGCGGTAACTTCGTAAGTTATTTGATGACAGTAAAGGAAGGACTAAAAGAATACTTAGAAAAACCTATTATTGACATGAAGCTTCCAGAGGGAATCTTAGATACCATTATGCTAATGGAGAAAGAAAAACCAATAAACACAGGAAAACTAGACAGTATTTTACAGGAAAACAATCTTACGGTATATCAGCTCATAGAACTAATAGAGGAATTAAAGGAAATCCCACAGGAGGACGGAAGTCATTGGTACAGAAGATTCAATGATATGATAGCTATTTATCAAAAGGAGGTAGATACTTTTTTCCCATCAAAGACTGCCTTAAACAAACTAGAAATAGCCAGTTTACACAGGCTTTCACTGCAGCATCTAAAGGAGACCTATGAAAACATTCTTTCGAAGCTTAATGAAGAAAAAGAAGTTAGAAAAGAGCTGTTGAAAAAAATACATCATATAGAAGAGACCATAAAAAAAGGAAAGCTTTTGATAGAAAGAATCAATACACTGGCAGAAACAACAGCTTTTACACATTTATATGATAAAAAGCGAGGGTTATTTTCTATTGGATATAATGTTGATGAAGAACGTCTAACCAACTCTTATTATGATTTATTGGCATCAGAAGTAAGAACCACTAGCTATTTAGCTATTGTCAGAAGAGAGGTTCCACAAAATCATTGGTTTAAGCTAGGTAGGGCTATGTCTATTGTAGATGGCAATAGAGGTCTTGTATCCTGGACTGGTACAATGTTTGAGTATTTTATGCCTTATTTAGTGATGAAAAATTATGAGAACACCCTTATGGAGGAAAGCTATGCCACTGCTGTAAAGGCACAAAAAAGCTATTGTCAAGACAAAGGATTGCCATGGGGGATTTCGGAGTCCGGATATTATGCCTTCGACATGAGCTTAAACTATCAGTACAAAGCCTTTGGAATTCCAAATCTAGGGTTGAAAAGAGGGCTGGCAAAGGATATGGTGGTATCTCCTTACTCAACCTTTTTAGCCCTACCCTTTGCTCCTATGGAAGCTATGAAAAACATGAAAGCATTAGCAAGAGAAAAACTTGAGGGGACCTACGGATTCTATGAAGCCATTGATTATACACCTAGAACAGTCTCCAGTGGGAAAGGGCCAGAAGTTGTAAAAAGCTTTATGGCTCATCACCAAGGAATGATTATAGCTGCTCTAAATAATTATTTTAATCAAGATATTATGCAAAAGAGATTTCACCGAGACCCTGTAATTCAAGCAGGAGAAATATTGCTTCAAGAGAGGGTTCCTTCAAGAATCATTGTTACAAAGCAATATCAAGAAACAATAGAACCAACAAGAAGCACAGAAGGAAAACATGAGAGGGTGGTAAGAGTTTATGGGATGCCAGAAGAACCTTTACCTCAATGCCATTTTCTATCCAATGGTAGATATTCTGTCGTGTTGACCAATGTCGGCACAGGCTATAGTAGAATGGAAAAACTACAAATAACTAGATGGCGAGAAGATCCAATCACAGGAAAAGATGGCACCCATATCTTTATAAAGCATCTCAATAGCAACAAGCTATGGACAACTGCTGTTGAACCGGTAAACATCCGTCCCGACGGCTATAAAGTAGAGTTTTCTCAGGAAAAAGCAGCTTTTTTCCGAACAGATGAAAATATTGATACCCATACAGAAATTGTTGTATCTCCAGAAGATAATGTAGAAGTTCGAAAGGTGACCTTAACCAATCATGGAAATGAAGTGGCAAACATGGAGATCACCAGTTACTTTGAAATCGTTATGACCTATCAAGCTGCAGATATTGCTCATCCTGCCTTCAGTAACTTATTTGTCAGAACCGAGCTTGTACAGGAGGAAGAGAGTCTGATTGCCTCCAGGAGGCCCAGGGAGCATGGAGAAGAAGCAAAATGGATTTTTCATACAGTTGCTGTTGATGGAGAAACAACAGGAGGGCTCCAATATGAAACCAATAGAGGTGCATTTATAGGAAGAGGAAAAAGCATTAGCAATGCTATTGCCTTAAAACAGCCTTTGAAGGGTACAGTGGGAATCGTTCTAGATCCGATTATGAGCTTGAGAAAAAATATCAAGGTACCTGCTGGTAAAGCAGTAACCATTTCCTTTATCACAGGAATAGATGATTCAAAAGAGCAGGTAATAGACTTAGTTAAAAAATACAGAGACGGTGCCGCCATTCAGAGGGCCTTTCAGCTGGCTACTACCAGAAGTCAGGTAGAAACCAGTTACTTAAACCTGAAGCCAGAAGAGATAAAGCTGTACCAAGAGATGATTTCACCTATTCTTTTCTTAAGTCCTATGAGAAGAAGGTTCAAGGAATTCTTAGAAGAAAACAAAAAACCCCAATCTGGGTTATGGGCTTATGGCATATCGGGAGATTTGCCCATCCTTTTGGTTACCATCAAAAACAGTGAGGGTATCAGCAGGATAAGCCAGCTGCTAAAAGCTCATGAGTATTGGAGAATTAAGGGATTAAGCGTAGACCTTGTAATCTTAAATGAAGATGAAAGTAATTATCTGCAGCCGCTACAGCAGTTAATTAATGAAACTGTATTTGCTAGTCAGGGAAGATATATGGTGGACCAACCCGGTGGGATATTTATAAGGAGTGCAAGTATTATGCCTCCAGAGGATAGAATCCTTCTCTATGCGGTATCAAGAATTGTCATAAAGGCAGAGGGAGCCGCTCTACAGAAACAATTAGAAGTGAAGGAAGAGGAAATAGCTATAGAGGATAAAGAAAAAACTTTTATAAAAAGCAAAGTAAAGTATATTAGCCATGAAGAAGCATTAGATTTAGATTACTATAATGGCTATGGAGGATTTAGTAAGGACGGAAGACAATACATTATACGTTTAAAAGAAAAACAGTACACCCCTGCACCCTGGATCAATGTTATTGCTAATGAAAAATTTGGATTCATTGTGACAGAAAGGGGCGCCAGTTTCAGCTGGGCAGAAAATAGTAGAGAAAACAAATTAACCCCATGGTCCAATGATCCTGTAACAGATCCCTCTGGAGAAATCATTTATATCAGAGATGAAGAAACAGGAGAACTGTGGTCCATAACAGCCGCCCCTATTAGAGAAAAGGAAAGCTATACAATCGCCCATGGCCTGGGGTACTCTACCTTTAAACATCATAGTCAAGGTATATTGCAGGAGCTTACCATGTTTGTACCGAAAGAGGACCCAATAAAAATAAATCTAGTGAAGCTAAAAAACACCAGCAACAGCGAGAGGAAGCTTACTCTCACCTATTATTTACGACCGGTACTAGGGGTCAGTGATCAAAACACCCAACAGCATATTGTAACAGAAAAACATGATACAACAGAAGGGATACTGATTACAAATCCTTATAATGGCGATTTTGAAGGAAGAATAGCCTTTGCGGCTGCCTCAGAGACATTGGGTTCATACACCTGTGATAGAAGAGAATTTATAGGGCCAGGCAGAGATCTATCAAACCCTGCGGCCCTTAAAAGAGAAAGACTACTTAACAAATCAGGCGGAGGATTTGACCCCTGTGTTGCGCTACAGGTTTCTGTAAAGCTGGCAGAAAATGAAGAAAAAGAGTTAGCCTTCTTCTTTGGACAAACACAGGACCTAGAAAAAATAGATAGTATGCTTGGAGCCTACAGATCTATAGAGAAGAGCAGAGCTGCACTAGAGGAAGTACAAAACTACTGGTTAGAGCTAGTGGGTACAATACAGGTAGAAACCCCAGATTTATCTATGAACCTAATGCTGAATCAGTGGCTTATCTACCAAACCATATCCTGTAGAATATGGGCGAGATCTGCCTTTTATCAATCAGGTGGAGCCTATGGATTTAGAGACCAGCTGCAGGATGCGATGAATATGGTATACCCATTATCAACAGCTACCCGCCATCAAATACTATTGCACTGTGCCCATCAATTTGTGGAGGGAGATGTACAGCATTGGTGGCATCCTGGTGCAGGAGATAAAGGCATCCGTACAAGATTCTCAGATGATTTACTATGGCTGCCCTATGCTGTAGTTGAGTATATTCATAATACAGGGGATTATTCTATTTTAGAAGAAGAGGTAGCGTTCCTAGAGGAAGAGCCATTGAGAGAGCATGAGGATGAACGTTATGGTATTCCAAGGAGATCACAGGAAAAAGCTTCTGTATATGAGCATTGCATCCGATCCATTGAAAGAGGTCTAAACTTTGGAGAAAATGGCATACCTCTTATGGGTTCTGGAGATTGGAATGATGGCATGAACACCGTTGGCAACAAAGGCAAGGGAGAAAGTGTTTGGTTAGGATGGTTTCTATATACCATTTTAAAGGGCTTTGCTAAGCTATGTGATAGTATGAGAGAAGAAGAACGAGGTAAAAGATATATAGATTATGCAAAGAAGATTGCTGAATCTATTGAAAAAAACGCATGGGATGGAGAATGGTATATTCGAGCCTTTTATGATGATGGATCACCTTTAGGCTCCTCACAAAATACTGAATGCAAAATTGACTCTCTAGCCCAGTCATGGTCTATCATTTCAAAGGGAGGAAAAGAAGATAGAAGCAAAAAAGCAATGAAGGCAGTAGAACAATACTTAGTCAAAAAGGATGAAGGACTTATCCTGCTTTTCACACCACCTTTTGATAAAAGTGATCAAAACCCTGGTTATATAAAAGGCTATGTTCCTGGAGTAAGGGAAAACGGAGGACAATATACTCACGCAGCTACATGGGTAATTAAAGCCTTTGCTATGGCTGGAAAGGGAGATAAAGCCTGGGAGTTGTTTAACCTAATCAACCCCATCAACCATACAAGAACACCACTGGAATGTGCTACCTATAAACTTGAACCGTATGTGATGGCAGCGGATGTCTATGCTGTCAGTCCTCATATAGGAAGAGGAGGCTGGAGCTGGTACACTGGCGTTTCTGGTTGGATGTATAAGGTAGGAGTAGAGGACATTGTTGGGTTGAAAAAAAATGCAGATAAACTAATGATTGATCCATGTATTCCAAAGGAATGGAAGGAATATAAAATAAAATATCGCTATAAAGCTACCTACTATAATATTATAGTAAAAAATCCAGAGGGTAAGAATAAAGGAATCCAAGAATTGTTGTTGGATGGGAATAAACTACAGGAGAAATATATTTCTCTAACAGATGATAAAAAAGAGCATCAAGTAGAGGTAATTATATAATACCTCAAAGACTCAATAGACTAGTGTGTTTTTAGATACAACATCAAGTCATTGGGTCTTTCTATTTTTTGAAATAGCATTGTAACAAAGGAGAATATTTGGTAAAATATAACAAAATATTCCTAAAATCATTACTATCATAGAAAAGCTTTTTATTGATATATTGCTATTTACAGTGCTACATTTCTTTAATGCCCAGTAGGGTGATGAGTAAAAGTATGAAACAAAGGAGGTTAGAGAATGAAGATAGGTTTAATGAGACATTTTAAAGTAGATAAGCCATTACCAGAAAAAAGGATGATTACACCGACAGAGGTGAACCTGTGGTATCAGGAATATGAAACAGCTGCTATTGTAGATGGAAAAGTGGACTTAGGTAATATTGAATGGAAAAATTGTTTTTCAAGTGATTTATCGAGAGCCGTTAGTACCGCAAAAAAAATATATAATGGCAATATCATTGTTATGGAGGAACTGAGGGAACTGCAGCCGGATTTGTTTGTAAAAAGAAATATAAAGCTGCCTTTTGTATTGTGGCTGATTATAATAAGAGTTAGACTCTTTATCTTTTATAGACTTACAGAGGATTTTAGAAGGAAACTGTCAGTAGCTTTAGATAAAATACTAGAAAGCCAGGAGGATGTCCTTATCGTAAGTCATGGTTTTGTGATGATTTTCATGAGAAGGGAGCTTATAAAAAGAGGGTTCAAAGGACCTAGTTTTAAAAGCCCCGTCAACGGAAAGCTTTATATATTTGAAAAATAGCTGCATAAGGAGTATATAGAAGATGGAAAAAGTGTCAAATTTCCAACAGGTGATCATGTATACCATATCACTGATAGTGAAGAGTAATTTAAAAAGCTATTTAAAGAATTTGAATAGAATCCAGACATAAATTTTGTTGAAATACTCAGAAAAAAACAGACTGTTGAAAAGTCTTTGCTAGAATCTAAGCAATCAAGTAGATAAAGACCTTTCAATAGTCTAATTAAATTTTGTAATGCAGAACCATCATAATATTGCCACATAATTCTCTAACTAATAGATAGTGATTAAACATTTTTTCAACAGCATTAATTATTTGCCCCCTGGAGAGTTTAGACTGGACATCATTGATGATCTCATAAACCTCTACCTGGACGGGATCCCAGTGTAGCCGCTGCAGCTTAGTTGATTGTCCATCCTCTATTAATGCTAGAGGTACTGTTGCAAATATATTGCCTCCACAAACCTCGTGAGCCTTCCAGAATCTATTGTGAATATCAAAAGCACCTGAGGTTTTTAAATCAGAAGTTCTTATCTCTGAAAATCTTTCCAAATAATCACCATCATAATAGTTTTTAACCATGACAGATTTATATAAAAAGATCTCCTCTGATATTTTTTCAATTTGCAGATCCACATTATCTATATGGATGACTGCTTTTTCTTGTTTTTGGAGATTTTCTATATGTAGCAAATGCTTCTTACAAGCTTCGGCAGAAGCGATTAACTCCTGTAAAAGACTTATTTGTGACTGGGGATTTGAGTCCTTTTCTAAATCTAGTACAAGCGCTTTAATTTTTTTAACCTGATTATCCAAATTAGCCACCGTCCCTAACCCTATTCACTTGCATTTTCTCTTATATTATATTACAAATTCGACAATATAAAAATAGAATTTAAGTCATGAAATGATTTATTTTATTATCTATATCATTTGAAACATGATTAAAACAACAAAAACTATACATATAATAACCCTGCAAATAGGAATATCAAAGAAATATTATAATATAATTACTGAAAAAAATAAAGGAAATTGTAAAATAATGGAGAAGTATAATTCAAAATCAGTATATAGAAAACAAGTATTCTCTATTTTTATAGACTAGAGGAAATGCTTTTTAAAATCCTAGGAATGTTAATGAATGATAAGGCATCTATAATAGGTAATTAATAATAAAGGGAGTGGACGTACTGTGCTTGTTAAGAACAAATATTTTAGGGTGTTTGAAGAAAATGATCATGATGTTTTTATAGTTGTAGATAAATCGGGGTATGACATTAAAGATTTTAATGAAGACGTATTAAAGAAGAATCCGAGAATTACCATTACTAATTTTCTGAAACTAAAGGATACTCTAGAGGTTGAAACAGGTATCCCTATAAATATTGGGATATTAAAGCCAAAGATTCAAGTGGTTTTATCTTCTGACAAAATGGAAGCGAAAATAAAATTTAATGTTAACGAAGCAGAGTTTGAAAGTATGAAAAGCAACCTGCAGACAGAAATCCTAAGTGCCTTAGAATATGAAAATGTTACCTATGGTATTTTATATGATATTTTAAAGCAAGAATTACAATTTCAGAAAGAAATGGTTATAGCTAAAGGAGTAGCTCCTATCAATGGTGAAGATGCAAAGATAAAGTATGTAGATTTATTAGAAAAAAAGCCTGTTATTAGAGAAGATGGCAAAGTGGATTATTATGAAATGAATCTAATACACAAAGTCAATACCAATGATTGGATAGGAGAGAAAATATCTGCAACAGAAGGTGAAGCTGGAAGAACAGTGACAAATCAGATATTACCTCCAAAGGCGGGCAAAGATAATTTGTTGCGGTATGATACCAAGACCGTAAAGGAAAGCCTAGAGAACGGAAAAATTGTTTTGCGGGCATTGGTGGATGGTGCTGTTACTTTTGAAGAAGGTAAAATTAAAGTATTAAATCACCTTATTATCAATGGTGATGTTGATTTTGATACGGGAAATATCAATTTTAACGGTTATGTCACAATTAAAGGAATTGTCTCTGATGGATTTAGTGTCAAAGCCGATAAGGATATTTCCATAGAAGGTACAATGGGTATCGGTGCAATTGAGAGACTTACATCAAAGGATGGAGATATATTTATCAAGGGTGGTATTTCTGGTAAGGGGAAAGCAATAATTGAAGCGGGTAAAAATGTTTTTGTCAAATATGCTAATGATTGCACTATTTTTGCAAAAGAAAATATTAATATAGGCCTATATGCAATGGATACCCACCTTCATGCAAAAAATATATTGGTTAATTCAGAAAAAGGCAAGATTATCGGAGGCTCCCTCAATGCAGAAGCTAAGATAAAGGTTTATACAATCGGTAATATTTCGGAAAGAAGAACTGTCGTTAATGTGAAGGGATTTGATAGACAAGCCTTTAAAAAAGAATTAGATGATTTGCTGGTACTCTATAAGAAGCATCTGATAGATTTAGAAAAAAACAAAAGACAGATGAAAATATATGAGATGAAATTGAAAACTGACGATAAAAGTGTTCAAGGTCATGAATATAGTGCCTATATACAAGTAAATGATACCTTGCTAGCTAAAATAGCTAAATTAGAAGAAAGAAGAAAAAGGTTGATTGACTTTTTAGAATCAAAAGGTGAAGGAGAAATAAATATTCTAAGGAAAGCTTATCCTCAAACCTTTATTGAAATAAAAAATATTCAAAAGAGAATAAGCAAAATAACTAGTGGAACCTATTACGCAATGGATAATAAGCTACATTTCCTTTAGTAGGAGCTTTAGAGAGAGAGGAATTATCTTGAGAGAATCAAATATAACAAATACAATGTATAGATATGAGGCATTGATACAAGCAATAGGTTTTTTCACACAAAGGTTTAGCCTGCAACAACTAAGTGAGTATTCCTTTGATTTTACTAATGAAATCTTAGTACTAAATGCATCTGCTCTTTTTATGTTAGAAGACAATGAATACAAATTAAAAAACCAAAGGCTGTATAAGATTAATAACTATACTATAAAAAATAATGAAAAGCTTCAAAAAATAGCTACATTACATGGAAGCGTGATGCTTAATAATTTTAACAATTATTTTGAAAAGAAGGATATAGATCATCTAAACATGGCAATGGTTCTTCCTCTGATTATTGATGACTTATTGATAGGATTTATTGTTGCTGATGGAAAAGCTATGGGAAGCTTTCAAGAAGATGACTATATTATAGCCATGTCCTTAATGCGTTTATTTAATAACTCTCTTGAAAACAGCAAAAATTTTATGGATTTAAAGGATAAAAATAAGCAATTAGATGAAAAAATCTTTAATCTATTTGCAATTAACCAAAGTGCCAAATCGTTATTAGCAGAGTTGGGAATAGATAAACTGAAAAAAATGGCGGTAGATGTTTTTAGTGAAATTGCCTGTAGTAAAATCACATCCTTTGGAGTAGTAGATGATATATCCGGCAATCTAAAAATACTAGGTTATAGAAATATCGATAACTTCTCCACTTGTTTAACAGAATTTCACATAAAGCCATCTGTAGTTTTGGATCATAATAAGATTGTGCTTAATATAGAAAAAGATATGGAAATAGTAAAGGAAATATTTGTTAACTGGGAGGAATTTCATTCCCTCGGGGCTCAATATATCGTTTTACTTGTGCGAGACAAATTAATTGGGTTGGTTACACTAGGAGAACCCATTAATCAAACCCATTACCATCCATCCATGTTTGAGTTAATTGAATCTTTGGCATCTTTCACTTATATAGCACTTAAAAACGCAATGCTTTTTGAGGAAATCCAGCAGCAAAAACAGATTATTGAAGCAAAATTTCATATTTTAACCAAGCTTAATGGACTTATCAATAATATAAACCAATGTATTTCTATTGAAGAGTTATGCGATGTTACGCTGAAAACCCTGAATATATCCTTCGGTATACAGAAAGCATTTATTGCATTTAAAGAAGAAAATCAATACAAAATCCTCCATAGCATTGATGGTATAGGTGTAGGATTGTGTTTTCAACTAAACAACAAATGGGATGAAACCTTTGATGGTGATAGTGTTTATGATTTTGCAGCTGAAGGCATGTATGATTATTTAGATGAGGCATTATGTAGATCATTTCACGATGCAACAGGTATAGTTATAGCGCCTATCAAAACATGTGATTTCAGTTTTGAAGACAATACAAGTCCAGCGGCGTACCTTATTATATTGAAGACCTATAGCAACCTTCAACCAGAGGAAATATTATTAATTGATACAATTGCAAAAAATATTTCACCAATTATTTATCATATGAATGCATTAGAAGAATACAAGCAAGACTATGTACCGAATTATAAGAGGCTATTTCATCAGTCCCTCTGTAAAAAATTAGAGGATAAAAACAAATATCATGTTGACTTCAATGTTTATTATTCCATGATAAGAAAAAATCCATTAGACGAAGTGGATGTATCCATCTATGAAGCCTATGAGCATTATTTAATTGAGAACTATTTGTTCATTATTAGCTACGATGATTTAGACTTAAAGGACTTCAGAAAAACACCTCCTATTGAGGAAATTGAAGATATCTTGAAGTACGATTTTATAGAATAAATTGATATACATAAGCTTTAGGTTAAAAACAATCTCTTCAATTGGGAGATTGTTTTGTTGTCTAAGCATCTCAAATTCTTCTTTTAAAATATATGCATAATACAGAAAAAACTTTTAGCATTGCTTAATAAGCAGGGAAATGTCTATAATGGTAAAGAGGCATTTGATATATTCATAAGAAATGGGCTTAGACCTATGGGAGATGTGATAGATAATGATTAAGCTGTTTAAAGATTTAAAGGCATTTACAGCTGGTATTATAGCTGTTTTTATATTTGTTTTTCTACAATCCATTGCGGATCTATATTTACCCACCCTAATGGCAGATATCGTAAATAATGGTATGCTTCAAGGAGATATAGGCTATATATGGAGAGTTGGGGTTGTGATGCTTGCTGTAGCTGGAGGTGGCGCTATTGTTTCCATCATAAGCAGTTTTTTATCCTCTAGGATAGCTATGGGCTTCGGAAAAAACCTTCGAAACAAGATATTTTCCAGAGTGGAGAGCTACTCTCTCCATACTTTTGAAGAAATAGGAACAGCATCTCTTATTACCCGGACTACCAATGATATTACACAAATACAAACAGTATTGGTAATGATGCTTAGGATGATGGTTAGTGCCCCAATGATGGGCATTGGTGGTATCATTATGGCAGTGTCCATGAATAGAGGATTGACGATAATCCTAGCTGTTGCTCTGCCAATTTTAGTTATCTTTATTGCAACAGTTGCAAGAAAAGTGATTCCTTTATTTAAAGCCATACAAAAAAAAATAGATAAACTAAATTTAGTTTCCCGTGAAAATCTTACAGGGATAAGAGTTATACGTGCCTTTAATCGTATTGATGATGAAAAGAAACGCTTTGATGAAGCGAACCTTGATTTGACCAACACCGCAATAAAGGCTAACAAAATGATGGCAGCGATGATGCCTGTCATTATGCTGATTATGAATTTAACCACTGTAGCAATTATTTGGTTTGGAAGTATAAGGATTGATTTAGGGGACTTGCAAATCGGGGACATGATGGCTTTTCTTCAATACGCTATGCATATTATGATGGCTCTGTTAATGCTCTCTATGATGTTTGTTATGATACCACGAGCACAGGCTTCAGCTGTTAGGATTAATGAAGTACTTGATATGAAGCCGGAAATCACTGATCCATTAAATCCTAAAAAGCCAGAGATACAAAAAGGATACTTAGAATTCAAAGAGGTTACCTTTAGCTATCCTGGTGCTGAAAATCCTGCTATCAAGGATATCTCCTTTTCTACGGCTCCGGGGGAAGTGACAGCTATTATTGGAGGTACTGGCTCTGGCAAATCTACACTTATTTATCTCATACCCAGGTTCTATGATGTTGATCACGGTTCAGTATCCATCGGTGGTATTGATGTAAGGGAAATGGCTCAGGAAGACTTGAGGTCGAGAATAGGATTTGTTTCACAAAAAGCAGTACTCTTTACTGGCAGTATTATGGAGAATATACAATATGGGAAAGAAAATGCAACTGAAGAAGAAGTTAAGCATGCAGCTGAAGTGGCACAGGCTTCTGAATTTATCTCTAGTATGGAAAAGGGCCTTTATTCAGAAATTGCACAGGGGGGTGTTAATGTTTCTGGAGGACAAAAACAACGGCTTTCTATAGCCCGTGCATTGATTAGAAAACCAGAGATCTATGTCTTTGATGATAGCTTCTCAGCACTGGATTTTAAAACAGATGCAAGGCTAAGGACAGCTCTTAAGAGAGAGACGGCAGATGCTGCAGTTATTATGGTTGCTCAAAGAGTAAGTTCTATTATGGATGCAGATAGAATTATTGTATTAGACCAAGGAGAAATAGTGGATATAGGCACACATAAAGAGTTGTTAAAGAACTGTGATATTTACCGTGAGATTGTAGCTTCACAGCTTAGTCAGGAGGAATTAGCATGAAAAAAGAACAAAAATCCAATGACTCCAGACAAAGTGAAGGAAGAGGACCCGGTAGAGGCTTTGCTATGGAAAGACCGGCGGAGAAACCAAAAGATTTCAAAGGCTCTTTAAAAAGGCTCCTTGGTTACCTAAAGCCGCAGAAAATCAAGCTGATTGCAGTATTTTTTCTAGCAATAATAAGCACAGCCTTCAATATACTGAGTCCTAAGCTTATGGGGGCTGCAACCAATAAAATAGCAGAAGGTCTCAAAGCTGAACCAAGATCAGGGATTGACTTTCAATATATTTGGCGTATTGTCTTAATACTGATAGTGCTTTATGCTTTAAGCTCCCTATTTAACTTTGCCACCGGCTATATCATGTCAGGGGTTGCACAAAAAACTGTTTATAGAATAAGAGATGATGTAAATAACAAGCTTCCCCGGTTACCCCTAGAGTACTATGATTCCCATACTCATGGAGAGATATTAAGTCGTATTACCAATGACCTAGATACTGTAGGCAGTACATTACAGCAGAGTTTAACGCAGCTAATTACTGCCATTGTCACACTAGCTGGTGTCACCATCATGATGCTGACGATAAGTCCTGTATTGACCCTAATAGCTATTATTACTTTACCACTTTCGGCAGTTGTGACAATAGCAATAGCTAAGAAATCACAAAAACTCTTTGTAGTAAGGCAAGCCGCTTTAGGTGAATTGAATGGTCATGTAGAAGAAATGTATGCCGGTCATGAAGTAGTGAAGGTTTTTGGGCATGAAAAGAAATCTATTGCAAAATTTGATGAAATTAATGAAAGACTTTATGATGCAGGCTGGAGGGCAGAATTTATCTCAGGGATTATTATGCCGCTATTAAATCTTGTAAACAATATAGGCTATGTATTGATTTGTATTGTTGGAGGCATTTTTGTGGCAATGCAGAGAATCCAAATAGGTGATATACAAGCATTTATCCAATACGCCAGACAGTTTACCCACCCAATTGTTCAGACAGCCAATATCACCAATGTAATTCAATCCACCATCGCATCGGCAGAGCGGGTATTTAAGCTTCTAGATGAGAAGGAAGAGTTTCCTGACAAAGAGGATGGGAAAGTTATTGTCTTTCCAAAAGGAGAAGTGAAGCTTGAGCATGTACAATTTGGATATAAGAAGGACGAACTTCTTATAAGGGATATGAATATAGAGGTGAAGCAGGGGCAAACCATAGCAATCGTAGGGCCTACTGGAGCTGGGAAGACTACCCTTGTAAATCTATTAATGCGATTTTATGAAATAAAAGAAGGGCGTATTACCATAGATGGAGTAGATATTAGGGAGGTAAAGCGTGGAGATCTAAGGAGTATGTTTGGCATGGTATTGCAGGATACATGGTTATTTAATGGAACCATAAGAGAAAACATCGCCTATGGAAGACAGGGTGCTACTGAAGAGGAAATCATGAAAGCTACTGAAGCAGCCCATGCAGATCATTTTATAAGAACATTACCAGACGGCTATGATACAGTACTGGATGAAGAAGCCTCCAATATATCACAAGGACAAAAACAACTCATTACCATTGCCAGGGCTATACTAGCGAACCCAACTATATTGATTCTTGACGAAGCCACCAGTAATGTTGATACAAGAACAGAAGCACTCATACAGAAGGCAATGGCTAGGCTGATGGAGGGAAGAACAAATTTTGTGATAGCCCATAGGTTATCAACTATAAGAGACGCTGATTCAATTCTTGTGATGAACCATGGAGATATTATAGAGCAAGGTACCCACCAACAGCTTCTTGAAAAAAAAGGATTTTATGCTGACCTTTATAATAGTCAGTTTGTTGGTAGACATGGAGACAAAGCTATATAAAAGCTCATCTCTGGTAGTTAGTACAACTATCAGAGATGAGCTTTTATATACTTTCAATATATTTTTGTCTGCATTCCCAGCTGCAAAAATAATGGGTTCTATCATCCTCCACTACTTGATAAGCTTTTGGCTTTGGTACATAGGTTTCACATATAGTATCAAAGACCATATCAATAGCAACTTCTTTTTCCTTCTCCTCCACTTTAGAAAAGCTCTGTACAGTATCTATATCAGCTTCAATCTTTTGTTTTTTCCCAAGCTTTACTTTAAAAAGGATATTTAAAACTGTTCGAATAGCAAAAAATATTAAAAAGAATCTAAAAAAGCTTGTAATCAGCTCCAAAAGTCATACCTCCTTGTACGTACAATTTATTCCTTATGTATCTATTATAACAAGTAAGTATAAACTGACAATAAACAAATTCTTAAATATTTATAAACTAAAGAAAATAGTAAGAATAAAAGATTAAATATATAAGAACCTCTAGTTTAGAAAAATTTAAGAAATACTTTATTAGTAGTTTATAAAGGTCATATATAATAAAGTCATAGTATAAACTTTCTTTTTATAAAGGCTAATGTAGTTTTTGATAGAATTAAGTATAATATTCTTAAGGCAAATAAATTAGGAGGCTATTATGTCTATACGATTTAGATTATTATTATCCTATATAGCATTACTGCTGGTGCCAATTATCTTAACCATCATCGTAGGGGTATTTGCAGGATTTTACTATATTGAAGACGTTCATAGAAATTATCCTGGCATTGAAAAGGTGCACACTATGAAACAGGCAGTTACCAAGACAGAAGTTCTTTTTTCAGACATAAAGAAGATTTCTCTAAGGAATCCAGAGAAATTTCTAGAAGAAGAATTTTTAAATGATGTAGAAGAAAAACTGCTGACATTCAATGCTGCATTTATAGTAAGAAAAGGAGACCAAATAACTTATGGTAGATCGGTCTTTGAGTATATTTCAGAGACGGAAGAATTGCCGCAGTTTGGTGAATATGTCTATGATGTACCTATTACCAATGATGATATAGATGAGGGATTAAGACTAAACCAACATGATTTTTACTTTACGGATGGAAGTGAAGGAAGTATATTTATCATTACAAATATAGAACCTATGAGAAGGAACTTCCAAGAGTTAATCAACACACTGATGATCACCATTGTAATAATCATTGTTATTACCAATGGAACCCTAACCTATCTTGTAGCAGGCAGTATCGTAAAGCCATTAAGTAAGTTAAAGGACTCAGCCAATAGAATCAAAGAAGGAGATTTAGATTTTGAGGTTAAAATCAATGAAAAAGATGAGATAGGAGAGCTATCTCAAGCCTTTGAGGAAATGAGAAAAAGGCTAAAAAACTCTATCGATATACAGCATCAGTATGAGGAAAATAGAAAAGAATTATTTTCTAATATCTCCCACGACTTAAAAACCCCCATAACCACCATCAAGGGATATGTTGAAGGCATAAAAGATGGTGTTGCAGATACCCCAGAAAAAATGGAGAAATATATTAATACCATCTATGCAAAAACAGAGGATGTTGATCGACTAATAGATGATTTATTTCTTTTTTCCAAGTTGGATTTAAACAAACTACCCTTACACTTAAAAACCATCGATTTATCTAAATACTTTACAGATCTGTTGGAGGAATTAAAATTTGATTTAGAAGAAAAAAGTGTAGATATACATTATGATAATAAAGCAGGAGATTCAACACTTGTAGTGGCGGATGTAATGCAGCTGAAAAGAGTGATTGTAAACATTATTGAAAATGCAGTAAAATATATGGATAAGCCTCAGGGTATAATAAATATTATTCTTAGACCAGATAACGGGGATATGATTGTAGAAATCAAAGACAATGGGCAGGGTATTCCAACAGATACAATAGCCTTCATATTTGATAGGTTTTATAGAGGAGATCCAGCTAGAAACACTTTAACCGGCGGCAGTGGTTTAGGTCTTGCCATAGCAAAAAAGATTATTGAAGAGCATGATGGCAGGATGTGGGCGGAGAGTGTTGAAGGAGAAGGAACCAGTATATTCTTTACACTAAAAAAAAGTAAGAGTGGTGATATAGCATGAAAAGAATATTAATTATCGAAGATGATATCAGTATTGCAGAATTAGAACGGGACTATTTAGAAATAAGCGGATTTAAGGTAGAAATAGAAAATAGCGGCGACACAGGTATAGCAAAGGCTATAAATCAAGAATATGACTTGATTATTTTAGATTTAATGCTACCAAAGATTGATGGTTTTGAAATATGCAGACAAATTAGAAGAGAAAAAAATATTCCTATTCTTATGGTTTCTGCTAAAAAGGAAGATATAGATAAAATAAGGGGTTTAGGTCTAGGAGCTGATGATTATATGACGAAGCCCTTTAGTCCAAGCGAGCTAGTGGCGAGGGTAAAAGCACATATTTCAAGATACGAAAGGCTAACAGGAAATAAACAGGAAAATTCAGACGAAATTGAAGTAAAAGGACTTATGATAGATAAAAGCTCTAGGAGAGTTTTCATTAATGGAAAAGAAGTAATACTAACTACCAAGGAATTTGATCTATTGGTATTCCTTGCCTCAAACCCCAATAGAGTATTTAAAAAAGAGGAGTTATTTGAGAAACTATGGGGCTTGGATTCCCAAGGAGATATTTCCACAGTTACTGTTCATATCAGAAAAATAAGAGAAAAAATAGAAACAGACCCATCTCACCCCCAATACATCGAAACTATCTGGGGTGTGGGTTATAGGTTTGAGCTGTAAAAGTAAAACAAACAAAGGGACAGATAATGCGCTGGATAATAACAACCAAAGCATCTGTCCCTTTGACATTATTCAATAACAATAACAGCACCGTTTTCACTATCCATCCAGTTATAGAGAAATTCTGCATGACTAGTAAAATTACGAACACACATATTGGAGCGAGGGAACGTACCGATGGTGTGCAGATATTCTATCAGTCCTGGATCAACCTTCTCTCCATCCTCTTCTTCATAGGCAACCGGAACGCCGTGGATGTAGGCACCACCAGTAAACCGTATAGCAAAGGGTGCATAACCTGCAATTTCTAATGTACCGCTTTCCAGATACTCAAAACGATCCCTTTTGTGAATGGCTTTATAGCTGCCAAGACTGGTCTCAAAGGAAAAATCACCTGGAATCCCTGTGGTGGATAGGATATAGGAGACAAGGTTGAGGCCATTTTCCTCTAGTTCAAAGGCCGCCTGATTCTGCTGATCTCTATCTATTACGATTACATGGTTCAACTGATTTAGAGTAACATCTAGATGAATATATTGTCTAGGTATATAGAAATCTCCGCCAAAAGTCGGGACATTGACATGATAAAATTCATCCGTCTCAGATAGTATACGTACCAGCATGCCATCTGGTATATATCGGAAGTCGCTATCTGTAGTTGCTTGCTCATATGCAGGAGCACTGTGATAAACTCTATATCCATGCTCATCTACTGCAGTATCGCCCTTTTGAGGAGGTGCACCGTTTTCATTTTTATAGTTACTAATAAAGTGCAACGGCCCCTCAGCCACCTGCTGTCTTAGCTCATTTATGGCCTCCTGAATTCTGTCAAAGCGGAAGTTTCTAGGAGTACCTGTTGTTGAGTGAAGGTAACCCTCTTTTACTTGAGTATCATTTTCGAATGCTACCCTGTACCATATGTTTGAGTTCTCTAAATCTTCACCTTCGACCCTTTGGAGAAGAGAGACCTTGTCAAGATAGTCTACCTCGGCAACAACAGTAGCATCCGGTATTGGACTTTCTCGAATTTCAGCACCATCCTCTGCTGTTACAAGAAGATAATCAAAGGAGATGGTATATTCAAAATACTGCATTGTTTCATTGATTTCTTCAGGAAGGGGAGTGTCATATTCATGTAGGACAGTATTCGTGCTTTTAGAGCCTATGTTTCCCATCACCTGAGTTTTTTGCTGCTGACTAAGAGCCAGTATTTTGTTTTCTTCCTCCTGCTCTGTGGCGTCAGTAATCCTGAGGTCATCTTCAATATTGAAACCATTAATATTTTCCTCCACAGCCTCTTGATCAGATTTAGCCAGTAGATCCTCCCTGGGCTGGTCCGGCGAGAGTCTTGACTGTTGCCCTGGAGCAGGCGTTTCATCAGGAGGGACACCTCTACGATATGCACAGCCTGAGACAGTAACCATTATTATAAGTAGTATTATTAGAGTAGTTTTTCTATTTCTATACATATATATCCCCAATCTATTGTTTTATCGTTTGTTTCAGTATATATTTTTCTCAATTAATTTCTATATTATGCACCTTATAATCATGGGTGAAAAGTGATAGCCTGATGGTTTTCGTGACACAATTATTTAAAGTTGATATACTCAGTAATGGAAGTACAATAGGCGACAGAGAACCATCCCCTGACGCTAGACTTTTTATTAAGTTTAGAAATATTTAAGAATTTGTTTAGCTAGAGTTTATATTTTACTGTTATAATAAACTTGGCATAATAAATATACTTTAATGAATAAAGCAAAAGAGTAGGAAGTCCAAAGCGAATCGAAAGATTGGTTTTTATTTTAGTCATACCCGACCGGTGGGTCAGTTTATTTTGCCAAGACAATGAAAATTTTCAATCCAGGAGGAAGAAAAATGAAGAAAAAAGTGGCAGCCAGTCTATTAGTGATTGGATTGATTGTGGTACTTATAGTAGTAGGAGGCAGTAGAAATAGAACACAAGAAACAGTAGGTGTTGAGGAGGATTATGTACCGGTAGAAATCGAGACCATTAGCAAGGATACCATTGCAAACACTTCTGCCTTGAACGGTAGAATTTATGCCAATGAAGAAGTCATGGTGATGCCCCAAATGCCTGGAATTGTATCAAGAGTTAATGTGAAGCTTGGGGACTATGTGACGAAAGATCAGGTGCTCTTTGTTATGGACCAAAAAGATGTAAATAGAGGGATTGAACAGGCAGGCCATAGTGTAGATTTAGCTGAAAGAGGTGTAGACCAAGCAGAAAATGCTATGAAGTCAGCTGAAATCCAATACCAGTCTACAAAGGAAAGACATGAAGATGCACTATCAACCCTAGAGCGAATGAGAGCCCTGTATGAGGCAGGAGCTGTTCCAAAAACACAGCTAGAGCAGGCAG
Organism: Natronincola peptidivorans; assembly: GCF_900111615.1. Lineage (GTDB taxonomy): Bacteria > Bacillota > Clostridia > Peptostreptococcales > Natronincolaceae > Natronincola_A > Natronincola_A peptidivorans. Next base: position 44,031 of record NZ_FOHU01000009.1, on the reverse strand, counting down.
AACTAGCCGCCTCCACTACGCAATTAGATGCAGCAGAAGCGCAGGTGAAGCAAGCAGAAATAGGATATCAACAGGCATTAAATCAATTAAGTCAAGCACAAAGCGGCTATGAACAAGCAAAAAGCAATCTGGATAACACACTGGTAAAGGCACCTGTTAGCGGTGTAGTAACTAGCTTAACAGTTGTAGAAGGACAGCTAGCTAGCAATGCACAACCAGCAGCCACCATCGTGGACATGGATGAAGTATATTTACAGGTAAATGTAGCTGAAAACATGGTAAATAGACTTCAGAAACAACAAGAGGTGTCTGTAAGCATTCCTTCTGCCTTATCTGAGGACGTAGTGGGAACCATTGATTATATTAGCCCGGCAGTTGATCAAAGAACGCAATTATATTTAGTAAAGGTATATATACCTAATCAGGATCATGTCATCAAACCAGGTATGAGCGGGGCTATGTCAGTAGATACAGAAAGCCGTCAGGATGTACTGGTGGTAAGAAGGTCAGCTGTTCTTGATAGAGATAGAGAAATGATTGTCTATTTAGTAGAAGAGGACAAAGCTGTAGAACGCAGAGTAACCTTAGGTTTAGATATAGGTCTTTATGTTGAAGTAGTAGAAGGACTTGAAGAAGGAGATGTGGTGATTACAAGAGGTCAGCATTATGTAGCAGATGGCCAAATGGTGAAAGTAGTAAGGGGTGAGTAGTAGATGAATTTATCAAAATTAGCAGTAAATAGACCAGTATCCATAGTCATGCTGATGCTAATCATTGTGCTGTTAGGAACTGTTTCCTTAAGCCGATTGCCATTGGATTTATTGCCAGAAATAGAAGTGCCGGTTGCTATTGTAAACACCTCTTATTCAGGTGTAGGACCACAAGAAATGGAGAATTTAATCACCAGACCTATAGAAGGAGCAGTAGCTACTGTTAGCAATATTGAAAGCGTAAACTCCATATCCTCTCAGGGCAGCTCCATTGTTATTGCTCAATTTGACTTTGGTACAGATATGGATTTTGTTGCTCTGGAAATGCGGGAAAAGGTAGATATGATTAAAGGGATGCTGCCAGATGGTGCATCGGAGCCAATGGTAATGAAAATAGATCCTAATGCTACTCCCATTATCCAGCTATCCGTAACCAATAGTGGAGATCTAGCAGCTCTACAGACATTGGCTGAGGATACCATGAAATCAAGGTTTGAAAGACTGGAAGGTGTAGCTTCTGTAGATATATCAGGGGGCTATACCAATCAAGTACAGGTTAAGGTAAATCAACAAAGCTTGGATGCTTATGGTTTAAACATAGGGCAGCTTGCTCAATTAATAGGAGCATCTAACTTGAATCTCCCAGGAGGGACAGTAAATAGAGGGGAAGAAGAGCTTGCTATTAGGACGATGGGGGAGTTTCGTTCTATAGAAGAAATACAAGAGATGCCTATAACACTACCAACAGGTGGTATTATTAAACTACAGGATATAGCAGAAGTGGTTATGGAGCCAGATGAGATCAATACCATATCTAGGGCAAATGGTCAGGACAGTATTAATATGTCCATACAAAAACAATCTGGAACCAATACAGTACAGGTGGCAAATTTAATTCATAGAGAGATAGAAAGACTGCAGGAGGATTATCCTCATATAGAGATTACTTCAGTCTTTGACCAATCTATTTTTATCAATGAGGCCATTGAAAATGTATTTAAAAACGCAGTTTTTGGTGCATTGCTGGCGATAGCAATTCTATACCTTTTCTTAAGAAATATTAGAACTACCCTGATTATAGGGACTTCTATTCCCTTATCAGTGATCGCAACCTTTATATTATTATATTTTAATGATATTACCTTAAACCTAATGACCCTAGGAGGATTAGCCTTAGGAGTGGGTATGCTGGTGGACAATGCCATTGTTGTATTAGAGAATATCTATCGTTTAAGAACAGAAGGACTTTCCAGAAGAGATGCAGCCATTTCAGGGGCCTCAGAGGTAGCTATGGCGGTTACAGCCTCTACGCTTACTACCATAGCAGTATTTATCCCTATTGTATTTGTTGGGGGAATCACCTCTACCATTTTTAGGGAATTGGCTTTGACGGTAACCTTATCTTTATTGGCTTCTTTACTGGTATCCCTAACCTTGATTCCAATGCTGTCCTCTAAAATATTAAGAGTCAGTCATGCAAAGGGGCAGAGAAAAGAAGGAAAGGTCAAAAGATTTGATTTTGTCTACAATAGCTTTGATCGAATATTTACCAGCGTTGAAAACCGTTATAAAAAAATACTGAACTGGGGCTTAGGTCATAGGAAAACAACAGTATTAATTGCAATCCTAGTGTTTCTAGGCAGTATGATGTCAGTCTTTGTTGTGGGAGCTGAGTTTTTCCCTGCTGTAGATGAAGGAGAAGTAAGTGTTAGAGTATCCTTACCAGCAGGTTCACAGCTATATCAGACAAATGAGGTGCTTTTAGAGGTAGAAGAACTTATTGCCTCTGTTGAAGAAACAGATATCGTGTTCTCCTCCATCACTGGTGGAGGAATGGGTGCTATGATGGGTGGAGGTGCCAATAGAGGGACAGTGACAGTAGCTCTTACTCCATTAAGTGAACGAAGAAGGAGCTCAAAGGAAATTGCTGATGAAATTAGAATGTTGATTAGAGATATTCCTGGGGCAGAATTTAGAGTTACTGAATCAGCCAATATGATGATGGGATTAGGCGGAGATCCTATTAACATCAGCATTAAAGGAGATAGCTTGGAAAGATTAGAGGAAATAGCTGAAGATTTCAAAAGACTGGCAGAATCGGTAGATGGAACTAGGGAAATAAACACCAGCTTTAGTGAAGGAAATCCGGAGGTGCAGGTTACTATTGACAAGTATCGTGCCGCCACCTATGGTCTAACCACATCTCAGATAGCTAATAACATAAGAAACGCTGCATCAGGAATAACAGCTACAAGATATACCTATGATGGAAACGAAATCGATGTTGTCATCAAAGGAGATAGTCAGGTGACGGAAAGCATAAAAAACCTTGAACAAATAGGGGTAGCAACAGCCACAGGAGGAATTGTTCCCCTGAAGGAAGTAGCTGATATAAGTGTAGAAAGAGGACCTATCCGCATCAACCGTGAAGGACAGCAAAGAGTGGTTACCGTTTCTGGACAAATAGGGGATAGAGATCTTAGAAGTGTGACAGCAGACATTGATGCTCTGTTGAAGAACTATAATTTACCGCAGGGATATTTCTACGAATTTGGAGGCCAGAATCAAGAATTGAATGATGCTATTGCAGATTTAATGTTGGCCTTAGTTCTGGCGGTAGCATTGATTTACATGGTACTGGCAGCTCAATTTGAATCTTTACTACACCCCTTTACCATTATACTTTCAGTACCCCTTGCCTTCTCAGGAGGACTATTGGGTCTATTTATTACCAACCGCTCTATCAGTGTACCAGCAATGATCGGTGTTATCATGCTGGCGGGGATCGTGGTAAACAATGCCATTGTATTGGTAGATTATATTAACACCCTAAGGGCAGCTGGAAAGGATAGAAGGGAAGCCATTCTTTCTGCGGGGCCTATAAGACTGAGACCTATATTAATGACCACCCTTACAACAGCTTTAGGTTTACTACCCTTAGCTATTGGCATAGGTGAAGGCGCGGAAGTCCAAGCTCCTATGGCGACGGTCGTTATTGGTGGATTATTGCTATCAACCTTATTGACGCTGGTGCTAATACCGGTTGTATATACCCTAGTGGATGATTTTTCAATAGGTATAAAGAACAGAATTAAAGGAAGAAAAGAAACAACTATTGAAAGTCAGTAGATTGAGGTGGCAAAAATGAAAATAAACCTAAAAGAAAAAAGAGAGTTTGAAATCATTCAAGCAGCCTTCAAAGTTTTTTCTAAACATGGCTTTCATGAAGCAAAGATGGAAGAGATAGCAAGGAAAGCCGGTATTGGAAAGGGGACTGTCTATGAGTACTTTTCCAGTAAAAAAGAATTATTTCAGGAAATGATACGAAGAATGATAGAAGTCTATATAGAAGGAGCTAAAGGAATTGCTGCAGGAAAAAAGACTACTAGGGAAAAACTCATTGCTTTTGCAGACTATCATGGAAAATTTTTGCAGCATCATATTGATATGACAGAAACCACTGGATTTAAATATGATAATTTATCAGTAGGGATGAAGCAGTGGTTAAGAGAGGAACAAAGAAAAATACATGATTTCCTTTTAGCAATTATAGAAGGGGGCATAAAAAACCAAGAGTTTAGACAGGAGATAGATATCGAAACAGCTGCCCTTACCATTATGGGAGCAATTAACCTCAATTATGCAAAACAGATTTACTTTGATCAAAAGAAGGCAGAAGATATTGATCCCTCAGCCTTGATTGATCTAGTATTTAAGGGTATAGGCAATAGCAAATAAAAAATGGAATTAAAAGACATCAATCTATTGTAGAAGGATTGGTGTCTTTTTTTGTGGTAATGAGGACAATTATATAACTACTACAGGATAAAGTAGTACTAAAGAGAAAATAATATAGCTGTAATGGATAGAATTACTTAAGAAGAGAGGCAAAAAAATGGCTTTAAGTCTAGCTTTGATTATTCTTTTGGGATTATTATTTAACAAAACCTTTGATAGATTATATCTTCCGGGATTACTGGGTATGCTGACGCTGGGGATACTGATAGGTCCCCACAGCCTTAACCTGATAGATGAGGATCTGTTGGCAATTTCTTCAGAACTGAGAAAAATTGCCCTGATTATTATTCTTCTAAGGGCAGGACTAAGCTTAAATAAACAGGACCTAAAAAAAGTAGGAGGTCCAGCCATAAAAATGAGTTTTTTTCCCGTATTGCTGGAGGGCTTTGTTATTACAGCTGTTGCCAGTCTTATATTGGATATGTCTATGCTGCAAGCAGCAATCCTTGGGTTTATTATAGCCGCTGTGTCTCCCGCTGTGATTGTTCCAGAAATGCTGGATCTAAAGGAGAAAAAGCTAGGGGAAAAAAAAGGAATTCCTACTCTTATTCTAGCAGCAGCCTCTGTAGACGATGTCTTTGCAATAACTTTGTTTACTACATTTTTGGGTCTCTATGGAGGAGGAGATATCTATCTAGCAAGGCAGCTCTTTAACATTCCAGTTTCCATTTTACTGGGGATCGTATTGGGAGCAGCAATAGGCATGCTTCTAATCTATATATTTAAAAAGTATCCAATGCGGGATACTGAGAAGGTACTGGTGCTGCTGGGAGCAGCTATCATTTTGGCAGGGACAGAGGATTTATTACAAGAAATCGTACCAATAGCAGCTTTATTAGGGGTGATGATGACAGGGTTTATCTTGCTAGAAAAATACCCTAAAATAGCCAATCGGATTGGTAGTAAATTCAATAAAATCTGGGTATTTGCACAGCTATTGCTATTTGTATTGGTAGGTGCAGAGGTGAATGTCAGCACTGCTATTGCCTCTGGACTGGTAGGCTTGATTATTATTATTGCAGGGTTATTAGCTAGAAGCATAGGAGTATTGATTGCACTGCAAGGAACTAGTTTAAATAGGAAGGAAAAATTATTTTGCATCCTATCCTTTCTACCCAAAGCAACTGTCCAGGCTGCCATTGGCGCTATTCCTATGTCATTAGGCATTCCTAATGGAGAAAGCATGTTGGCTATAGCTGTCTTAGCCATTATCATAACCGCCCCTTTAGGTTCTCTAGGGATAAAAATCACGAGAGAAAGATGGTTAACAGTAGATGACATCCAGTAAGGTGTTGCAAGGTCAAAAAGCTTATGGTATAATCTTAGATAAATTAATAGTGTAGGCGATGGAGTTCGCCCTCAAGCACTGACTTTAAATATTTATTCAAAAGCTCGGTTAATGACTCCTGTAAGACAATTTAAACATTGTTTTATAGGGGTTTTTTGTGTTTTCAACATTATATTTTTAAAAAGAATAGGAGGAGTTGTAGGATGGCATTTAGTTTGGCATTAATTGTTTTGAGTGGTTTGTTACTTAATAAAATATTTAGGAAACTAAAACTACCAGGTTTGTTAGGGATGTTAATTGCAGGCATTCTGATAGGACCCTATGGATTGGACTGGATTGATGAAAGCTTATTAAATATTTCTAGTGATATCAGAAAAATAGCTCTATTGGTTATTTTGATTAGAGCAGGCCTAGGTATTAAAAGAGAGGCCTTGAGTAAAGTAGGAGTATCGGCATTTGGTTTATGCTTTATTCCAGCGATATTTGAAGGGGTAACCATTATGTTTGTAGCCAGTAGACTTTTATCGATTTCTAGATTAGAAGCCGGTATGCTTGGATTTATATTGGCAGCAGTTTCCCCTACTGTTGTTGTACCCCAGATGCTTTCCTTTATTGAAAGGAAAATGGGAGAAGCCAAAGGAATTCCAACAAGAATATTAGCAGGGGTATCTATAGAAGCAGTAGTGTCTATTACTATCTTTTCTGCACTGTTAGGTATGTATGGTGGGAAAAACGTTAGTCTTTTTAGACAGATGTTTGATATACCCATATCTATTGGGATAGGAGCAGCATTGGGGATTATATTGAGTATGGGATTACTCTTTCTCTTTAACCATTTTCATATAGAGAACACTAAAAAAATTTTATTGGTGTTGGGTTCAGCCATCATGCTGACAAAGCTAGAGGATGTGCTACAGGACATAGTTCCAATAGCAACATTATTAGCTGTGATGCTTATAGGATTCATTATCCTTGAGAAAAGCCCAAGTATAGCCAATCAACTTTCAGGCACCTTAAAAAAGATATGGGTTTTTGCAGAAATAATGTTATTTGTATTGGTGGGAACCCAAGTAAACATATATCTAGCGGCTGATGCAGGCTGGGTGGGACTAACCATCGTTACGATTGGTTTAATGGCTAGAAGCTTTGGGGTATTTTTATCTCTATTAGGAACAGGCCTAAATACAAAAGAAAAGGTATTCTGCACCATTGCCTATGTACCAAAAGCAACTGTTCAAGCTGCTATTGCAGGGGTTCCTTTAGCAAATGGAGTAGCTTCAGGAGATTTAATCCTAACAATAGCAGTGCTGGCTATATTAATAACGGCACCTTTAGGAGCTATTGGAATCAAACTTTCAGCAGAAAAAATCCTAACAGAAGAAAGAAGTCTACAAATAAATGAAATATCATGATATGATAATAACAGCAATATAATTAAATGAGAAAAAACAAAAAGCTCATTAAAGAAAGAAGGGAAGAATATGTTGTGGGAAAGAGTATTAATCCCAATAGATTTTTCCATAACTACTGAATTGCTGTTGAATTGGGCAGAAAAACTAAGTGCTATGGGATTAAAGGAAGCTGTGTTACTTCATGTGGTAGATAGAAATACTATTGAAAAAGATAGACCACAATTAATCAAGGAAGCAAAAAGGGGCTTAACAGAATTGGAGGCTAGATTAGAAGCAAAAAGTATACAGGTGAAAAGCAGAATTGAAACCGGGATACCCTCTGTACATATTGTAAAAATAGCGGAAGAAGAAGAGGTATCCATGCTTTTGATGGGAGCCATTGGGAAAGGTGTTTTTAAACAGGTTATCGCTGGAAGCACCGCCTTTAATGTGGCTAGAACCAGTAAGATACCTGTCTTTATAGTAAAACATTATGAAACAAACAATGAAGCAATATGGGAGACGAAAGAATTTGAAAAAATACTATGTCCTATAGACTTTTCCACCTGTTCCACCTATATGATTGAAAGATTGAAGGACCATCAAAATCACATTAAAGGACTGGTATTATTAACAGTAGTAGAAAAGGGAGAAACACAGGAAGAAGTCAATAAAATGAAAGAAAACTACCTTGGCAGACTAGTAGAACTAGGAGAGGATTTTTATGACTCTGGTAGTGAAATTGAGTTTCTTATTGAAGAAGGAATTGCATCTAAAAATATAGTAAAGGTTGCTAATGATAAAGGCGTTGAACTAATTGTAATGGGTATGACAGGAGAAAGCTTTATTCCATCTTTGTTATTAGGAAGCACAGCGGAGTCAGTGTTAAGAGCCTCAAAGGAACCAGTACTTTTTATTCCCTATGCCAAATAAATAGATAAAAGAAATATGTAGAAAAACCATCGCTTTTAGGTATCAGGTGATGGTTTCTTTTTATGAAGAAAAATCAAGAGGTTTAAACAATAGGACTTTTTAACTAATAATTGTTTAAAGTAAAGGTAAAGAACGTATATATAAAACATGATAAAGCAAAATTTCACGAAATTCTACAACACTTTTTCTTAAATATAGAGAAGGAGAGGGAGCTTGCATAACATAAACAAGCATAAATTAAAATAGATAATGAAATCAATACACACAAAGACAAGGGGGAAGGTATATGAAGAAAATAGGGACAAAGCTGATTGTTATTTTTTCTGGGTTATTGTTGGTGGTAAGCGCAGCCTTAGGGGGGATTGCATATCAGACTTCTGCAAATGCATTATTGCAGGAGGTAGAAAGAGCATTGCCAGAGAAAGCTTATGATGCTGGGAAACTAGTAGAAAGAAGTATACAAGCAAATATAGATGTATTAGACACCATGACAAAAAATACTGATATCATAAGTATGGACTGGGATACTCAATTATCTTTAATACAGGGAGAAATAAATAGATTGGAATTTGCCCTTATGGGTGTAGCTGCAACCAATGGATCGCTCCGTCTGAACGATGGTACAGAGACCCATATAGGAGACAGAGGTTATTTTCAGGAAGCTCTTACAGGGAAAAGTAATGTCTCTGAAGTTCTTGTAAATCGAGCAGACAATAGTATAAGCATTATCTTTGCTAGTCCTATATATAATGAGAATGCCAGAATCATAGGAGTACTTGTTGGAATTACAGATGATACATTTCTAAGCAGGATCACCAATGATATTACATTTGGAGAAACTGGTTATGCCTATATGATTGATGGAGAAGGAACAATCATCGCCCATAGAGACAGGGATCTGATAATAAATCAAATAAATTTTATAGAAGAAGCTAAGACAAATGAGGAATACATAGCACTAGCGGCATTATTAAGCGGTACCATTGAAGACAGAATCAATGTAGGAGAATATCATTTTAGAGGGAATAATATCTATATGGGGACTTCCTCTGTAGTAGGAACCAACTGGTATATTGCAGTTGGCTCCTTTAGAGATGAAGCATTAGCTGGTTTGAGTGAGTTACAAAGAGCATTTATTCTTTCTACCATTATTATTTTAGCAATAGGAATATTACTGGTTTTCTTAGTAAGCAGGGCTTTAGTGCAGCCTATTACATCAATTGCTACTGCAGCTAAGGAGATTGCAAGCTTAGACATTAGCAATAATCTATCGAAGAAACTTTTGCAAAGAAAGGATGAAATAGGTATCTTAGCCACTGCATTTCAGTCAGTAGTGGAGAGTATGAGGCAAACTATCACTAGCGTAGCTGAATCATCACAGCAGGTGGCAGCATCCTCACAACAGCTTACCTCAACCTCCCAACAATCGGCTTCAGCGGCGGAGCATGTGGCCATTTCAGCTGGAGAGGTAGCTGAAAACATGAACCATCAATTAAATGAAGTCATCAATACCACTTCTGTGATATCAGAAATCTCCGCCAGTATGGAGGAGGTTTCCAGCAATATGCAGGAGATAAATCAGATGAGCAATGACACGCTGCAACAAGCTAATATTGGGAAAGATGAGATACATAAAGTAAATCTACAAATGAGTCAAATCAATGACAGCACTGATAAAGTGAAGGGCGCCTTATTAGATATTACCAGCAGCTCTGACAAAATGAATGAAATTGTAAGACTAATCCGAGGTATTGCAGAGCAAACCAATCTATTAGCTTTAAATGCAGCTATTGAAGCAGCTAGGGCTGGAGAACAGGGCAGAGGCTTTGCAGTTGTAGCAGAAGAGGTTAGAAAGCTGGCAGAGGAATCTCAAAGAGCTACCCAAGATATCAATCAACTGATTCAAGAAAATCAAACCAGCATACAGGACGCAAACTTGATTATGAATGAAAATGCTAAAACCGTGGAAGAAGGAATCAGCATTGTTGAAAGCACAGAAAAAACCTTTGACAGCATCGCCAACCTAATCAATCAGGTTAACAATCAAATGGAAGGCATATCTGCTGCTGTCCAGGAAGTAGCAAAGGGAAGTCAGGACATGGTGACATCCGCTAATGCCATAGAAAATACAACTAAAACTGTTGCATCAGAAATTCAAAATGTTTCAGCGGCAACCGAAGAGCAAACAGCTTCTATGCAAGAAATTGCCTCCTCAACTGAAGCCTTAGCAGACTTGGCAGAAAGGCTTCAACAGGAAATACAAAAATTTAAACTATAAAATCATGGAACTGTACTTCCTGTGTATTATTTATTTAGACTCAAAATTGCTTATCTATAATAATCTTTAAGGATTATTGTCTTTTTCTATGATTATAGCAAAGTTTTTACAGAGTATTTACAAATAACTATTGTAATAGCATAAAGATAGGTTATATAATAGGAAACATATATTTACATCCATATACCAAACAATAGAGGAGGAAAATAGGATGAAATCTTACAAAGTAGCACATTTAGTAAAGGGTGAGGACCTAAATCATCATGGAACACTATTTGCTGGAAGAATGGCAGAATGGTTTACAGAGGCATGTTTTGTAGCCGCAGCAAGTAAATATGGTAAAACAGAAAGTATTGTATGTGTAAAAATACATGGGATGAGATTTTCTGCTCCAATGAATAAAGGAGATATTATAACCCTCAGAAGCAAGGTAGTTACCACAGGTACCACCAGCATTACAGTCTATGGCAAGGCAACCAGAGAAAATGATGACCGCGTACTCCTCGATGGATTTATCACCTTCGTTGTAGTAGATGAAAATGGTAATAAAATGCCTCACAACCTAGAAAAACCTCAACCATCAAATGAGGAAGAAGCTGCCCTCATTGAAGAAGCAAAAAAACTAAGATAGTTTTTAGAAGCAGATTTTCATGAAACAATGGAAATCTGTTTTTTAGTAGATAATACAATGATTTATTAATACTATTGCAATGACTTTCAAAAATAGTATAATTATCACATGAGCAAAAAATTTGAGAGATTCAAAACCAATAAGAAAGTGACAGAAGAAAGGGGGAAGGCTTTCAATACTGTAGTTGAAAGACAAGGAAAAGCTTATCTGGCTATAAATACACAAATTACAGCTGTTTAGGATTTGCCTTTTCCATTAACTGATCAAGATTATAGGAGTGATATCGATGAAGAAAATAAATATCAAAGAAGTAATTTGGCTTGGCATAATGGCAGCCATTAGCTACATTATTTATCATATGCTGTTGACAGGAAAGGTTCTAAATTTTGTATATGTAAGAATGAATCAATTTGTTATAGCATCCCTTATTGTATTTATTCTGCTAACAATACTTCAAATTAGAAACATTACTAGAAAAAGGCCTAATCAGAAAATAAAAATAGGTTTTTTTATACTTATAGTGCCTTTGATAATAGCAGCTGTTCTATCTCCTAAAGGATTAAATGAAGAAGAGGCAGTTAAAAAAGGGGTTACAATTGCAAATACCCAGAGTGTCAATGAAAATGGTTCTTTGGGAAAAACTATTGATGCATCATTAAGCCATAAGAAAGAAGGATTATTAGAGATTAAAGCAGAGGTTTTTGATGAAGTCTTACAGGATATTAGGAACAATACAGATGATTATCTAGGACAAAGGGTAAGGATAGCAGGTTTTATCGATAGACAGGAGAGTTATCCAGATCATCACTTTGTAGTAGCAAGAATGCTGATGGTATGTTGTGCAGCTGATACATTGGTGGTAGGATTGCTGGCAGAATGGGAAGGTATTCAAGACTTTGAAGAATTCCAATGGGTAGAAGTAGAAGGAGTAATTGATAAAACCGACTTTTATGATGTGTGGTTAGATCAGGAGTATGTAGCTCCTATCATAAGAGTAGAAGAAATAAAAGAAATAGAAAGGCCTGCAGTGGTTTATGTATATCCAGCTGACAATGAAGACGATTAAATTATCAAATGAACACAAGAAAAGCCTCAGTAAGTCTGAGGCTTTTAATTGTATACTAAAAATCTTAGGATGATAGGGGATAATAAAGATAATACCACGACCACTGTAACTACCCAAATGAAAATCTCTGTTGCTTTGCTTACTGGGCGGGTTGCTAAACGATAATGAGAATACATTAAGGAACCAACAGCAAAAACTCTGAAATAGACTTGATATGGTGCAAGAAAAGATAGATAGGATAATCCGATGCCACTTAACCCGAGTGACATTAAAAACACTGGGCCAATTCAACACAGGGTGGCAAGAAAAGCACTAAATATAGAGCCAACGCCTAAAAGCCTGTTTTTTATCTCCTTCATTGTAACACCTCTCTTTGTATAAAGTATATGTCTTTAAATAGAAACAAATCTGTAATGCTTTAAATATACCATAAATGATAACTATTATCAAAACATTTTAAAAAAAAGAGATAAAAGATTGACAAGGGTAAAAATATCCATTATAATAATGATAACAATTATCATTATCAATTTAAGAGATTGTAAAGGAGGTTTTTACATATGAAGGCATTGTTGATTGGAGCAGATCGATTGGGGAATATACCAACCACATTAAAGGAATACGGCATTCAGGATTACACTCATTGGACAGGCAGGAAAAAAGGAATGAGAAACCTAGACATACCCATAGAAACGGACATGATTATTGTTTTTTATGACTTTATTGAACATAACATCACCAAAATTGTAAAGGAAAAGGCGAAACAAAACAATATACCATGTGTTTATTCTAGAAGGGCCTGTAGTGATTTAGTAAGACAGCTAAACAACTGTAGTGGATGTAAGTTTAATAAAAGCTAATAGGATGGTTCTAATTAGTGGTAGATTATTGAATAAAGCCTTTTAAAAAAAAATAATGATTATGTGACATAGGTTACATTATTTTACCGGTCATTAGTATAGAATAATCAATATAAGAAGTATCATTGACAAAAATGATGAAAACACTATAGAAAAATAAGAGGAGGTATTATAATGGAAAAGAACACATTAATCAAAAACATCCCATTCTCTGAAGCTCTAACAATGGCAGGATTGGTTGACTATGAAGAAGGCAGGGTAGTAAGTAGAACTTTGGCACAAAGAAGTGACTTAAGTATCACCCTATTTGCCTTTGATAAAGGAGAAGGAATCAGCGCTCACTCCGCAGCAGGCGATGCATTGGTTCATGTACTAGATGGTAAGGCAGAAATCACCATTGGAGAAGAAAAAATCATTGCATCAGCAGGAGAAGTGGTCGTGATGCCGGCTAATATTCCACATGCTTTGGATGCAATAGAGAAATTCAAGATGTTCTTAGTTGTTGTAAAGCCACAGTATCAGCTGTAGATGATAATAAACCGTATAAAGAGAAAGATTAGCATAAGGCAGTAATAGCTGCTTGGATATAAAAAAATATCTAAAAAATTATCATATGGATAGAAAATTTGGTATACTTATAGAATGAGACTAGTTATCATGAAACATCGAGAACCATGAAGGCTGCTTAAGGTAGCAATTTCATGGTTTTCTCTTTACTTAAGGATATTACAAGAAAAGGAAAAGACTTAAAAGGAGGAATAAGGTATATGCATCTACCAGATGGAATTGTACCAGGACATATATCTGCTATTGGCTACATAGTGTCTGTGGGTATGTGCAGTATCACCCATAGAAGGCATAAGCTGACAATAGAAGATATTCCTAAAATCAGCCTAGTGACAGCAGCACTTTTTGTAGCATCCCTTATTTATATTCCAGTGGGGATGACCAGTGTCCACTTTTCTTTAGTGGGTTTGGCGGGTGTATTACTTGGACCTTTATCCTTCTATGCTGTCAGCATAGCTCTCTTTTTACAGATGATTCTTTTTCACCATGGAGGCTATACAACCCTAGGGGTAAATATCCTACACTTTGGAACAGCCGCCTTAATGGGATACTATGTCTTTTCCTTACATAAGAGATACGCTAAATCTTCATATTATCGAGGAATTTTTGCCCTGTTGGCAGGAGGAGCAGCTACCATCATCAAGGTGTTGCTGGGGGCATTTACACTACTTCTTTCAGGATTTCCAATAGAGGTAGTGGGCACACTATTTGTGGTGCATTTACCAGTAATTATGGGGGAGGCAGTATTAACAGCAGTCTTAGTGATTAGTATGGTTAAGCTGCAGAAAGGATATGTCTATGAAGGATAAAAGAAGATGGATAATCATAATGATGGTATTAATTTTTGTGTTAAGCTCCAGTACCACAGTTTTTGCCCATAGAATGCTGATAGAAGTCATAGGAGAGGAGGCTGTTCAGGTAAAATATGATAACGGCACCTTTGCAGGTATGGTGGAGGTAAGGATATATAATGAAGAAAATCAGCTGGTTTTTGAAGGAAAAACGGATAAGGATGGCTATTTAAGAGTTCCTGAAAATCTTAATATTTCAATAGTGATAGCGGAGGATGGATTAGGTCATCAAGCCCGTTGGCGACAGGGGCAAATGGACTTCTGGTATGGAGCACCCCTTTGGATGAGGGCGGCATTAGGAGTTGCTATACTTTTAATAGTAGCAGCAGTAACCTATTTTATAGGTAAAAATAAAAGAAAAATTTCTACAGAAAAGCTTTAAAGTCTATCATGATATTGATAGGCTTTAATTTTTGATTATAAAAATCCTCTTTTGGTATTAATATATAATAGGAAAAAAATTACTTTAGTAAAGGGTGAAGCTATGAAGGATTCATTAACCATTGTTATTGGGGGTATTCAAGGAGAAGGGATTGTCAGCACAGGGGTAGATCTTATTAAAATACTATCAAGATTAGGCTATTATGGATTTGGAAGTAGAAGATTTTCCTCAAGAATCAAGGGAGGAAATACAAACATTCAAGTAACCATCAGTACTAGAAAAATAACAGCTGTGGAGGACAAGATAGACATCATCTTAGCATTAGATAAAGATACGATAGCTTGTTATAGAGAAGAATTAAAGGAAGATGGCATCATACTATATGATAATCTGCTTACTATAGAAGAAACAGAAAATGCTGAGGCATTGCCTATGACGGAGATTGCTAAAAGGAAAGGATCTCCCATCATGAAAACCACTGCTGCACTTGCCTTTTTAGGAAAAGTTTTGGATATACCATCGGAGATCTTAGGTAACTTTCTTGACAATAGGTTCGGTCATAAGGGAGAAAAAATTCAAAGTGATAATATGGCGGTTTTAGAAGAAGCATTAATCTATGAAGAGGGCATTCATGAGAGGATAAGAAAGTCTTTAGCTTCTCCAATGAAGAAAATTTCTAGACCTGTCATGATAGGAAATGAAGCTATTGCTCTAGGGGCTTTAATGGCTGGGTGTCGTTTTATGGCGGCATATCCCATCACACCAGCATCGGAAATCATGGAATTCCTTGGAGCTGTATTTCCAAAGTATGGAGGTAGTATGCTGCAGGTGGAGGATGAAATTGCTGCCATTAACATGGCTATGGGAGCTGGGTATGCAGGGGTGAGAAGTATGACGGCAACCTCAGGACCGGGGATTTCATTAATGACTGAAGGCATTGGCATGGCAGGGATGGCAGAAATACCTGTGGTGATAGTAGACTGTCAAAGGGTAGGACCCAGTACCGGAATGCCTACGAAGCATGAGCAAAGTGATTTATTTACCCTTTACTATGGAGGTCATGGAGATTATCCTGCGATTATTTTGACACCCTCCACTGTAGAGGAATGCTTTGAGGATACAGGGAGGGCCTTTAATCTTGCAGAAAAATATCAATGCCCTGTAATTCTAGTATCGGATCTCATGTTGTCCTTATCACCCCAAACCATTGATCCCTTAGACTATGAAAAAATCAAGATAGATAGAGGTTCTTTACTAAAGGAAAAAGATTTAGAAAGCATTGTAGATGGAAAATATAAGCGTTTCACCCTCACAGAAGAGGGTATTTCTCCCAGAAGTATACCAGGAATGAAAAACGGGATTCACCATGTTACTAATGTAGAGCATACTGAAAATGGTTTGCCAACAGAAGATAGCGAGATTAGAAAGCAAATGATGGAAAAGCGTTTTAGAAAGATGGAACTCCTAAAAAAGGAAAATACTCTAAAGGTCATAGAAAATGATTCGGATTTTTTATTTATAGCAATAGGCTCAACCTTTGGGGTATTAAAAGAGGCTGTAGAGGCTAGTGGAAACAAAGTAGATTTTGGAAGTATCAGAATGCTGAAGCCTCTGCCAGCAGAAGAACTATCATGCACTTTTGAGAAATACAAAAAGATAATAGTAATAGAAAATAACTTTAGTCAGCAGTTAACTGCTATATTGAAGGAAAAGATAGGAAAGTCAGATAAAATAGAAGCCTTTACAAAATATGATGGAACCCCCTTTACTATCACAGAAATTATAGAAAAGATAGGAGGTATGGAAGCATGAATCCAGTAAAAAAATATAGCAACAACATCCAGCCTAATTGGTGCCCCGGCTGCGGTCATTTTTCTATCCTGAGAGGTATCCAGGTGGCTGCGGATCAACTGAGAATCCCAAATGAACAGCTGGTAGTAGCCTCTGGAATAGGCTGCTCAGGAAGATTATCTGGTTATATGCACTCCTATAGTTTCCATGGTATTCATGGAAGAATACTTCCCTTTGCACAGGGGGTAAAGCTTGCCAATAAAGATTTAGCTGTCATTGCTGTTGGAGGAGATGGGGACGGCTTTGCTATAGGAACCAATCATACCCTTCATGCCATGCGAAGAAACCTAAACATAACCTATATTGTCCTGAACAATCAAGTCTATGGTTTGACAAAGGGTCATACCTCTCCCTTAAGCGAAATAGGATTTGTTACTAAAAGTACACCAGCAGGTGCTGCAGATCTACCATTAAAACCTGGGATTATATCATTAGCAGCGGGTGTCACCTATCTAGCTCAAAGCTTCTCAGGAGATCAGGATCAAATGATTGATTTGATTATAAAGGGTATTCAGCATCAAGGGTTTTCCTTTATCAATGTATTTAGTCCTTGTATAACCTTTAACAAAACCAACACCTATCAATGGTATAGAGAAAATCTCAAGGATATAGAAGAAGATAAGGATTATGATGTAAACAACCTACAACAGGCTATGAGTAAGCTGATAGAGACGGATGGCTTATGTAAGGGATTAATCTATCAAAATACTCATGTGGAAAACCCCAGTCAGCATACCATCAAAGAAACATCTTTAGCACAACAAGAATTGAATATACCAGAAGAAGAATTTCAGTATTTAATGAAACAGTTTCAATAAATAGAAAGGCTCCTAGTTTAAATTGGAGCCTTTTTATTCTGGAAATATTTTGATATTTTCTTTAGTAAAAAGAAGGAAAAATATGGATTGATATAGAATCCCCTTTAATAAATATTACAGAAAAAATTATTAAAACCAAATCATAATGCATTTATAATTATATAACTATAGCTATAGTTTAGCTATGGTTTTTTCAGGGATATATGCATTTAACTTAACAGAAGAAGAATGATCATAAGAATTTTTTAAAGGATGGAAAAGAATATGGATTTGCATAGATATACCTGTAGGTGAATAAACCTAAAGGTGTTTGATTATATAGATAAGATAGTAAGTAGAAGAGATTATTTTGTTTTCAAAATAAAGGAGGTTCGTAATGGGGAATACCATGTATAAAATTTTGATTGTAGATGACAATGACAACAATCTTTTCACCTTAAAAACTGTCATACAGGAATATATTGATGCAGAAGTAATAGAAGCCTTATCTGGAGAAGAAGCGTTGCGAAAATTACTTAGAAAGCCCATAGACCTAATTATTTTAGATATACAGATGGAAGGAATGGATGGTTTTGAGATAGCCTCCGTTATAAAAAAAAGGAAGAAAACTAAGGATATACCTATTATTTTTTTAACAGCAGCTTATATAGGAGATGAGTTCACAAAGAGAGGCTTCCAAATAGGTGCTGTGGATTATTTAACCAAACCAATTGATGAATATCAGTTAATCAATAGGATCAATGTTTATCTAAAGCTTATTGAAAAGGAAAGAATGGCAAACATTACTTTAGATAAAAAGGTAAAGGAACAAACAAAGCAGCTAAGAAAAGCAAAGGAGCTTGCAGAGGCTGCCAATGAAGCAAAGAGTATGTTTTTAGCCAACATGTCCCATGAACTGCGAACCCCATTAAATATTTTGTTAAGCACAAATGAATTAGTAAGCTTGTATCTAGAAAACGAGGAGGAATTAGACATTGATAAACTAAAGAATAAGACGGTTATATTTAAACAGAACTGTTATCGTCTATTGAGACTGGTAAATAACTTGATCGATATTACTAAGATAGATACAGATCATTTGGAGCTTAACTTTAAACAATGTAATATTGTAGAAGTGATAGAAGCTATTACATTATCAATAGTAGATTATGCTACGAATAAAGGAATCGAAATAGTTTTTGATACAGATGTGGAAGAAAAAAGGATAGTTTGCGATTTAGACGCTATGGAAAGAATCTTGTTAAATCTTTTGTCAAATGCAATCAAATTTTCAAAACCAAGGGGAAAAATTTATGTCAATATAAGCGACTTACAAGACTTTATAGAAATATCTGTAAAAGATACTGGCTTAGGTATTCCTCCAGAACAGCTAGATATGGTATTTGAAAGATTTAAACAGGTAGAGGATTTGCTGACGAGGAAATTTGAAGGAAGTGGAATAGGATTAAGCCTAGTGAAGCTATTGGTAGAAATGCATCAGGGAAAAATCTTTGTTGAAAGCCAATATGAAAAAGGCAGTATATTTACCATAAAACTACCGACAGACTTAAAGGAAACAGAGGAAAATTCTGTGATGGAAAGTTATACACCCAGTGAAAGAATAATGAGAAAAATAAATATAGAGTTCTCGGATATATATCTACGACAGAACTGTTTTAACGGGGGTGAGCTATTACATGATTGAGATGAAAAACATTAGTATTAAAAATAGATTAATCGCTATTTTTTTGGTATGGATTATTTTTTTTGTAGGCTTTGGTATGTTTGCTGTATCAGAAATAAGAAAATTGAAGGAAGTAACCACAGAGATTTATGAGCAAGGTTTAAAACTAAATGATATCCAAGCGGATATACATGTCAACATGATAAAAATCCAAAGAACTATTCGGGATATTATTCTAACAGACACCCCATTAGAATTTCAACAGAGAATAGAAGAAATGAATGCGTTAGAAAGAAATGTAAATGAAA
Organism: Natronincola peptidivorans; assembly: GCF_900111615.1. Lineage (GTDB taxonomy): Bacteria > Bacillota > Clostridia > Peptostreptococcales > Natronincolaceae > Natronincola_A > Natronincola_A peptidivorans. Next base: position 24,636 of record NZ_FOHU01000009.1, on the reverse strand, counting down.
ATATAGAAGGAATACGAGCCCTTGCTAAGACAGAGGAGGAGCTTCACTTAAAAACTCAGGTTAGAGATGTATTTGAGGAATGGAAGGAAGGCCGTAATGAAATAGTAGAGTTGGTTGCAGCAAATCAGCCAAGAGAAGCTATGCTTCTAACCATGAATCAACACAATTACTATATCAGGCAAATAGAAACTAGTCTAGACGCTCTAAGCGTCTATCAGACAGACAAAGCAAGTGAATTGATTCAACAAACCAATCAAATGGAGCGATCACATGTAATAACCTTTATTACTTTGATGATCTTCCTTTCTATCATAGCCATGATGACATTTTTTTTGGTCATGGGTAGCATACTCAATCCCATTATCTCCTTAAAAAAGACAATGTATAACAGCACAAATGAAGGGGATATGATGGAATTTGATATTGAAGGAGAAAACGAAATTGCTGATATGGCAAGACATTATAATTTATTGATCAAAAGGCTGAAAGAGCAGTTCTGGTTAAAGGATGGGCACAATCAGCTGAATGAAGAACTACACGGAAACCTATCTCTTCAGGAATTTACTCAGAAGGTGATTAATTATTTAGCAAGAAAGATGGATGCTGGGAAGGGTGTTTTCTATCTATACAATCATAAAGAAGAGACTTTACATTTATCTGCCGCCTACGCCTTCACTGAAGGAGAAAATCTATTCAATTGCTATTCCCTTGGTCAAGGTATCGTTGGACAGGCAGCATTGGAAAAAAGGCCCATACTGTTAAAGAATATTCAACCAGGAGAGGCTTTGATAGAAACTGGTACCATTAAAGAAGTGCCACTAAATACTTACACCTTTCCATTAATCTACGAGAAAAAAATCTATGGAGTCATAGAGTTAGCTTCCTTTGAAGCTTTTACAGACTTAAAGCAAAAGTTTATCAATGAAGCTATGCCCAAAATAGCCACTAATTTATATGCTACCATACAAAACAATGAAATTATAGATTTATTACAAATAGCAGAGGATGCCCAGAAAAAAGCTCAAAATACAGCTGAAAAATTGCAAATAGCTAATGATGAGTTAGAAGAAAAACAAATGCTGCTTCATGAGCAATCCAGTGAACTACAGGAAAATAATGCACAATTAGAAGAGCAACAGCAGCTGCTAGAGGAACAGAGTGATCAGCTGCAGCAAATCAATCTTCAGCTGGAGGAGAAGCAAAGACAATTACAGCAGCAATCAAGATTGCTAAGTATACAAAATGAAAATCTGGAGTTATCAAGGATAGAGCTAACAAAACGAACAGAAGAATTAGAAAGAAGCAATAAATATAAATCAGAGTTTCTTGCTAATGTATCTCATGAATTGAGAACGCCTTTGAATTCTATCATCCTCCTATCTAAGTTGATTCTAAAAAACAAAAAGGATGAATTTCACCAGGAGGGAGATTTAGAAAAACTAAATATTATTCATAGTTGTGGCAATGAATTACTGCGACTTATTAATGATATACTAGATCTTTCAAAAATTGAATCTGGAAAGCTGGCTGTAGAAGTCGAGGAATTTGCTTCTAAAGAGCTAATTGAAGAATTAAATCAGATGTTTAAAGGGACAGCTGAAGAAAAAAAGATACAATTTATTAAAAAAGATTTATGGAAGAACAAGATTATAGGGGATAAAAATAAGATATCACAAATACTAAGAAATTTTTTATCCAATGCCTTCAAGTTTACCAAGAAAGGTGAAGTCATTCTTGAAATAGCAGAAGATAAAGAGGATCAAGATAGTATTCTGTTTTCTGTAAAAGACACAGGCATTGGCATAGCAGAAGATAAGCAGGAAATCATATTCCATGAGTTTAAACAGGTGGATGGATCAATCTCTAGAAAATATGGGGGGACGGGGCTGGGTCTTTCAATAGCTAAAAAGCTTGCCAAGCTTATGAAGGGTGAAATCCAGCTTAACAGCATAGAAGGAGAAGGAAGTGCTTTCACCTTGCGGCTAAAAAAGGCAGAGAATATGTTTAACAAAGAAAACAGCTGTGATATGGAACCTTATTACGACATTATTAGGACAGGACTTTCACAGGTTAGCAGTACATTAAGTAATGACACTGATGAACAAAACAAAAAAAATATTTTGATTATTGAAGATGATGAAAGCTTTGCAAATCAAATCAAAGGTATTAATCACGCCATGGGATTCAATACATTGATTGCATATACTGGCAGCCAGGGATTACAGATGGCCAGTCGACATAAGGTGGAAGGAATTCTGCTAGATTTGAGCTTGCCCGATATGTATGGCTTAGAGGTTCTAAAAAAATTAAAATCAATAGAGGAACTAAGAACAATACCAGTACATATTATTTCAATTTCCGATAAGGATATGGAGGCACAAAAAAATGGTGCTATAGGCTACAATGAGAAACCGGTGGATGAGGCAGAGATCATAGACTTGATTTCTAAGATGATGACTTTCTCACATAAAGAACCTAAGGAGCTGCTTATTGTAGAAAACAATGGGACATTAAAGGAATTAATTGGAAGAGAAATACCTAAAAATGAAATAAAGATAAACACAATAGCTACAGAAGCCGAAGCCGTTATAGAACTAAGCAATGGAAACTACGATGCGATTGTATTAGATGTAGGCTTGCAAGAGGGTAATGCGCTAAATATTTGTCAGTATATGAGTATGCATAAGATTGAGATTCCCACTATCATCTATACCCAAGAAGATTTATCTACGCAGCATAGAGAAGTATTACAACAATATTCCAGGAATATTGTTGTAAAGACTGTAAATTCAAGAGAAGGTCTGTTGGATGAAGTGACACTATTTTTACATAAATTAAAAAATAGTGTAGTAGAGGACTACTATGATCTTGGAGATATAGATGAAACATTGGGTCTAGACCTAACGGGAAAAGATATATTAATCGTAGATGACGACCCAAGAAATATATTTGCTTTAGCAACAGGTCTTGAAAATTATGGAGCTACGATATACGATGCAGATAATGGTGAAGTTGCTTTGGAAAGATTAAATGAAATCACACCAGATTTAATACTGATGGATATTATGATGCCGGTAATGGACGGATATGAAACCATTCAATATATTCGACAGAATAGAAAATTTAGAAATATCCCGATTATTGCTATAACTGCAAAAACCTTAAAGGAAGATAGGGCTAAATGTATCGAGGCAGGTGCCAATGACTATATCACCAAACCAGTTGATTTTGATACTTTGATTCGCTTAGTAAAAGCTTGGATGAATAAGCATCAATAAAGGTAGGAGGCCTCAATTTGTGGATATTTATATTGGTCATAGTCATAGGGTAAGGGAAATTTTTATCCAAGGTGAGTTTCAATCTAAAGAAGATATTTGTCATTTTTATGATAGTGTAAAAAATTGCAAAACAGAAATAAAAATTACTTTTTTAACCGCTAACACACTCCCTTGTGATGTAATAGAAAAACTATTATATTTGAATAGCCTTGGAAACTGTTGCATAGAGGTCTTTGCAAGAAACTTATACTTTTATTTATACAGACTAGGAATAAATTGCACCTATCTACACTATAGAAATAGACAAGAAAAAATTAGAATAGAATCTAGTAATAAAAAGAGGTATTCTCTTAATGAAGAAGAGATTAAAGTACTGTTACAAGCTATTTATCATAAATATGGTTATGATTATACCCAATACAATATGCAATCCATAAAACGAAGAATCCATAATATAATGACGAGATTAAATCTACAAACCATTGAGGAGCTGGAAGCAGACGTATTAAACAATAAAAACACTTTTAAAGAGGTTTTTTTAGAATTCTCTATTAATATTACTGATTTTTTTAGAGATCCAGAGGTATTTGCATTCATACGCCAAAGCCTTCTCCCAGCTTTATCTGAACATAAACACATAAAAGTATGGTGTGTAGGATGCTCTAATGGCAAAGAACCTTATTCCTTGGCGATTCTATTAGAGGAGCTAGGCATGCTTCATAAAACTCAAATATATGCTACAGATATAAATCCATATATTATTGAAGAAGCTAAAAATGGATTTTATTCTTCTGAAACCATAGAAAGAGATAAAAAGAATTATGAGATGGCAATGGGAAGCAATGCTTTTGTTGATAGCTTTCATTTAGAAGAGAAATATATGAAGATAAGAAAGAAGTACAAAAAAAACATACTATTCTTTCAGAATAATGTTGTAAACAGTAGGTTATCTCATGAATTTCAAATGATTATTTGTAGAAACCTATTAATGTATTTTGATGTAAATTTACAGAGAAAGGTATTAGAAAAATTCTATAGCGGGATGGATAGAGAAGGCTATTTAGTATTAGGAAGATCAGAAGAAGTAACAAAGGAGCAGAAAGATAAACTTTTTGATGTAATCCATCATACTCATAAGATCTATCGAAAGAAATAGCGGGAGTAATGCCAGCACTTGCCATAGAAGATAATAAAGCCTGAGTCAATTTAAAGACCTAGGCTTTATTTTATGACAATTGGAAAGGTTCTGGGGCTGTGATAGCATGTACCAAAAGGACCCCAAGTCTTTCTATAAGGAGGCAGCCAAAATCTTGCATTTGGGGTAACCATCTAGTTGATTCACCCAGCTGCGTTGATAGACACAGTTCTTATATAGCTGCAGATAGCCTCTGTCATTTCCTCTGTAGTAGCATTACCACCGATATCCTTTGTGGTATGCTTACCTTCCCTGATTACATAGGCTACAGCTTCTCTGATAAGATCTGCAGCAGACCTTTCATTGATATAATCCAGCATCATAGCAGCAGACAATATACATGCTGTTGGATTAGCTTCGTTTTTTCCTGCTATTTGTGGAGCACTGCCATGGACCGCTTCAAAGATAGCAATATCTTCTCCAATATTGGCTCCCGGTACCAAGCCTAAGCCGCCAACTAAGCCAGCTGCTAAATCAGAAACAATGTCTCCATAGAGGTTAGGCAACACCAAAACATCGTACTTTTCTGGATACATCACTAGCTGCATACACATATTGTCTACAATAACCTCTTCATATTCAATCTCTGGATACTTTTTTGCTACCCTTCTAATACAATCTAAAAACAATCCATCAGAGATTTTCATAATATTGGCCTTATGAACAGAGGTCACTTTGTTTCTTCCATGCTTTTTTGCATACTGAAAGGCGTATTCTCCTATCCTTAGTGATGCCTTCTCTGTAATAACCTTGATAGATTCCGCTACACCCTCTGTCACAAGATGCTCTATACCACAGTATAAATCCTCTGAATTTTCTCTAATGATGACTAAATCTACGTTATTAAAAGGAGTTTTGATGCCCTCCATGCTTTTTACTGGCCTTACATTGGCAAAGGTATTATACTTTTGTCTCAAGGTGACATTGATACTTTTAAAACCTTTACCAATAGGTGTAGTAATGGGCCCCTTGAAGGCAATCTTATTGGTTGAAATACTATCTAAAAGAGCATCAGGGATGTATTGACCAGTGGCTTGATAGGCTCCCTCACCACCATTGACAATCTCCCAGGCAATTGATTGATTGGCGGCGGTAAGTACCTTCTGTACAGCAGCGGTAACCTCTGTTCCTATGCCGTCTCCTGGTATTAATGTGATTTCCTTCATTTTGATTCCTCCAGACTAGCTTTGATATAGTTTAAATAGCCTCCTGTCAACAGAATATCGATATCCCGTTGTGAGCCTGTAAATCTTGCTTTTATCACGGTATCCTTCGTTTGATTATATATCTCCATAAACGCACCCTGCTGTAAAGAGTCCTGTAGATCCTTGATGATGCAATTATCTAGTACATCAATAGCATCATAATCACTGCTATCCACAAATTCTAAGGGAATAATACCACTATTGATTAGATTTCCCTTATGAATTCTAGCAAAAGACTTAGCAATAACTGCCTTTACCCCTAGATACAGGGGAACCAAAGCTGCATGTTCTCTACTGGAGCCCTGGCCATAGTTTTCTCCTCCTAAGATAAAACCACCATCATTTTTCTTGCATCTTTCTCCAAAACCTTCATCTATCCCACTAAAACAATACCTAGAAAGATAAGGAATATTGGATCGGTAAGGCAATAGCTTCGCATTAGACGGCATAATGTCATCAGTGGTAATATTATCACCGGTTTTTAACAATACTTTTCCCTCTAGACTTCCAGCTAATGCTTTACTTGTTGGAAAGGGTTGAATATTTGGACCCATACTGATGGATACATCTGGATTGTTTCCATAGATAAAATAATTGTCATTTTGATCATATAAGGCGGGCTCTTGGATAACAATATCTGGTCCCAAACTTGCTGGGTCCTCTAGAGAGCCTTTTATAGCAGATATAGCAGCTGTCTCAGGACTTACTAAATAAACATCAGCATTTTTTGTACCACTTCTACCGCAAAAGTTTCTATTAAAGGTTCTCAGAGAAACAGCATTATTCTTTGGAGATTGGCCCATGCCAATACATGGACCGCAGCTGCATTCCAGTATTCGAGCTCCTGCAGCAATAAAGGTAGATAAGGTGCCATTGTCTGCCAGCATCTTTAAAATCTTGCTTGAGCCTGGTGAAATCCCTAAGCTTACATTTGGATGAACCTTTTTCCCCTTCAAAATAGCTGCTGCCTTCATAAGATCCTTATAGGAAGAATTGGTACAGCTCCCAATCAATACTTGATCCACTGCTATATTACCAATAGCTTTTATACTATCTACATTGTCTGGACTATGAGGTTTAGCGGCCATTGTAGAAATCTCTGAAAGATCAACCTCTATACTCTCATGATACTCAGCGTCAGCATCCGCTGAGAGCTCTACCCAATCCTTTTCTCTCCCTTGGGCCTTTAAAAAATCATAAGTAATAGCATCACTAGGAAAAACAGAGGTGGTAGCCCCTAGCTCTGCTCCCATATTGGTGATGGTAGCTCTATCTGTCAAGGATAGTCCCTTTAATCCATCACCAGAATACTCCACTACCTTTCCGACGCCACCTTTTACTGTGAGGGTTTTAAGGATATACAAAATCACATCTTTAGCAGAAACCCAAGGCTTTAGCTTTCCTGTAAGATGAATATTTAGAACCTTCGGTACCTTCATATAGTAGCTGCCACTAGCCATAGCAGCAGCTACATCCAATCCACCAGTTCCTATAGCCAGCAAACCCATACCACCACTGGTGGGAGTATGACTATCGGACCCCAGTAGTGTTTTACCGGGTATAGAAAAACTTTCTAAATGAAGCTGATGACAAATACCATTCCCTGGTTTAGAAAAGATGATGTCGTATTTTTCAGCTACGCTTTGTATAAAAGCATGATCATCAGCATTTTCAAAACCAGTTTGCAGGGTATTGTGATCAATATAGGCTACTGATAATTCTGTTTTAATTTCCTCTATATCCATAGCCTCCAGTTGAAGATATACCATTGTGCCGGTAGAATCCTGTGTCAAGGTTTGATCTACCTTGATAGCTATTTCCTCACCCGGTACCAGCTTCCCTGAAAGCAAGTGATTTTCTAATATTTTATAGGTTAAGCACTTTCCCATTACAACCATCTCCTTTAGTATCTATGCATTCTTTAATAAATTTCCGTCTTGAAGACTCTCATTATACAAGTTTAATAGTTCTATATCCGTCAAGGTCCTCTTTAAAGAGATAGCTGTATTTCTAACCTTGCTCAGCAGGTGATAAGCAGTATTATCATCCGTATAGATATTGTAATCCAACAGTCTGTTTTTAATGGCAGCTGTACCAGAATGCTTACCAATAAGAATTTTTCTTTCCAATCCTAAATCATCTGGCTTAATGATTTCATAGGTAAGAGGATTTTTAATAGCTCCATCTGCATGGATACCAGACTCGTGATAAAAGATTCGTTCTCCTGTAACAGCCTTCCAAGGTGAAATCTCCCTATTAGAAGCCTTTGCAACATAAATACATAAATCCCTCAACTTTTTGATATCAAAATTTGAGCTATCCAAATGCATTGCATGCTTTAGTGAAAGAATTACTTCCTCTATGGATGCATTTCCAGCTCGCTCACCTAGACCATTGACAGTGACACCTAAGTAAGTGGAACCAGCCATAGCTCCAGCGATAGCATTGGCAGTGGCCATACCTAAATCATTATGGGTATGCATTTCTACCTCGATGTCAACCTCTTCTATGATACGTTTAATAATGTTATAAGTACTGACAGGATCCATAGTCCCTACTGTATCACAAAAACGTACCCTATCGGCGCCAGCTTCCTTTGCAGTTTTAAAAAACTTAAGTAAAAATTCTGCATCAGTTCTAGAGGCGTCCTCAGCGTTAACAGATACATACAAGCCATTAGCCTTAGCAAATTCTGCTGCCTTTACCATTTGATCTAGAACCTTACTTCTTGTTGTATTTAACTTATGTTTAATATGAATATCAGAAGTGGAGATAGATATGGCTACAGCATCTACTCCACAATCGATAGAAGCTTCTATATCCTTGACAACCGCTCTGTTCCAACCCATAATGCTTGCCTTTAGATTACTTTGAACGATTTTTTTAATTACCTTTTTTTCGTCCTCACCCATGACAGGAATACCTGCTTCGATTTGATCTACCCCTAAATCATCTAACATTTTCGCAATAAATACTTTTTCTTCATTGGCAAACACAACACCTGCAGTTTGCTCACCATCTCTCAAGGTTGTGTCCAATAGTTTGATTTTCTTATCCATCCTAAAATCCCCCTTAAATAATTAACGATTTAATTAATGATTTATACAACATTATAAATGCAATAAACATAATAGTCAATACCAATTATTAAATAAATGAAATATTTTATATTAAATCTTTCATTTATTTAATAAAAACATAGATCAGATAGGCAAAAATGACATGAAAAAGAATGAAAACGTTTCTATAATTCATTTATTGCATTGATGGCAATTTCTCCAAGAGAAATTCAACAAGAGTAAAAATGATTATTTCAACTGAAATTCACTATATTTCATAGAAAATTAAATGGTGCAATCATGACCTGTACTATTCATCAACAAACAAATGAAAGAAGTGTTCTAAAAATTGCAACATACTATCCCAAACTCATGAAACGGCATTTTTCGAAATAGATTTACAATTTCACAGGAAATTGATAAAATATTATCAAGAGCTATGGATTTTATTATAATAAAATCTAGAAAAAGCAGAAATTTTACAAAAACCGCTATAAAATTCAAAAATTATGGTATAATTTTAATAAAAGGGGGTCAGTGGAATGGCAGAAAAACAATATGTTATTTTTAAATTATGTGGTGAAGAGTACGGTGTAGAGATCGATCATGTGCAGGAAATCACAGAGTATAAAAAAGCTACCAAGGTTCCTAATGTACCTAGTTTCATTGAGGGGGTTATAAATCTTAGAGGAAATATTACTCCAATCGTTAGTTTAAAAAAGAAATTTAATTTACAAGAAGATGAAATAAAAGACAGTAATAGAATCATTATTATCAATCTAAAAAATAGGCATGTAGGATTTATTGTGGATGATGCTTCTCAGGTACTGACAATGGATGAAAAGCAAATCGATAATCCACCAGAGATTTTGACGGGAATTGATAGACAATACATAATAGGAATAGGAAAGGTAGAAGAAAAAATCATCATTATGCTGGATTTAGAAAAAATCTTGTCAGAGGATGAAAAAGAAGAAATACAGAATATGGAATAAATAAAAATATGAAATAAATAGAAAACATGCAGATGTGCCAACTATGGCACATCTTTTATTGTATAATAAAGTTAGTATATAATAGAAAATAAAAACATCCTAATCAAAGGAGGATGAAGAATGAGGATTTTACATACATCTGATTGGCACCTAGGAAGGACGCTAGAGGGCAAAAGTCGTCTCCCAGAGCAGAGGGCCTTTATCGACGAGCTGTGCTATATTTTAGAGAAGGAAAAGATTCAGTTGGTGATTATTGCTGGCGATGTATTTGACACCTACAATCCATCTGCAGCTGCAGAGGAGCTTTTTTATCAGGCGGTGGAAAGGATATCTGATGATGGGAAAAGAGCAGTAGTGGCTATTGCAGGGAATCATGATAGTCCGGAAAGATTAAGAGCTGCTAATCCTTTGGCATGGAAACAAGGGATTTATCTGCTGGGTATGCCAGGGGAGGATATGGGACAAGCTTTAGCAGCTACTAAAGCCTTGGAGGAAATGGCTGCTGCTGCAGATGCATTATCCATAGGAAAAGAACAGGTAAATCTAGTGAATGCAGGAGCTGGATGGATAGAAATCTCTATTCCTGATTGTGAAAACAATGCAGTAATCACTGTGTTGCCTTATCCTTCTGAAAAAAGGTTAAATGAATTATTATGTGATTCTATGGAGGAAGGTGATCTGCAAAAAGCATATTCCCAGAGAGTAGCCTTAGCCCTACAAGAAGGTGCCCAACATTTTCGTCAGGATACCGTTAATATTGTCACCAGCCATCTCTATGTATTGGGAGGCATAGGCTCCGACTCTGAAAGAGATATACAACTGGGGGGAGCTTTTGTGGTAGAACCTGCAGCCATGCCAAAGGAGGCTCATTATGTAGCATTGGGACACTTACATAGAAAGCAGAAAATAGGAGGGACAGAAGTTCCTTGCTACTACTCAGGGTCACCCTTATACTATAGTTTTTCAGAAAGTATCCAGCAAAAACAAGTGTTGGTAGTGGATATTGAACCTACAGGAGAAACTCATGTTGAAGGAATTCCATTAACAAAGGGTAAACCTATGTATATAAAGAGATTTTCCTCCTATCAGGAGGCTTATGATTGGTGCGCCAATGAAGAAAACCAAGAAATATGGCTTCACTTAGAAATAGAATCACAGCAGCCATTATCCAATTTGCAGCTGGAGGAACTAAACAAAGTCCATGAAGGGATTATTTATAGGAGAATAATTTTGCCAGGAGCCGTTATAAATGAAGAAGAGGAACCAAGACTGCAGGAATTATCTTTAGAAGAACAATTTCTAAGATTTGTAGCGAAAGAAACAGGAACCACTGCTAGTCAGGAATTGATAGATCTATTTTTAACCCTTGCCCATGATGGAGGTGATGAAAATGAAACCGATTAAACTGAAATTTGCAGGCTTGCAAAGCTACAGAGAAGAACAAGAGATTGATCTCTTAGAAGTGGGAGCCTTGGGGATATTTGGAATATTTGGTCCCACGGGTGCAGGTAAGTCTACGATATTAGATGCTATTACTTTAGCTTTATATGGCAATGTAGAAAGAGCTCCCAATGGTATCAGGGGTATCATGAACCATTTTACAGATCTGCTGTACGTTTCCTTTGAGTTTGCCTTAGGAGAAAAACAGTATCTTGTGGAACGAAGCTATAAAAGGAATAAAAGGGAGGATACCATCACCAACAAGGTATCCCGTCTTATAAAAGTCCAGGAAGAAAAAGAAATCTTAGCTGATAAAGCAAACGAGGTAACAGAAACAATAGAGAGCCTCCTTGGGATGAAATTTAGAGATTTTACCAGGGCCGTCATTATTCCACAAAATAAGTTTGACCAGTTTCTGAAGCTCACTGAAAAAGATCGAACAGAAATGCTGGAAAAAATTTTTTGTCTTGAGGAATATGGAGAAAGGCTTACAGAAAAAGTAAAAAAGCTAGAAAAAGACTTGGAAAGTAAATATGAAGGCAATAAAAGTCGTATGGCGGAGCTAGGAGATGCATCACAGGAAACCATACAGCAGGTGGAGGAACAGCTAAAGGATAAACGGAGGATAGCAGCAGAAAAAGCTAAAGAGGGAAAACAGTTAGAAAAACAGCTAAAAAAACTGGAGATAGCTGCCGGTATTCATCAGGAAATGGTGGATAGACAGCAGGAAAAAGAAAAACTGCAGCAACAGAGAACAGAGATAGAAAAACAGCAGCAGCAGCTCCGCCTTGCAAAAAAAGCTGAAGGTTTTGAAGATACCTTAGAGCAACTAAAAAAGCTAAAGCAAGAGATGCAAGAAAAGAAAACTGAGCTAAAAGCAGAAGAAAAAGCAGAAGCCAATATTGACGAAGCTATAAAAGAGGCACGGGTACAGCTAGAAAATTCTAAAGAGAAGCAACAGCTGGTGAATCGTCTAAAGGAAGAAGAACTACCAAAGCTTCCCTTAGCAGCAAACTACGAAAAACAAATAGAAGAGCTGCAGGGAGAGACGAAGGAGCTAACAAAGGAGATAAATGAAAAAAAGAAAAAGTTTGTGATGTTAGAGAAGGAGCATAAGGAAAACAACAAAATTCTAGAAAACGAAAAAAAGGCTATCCTTGAGTTGAGAAAAACCAAAAAGAGAATGAATAATATCCTCCTTTGCAGGGAGGAAGTAGAAAATGCTATTGCATCTTTGCAAAGACTAGAGGTAGAAGAAAAACAAGAAAAGGATGCAAGTCATGAGCTGCAGAAAAAGGAAAAAGAACAAAAAAAGGAAGAAGAAGCATTAAGGATTCTACTGAAAAAATACATTCATGATACAATGCTGGATACAGAGAAAGCGAGCCTACAACAATTAGTAGGTTATGCAGAAGGCATAGTAAAGGAAGTAGAGGAGAAGCAAACTATAGCCGAGGAAATGGTAACAACGGCTATAGAAAAAAATATGGCGGGAGAATTGTCTTCGAAGCTAAAGGAAGGAGAGCCTTGTCAGGTTTGTGGCTCTACACACCATCCTAAGCCGGCAATAGCTGAAGAAGAAACAGAGAAGGACCCTCTACAAAGAGCTAAAGAAAAATTGCAAACAATAAAGAAGGAAGCCAAAGAAATAAGACAGTGGCTCCAGCAGGTAAATATCCAATATACTACTGAAAAAAACATCATGAAGGAAATACAATCCTTTTATAAGGATAGATGGATGAAAAAGGTAGCAGATTTACAAAAAATAAAAGCTGATTTCGAAAGTGCACTAGTCCTCCTGCAAGAAAAAATCAACCAAATTACTGCCAACTATAAAGTCACTGATAGAAACACAGTAAAGACCTTAAAAGAACATTTGCGGGAAGCGGAGGAAGCCTATCAGAAGGTGACGGAGGAAATAGAATCCAAAGAGGATGCAGTAAAGGATCTGGAAAAGAAAATTCATGGTTTGAAGGAAGAGTGCAATCATCTGGAGACCAATGTGAAAATCTCCCTTGAAAATATCGAAAAAAATAATAAAAAAGCCCAGCAGCTAAAGGAAAACATAGAGTCACTTATTGGCAATACCACTGTTGCAGTATATGAGGAACAAATAAAAACACGTATTACTGAATTGGAAAAGCAAATAAGAACAGCAGAAGAGATTTGGGAGAGTACCAATAAGAGAAAACAGGAAATACAACAACGTTTAGCTATACTAAAATCCAGCATTGAAAATAGTATAAAACATCTGGAAACTATGGAAAATCATCTAAAGGATAGATTAGCCAATGCTGGCTTTAGTGACATTGTTCAGCTGGAAAATGCTCTGATAGAAAAAGAGAAGCAAGAAGCAATGGAGGAAAAGATTAACAATTATGAAAAGGCTTGGGACTTCACATTAAAATCCCTCGAAACATTGGAGAAAAAGGCAGAGGAGAATCCCTTTGACAAAGGACTGTTTGAAGGCACCAAAGAGCTTAACGATAAAAACAGTGAGGAATATGAAAGAATAGTGAAAGAAGAAGGAGGCCTGCAAAAGAATCTAGAGGATCTAAAAGAAAAACAAAAACGCTGGAAGGAGTTGCAGGAAGTCAATAAACAAATAGGAGAAAAAATAGATTTGGTGACAACCTTGTTTAATCTCTTAAAAAGGAAGCGATTTGTAAAATTTTTAGCAGAGGAACACATGAGGGACATGGCAGTAGAAGCCTCCATCAAGCTGGGGGAGTTGACGGGACAGAGGTATCGGCTAGAGCTGGATGATAAAGGCAACTTTATCATGAGGGACGATTATAGTGGTGGAGAAGGCCGGTTGGTAACCTCCCTATCAGGAGGGGAAACCTTTCTTACTTCCTTGGCCTTAGCCCTTGCCCTTTCCTCTAAAATACAGCTTAAGGGGGAGCTACTAGGATTCTTTTTCTTAGACGAAGGCTTTGGAACACTTGACAATGAAAAGCTGGAGCTTGTTATGAACACCTTAGAAAAACTAAGAAAGGATCAAAGGATGGTGGGAATCATTAGCCATGTTGGCGAGCTAAAAAATAGAATGCCTAGATATATGGAAGTCACTGCTGCCCAGCAAAATGGAGCTGGCAGTAAAGTAGTGGTAAAGCACAACTAAGGATAGATTAACCTAAAACACTACATAAAGCAAGTGGGGTTGCAATACAGTGGGGCTAAAAATCCTACCGATGTAAGTATGACTATAGAAAAGGGGTTGAAGAGGATGCTGGAAATAGATATTCCTGGAAGAGGAAAGCTTACCATTGAAAACATTGTATTTGATTATAACGGTACTTTGGCTGTAGATGGGGTACTGACTCAAGAAACAAAAGATTTTCTCATAAAAATCCAAGACTATGTAGAAGTACATATTTTAACAGCAGATACCTATGGTACAGTCTTAAAAGAATGCCACAACCTTGGTGTTATACTGCAAACCTTTCCCTATGAAAATGCAGGTATACAGAAAAAAAGAATTATTGAGGAATTAGGAAAGGAAAAAACTATTGCTATTGGCAATGGCTATAATGATATCATGATGCTGGAGGAAAGCATCCTATCAATAGCAGTGATGGGAAAGGAAGGATGCAGTGGGAAGCTGCTGATGACGGCAGATATTGTTGTAAATTCTATAGAGGACGTATTTACAATGTTATTAAAACCTTCTAGAATCAAGGCAACTTTGAGAAACTAAATCAGGATAGGATATAAAGATCAAAAAAGAGAATTATGTAGAGAGAAGGATATGGTGACTTTCAAGTCACCATATCTATTTAAAGAAAAAAGATGGATTTATGTAGATAGAATATGGGTATATAGAATATACAGTAAAATACAAAATCCATAACAAGGGGGTTAGAGCATATGAGATTTACAAGCTTGGTTGAGGATATGAAAACAATAAGAGATTTTAAAAAGGTGGTAGTTGATAAAAGCTTAATTGAAGAGGTTATGGGGACAGACAATGACATAAGAGGAATCATAGAAGATAGCAATGATTCAGTAGTTTTCATAGAAAATGGCAAAATGTTTTACCAGACACTAGTTGGAGGAGCAGGGTATTATGGTAAAATAATCGAAGCACCTCATTATTTAGCAATCGTGTCAGATGTATACCCTCATCATAAAGAAAACAGTGGCTATATCATGGAATGGTTAAGGGTAAAGGCATGGAGGCTTGGATTAGGCACCTGCTGGCTAAGCATTGAGGACGAAAAAGAGCTAAAGAATTATTTGAGGATTAAGGAAGAACAAGAGGTTGTTGCTCTGATTGCCATCGGACATCCATATAAGGGGATCTTTAAAACAGATGTATCTCCTAAAAGTAGTAGAATGGGAATCGAAGATTTAGTTTATCTAAAGGGCTGGAAAAATCCTTGTAAAATCGAATACTTAGATTCTCGAGGCCTTACCAATATTTTTTATTATGCAAAGTTTGCTCCATCCTGGGGAAACAACCAACCTTGGCGCTTTATCATTGATGGAGAAAAAGTATTTCTTGTGATTGATAGAGAAGAAAAAAGCAGTGGAATAGATAGAGGTATTATTATGCTTTACTTTGAAAAAGCAGCCCATGAAGAAGGGTTTACAGGAAAATGGAACCTAGATATAGAAGAAAATCTAGAGGATAAATACAACATTCCTCAAAATCATAAAATAATAGCTTGTTACAATTTATAATAAAAAATAACAGCCGGTTACCACAAATAAATGGTAAAAGGCTGTTTTCATTTTATACATTAAATCTAAAGTTGATGATATCTCCATCCTGTACGATGTACTCTTTACCCTCTAGTCGTGCTAAGCCCTTCTCTTTAACCTTGGCAACAGAACCTAGTTCTTCTAAATCCTTAAAGGCAGTAACCTCTGCACGAATAAAGCCTTTTTCTATATCGGAATGAATCTTACCTGCAGCCTTTTTAGCAGGAGTATTCTTTTTAATAGGCCATGCTCTAACCTCATCTTCTCCGGAGGTAAGAAAGGAGATAAGCCCCAAATAGTTGTAGGCAGTTTCTGCCAGCTTATCAATACCAGGTTCTGTGATACCTAGTTCTTCCATAAATAATATCTTGTCCTCTTCATCCAACTGATTGATTTCTAACTCAGATTGAGCAGATATCTCTATAAATGGAACATTTCTTTCATTGGCGTAAGCCATGATGGCCTCTTTTCCAGGATAATCATGGGATGTCAGCTGAGATTCATCAATATTGGCTACTAAAATCATAGGCTTTTCTGACAGGAAACCAAAGGTTTTTAAATGCTCTCTTTCCTCATCAGATAAATCGATATTGTGGATCAATAACCCTTCCTCTAAGCCTGCTTGGCACTTTTTTAGCACCTCAAGCTCTTCAAGATTCTCTTTTGTAACTTTTTTTGCTGTTTGAATACGCTGGATACGATTTTCAATAACACCTAGGTCAGAAAATAATAGCTCCATGTTTACAGTTTCTATATCCCTCATAGGATCTACATCACCATCAGCATGGATAACAGCATCATTTTCAAAGACTCTAACGATATGTACCAAAACATCCACCTTACGGATAGCATCCAAAAATTGATTTCCTACACCTTTGCCAGCACTAGAACCACTAACCAGACCAGGCACATCAATTACTTCGATGGTGGCAGGGGTTATTTTTTTTGGTTTGTACATAGCTGCTAAAAAGTCAATTCTTCTATCAGGAATCTTGGCGATTCCAACATTGGATTCCACCTTGCCAGTGGAAAAACCAGATATTTCAATATTTTGTCCTGTTAATAGATTAAACAATGTGGTTTTGCCTACAGTAGGCAGCCCCACTAATCCTATCTTCATATTCCTTCAAATCCTTTCTATATGTGACTATCATTTTCTCTCATATCCTTGTTTTCTCAGCACATTATATTATAGCAGGGAAAACCTCTATATGTAAAGATTATTATAGTTTGTTAATCATACTTGCCATATAACCGGCCCCAAATCCATTGTCTATATTGACTACTGCAGTACCACTGGCACAGCTGTTTAACATCGACAGCAAAGCAGCCAAACCACCAAAATTTGCCCCATAGCCAACACTGGTGGGGACAGCAATCACTGGCTTATCTACAAGACCTCCAACCACACTGGCCAATGCACCCTCCATACCAGCAACAGCAATCACAACCCTGGCATCAGTGATTAACTCCAGTTTTGAAAACAACCGATGAATGCCGGCTACCCCTACATCATAGATTCTTTCCACCTTGTTGCCTAGGATCTCAGCAGTTACCGCTGCCTCCTCAGCAACAGGCATATCGGAAGTACCGCCAGTAACAACGGCAATATATCCATTAGATGGTTGGATTTCCTTTTGCACAATGGTGATGGTTCTAGCAGATTCATTATAAGCAGCCATAGAAAACTGTTTTTTTACAGCTTCAAACATTTCCTCAGTAGCTCTGGTACCCAGAACATTGCTACCTCGGTGCATCATCACCTCCACTATATGGACCACCTGATCAACGGTTTTACCGCTGCAGTAGATAACCTCTGGATAGCCCTGTCTCAGCTCTCTGTGATGATCAATTTTTGCGAAGCCTAAATCCTGGTAGGGAAGCTGTTTTAAAGTAGACAAGGCCTCCTCTACATCTATTCTATTTTCCTTTACATCCATTAGAAGCTTCTCTATTGCTTCAACCTTCATCTATAACACCTCATTTTAATCAATCTGTTTTATTGCAACGGACTAGAGGACGCTATCCATCCGAAAACTGCTATCTATGCAGATTATTAAAGTATAACTGCTGAACCATGCTATATACCTCGTGAATAGAAAGAGCATGCTCCTCAGCAATTTTTTTGCAATCCTCATACTCAGGCTTGTACTTAACTACCTCTCCATTTAAGAGGGCTAGCTTCATTCCAATAGAGCCATAGGGGGTATTGACCTTTACCACTTCTCGAGACATCATGTTTTTTACTACTTCATAGCTTCGAATCCCTAAAGTAGTAGTTTCCTTAAATAAAATTTCTGTTAAAGAAGCCTCTAACTCCTGACTGCACAAAACACTGAGCTTCATAGCTGGTCTATTTTTTTTCATGGTGATAGGCGTAAGATAGACATCCATCGCACCTTTATCTAAAAGCTTCTCCATAACGTATTGATATAATTCTGGATTCATATCATCGATATTACAGTCTATCATTTTAGCGGTTTCTCTGTGTTGATGCTGTACTTCTCCAAGAAACACCCTTAGGACATTGGGGATGACATTATCTCTATGACCTATACCATAGCCAACCTTTGTAATGGTAAAGTCCTTATCAGTAGTAAATTCCTCCCCCAGCACTTTAGCAATGGCTGCTCCAGTAGGGGTGGTCATCTCCTTTTGGATTTCACCTGAAACAATAGGAATCCCCTTTAATATCTCTGTGGTAGCAGGTGCCGGCACAGGAAATCTACCATGGGCACAATCAACAAAGCCTCCTCCTACTGTGATAGGAGAGAAAATAACCTTGTCCACCTTAAGGGTATCATAACAAATAGCAGCACCAACAATATCAACAATAGAATCTATAGCCCCCACCTCGTGGAAATGGACTTCATCTATAGGCCTGCCATGGATTTTTGCCTCAGCTACAGCCACTTCTCTAAATATTTTTAAGCTTAATTCCTTCACCTCACTACTCAAATGGCTGTTATGAATAATAGTTTCAATATCATGAAGATTTCTATGGTGATGATGATCCTCCTTATGGTGATGGTGGTCTCCATGGGAATCAGTGCTCTCATGATGATGATGATGATGGGGGTGATCCTCATGATGGTGGTGGTCAGGCAGAGGGTGTAACAGCTGGATATCCACCTTGGTTCCAGTGATACCCTTTCTCTCATCCTTAGTAACCACTAGTTGATATTCATCCAAATGGAGCTTTTTCAGTTCTCTTCTCAATACTTCTTCACTGACGCCCAGATCCAGCATAGCTCCTAAGTTCATGTCGCCGCTGATGCCAGAAAAACAGTCATAATACAGTACTTTCATATATATACCTCCTGAGAATAAAGATGATGCATGGTGATAAAGGATACTTCATGCAAAAATATGATATTATATGTAGTATTTCCTTATTATACTATATTAACAAATGATATGAAAATCCGTAAAAAAGAAATAAGATATTGAATATTTAAATGAAAAATACAAAAAATAAATTTGATCACGAATTCAAAATATATGAAAAGAGGAGGATGAGTATGCCACATAAAAATGCCAGACAACAGGTTCAAGATACGTTTAATCAGCTTCAAACATGCAAACAAAATTTATTGCAGGCTGTCAATTCAGTAGAAAAACAAGAAAACAAGGTGCAAATCCAAAGCACGATAGCTGCAATAGATAGTGCAATATCTACTGCCAATAGAACTCTTTCGAACTATCAAGAATAATTATTTTAAGAAAGGTCAAATAATAAACCCACATAGATAAAGCCACTCATGAATAAAGAGTGGTTTTTCTAAAGGAAAACAAGTGAACAGGTATCTTTTCTAAAACAGCATACAAGTCCACAAGAAAACTTTTTTTCAGAGCGGAGAGTTAAAATACCCAACAACAAAGATAGTAAAATAGATGGATTACTGGAAAATTATAAATATAAGAAAATAAGAAGGGTATTATAATTAAAAAGGAAAGAGATGCACAAAAAATGAAAACAGATCATGATTTATCTCAATTAACCATAGCTTAAAGCTATTAAAATTCATTTATTCAAGGGGGAATCAACAAATGAAAAAAATAATCAGTCTGATAATATTAGTCTTACTGGCTCTAACGATTTTTACAGGGTGCTCCTATGAGACTGAAAAGTCAGAGGAAGCACTGCAAGAAGGAATTACAGAGGAAATAGAAGAAGAAATACCTCAGGAACAAGAGGTGGATATAGCTGATGAGAACCAAGAATCAACCAGTGATTTTGCCACAGATGAGGAGAGAACATTTTATCTATCAAATCTTAGAAATGGTGATGAGGTAGGCGAAGGCCTTATCATAAGGGATATTTATATTGAGGATGAATACACAAGTTTTATTTTAGCAGGAGATATTGCTCTAACAGGGGAGCTTTCATATGATCATCAATATTACGAAGCAATGATGTTTACTTTTCCTGATGACATTTTTCCTACCATAGTTATAGAGGGAGAAGGATATAATCAAGAGCACATTGAATTTACTTATAAACCTTCACATTTTGTGTTTCGAAATGAGGATGCTCTTTTTGAAGCTCTTCCCCACAGTGACTTGATTGAGGTAATAGAAGAGGGCAAAACTATGAATGTAGGAATAGGTGTCAAAGATCTGAACTTCATCGGATATTGGCAGTCAGAGTATGGAGCTAGCGTTGAGTTTGTAGAAATTATTGATATAATGTAATACTTAGTATTCAAAAAATACTCATGCCTTCATTTTTGTATTAACTACAAACAGTAATATACGTGTATTTAATTACTCAAAAAACTGTAAAAGGACTAAAGCTATTGTTTTAGTCCTTTTAGTATGAAAAATTTTTAAAATTAATTACTCTTTATGCATTCTAATCTTAGCTTGAAGGATTCTAATACAGAAAGCCATAAGTAAAGTAAATGAGAAATAATATATACTCCAACAAAATATTTCATTATTCTTTCTCTTCTGGCACTATATTCTTCTTCCATAAAGGATTAATGCCTCCTTGGGGTAGTTTTGATTTTGATGCTAGTTCTCTGTCCTCAATAACAACGGGCTTCTTAGATAATAAAACAATAGAGGTTACAATCAAAGCAAGACCCGCAATATGTCTAAAATAAACAGCCTCATTTAATATAAAATAAGAAAGAAGAAAAACGCTTACAGGAAAAATTCCATAATAGGCACCTGCTGTACTGGCAGACACCTTGGATACTCCCGCAAACCACAAGCAAAAGGAAAGTACCGTCACAAATCCACCATAGTAAAGTATTGCAAGATAATGCATATAGGTCAAACTAGAGAAGTTGAAATGATACTGCTGATATAGAGCCAATGGCAAAGCCAGCAAAAATCCATAGAAAGAAACCATAAAGGTGCTAACGAGGGGAGAAGGTACAGGAGACAGCTTTTTACGTAAAAAAGTAAAGAGGGATTCTCCTAAAACAGCACAGAAGACAAAAATATTTCCCAGAATACGATAAGAAGGGTTAACCACAGCACTGGAGGCCGTAAAATTAAAAATCACAATGCCAAGGATACTGAAAATAATCCCAATAATCTTGTAATAGGACATTTTTTCCTTTAAGAAAATCCAAGATAAGACCATAATCACAGCTGGAATGGTGCTGAGAATAATACCGCTTTCTCCAGCACTGGTAAAACGAAGACCATACAACAAAAATACACGATATAGGAAAGTCCCCATTAAAGCCTGAAAAAATAGAATCAATAAATTATCCTTAGAAAGCTGCTCTTTAATAGAGCTACCCCTTCTAAAAAAAAGAATAATCCCCGAAAAAGCCATGGCACAGGCCAAAGTATACATCTGAAATAGAAAAACTGGCATATCCACCACCACCATTTTTCCCACCACAACAGCACTTCCTGAGATAAACATACCTAAAGCCATTTTTACATAGGCTCCATAGGATTCTTGCATCTAACCACTCCTTTACATTTTATGGTATTATAATAGCATGAGAAAAGTGGAGCAATGTAGATACACTTTTTGTCAATTTACATAGTACCAATTTGGAGGAATGAAAATGATCTGGATTACCCTTGATAAAAAAAATCATACCCCCATCATCCAACAAATCTATAATCAAATGAGAGAACGGATATTGTCAGGAAAACTAGAGGAAGGGAAAAAACTGCCATCCACAAGAGCTTTAGCCCAAGAGCTGAATGTCTCTAGAAATGTGGTGATAGAAGCCTATGACCAGCTGTTGAGTGAAGGCTATATACAAAGCAAGGAGGGTTCCGGCACCTTTGTAACAGAAGGACTTCAGATAGACACCATAGTAAAAACTTCATCTAGACAAGGACAGCCAAAATCAAAGCATCAGGAACCAGAGATAAAAATAAATTTTCGTTCCGGTATCCCAGCCTTAGACTACTTCCCCCAGAATAAATGGGGACAGCTCTATAAAAGCATTTGCGGGGAAATCAATCCAGCAGATTTAGGCTATGCAGAAACCATGGGACATCCAAAGCTAAGAAAAACTCTAGCAGACTATCTACAGCAGATGCGAAAGGTCCACTGCAATGAAAAGCAAATCATGATTACCAATGGTGCAGTACAGGCCCTATGGATCATAGGTCAGGTGCTATTAAAAGAAAGGGATAGCTTTATCATTGAAGATCCCACCAATGTAGATATAAGAAACTCCTTTGAAAAGAGAGAGGCAAAGGGTATATCCATCCCTGTAGATGAACAGGGGTTGAAAACAGAATTATTGCCAAAGGATATCAACCCAAAGCTCATTCTGGTAACCCCCTCCCACCAGTTTCCCATGGGGGGAGTGATGCCTATCGCAAGAAGACTGGAGCTTATCCAGTACGCAAAGGAAAAGAGCTGCTATATCATAGAAGACGACTACGACAGCGAATACCGATACCAAGGCTATCCCATTCCCTCTCTGCAAGGGCTGGCACCAGAAAATGTCATCTATGTAGGAACCTTCAGCAAAATATTATCACCTGCTCTAAGAATCGGATACTTAATCTTACCAGAAAAGCTAGTAGACAAATCCAAGGAGGAGAAGCATATCTCAGACCTACATAATGACACCCTAACCCAGCTGACATTAGAAAGATTTATAAGAGAAGACCATTTGATGAGATATATTAGAAAAATGAAAAAGGTCTACAAAAAAAGACAAAACCTATTAATCCATGAGCTAAAAAGCAGCTTCCCCAATATAAAAATCCTAGGAGAATCCACAGGGATGCATCTAGTAGCCCAGTGGGAGGATATAAGCTTTACAAAAGAACACTTAGACACGTTAAGAAACAAAGGCGTAAACATCCACTCCGTCAGTGAATATACAATCCATAAAGACCAGCACCAAAACCAACTAATCTTTGGCTATGGCAATGTAGAGGAAAAGGAGATGAAGGAAGGGATAAAGGCGTTGAAGGAGGTTGTGGGGTAAACAACTGATACATAAAAGCAAAAGAAGATTAAAGCTATTTACACAAAAAAACATACAAATCGACAAAACTACCCTTTTTTCAACAAAGGGGTTTTGTTGTTTTTGGTGGAATAGAGTAATTATGGAAGATTTTGTAGATTTTTCTGCAAAAAATATACAGCACTCTAAGGTGTAATATAATCATAAAATTAATCTAGGGCTATGAATTCCACAAAGGGTGATGAGACTAGAAGGTTTTTATATTAAAACAAGTATGCATTATGTCATAATTGGAAGTTAAAAAGGAAAAATGAGACAGCTTTTATAGAACTTCCTGCTTGATGGGATATAAAAGTAATTCTATGTTAATAGCTTAGGGGTTAAATAAGCAAATATTTACGACATAGCGTCGCTAATCCATCTATATTCATAGGTAAAAGCGACATGGGCGTCGGGAACGCAAAAGTTATCGGACAGATGAGGCAAAGGCCGCGCGTCCTGCGCGGATTTTAGTAAGATGAGCTTTGGAGTTTTAATATTTAGTAAAGTGATAATAGTAAAATGACTATAAAGAATAATAAAATAGATTTTTGTGAGGAGTGATTATGTGATAAAAGTAAACAAGTTTAGACACATTGCGATTGTAGTTAATGATTATGAAAAGATGGTTGACTTCTATTCAAATACGCTAGGATTTGAAGTAATTAGAGAATTTGAAATAGCCAGTGAGGATTTTAGAAAAGGAGTAGGTATTTCTGATGCTAAGGCGAGAGGAGCACATTTAAGTATTCCGGGGAATGGTGTAGAAATTGAAATGTTTGAGTATAACCAAAAAGTAGATAGGATAAAGGAACTGTCAATTGCAGATTATCCAGGTTTCAGGCATATAGCCTTTTATGTGGAGAATTTAGAAGATACATATAGGGGTCTAAAGGAAACAGGTATTGAATTTTTTTCTGAGCCTATTATAGTGAAAGAACCACAGAGTGTTGCTGGTTTTAGATTTATATATTTTAAGGATCCAGAAGGGAATATTATTGAATTAAATCAATTACCAGACAATAAATTATGATTATGTATAAAGTGCAGTTGAAATGTAATTTTATAATTAGTTACAGGTAGGATTCAAGGATGCCACGTCCGTGTGGCATTCTGGTCTCTGGAGGCCTCATCCGTCCGATAACCATGTGTCTCCGCAAGGGTTGCCAGAAGCATTTGCGTTGGAGAAGGGCAGGCAACCACACTCCCTTCGCTAACTGAGTCGGGTCGATTTCACCAAGAACTTGTGAACAAGTTCTAAGACTCAATTCTTCCCTGTAAGCTCAGGGGTGTCGGAGACACGAGACGTTAT